>NZ_JBYTEF010000009.1:0-5876 GCF_058792335.1 Bacillus sp. CPT56D-587-MTF | reverse complement strand
GGATACCAAAATGGATTTAACCTTATTAATATTCGTTTTAAGGCACCTAACAAGCTCGTGTAACGTTTTTAGAAGTTCATGCATACAAAAATGTCAAAAGGTATTCTTTTGTTTTACAAGGCTAATACGAGGCGTTAAAAAGCAAACACCTGATATCGGCATGTTGTTGCATGTCAGTATCAGGTGTTTGTGCTTGTTGTGACGATGAGAATGGTTTGCCCTCCTAACCAAAAACATTCGAACACTTTCAGAAAAATAATCGACTTGAACGATCACCTTTAGTTTGATGCCATAGCGAGTGAGTGACAAGATATGGCATAAGTGAGTATATCACAAGAAAATTACATAGGGAACCATGATTACACTAACAAGCTGTTCTATCATCCTTTTTAAGGAACTAATAACCCCGCACAAGATGTTTTAAAAACATTTCGGTGCAAATAGACGTTTAGATAAAACAAGCCGTTAAAACGAACCTCAGACGCCTTAAAGTGAATTTGTCGTTTTTAGCTGCGTGTAGATGTCAACTGATAAAGGGGAGAAGTGCTTGCAACGGGATGGTTATCCCCTGAGTAGTGATACTGTTTATCTGTGGTCAAATGGTAGCGGAACCGGAGGTGAGCATAAGGAATTGACCACTCCACAAGCCCAGTATCCTCGTGTTCCCTCCAAAACAACCGTTTTGGGGGTGCCTACCGGCGAGGGAGTCCCCTTTTTGCTAAAAGGGGGTGGGGGATTAGAAGTTTTTATAAAGGGGGCAAGGGGACGAGTTCCCTTGTAGGTTCGGACAAAGTCCGAGGTTTTGTTGTAAGTTTTGTTTGTAAGTCTTGAAAAAAGGAGAGAGAAACGAATGGAGAAGGGAAGTTCGAGATTTCGACGTGACACATGGATGAAACTGATTGCATTAGGGGGAAGTGAAGATGAATTTGAAGTGGCGTATGCAAGAGTCATTGGGACGTTGGTGCGTTATCGAATCGAAAAAGAGTTAACGCAAAGTGAGTTGGCAGAAAGAAGTGGATTATCTGTTACTACGATTTCGAACATAGAAAGTTTACATAGTGTTCCCTCTTTGAAAAATTATTTGAAATATGTGCGAGGTCTGGATGTGGAATTTGGGTTTAGAAAAAGGGGCTAAAAAAACTCCGATTTTTGGGGTTGTTTTTCGACCGGTTTTTGGTCGTTTTTGAGAGCAAATTTTAGCCGGTTTTTTGGGCTAAAATTTCGATTTTAATACAAGGGTAACTATTTCCGCACGGAAATCGGTGCCCTTGTATGTCTTTAGGCCTTGTGGCTGTAGGGTTTGTGCAAAAAAAAACTTGCTATCCTGTACCTAGTGATTTATCATTTTTAGTGTCTAAGTAAAAATCATAAATTACTAGGAAAGGAGCAAGTCTCTTTCAAAGGGTTTTGTGTACCCTTTTTTACTATTCAACTGGGACTAATATATCAAATATGACAAATAAAAATCAAGGTGAAATTGTTGGTAAGTATCAACCGAAGAAAAAACAAAATCTGAAAATCTATAAATTTATAGAAAATAAATTGAGTGAGGGTGGGCGTGAATTGTTTAAAGATTGTAGTACGTTCAATCAATTTATTTCAACTCGTGATAAAGAAAAAAGTAAGTTACTAGTTTCAAATTCTTGTAAAAATCGGTTTTGTCCGATTTGTGCTTGGAGAAAGGCTTGTAAGGATGCGATGAAAATTGCGACGATGATGGAAGCCATCAAAGTTGAGGAAAAGAAAGAGTTTTTATTTCTTACTTTAACTACGCCGAATATCAAGAGTGATATGGTGAGAAGTGAGATTGATAGATTTAATAAAGCTTTTAATAAATTATTTAAACGACGAAATGTGGGACGGTCTATCAAAGGGTATATTCGAAAATTAGAAATGACTTACAACAAAGAGCGTGATGATTATAATCCGCATTTTCATGTGTTGCTTTGTGTAAATAAGTCTTATTTTACAGATAAACGTTATTATATATCACAAAAAGAGTGGCTTGCGATGTGGAGAGAAGCTACGGATCTACCAGAGATAACACAAGTACATATTCAGAAAGTGGAATTAATTCGAGAAGGAAATGCGGTAGCGGAGGTTGCGAAATATTCGGCAAAAGATTACGAGATGGCAAGTAGTCAAGACGTGTTTGATGTGTTTTATTCAGGATTAAAAGGGCGTCAACTGATTGTGTATAGCGGTATGTTTAAAGAATATGCTTTGAAATATGAAAATGGTGAATTGGACAAGTATAAGAGTAAAGATGAAAACGAGTATTTTTATAAAATTATTGCAAAATGGAATCCTAATTTGTTGAAGTTTCATCAGGATTGTGTGGAGTTAACAGAAGAGGAAAAGTTGCAATATAACGGTAGTTTACAAGAAGAAGTGGAAGTAGAAAATTGATAATGAGGCAGCATCTATTTGTAAGAAATGGATGCCTTTTTTTGTATAATTCATTTTATTAACTATTAATTTTATTGATAATTTCTTTTATTTGGTTAACAAAACCAATTCTACTTTTTAAATATATTTAATTTTGGTTTGAATAACCAGACTTGTTTATTCTTCCATTGAGATATAAGGTTGTTAAGGTATAAAAAATAAAAGTTTTTGGAGGAATTATACATGTTATATATTAAATCTAAATTTAAAAAAATCATTCCAGCAACAATGGCATTCGCAGCACTTTTAACAGTTGCTCCTTTATCTTCTTTTGCAGCTGAAATAGAAACACCTGTAAAAAATAATGTGGTGAATTTCCCACAAACAAATGTTCAAGCGACTGACTTAAATCAATTAGTTTCTTTGGATGATGATGGTGAAGTGACAGCTCAAGGTTGGAAAAAACAAGGCTTAATTTATGGATTGAAATGGGGAGGAGAAGCTTTAGAAAGTCTTCTTGGATATCTTGGGAAAGCATCTTATAAAAATGCTGTAAAAGAAAACCGTTTATCAATTGCTCATTATTTAGAGTATACAGAGAATGTAGCTAAAAGAGGTTTGAAAAACTATTTAATTGATGAATGTGGCATTTCAGCTTCTACAGCAGATGTAGTAGCTGAGGGGATTTTATTTGTTATTTTATAATAAGTGGAGGTAGTTAGAATTGGGACAAAATGAATATGAGTTTTTAAAATATAAGATTGAAATTTTACACAAGATGGTAGATATGGATGCTAATCCTTTGTATGATTATATACTAGATTATGATATTAGTAGGGAACAACATACATTTTTTATTAATGTATTAACGGCTTTATCTGTAAGAAGTACAGAAAAAACGCATGATAGTGATAAGTATATGGATGCCCATAAAGATTCTATGATCTCAAAATACTCTCATCTTGATATTCCGGATTTAGAAAGTCTATTTTTAGATAATAAACCTTCTTTTAAAGAGTTTGAAACTTTAATTTCAAAGGTTTTACCAAAAGAAGTAAATCCTTTAAGTTTATTAAAACGTACTAAGCAACAAAAAATATATGTAGAACTTTGCGAATATTTAATTGCAGATTCAGAAAAACAAGACGCTTAAAGCGCCTTGTTTTTCTGTGTAATGGGGAGAATAAACGAATGAAAAAATGGATGATGGTAGTTGTATTGTTATTTGGAGCATGTGGTGGAAATGTAACGTCTTTTGCGAGCGAGTTAGTAAAGAAAAATGAGTATTTAATTCTGTTTCAAGATAATGTTGATAAGAGTTTGATTGAACAACAAGGTGGAGAAGTAAAAGAGGTGTATTCTCATTTACCCATTGTAAAAGCGGAATTTTCTTATGATCCCACGGATAATTTGAAACAGTATGCGGAAATTGTGGAAGTAGAAGAAGATGGGGATGTCCAAGTAAATGGAACAGTAGATTCTTTACATAATGGGATGGCTAATGTGTTACATACGAAAGAAAAAGGATTTTCTCCCTTAACGGGAAAAGGAACTTCTGTTGCGATTTTAGATACTGGGATTGATAGAGAGCATCCAGATGTAAAGATAAAAGATGGGATTTCATTTGTTGAGAATGTTTCAGATTTTGATGATGATAATGGGCATGGAACACATTTAGCAGGGATTATTGGGGCGCAAAAAAATAATATGGGTATGACAGGGATTGCACCTGATACGGATTTATATGCAGTAAAAGTGTTAGATAAATACGCCAATGGAAAATACAGTATGGTTGTAAAGGGAATAGATTGGGCGATTGAACATAAGGCAAATATTATTTTAATGAGTCTAGGTGGAAAAAAGGAATCTGTATTTTTTGAAGAAGCGATGAATAAGGCGTATGAGAAAGGGATTTTACTTGTTGCATCCGCAGGGAATGAAGGATATAAAGAAGGGAATTCAATTACCTATCCAGCTAAATTTGATTCTGTAATGGCGGTTGGAGCGTTGGATAATAAAAATCAACGGGGGTTCTTATCTAGTAAAGGGGAACAGTTAGAGTTAATGGCTCCAGGTGTTGATATATGGAGTACATGGAATAACGGTGATTATAGGCTAGACAGTGGAACTTCAATGGCAGCGGCCCATGTAGTGGGTGTAGCATCTTTGTTATTAGAAAATGATAGAATGATGTCTAACCAACAAGTAAGAGAGTTATTAAAGAAATCGGCAAAGCCTTTAGGGAATCCACTTGAATATGGAAATGGGAAAGTGAATGTAAGTCGTGCTTTGCAAATATATAGGTAAATGAAAAAAGAGCATTCTCCTTTTTGAGAATGCTCTTTTTTGGGTAGATAATAGAGAATTAATTACGAAATGTTTGAGAAAAGTATACCAAAAAAGAATCAAAACGGGAAAGGGAATTTAAAAAAACATTTTGTTTTAGGAAAAAAATTATTCATGGTGTAGTTCTTTTTTTATTCGTTTATTGTATGAAAAAAATGATTTTTTGAAAAAACTTGAGTCGACCTCGAGTGAACCTCAGATGATTTTGTGTGTACCTTGACTAAACCTTGAGTCAACCTTTGATAAAAATGAGTGTACCTTGAGTCGACTTTTCGAGAATTCTTTTGTACCCAAGATTTCACTAGGCTTTGCCTAGCTTCACATCCTTGGTGGGAACAAAAACTCCTTATGCTCTTCTCTCCTTTTTTCTGACGAAATTGTGTGGTGTTCTGTTTTTGAGGTTTGTTTATTGTTTGATAAAACTTGATTGAAAATTTTCAGCAGCTAGTGAAAAAACGTTAAAGTTATTTTGAAAGAAAAAAAGCCCCGCGGGGAACAAAACATGTCGATGTTTTGGGAGGGGAACGGACAAACTTTTTGAGTTTGTGTAAGTGCGCACTGTTGTGATTCTTTTTGATAGGGTAGTAGCGAATTCGCATAGTCACCTGTTAGGTGTATAGATGCGCACTTGCTGAATATTGTTTTCTTTTTTCTTTAGATAACGGATTGGATTAGGATGCTAACGGCCCTGTTGGAAGGGGCAAATGGCAAGCTACGGGTTTACCCGGGTAAACCCCAAAAACGTTGTTTTTGACTTGCTAGGAAAATTCCTAGTATCTTTACCATTTTTTATTCTTGGGATTTCATTCTCTCGTTAAAAAAAGTGGTTGTCGCTTTGCTCGATTCTTCGTGTTTGGGTACAGGACTAATCACGAAGTGACCCAGTTATACGCACCAAAAGAAATGTGTGTTACGGGATATTTAAATGATTCCTCAAGGGTGTTTTAAAAGTTTTAAAAGTTTAAAATACAAGTGTGAATAGATCTCGGGGAGATTTAAAAAAAGATAGCAAAGTTTTGGGAGATAGAGCGAAGCGTGGTAAATAGGGTTTTTCTTTTTGACGAGGCATAGGGAGGCTTGTTAGAAAGCAGGGAATGATGTTGTATTATGTTTTCGGTTATGTAGGTGTACGATGTGGCGAG
>NZ_JBYTEF010000008.1:0-15910 GCF_058792335.1 Bacillus sp. CPT56D-587-MTF | reverse complement strand
TTTTAATAGGACGTTAATTACTTTATCTAAGCCTTTAGGGAGATTATTTAAGGCTATAATATCTTTCAAATATAATTTCACATAATCTGGTTCTTTATCGACATACGCGTCTATAATCTCTTCTTCTTCTTGAATTTCTCCAGTATTCACATCAATTATTTTACTTTTTGTGACTTTAGAGACTTTTTTTAAAGGTCTATTCTGTTGCAATAAATTCACCTCCTGCTATATTTATAATTTAAATAAATTATAAATCATATACTTTTCGAATGCAATATTTTTTTATGTTTTTCATAGTTATAATTTCAAAAAAAAAAAATTATAACTCCACAAATTATAAATTATAATCCCGCAAATTACAGTTATAATCCCACAAATTATAAACTATAATCCCACAAATTATAGTTTTTTCTCGAAAAACCAGTCGTATCAAGGGTTCAAGCTATACTCTCTCTTCTATTCTATTATCTTATGAAAATTTGAAAGATGTATTTATTCATTTTATTTTCTTTCTATATCTCTAATAAGGCTTTCCATAATACAAGGGTCGAGTCATATTTTTTAAGAACCCCACTCAAAAAATCTCCACTCTTTTGCCTTTGTCAGACCAAAAACGAAGATTTAAGTTGTACGACTTGGATTCATAAGTATACCTGCCGAACCGCTAGTTCTTCCAACCGAAATATTGTTTTTTTGCAATATGTATTTGATGCATATTAAGGGGCTAGCCCCTCTCTTCGCTTCACCCCAGCCTCACCTCTCACCCAAAAACAAAGGGGCAATATATTTTTCAAGCTTGATGGCTTAGTGACAGGGTAGCTGCTGTAATCCGCAAGATATTTTCCAATTATAGTAAAAACGGGAGTTTTATTGTTAACATAAATGTTTGTTTTTGACAAAAAGAGTCATAACTCACAAGTTTTGAACTTAAATTTTGTATTCAGTAAATTTAGGGCGTCACTCGGTTTCATAACTTATGTTTATAAACAACAGTAAATTGAATGACTTTTGATGAAATACTATGTGCTTCAAATTTTGTGAGTTTATTTTACTTTTAATGGGAACTATTCTGCAGATTAGAGCAAGCACCCTGTCATTAAGCCTTGATGTTGGTTTTTTTAATTATAATAATGCTATATGCTACTGAAAATTTTATGAATTTGGAGTGATGTTTTTTTATGGAAATCATACAAAAAGCAGAAAAGAAATATACAAATATAGTTATTTTGTTTTCTGTTATATTATTTTTAGGATATAGTTCTATAATTTGGATTTATACAATGGGAATATTATTATTTTTAGCACCTTTTATTTTTAAAAGAGCCACTAAGAAAATTGTATTTTATAATGCATTATCACTTGTTGCTTTTATAATATTTGTGTATATAACTAATGTTTGGTTTACATAAAAAAAGATTGTTCCGAATGGAACAATCTTTTTTTATGTTCTATGAATTTCTTCATAGAATTTTACAATACTGCTTCTAGATTTAGATGGGTCAGAATACACCCAAACACGATATTTAACATATACATTAACAGCATCATAATCATAAAATTTATGAACGGTAAACCAAACGTTTTCATTTGCATTTTTATGTATAGATGCAATAAGTTGAGATGAAATGTAACCAGCCACACCTTTTGCAAAAGTATTAACTATTATCCCTGCAATACTTTCGCCTAATCCAGCCATTAAAGCGCTTGACATATGTTTATCGAATTGATTCCATATTACATTGTCTCCATCATAACTTCCTAATCATCTCCAGTTAAATCCACCATCATTTATAATTACTTTTTGTCCATTATCTTGTATTAATAATGTTCCATTAGAATTAGTAGAAATGTTTGGATCTTTAAATGGTGATTGTGGAATAGATGATAGAATTTGTGGTTCAATATTTTTTACAGGTGTTTTTATTTCTTCAGCTTGTGCATTAGAAAATGGAATAATACTGCTAGCTGAACCTACCGACTTTAGTCGGTAGTGGTTCAGTTTTGCAGCAGAATTTTCAAATTATATAAGTTTAATAATTCGTATACTAAAAATTAAACCTGTTGCTAAACCTGTTATCCCTAAATTAGTTGAAGTACTATTTCGAACAGTTAATATAGAATCAGGTACTGTTACATTAAAAATGACACCTCCAGTTATTCTTTGTAAAGCACTTCCTGATCCACTAGATGTTGAACCTAAGATGAATGATTCACCTAAGAATAAATTTACAATAGGAGTAAAAGTCTCTGGGGAAAAAGCTTGAACATTATATTCAATAGAATATAATCCTGGTTGTAAAATAATATTTGAGGTTCCAGTACTAAGTGAAATTTGAGTACCAGTAATTGATATATTTGTTCCTACTGGAAAAATCAAACTACCTCCAACTGGAAGTATGAACTGATCATCACCATACAAAGAAATATTTGCTGTATTAGAAATACCACCAGTACCAGCTGGTCCAGTAGCCCCAGTAGGCCCTGCCGGTCCTGTAGCCCCAGTTGGACCATTGTCACCTTCTACACCTTGAACCCCTTGAGGTCCTTGCGGTCCTTGTAATCCTTGAATCCCTTGCGGTCCTTGATCGCCTTCTGGTCCTTCTGGTCCTTGTACACCTTGAATACCCTGAGGTCCTTGCGGTCCTGCTGGTCCTTGAGAGCCTGGCGGTCCCGTTGGTCCTGTTACCCCTGTGCTTGGTCCGGTGGCCCCAGTCGGTCCTTGCGGCCCTGCTGGCCCGGTCGGTCCAGTTGTTCCAGCACCACTACTAGGAACAGCGGCTGTTCTTCTCACTAAAAGAGCTAAAATATCGAGAATTTGATTACGTAAGGCAACGTCCATCATAAATTCTCCCATTAAAATCGATAAATCGATATACAAAGATTGTAACATGGTAGCAATTTGACCGACATCTGCCGAAGTAGCTGAGGCTAAACGATTATTAATAGCTAAGAGAAGAAATAAACTATTTCGCGTCGCATCTCTCTCCGTTATAGTAGGGAACTCATTGCGTAAAAAGTTATATAAATTCATTAAACTAGTTTGTAAAGCTGTACGATTTACTAAATTGGGATTGTTAAAGTAGGTATTAATGGCAATTTGTAATTGTTGGATTAAAGTGAAAAGTTGTGTTTGTTGTGCTGGGGTAATAGGAACGGTAGGTACAATCATAGGAGAAATGATAGAATTAATATATTCATTTGAATGCATATTAGATTGATTTTGATCCATCTCCTCAATCCTTTCTGTAAAAATATAGAATTTCTCTACATACTATGATGTATCAATAAGATTGGTACAAGATAATAAAAGTCACATACCTAAAAAAAGAAAAATTGTACGGTTAAATCTATCGTGTACGATACATTTATTTTTAGAAATTCACATGATTTACACTTTTTATATAAAGAATATATTGTAAATACATATAATTTTAATATAAGGAATTTCGGATTTATATGTGTTAATAATATATGTTGCTAAATAAAAAATGAACAATTAAAACAACATATACAAAATAAATTAGATTTATTTTGTATATTCTTGCAATGGTTTTAGGTTTTGAATCTGTTTTTTTTATAGATTTTTAAGTTTAGGAGGTACTAAAATGGTTAGAAAAAAAGTTGGTATTACATTAACTGATGAAACGTTGGGGAATTTAGATGAGATTTGTAAGAAAACTGGTTTAACGAAGTCACAAGTAATAGCATTATTGATTAATACTCATGGTTTAGAAAAATTCAGTGAGAAAAAATAAAAAAAACGTCTAGAAATGAATCTAGACGTTTTTTTTTCTATGTTGAAAGGTTACAAAAATGAAATGAATAAATAATGATGTGTATTATGGTTTTTATATAATATGCACTGATAAGAAAAAGAGTGAAAGATTGTACATCATAACAACTGTAGAGAATAGTCGGTTGAAACGAACATTGAACAAAGTGAATGAAATGTTCGAAGGATTAAAAATAAGTTTTGTGAATGTAGCGAAAGCAGTTAGCATGATGAAATATAGCAAGAAAGACTATGAACAACCGTTAAATGAACGAGGGAATCGATTGGTAGATGGGATTGCAAATTATACAAGTTATTGGCTTTGGAAAATGGGAAGTGAGGATTTAGCGGAAAAAGTGGATAAAGAAATTGGATTGAGTGAAGGACTGTAACAATCTGTAAAGGCATTAGAACCAAAAAAAGAACGGAATAGAGGATATGACAGGGAAATGTAATAGTAGAAACTGCCTTTAAATCCATTCTAAGGGGGGTAGAACCAGCATCTTCGAGTGAATCGGTAATTTTTTAATTTTCTGATAATTTACAGATGTTTTCATGTTTTTTTGGCTTAAAATCCAAGTTTCTGAGTTCTATGTCATTTTTTTAAGCTGTTAATACATTAAATTAGGATCATTTTTTTATGATTGAAGTTAGAAAGTGACACAGAATAATAGTTCAGTGTCACTTTTTGTTCATGCATCTTTTCAAGAGGGTAGGGTATGCCAATACCTAAAATTAGGTTGTTGCTCTGGACGATTAAATCATTTAGATATTTGGACTAAAAATGAAATAACTCCTTTTATTTTTAGAATATTATAAAATTTACATTCCACTCGAAGATGCTGGTTCTACCCCTAAGGCGATTATTCAATGTCATGGATGGGAGCTTTTGCATTATTAAAGTCTTGGAATCTAGCAAGTAAGTATTTTTCTTTAGTGTCTTTACCACGATGGATTAGACTTGGATGTATCATAATCGCTCCAGTCCTTCTCGTAATAATTTGAGCTTGTTCTAATGTTTTTAATGTTTCTACAACAGTTTTGATTGAGACTTGGCTTTTTTCTGATAATTCTCTTGTAGTGATAATTAATGTGTTTGTAGATTTATCCATATTTTCTAGTATGTATTTTACTACTTGCATTTTTTTATTACCTAAACTATCTATCAATTGAACGATTGCAGTTAAATACGTAATCATAAATCCATTTCTTGGTGTTTTTTTTACAATATCATCAACTTCAAATATTTCACCTGTATCTAAATCTTGTAGCCTTCTTTTACCGTTATAAATTACATCATTTTCAGTTTTTTGTTTTGGCATTTTATCTATCCTCTCTAACTTAATTTTAAACGAAGTATAACAAATGTTGTAAAAAAAGTACAACAAAAGTTGTAAAAAAGTACAACAAAAGTTGTAAAAAAGTACAACAAAAAGTAAGCGCTTACATGGCTATATATCAAGCCCCATTCTACTTTTAAACTACTAATTACTCTTTTCTATATAATTAAGGCGCTAAATAGCGCCTTAATTATATTTTTATTTTTTTCGTTAAAAGGCTTTTCATTATGCAAGGGGCGAGTAGTATTTTTTGAGAAACCCACTCAAAAAATCTCCACTCTTTCACCCTTGCATAATGAAATTCGGCAGGTGATTTACTTTCGCCAAGCCGAACAGACCGAAAACGAGGTTCTAATTGTTCGACTTGGATTTGCAATTGTACCTGCCGAACCGCCGATTCTATCGTTCTATGTAATGTACTTATTCTTTATTTTGTTACGTCAAGTTCTTGGGGGCTAGCCCCCAAACCCCCAGCCAGCACTCACACCCAAAAACAAGGAGATAATTTCTTATTTTGCTTATAAAATATTTAAGAAATTCTGATAAAATATACAAAAGACATCGTTTATACGATGTCTTTTGTATATTTTAATGTGAGGTTCTACCCAAATCCCTACGTATTTTTTGCACCAAAATTTTCAAATTTCTATTTTATCAAGAAATTTCAATAATTACTATAGATGAAAAAAAAGAGATTTTTCTTAATCCTGAAGGTGCTGGATAAATTGTTGAAAACGGAAGAACTGTAAGTCCTAGAACATGGGTTGTCAACCCTTATATTATGATTTGTGTTCCTAGAAAGTTTTAAGTTGATAGGTATGCAGCTGTATCCCTTATTCAGTCCTCTCTTCTATTTTTTAACATTAAATAGTTATTTTTCTCCACAGCCGCAGTTTCTCTTTTTTGTATACCCTTGCTGAGTTAAAGAAGTAAAAACAGCGTTAGATTGTGTTATCTTTACTTGAGAGGAATCCGAAGAGACATTTTTTATATATTGGGGATGAATCAGTTTTGATTTTTTATTCATTTTGTTTCCTACTTTCCTAATTTTATATGTTAAAAAAGAGTGATGACATATAAAAGGCACTGTCATCACTCTTTTTTTCACTTTTGATTATCAAGTTAAACAGTCCGTCACTTTTTTATAACTGCTTCATAATTTATAAAAATCAAATTTTAGGTTAACATGTAGCATTGTTTTCACTCTCAATCAGTTCAATACTGTGTACAAAAAATTCACCATCTGTTGATTGAAGTTCTACTCTAACTGTTTTATCATCTAAATAGAAAGACTTGATATTGGTAACAAAGTCAGTGGCTTTAATTGATATTGTTTCTACTAAACCATTATTTTGAAGTAAAATAATGCCAGATCCCTTTCCTACTACACGAAGTACATATTCTTTATCTTTGTCAAAATTAATGATATCAATAACTTGAGATATACTGTCCTCCCATGAATTTAAGTGGAACATGGCACATCCTTTTTCCAAAATAATTTTAGGATCCCCTACTACAACCCAATTTTCTAACCCTTTTACAAAGCTACCATTATGAATTAAGTTTTGTTCTTCTAAATGTGTAAAAACATGTTCTATGGCTTGCTTCACTTGTTTTAGTGCACTATAATATGAGTTTTCCCTATCTTCCATAAACCAATGTTTTTGGTTAGACAAGGTTGGTAATACAATTGTACATAGATCCCGATAGGTTACATGAGAAAGAATTGTATCGTACCAATTTTCATTTTTAAAGAATGTATTTAGTTTAGTAATAATTGGCTGCAAAATTTTCGCTATTTCTGCATATTGCTTCTCTTCTTTTTTCTTCCATTCTTGTTCTTGGCGTTGTAGACATTTTCTTTCTTGAGTGGTTAATGGACGTTCTTCTCTAATTTCCAGGTTACTGACGATTGCAAATCCATTTGGCTTCATAATTCGAAGACCAAATTCGATTCCCCTATCTTCAGAATATAACGGACCTACATCAATAGTATAGTTAAAAAGATGTGAATCTGTACTAGAACAGGAACTTGAACCTGGTTTACAACAATTCGGTTGATTATCAGAAGTAATCGGAAATGCTTCTTCATACGGTATATTTAGAATCTGATTCACTTCCTTGTCATAGCGAGAAGCTACTATTTCTAAATGAGCGCATTGTGCCACAAAACCAGAAATAATATACCGTGTATAAGACTTTAATTTTACTTCTTCTACTTTTTGATAGGCATAGGATGGACGTAAGGAAGTTGGTGGTGGTAATAGTAAATAGTTACCTTTAAATAACGGATTATCAGATTTTATCATCGCATTATGCCCCAATAACCAAGCTTCACTATTTTCAAAATTTCCTGCCTGTAACACATTTCGAGATTTACTGTATTGTTTTGCCCGCATCATAATTTTTTGTAACATGATTTTTTCTGTTGAAAATGTAGTATCTGATAAAGCATTCACTTTTAACATTACTTGATCAATCCAATAATCTGTGGTTCCTTGTGCGAGTTCTGTATGATCAGTTGATGTAAATAAACTATGCACAAGTGTTGTGATTTTAGCTAAGTCTTCTATACTTGTAAAAATAGACGAAGATAGATTGAATATATTCATTTTTATACCTCCTTTTTTTAAGCAATACCATAGATTTCGCCTGAAAAGGTTACCTGAAGATCTTTACCATCCCATGATGGAAGAACGTCTTCTCTCACACCTACTTGAGTTAACCTAATATACTTAAATGTGTCTTTTGTTGGTCGATACAAATATTCTCCAGATCGACATGAATGAAAGTCTACAGAGTACAAATCTTCATTAGGATCATTAAAATAGTTAATTTGAAAATTTCCTTCTGTTATATCTGTCCCTGTACTATCTTTAACAACTATATTTAATTTTACTTGCATACCGAATGCGTTACTTGGTGTCTTCCATATATGATTATCATCTCCAGTTTTAAGCATACTTACAGGTATTGTGTCTATTATTTTACTAAATACTAAAGAAGGTGGTATAAATTCAAATCGATCGACAAGAATAATAGGTACATTGGAGTTATTTTTAACTGTCATTATTTGATTTCCTTGATTAATATCAAAAGAAACATCTGACGATGATGAAATTATTTCTGGAAATACCATGTAAGTTCCATTTTTTCCTTTTAGTCCTTTTTGATCTGTCGCAGCTGTTGTAGTATTCGGAATATTTATCGTTTTAGTTGTGTCCCCAATGGTTATTTGTAGAGATCCACTATCTTGATTTGTTGCGACACGAACTCGGATTTGATATTTATTTGCTGTTTGATTCAGAAAATGATAGTCAACTATTGCTCCTGGTCTAATTACAAGTGAACCTGATGTTCCGTTTATAAATTCTGGCAATGAATTAATACCATTTCCATTTGTAAATAATTCGCCTGGTATTGTATATATTGTATTTTTAGGATTATCACCTGTTCCTATGCTAGGATACATAGGAGTATCTACAGGTAGTAGGGTTGGAATATATCCTGTTTTATCTGTATTATAATAATAGCTATAAATATTTGAATTAGTGGCAGTTACTTCATAAATGGATTGTATGTGATGATCATCATAATTTATATCATTATGGGATCTATCTCTTCTAGGATCAGTATCTATACAACAGCCACCGGAAGGGCATCCACCATACTCATTTGGAGTCTCACTCGGAAAGCCACCGCCACCACTAACATCCATGAAAATAGCTGTATCATCATGGCTATTTTTTCCTACAGCGTATGATCCCATATTTAATCGATTTAAAAGTGGAAAATCTGTAAAAAAATCTTTTCCTATACTTGTATTTACCCCACCATTAGCTGTTTTAAATGAAACATCTCCATTTAATCCTGTATATACAGATTTATAACCATTTACATAACAATGCCAATCTTTTTTATATGTTTGAAATTGTAACGATTTTAATCGAAATGGTGTATACACAAGCGATTTGATGCCCAGATTAATAGAAGAACCATCAAGCGTTTTCATGCTGAGCGTTAGTTTAGTGTCATCTCTGTCTGAATATTTTGTATTTGCATCCTGATGCGTACCCTCTACAGGTCCTATCACATCATTAAACATTAATCGAGTCAAAGTTCTTGTTGTTGATATTGGGTAATCATGTGGATCCATCATAGGCCATAAGGAAGCAATGTCAAAACATTGTGTAGTCATTACACGCATATATCGAATATAATCATTTAACTTTCCTTTCGTATAAGGGATTGAATCTGTATCTTGAATAGGTAGGTACTTATTGAAAGTACTATAGAGATCATTTGTATAAGATACGATGCGTTTACGTAACGTCGCTTTTAAACTGTCTATATTTGCTTGAGAATATCCCGAAGATATGCTACCATCAGCTGCAAATTTCCAAGTCTCTGCAAATTGAATATATCCTTGATATAACAGTAAATTCATTGTAGCTACTATTGTATATAGTGGTAAACACATTGTTATATAATTTTGATTCCAGTCAGGTGTTGGATTACTTATAACATTTGCCAAAGGATCCCTAAAATGAGGTAAACCGCCTTCAATTTGTGCTCGCGCGGTTTCAAAAAGAGTACGAACACGATCTAAATCACTTGGACATGGGATACACGGAGGATTTTCACCAGATTGACAAGGTTCACAATTCGCATCAACAATTAATAAGCCAGGTCGAGATCCTTGACCAATGGCAACTAAAGTTTGTTCATTAAAATTACTTAAAGCTGTTTGCATACCATTTATTGTCTCAGTTAAATTATTTAAGGTAAATTGTTGAAATGCTTGTTGCATTTCTAATCTTACGGCTGCCAGAATCTGATCGAATAAAGAAGGGGCATCCTTTGCACCAAATAAGAACGGCCATATAAACCCAATGAACATATTGACAAAAGGCGCGACAGGAGCCAATGGAGTAGCACTTAGGATCAGTCCAATCGTTGATTGTGCTATCGCTTGATAATTAATAGAATCTGTCTGAAAAGTCTCAAAGATACTTTTTAAATTTGTTACCATGGGCTCTTTAAGACCCGTTTTAGAAAAATCCTCCCAAATCGATGTTATCGCTCCTTTGTAATCTCCAAACGAACTAGCATTCGAAGGGATTACAGTTGGATTTGCTAACACATTATAATAACTTGGATATAAATCAGTTAAAGTTGCCAAGTATAAAACACCTCTTTTAGTTAATACTAGTAATAATTTCTTTACAATATTAATATATGAAAATTATTGATATTATGTATCAGGTTTTAGTATAAAAATAGCAGAATGGGAAAAAGATAAAATAATATTAAAGGAAATCTTAGAAAGGAATGGTTATATTACGTACAATTGAGGATTTAATGAACGCTTAGAACAACTTGCAAAACAACTATTAGGAGAAGAAAGATAAAGGATAAGAGTCCATGGTAAGCGGACTGGAATGGTGCAGCGGTTTGTGCTGATCCATGAAAGGAGCATTAAGGAATGGACTCGTGCAGCTGATGTATCATCCTCTTGGTAGTTTCTCAAAACGATACGTTTTGGGGACGCCAACCGGCGAGGAAGCCCCTCAAGGATTGAGGGGTTGGGGAGTTCGATAAAGGGGGTCTGGGGAAGGGTTCCCCAGTGGGTTTGGGCAACGCCCAAGGTTGTTTTTTGTCACGTAGTGACTCGGCAATGCCGAAGAGGGCCTCGCAGAGCCCTATATATTTTTGATGCGTAGCGTCAAAATATGTATAGGCTTACTTTGATTGACTTCGTTTCGTCGCTTTGCTAGACTCGTGGTATCAATCATTCTAGGAAAGTGGGTGTATGTTGTGTTGCGTTCTATCTCATTTAATCAATCTTATAAGAGTTCCATTAGTCATAACAATCGAGAAAATACGCATGGAAATTCTGGTATTGATCCATCCAGGTTAGAAGAGAATATATATTTTGTTCAAAAGGACATTCGAAGTGTATACAAAGAAGTGTTTCAGGAAGCAGTAGATACATATAACGAGAAACAAAAACGGAATGACCGCAAAATTCAAGATTACTACGGAAAAATCAAGAAAAGTGAAAAGGTACATGAACAACGAGAACTGGTTGTAGCGATTGGGGAAGGGAAAGAGGACCCAATGTGTAGGGAAGAAAAAAAAGAAGCGCTACGAGGGTATGCAGAAGTGTTTCAAGAACGGAATCCAAACCTAGCAGTCTATAACATGGTGTTACATGATGATGAAGCCAATCCGCATCTTCATATCAACTATGTGCCACATTTTTCAAGTAGTCGGGGATTAACGAAGCGTGTCGGAATGGATAGAGCCTTGCAACAACAAGGTGTGGAAGGAAAAGGGATGGAATTGATTGCGAATTGGAGAGCGTTAGAAACCGCATATATCGAAACATTGGCGAAAGAACATATTCCTGATTTTGAACGAGCGAATGTAGGGTCTCATAAGTACATGAAAGTAAAACAATATAAAGAATATGCGGAAGCAAAGTCAGTTGTAGAAAAGCAGGTACAGGCAAAAGAAACCTATTTACAACGAGTAGACAAAGAAGTGAAACAGTCAGAGGGGAAAGTAGAAGAATTACACACCGTACAAGGACAGTTAAAACAGATTGTGAGAAAACAACAACAAGAACGGAAAGGCTTACAAAAACAAGTAGGAGATACGAAAGAAGAGATTACGAAACTAGAAGAAAAAAAGGAACGGCTAGAAAAGGATATACAAGGATTTCCTTTGTTTGATATGAGAAGGTTACAAGCAGAAACGGAAAAAGTTGGTTTGTTCAAAAACAAAGAAGTGAAAACAGGGAACTATATTCTAACAAAAGAAGATGCTCAAAAGCTCTCAAAACGCCTTAGGGGCATTTCTAGCATCAAAGAAGGGTTAAGGGGTATAAGTGAATCTAAAAACTCACTAGAGTCCCGAGAGGTACGTTTAAACGAAAGGGAAGAGTTCATCAATCAAAAAGAATTGGATATTAGTTATAAAGAATTAGAAGTAAACCAAAGAGAACGAAAATTGATTGGGAAAGAAGCAGCCATTGAGAATGGTCAAACATGGTGGGAAGAAAAACAAAGTTTACAAGAACAAGTCAATCGATTAACCGTAGAGAATAGTCGTTTGAAACGAACGTTGAACAAAGTGAATGAACTGTACGAGGGATTAAAAATGAGTTTTGTAAATGTGGCAAAAGCAGTTGGCATGATGAAATATAGCAAGAAGGAATATGAACAATCGCTAAATGAACGTGGAAATCGATTGGTAGATGCCATTGCAAATTATACAAGTTATTGGCTTCGGAAAATGGGAAGTGAGGATCTAGCGGAAAAAGTGGATAAGGAAATTGGATTGAGTGAAGGGATACAACAATCTGTACAAGCATTAGAACCGAAAAAAGAACGGGATAGGGGGTTTGAACACGAAATGTAAAATAGGGGTTATTAACCCCTATTTTATTATTTTAAGGTGTTTTACTTCTTTTCTGACTTGTTCTAAATTTTTATCTCGTCCTCTAAAAGCAAATGAAGGGTCTAAACGATATGTATTAGAAGCACCTACTTTTGGACCTTTTACTAAAATGCCATGTTCAAATAGTTCTTTAATTGCTCTTGAGACATGTGGGGGGTTCATATTTAATTCTTTAGCTATATCTTTTTGTCTAATCCTTAACCAATTTTCATAATCTAATTTTGCTAATAAAATCATATAGACACGTAATGTTTCACCTTTTAAATTAAGCTTGGCAACATGCGTTAATCCTTCTTGGAACATCATAACCCAGTCCCCCTTATAAACTTTTTTCTGTTTTGTTGGAGTTAATAAATATTGTTGAATTCTATATTGGTATCTATTATACATACCAAATATGGTAAGAACAATACCATATTTGGTAACTATTTATATAAAAAAACCTTAATATATAAGGTTTTTTTATATGCTCTTTGTGTCTTTTATAATAAGGGCTAAAAATTCCGCAAGGAATAGGTAGTATTTTTGAGTAAAAATCACTCAAAAATCTCCACCTTTTTCGCTTCGCTACATCCTTGCAAAATTTTTTTCGGCAGGGAATTGTCTTTCGCCAAGCCGAACAGACCGAAAACGAGGTTCTAATTGTTCGACTTGGATTTGCAATTGTACCTGCCGAACCGCCGATTCTATCGTTCTATGTAATGTACTTATTCTTTATTTTGTTACGTCAAGTTCTTGGGGGCTAGCCCCCAAAACCCCCAGCCAGCCTCTATCCCAAAAACAAGGGGGAAATTTCTTATTTTTTTTATAAAATATTTAAGAAATTCTGATAAAATATACAAAAGACATCGTTTATACGATGTCTTTTGTATATTTTAATGTGGGGTTCTACCGAAATCCCCACGTATTGTATTTTTTGCGCCAGAATTTTTAAATTTTTATTTTATTAAGAAATTTCCATAATTACTATAGATGAAGGAGTTGTTGTCTGATTTCCGCCAAAAAGCGATGTTGAACTTGCAAAAGGTCTTAAAGTTAGTATAGAATCTGCCATTGTTATTACCAATACACTTGAAGAAATATTTCCTGGTCCACCCACTATAGTATTATTTAGACTACTTCCTGGGATTAAAATTCCATTTAAATATACCCCAGCTGCTAATCCACCAATCGCTGGAGTACCTGCAAGTTGCCAACTAACATAATAAGTATGGCCCCCAGGTAGAGTTATTTCTCCATTAGCTCCTAATTGAATGTTTCCTGTAGTAAATACGGTACTATCAAATGGAATTGGCACGTTTTCTAGAACTACAACAGAGTCAGCACGATAAAAATTGGCATAACTAGTGAGACCACCAGTACCAGCTGGTCCAGTAGCCCCAGTAGGCCCTGCCGGTCCTGTAGCCCCAGTTGGACCATTGTCACCTTCTACACCTTGAACCCCTTGAGGTCCTTGCGGTCCTTGTAATCCTTGAATCCCTTGCGGTCCTTGATCGCCTTCTGGTCCTTCTGGTCCTTGTACACCTTGAATACCCTGAGGTCCTTGCGGTCCTGCTGGTCCTTGAGAGCCTGGCGGTCCCGTTGGTCCTGTTACCCCTGTGCTTGGTCCGGTGGCCCCAGTCGGTCCTTGCGGCCCTGCTGGCCCGGTCGGTCCAGTTGTTCCAGCACCACTACTAGGAACAGCGGCTGTTCTTCTCACTAAAAGAGCTAAAATATCGAGAATTTGATTACGTAAGGCAACGTCCATCATAAATTCTCCCATTAAAATCGATAAATCGATATACAAAGATTGTAACATGGTAGCAATTTGACCGACATCTGCCGAAGTAGCTGAGGCTAAACGATTATTAATAGCTAAGAGAAGAAATAAACTATTTCGCGTCGCATCTCTCTCCGTTATAGTAGGGAACTCATTGCGTAAAAAGTTATATAAATTCATTAAACTAGTTTGTAAAGCTGTACGATTTACTAAATTGGGATTGTTAAAGTAGGTATTAATGGCAATTTGTAATTGTTGGATTAAAGTGAAAAGTTGTGTTTGTTGTGCTGGGGTAATAGGAACGGTAGGTACAATCATAGGAGAAATGATAGAATTAATATATTCATTTGAATGCATATTAGATTGATTTTGATCCATCTCCTCAATCCTTTCTGTAAAAATATAGAATTTCTCTACATACTATGATGTATCAATAAGATTGGTACAAGATAATAAAAGTCACATACCTAAAAAAAGAAAAATTGTACGGTTAAATCTATCGTGTACGATACATTTATTTTTAGAAATTCACATGATTTACACTTTTTATATAAAGAATATATTGTAAATACATATAATTTTAATACAAGAGGTTGTTTTTAATTTTAATATAAGGAATTTCGGATTTATATGTGTTAATAATATATGTTGCTAAATAAAAAATGAACAATTAAAACAACATATACAAAATAAATTAGATTTATTTTGTATATTCTTGCAATGGTTTTAGGTTTTGAATCTGTTTTTTTTATAGATTTTTAAGTTTAGGAGGTACTAAAATGGTTAGAAAAAAAGTTGGTATTACATTAACTGATGAAACGTTGGGGAATTTAGATGAGATTTGTAAGAAAACTGGTTTAACGAAGTCACAAGTAATAGCATTATTGATTAATACTCATGGTTTAGAAAAATTCAGTGAGAAAAACTGAATTACTACCGATTTTAGTTGGTAAGTGCTGATTATGGCTGAAAGTTATATGTTCAGGCTAAAGCCTGTTATTTTTTTATATTTGACATTTTGAGATAAATAGCAAGCTCAAATTGGTTAAACTCTTCCAGTGTGAACTTGTTTTGATGAGGATATAATTCTTGAAATTTTTCGTGTCTGTCTAATTCTTCTACACTTTGTTCCACGATCATTTCTAACATTTGATTTGTAGTCATACTCTTTATCCTCTTTGTTTTTAAGAAAAATGTATAGGAAAATAAAAAGGCATACGTCGTGTGTGCAGATGCAAAGATGTAGGTGCTCCCTGGTCAGAGGGAGTATCTTTTTATTTTAATTTAATTCTGGGGTACTCCCTCGTTTTTATATGTTATTTCTGTTTTAAAATCTCTTCCTTTACTTGAATAAATTTGTTCTAATCGAATCTCTTGTATATCATGCCAATGACCACGTCCGAAATAATGGGCGTTTACTTGATATGTACCAGTACCTTTTCTAAAGAGAATTTCAGCGTTTACAAGTTTATTTATATTGTTATTAAGAACTTGTACCGTTTTATATCCTAGTTCTTCCGTCATTTGTTTTTTTATAAAGCTATTTAGAATAATCATATTGTCGTATGACATTGT
>NZ_JBYTEF010000007.1:0-70091 GCF_058792335.1 Bacillus sp. CPT56D-587-MTF | reverse complement strand
TTGTGCGGATCCTGTGTTAGCCATCATAAAAAAAGATATTGAAAACAGGGAAATCCATTTTATCATTTTTTTCATCGATCGGTACTCCTCTTGTATTTAGAATTGGTGTAAAAAATTAGGAATCTCTATGTAAGACGGTATTAGTTTGGGGTGTTCGCAATGTAAAGACTTATAGCCAACAAAATCATTGTCCCATTCTATCTACACTTTTTTTTATGTGTAACCAAAATCATACATGATTTTGGTATCAATTTGCTTTTACAATAGCAGACGAGGCTTGATCATTCCATGTTCTTGCACCATCGCCCATACTATAATCCGTTAAATTTAGATAATTCCCATTGTTCGCTATCGCCAATGCACGACCTTGTGCATTACTATGCTCATAAATTGTTGTATAATTACCGAATTTATGCGTACGTACGGAAGACACTTTATCATTACTAGCTGCATTAAAATTAGTTAAGATGACTGGATTTCTACCTGCATTTACATTGAATTGTGCGCCTTTTAAATTGATATCATGATAAAAGGTAGAATAAATTTGTGAAGAGGATTGTAATGCTTTCGAAAAATTAGGGGAAATGGGATGTTCCTTTACATAGGATTCAAACTCTATTTTATTATCGAAGCCCACTATTGTAGTTTTTTCATTTCCTTCACCTGGTGTTACAACCTGATAAGGCTGCGAGGAAGTATCAGCATACACTGATGTATTAGATACACCAAATAACATTGTTCCCGTTAACAAAGCGGTAGAAACTACACCCATCATACGTTTCAAATTCATCACTCCTATAAATAGAATACTTACAAACGTATTGTACAATGGAAAGATTCCCATAGTAAGCCCTTCATTTATTTCTCAATGATGTGTTCTTACAAAGCCTGCAAATAACGAAAGGAAACTGAAATAGTAAAATAACACTTGATTAGCCAGAAAGTATCGGTTCCCTGTTGTGCGCCGAGTAAACAAAAGTAATTTGTATGACAAGCTATGAACTAGTTCATAGCAACTGGAACATGTCTTTGGAATATCATTATTTCATAAGAGAATGTTCGCTCTTATGAACATGTGTTCTTTTTCATGTTTTCGAACTAGCCTGAGGAATTACAAATTAAGAAGAAAAAAGTTAGATCGCTTCATTTGCAGAATAAAACATGTAGGTTCAGCAACTTATGTGTCAAAAGAGTTCCTATTGAGAAATAAATGAAGCGCTTACGATTGAGAAGAATCCATTATACAATGTATTCGTACATATTCTATTTATAGGAGTGATGAATTTGAAACGTATGATGGGTATACTTTCAACGATATTCGTAACGGGAGGATTACTTGTGCCTACGATTGATGCACAAGCTTCTACTGTACAAACTGAGGTGTCAACGCAACAGGAAATGTCACAAAACTGGCAACGTCCGGACCGCTTTGATTACATGGTAAAATTACAACGTGGCCAACGTTCTAGTCAGTCACCTATTTTTAATTTGGATGAAAGAAGAAATCATGTGCAATTTAAAATCATGAATGAGTCAAGGTTCAGTAATTTAGCGTACAAATTATACAAAATGGAGAGAAATGGTAGAGGCCCTGATAGAGCCGTGGTAATTGAACGGGGTACAGTTGATAGGAATGCAACAAAAATGTTTGATGAAAGATTCCAAAGAGGAGATTATTATGTAGAATTAGAGTGTGATCGAGACGGACATGGCAGACCAGGTCGTGGCGAATGTGAAGGACGTGCATTTATTACTATCCTTGGAAGATAGTCATATCGTATAAATCAAGTGAAAGAAAAGAACAAACAGACTTTTCACGGTTTGTTTGTTCTTTTTTTAATTTTTATATGATTTTTTCCGAAATACCGCAAACTGAGTTGTGGTGCTTCTCGTTTATAAAAGATTCGATGGGTAAATAAATGCAAACGAATAAAAATGTTTTATGAATTTTATACCATACAATGAATGCAATCTCTATCTTAATTTATCTCCTTATTTGAATTCTCTGTTCCTTGTATCTTCGCTTTATCATACACGTAATAACGGAGTTTTTACTATACATTTGTGTGGATCACAGTTTTAGTTATGTTTGTAAAAACCAATCAATGACGGGACAATGGTTTCATAAACCAAATATAGCCGATTCCATCTTGAACAACCCATTCAGATTTATCTACAAACGTTTTGAATTTATATATAATACGAAACCGCCTTAATGAGTTAATACGGAACAACAGTACCCTTATAATCGCTCTTAAAATGATTATAGATAATTTTCATATCACAAAAATTGAAAACTCACTTTTCCCTTTTAAAAGGACAAAATTAAAGTTGTTCTTAATAAAAGAGGATTGTATTTTGAATATAACTCCTGTATGGTAAGCCCATACAATACAAAACATATATCCGAGGAGTGATATACAATGAAAGAAATTTTGAAAACAAGTATAGCTCTAACGCTGTTCTCTCTTTCTCTCATGGGGTGCCAGTCGTCAGAAACACAATCAAAACAAACACCTTCACTAATGGAACAACAAGTTATGGCAGATGCTTGGTATCAAACGGCTGGCGAAGTCAAAGCGCTCTATCATCAAGGATATAATATCGGAAAGATGAAATTAGACGCGGCACTTGCCAAAGATTCCGAGAAAAAGACTGCCATCGTTCTAGATTTAGATGAAACGGTCATGGATAATAGTCCGTATCAAGCCATGACCGTAAAAGAGAAAAAAGGGTTTCCTTATAAATGGGAGGAATGGATTCAACAAGCAAAGGCAGATGCCCTCCCTGGCGCCGTTTCCTTTTTACAATATGCAAATGAAAAGGGTGTAGCGATTTACTACATTTCCAATCGTAAACAAGATCAGTTAGATGCTACGTTACAAAACTTACAAAAATTGCATATTCCGCAAGCTGATAAGGAGCATGTTTTATTACAAGGACAAGGGGAAAAAGGGAAAGAAGAGCGAAGAAAAAAAGTGGCGACAGAACATGATATTGTTCTATTCTTTGGAGATAATTTATCTGATTTTACGGGATTTGATGAGAAATCTGTACAAGATAGAAATCAAGCTGTCGAAGAGATTCGCGAAGCATTTGGAGAAAAGTTTATTGTGTTCCCGAATCCGATGTATGGGGATTGGGAATCCGCTTTATATCAATATGACTTCAAAAAATCAGATGCTGAAAAAGACCAACTCCGTAAAGATGCATTGCGTGTATTTGAAGATGCAAACTAGCGGTCCCTCTTAGGTCAACTAGAGGGATGTTTACTATTATATTTTATAAGCTGTGGTCAGCTGTTATTTGGAAGATTGAGCGAATGCCTCAATCTTTTTTCATACTCTCTATCCGTCCATCGACATCCGCGTGGATGAGATGGCAAAATGTAGCGAGTACCCAATACTCGTCAAGGGGATTCCCTTGATAGTGGGATATTTATATAGCAACTATCAAGGACTTCTTTACTTATCTTTACTTTTAAACAAACGTTTGATTCGGCGTCCTTCAGACGAAATCAATGTGGATTCGCTAAAATTCGTCATCATCTGAGTATTGACTATTCTATCTTTCATTAGAGAGACTATGCTATACTTATGAAAGTCTGTTGTATAAAAAGTGTGTCAAAAAAATCCTAGAATCGAGAAAATAAGAAAGGCGTGTTGTAAATGAAACATGATTTTAAGCTAAGACCATTGGAACGAGAAGACTTAAAATTTGTACATAGCCTAACGAACAATGCGAATATTATGTCTTATTGGTTTGAAGAACCTTATGAAGCATTTGTTGAATTACAAGATTTGTACGATAAACATATTCATGATCAAAGTGAACGCCGTTTTATTGTGGAGAAAAACACAGTCATGATTGGATTGGTTGAATTAGTAGAAATTGATTACATTCATAGACGAGCAGAATTTCAAATTATGATTGATCCCCACTATCAAGGTAATGGCTATGCAAGGGAGACCACCTGTTTAGCTATGCATTATGCTTTTTCTGTACTCAATTTGCACAAGCTGTATTTAGTTGTAAACACAACCAATGAAAAAGCGATTCATATTTATAAAAAGGTGGGTTTTTCTATAGAAGGGGAATTACAGGATGAATTTTTTGTAGATGGCCAGTACCACAACGCAATCCGAATGTGTATGTTTCAAAAGGATTATTTAGAACAACTTCAAGAAAAGATAGTCCATTATCAATAGAAACAGTCTATTGATAATGTTTGAAAAAATACAGATATAAATGAGAGGTTTGTCTATGATTATTCGAAAAATAGCTATTTTGATTTTCTTGTCCTGTATATTGTTTGTCCCCTCTAAGTCATTTGCAGAAAACCTAGGGACAACACATGAACACCTTGAATTATTTGAATATTCTTTTTATAATTATGATAAAAAGGAAATTACAGAAAGTTATTATCGGAATGCATTTGGAAAAATCGGTGTAATGCTAAAGAAAGAACTTCATAATATTATTGATAATCATAAAAAGCTATCCTACAATGTGCTATGGGAAGCACTACGTGATACAGATGAAGACCCAAATAATAGAAATAATGTTATTCTGTTATATACAGGACGCTCACAGGGGAAAAATACGAATGGATCTCATGTAGATGACTGGAATCGAGAGCACGTGTGGGCAAAATCACATGGTAATTTCGGGACATCTCCAGGACCTGGAACGGATCTTCATCATATAAGAGCAACCGATGTATCTGTAAACAGTTCACGTGGTAATTTAGATTTTGATAATGGGGGCACTCCTCATTTAGAGGCAAAAGAGTGTAAATATGATAGTGATTCTTGGGAACCTCGTGATAATGTAAAAGGAGATATTGCTAGAATGTTATTTTATATGGCTGTTCGGTATGAAGGGGACAATGGAGAAATTGATCTTGAATTAAATGATAGAGTAAACAACAACACATCTCCTTATATGGGACGAATATCGGTCTTATTACAATGGCATAAACAGGATCCCGTGGATCATTTTGAACGAAGGCGTAATGAGCTTATTTATACAAAGTATCAACAGAATCGGAACCCATTTATTGATCATCCTGAATGGGTACAGCAAATTTGGAGCTCATAAATGGATTCATACTAAAATATTTACATAATCGCTAGTACGTTAAACCCTTTGAAAAACTGAAATCGTTTTTCAAAGGGTTTTGTTTTTTAATATAATGTGAACATATTGTACACATTATGCTGATAGATTTCTCCGTTTGTTTTAAAAGATCCAGAAAACGTTCTTGTCTCAGGGACATATCTTCCCCCATTTGTTTCTGGATATGCGGATGTTTGTTTACAGGAAAAAGAAAGATTCAAAGGGAGTTGAAACGAAACTTTTCCATTTTTATCTGTTCGTTTCTTTGCATAAACTGTATTGTCTTTTTTATTATAGATTGTAAATTCTACATCTGCTAAATTATTTCCAGGATAATACTTAAATCCCCCAGGCTCACTATGATCATATTTCCATTCCATAGCTGTCAATGTAATTTCTAATGTTCCCACTTCATTTTTTTGTATTTGTAATGATGGTTCACTAGCTGCTTGTACATTTTGCATTGCCGCTGTACTAAACAGAACTGCACCTGTTACAAAGGGTACAGCTAGAAATCGAATTGCATATTTTACAGTTTTGTTCATTCTATTTCCTCCTTCATATATGAAATGGATTGTTCCTAATAAACATCCATTGTTCTCAATTTGTCTCCCTCGTAACAATTCCAAGTTTTACATAAAACATCTATCATGATGATAGATTCAGCTTTCATTCTTTTCTATTTCACCATGAATCAATTATATATAGGTAATTCTCATGTTAACGAAACTTAAATGCATCATTAACGATACTTTAGTTACATTGTAAATGGATTTCATATGACATACAAGGTACTATCTGTATTTCTCAACCTACGCATATTACGAATCAGAAAAAAATGTCTCCCTGTGTAGAACAGTGAAAAATCGAAACAACGTAGATGTATGGTGATTGTATGATACTTATTTTTCCTAATGAGCTGGTTGTTATTTTTCCTGTTGATGTCTTGAACATGACATGCGGATAAGAATCAGAAAAAAGAATTTCAGATTTCGTATGAAACACACAGTATGTAAGAATATATTTCTCACGTTTTAGGTTGTTGACACCAAATTTTATCCTCTCTAGACTAAACATAAGATCACATCCGAATCTACATTAAAAGCTTACCAATCTAGAAAATTGGCAGGCTTTTTTTATTCCAGTCTGTTCATGTGATCATACCTATAAGGGAGGCGCTACCAAGTGACATTGTTAGAAAACATATTGACGCATAATGAAACATTTGTACAAAAACAAGAATACGAACCTTTTGTTACGACCAAATTTCCAAATAAAAAGTTATTGATTGTAACGTGTATGGATACCAGACTGCTAACATTGTTACCACAGGCATTGGGCTTACAAAATGGAGATGCTAAAGTCATAAAGAACGCAGGTGCTGTGATTTCCCATCCTTTTGGTAGTATGATGCGAAGTATCATACTGGGCATTTATGAATTACAAGTGGAGGAAATTTGTGTAATTGGTCATGAAGATTGTGGCATGGCGGGTTTGCAAGCTGAGCCGCTATTAGAAAAGGTAAAACAGCAAGGCATTGATTCCACCTGCATTCGTACCTTACAACATGCAGGAATCGATCTATCTACATGGTTAACCGGTTTCCGAAACGTACAGGAAAGTGTTCAACATAGTGTAGAAATGATACGCCAGCATCCCTTATTACCGTCTTATGTGCCTGTGCACGGACTTGTCATTCATCCCAAAACAGGCAATTTAGAAGTCGTTGTAGAGGGTTATTCCTACGCACATACAACAAGTCCTTAAATACATGCAGGAAGAGGAGGCAAATGATGAGATTTTCAGGCAGATATGCTGGATATAACCTTGCGAACTTACAAAAAGATATGCTGGCAGGATTGGTTGTCGGAATTGTAGCGATTCCGCTTGCGATGGCCTTTGCCATCGCTTGTGGGGTACGACCTGAATATGGGATTTATACGACGATTATCGCAGGAATTCTCGTATCCATATTTGGGGGATCAAAATATCAGATTGCGGGACCCACAGGTGCATTTGTACCGATTTTACTCGGTATTGTGATGCAATATGGCTATGAAAACTTATTAATTGCTGGTTTTATGGCAGGAATGTTACTTATTATCATGGGTGTTTGCAAACTAGGAAGGTTTATCACCTTTATTCCGCGACCTGTCATGATTGGTTTTACAACGGGGATTGCTGTCATTATTTTCTCTGGACAGATTGCAAATTTTTTAGGGCTTCATCACCTGGAAAAGCAAGAAACCTTTTTTTATAATATGAAAGAAATTGGAACAAATATCGCAGAATTGAATCCATATAGTATCCTTACCGCTTTTCTTTGCTTAGGAATTGTGATCGCAGCTACAAAATGGTTACCTCGCATTCCAGGCGCATTATTGGGATTGGTCATTTCAAGTTTGATCGCAACCCTGTTGTTTCCGAATCAAATTGAAACGATTGGGACTACATACGGCGATATCCCGCATCAACTACCGGACTTCCAAATGCCTGAATTTTCATGGGATACTGTCCTTATGTTACTTCCAGCAGCTTGTATCATTGCGGCATTAGGTGGGATTGAATCATTGTTGTCTGCCATGGTGGCAGATAACATGGCAAACAGCAAACATAATAGTAATAAAGAACTGGTGGGACAAGGCATTGCGAATATGGTGGCACCATTATTTGGCGGCATTCCTGCGACCGGTGCTATCGCTCGGACCGCAACAAATATTAAAAATGGAGCGACTTCGCCAGTATCAGGCATGGTACATGGAATGGTAGTATTACTGGTTTTATTATTTCTATCTCCGCTTGCCCTTCATATTCCACTAGCTAGTATGGCACCGATTTTAATGGTCGTTGCTTGGAATATGAGTGAAAAGCATGAGTTTATTCATATCCTAAAAACAAAAACAGGAGATACCCTGGTATTGATTTTGACGTTCCTATTAACCGTTTTCACAGATCTTACAACCGGAGTCAGTGTGGGGTTACTCCTTGCGTTTCTTTTGTTTATCGGAAAAATGAGCAAATCTTTACGTGTTCGAAAAGTATTGCCAGATCCAGTAGGTTCCTATGTCAAGTCAGACATCGTCACAAATGGGAAAAATTGTCCGCAAATCAGTATCTTTACTGTAGAAGGTCCTTTATTCTTCGGCACCATAAAAGAATTCGAAACATCTATAGAGTCATCCCTACAGTCTAACGCACACATTCTTCTCCTACGTATGGGAAACGTTTCTTTTATGGATACTTCGGCAGAATCAGCAGTAGAACACATTCGAAAGAAAATGCTAGAAAAACAAGGAACCCTTTTGATTTCCGGTATCCAGCATCAACCGAAAGACATATTCCATCAAACAGGATTATACGAAAGAATTGGCGAACCACACTTTTTCACACGTACAGGAGTAGCATTGCATTTTGCACTACAAGAATTGGAGATATCTAAATGTAAAGGCTGTAAACAATTTGCGTTTCAAGAATGTACAACACTTTCTGGACAATCTGCAGAATCAGATAAGAAACGTTCTCCCTTGGAAATCGACATGTAAATCATGAAGGAACGTGATAAATATATCTGCTATGTGTTCGTTTGTTCACAAAAGACCTATGTTTTAGAGGACATTTCTATAAAAGGTCCTCTTTTTTCTTTCTTCTGTATCCTTCAAGAAGGAAAATGCAGGAGCACAGTTAAATACTTATAGTGGTGTCATACACCATTTTTTTAAACCCATCGAAGACAAACCGAATGTATCATCTAAATGAAGAAGGAGCGGTCCGATGGAATTAGAACAAGTTGTGCGCAAATATGAAACAGATTTATTACGTTTACCTTATGTTGTAGGAGTAGGAATGGGATTTGTACAAGGAAAAGAAGTAATTCAAGTATTTGTTTCGAAAAAAGTACCACGTTCTCAATTAAAAGCAGTGGAACAAATACCTACACAATTAGAAACATACCCCACGAACATTATAGAAGTGGGGACCATTACAAATCATTACACAGGATGAGGGGGAGATTGTTATGGGAAAACATTCAAATATAAAGGTGTTGACTGTTCAGGAACAACAAGACATTCAAAAAGTGCAGCAAAGTGTTGAGGATGATTTCTTACAGTTTCGGAATGTAACAGGTATTGGAGCCGGTATTCAACAGGTAAACGGGATTATGACAGGCACACCCTCTTTACTTGTATTTGTAGATCAAAAACTACCTGTTGAAACATTGGAAACGAATCAAGTCATTCCAAAAGAAGTAAATGGAATCAAAACCGACGTCATTCAAACAGGATATCTATTTGCTGGGACTCAACAAACATTACAAGTTGATACACAAGCCCTTTCCACTCGAGTTCGCCCAGCAAAAGGAGGGTATAGCGTTGCTCATCGAAATGTGACGGCAGGTACGATTGCAACTTGTGTATATGATATACTACCAAATGGTTCTACCAATCCGCCCACACATGGATATGGTATCCCAAATCGATACTATATACTAAGTAACAATCATGTCTTAGCGAATAGTAATAACGCGAACATAGGTGATCCCATTTTACAACCTGGCCCGATTGATGGCGGGAGCGATCCAGCGGATCGGATTGCGATCTTATCAAGATTTATCCCAATTACCTTTTCTTCGCAAGTACCACTTGAAAATCAAAACAATCTTGTTGATGCCGCGATTGCAGAAGCACCTTTTCATCAGATAGATCGTTCAATTCATTGGATTGGTTCTGTACAAGGCTGGCGACGAAAACAAAATGTTACCGTCGGTACACGCGTCATGAAAACGGGACGGACCACAAATCATACACATGGCGTCATCACTGCAGTAAACGCAACCGTCGATGTAAATTACGGAAGTGGTAGGGTTGCACGGTTTCGAGATCAAATTGTCACAACCAACCTTTCTTCAGGCGGAGACTCTGGCTCTTTAATCACGACAAATGATGGTGTTGCCATTGGCTTGTTATTTGCTGGTTCAGCCTCAGTTACAATCGCAAACCAGATCGAACATGTACGATCGTTACTTGGCATCGAAGTGGCAGAAAACATATTATAAACCTGTTCTACCCATACGAGACCTATTCAACATCTAATCGCTATATGTTATATAATTTTTTTCTAAAACAAATGAAAAAACGAACACCATGTAATCTTTTTCAAGGCCTTTACAAGGATTTCAAACAAAAAGTACGCCTTGGTATCAAAACCAAGGCGTACCAATCAGGATGATGAGCAAGCACATATTTACGGAACAGGTACTCATATGCTAATTACTCCGGAACAAGATAATAATCTATCCTACTTATATATATATGACAAGATAAAAAAGATGGGATTAGACTATTGAAGTGAACCCTGAAAACGGGACACCTATCAAAACACCTAAACCACTTGTTCCCTAAATTCTTAGGGGATAGGTGGTTTAATTTTTCTTGAATTCGCACACAATTGTAGTAATGAATGTATTCTAGCACAATCTTTCGCACAGTTGTGTTGGATACTTTTGTTATCTCTTGTGAATAGAAGGCTTCACTTTTCAAATGACCAAAGAAGCTTTCCATGACGGCATTATCATGGCAATTTCCTCTCCGGGACATGCTGGTGATAATGCCATTTTCTTTGGCATATGCTTGAAATTCCTTCGCTGTATAAATACTTCCTTGATCTGAGTGAAGAAGGACATCTTTTACTTTTCGCCCTCTCATTGCTTGTTTTCATGTCTTCATTGCTAATGGCAGTGCTTGGGACTCGCTGATGACATAACTAATAATTTTACGATTAAAGGCATCCATAATCGTTGATAAATACAAGGTACGCTCTCCAAATAATAGATACGTCACATCCGTAAACCACTTTTCATTTGGTGCGGATGCATCGAATTGGCGTTCCAATCGATGAGGGGCTACTACTGGCTCCGCACCACTGTTATATTTCTTTTTCTTTCGACGAACTTTTGAGAGAATCTGATTTTGTCTCATGATTCGTAATACTTTTTTATGATTCACACACAGTCCCATTTTCCGAAGAGTTGCGGTCACTCTTCGATATCCATATCGTAATTTATGCCGAAGACAAACATCCTTTATTTTCTCTTCTATCTCATCTCTTAGGTCCACTGTTCGTTGTAACCAACGATAAAATGTAGACCGGGGTAATTCTAATACATTACACAATTCTTTTACCGTTAGTTTTGTTTTGAAATCGGTCCATAAAGTAACTACAGTTTCCAGGTTCAACTCCTTTCGATTTCCAGATACTTTCCCCATATCAGTAATTTTGTTTTTAACTGTTTATTTTCTAACCGTAGCTGTTCCAATTCATTTAACTCTTTTGGCCCTTTTCCATAAGAATATTGCTTTCCTACAGGTTGTTGAAAACGGTACGTTTGACCGGTACGATACCACTTCATCCATGTCTTAATTTGGGAAACATTTTTAATTCCAAACTTCTCCATAATGGTCCGATTGGAATATCCATCCTTTTTCATTTCAATCACTTTCCACTTTATTTCTTCTGGGTAATGAACTCTTGTCTTCAAACCAAAAACACCTCCATTGAATTTGCATACTTAGTATGCGAATTCAGGAGGTGTTTTTTTCATGTACCACTATTCGGGTTCACTTCAATCATGCAGGTTCTTTCCTAGAATGCAAAAAATAACTCTTACTTTACTTTTTTCAATTATTATCATAGCGAATTAGCATGATAAAACCTAGAAATTCTTCAATATATAGCATTTCTATTTTGTCCAAAAAACAGACAAAATGTTAGCGTCCAATTTATATAATAAAAGTAACTACTCAGCTTCTTCAAATAAAAAAACAGGCCAAATACATGTTTCCGATTCGAAAACATGAAAAGAAAATACTCCAATCAGAGAAAGAATCTATGCCAAATAGAGAAATTCTCTTATGAAGTCGTGTTATTCCAAGGAACCGTTCTAGTTTCTATGACTTGGTTTATCGCTTGTAAGACCGATTGTTTTTGTTTTTTCATGGTACTCATAAAGCTTCGTATCTGACAAAAAGATTCTGCGCCTTTCTTACTTCGGAAAGTCCCAGACACTTTCTGTTTTACTTTCGTCATCCGAATATCCCGTTCTGCTTGATTGTTATCAAATGGAATGGCTGGATGTTCTAAAAACCCTAGAATTCTGTCAGAATACTTGACGAAGCGATTCCATAAATTTTGAGAAGGCGTCTGCTTTCCTTTCTTCTTTTGTTTCGTGGAAAGAATCTGTTGTTCTTTCAATATGGATTGATACATAATAAACAGATTCTTTTGCGTCGCTTTTGGCATGGTACCTTCGGATTGCTTTTTCATCGTCAACGCTTGCGTTAGAAATTTCTGCATCTGTTGTGCCCATTGTTCTCCAGTACTATCTATAATTCCTTGTAAATCTCGTAAGAGATGGGCATTACATAAAACGTGACGACAATCTGTATACGCATCATACGATTTCCAACCATCATGCATCGCAATTCCAGAAAAAGATGGCAAGATTTCTCCAGCATCCATTGCTTCTTTTCCACGTTTTTGATGAATATGTTGCAATGTCACCTCCGGTGTACTGGCAGTATGTAACCATTGTGTTTTGTTTTCTACACGCATACCAGTTTCATCAAAATGGACAACAGGAGACTGCAGAATCTTTTCCTTTACTTCTTTTATGAATGGCTGCAATTGAGAAGCGAAAGCCTGTGTATGATTTACCAGGGTTCCTTCGCTTATAGAATGTCCAAAACAATCCTGAAAGAATTCTTTTGTTCGCTTCAAAGAAATGCATTGATAATGCGTTAAATAGGGAATCAGTCTTTTTATATTTGGACCATATTGAACAGGACGAGATACTGTCGAAGGAAATTGGGCTTCTTGGATAGAATGGCAATGTGGGCATTCTTTCTGTTCTACTTTATGTTCTGTCACTTCGATCTGAATAGGTGGTAAGTCATACACTTGGCGAATGCGATACCCTTTTACAGGCTCGTGGTTCAAGGAAGTATGACAACAAGTACAATATGTAGGAGAATGTGTAATCGTATGATCTGGAGTCGCTGTCAAACCAAGAGTATGTCCCTTGTGGCCCAACTGGCCACCCGTTTGACGATGAGACGGTTTGCGCAAACTTTTTGTAACGGGCTTACCCAAACCATCTGTAGAAGGTGGCTTATGACTATTTTTGGAGTTTTTTTTTGAAGCATTTTCTAGTTCTTGTATACGTTTTTCTAACTTAGAAAATGTTTCTTCAAATAAAGAAATAACAGCTTCAGGTCCTTTTTTATATGTATCTAAAATAATTTTTCGATCGACCATAAGATTCACCTCCCCTGTTTGATATACTCAGTATTTACAAATGGGAGGCATATGAAACTAGTAAAATTTAAAAAAGACACCGAAAGGTGGCTGAGTAGTTACTAATAAAAAGGAATATTGCATTGCACATTTTTGATACTGTAGTTTCATTGCATTGGACTTAATAAACGAGAAAAAATAGGTCATGTTGATAGATGGACTGAATTGTTTTGGTTCCTTTTGTAGAGGTAGTAGGCGTTTCTCAAGTCAATGCATCTAATTTATTGTGTGTACCTGCAGAAAAAGCACCTGTCGTTATAACCAATAATTCATATGAATTGGTTATAACGACCAAACACTCTCGCTGTCAGTTCATTTGTGACGCTGATATTCTATTGTAAGGCGTTTTAAATTAAGTTGAATAGCAAAACGAATAAATCGATTACTAACCGTTTATAAAGGTTTTAGATACCTTTAAATACAATAAGTGTTTTTCGTAGGTGAAATACAACTCCATATACACTGTATGCTCCTTATTTCGATTGATTATCCTCTGAATCAGCGGAAGGGGGTTACCTTTGTATCGCTCTATCTTCAGTGACCTTACCAATTTATATTTCTAAAATCTTGTATTACGATTCATACTAATTAGACATAGCGGTTCGTAATCAAGTTCCATATCATGAAACAAGAAACATCAATACCATTGAGAATTATTATTTTTTAAAATGAAACTCGCTTATGTTTATACATAAAAAGTCTCCCCGTTATTTAGTCTTGTCTATACAAAGTCGATATTTTTTATGATTCACAACGGTTCTATCATATGGAAAGTCGCCACCCATAGCGGTTACAATTTCAATTAATATGAATCGTTCATACTTTTTGATCACGATACCAGTAATCTCCATACCATCTCTTTCAAATACGATTGTTTCTCCTATTTTCGCTTGCATAACAAACCTCCTTTAAAGTTTCAATTTATATATGTGCATATAATAAATTGAGTCTCTCCTCTTGTAAACACAATCCGAATTTTCTCAATTAAAATTTGGATACATGTTACAAAAGAATAAGATGCCCTATGAGTTATTTGTGTCGAAAATTGTAAAACAAGCTATTTTAGATGCAGGAATAAGTTTTATAAACAAAATATGTTTCTTTTGTTATCATAAGGAAAAAGAAACATAGGGGAGAATGGAAGATGAATGCAAAAGAAACGAGACTTCAAATTATAAATATACAAGAACAGCATTGCCGTGGATGTGAATATCTATTCGGCTCCTATCAACATTGCATTGCAAATTGTAAATGGGGGAAAGAAGTATACCAGTTAGGAAAGCATTTGTCTGGCGAGGAAAATGTGAGAGCAAAGAATGCAGAATGGAAATGGGATCAATTGTGTGAGGATACGGTTCAGTTACGGAATACAGGAATGGGATATGTGGAAATTGCAAAACGGTTAAAATGTCGCGCCAGTAGTTTACGTGAGCATTTGAAAAAGCGTGGACTATATGAATGATGTATCAACGATGTTATAAGAATATGGATGGTATTTAAAAGTGCATAAAAAGCTTGCGATGTTAGCATGCGGTATTTTTTCTCATCTGCCAGTTCTTATTGAGATACATGCTAGTATGTATGGAAGGAAGTAAATTTGTTTTTATACAATGAACATAAGCCGTATGCTAGCCAAACGAAGCCAAAACCTGAGCTTAGGTTTTGGCTTCGCAACATATGATGTGCATGCAAACTTAGGTATTATTTTTTTATTAATTTTTCCAATGGTATTAAATTCATCATCAGGTTGTAAGGAACGAGTTAGTTCATTACAACGTAAAATTTTCCCATCTTTCAATTCAAAAATCGCTATGATTTCTACGACACCACTATTCCCATTTTTCTTCTTTACATGAATCTCATATCTTAGCGTTGCTGTTTGCTTCTCTTCATCAAATAAAAAGTCATAAAAAGGTGATAATACCAGTGTTTCTACTATACTTTTTAAAGTTTCCATGTGAGTACGAAACCCTTGTATATTCACCTCTGTACCATCTGTAACTTGCATATATTGGTCACTAAAATAATCTGATATTTTATCTAATTTCAAATTTAAGATAACATCTTGATACACTTGTTTTAGAAATGTATAAGCTTGTTCTTTATTCAACACGATCACTCCTTCCACATTTCGTTTGTCCATGCATTTCAAAAGGGAATAATACTATCTAATCTTACTTCATCAAATGTATCAAAGAGATGATGATGGTTCTCTGCTTTTTAATGAAGCTTTTCATAAATGGAGGCTCATTGGCTTTCAGAAATAGTTACAATAGAATACATCGATTTCTATCACCTTCTTTTTATTACCATCTTGATTGCCTTTATAATCGTTAGTTTAGATGTTTTTACAAAAAACCTCCTTTATTTATAATTTGTATGAAATGAACCAAGTTTATTGTATAAGAAAAACCATGTTGTCCCTATAGCTAAATGATTGAAAAATAAATATGTCTTGCAATCTATATGTAACAACTTTTTATTACATATAGGGTGCATGGCGCTTAAAATGAATGGGTAAGATCATGCATATTCCGAAGGGATAAACGTTTTAGGAGCAATGTAATTACAGACCAGTAGATATTCGAGGGTAATAAAAACAACTTTAAAATTCAGAATTTTTAATTTGTTTTTTTCTCAACATTTGAATTAAAATAAACCTATATTCTATCATTCTCACAGAAGGGATTAAAAAGAGATGAAAATGGTTTTATGTTCATTATTAGAAGAATTGCTGCAAGACTATGAAAAACATCATTCATGTATGTATTTTATGTTCCAAAAAAACGAAGGGGACTATGTTTTTACAGATGTGAATCAGGCATTATTACAAACTGTTCATCAACAAAGAACTGATTTTGTAGGGCAAACCATAGATACTGCACCGCACCTTGGAGATGAAGTAACAAGAGCAAAATTAAAAACCATTTATCCATTAGCTTGGTCCGGAAAAAAAGTAATTTTTTACTGTTTTCCAGATCGTAATGTAGATATATTTGTAATCACATATCTTGAACCTCAATATAAAAAGGGGCAAGTGATACAAGTGAGAGGGCGCTGTGCATCCTTTGATAAAAATGAATTTCAGGATACGTTACAATACCTTAAAGAGTTTGTCACTTTTGAAATGTTACCTGAATAATTCACAGTATATTCCTACACCAATCACATATATCGGCTGTGTATATATGAAATCATAGTACGCGTGATTATTTTCTCAACAAACATGTTGGGTACATATGATAGAATAAATCTAGATAGGGTTTTTATGTATATTTGTCAGTAGATTAAGAGATGTTATTAAAATTAAAGGTTCTGGTGCAACAATAGTGGAATGTGAAAAAAGAATAGAAGATTCCTAACGGAATGGAACTTTATGCTGTTAAACCAAAGAGTTCATTGATAAGATATATCTGCTTTTGGACAGACTTCTCCCCTTGGAGAGTTTGTCCTTTTTTGATCATATGCATAGCTTCTATTCCAGTAATCATTTTTATAGCTGTAGGGAATGATTTCAATCCTAGCATATTCCGAATCCGTTTTTTGATAAACCGATGATCTTGCTCAATGATATTGTTTAAGTATTTTTTTACACGAAGTGGTATACCGTGTGGTATACACTTTTCTTCCTTTAGTTCACGTACTGCAACAGGATAGGCTTTATCGCCATCAGCAGTTATCGAACGAGGTTTTGTGGCATGAACAGAAGCCAAGGCTTTCTTTAGAAAACGTTTGGCAGCCTTCGCATCTCTTTTACGACTTAAATAAAAATCAATCGTGTTTCCTTCAGAATCAATCGCGCGATATAAGTACATTTTCTCTCCTTTGATTTTGATGTATGTTTCATCCACACGCCAAGAATCATTGGTTGGTTTCAAATGTTTTCGAATACGCTCATTTAATTCTGGTCCATATTGATGCACCCATCGCATAATTGTTGTATGTACTAAGAATAATCCTCTTTCCTCCATCATTTCCACTAAATCACGAAGACTTAAGTTGTACCGCAGGTACCAACGTACGGTTAATACAATGATATCAGGCTGATACTGTTTCCATTTGAATATATTTTCTTTTTCCATACTGATCACACACCTTTTTTTAGTAATAGCACCAGTATTGCCAAGTTTGAAAGAGCATTTTCAAATCATTTCGCTTTTTTGCACCAGAACCCGATAAAGCCTATCCTGTTGCAGTACGTGAACTAAAGGAAGAAAAGTGTATACCACACGGTATACCACTTCGTGTAAAAAAATACTTAAACAATATCATTGAGCAAGATCATCGGTTTATCAAAAAACGGATTCGGAATATGCTAGGATTGAAATCATTCCCTACAGCTATAAAAATGATTACTGGAATAGAAGCTATGCATATGATCAAAAAAGGACAAACTCTCCAAGGGGAGAAGTCTGTCCAAAAGCAGATATATCTTATCAATGAACTCTTTGGTTTAACAGCATAAAGTTCCATTCCGTTAGGAATCTTCTATTCTTTTTTCACATTCCACTATTGTTGCACCAGAACCTTAGGAAATGAAGATATGAAGGATGTAATAGAAGCATGCGAACGAGGATTAGTTTGTAACGTTAACTCATATTCTTCTATGTTTATTGGAGAGAGTAAAATGACTTTGGCGTTACTTACAGATTCAAAATTCCAAGAAAAATATCTATCTAAAGAACAAATTGAAATGGTTAATAAGCATATTTTATGGACAAGGAAATTAGAAGAAACAACTACCACTTTCAAAGGAGAAGTAATAAGTTTAATTAAATATATTATTGAGAATAAACATCTTTTTGTTTTAAAAGTAGACAATTCTACACGTGGAGAAAACGTATTTTTAGGTAAATACACAAATCATGAGACATGGTCCAAGATTATAAATGATAATAAAAATGAAAACTGGATAGTCCAAGAATATAATGAAATTCCAAGTGTGCAGATATTGGAATGTAAAGGTAAAAATATTATTAAAGAAAATAAAAAGTTTGGCATTGATATATTTATGTTTGGAGGGGAATATGCTGGAATTGTATCGCGTATTTCAGATAAAGCTGTTATAAATTTGGGACAAGGTGGATACGAGCAGCCTGTAATAGCATTAAAAGCTATAAAAGAAGTTGTAGCGAGTATATGAAGGCACTTGTTGATGATTTCAACTTAAAGGTTTTAGATATGCCTCAACTGGCAGTTAATTCATTTAAAAAGTTACAAAATAAAATGGTTGAAGATCGAATACTTCAGTATTATTTGGATAAGGAAACAGAAATTATTCCTAAACCGGGGATTTTAGATGAATTACAATTAAACCTTATTGGTGAAGATACTAAATCATTGTTAGATATTATTGTAACTTTGACGGAACGCATATTTAAGGGGAATATCTTAAATATGTGCACAGCTTTAGGGTTTTCAGAGAAACAATATGAATTAATGATGTCGACATATCAGAATGATAATTTAATAGCCCGTAGTGATTTATATTTCACAAATATTGGACATAAATTTTTAGAATTAAATGTGGATAGTAGTGTCGGGGGAATGGATATAGGTCATTTAAATAAAATGATGACTTCTTATGAGTTTTACAAATCACTAAAAGGATCTGAAAGATGGAATTATATTGATCCGATGGATAAATTAATAAAGAGTATTCATGATCTAGCTATAAAAACTGGAAAAGAAAATAGTGATGTAACAATTGCTGTTATGGATTGGGATGAATATTTGGATAGTTATTATGGGACTTTAAATTATATTAAATTAAGGTTAATAGAAGCTGGCTATAAGGCAGTGATATGTTCTCAAAAAGAAGTAGAATGTAAAAATGATATGCTAGTGGTGAGAAATCATACAATCGATATTGTATATCGGGTATTTTTGTGTGATGATGCTCTTCATAATCCTGAGGAAGTAAAACCAATTGTTCAAGCTTACCAGGCCGGGAATTTGGAATTATTAACAGGATTTCATACAGAGCTTTATAGTAATAAAGGGAATTTTGTATTTCTTTCAGACCCAAAGTATAAACATCTATTTACAAAAGAAGAGCTGAATGTAATAGAAAGGTGCATCCCGTGGACACGATTTTTAAAAGATATTATAATTCCAGATAATAATTGGGACGCTAATGGAATTGATTATATTATAAAAAACAAAGATAAACTTGTTATTAAGCCTACAATTGGATATGGGGGAAACGAAGTACTTTTAGGATGGAAGTTTAATGAAAATGATTGGGAAAACAAAATTTTGAATTTATTAAAAGCTGATGATGTATATATTGTTCAAGAGAGAGTATATCCAATTGAAGAGGAGATTCCTTTTTTGATAAATAATTCAATTGAATTAAAAAAGGCTATTTTGTGTTGGGGGCTTTATGTTATCAATGGAGAATTTGCAGGAGCGATGTTAAGAGGTTTACCATGTGAACAAAGTGATGTCGTAAATTTGGGAAATGGTGCAGCAGTAACATGTCTTTTTTATAGGAGTTGAAAATGAGTAAAAACAAGAAAATTTTAAAGATGACAATTCCTACCATAATTGAAATGAGTTCAACTAACTTTATGAGAGTAATAAACCTTATAATTATTGGTCATTTAGGCTATGAAGCCATTGCTGCGGTAGGCATTACAAATGTAATCATATTAAATTTGTTTGCTCTATTTAGTGGTATTGGTTTTGCTGTAAATTTCTTAGTATCCCAATCTTATGGAGCTAAAGAATTTAAAAAATGTACTATATATACTTATACTGGAATCTACTCTGTTATTGCTTTGCTTCCATTCTTTATACTATTTGCATTCTTTGCGCCTAAATGGATCTTTGAGGTGATGGGAGTTTCATCTAGTATTACAATGATAGGGGTAGGATATTTAGGGTTAAGAATAATTTCATTTTCTCTAAATATGTTTCGTGTAGTATTAAATGGTTTTTTTAGAGGTATTGGAAATACAAAAACTCCAATGTATTTCTCTATATTGGGTAATACTTTAAATGTGTTATTAGCATTATTATTAGTAAATGGTTATTTATATTTCCCTAAATTAGGTGTGCTAGGGGCAGGTTGGGCATTTATTGTTTCAGAAATTGTTCAGGTTACTTGCTTACTAGGGTGTGTCTAAAAACTATTTCTATGGTAGGATTACCTCAAACCATTTAGAGAGAGGTATTTTCTATGACGCCACGCCGCTACGAACTTACAAATGAACAATGGGAACAAATCAAAGACTTTTTCCCACCGTATTCTACTGGTCGTCCGCCTAAAAGAAGTAATCGTGAAATGTTCAATGCTATTTTATGGATAGCTAGGAGCGGCGCTCCCTGGCGTGATTTGCCGGACCATTACGGCTTATGGAAAACCGTGTATGCTCGCTTCTGCAAATGGCGTGATGAAGGTGTCCTACTGACCATTTTTCAAGAATTAAATGCTGAACCGGATTTTGAAAATCTCAGCATAGATTCAACCAGTATCAAAGCGCATCAACATAGTGCTGGTGCAAAAAAAAGGCCATAAATCATGAGTTTCATCAGCATATTGGCATGAGTCGCGGTGGAAAAACTACCAAAATCCATACAATTGTTGATGGTTTAGGCAACCCCATTTTATTTCATTTGACTGGCGGAAATATTTTTGATAGCACTCCAGTTTGCGAGCTTTTGGATGAAATACCAATTAAGGGCAGCAATATTCTTGGTGACAAAGCCTATGGTTCTCATACGATTCGTAACTATATTACCAATCATGAAGCAACCTATACCATTCCACCCAGATCAAATGCGAAAGCTCCTTGGAATGTGGATTGGTATTTATATAAAGAACGCCATTTAGTGGAGTGTTTTTTCAATAAAATCAAGCATTTCCGTAGAATCGCAACACGGTATGATAAGCTGGCATCTTCTTTTTTAGCCTTTGTGTATATCGCTGCCATTTTTCGATTAACACAATGAACAACAGTTTTTAGACACACCCTAGTTTATTATTTAAAGGAAAATAATTGGTTTGCTACAAAGAAATTAATAAGTTTTAAAGAGGCAAAATTTAAATTAATAAATTTTGAAGGTTTAAAAATCGGTCTGGAAGAACTTGGGATGAGCGGGGCGATGCTTCTCTTTACTGTGTTCATTTCTAGAGTTGGTGATATAGAATTGGCTGCCACAGAAATTGTGTTGAATGTAATATCACTTGCATACTTACCGGGAATAGGATTTGGAGTAACAGCAACTATATTAATCGGTCAACAGATTGGAAAAGGGAGTCCATTGATTGCTAAAAAAATCGGGATTGATGTTGTAAAAATAGGGTTATATTTTATAGTTCCTTTTACAATTATTTATTTTTTAGGAGCAGAATATATCGCAAAATTATTTACTACAGAAGAAATGGTACTGTCCTTGACTGTTGAGATATTACGTTTTGCTTCATTGTTTGTAATTTTTGACGGACTTCAGTTAATATTGGCTGGGGGATTAAGAGGAATTGGTGATAATTATTATACAATGAAAGTCGCTTTGATTTTAGGTTGGTTAGTGTTTATACCATTATCTTTTATATTTACCTTTGCATTAAATTTAGGGATTTACGGTCCTTGGGTTGGATTTTATATTTACATTGTGGGACTATTTGTTTCTTTTGGTTATAGGTATTTGAAACTAGATTGGTCTAGTATAGCGATAAAAGATGCTGCTGTAAGTGGTTAAATAAGGTTTGGGTGCAAAATAATAGAGATATAAACAAGAACGAAAGATTCCTAACGGAATTGAACCTTATTCTGTTAAACTGAAAAGATCATTTATAAGATATATCTGTTTTTGGACAGATTTCATCATTCCTGAAGAAATCTGCATCGCTTCTATTTCGGCTATCATTTTTCTAACTGTTTTACAATTATAATGCGTTTTTTGATAAACCAATGGTCTTGTTCAATGATGTTATTTAAATATTTTTTCACACAACGTGAAGTGTATCGTGATAAATGCTTGCCCGTCTTTAATTTCCATATTGCAACTGGATAAGCTTTATCTCCATCACACGTAATTGTACGAGGTTTTATTGCATGACAAAATGCCAAAGCTTGCTTTAGAAAATACTTAGCAGCTTTGGCATTTATTCTTTGAATTAGACCTATGGTGGTTCTGTTGCAAAGTTTGAAAAAACATCAACCTGCTTACAAAATACGGTTGTAGTTTAAGCAGTTCTGAATAACTGCTGTAATTCCTTGTACGTTGAAAAAGAGAAGTCTGGAATGTGACTTCTCTTTTGTTTATATATGGCATGAACCGTTTCGATTCCTTTCAATGTACGTGAAGCATGGCGCAGATTTTGAAATCCTGCGGATTTAACAAAACGTCGTTTGATATGTCTATGGTCTTGTTCGATGAGATTATTGAAATGCTTAACAGTACAATGTTTCGTATGCACATAAAAGCCATTATGTTTTAGTTTTTTGAATGCACAAAGTAAAGCATGATCCTTGTCTGTTGTGAGAACCGTTGGTTCTCCAAAAGCTTTCACTAACCTTTTCATAAACATATAGGCTGCTTGATGATCTCGCTTTTTGCGAAGTTGAATATCCAACGTGAGACCTTCCTTATCAATTGCACGATAAAGATAACGCCACTTTCCCTTGACTTTGATATAGGTTTCATCTAAATGCCATACGGAATGTGCTGATTTATTTTTCTTCTTCCAAATTTGATAAATGATATTTCCATATTCATGGACCCAACGCATAATAGTTGTAGGATGAACTGAAACACCACGCTCTCTCAAAAGTTCAGATACGTCGCGATAGCTTAAAGAAAAACGACAATAGTAGCCGACAGCTACCAAGATAATGTCTCTCTCGAATTGTTTTCCTTTAAAATATCCCATATGTTATGCTCCTCATCTCATTTTTCTACAGTCTAGCTCAGCTCCAAAAACTTTGCAACGGAACCGTGTAAAACGTATGTATTTTCACCACAAGTTAAGATATACTGTGAAATGAAGAGCAATCTGTAAGGGTTCGTTGCAGTATATATATGGTGAGTTTACGCAGAGAAAAGATACAGTCACGGATTATCGTGGCTGTATCTTTTTTTGAGAAGTGTTTTCACAACACACTATATCTAGGCTTTTCTTTTGTATGGTAGGAGCTATTTTGATATGATATATACGTATGAATGCTTGCAAAATCACAAACACAACAAAGACAGTCTGGCATAACTGTCTTTGTTGTGTTTTTTCGTAAAAAGAAGCGGTCCAAAGTCCGCCTCTTTTATACTTGCTCTATGATTTTCTTTACTTCTTCAATCGTGAGTTCACTTGCTTGTGCAATCGTTTCGATCGGAACTTGTAAACGATGCATACCGAGAATCATTTGACGTTTTCCCTCTTGCAGTCCTTGCTCACGCCCTTTATTTAACGCGTGTGCAATACCGGCCGCTTCATCCATCAAAGCCTTTTCCCTTGCTTCATACTCTTTACGAAAAGAAGCATCTTGACTCATATGTTCCCATTTATCGATCGCTTTTTGTAAAATCGGGTCTTGATTCATCGCAATCTCCTCCAAAGTATGTGTTAAATGTTCATCTTCATTCGCTGGTAATAATAATAACCACCGAACAAAGGAGTCTTCCCACGGATTGACCTTTTCTTCTCTCCATTGTTGCATGAGTTTAGGAATTTCTATGACATGAATTTCGATATCGTCACTTAAAAGTTGCTGCTGTTGCATATTCCACAGTTTCCCCGTCGTATGAAAATCTTCATATTCTTTAAACATGACGAAATTCAATAAATTAATGGTAATGGTTTTATGAAGGGAACTATAAGGTTTTCCTTTTTTTAATTGTGATGCATATAATCGACTCCAATAATAGAGAGAGCGTTTTAGTATGTCGTGGTGATTATTCAGCTGAATTTCTATGTTAATCCTAGTTCCTGTGTCTAACGTTGCGCATACATCTAGAATCGATAATTTATCTTCTTCATGTTCCCGATGTAGATGCGGATCTTCAAATTGAAGCGATTGAATCGGTGATTCTAGCGAATCTCTTAACATCGCGTTCAGAAATGTAATGAGAATTTCTTCGCTTCCCGATGTACCAAATAATTGTTTAAATGCAAAATCAATGCGTAAATTGACCAATTTTTGATTGGACATGGGCTTCCTCTCCCTGTCTGATAAGATCTCTTTTTTCTTATTGTACATAAAAACAAATTGAACATGCAAATAGGCTCTTATGATGAACATAAGAGCCCGACTGCAGATACATACAATAGATTAGATAACGACCATAAATTGACTTGAAAAACACCTAAAAAATTTACAAAAGAAACCATATTTAGTATACATCTAATTAGAAATATATACAAGGAATGGTGAAATATATCGCTTTTTCATCATTGATTTATGATATGATAAACTTGCGGATTCTGTTTGTGCAACAAGCTATGTAGGGATAATATACGTTTCTCAATCAGCACATTTTCTGAAAGTGGCATGTCTTACTACTCATAAGACATGCTATATGTATAATGTTCAAATAAAAAAACGTCTTTTACGTGCTGATAAAAGACGTTTTTTTATGCCTAAAACCGCATAATATAGTTCTTGCTTGAGCTTCTTTAGTATACAACAAATGAGCCATGAGTACTCTATTTTTCTACGTATGTATAACGCTTTTCTAACACGTATTTTCATTGAACTACTCGCCACTAATTAATCCTTACAATGTAATCAAACTTTTTATAAAAGGAGAACGATACTCTACCATCGTTCTCCTTTTAATTTGGCTTCTGCCGATCTCCGATCCATGATTGTGGTACAAAGTTCAGTAATAAGTTTTCCATGATCAAAGATAATTTGATTCTTGGTGTATGCATCAATATATTTCCCCAAACCTTTACTGAGTGTAACCTCCGCTTCCCCATTATCGTGAATGACACCTGAAAAGATGGTTTTCTCTTTGTTATAGACTTTATAGTATTCAAGTATTGAGCATAAAGATTTCACTAAATCACGGAGCATTTTTTCCAAATCAGGATACATATCTTTTGCTATTTGGCCTCACGATACCATTTCGGGAAAATTGTACGTTTAGACACAAATTGGACACATTTTTACCGATTCCGTATTTACATAGGGAATCGGTAATGGGTGTTAGTATCTATTTCTTGCATATTTTGTTCGTAAAGGTCTTAAATGATGAATCGATTTCTTTTGCTGTACATCCCAGATATAATCACCTGTTAATGCAATATGTTCCCAACCTAATGGAGAAATGTGTTGCACATATTCTTCTGGAATTTCCATTCCTTGCGAGCGTAATAATTCTATCGCCTTTTCAATATACACTGTATTCCAAATGACAATTACAGAAATTAATAACTGAAGACCATTCACTCGATGCAACTGATCTTCATAAGAACGATCACGTATTTCTCCTAATCGATGAAAACATACGGCTCGTGCAAGTGAATGTTTCGCTTCCCCTTTATTGAGTCCCACTTGAACGCGCCTTCTCAGTGCAGGGTCTTGCAGCCATTCTAATGTATATAATGTTCTTTCTATACGTCCAATTTCTCGTAATGCCACCGCTAAACTATTTTGCCGTGGATAAGATGCTAACTTTTTTAAAATAAGAGATGCAGTAACCGTTCCATTTTGCACAGAACTAATTAACCTTAATAATGCATCCCAGTTGTCTCGTATATGTTTTATTTGTATGGTGCCGCCAATCATAAAGTTTAGCTCTGGATAGTAGGAAGGTTTATCGATTGTATAAATTTTCGTCTTATCTATACTTTTAATTCTCGGAGAGAATCGAAACCCTAACATATGACACATACCAAATACATGGTCTACAAATCCAGCCGCATCCGTATAATGTTCTTCAATTCTAGTATCGGCTTCATGATATAATAATCCGTCTATAATATGAGGCGCTTCCTCAAAAGAACTAATGACTTGGGCATAAAAAGGATCATATTGATCTGAAATATGAGTATAGAAGTTTAGACCAGGATCTCTTCCATGTTTGGCATTCACTTGAGCTAATGGACTAGAAGCACCACTTGACCGAAAATATTGCCCATCTGAAGAAGAAGTGGTTCCAGTGCCCCAATAGGTAGCATGCCTATTTTGCCGTTGAAAATTTGATAAGACTCCCAGAGCTTTTGTGTAATTTTCATCACTGATATACCAATCTGCTATCCAAGCAAGTTGTGTATAGGTAATAGCAGGACATGCATCAGCCATTTTACTTAATCCAAGATTAATCCCCTCGGCTAAAATAGCCGCAAATAATGCAGTTTCATCTTTTGGCCCCGTTTTCGTATGAAGATGTACAAACTGTTGACTAAAATGGGTCCAAGAATCTACTTCTACCAATAGTTCGGTCAGTTTAATACGGGGTAATACATCATAAATAGCCCTTGTAAGATCTGCCACATCGTCTGGAACATCCTTTTTTAAAGATGGAATGTGGATGTGACCTCCATAAACAGAAACATCCGATAATTCTTGGTTTCGAATGAGTTGATTTACCATTGTTAATTGGTCTTGCATCAATCCGCATCGATTTTGTATATACTCCTCTACATTTGTAGCAATAGACAACGGGATTTGTTGTTTCCTTTTGATTTCTTCCCAGGTTTGTGCCGGTAATAAGTACTCATCAAAGTTTTTGTATTGTTTACTTCCTGGTACCCATATATCTCCCGAACGAAGGTGATTACATAATTCTGTCCATACACTAAATTCATAGTAATGACGGTCAATGCCATCTTCTTTTAAAACATGTTTCAACCATTTGGATTTTATAAAATCCAGGGGAGCACATTCAGGAACTTTTCTTTTCTTGGATGTATTCAGTTCCTTTAAGATTTCAAGTGCTTCACATAATGTTTGGGTGATACCAGAAGATTGAAACGTATAAATCTGTAAAAGTCGCGGGGCAAACTTGCGAAATTGTCCATAATAGGTATCCAGTAATTCTAAATAATCGAATTCTGCAGGCCTCGTCAACGCTTCCGCTTGTTCTACCGAATGAACAAATTGGTCCCATGGTATAACAGCTTGTAAAGATACAAAAGGGTCTTGCTCGGTTTCTTTTGCTTCAATTAAAACCTTCCCCAGTTTTGCAAATAAGCGGATTTTCTCATTAATTAATTTTCCGTCATTTTGAAACGAATCGTTATGTATTTTTTCTCCTCGTTTAAACATGCGCCCAAGTAACTTTTCATTTACATATAAACCTTGGTCAATTAAAAAAGCATAAATATGAATTAAAAATGCCATTAAAGTTGCATAACGTTTCAGAGAATGGAACCGAGACAAATGTTGGGTGGAATACCGAGAGCCTTCCCTAGCTAATTGTAGTAATCTATTTTGGTGAATCTCTTGTCCGTTTTCTAATGGTAATGCGAGCTTTTGAATAAATTGAATGCGGTCTAATATTTTATGAAAATTTTTAAGTGAAACCGTTCCAGGTGGTTTTCGTAACCAGGATAAACTTGTAATATGTTTGTCTGCAGACTTTGTTAATAGCTGGTCTAATTGTAAAAGTTGTTGTGGAGATAACGCTTTTGTTAACTTTTTAAACGTTCGCTTTTCTGCACGTTCACATACCGCCCAAACTAAATGTTCTATGGCATACATGGCAGGAAGAATGATTTTTCTTTTTCGCATTTCTTGTATTAAAAGGTCAACCAAAACCAGGCCTTTCTCGGTTCCCATAACAGTTGGAAGAAGCCAATTTGCTAACTCTCGATATTCTCGTAAGGTAAAAGATCGGAATCCAAAATGTTTTCGAGTTTTGCTGATGTGTTCTCGCCTTGTTGTATCGCGAATTTTCGCATACTTATGTATAGCTGCAGGCACGATTCCTAATCTTTTTGCAAGCAAAGAAACAAGAAAATCGGATATTTTTTCTTCAGAAGCGAATGGCCGACCAGGAAATCGTAAATAAGCCAATTGAACCGCAAAACCTAATTGATTCGTTGCGCCGCGTTGTTGACGGATGATTTGTATATCTTCTTCCGATAAAGTGTAGTATCGTATCCGCTCTCGTTCACTCATCTGGTCTGGTAATTCATAAAAGTATTCTCGTTGCGTTTGAGTCAGAACTTCTCTCGTCGCCATCTGAACTTCCTCCTATTTATGTAAATAACGATACACGGTTGTACGAGAAATCTTTAATATTTGCGCAATATCTTTAATGGGGGTTTTCTTAGACACGAGTGTTTGTATCATTTGTTGTTCTTTTTCTCCTAACTTTTCAGGTCTTCCACCAAAACGTCCCCGAGCCCTTGCGGCAATTCTTCCCGCCTCTGTCCGTTCACGAATGAGGTTTCTTTCAAATTCTGCAAAAGAAGCAAATAAGTGAAACATTAATTGTCCTGTAGCGCTAGAGCGATCCATCGTGATATTTTCTTGTACACTATAGAAACTAACGCCCTGTTCATTTAATTCATTTACAATTTGGATAAGATGATGCATCGTTCTTCCTAAACGATCGAGTCGCCAGACTACCAAAGAATCACCAGGTCTCACATATTGAAGAGCCTTTTCAAGGCCGGGCCTTTTTCCAGCGATGCCACTCAACTTGTCTTCAAATATTTCATCACATCCATACGCCTTTAAAGCATCTATTTGTAAATCCAAATTTTGATCTACAGTTGATACACGAACATAACCAATTTTCAATTTGTAGTCTCTCCCTGTTCAATAATTTAATTTTAGATAGATATCTGAACATACATAATTGTACACTGTTTATGGACACGATAATAGGAAAAAATGTAGTGTTTTTTACTAAAAAATAAAGTGTACAGAAATATACAATTTTCTGTACACAAAAGAAGTAACTTTCTGTTATTTGAAACATGCTTGTATACTTATAGAGCAAAGAAAAAATTGAGAAGATATCATTCATCAGGAGGAATTATATTGCCACTACTCTTTATCTTGCTATTTTTTATTGTAAATGTTCTTATTTATTTCAAATCATCTCGATGGAGAAAACAACGGTTCTGGTGCAACAATAGTGGAATGTGAAAAAAGAATAGAAGATTCCTAACGGAATGGAACTTTATGCTGTTAAACCAAAGAGTTCATTGATAAGATATATCTGCTTTTGGACAGACTTCTCCCCTTGGAGAGTTTGTCCTTTTTTGATCATATGCATAGCTTCTATTCCAGTAATCATTTTTATAGCTGTAGGGAATGATTTCAATCCTAGCATATTCCGAATCCGTTTTTTGATAAACCGATGATCTTGCTCAATGATATTGTTTAAGTATTTTTTTACACGAAGTGGTATACCGTGTGGTATACACTTTTCTTCCTTTAGTTCACGTACTGCAACAGGATAGGCTTTATCGCCATCAGCAGTTATCGAACGAGGTTTTGTGGCATGAACAGAAGCCAAGGCTTTCTTTAGAAAACGTTTGGCAGCCTTCGCATCTCTTTTACGACTTAAATAAAAATCAATCGTGTTTCCTTCAGAATCAATCGCGCGATATAAGTACATTTTCTCTCCTTTGATTTTGATGTATGTTTCATCCACACGCCAAGAATCATTGGTTGGTTTCAAATGTTTTCGAATACGCTCATTTAATTCTGGTCCATATTGATGCACCCATCGCATAATTGTTGTATGTACTAAGAATAATCCTCTTTCCTCCATCATTTCCACTAAATCACGAAGACTTAAGTTGTACCGCAGGTACCAACGTACGGTTAATACAATGATATCAGGCTGATACTGTTTCCATTTGAATATATTTTCTTTTTCCATACTGATCACACACCTTTTTTTAGTAATAGCACCAGTATTGCCAAGTTTGAAAGAGCATTTTCAAATCATTTCGCTTTTTTGCACCAGAACCGTGCAGAGCTCAAATCGTCATTTGTGCAGCTTTATGGTTATACAAATCAAAAATTATAAATGCTGTGCAAAAGTAGTAAAAGAATCTAAATTAAGAAAAAGAAAGGTGCGATTTTTATGAACGGAATGTTTATTGGAAGAAGTGAAAAGTCATCAAATTTTATCAAGCCAGAGTGCTATGACAGGAGTAAGTCAAATGTATTGGTAACGGGGAAAGCGGGAAAAGGAATCAGTCCACATTTCGTGTTTGCAGAAGAGAATAGAAATATCTTGGTACGAGGAAGCGTAGGCAAAGGGAAAACATGGCTACTGAAACAATCAATCAACATCATGATACTAGAGGATGTTCAATTGACCATATTAGATGGTTGTGGAGAATATCAAGAGTATAACGAACGGGTTTGTGTGATTCCTTTTGCGCATGAAGGAGTGTTTCTCACCTTATCAGAACAACAGCAGTGCAAGCACTCTCAGGTTGTTGTGATAGATGAAATGATGAAATGGTATCGCCAAGTTCCAGAGCGGTTTCTTCCATTTTTAGAAGAATTAGAGCAGTTGAATATAGGAATCATTGCAAGTTGTCAAGAGGAACCACCATCAGAATTAGCAGTGAAATTTGGTGAACCGTATAATTTAGATGAGGAGCAGTCTTAAAATCACACAATATTTCCATTTAGCGATATAAAAAGATGAAATGATGAAAGGAGAAAATGGGATGAAACCAATTAAGCATATGCGTAGCAAACGTGGTTTTTATATCGGTAGATTGGATCAGGTAAGGGGGAATCGTGCGAATCATTCCAAAATTTCAGCTGAATTGAATGGAATTACAGGAAGAGGGATGGCATTTTCAAGCTTTTTGATGACATTAGCTGGTAATGAAAAAGGAATGAAACTCATAGATCCAAAAGCCAATTTCCATAAGCATTTGCACAAATGATAACAAATTTGGTTTAGGAAGGATGTTCTTTCCTGAGAGCATCCCTCCTGACAAAGGGAGGAGAAAGGGAATGTATAATAATCGTCATGAATGCTGGGAAGCATTTTGGAAAGAGCAAGTTATAGTAAATGGAGAAATGGATATGGAACAAATCAAGCAAGAACTCTTCGAATATAAAACACTTTTAGAACAAATCAATCAACCTCACCAAGCAGTGATGCAGCCTCAAATATTGATTCAACTAGCCGTAGAACAACGCATACAAAAACATCAAGAAAAGACGTTGGCACTCGCGTAAGTCATGTCATGATGAGATAGAAAGGAAGTGAAAGAGTGGCGCGCAGCAAGTTTGATAAAGAACTTGAAAATATGATTGAGAAGAACTGGAAAGTGCTCTTAGTTTTAGGAGCTGTGGGCTTTGTCTGGTTCTCCAAAGAAAAAATAGTGATGGAAATCATGAAACGTGTACCGGCAGTGATTGATGTAACAGTTAGTATATGCCGCCTGATCTTGTGGGGAATAATCGTATATGCAATGATCCGCATAGCTCTGCATTACTTGTACTTATATTTTGAAACAAAACGGTATCGCTATGTCATGTTGATCCCACATATTGAGGATGAAGTAACAACAGAAAAGTTAGGACAAATGATGAATCTGGTGCAAAAAAATTAGGTTAATTGCAAGTAATCTTCTAATTTTGGACATACTGATACGATTACTCTGCAAAAGGGATGTGATCAGTATGAAAAAGGACAATTTGTTTAAATGGAAGCATTACCAACCAGATATAATTTTATTAACTGTACGTTGGTACCTACGGTACAATCTAAGTTTTCGAGATTTGGTGGAAATGATGGAAGAAAGAGGATTATCCTTAGCACATACAACGATTATGCGCTGGGTCCATCAATACGGACCGGAACTGGATAAACGGATCCGATGTCATCTTAAACAAACAAATGATTCATGGCGAGTGGATGAAACGTATATAAAAGTAAAAGGGCAATGGATGTATTTATACCGTGCGGTTGATTCTGAGGGAAATACGATTGACTTCAATCTTAGTAAAACTAGAAATCATAAGGCTGCAAAGCGATTCTTTAAGAAAGCTTTGCAATCTTTTCATGCCTCAAAACCTCGTACAATTACAATTGATAAAAATCCTGCTTATCCAGTTGCTATCACCAAATTAAAGAACGAGAAAAAAGTGCCGTTAGGCACTCAAATTCGGCAGATAAAATATCTAAATAACGTAGTGGAGCAAGACCATCGATTCATTAAAAAACGTGTACGCTCTATGTTAGGATTTAAATCTTTTGGCACCGCTACATGTATACTTGCAGGAGTAGAAGCCATGCATATGATAAAAAAAGAACAGGTTGATTTACGGGATCAGTCTGTTCAAAATCAAAAAGAATTTATTCATCAATTATTTGGATTAACAGCGTAAAGAATAATTCCAATAGGAATCCTCATTATTTCTTGGGAACGTATCCTTTCTTTGCACCAGAACCGGTAATACTTTATGTTGGTTAGTACCTATCTGCCCTAAATATTCGACCATAATCTTAGCAGACTGAACATTACCTTTTGAAAGTGCGTCACATAATTCAATTTTTGTATAAAGTTTGTTTTCTTGTGTAAGAGTTTGAAGAAACAAACGAATCAAATCATCATTTAAGTCTTTTTTCTCTGATAGTAATTTTATAGCGATAGTTCTTTTATAGGCTTCTTTTGATTTAATCATTTCTAATAATTCAAGCTTTGAGTGATTATTATAGTGCTGTAAATCTTCAAATGTAATTTTTCCACGACTTTTTAATTGAGAATCCGAACTTTTCATTTATACCTCCATATAACTGTCTGAATTAGATGTAGCGTTCTTTATTCTATATACAGTTTGCCTAGTTATACCGTTTTCTTTTGCAATATGAGAAATGGCTTCGCCATCATTTAACATTTCAACTACTCGATTGTATACTAACCTTTTTTGAGGGTCCTTTGCTTTTGGAGAATAAAGAGTCGGTCTTCCTTTATAAACTCCTTTCTGTTTTGCTATTGAAATTCCTTGTGCTTGTCTCCTTTTCGTTTCTGTTCGTTCCTGTTCCGCAATCATAGCTAAGATTTGAACGATTAAATCTTTAATAAATTTATCTAATAAAGAATTTCCAATTACTTCTGCCATAATAGGTAGGCTGGTAATAATTAACTTCACTTCTTTTCTTTTTAGGTAATTAACAGTATGAATAATTTCATCATAATTACGCCCAAGTCTGTCGATTGCTTCCACCATAAATGTATCTCCACTTCGAACAAATTTTAACGCCTCTTGAAATGCTTCTCTATTATGAACAGATGCACCAGATTTTTGTTCCGTGAATATTTTTTCCGCTCCAAATTCTTTTAATGTTTGTATTTGTCTATTTAAATTTTGATCTAAAGTTGAAACTCTAGCATAAGCAATTTTCATGTTTAAAGATCCACCTCATTTTCTAACTAATTATCATACACCCTAATCATACAGTTAGAACCGAGTGTTTTCAATAACTAACCAATGTATGATTAGGGTCTACCCAAACAGCACGTTCGCTATCAAATATGGATAGAAAACATATATCTTGGATAAACGATAGACATATTACAGAAGAAAATATTCAAAAAGCCATTGAATGGATTATTAATGCATATAATCGATTTAAGTTACCTAAGTACTGGGGGAATGGAACTAGCGCTTCAGCTGATGGAACCATGTGGGATCTATACGAAAAGAATCTACTGTCTGAAAATCATATTCGCTATGGTGGATATGGAGGAATTGGGTATTATCATGTCTCCGACACATATATCGCCTTATTTAGTCATTTTATTCCTTGTGGCGTTTGGGAAGGAGTTTATATTTTAGACCTTCTCATGAAAAATAAATCCGATATTCAGCCTGATACGCTTCATGCTGATACACAAGGACAAAATGCACCTGTTTTTGGATTAGCCTATTTACTAGGGATTGAACTTATGCCTCGAATTCGTAATTGGAAAGATTTAAAGTTTTTAAGACCAGATAAAGAGTCTATGTATATGCATATTGATGGATTATTTTCACAATCAGTAGATTGGAATTTGATTGAAAACCATTATGAAGATATGTTGCGTGTAGTAATGTCTATTAAAATGGGACGGATCCATCCTTCTACGATTTTAAATAAGTTAAATACATATAGTAAGAAAAATAAACTATATCAGGCTTTTCGAGAACTAGGAAGTGCCATTCGCACTTTATTTTTATTAAAATATTTATCTGATGAAAAACTAAGAAGCACAATTCAAGCCGCTACAAATAAAAGTGAATCTTTTAATGGATTTGCAAAGTGGTTATTCTTTGGCGGTGAAGGAATTATCGCAGAAAACAATCGGGAACGGCAAAGAAAAATTATAAAATACAATCATTTAGTAGCGAATTGCTTAATCTTTTATAATGTCTTTCAACTCACACAAATTCTTCATGAATATATACAGGAGGGCAATAAGGTAGATGAGGACGTGTTATCTGATTTAAGTCCATATGTAACATTTCATGTGAACCGATTTGGAAAATATAGATTAGATTCAAATCGACGTCCACCAGATATTGAATTTGATACACCTGTATCACTTACTGAAACTGAAGAGGCAAGCTAATCAAAAGCAAGAGAAATGAGTATATGAAAACATCACTTCTCTTGCTTTATATTTGTGAGTGGCTCCAAAAAGAAGGAATGGTTGCCGTACCCCGTATAGAGTAATTTACAAATTCAAATGATACATAAAAAACCGTTATATTTTGTTTCATTATAAAATGTAACGGTTTTTTATAGATTTCTATCCCTTTTTACTATTCTTTTCATCCTACATTCTTTCATATCATGATCGTATTTGTTTATCTGTTCATTTACAAATAGGGAATTCCGCCTTTAGCCATGCTAAATATCCACCTTGTACATTTATTACTTCCTTTACACCATGTTTCTGTAATATACTTGCTGCAATAGCGGAACGTATACCAGAACGACACTGTACAATAATCGGACGATCTTTTGGAATGTCTTGTACATGCTCTGTCAAGTGTTCTAGCATGATATGTTTGGCATGCGGAAGATGTCCCTCGTTCCATTCCGATTGATTTCGAACATCAATAACGGGATGGGTTCCCGATTGTATAAGAGGAAACAATTCTTGAACAGTTCTTTCTTCATACGTCTCTAATGACTCTATATCTTCCAGTGTGTTTGAAGGCATATAGGCTATCGTACGATCTAGTCCAATTGCTTCCAAATCTCTCCGTACCTCGTTTATATTTGCAGACAGAGGATCGATAACGATGATAAGGTCCTGGCTATCCTCTAGGAGCCAACCACACCAGGTTGTAAAAGACTGGTTATAAGGAATATTCAGGGACCCCTTTACGTGACCAGATGCAAAAAACGTTGGTTCTCTTGTATCAATGATTTGTTGGTCGGTATGTGCTAGTTGTTGCCATGCAGGGAAAGAATGTATTTCTTTTATGAGACCCTGTGTACGAATCGGCGGACCATCTTGATTGATTCGTTTCATTTTGGAAAAATAAGGTGGTGGTTCCGGCTGGCCACTTAATACATGCATCACAAAAGAATTTTGTTCCTCTGTTTGAAAGGCCCAATTAAAAAGTTTCTCATAGCCCATTGTAGAAGAGGGAATGGCGCCTAATGATTTTCCGCATGCGCTACCAGCACGATGGGAGGGCCAAATTTGTAGGTATATCGGCATCGTTTTGATTTTTTGGATCGAATGAAATAAGTCTTTGGCACTACTCTTCGCATGATGTGGAATACCAACAGCGGTTTCTAATAAATCTGGTCTACCTACATCACCAACAAATAGAAAATCTCCTGTAAAAATCCCTATCGGTTTGTCATTGGTTTCATTATGCTGTTTTGTATCTATGACTAGAAATGAAATACTTTCAGGCGTATGTCCTGGCGTGTGAATAACTTGAAATTGAATCGTACCAATATGAAATGCACTACCACCTTTGACGAGATGGTATGGCACTTGATTGAGATACCGATATTTCCATGTGCTTCCCCCTTCAGCTGATGCATAAAACGTTGCGTTACAAGATAACGCAAGCTCTTTCGCACCAGATACAAAATCAGCATGAATATGTGTTTCTGTTACCGCAATGATGCTTAATCCGCGCTTTCTAGCAAATTCCATATATTGTTCAATGTGGCGTCCTGGATCGATAACAATGGCCACTCCGTGATTCTGACACCCCACAATATAAGACGCATGAGCCAATTTGTCATGATAAAAGCATTCGAATAACATACATCAGCCCCCTTATATTTCAAACTCTTTTTTAACCAGCATTCCTTTTGACAATGTTTTATTTCTTATACGATGCCTTTTAGCATGTATCTCCAATATAGAAAAGGAAGTGCATATCTCTTTAACAAAAACATACTATATCTTTCTTTTGATTGATCAAACGGAAATGTTTCTTGTTCTTCCTGATGATAATCAAATTCTGCTAAAATCAAACTTTTATATCCCGTGACAATGGGGCAAGATGTATAGCCATTGTATGTCGCTTGTACCTCCTGTCCCTGTAAAAATGCCAACAGGTTTTCTCTTACAACAGGAATTTGTTTTCGAATAGCCGCCCCCGTTTTAGAAGTTGGCAAATTGGTACAATCCCCAATCCCAAATATATTGGGGTACCGTACATGCTGCAGTGTATAAGGGTTTATATCTACCCATCCTTCTTCGTCTCCTAGTAAACTATTCTTGATCATATCAGGTGGTCCCATAGGCGGGACAACATGTAAGAGGTGATACGGTATGCTTTCTCTATTACCTGTTTGTATATCTTCAAAAATCGCTTCTTTTTTTTCCGCGTTAATTTCTACTAAATTCTGATGAAAGCTCGTTATAATTTGTTTCCTCTGAATTACCTTTTCTAAAGAGGAAGCATAGCGAGGTACATGAAAAATATGTGGATTTGCTGTTTGAAACATAATCTTACTTTTCTCCCGGACACCTTGGCGACAAAAGTATTCCTCGGCTAAATACATAATTTTTTGAGGTGCACCGCCACACTTGATAGGGGTATTCGGATGCGTAAAGATGGCGTTTCCTCCTTTAAATTGTTGGATTTCTCTCCAGGTTGCATCCGTATAGTCATACGAGTAATTACTACAAACCCCATTTTTTCCAATCGCTTCTTTCAATCCTTTAATGTGATCCCAATGAATTTGAATACCCGCAGCTACAATTAACATTTCATAGGCAATAATAGTTCCATCCTCTAGCAGCAACCTGTTTTCTTTCGGACTTATTTCCGAAACTTTCCTTTGTATCCAATGTACACCTTCTGGAATGAGGTCGGATTGCTTTTTCATCGTTGCTTCTTTTTTGACAATCCCAGCTCCCGCAAATGTCCATAGTGGCTGGAAATAATGTGTTTGAGCAGGGTCTATGATGGCCACCTGTTCTTTTAATACAGGGGCATGACGGAGTAAATGGGCAGCCAAGGAAATCCCAGCTGTACCAGCTCCGATAACAACAATTGTATATGCTTGTTTCATGTTTATTCACGTCTCCCAAAAGTTTATTCGAACGTATGTCTTCCGTTCTACTGTAATTGAAAAACAGCACTCACAGGATTATGATCACTATGTGTAAACTGTAAATCGTGTCCCTTGACTTGAAGGATTTCCACATTAGGTGAGACTACAAATCCATCAATAATGGTCACAAAACTTTTTCCTTTGATGTATGCCGTACGATTATCGCGTACCGTATACACAGAAGAATCTACAGCCCATTGAAATCCTCCTTCTGTAAAATCTTGGGGCAAACGCACTAACCATTTGGGCCAGGCGGCTAGAAATGCGGGGTCTGGTAACTGAATATCTGACAGTAGCTGATTCCAGTCACCACCTATAATCACATAATCCCCCTTCTGATACTGTGTATGCATATACTGTTTTATGTATTGCAGTTGTTGTTTGCGGATATTCCCACCTGCATCATATGCCGAGACATGTAGATTTACGATTCGTAAGTTCTTTCCATTTTCAACCGGGATCATGTGTTCTACCATCGCACGATCTAAATCAAAGAGTTGCTTAGGCCAAGGCTCTCTCCCTGGTAATTGAAAACGAGTTGCTTGTTGTATGAAGTAGGTCGAAAACGTAGCGAGTCCCGATTCCACATATCCTATGGGACGCAAAAAGGGAACCGGAACCCATGGATTCCTATAATTATAACCGAATGTAGAAGCGTGGTAGGATAACTCCTGTTGAAAAAATTGATATTCATTTTGATCAAAAGAACGGAATGCTTTGATATCGACTTCTTGTAACAAGAAAAAATCTGCATGATCTTCTTTTAAAAAGGACGACATGTGTTGTAAATTCTGTTTGGTTTGTTCTTTACTACGAGAACGTGAGCCCGTTCCTCCGTCCATGAAGAAATCTTGTTTTGCATCTAATCCTGCGTAACCAATGTTAAAGGTAGTAACTTGGAATGGCGTATAGGATGGTAATCTGTTTTCTTGCGAGTTTTCTATCATAAGATTTACAGATTCGGATGGCTTTTTATGCTTCCATGTAATAAAAGCTAAAAAGATGATAGGCAGTCCGAGCAAAACCAATGAGAAAGTAACCAATATTCGGATGCCACTTTTCATCCTCTTCCCCTCCTCGTATATTGTATTTAAGCTCTATCTCGAGCTTAGATTTGCCACTTATATTAATGAGAGACCAGTAAAAAACACTTGGACGTCTCAAGATATTTCTAGATAATGATCTTAGGATCATTTGGGACAATTCTTCCCTCTCCTGTGGATGTACCACATAAAAAGAGTGTTTCTCAGTGAACGTGCGGGACTCCCTACGCGCAGGCTGAGCAGCCTGACCTTCGAACCTAGATGTTAGTAGCTCTAGGGCGGCTTTCGATTCAGGACAAGCTCTCATACACGAGGTTGTTGGTCGGCGTACACACTAGAGATATCTCGAGACGTCCAAGAAATGATTCTAAATCGAAAGGAGGTCTCTTACGTGAGATTATTTGCTGGTCTAGATGTAAGTTCGTTTGATATAAAAGTTTGTATTCTAAATGGTGAAGGAGAAAAGGTAGACTCCTTTTCAGTCAATAATGATTTACCAGGTGCCACAACGCTCAAAGAGCGATTATTAAAGCACATAGCCAATCAAAAGGTAGAAATCTTTAAAATTGGCTTAGAATCCACATCTGTTTATAGTTTTCATCCATCCATGTTTCTTCACTATGATGAAGACTTACAAAGCTTTGGAGCAAAGGTATTTCTTATGAATCCTAAGCAAATTGCTAACTTCAAGAAAAGCTATTCTGACATGGATAAAACGGACGAGATTGATGCCTTTGTCATCGCTGATTACTTACGCTTTGGCCGAAATCAAATGTCCATCGTAAAAGAGAGTCAGTATGTGGCACTCCAGCAATTAACAAGATCTCGTTATCAACTCGTTAGAATGTTGACAAAAGAAAAACAACATTTTTTACAATACCTAAGTTATAAATGTAATACATTCTCACAAGAAGTGGATTCTTCTATATTTGGTAACGCCATGATGGAATTATTCCTTGAAAAATTCAGTCTAGAAGAATTAGCTGATATGCCTTTAGAGGAACTCGTTGAGTTCCTACAAGTAAAAGGGAAAAATCGATTTGGTGACCCGACATGTATCGCATCAACTATTCAAAAGGCTGTTCGCTCTTCCTATCGTTTGGATAAGGTCGTAGAAGACTCAATCGATGTCCTTCTCGGAACATCAATCGCGGTGATTCGTACCTATCAACAGCAAATCAAAGAAATAGAAAAGTCCATTAAGCGAATCATGGCTGGATTAACGCAAACACTCGAATCTATTCCCGGAATTGGCCCTGTATTCGCCGCCGGTATTATCGCTGAGATTGGTCAAATCGAAAGATTTGATGATGAAACCAAGGTAGCAAAATATGCCGGATTATATTGGCGTACGCACCAGTCTGGTCGATTCACCGCAGAAAACACTTCATTATCCCGTAATGGAAATCATTACTTGCGGTATTACTTAGTTGAAGCCGCCAACTCTGTAAGAAAGCATGTATCTGATTATCAAGAATATTACGTAAAAAAATATAATGAAGTACCAAAACATCAACACAAACGTGCACTCGTTCTAACCGCAAGAAAACTTGTGCGATTGGTGGATGCGCTACTACGCAGTCACCAACTCTTTACGCCAGAAAGGTGCGTGAAAGTGTGACATAAAACTTGTCATCGCTACCTTTCAATCATTTTCCAGTAAATTACATATATTACTGGTTTAGTTTCGTGATGTCTTTTTTAAGCAAATAGGCCTTTGATAACTAAAAGTTCTTTTGTTTTTCAGTTGACATACTACCGCAGGTCTTTTTCTATGTTCCTAGACAATCCTTCCAGGTCTCCCTATTATATATCGGATATAAGGGAAGTATTTTGAGAAATATCTCGAAACGGCTAGAATAAAAGGTTTTTCTCTTTTGGAGACCGAATATTATGAGAAATTATATGTACAAAAGGGGGCCGAGAAGATGTAATCTTCATTTGAAAGTGTATGTAAAGATAAAAACATGAGGGGGTATTCATTTGAAACATTGTAAAAGACTACTGCAATCCTTTCTTTTGCTTTTTTTATTTTTCATTTTTTATAACGCACCTTCTGTATCTGCAGAAACACATCCAAATTACGGAAAGGTATTTCCACCAAAAGAAACATTCCGGCCAGGGGATTGGTTTGTGGGAGCACCACCTATACAGGTAGACCCTACCAAATCACCGATTGTATTTGTGCAAGGAAAAAACGGAAAGGCAAATGATTGGTATGGAGATACGTACTATCATGGAAAAAATACGATGTATGACCTTGCTTACGATGCTGGCTATCAAACTGCTTTTGTACAACTGTATGATGCAGCTGGGACAGGTTCCGTAAGTCCTTGGACAAATGGGAAACTATTAGCTGAAAAATTAGAAGCCATTTCGCAACATTTTGGAAAAAAAGTCAACATCATCGCGCATAGCAAAGGGGGCATTGATACACAAGCGGCTCTTGTACAATATGGGGCGCATCGTTTTGTTGATAAGGTCATCACACTTGGATCTCCTCATTATGGGACACATCTAGCAGATTTATCCTATAGTTGGTGGGCGGGATGGCTTGCCTCTTTACTAGGGCAACAAGATGAAGGAACGTATGCGTTACAAACTGGGGAAATGGCACGATTTCGCTCGATTATTGATAGTAATCCTGCCACAAAATCCAATCAATATTACACGATAGCAGGAACCAGTTGGGGGCCTACTTTTTCTGCTTTATCTATGGGAGGATTGTATTTGTCACCATATGGAAATAACGATGGCCTTGTCAGTGAATGGAGTACCACTTTGCCGTACGGTGCCCACCTTTTTTCTGATGTTACATTAGATCATGATTCGATTCGAACGGGAAGTGCCGTCTTTTCTCGCATAGAACCTTACTTACGAACGAAAAAAATGGGGCCAGCATGGTCACCGTCTGCCGCGCCTTCTAGGAATGAGCCCTATACAGAGTTAGGACCGACAGAAAACCAAACGGTTTTAGGCGGAGAGCTGATCCCACATCAAGAAAATCGCGCTGTGTTTTCTGTGGATACATTGACAGCAGGAACTGTATCGGTTTTGACTGCGAGTAAACAAGTAGAGATACAACTTATTTCGCCATCAGGGAAGGTTTACACCAAACAGGATGCGGTAGTAACAACGGGTGATGATACCTTTTTTAAAGGGGCCTTTATTCATACATTTCAAATAAAAAGTATGGAAGTGGGAGACTGGAAGATACGTATGAATACGGAAGGGAAAGATGCTTATTTAGCGATGGTACAGTATCAACAGGAAGCACCTTTCCATTTGAAAATACCGGCTAAGCTGAAAGTAAATCAAGCAAAATTACAAATCCAATCTGCTGATAAAAACCCAGTTGAAGCGGAGGATGTTTCTATGACGGTTCGAATTGTCGATCAGACAGGTACACTGATTTCACAATCTGATGGCGTTCAACAAGGAGATGCAAATATGTTATCTACCACGTTACAGCATATAGAGCAATCAGGTGTATACAATTTTACCATTGATGTGAAAGGGAAAAATAAAGCCGGACATCCATACACACGTACGATTATACGTTCTATATATATTGAGAAGTAATATATATTAAAATTCTATAAACAGAAAAAGGTGCCCCTAGGAGCACCTTTTTCTGTTTGTTACATGTATTCATTTTCAATTTTATCATGATCCATGTAACTGTTTCTGGACTAGGATGGTCCATACCCATGCATGTTCTAATAAGAAAGGTATACAAATAGTGATGGACCTTGTAGGATTTGAACCTACGACCGGACGGTTATGAGCCGTCTGCTCTGACCAACTGAGCTAAAGGTCCCTAGAAAAGCATATGGATAAGGAGTATATATGTATTACATGATCTTTTTCTTAACCCTCATCCTTTTTTGAAAAAGAAAAACACTCTCATGAGTGTCTTCCTTTAGCTTGATAACCACTTTAATTTGGTTCTGGTGCAACAATAGTGGAATGTGAAAAAAGAATAGAAGATTCCTAACGGAATGGAACTTTATGCTGTTAAACCAAAGAGTTCATTGATAAGATATATCTGCTTTTGGACAGACTTCTCCCCTTGGAGAGTTTGTCCTTTTTTGATCATATGCATAGCTTCTATTCCAGTAATCATTTTTATAGCTGTAGGGAATGATTTCAATCCTAGCATATTCCGAATCCGTTTTTTGATAAACCGATGATCTTGCTCAATGATATTGTTTAAGTATTTTTTTACACGAAGTGGTATACCGTGTGGTATACACTTTTCTTCCTTTAGTTCACGTACTGCAACAGGATAGGCTTATCCTTCACGATCCGTTGTCGCATACTCTAAAATACACCCCATCACCATACATATATTTCTCTCCGATAATTTCTTACAGATATAGCTCGTAAAATAGCCTGCATCAAGAGCTACAGCTTCTACTTTGAACCCGAATTTATCGATTTGAGCTTGGAGGCGTGCTAAATATGGCTCGGAATCTGCCATATTTCCAGCCGTTACATAGGTATCTGTAATAATATTGTACTTCGCATCAGTCGTACGATGGTCTAAGAAATGAAAACCGTTCGGTTTTCCATCTCTCATTAAAAATCCACTATCTGGATCCGTGGTACTTATACGAGTTTTTTTGGTAGGGGTATCACTTTCCTCTCTAGGTTTTAATTCTTTTTTCCATGTACCTTACGATCTTCGATTACCGCAGCTTCTAGCTCATCTATATAAAACTTTGCTTTTTCTTTTTTATATTTATGTACAAATTTATTCTTATTGGCATTGGCCTTAATGTGCGTAGAATCTGTCATTAGCGCACGTCCTCCCACCATCCGGTGCTCTGTCGCTTGCCTCACGATCTCATCAAAAATTTCTTCGAAAATATTTGTATGAATAAAGCGGGTACGGCGATTCCAACTGATTGTAGAATGATCTGGAATAGTATCTGATAGAGAAAACCCTAAAAACCAACGGTAGGCGATATTCGTTTTAATCTCTTTTTCCAATTGACGCTCCGAACGAATACCGTAAAAATATCCAATAAACATCATTTTAAATAAAACGATAGGATGGATTGACGGACGTCCATTGTTTTCACAGTAATAAGGGCGTAATTTCTCTTCAATAAAATCAAAACTAATTGTCGCTTCAATCGCACGAAGGAAATGATCTTGTGGAACCAACTCTTCTACAGAAACAGATACACGTTCATCACGATGATTTTTTAAAGCACCCATCATAAAAACTCTCTCCTTTTCCTCTTTTTTATCAGTGTTGACACATAAAAAGAGGTTCAGACACAAAAACAGGCTGTAGAGAAGACTTTCTCCACAGCCTGATAAAAACCCATTGCTAAAACAATGGGTTTTTACAATCATTTGTATTACATTTTATTAATTACAACATCATGTGTAACAGATTTTGCACCATCTGGAAGCATTACTGATTGTTTTGGAGTAATAACAGATTTTGCAGAGTCAGTATCATTGTTATATTGGAATTGTGAAAGTTCTATTCCGGTATCTGTTTTATAAGTGATAGTTAATTGACTATGTGGAGGTACTTCTAATGTGTCTCCACCAAATTCAACAGCTGCGGATAATTGATTTTGTGTTTGTACAGTTTTAATTGGCTCATGTTTCTCGGCAGCAAAGGTCATGGAAGGGGATAATAAAAGAGATGTACCTAACGCAGCCATTGGTGCTAAAGTTGCTAATTTTTTATACATTTGCATATGCATTCCTCCTGAACTAATATATTTAGAAAAATTGTTGATATACTGATTATATATGTTGTGATTTTATATTAACAAATATAAAAATGTACTTTTCAAAATGTACGTTTCCTGTTGTTCAGTATTGCCATATTAAAGAGAAAGGGGTTCTGTTGTAAAGTTTTCAAATGAAGCTAAGCTGTAGGAGAAATGCATGAGGGAAAGTGATACATGAGATATTTTAAAGCAAAAACGCTCAAGAAAGGCATTCTTTGAGTATCCATTAGCTAGTACTGTTGGTTTTCTTTAAGCTATCGTAATGTCTTGAAATTTTACATCCTTTTCAAATAAAAAGAGCTTTTATAAAGGACTTTTTTATACATGTTTTATTATTTTTATCTGCTACTATAGAAGTTGAAACATCAAATAAACTTAACAAGTGGGAGAGATGTATGATGAAAATAACTAAATATAAAAAGTTATTAGCAACTGTACCATTAGCATGTATGCTTAGTGCGCCAGTTATTGCAGCACCTGTGAATGCTTTTGCTGCAGCACCAACAAATTATGAAGAAACTAGTCAATTTTCTAAAGATAGTTTTAAACAGTGGTTAGATGAAAAAATATCACCTGCACTTGCGGATCCCGTCAAGCAAATTTATACAGGTGCTAGCAACATAGATCTTGATGGTAACTATACTAATTTAGGTTCAGGTGACATTAATTTAACCGCAACTACTGTGGGAGATGGAAAGCCTACATTTGTAAGTGTGGGAACCTTGCATAATACTACAGATGTAGATCAAGTATTAAAAACAGATAGTCAAGCAATAACGAATACGCATTCATTTACAGAAACAAATGCAGAAGGTGTAGCATTGAAGATTGGTGCCGAGACAAAAGTATCTGTAGGGATACCTTTTGTAGCAGAGGGTAATGTCACACTTAAGATGGAAGTTGATACGTCTTATACTCATACAACTGGTAATACATATACTAAAACAACAACAGACACGTTCCCATCTCAAGATATAAAGGCCGCACCACATGGAACAACAGAAATGAATATTGCGATATTTAATCAAGAATATTCAGGAGCATACGATGGGTATACCGAAGTTACATCAAGAATTGGACAAGCTGATATGATAAACCAAACGTCAACATTAGGTGTGATGAGTTTATATGATTTTATTAAGAAGGGCCTTGCTAAGGATCCATCTATTAGTCTACCATCTTATATAAAATTAGACGACATAAATAAAAGAGTATTTGTAAAGGTACCAATGAGCTTTTCTGGTGTAGCGGGTTATCATACAAAAGGTGAAGTAACATTTACACCAGATGATCCAAATAAACCAGCTGTAAAAATGTCATTAGAAGATTATAAAGATCCAGTAAAACGTGCTCAATTATTAAAATAAATGGGGTATGGCAACCAAAAGTAAAATATGGGGCCGTATGCAAATATATTCCAATTAAAAAAGGGTATGTGAAGAAGTTTTTATTCGCCACATACCCTTTTTATTAATTGGCTACTTGGTAAATTGGCATATCGAACTGTAAATCCGGTGGCTGTCTATTTGGATCAATTCCATATTTGCCAAATCGATTCACATGAGCTGTGATATATGGGCTCAACTCGGTTCTGGTGCAAAAAAGCGAAATGATTTGAAAATGCTCTTTCAAACTTGGCAATACTGGTGCTATTACTAAAAAAAGGTGTGTGATCAGTATGGAAAAAGAAAATATATTCAAATGGAAACAGTATCAGCCTGATATCATTGTATTAACCGTACGTTGGTACCTGCGGTACAAAACTTAAGTCTTCGTGATTTAGTGGAAATGATGGAGGAAAGAGGATTATTCTTAGTACATACAACAATTATGCGATGGGTGCATCAATATGGACCAGAACCCCTGTAAGTAAAGCGTATTGAAGGATATCATACTGTATTGACATACTTATTACTTTCCTCCTTACAATTCATTTAAATATAGCTCTTCTAAATCTGTAGAAAGGATTGTAACTACTTGTTGGTGATCTTGATATAGAACATGTTGTATATTGTTTCGCAACTGAAACCCATCTTCAGGTAATGCTAGCAAATACGATTTTTTGTATTTGATCCCATTGATCTGATAATGTACATCAAACACGCACATTGTGTCCCGCCCTCCCTATCAGTTGAGAGTATTACTTACATTTCTTGTTTTGCTTTTTTACGCATTCTGTACGCGTAAACTGCTGCGACACTGCCAAGAGCGACAAGTGTAGCTCCAATCCAGTACCAATGTGGATTCTCTGCTTTACCGCCTGTTGTTGGTAAATGACTTTCTACTTTCTTTGGTTGTTCTTTAATTTGTTTGAGTTGTTCTGGTTGTTTTTCAATGATGTGTGTTTTCTCTGGTGTCGGTACAGGCTTTTCAATCACCTGTGGTGTTTTCTCCGGTTGTGGTTGAGGATATTCTGGCTTTTCTGGTTGTGGTTGTTCTGGTGCTGGTGGAATTTCTTTTTTCTTATCTTGTACGGTGTGTTTGATAATCTCACCATCGTTTTTAATTTCGAAAGAGAAGGTCTCTTCATTAATTAAAAATCCTTCGGGTGCAAGCGTTTCTTTATATGTGTACTTTCCTACTGGGAGTTTATCGAACTTTGCAATGCCCTGCTCATTTGTTTTTCCTTTTACTACTTCTTTTCCTTGCTCATCGTAAATTGTGAACTCTGCACCTGGCAATTTGTTATTTCCCTTTGCTACGTCCACTTTTGTGATTTCAAGTGAGCCTTTTGCTTGTGTGTTCTTAGCGATTAATTCAATTGTTTTACCGTTTTCCTTAATATGAAAAGGAATTGGCTCTTTCATGAGAATATAACCATATGGAGAAGTTTTTTCAATCAATGTATATTGACCAAATGGCAAGTTCTCAACTTTGATGACACCATTTTTATCCGTGGTGTGCTCACTAATTGAATTCCCCTTAGAATCTGCAAGTATAAATACTGCGCCTTCTAATTTCTTTTTACCATCTTGATCTACTTTCAAAAGCTGTACATTTCCTTTAATTTGTTCATTTTTCATTTCAATTACAGCAACTTCACCCGTCTTTACTTCGAATATTTTAGGGGTTGGATCTAAAACATAACCAACAGAGGCCTTAACTTCTTTTACACCGTAAGTTCCTATCTCTACATTACCGAGTTCAGCAATTCCATTCTTATCAGCTGTAATCGTTCCCACTCTTTTTTGGTTGTTGTCGAAGACTTCAAATACTGCACCTGGAAGTGGCTTTTTGTTCTCATCCACTTTCATTACTTTGAGTGAACCATTTGCTTTCCAGTACACTTGTAAGTCTGTACTTGCTTGCTCTGTACTACGTTCTAATAAAACCGTTGCATCCTGAATTGTCTCAGTTCCCTTATATGCAATTGTATTGTAATTGGTTAAATTTGAAACGACTTTTAAAGATAGTTCATTACTCTTAGAGGATTTTGGAACTTGTATACGGAACTTTTCTCCTAGTTGGAATGTTTCTTTTGTTTCACCTTGTTCTGTTACAACACGTGTTCCTTGTGGTGCATTGTTCATTTGCACCTTGAAAGTACCCTTCTTCGCGTTTGTTTGTACTGTATACGTTGTTGTTTCAAAGTATGCACCGTTTAATTGTGCCTCTTGCTTATCAGTTGGAACCACATTCATATATACATCTTGTGTATCTTGACTCTGATTCGCTGCATGAATGATGGCTTTCGTTGCTTTTTCAACGGCTGCATCTTTAAATTGTAACTCTGCCGTACTGATTTGCCCCAATGAGTTCCATAAGGCCAGCTGTGTTGAATAATGCGCCTGTTCCCAGGTGGAAACCCCTAATTCTTGTGGACTCTTTTGTGGATATCCATTTAACAAGACACGGTACACAATATCATCTGTTTTTCCACTCTCAGGAAGGTCTGAACCATTTGGAGACTTCAACCCATAGACCAAACAATAGGCAATTTGCCCCTTCGAATTTTTCAAAAGTTCAGTACGTATATCTTTCCCAAACTGTGGAGAGTACGCCCACTTCATCTCGTATTTTTCATGATTAATGACCTCCGCACTTGCTTGATTAAGCGGTATGAAGAAGCTCATGAGTAATAATAATATACTCATGACGAGTAGTAATGCTTGATAGGATCGTTTCAAAATCATTTTTACAGCTCCTTTATTAGTTTTAAATTTATGAAAGACAGAATATTCCGAAACTTTTACCTATAAAAAAATTTATACTTTAGTAATAATTTTTTCGGCTTTAAGCCTAATTTTATTTGCAATATACATCAAATGAATATTAACTATATATTGAATGTATATTACTTTACATTGGCAATGCCCGATAATACGTCGGAAAGAATAAATGATCAATTGGGACCCCTAGAGAGTCTGCCAAACACTTCGCCTTTTGGGCATTGAGACTTCTTCTTCCCGTTTCAACGTCATATAGGGTACTCCTTGGAACTTTTAAAGCATCCGAAAGCTCTTTAATATTAAGGCTTTGTGATTCCCTGCAATGACGTAATTGAGTTTTATATTCTTGTAAAGATACCAAATATCTCACCCCCTATCTTAATTACAATTATATTCGGCTTTAAGCCGAAAGTAAACATTAAAGTAGTTATTTTTTTTTATTTAAACATAAAAAAAGTTAAAAAGGAGCTGGAACCATGTTTGGACAAAGATTAAGAGAGTTACGAAACAAAAAAAACATTAGTGCTACTGCGCTTGGAAAAGTACTTGGAATTGCACAAACAACTATATCGAATTGGGAAAACTCTGGATACGAACCCAATTATGAAATGTTAGTGAAAATCTCTCATTATTTTGGCGTATCTGTGGATTATTTAGTTGGAAATGATAATGATGTCAATAAAAATGAAATAAGTCGTTTAGCAAAAGAATTATATGAAGACTTGGACGATCTTCCAGAGGATGAACGCCATGATATTGAAAAAGGACTTTTAGAATACCTTGAATTTCTTGGTTATAAATTAAAAAAAACAAAGAAATAAATTCTTTGCTTTTTTAATTAGCTTTTTGTCTAATATTAGATTTAAAATTTCTATTTTCTTTAATATAAGTCTGTAATTTACTATGCAATTCAACATAGTTACCTGTTTGTGACAATACTCTTACCAAAAAGTCATAATCAACTCGCTTACATAAATTCTTCTTTTTCATAAATTAATTACTCCTTTACGAATTTTTTATGTACGAGTGGAACGAAATTTTAGGCCATACAAACAAGCGTTCCACTCCTTAAACGACAAATGACACTACAAGTGTAGTGTCATTTTTAACATCAATTACCCAGCTCCTCCACCAGGATCTACCATATATTGTAAAATTTTCGTGATACTTACTTGCATCGTAAGTGTTGTTAACGCCGCTATCTTGGCGAATAAATATAATCGTTTTGCCCATCCCTTCATATTTAACCACCTCTGCATTTATTTTAACACATTTTTTGGAAGTTCCGCATAGAACAAATCATTATTTCGTTCAAAAGCCAATAAAGCCTGCCTCATTAAGTTCATATCATCTCTTGCTAGAGCTTGAACAAAAAATTGAAGTGGTGTAAGAAAACCGTTTTGTTTTTTAGTTTCTTCCATTAGAGAATCTGCTTTTTGTTTCATGTCTTTTTTTATATACAAGTATCCCTGTTCTGTTGGATTTATAGGATTTATAAGATCTAAATTTTTTTCAAAATGAATATTTAAAAAATCCAGTGTTGTTTGTAGCATTTGCTGTTTTTTACGCATTTTTTGATTACTAGGAGAAGTCACCAAACTTAACCCTTTATCTAAATAATACTTAGACAATTCGTAGTCTGTTAGTATATATGTCTCCCCCATAATACAATATGCTGTAGCCTTTGGAAGTAAAGATACTCTTCCATTTCTGGAAATCATATCATCACATAGTTCTCTAGCTCTTTCTAATTCGTTATTCCTATGAAAACATGTGGCCAATAACTCCATAGTTCTTAATTCATATGACGATTTTAAAAAGGGATTTTTTATTTTTTCAATTTCACCCTTTAACTCATCAATATTTGCACTTACTAAATTGTAGCTTCTTGAATCAAAAAAGGCGTAAATCAGAGCAAACTCCATAGGAACTTTACTTGTATCTTCTGCATTTTTTTGCTTTCCTATTTCCCCCTTTACCAACTTCAAAAATTCACACGGGTTAATTTCATCGGCATTTCGTAAATACAGTAATTCATAAGCTCTCGCAAACTTACGATTCAGCAAATTATTTGATTGTTTTTCTTGATCAATTAAATATTCTAATAACTCCAATTCGCCACACATGTCTATATATTCAAGTGCTACTCTTAAATTAACTTTCCTTTGAGCTTGGTTACAATAATTAAACACTTCTGTCTTTCGAAAAGAATAATCATGGGGATATAACATGTTTAATATCTCTGCATAAACCGAAAAGTCAAATTCTCTCTTACCCAAAAAAGATTGATTCACTTTAGAATGACTAACACCTAACAAATCAGCAAGCTGTCTATTTGTAATACTTCTATTAGTTAAATCCTTCTGTATCTTCTCTAAAAGCATACCCCTTGTCACATCCTCCCTTATCTTTTAATATATAAATATAAAAAGTTTATTATATTAAAAGAATTTTCTGTAAATATATTTTAACAGAGATTAGAAAAAGTTTCGTTCCATTATGGAATTTTGCATATTTCTATATTATTTTTTGAATATTCAGAAAATAATAGCCGCATTTATTAGTTGCTTCTAACCTATTACTAGTTGATATTTGAAAAAAGTATGTGTAAAATAGTTCTTAACGATATGTATTTTTAATAACAGCCTAATCATTAGTTTGAAACATTAATTATAAAAAAATAAAAACCCCACCGCACAGTTTTTAATTGGATCAGGTCGCCAAACTCAAACCAATTAAAAACTCCAAGAGATAGGGGCTTTAATTCACACTATAGTTATATGTGTTTTTCTTTAGTATCAAACTTGATACTAAAATTATACCATAACGTATATCTAATGTGAATATAAAACCTCTGTTTTTCCTGTTTAATTGTGGTGGAAAAATAGGAGGGTTTTTTATGCTATTAACTAATTTTTTACTCAGTACCGCAAAACGAGAACTAAGCCAGCAAATCTATCGTATTCCTAAGGGGAAAACGGGAGCTATTAATCAAGCAGTCAGAAGCGTAATTAAAGATATTGATAGTATCCTATTCGAATGTGAAGGGAAAACGACAAAAGAATACTTCGAACAAACTCCACGCCGATATCAAGCACTTGAAACCGTGCTTGCCTATCTTGTTCAAGAGGGATTTTCCCAAGTTAGACAAGAACAAATTAGCCAAAAATCGGGTATTTCGGTACCACTCATCAACTTTATTCTGAACTGGTTAGAAGATCTGGAAGTATGTCATCAAATTAAAACCAGACGTCATGGTAAAATTGCGCCATCTATTTATATTTTAAGCTTACATAATAATTACTTGAAAATTATTGAGTACTTTAAACAGAAATGGGCATTAACAATCGATATTTTTTCTACATTCACTGCGTTTTTGTCCAAGAAAATTGGTAAGAAAAAGACGAAAGAAACAAATAAAGAAGATAATCCTCCAGTCTCTACATGCCACGGTTTTGACTTATTCACTCCTATCGAACCTGTTGAAGTAGAAGTTGAGGAACAAGAAACGAATTCTGACGAAGATAAAAAATTAGAACTTAGATTTCGTGAGATGGATGAACACATGAGCGATGCGCAAAAGAAGCTTTACATGTACATTTTGACGCAAGACACAAGTATTACTGAAAAAGATGCTTATACAATTGCTTTACGTATGCCACCAGATGTTGACTGGGAGGCAAAAAAGACTTTCGAAGAGTGTGTACGTTGGTTTGAACATAACCAAGCAGATGTAAGTACGCCTGCGCATTTCATAAAGATGTACACAAAGAAACTTCACGAGTATAGGAACATACGTATGGAAAAGTATAAAAAAGATAGAAAGTCTAGAGTAAACATTAACTTTAAAAAATTCAAAGAGATGCTAGATCCTAACTCTTAACTTCTGTTTCTCACAACAAAATAAGGATACGATAGCCTTGTTCAAAAAATGGAAGCTGACAAGGCTTTTTGTCATGCAATCATACCTGTTATTTTTAAAATCTATTAATCTTATTATTTAACTTCAAAATATCAACGCCGTTTTCAGCAAAAAAATACGCGAAATTTATCATAGAATGCTAGCTGACTTTCATCAGCAATTAAATAAAGAATTAAATAAGAAGAAATCTCTAATCCCTTGCGAGAGTAGGGATAAAAGTCCAAAAATAAATCCTAATATATTTAATGTTTTTAATACTTTTAAAACAAGATTTAATAAATAAGAGTATCCTATAAAATTTTTTGAATTTTTCCTTCTTCGTTTCATGATCCCATTTTTAAGTATATAACTAGAATTTCCACTTATCTTTGTAATTCAATTATCAAAATGTTACTACTATCTCATGCCGTATCATATGTAACAAACAGTGAATCACAATGTAAAATTATTCGTCTATTTTCTATATAGATCATAGTTTTAAAAAGAAACCATACGCATGAATTTGTTACAAGAGAAACTCTATTTGTAAGCAATTGATGTGATGAAAAAGCAATGAAACTTTGATGAATACCTTATGAATCATTCATGTTCGCAGTCATCAATTACTCATCCGTTCAAAAGTATTCTCAAGTATGGATACTATTGGAGGAATTACTACATCCAAATATAAAGGGGGAAGGCTCAACTCTCCTGTTAAGGGTATCTCGATTCAGCTATGAATCAGATTCCGTTGACAGGCAGAAAGTTTCTACAACTACATTCACGGCGCGGCGGCCCCCAGTATTCGCTACGTGTCTTCCCTCAGATACCCCACACATCATTCGTCTTTCACTTATCGCACGTGTCTCTGCCTCTTGCGCCTTCTCCTGTCTAGCCCGGCCCTCGTGTCTCCGTACTGTCCTCGCATACGTCGCTTTGGCGGTGCAGCAGAAAATCCCTCCGGCATGACAAAAGCTGGGATCAGCGAAAAAACCAAACGATCAAAGCTAGAATCCCCTATTGTATGTCTTTATGGTTTCCCGATATAATTGCAGTACACAATTTTTAAGACAAAGGAGTATATAGCTATGACATGGGATTCCTCCCTTGATTTGTTCCTTACTGATTTGTTAAAACGAGGCCGAAAGCCTTCAACCATCAAGCAATATCGGTATGATCTATCGATTTTTGTCTCCTGGATTCAGAAACGCTCCAAATTACCTCCAGAAGACGTTTTACGTTCTTTTGATGCGAATGTATTAGAGCGTTACTTAAAAGTTCTTAGAGAGGAACGTGGAGCTTCAATTTCGAATGTAAAACGTGTACGAGGTATTGTAATCAACTTTTTACAGTTTTACGGTGCCGCAGACAGTTTAAAAAGCGACGTAGCGCCACCAAAAATCACTTCTAAGCACTTTGCATCCGATCAAGAAATAGAAAAGTTATTCCGATTCATGCGAAGCTATAACGGATTGACGGAATACCAAGCATCTGGTAGGAAGTTCATTATGGACCGCAATCTCCTATTGGTTCGTTTTATGCTACATTACGGGCTATCTATTCAGGACATTATCACGCTTTCTATGCATGATATCCACTTCGGAACCAATATTATCACGCCAGGCGGTTTGCATGCTTATAAGCGCTCTATTACCCTATCCAAAGAAGATGTAAAGCTTGCCTTATCCTATTACAAGCAGATTCCAAAACTCATACGGCCACGTCAACAGACAGGGGATCCCTTCTTTGTTGCGTTCGATTTTGCTCCACAAACATTCCGTTGGGATTATGACAAAGATCAACCGGCTGCCTTAACAAGAATCGCCGTTCAACGGATGTTACAAAAAGAGGAAAAACGGGCTGAAATTAAGGTTACGCCTACTATGTTGCGGAATCGCTTTATTTTGAATGCTTTACAAAACGGTATGAAACCCATTGAAATTAAAGCTTATTTAGGATTAAAAAGCGTTGAAGCATTGCATAGATACACTCAATTCTGGAATCAAGAGCAAAACAAACACAATCTAATTAACTTTTAAAAGCCCTGGTGCAGTTCAAAGAAAGCCAGGGCTTTTATATATCATTCAAGGGAAAGTAAATATAAGTCAATACAAATGATTACAAGTTAACACTTATCGATATAAAAATTGCTGGTATTTTAACGCTTTTTATGAAGTTTTGCAGGTATTTTGTATTGATTTGTATTTATTTTTATTCATTTGTATGAAATTGTATTGACTTTTTTGTCGCGTTTAGCATATAATGGAATTAAGTTAATCGATAAAAAATAATCTTTAGGAGGTTTTTATATATGACAATTCTTAAAGCTGGTGCAGACGCGGGAAATAGTGGTTTAAAGCTAAATGTATTAGGTCTTGATCCTTTATTCATACCAAGTATTTATTCACATCACATTGGAGAAGCAACAAACATTTTGAGTGATGAGGATATTTCTGTTGAAGAATTAGAAAATAACATTGATGTTACAATTTCATCACCTACCTTAAAAGCAAACAATTTGCGTTATATCATTGGTCAAAAAGTGATTGATGAAAATATTAAAGGTATTGAAATGGAAAAGAAATCTGATAAATCGAAAGATGATCTTGTACTACTTGTTACATTAGCTGGTTTAGCAATTACAGCTATGAAAAAACAACCAAATAAAGACAAAATTGATGTTACTTATGATCTTTCTGTTGCATTACCTGTCGCAACAATCACGCCTCAAACAGCACAAGACTTTGTAGAGCGTTATATGAATCATCATACGGTAAAATTCCACCACCCAAGCGGACGTGAAGTAGTAGTTAATATCCAAATTGAATTTTGCAAGTGTTTACCAGAAGGCGCGGCGGGTTCATGGGGGATCGTTTATGATGAAAAAGGTAAAACCATCAAAAGAAAAGTAGAAGCTACAGAAGGCAAAACCACAGAAATAGACTTTGTTGACAAAACAATATTATCATTCGATATTGGCGCTGGTACGACAGAAGAAGTTGTTTCTCATGGTGTTAGCTTTAAACATAAAATGAGTCGTGGTTTACCATATGGAGTAAAAGAAACTTTACTTGATATTATCAAGGTTTGGAACTTAAACAATAAACAAAAGACAGTAGACAGTATTACTGAATTTAATGTAATTTATCTTGATTCTGAACATCCTCGTCATATTCGTTTAAAAGAGGCATCACGCGGCGCATTATTAGGTTTAGCAAATCGAATTGCAACTGATATTATTAATAAAATTGATGATATGAAAGACGATCCGTATGTATTCATTTATGGTGGCGGTGCCGCAATCGTAAAAGAAAGCCTACAGCAAATTTTAGAGCAAAAAGGACGTTTAACAAATGTTATTTTCCTAAAAGACCCACTTTTCGTAAATGCACGCGGATTACTTGTGTACACATGCTCTCCAAGATTTGAAGAATTAAAAGAAAAAGCGCTTGCTCCTGTCGGTGAAAAATAATGGCTCGTAAAATATACAAAGCTGGTGATAGAGCAAATGTCTATATTAAGAAAGACATTTCACCAGAAATGATCGATCTTATTAACAAACAAAGTGATCTTACAATGTTCTTTTTGTATGCGGCGCAACAGCTTCATAAACAAATTGGTAATACAGATGTAGCGGAAATTTTACCGCGGAAATATACATTTGCACTGGATAACGAAACAAAGCCTTTAACAATCAAACATGATGAAGATTCAACATCTGTTCATACATCTGTTTCGGCTCAAACGCATATCAAAACAAGTCAAGAGATAACGAATCCTGGGGAATCCCATGATGAAGAAAATACATCATGGAATAAACTAAATGATTTAGACGGTGATCCCTATGCATAATGCAGCAAAAAAGGTTGCTCTTTATATGAGCAACCTTTTTTTGCTTTGTAAACTTAAAACAGTCCAAATAACTTTTTTCGTTTTGGTTCTTGATTAATAGTATTGGTTTTACTATTTAATTTTTTCAACTCATCCATAATAAGATCAAGTTTATTCTCTAATTCTTGGTTTTTATGACGCTCCGTTTCAAGCTCTTCTCGAAAACTTATAAATTCTGCTTTCATACTTTCAAAATGCTTTTGAATTTCTAGTGATACGATTTGTAGTGCGTGTTGTTCCTCTCGCCCTTCAACCATTGATACAGCAACTTCTTTAGCCGCTACACTCTGTAACGGCTTCGGCTGCTGCGTTATCAACACAGCAACAGCATGACTTAAAGAAACTTTAGTTTTCTCTCTAATTTCTTTCAGTGTGTTAAACACGGTCACATCATCAGTGTGATATAGTCTTGTGTCACCATCTTTATTGAAACGATATCCCTGTTTTTCTAACTCTAAGCTATACTTTCTAATAGTACTTTCAGCTAAATTAGTGATATGGGAGACATCTATTGTTTTTAAATGTACTTCACCCACAACATCGCGTTTCTCCTCCATGTAATCACCTCCACTATAGGTATGCTACACTTGCAATATAGTTTTATTGTACTAATTCTTTACGGAAATTTATATAAGACTTTACATTTTTTTAGTAATGGTCATATGCAACGATTTTCTTACGGATATTTACGTGAAATCGTTGCAATATATGTATACCAGATTCCTAGTGAAAAATTAGGGAAATCGTTCGTCGGATTGATCTATGAAACTTTGATATTCCACCCATAATTAAAAAAATATTAAACTACATCGAATATAATTTAAAAATTTTGTCCAAACTTGTAATCAAATTATACAAGTTTAGGAGAGATGGAGAATGTTTTTTAAAGATAACAAAACACCCTTAAAAAAATGGCTAGATCGTCATGGGATAGAGCAACAAAAAATTGCCCGTGCTTCTGATATTTCTCTGCCAACAATTACAAAAGCTTGTCGTGATAAAACGTATATACCCACACCAATCATAATGAAAAAATTATTAAAAGCCATTCGAAAAGTTGATCCCTATGCACAGTCACAAGATTTCTGGAAAATATAAAAAGCACAAGAAATATTTGTCTTGTCCTTTTACTTACTTATTTTAGTAACCACCAGCATTGATTTGTAATTCTATTTAAGGCGTCTGTTACACCCTCTAATCGTTTCATTTCTTCTTTTGTATATTCTTGCTCATATATCTCACTATAATCCTCTGTCATACGTTCTAATGTAAGATACATCCAATATGCCATTTCATGTGGACCAACTTGATATTTTTGAAATGTTTCATTGAGTTCTTTTGCTAAATCGTTCATCACAAACAACGGTTCTGGTGCAACAATAGTGGAATGTGAAAAAAGAATAGAAGATTCCTAACGGAATGGAACTTTATGCTGTTAAACCAAAGAGTTCATTGATAAGATATATCTGCTTTTGGACAGACTTCTCCCCTTGGAGAGTTTGTCCTTTTTTGATCATATGCATAGCTTCTATTCCAGTAATCATTTTTATAGCTGTAGGGAATGATTTCAATCCTAGCATATTCCGAATCCGTTTTTTGATAAACCGATGATCTTGCTCAATGATATTGTTTAAGTATTTTTTTACACGAAGTGGTATACCGTGTGGTATACACTTTTCTTCCTTTAGTTCACGTACTGCAACAGGATAGGCTTTATCGCCATCAGCAGTTATCGAACGAGGTTTTGTGGCATGAACAGAAGCCAAGGCTTTCTTTAGAAAACGTTTGGCAGCCTTCGCATCTCTTTTACGACTTAAATAAAAATCAATCGTGTTTCCTTCAGAATCAATCGCGCGATATAAGTACATTTTCTCTCCTTTGATTTTGATGTATGTTTCATCCACACGCCAAGAATCATTGGTTGGTTTCAAATGTTTTCGAATACGCTCATTTAATTCTGGTCCATATTGATGCACCCATCGCATAATTGTTGTATGTACTAAGAATAATCCTCTTTCCTCCATCATTTCCACTAAATCACGAAGACTTAAGTTGTACCGCAGGTACCAACGTACGGTTAATACAATGATATCAGGCTGATACTGTTTCCATTTGAATATATTTTCTTTTTCCATACTGATCACACACCTTTTTTTAGTAATAGCACCAGTATTGCCAAGTTTGAAAGAGCATTTTCAAATCATTTCGCTTTTTTTGCACCAGAACCCAAACAACTCCTTCTTCATTTGAATTATCCGTACTTTTGTTGTAATTCTGCCCACGAACGGCCATACATACGAGAATGCCTTTTTGTAAGAAAGCTATTATCATATTGTTGCTTTACTGGCGGAGCCATATGGCAAATAAATGCCGGTTGCATTTCTCCACCAGCTCTTACGCTTATAATCGCATGATGTGCAGGGATTTTATATGCTTGCTCTAATGAAATTGTTTCTTCAAATCTATGTTTAGACAATTCAAAAGTCCTGGTATGATCATTCAGGTTCTGGTGCAAAAAGATTCGAGGAATTGCAAGTAATCTCTAAACCTTGGACATACTGATAGTATTACTCTATAAAAGGTGTGTGATCAGTATGAAAAAGGACAATTTGTTAAAATGGAAGCATTACCAACCAGATATAATTTTATTAACTGTACGTTGGTACCTACGGTACAATCTAAGTTTTCGAGATTTGGTGGAAATGATGGAAGAAAGAGGATTATCCTTAGCACATACAACGATTATGCGCTGGGTCCATCAATACGGACCGGAACTGGATAAACGTATCCGATGTCATCTGAAACAAACAAATGATTCATGGCGAGTGGATGAAACGTATATAAAAGTAAAAGGGCAATGGATGTATTTATACCGTGCGGTTGATTCTGAAGGGTTCTGGTGCAACAATAGTGGAATGTGAAAAAAGAATAGAAGATTCCTAACGGAATGGAACTTTATGCTGTTAAACCAAAGAGTTCATTGATAAGATATATCTGCTTTTGGACAGACTTCTCCCCTTGGAGAGTTTGTCCTTTTTTGATCATATGCATAGCTTCTATTCCAGTAATCATTTTTATAGCTGTAGGGAATGATTTCAATCCTAGCATATTCCGAATCCGTTTTTTGATAAACCGATGATCTTGCTCAATGATATTGTTTAAGTATTTTTTTACACGAAGTGGTATACCGTGTGGTATACACTTTTCTTCCTTTAGTTCACGTACTGCAACAGGATAGGCTTTATCGCCATCAGCAGTTATCGAACGAGGTTTTGTGGCATGAACAGAAGCCAAGGCTTTCTTTAGAAAACGTTTGGCAGCCTTCGCATCTCTTTTACGACTTAAATAAAAATCAATCGTGTTTCCTTCAGAATCAATCGCGCGATATAAGTACATTTTCTCTCCTTTGATTTTGATGTATGTTTCATCCACACGCCAAGAATCATTGGTTGGTTTCAAATGTTTTCGAATACGCTCATTTAATTCTGGTCCATATTGATGCACCCATCGCATAATTGTTGTATGTACTAAGAATAATCCTCTTTCCTCCATCATTTCCACTAAATCACGAAGACTTAAGTTGTACCGCAGGTACCAACGTACGGTTAATACAATGATATCAGGCTGATACTGTTTCCATTTGAATATATTTTCTTTTTCCATACTGATCACACACCTTTTTTTAGTAATAGCACCAGTATTGCCAAGTTTGAAAGAGCATTTTCAAATCATTTCGCTTTTTTGCACCAGAACCCTTGAAATCCCTCCTGAAGGAGATATTAAAAGTATGAAGGGTTACACAGCATACGGTATTTTATCAAAAGTCATTCAATTTTTTGCTGTTTATAAACATAAGTTATGACATCGAGCGAAACCCTGTAATTCCTGCATATAAAATTTAGGTTCAAAACTTTAAGAGTTATGAACCTTTTTGTAAAAAAGCAAACAATTATGTTAATGATAAACCCATATTTTTTACTATAACTGGAAACCACCTTGCGGACTACAGCAGCTACCCTGTCACTAAGCCTTCTAGACGAATATGTACTTGCTGACAAAAAGACTTGGATTTGTATCCAAGTCTTTTTTTATAGTTACGTGTCATTCGTATCAGAATGAGGATATTTTCATTTCTTCTTCAAAAAGTGCTGTTTTTAACTTGTACCAATGATTTTATTGTACTGTTCTTGGATGGTTTGTAGTTGTAGACTTAACTCTTTTGCAAGTGATGCCATCGTAGGCTCTTGTTCCAAAATCAGCAACAAGTTCAACATTTCTAAAAGGATTTGATGAACCTTATATACTTCTTTTGTATCCGCATAGTCAGAAGTAGAATGAAGTAGAAGTATAGACTCCATTATACTCATTTTTAGATCGATTTCTTGTAGTAATGGTTTAGAATCCCCAAATAGCGATTGGTTAAACATACAAACACTCTCCCTTACTGTATTCTGCGAGAAGAAGATGATTACCCAATAACTTCCTCATGCGCAAGCTGAAAAATGAATGAAAAAGAGTGATGCTTTTTTTGTATTCTATACCAATTACCGTACGTACACAATAATATGCAAGACATTTGTATATTATGATATAAAAATTATTTTCATTTGAAAAAAAGCCAAATGTATATACAGCTTGAATTTCTTCATTGAATTTGTTCTGTTTTGGTTTTTACCTGAAATATTCTTTTATTTGATATAACTTCGGTTAACTGAAGTTATATCAAAGTTTTTTACGTAGCAAGGTTAACTTTAAAGGGGATTTGAATGGGGAGGAATGCAGTTGAAAATGAACAACAGCAGATCGATGATCTGATTATCATGATATATTTTAGTTTTGATCATGTTGATACAACCAATCTATATGGAACGAATGGTTTGGTTCTGGTGCAAATAAAGGATACATTCCCAAAAAATAATGAGGATTCCTACTGGAATCATTCTTTACGCTGTTAATCCAAATAATTGATGAATAAATTCTTTTTGATTGCGAACAGACTGATTCTGTAAATCCACCTGTTCTTTTTTTATCATGTGCATGGCTTCTACTCCCGCAAGCATACATGTAGCTGTGCCAAAAGATTTAAAACCTAACATAGAGCGTACACGTTTTTTAATGAAGCGATGGTCTTGCTCCACTACGTTATTTAGATATTTTATCTGCCGAATTTGAGTGCCTAACGGCACTTTTTTCTCGTTCTTTAATTTGGTGATAGCAACTGGATAAGCAGGATTTTTATCAATTGTAATTGTACGAGGTTTTGAGGCATGAAAAGATTGCAAAGCTTTCTTAAAGAATCGCTTTGCAGCCTTATGATTTCTAGTTTTACTAAGATTGAAGTCAATCGTATTTCCTTCAGAAGGTTCTGGTGCAAAAAAGCGAAATGATTTGAAAATGCTCTTTCAAACTTGGCAATACTGGTGCTATTACTAAAAAAAGGTGTGTGATCAGTATGGAAAAAGAAAATATATTCAAATGGAAACAGTATCAGCCTGATATCATTGTATTAACCGTACGTTGGTACCTGCGGTACAACTTAAGTCTTCGTGATTTAGTGGAAATGATGGAGGAAAGAGGATTATTCTTAGTACATACAACAATTATGCGATGGGTGCATCAATATGGACCAGAATTAAATGAGCGTATTCGAAAACATTTGAAACCAACCAATGATTCTTGGCGTGTGGATGAAACATACATCAAAATCAAAGGAGAGAAAATGTACTTATATCGCGCGATTGATTCTGAAGGAAACACGATTGATTTTTATTTAAGTCGTAAAAGAGATGCGAAGGCTGCCAAACGTTTTCTAAAGAAAGCCTTGGCTTCTGTTCATGCCACAAAACCTCGTTCGATAACTGCTGATGGCGATAAAGCCTATCCTGTTGCAGTACGTGAACTAAAGGAAGAAAAGTGTATACCACACGGTATACCACTTCGTGTAAAAAAATACTTAAACAATATCATTGAGCAAGATCATCGGTTTATCAAAAAACGGATTCGGAATATGCTAGGATTGAAATCATTCCCTACAGCTATAAAAATGATTACTGGAATAGAAGCTATGCATATGATCAAAAAAGGACAAACTCTCCAAGGGGAGAAGTCTGTCCAAAAGCAGATATATCTTATCAATGAACTCTTTGGTTTAACAGCATAAAGTTCCATTCCGTTAGGAATCTTCTATTCTTTTTTCACATTCCACTATTGTTGCACCAGAACCATGATTTACCAGGGTTCCTTCGCTTATAGAATGTCCAAAACAATCCTGAAAGAATTCTTTTGTTCGCTTCAAAGAAATGCATTGATAATGCGTTAAATAGGGAATCAGTCTTTTTATATTTGGACCATATTGAACAGGACGAGATACTGTCGAAGGAAATTGGGCTTCTTGGATAGAATGGCAATGTGGGCATTCTTTCTGTTCTACTTTATGTTCTGTCACTTCGATCTGAATAGGTGGTAAGTCATACACTTGGCGAATGCGATACCCTTTTACAGGCTCGTGGTTCAAGGAAGTATGACAACAAGTACAATATGTAGGAGAATGTGTAATCGTATGATCTGGAGTCGCTGTCAAACCAAGAGTATGTCCCTTGTGGCCCAACTGGCCACCCGTTTGACGATGAGACGGTTTGCGCAAACTTTTTGTAACGGGCTTACCCAAACCATCTGTAGAAGGTGGCTTATGACTATTTTTGGAGTTTTTTTTTGAAGCATTTTCTAGTTCTTGTATACGTTTTTCTAACTTAGAAAATGTTTCTTCAAATAAAGAAATAACAGCTTCAGGTCCTTTTTTATATGTATCTAAAATAATTTTTCGATCGACCATAAGATTCACCTCCCCTGTTTGATATACTCAGTATTTACAAATGGGAGGCATATGAAACTAGTAAAATTTAAAAAAGACACCGAAAGGTGGCTGAGTAGTTACGAAATGAAGAAAAGTAAAAGAGAATATAAAGAAAGAATTTACACAAAAATGCATACTTCGTATCAAGGACATTACCGAAGAGCATTTTTTGCAATATTAGAAAACTTGGAATTTAGGTCTAATAATGTTACTCATCAACCCATCATTGAAGCTGTTGAACTTATTCGAGATTATGCAAATAGTGGTCAACGTTATTTTGCGATTGATGAAAACATCCCGGTTCAGGGTGTAATCCGGTCAAAATGGCAAGATATCATTATTGAAACAGACAGTAAAGGCATTCACCGGGTGAATCGAATTAATTATGAAATTGCTGTTTTACAGTCTTTACGAACTCGTCTTAGATGCAAAGAAATTTGGATTGTAGGGGCAGATCGCTATCGAAATCCCGAAGAGGATTTACCACAAGACTTTGATGACTGCAAAGAAGAATATTTTCAAGCATTGAATGTTCCCCTTGATGTAGAACAATTTATCTCAAATATTATGCAAACGATGAAGGATCGCTTAACCTTATTGAATCAAGGATTTGAAGAAAAAAATAATGAAAAAATCAAAATCATTACCAAATCGAATAAAGGCTGGATTCAAGTTACACCATTAGAAAAACAATTAGAACCTCCACATTTACCTCAAATAAAAAAAGCTGTCCATAATTATTGGCCAGATACGAATTTACTAGATATATTAAAAGAAACAGATTTTCATACAAACTTTACGAAGCATTTTAAGAGTATAGCAGGTAGAGAAATTTTAGATCGTGAAACTATACAACGGCGTTTGCTGCTTAGTATATTTGGCTTAGGAACAAACACGGGATTAAAAGCGGTTTCTGCAGGTAGCAATCAAGAAAGTTATCATGACCTTCGGTATATTCGTCAAAAATTTATACACAAAGATAATTTACGAAAAGCAAATGCAGAAATAACGAATAAAATTTTGCATCATCGAAGGAAAGAAGTCTGGGGAGAAGCTACCACTGCCTGTGCTTCTGATTCCAAGCAGTTGGGAGCATGGAATCAAAATCTACTCACAGAATGGCATCCTCGCTACAGAAAGAATGGAGTCATGATATATTGGCACGTAGATCGAAAATCTGCCTGTATTTATTCTCAATTAAAATCCTGTCTCTCTTCAGAAGTCGCATCGATGATGGAAGGGGTGCTGCGTCACTGTACGGATATGGAAGTAGATCGAAACTACGTAGATACACATGGACAAAGTGTGGTTGCATTTGCGTTTTGTCATATACTTGATTTCAAACTGATGCCTCGTTTTAAAAATATTGGTTCTCAAAAATTGTATCGTCCTGACACTGGAATGAATGAGGAATATCCTCATTTACAACCTGTTTTAAGTAAACCGATTAATTGGGACCTTATTCGTCAACAGTATGAACAGATTATTAAATATACAACCGCTCTACGTTTAGGAACTGCATCAGCTGAATCTATTTTAAAAAGGTTTACTAGGGAAACTCAACATCCAACATATCGTGCTTTGTGCGAATTAGGAAAAGCGATTAAAACTATTTTTTTGTGTGAGTATTTACATTTCGAAGAAATTCGTAGAGAGATTCATGAAGGGTTGAATACAGTAGAAAGTTGGAATGCAGGAAATGGATTTATTTTTTACGGAAAAAATAATGAAATGCGTTCTAATTCTGTAGAAGATCAAGAAGTATCTGCTTTATCCCTTCAGTTACTGCAAAATTGTTTAATTTATATGAACACTTTGATGATCCAAGAAGTCCTATATGATAACGATCAATATTGGCTCAAAAAAATGATACCAGAAGATTTTAGAGGGCTAACACCTTTATTTTATATACATATTAATCCATATGGGACATTTAAACTAAATATGGATAAACGAATACCAATTAAGTTGAAAGTATCATAAGAACTTAAAAATGTAGACCTTACGGTATTTATAATCTGCGCCTTTGAAAATCAAACATAATATCAATTATGTTTAATTACTTTTCGGAATATGTTACAATTATTATATAAAACCAAACATAACTGATGGAGGCGCAATGAAATTAATAGAAAGTTTTGTAACACATCTCAGATCAGAAGAAAAAACAAAAAACACCATTTATAATTATAAATTAGCAATACAAGAATACGCTTCTTGGTTTATAGATATTTTTGATAAAGAACCAACGGCTTTATATCCTCAAAATGTGAAAGATTATTTACAATATCTCCAACATGTAAAAAAAAGAAGTGCTAAAACTATAAATGTAAAATTGGCAGCCCTTCAAAAATATAATGAGTTTCTTATTACAATTGATGTTCAGAATGAACTTGTTATTTCAAAAAATATGAAAAAGAAAATTCAACAAGACTATGCTTCTCCAGCTCAGTTTTCAGAAAAAGAAGTACATAAATTTTTACAAGCAATTGTAGAAACAAAAAAAGTACGAGATTATGCTTTAGTCATATTATTAATGCATACAGGGTGTAGAATTAGCGAAGCTTTACAAGTGGATTTACAGCAAGACTTGTATCTTTCTTCATCAGAATTAGTTATTCGTTCTGGGAAAGGCGATAAACAACGAACTGTTTTATTAAATCAAAAAGTGATACAAGCATTAAAAAACTATTTAATAGAACGAAACGTACACAAATATAAAAAGAGCCCTTATTTATTTGTATCAAATAAAGGACCAAAATTAAGCCGCATGACTGTAAATGATATGTTTAAAAAATATAGTAAATTAGCGGGATTAGAGATTGTCTTAAAGCCACATGATTTAAGACATTATTTTTGTTCACACGCACTGGAAAATGGTTTTGATGTACATGAAGTGGCACATATAGCCGGTCATTCTAATATACACACTACATTACTGTATACAAACCCATCTCGAACAAGAATGTTAGATAAATTGAACCTACTTTGAAACAGTAGGTTTTTTCTATTTTATGTAAATCATCTGACGGACTAGAGCATGAACCGTCTCACTACCCCTATTATATAAGAAGTGTGACTGAAACTGTAGCACACACCTACTATTCTAAATCACGTCTTGCAAAATTTGGAGAAGACACGATACATGTTAAGGGAATCCTCTTAACATGTATCAAGTGATGCTTTGTTTAATCCGTAAGATTTCAAAGTCTTCGCCATGCTACATTACTCTGGAAACTGGAACAAATCACGTTTTTTCAATTCTCTATATAGATTACTCACATGACATCCAACCTTTTTTGCGATGTCTGGATAGGCTATTCCCTCATTAAATAAAACAATTGCTTGTTGACACTTCTCGTCCCATATCGCTTCTGATGTTTGTACTACCGTTTTTCGTTTCTTACAGACTTTCACTTTATCTGACATCTCCTTGTATACACGTTCCATTCTGTACATGCTATTCGTAAATGAAATGTGCAGAAAAATAATAAATTTACAACAGTACTATCTGAAACAAAAGGGAAGACTAAGTTCCCACACGCTTTTTAATTATTGTCTTCCCTTATTTGGATCACTACCACCGACAATAGCAAAGATATGTTTTGCTATATTTGTATTTTCTTGAACACCGGAGAATACATATTTACCTGGTCCAAATGCATACACATTCACATCTTCACCTGTATGTCCACCTGTCGTCCAACCCGTGATGGAACGCTTGTTGAAAATGGATTCAATAGCATTATCAATCTTGACCACATCCTTTGATGGAGCGACCTCCTTGATAGCCTGTATTTCTTCTGATGTTAATGCTAAATCAATATATGTGTCCAATGTCTCTTCTACACTTGCCCCTTTTACAATCTCTTTGGCCATAAAATCAGGTGTACGTTTTGCAGCCTTAATTGGTTCCACTTTAAAATTATACGCATCATTTGCTCCTACAGATAAACCGCCAGTAGAGTGGTCTGCAGTTGCAACAACTAGTGTCTGCTTATCTTTTTTCGCAAACTTAATTGCCGTTTTAAACGCTCTTTCAAAATCTTCCATCTCACTCATGGCACCGACAATATCATTATCATGTCCAGCCCAGTCAATTTGGCTGCCTTCCACCATTAAGAAGAATCCATTTTTATTTTTATTCAAACGTTCAATGGCTGACTGTGTCATTTTTTCTAATGACGGCGTATTATCCTCACGATCAATCATCTTATCTAATCCGCCTGGCGCAAATAAACCAATGATTTGGTCATTTTTATCCTGTAATAGTTGTTCTCGATCAGTTACATAACTATAACCAGACTTCTTAAATTCCTCTGTAAGATTACGATCTTCTCTTACAAAGTTTTTCCTGCCACCACCAAGCATCACATCGACTTTATGCTTCCCTTTCACTTTTTCATCAAAATAATCATTTGCTATGGCATCCATATTGTCGCGATGAATATCATGCGCCCCAAAAGCAGCTGGTGTCGCATGGGTAATTTCAGCAGTTGCGACTAGTCCTGTTGATTTCCCGTGTTCTTTTGCTTGCTCAAGAACTGTTTTCACTGCTGTTTTATCATTATCAACTGAGATTGCCGCATTATATGTCTTCACACCCGACGCCATTGCAGTCGCTGCTGATGCAGAATCCGTAATGTTTTCATGTTCATCTTCTGAATAAGTCTTTTGTGTGCCTACAAGGTATGTATCAAATGCAGTGGATTCCATTTCAAACGTTTTAGGATTATCTTTCATATAGCGATGTGCTGTCATATAAGAAGGCCCCATACCATCTCCAATTAATACAATCACATTTTTAATCTTCGTATTACTGTTCTTTTCGTCTGCATTCACTTTACTAGAACGCGTAACATTCCAGGTTGCTACCGAAGTAACTACTAACGACGCCACAACCACAACTGCAAATGGCCAGGTCTTTTTTACAAAATTTCGCATGATTTTGTCCTCCTATATATAATGACTTTCACGTATTTGTTCTTTATGTCCTCAGAAAAGCCGGGCATTTTTGCCCGGCTTTGTAAAAATTATGTCCTGATTTTTTTAAGAATGAATAGATGTTCCATCTGGAATCGTATGTTCCATCCATGCTGGCATGATAGGCATGTCCCACCTAAAATTATACTTATCCATTGCCGCCGGACTAGTAATTCCTCTTTTTGTTCCATTATCAATTAAATAAATAGTAGGATTTCCCAATTCTTTCACTCTCAAACCATTATATTGATTCAAGTTATTCATTGTAAATTCATACTGAGTTGCATACGTCGTTTCTTGTTCCTGTGCAAAAGCTACACTGATATTACCAAATAGTGAAGTAGAAATCATAGAAATTCCAAGTAGGCCTATGACACCTACCTTGCATATTGCTTTTTTCATACGTAAATCTCCTTTCATATTTTGGTATATGTTAAAATATCATCGCGAGTACTCGTTCTACTGATTGATAAGTGATTTAAGGTAACCAATAGGTCGTGGAAGCTGTTCCTTGATATTGCTGATTCTTATCATAAAAATCAAATCGAAGTTCTTGTATATTCGGATATTTTATATATCGCATGTATTTATACATGTACCATCCTTTTAAATTGTTTGTATTTTTTATGAATAGGTTGCTCATTTTTTGGGGTAAAATCAATGGTCCTGGTGCATCCATTGCTCCTTCTGGAGCTAATCGAAGATAGACGGTATTATTTTTTTGAAAGACTTGTGTGATATCTAACCATTCCGATCCTGTGTATTGATACGCTGTAGAGCCACCTGGTTGATTTGGTGATACATCTACAACTTGTCTCGAAGAATCTACGATATTTTCTCCTGTCGGTAACGCTGCCGCAGAACAGGGCGCCGCTATCATAAAACTACAACAAGCAAGAATACTAGGAATTAAAATAAATTGATTGTTTCGTAATTTCATCTTGTAAAACCCCTCCAATAAAGTGTTATATATGGCATATACAACCATACAATAATGGATTCTACTTTACTAGATTTCATAGGTTGAGAAATATCTTACGGAATGATCTGCGTACAAAACAGGGATACCGAGAATATTTCACTTTAATTAACAAATTTGCTACAAAAAGAAAAAACGCAATCCTTATGAAAGCGTTTCTTCTTTGCGTTTATTTTATGAACAAAGGAAAGGATTTCATATTCACATTTATTTTACCACACATTATCGTCGACAAATATTGAGAAAGTTCCACATATTTAATGGATAAGCAGGAATACGCTTTATTCCATTGCAATCACAACCATACCGGTAGCAGAACAGCCTGTTGAATACCCCTTATTACATTTTAAAACCAATATATATTCGCCTTTACCCGATTTAGGTAACATTCCATTTATGCTCGTACCTTTTGGAACCATTCCGCTTTTCAACATTGTCCCATCTTTAATAATCTCATATTGTACGGGATACTGACTATTTTTTTGATTGGATACTTCCCACCCAAAATAGGAATAGTTATCTAAATAATACGGTTCTGAAAATATCGTTCGATCTGTGGGGGTTACATGTACCAATCC
>NZ_JBYTEF010000006.1:0-72739 GCF_058792335.1 Bacillus sp. CPT56D-587-MTF | reverse complement strand
AGCTTTTCTAACACATATTTTCATTGAACTACTCGCCACTAATTAATCCTTACAATGTAATCAAACTTTTTATAAAAATAGAACGATACGCTACCATCGTTCTCCTTTTAATTTGGCTTCTGCCGATCTCCGATCCATGATTGTGGTACAAAGTTCAGTAATTAGTTTTCCATGCTCAAAGATAATTTGATTCTTGGTATATGCGTCAATGTACTTTCCCAAACCTTTACTGAGTGTAACCTCAGCTTCCCCATTATCGTGAATGACTCCTGAAAAGATGGTTTTCTCTTTGTTATAGACTTTATAGTAATCAAGCATGGAGCATAAAGATTTCACTACATCACGGAGCATTTCTTCCAAGTCAGGATACATATCTTTTGCTATTTCTTCATTTAGAATAAAATCCATTCCCTTGTCTGTCACATCAAATCGAAACAAAAAAATCATTACTTTCACCTCGCTGATTCATTACTTTTTCTATCATAACAGAAAATCTACTCCCTTCCCAAGACACTTTCAATCACTTTAAAATTATCCACTTCATCATATAATCTAGCCATTTCAATCAGTAGAAGCACTCTTTTCTTATGTTTTGTATCCAAAATAGATTTTTGATGCTCCATAACTCCGAAATTCTCTCCATCTGTCACATAACGATAGTCACATAGACTTAAGCACATATGTCTAGGTATGTGTGCTTAAGTCTATGTTAGGGTGCATAACTTATGTACATACACCTGCTTTCCTTAAGAACCTTATAACGAAAATGTTTAACTTAGATTTTCAGTCGGCTTTTTAAAAGAAAAAGACACCTCTCAAAACGGCAACTTAATACCCCCTTGGAATAGATGATTTTGTTTAGAAATATGTCTCTATTCCACAAAAAGCTCTTATAAAAAACGAAATACAATTTTGACATTTCTACTACCGCACAACATCTAAATTAACATTCAAAAGTCTCCGTTCAGATGGAATCTTTTCAAGAAAGATTCATGTCCATTTCCAAATGAAAAAGCCTTGCTATTCGCAAGACTCTTCTCTTTATTTCATCTAATTGTGTATCGACTATCCTCTGAAACAAGTAAACTTGTATGATCAATTTTGACACGACATTTCCCTAACCGTCGTTTTACTTCCAATTGTAATTTCATGTTTGCTTCTTCTAAAGAAGGTGCTGGAATAATTGCTGATTGTAAGTCTGTTACCTTTCCATCATACATCACAGAAAAATCAATTTCATACCGATGTATCACGATTTCCCCACTTCCTTTCCAAAAGTTCACTTACAACTCACCTTGACATGCGTTTTATTTTTGTATATTTTCACGATTACACTATGTTTCTTCACAATCCCAGCTAACCCTGCTACAATAGCCTTGAAAAATTACAATACTTAAAAAAATATATGCAATTACCCTTGAAAAAATCATTTCCCTCTCCTTTTTCTGCCTATAAGGGGTATGACAACCAAAATGATTTTCTGGGGCCATATGCAAATAAATTCCAATTCTCTTTAATATAGAGGGAAAACTGTAACAAAAACGAACATTTTTGTTACGTTTTCTATTTGAAAATATAAATGTCCTAACTGTTGAATTAGCTGTAACTAAATACTGTACCAAAAATAATTTGTCACAATATGAATTAACACCATTTTTGTTACAATATTTGGTTTTGTTTTGGAAAATTATTGCATATGGCCCCATATTTCGCTTTTGGTTGCCATACCCCTATAACCATTTGAGCTATCTAATAAAACGAATAAAGAAAAAAACGTCACTTAATACCAAATGTATTCACACTTCATTTAAAAAGGATTACAAGCGAATCTGAAAAGTCATTTTCTTTGAAATGGTAATTTTTTATGTCTCAAATCATATATAAGCTGTTTTCCCACACATGCAACTCCAATTCCTGTCATCAAAATGACTCCTCCCATTTTGATGCCCCATTGCAATTCACTTTCTTGCAAAACATGATCAGATATATACATAGAGAATCCAGTCCAAAGAATAAACCAAAAACCATATCCATCATATTTACCTTGTTCTAACTTTTGCTCTTGAAACGGATATACCTGGATACACAAATAGGCTATCAGCAAAACCGACAGCCCTATTCCAATTGCGATCATTCCCCACCGCCCCATTTCTATTGTGTTATATCCTTTCATGCCTTTTCTGTAGTACATGATATACATGTGTAGAAAATGCTCTAAAATACGGAGCATTTTCTACAGCTACTTTTCCAAAATCCATATACAGTAAAGTTTCTTGCAACAATTTTAGCTCGAATTCTAAAAACTTATCACTCTGTTTCTGAATAGAATGCGGGATATTATGTATGGCATCAACAATATCCCGCACGTATTTCATGCTATAAAAATCTTCTCCTGGATGTGAACATACATTTCGAATGAGTAAGAATGTTTCCTGCAATATCTCATGTCCGATATCGTGTAATATATTTTGATTCATATCCTCTCCCCTTCCATTTCCGTATTATGGCCCTTCGATTCCTGCATTGATTTGAAACTCGTAATTTTCTACAAACCATTCTTCTTCCTCTAATATCAAATAAAGCTTCATCGTGTGTTTTTGTTGTTGCTCTGTACTATTTACCGTAGCCACATAATCGTATTTCACGTTTACCTCTGCTTTATTATCAGCCGTCTTCCTGTAATACACATCTGTAATGTTTGCTTTTGTCTGAATCTGAAGCGAAGGATCCATCAAATGTCCATGTGCATCATCAGGTGCTTCAAATAACTTTCTCTTTGCCTCTCCTGTCACCATTTCTTTAATCTGCATTAATCCGGACTTTTCTTTTTGTTGATTATCTTGCTGCATCAGAAGTGTCACGAATTTTTTTGCTACTTCCTGCCCTTTGTCTTGTGTATTTTCTGTTAACACTGTAATCCGTTTTTGGAGCGATTTATTTTCTGCTGTCAATTCTTTGACTTGTTCCGTCCATTTCTTCTCTGTTTTTTGCACTTTATTTTGCAATGCACGATTTTGACTCCATAACCAGGTGCTTGTGATTACGAGCCCAACAATTAGAATGGCTGCTATCCCTTGTTTCATTCTCATTCCTCCCTATCATTGTGGTAAAAATGGCGCTGGATCGACTTGCCCAAATGTAAAGGATGTTTTGATTTCAAAATGTAAGTGCGGCCCTGTAACTTGCCCTGTCTTTCCGCAAACACCGACTTGCTGGCCGACTCCAATGTTCTGTCCTTCTTGTACCGTAATAGATGACATATGGCCATATAGACTCCAATATCCATTTCCATGATTGATTACAACGACATTTCCGTAGCCGCCGAACCCAGAACCGCCTTCGCCAAACTTCGCTAATTCTACAACCCCACTTTTCGACGAAGCTATTGCGGTGACACCGTCTTGGCAAGAATAATCAATACCTTTATGAATCGTACCCCAACGTGGGCCAAATGGGCTTGTAATCGTTGTTTGTGCAATCGGACGGATAAAACCTTGCGAACTTGCTGTTCCTGTATCCACGACGCCCCCAGGCTTCCCAGCTTCGCAATTAAACGACAGCCCTCCCATTTGACCGACAAATTTCGTTACCAATATGGGCCACAACCCATTCGTACCATGTGGATCATTTGCGGCACCTGGTGGGGCATATTTGGCGCCAATTGCTTCAATCGTTGTAATCCCCATGCCAATATAGTTTTTATATAAGTTGCGCGCCATGGCGCTAATCCCTTCTTCAAGTGTGGCAAACTTCTGAAATCCCTTCATTTGAGAACTACTTGGGTCCATCAAACCACCTGGATTATTATAATTTTTAACAGCGTTTGAAGTACCGTTCCCTGTCTCTAGTTTCGCTATCGCTGCTAGTAAAACAGGATCAATTTGATTTTGTGTTCCTGCGTTTAAAAAAGACTGTGCCTGCCCCGTGAACACACCACCTAAATGCGGTTGGATTTCTTCCGGCGTCACTGTCTTCCCACCTGGACGACACACTGTCATCCCATTACTTTGGACCGTAGATGATGGCGTCGTCTCCTCTTTCTTCCCAATTCCTTGCCCAAACAATACAAATACAAGGAAACTAAAAAACAATAACACACCGAAAATCTTAGCAAGTAAGATAAAGAAAAAGATTCGAAGTTTCCCAGGTTTCTTTTTCTTTTTCTTTTTTTGCGTATTCTTTACAAGTTCTTCTTGCACCATCTCATCGATGTGCTCTTTAATTTGTGCCTTCATCACCTACTTCCCCCTTCCCATATTGGAACTAGAGGTGAGGGATACCCTCACACTCTAGAATGTTATTTGTCTTCCATTGAGTCTAGATGATTTAATTGTTTCGGCTCCTGTGTTGGCAAGTTCCAATCTTCACTTCCAGCAGCTATAGCATCCGGAATAACAGGTGGTGTTTGAACTTCAATTTCTTGTCGTGGTTCAATCTTCCCATCTGGGCTTACTGTAGCTGAAATTAAATCCGGAATAGTTACTGTTTCATTTGGTGTCGATACACTAGGTGTTTCAATAACATCTTGTGGTACCACAGCATCCACGTGTGTATTTACTGGAATAGTTGAAGTTGCAATTTCTGATGGCAGTACTGGAACTCCGATTTCTTGTTGTGGGCGAATTTCTCCATCTGGGGTTATGGTTGCTGGGATTAAATCTGGAATAGTTACTGTTTCAGCTGGTGTAGATACAATTGGCGTTTCAATAACACCTTGTGACGCCATAGAACCTACATTTGTATTTGCAATTTCTGATGGCGTTACCGGAATCCCGATTTCTTGTTTTGGACGAATTTCTCCATCTGGGTTTACTGCAGCTGGAATTAAATCTGGAATAGTTGCCGTTTCCCTTGGTGCTGAAATGGTAGGTGTTTCAGTTATATTTTCTTGTATAGTTGACTCTACATCTATATCTGTATCTTGCGGATAAATAACTCCTTCAGTGCCTATTTGTTCTGGCATGATTTTTGGAATAACATTTTCATCTAATGCTACTGGATCATTTGGTACTATGTCATCGGATATATGTTCTTGTGGAATACCTAAGTGTGGTAACTCCTCTAGATTCTCTTCTAGTGGTGTTGTATTTGTAAATTCTCCTAAACTCGCATATTCTCTATCTTGGTCCTGATTTTCAGTATCTATTGCTCCCGCTTCTTCAGCTGTTTCCATTGCTTTTTCTAATTCTTCTGGATCCAATCGTGCAAGTTGTTGCTCTGGCATATCCTGTTCATTTTGTTCTGGATCTTCTTGCTCTTCTTGTCTATGATCTTGTAAAGAAATGAGTTGTTTACTTTTACTGTTTTCTTCGTCTTCTTCGCTCTCTTCATTCTTCTCATAAGCTGACAAATCGGCTGGAACATCTACTTTCGCGAGTTTTGGTTTCTTATCTTCCTCTTCTTTTGTTTCTCCCTTTTCTATCGGTTCTGGCTCACCAGCTGCAACTAGTTCAGCTGCCGAGTTAAAATGATCTCCAACTCGTTCACTTACTGCTCCACCGACATCCGTTGCCATTTCTTTTCCGCGATTTGCAAAATTCTCTGTCATCAGCGAGATATCTGTCACTGTTCTATAAATATTTTTTGTTTTCTTGAAGGATGCTGTAATGCTGTCACGGAAGATATAACATAAGATAAACACGATAATTTGGAACACCATTGTTGATACATATCCCGCAAGCCCTGCTTCTGGTAACACATACAATAACTCTGATACTGTGAAAATAATAACCAACATAATAGACATTAAGACTTTTAATGCGAGCGGTCTAATCCATTGTGTTACCCAGCTCTCAATGACTTTACGATGCCCTGGTAATAAAGCTACAGCTAAAACAATTGGTGCAATTAAACTCATGACAAGGAACCATAATTGGAAAGCTACAATCAGCAAACAGAATGCAAGAATAGGAATTCCTATAAATGTGTTCACGATGTAATAAATAATCGTGAAGATTATTCGATCCCCTACAGAATCTAATTTCATCATTTGGTTTTTCTTTTCATTTACTTCTTTGTTGACAATATTACTTCTTTCTTTTCCAGATTTTGTTTTTAATAATTCATTTACACGTTCTTCACCAATTTTCTCCTTTGAATCTTCCCCATACTGCATAAATAAGTACGGTCTTTCTACTAAAATACTCCAAATTTGTTTCTTAACTGAAGATATTGCTTGTTTTTGTGAGCGACCTGGATCTCCAGCGACTGTACCTGTTGCCTTCGCTAAAATCGTTGTACTAACTTCCGAACTAATTGTATTTGCAGTTTTCAGTACAGTTCCTGCATTTCCAATAAAAACTAGGATAAACGCAATCACTAACACTGTTTTCACCAATTCATTTAATCCCGCTGTAGGCTGACGCTTTATAAAAAAGACATACGCTGCATAGCATGCTGATAATACGCACATCAAGCTAATGATAGACGGAAATAACCCTCCACTTAAAAAGCCTACATTCCCATCTTCACCTTCACCAATACCAGAGATATTTTGCATGGATGCTGCTAATTTATCCGCTACCCCCGAAACAATATCTAAATTCAACGCTTGATCCACTAAAAACATGGTGAGTTGTGTTAACATGATGTTCAGTTTAAAGGCCAAGTTTACAAACCATTGACAAGTCGTATAAATCATACGTTGAATATCTTGCCCTACACTGTCGTCTCCAAATAAATAGCCACCTATTTTTTCTAACGTTCCTTTTTCATCCTTCTTGGGAGACTCTGTATCAATCTCATAATACTTATCTTTATAAACTTCATCTGTATATCCTTTGAACAAGTTCTCTGATATCCGTTGCCCTGTTTGTTCTTGTTTTTTTTCCTCTTCCGCTAGGGTAACTGATGACCCTAGCGGCATGAGTAGAAATACAAAGATCATGCAAAGTGAAAGTAATTTTTTCATTCCTTTTGCCCCCATTTATGAACATGTATTGGTTTTATACTCCCTGCAAAATCACTAACATTGTAGTGTGTATCCCATGACCATTCATAATTTTTCCACTTTCCGTCTTTCTCATCTTTCACTATTCTTAATTCCATCGTACTCTTTGTCTCTTTTACAGGATGATAATACTGGACTTTATAAAAATACTCTTTTTTCCCTTCCTTTAAATCGTATCGATATAAATCGTATCTTTCTCCCATTTCTTTACTTGTGCCAGGATCAACTACATGTTCTTCATAGAATTTATATTTGTTATATAAAAGCTCATTTAATTTAACCGTGTCTACTTCAATAAACGCTCTTACATACTCCATTGCAGCCTTATCCGATTCCTTCATATCTCTTTCTTTTTGGCTTTCTTGTTGGTTTACTGTACTCTTTGTTTCGTTCGTTCCACAGCCAGCCATTCCCCCAATTACTAACATCCCTGCCACACACATTCCAGATACGAATTTCATCTTTTTCATTTCCCTCATCCTCCATATACAGATAATTTAGACTTTTCTTACCTGTATTGTACTACGCTTTATGCCATTTGCATGGAACGTTCTTCATCGGTTTTGGTAGAGGAATCAAATGCATGTGCCAATTCTTCGAATACAGGATCAATATCTACAATCGCTGTTCTACCGTAAATGTAGGGTAAGTACCCAGCGCCTTGCCATGTTTCCATGGTAGGTTTCCATGAACTCCCCTCCGAACCGTACGTACCCCTCTCAGGGTATACGGCTCTCCACTTGTTAATCTAGTTTACCCGCATGTAAATCTTGATGACATGTCTTACACAACACCATTGTTTTTCTCTTCCTTGCGATCATTTTTACTTCCCATTTACTCTTTCCTTTTAAATCTTTTAACTTTCGCACATGATGTACTTCAACAGATTTACCTTCCTCTTTGCACCACTCACATTGATTGGCAAGAAGTCTTTGGGTTAATTCTGTCCGACATGTGTACATTGTTTTATTGGGAAGTGTATCAATTTGCTGTTGCTTCATTGGTCTCAATTCTCTAGGAAATCCTTCATTATAGAGCGCCCTATATTTCGTACCTTCTTTTGTCTCGTAAGAGACCATAAATATTTTGTTGCGGCTATATTTTTTGATTATTTTTCGCATCGTTTTTTTATATTTAGCTGCAAACGTTTTGTAAAGACTATATTTCATAAAATACATAAACTTATATAATACGCTCACATTATTTGCTAGTTTGTAATAATTATAGAGACCTCTTATTTCCGCATTATAGATACTTATTATTTCTATATCGCTAAGTTGTAGAAGGTATGGTCTGTGTACCGGTTTCCAAACTCCATTTTTATCAATTTTCAAAACACCGAATTCCTTTATTTTTCCTACCCAAACTTCTTTCGGGACATACAGTTTACATTTATGACTGTGATGCCTTTTCTTAATTCCTAAATTATTTTTCGTAATGGACTCATCTTTACACATCGTAAGTTTATATCCTAAAAATGTCGCAAATTTACTAGTATGAGTAATTAATGTTTTTTCATTCGATAGCTCAAGTTTGAGTTCTTTTTGAAGGAAACCTGATAATTCCAACTTAATTTTTTCTGCATCTGCTTTCGAACCACTCACACCTAAGATAAAATCATCCGCATATCGACAGTATGTGAGACGTTTAAAACCTTCATCAAGAGGATCTGCACAAGGTATTTGCCTCATTTGTCTTTGAAGTTCTTCGATTGCACGTAAGAGTTCCATTCGTTCTGGAGATTTTACTGGATACAGTTCCATTTTTTTTCGAAGTCTATATATCCTACTGTCTAGGATTTTGTACTCTCGATTTGTCTTTCGTCGTGTTCCCTTGTTAAAATTTTGGATATATTGTTCTACGTATCGGTCTAGTTCATGTAAATATATGTTGGATAAAATCGGACTTATAATGCCTCCCTGGGGAGTGCCACTATACGTCTTATAAAATTGCCATTCTTCCATGTAACCTGAACGTAAGAACTTCCAAATAAGACGGATAAATTTTTCATCTTGTATCCTTTTTCTCAGAAGTGTGACAAGAGTATGATGATGAATATTGTCAAAGAAAGAACAGATATCCCCTTCGATGAACCATCTTGTTCCACCAAATGTACTCTTAATTTGCTGAAGAGCCGTATGGCAGTTTCTCTTAGGTCTGAAACCATGCGATAGGTTTGAAAAAATCCCTTCGTAAATTGCTTCTAATATCATCCTTACGATTTCTTGTATGAGTTTATCTTCAAAAGATGGTATCCCTAAGGGTCTCATCTTTCCATTTGCTTTAGGAATATAAACCCTTCTTACTGGTTTGGGTTGGTATTTTTCTGATTTTAAAAGTTCAATCAGTTTTTCTATTTTTTCCATACTCATGCCATCTATAGTGGAATCATCGATTCCTTTCGTCATATTCCCTTCTTTTGAAGCTAGACGTGCATAAGCAAGTAGGAAAAATTCTTTGTTATAAAGGTTTCGATATAATCTTTCGTACTTAAAATTGATAGTATTGGACTTTTGGACTAGACTGTTTAATACAAACTCTGGATTTCTCATAGAGCCTCTCGCTCCTTCCTGGATTCTATTAAACGAAACAAGCTAATCCCCTTCGCCGTGTACTAGGCTTTCCCTAGCTCTGACTACTACGGGATTTCCGTTACCATATTGGATATTTAGACACGAAACTGTCATAGCCTATTACGGCACTCCAACTTAGGTAATCCCCATTTAGTGCTTGTAGAGACAGACTTGTTATGATGTCGGATGTGACGTTCGCCTGTTTTCTTCCTTATTGGAAGCGCTCAGTTCGGAGGTACTTCAAATTAAGACCAAGACATTATCTTAATTCCCTAACATTTGTCTCTCTGTACAAATGTTGAACTGCATAACGTATATAGTTACCTTTTCGTTATGGGTCTCTTTATCCCAGCCAGACTGTCATTCAAGCAGTATAGCCTTCATCCTTATTCATAACCGTTCATCTTGCCGTTCAGTAGTGACACGGTAACTAGTCAACTTACGGCTTTTCCAGCATGCTATGCTCCCCTTTAGGTTTCCCTTCCGGATAAGCTGGCTGATGATGGGTATGTTTCCTTTGTACCTTTTACCCACTGTTTGGTCATTACAGATTCTCTACAAGCCCGTATGGGCGCACGTCCTGGAATAAAGCTTCGCCCCTTCTAAGCTCTCTAAGCATTCGTACGTTTTCTTCCGTAATAGGTAGGTTATAATATTTCAGCATTTCCTTTGCCTCATCATCATGCTTCAGAGAAAAACAGAATTTCATTCCAACGTTCGCAATCTCTCTATTTTCCGAGTTATAATCCGATGCGTTTTGTGTTCCTGAGTAGAGTCCCATGTTATGATAACGCCCTTCTCGAATGATTTTATCGGAGATACGGCCACCCTCACGATTTTTTAACATACTGGATGCTTCATCTAACATGTAAATCTTAAATACCTCACGGTCTGAATGCATCATCGATTTTGCGAATGCACCAAGCGTGACTAAAATGCTACGTGACAACTTATCTGTTACACTTTCATTTGTATGCGGGTCTCCTTTTGGAATCTGTAAGTGCTGAATCTGCACCACCTGTAACGGTCTTTCTAAGCTGATGACACGGTAATTCTGACCAGGTTTCCCAAATAATAAATCCCCAAGCTGGATACTTTCTAATGTTGCCAATCGATTTGTTAATGCATTTAATTGTTCTCGCTCAGTTGGTAATAAATTTTCATGTAATTTCATTTTTTCCAGCTCTACACGAACTAACGTTAAACATGCGTCTTTTTCCTTTGCAACAATTTCAATGGCTTTATACAAGTAATCGTACCTTGTATCATTTAAACCGACTTCTGATAAAGATGTTAAGACTTCCAGTGCCAAGCTCTTCGCATCTTCTGTTGTTGCGCTGATTCGAAATGGATCCAAACAGCCGGCATCTTCTTTTTCCTTTCCAAGTGTCCAGATTTCTAAAAATCCCATCTCTGGCTTATTAAATCCTGGTAACAACTTGCTCCATTTGCCCCTGTCCCCCTTAGGATCTACGATGAATGCTCTACCTCCGCTAAGAACAATCCAAAATGCTAATAAGTTCATGAGGAACGACTTTCCTTTCCCCGTTTGCCCCGCAAACATGACGGATAGACTCTCAAACTCTGTAATGATGTATTCCAGTGCTTTTGCTGCCAAGTCTGGTCGAATAAAGACAGGGCGATTTAATTTTTTGGTTTTTGCAAAGTAGAAACCTTGATTGTCCCCGATTTGTGTTGTCGCACCAAACATGCCTTGTGCGAGTATGCCTGGTTCTACAAACAATTTGAAATCTTTGTTGTATCGTTTGGAACCTGGTAGAAATTCATAAAAGTAAGCCAGTTGATCTCCGTATGGATTGACCAGTTCTATTTTCATTTTTCTATATTCCGTTTTAAGTGCTTCGATTCTCGTTTGCAATGTCTTCGCATCAGGAGCGTACACACAAAACAAGACGCTTAATTCATATCCTGGAGCACCCGAAGTCTCAAAACGATCTTTGACAATACGAACGCCTTGCCTTTTTCTCTCAATCGTCATATCTTTTGAGCCGCGTCCCATCATCGCTTGTTTTTGCTGATCTTCTAATTCCATTTCACTATTTGTTAATTTTTTCGTGACCATTTGATTTTCTAAGTGATGCGCACGAATACTCATTTCAACAGGGAATTTCAAAGCTTGAGATTGCAGTCTATAAATCCACTCTCCCCCTGGGAAAACAGATGCTTCTGGCATACTTTTCATAGCTAGAAAGGCTACATGCGCTGTTTCTATTTCTCCCTGTTCATTCTGTTGTTCCAGCACCAGAGAACGTCCTGGACTTTCATCAATGACACAATCTGTTAACTGAATCATCTTCTGTAAGTCTGGTCGCCTCACCCGTACTGTTTCTCCTTGTTCATTTTCCATTTCAAGTGTGGAGCCCACTTTCCATTGTTTATCGTGGACCGGTTCTGTCATACCGCGTGTAAAGTTATGTTGGAAGAGAAAACGAATAGAGGTTGGATTGGCACGTTTTGTATTTTGAAAAGCGCTACGTACTTGGTGATAAACAAGTTCTTCTGTTTCTAAATACGATTCGATTTCCTCTTCTAAAATATCTGTTGCTCCTAATCCTGAAACGTTGTGCGCTGTTTGTGTGAAGCCCTCCCATGTTTTTTTGAAGAATTTCATAGATTCTACGACAGGATTGATAATTTTCCGTTCCTTTTTTGCTTGATTCATCTGAACCAGTACGTAAAAGCGGTACTCCATGCTTTCTTTTGCAAGCGATGAGTTCCGAAGGTACTTTTTCACTTGTTCAAAAAAGAAATGTCCTGTTGGTGCTGTCGGGCCTTTTAACGTTGCAATGTGCTGATCGATAATTTCATCACAATCTGTTGTCCGTGGAATGACAAGAAATTGTACATCGTATTCTTGGTGGGTAAATAAAGCGAGTTGATTGCGGTAATACGCTTTTTTTGTACTTTCATCTTTGTGATCATATCCAAATCCGTTTACTTCATATACCGAGGAACAGCGACCATCTATACTAAATGCCAAATTCTTTTCAATGTGTTTCAGCGGATTGCGTTTCATACTTTTCAACATTCTTACATTCCTCCTCTTGATTTAAAAATGTTACTGAATAGGCATGTATATCTGTGCTCTTTTGATCTATTTGTTGCATATTTTGAACATCTTCCGGTTGATACTGTATGAACGTTGTTCCTCGCACAACATGTTTGGTTAATTTCGGCATAGAAGCTAAACGACTTCTTCGATGATTTCGAAATGTAAATGTCGTACAAGATCGTACATAGGAAAAAAGGGATTTGTCATCTGTTTTGTATTGGTCCACACCCCAGATAAGAAAAATAGGGAGAACAATGTAGTACACGAGATAAAATTGATCAATGAAATCGCTGAGCCACCATGTAAAAGGGGGGAGGAAGCGGAGCGCTACTAGCACCGCTTCTACCACTACAAAGTATCCCATTGCGCGCCACGTCACAGCGCGAGGAAGTCTTTTCCCCATGAGCTCATATTGTCTTCTCATGAAACTCATATAGCTTCCGAAGCAATATGATACAATTCCATTTTGTTTTGGTTCTTGCATGCTGTTTCCTCCCTTTTCTTATAGGCCGACAAGTCCACCAAGAAACGTTCCGATGGCTTTCAATGCGTCCGGTTTATTAATAAAGAACACCAATGCCCCGCCTCCTACAACTAAAGATGCGAATAACGTCCAAGCACGCTTAAATCCTAAGTAAACACCAATTCCGATAAACACAATGTATAGTGCGTAAGTTCCTTGCGTTTTCGCTTCTTCAAATACGCCCTCTAAACCCATTCCTAGCATGAAATAATTCATAATATCTAACATATACATTCCCCTCTCGTTTCCTTAATTTTGTAAGTCTGTCACAACAAATTGCTTTCCAGTTTGTTTCACAACCAAGGTATAAGCAGCCTTCATTTTTGTTTCCGAATGTGCATCAATTAGCAATACCTCTGCTTGCACCTCATATGTTCCTTTTGTTTTTCCTGGATATACTTTGGAAGAAATGATCTTATCTAACTTCATACTGCCTTCTAAACCTTTAATTTCTGGATTCTCAAGTACATATGCCAGTTCTTTTTGCGTTGCGGTTGTATACGATTTGAAAAATGTTGGTAAAAACTCACGAATCTCTGTTTTTGCCTTCACATCTTTCACTTCTTCTCGTTCATCTTCTGTTTCTTTTACCGTTGCTTTCTCATTGATTTTCACAACCTGTGGTAACCCATTTACGACAAATGCTTTCCCATCTGTTTGAACTGGGATGGAAACTTGTTGCATCACTTCTTTGACCTCTTCCCCACTGTTATCTGGTTTCATGCGGTGTAATTTATATTTAACTTTAAAGATCACGTTGGCTTCTTTTTGCTTTTTGTCATCCACTTTTAAAAGTGTTGCGGCAAGAAATTCTGAATCCCATTGTAAAGCATTCGTTTCTACACCAGCTTGTGAGTCTACATCTTTGGATAGATATATTTTCAAACGCTCTGCACGCTTTCTAAGATCTTCCTCTCCCCTCTTCCAGGTAAAGTACTCTTTTGTAAATAAACGTGCAAATTCAATTGCTTCTGGGCGTGTCGCAAGGTTTTGCTCAGGCACCACTTGTTTTGTTTCTGTTTGCGGCGTTACTTTTGCGTCTGCCTTCATCGTTTTGAAGACTGTGGTACAGGAAACGAAAAACATCCAGGCTAATATCCCCCAAAAAAGCCATTTCCCTATCAATCTACCTCTATAAGAGGGAACACGTAATGCCTTACGTGGTTCACCTTCTTTTCCATTTTTGATTTTTTGAAACCAGTTCCTTATCTTCTTCCACATAAACAGTTCCTCCCTTCCTCACAATTCACTTCCAGGACGCTTTCCATCAGGCACTCTCCTTTTCTTTTAACAGTTCAAGAAAGCTTTCTGCCTCTTTTTTAAAATTCCACCCTTTCTCCAGTCGCGCTTGTTGAAAATTGTTGTAACAACTTAATTCATATTCCACCTCTGAAATTGCTTTTTCTTTTGTGAGTTCGTTACAATCACATTTCCATTCCAATTCGTCTAGATGTAGGCCAATCTCTATTTCAAGTATCTTTCCATTTCCCATCACCAAAATTTTCTGTAAATACGTATCTGTCATAGATAAACAAATATCATAACTTTCCCCACAATCTAGTTGACTACAAATCTGATCGATAAACCGGCAATCTGCCTCTTCTAAGTTCCCTCGTTCGTATGTTTCCTTATAGACAAACATATTGTTCCATCCTTTCTTTTTACGATTTTTTGGAACATGAACAAATCCTATAAACTTTTTCTTAGCTGTTAAAACCCTGGATTGATTGGACCACCTATCATTGGTGCTATCTCCGCTAGTTCATCCCCAAAAAATATGACAATGAGAAGAAACAACCATATTCCAAGGCTTAACGTACACATACCCCATTTTTTCAGTTGAACCAAACGGACAATTGCAACGAGTAGTAAAATACTTATTACAATGCTCTCCACTAGATGATTTCCTTGCATGTAATCAGGATTCAAACCAATTATCGGCACAATCCCTCACCCCTTTATTCGTTAAGATCCACCACCAAATGCGATGGGACCACCAATATATTTTGCAACCTCTACAATTCCTTCACTCGAGACAAAAGCCAAACCCACCATGCCATACCCTAAGAATTTCATGCAGCCTTCCCACTGTTTTCGCTTGGCACAAATAAGTACCCCTAAAAGCGAATATAAACATATCCCTAGTCCTAAACACTTTACAAGCGTAATTGGATGCATATCCATCATAATTTTCACCTCTATCGATCCACCATTTTATATACACCAACTGCTACCACACCAAGGATTAAAACACCCTCCCATCCTTGGGTATAATAAGTTTCTATTACTTTACTTTGGATAGCTTCCCAAGCTGCACGTGATCCTGGTACTCTTTCAAATATCCAATCTGAAAAAACGACTAATGTGATGATGCTTGCAACAAACGAAATAATAAATTTGAACACGATCTTATAACCCCACTTTTTCATTCATTTCTTCAATATCGCGGAAGATCTCGCCAAATGGATTTTGTAGTATGTCTTCGTACAATGTAATAAACACTGGAATTTCTGGACTCTCAACACCTTTTAAATAGCGCATTAACTCATTTTCTCTGTTTTTACTTCCAGCGATAAAAGTAAGGGAACACTGCCCGACAGGGTAAGAAATCCCTGCGTGTTTTACGTATTCATCCATCTTTTGTTGTCTCATAAATTCGTTATAACGAGTTATTTTTTCTATGAGCACCTCTTTTGTACTAAAAGAGCGCTCCATTTCTAAGAAGAGAATGCCATTTGCCGAAACGTTTCTTTTATTCCCAATGATCGCTACTCCATCAGGTCGAATAATGCCCGCCCCCTCCTTTTTTGATTTTTTTCTACTGTTCGTATATTTAAATGTGCCAAGCACCTCACTAATCCACTCTCTTAATATCCTCGAATCTTGCTTCTTAGACGCATGGGTCATCGCACACTCTACATGAGCCAACATGATACTGTGATAGACAAAATGCGGTGCACGTACAGACCATTTGGCTTTCCACCTCACATCTCCTCGCAAGTCACGTACGGTATCTACTCCTTTTTTGGTTAATGTATACACCTTCTTAGGTCTAACATTTGATCGCTTTTGTCCTCTTATAGTTGGTACTGGCAAGTATTCACTTTTAATGTAACTCGCCAACTCTAACTTACGGAGACGATTATATACAGAGCGTTTGTTATATCCATCGTAATGACGCATCGTGACGTACTCCACATCGACAAAAAGGTGCGTATATATATTTACTAAAACCTGTTCGTCTTCTTCTAATAAAGCCACTACCTTCATAACAATTACCCCTTTTACCAGTCGTCGAACATACTTTTTCTTTTCTTACGTGCTGGACGTTCTTCATTCGAACCCACTACTACAAGTTTCACTTTTGATTCCTTTTCTAGATTGACAGGTGCCTGTTTCTCTTGCCGATCTGGTGCTTTTGTAGTTTCATTTTTCGGCGTAAGATATTTGGCTTTTGTATATAAAAACTCATCAATTTCTTTATCAATTTCCTCTGCCGATTTGCCACTATGCTGTTCCAATTCTGTAATTTTTGATTTGGTCCAATCATTTGCAGCTTGTGTTTCTTCTTTTTTCAGATAATCAGCTACATTACCGTTAGGTAAATACCGATTTAGTGGAGGGATTCGAACGGTACACCAAACGTTTCGTTCTTCTGTATCTCCTTCCAGCTTCTCTTGTGTTTGAATCGCCGCTACTAAGTTGGGTAGACCTTGTAAATAATCCGCTCTGAACTTATTTTGCATAACACCTTCCAAAATTCTTGCTGATCTCATCCCTTGACCACATACAAAGAAATTACCACCCGCTTCTCGTAATGCTTCGTTTAAATCCGGGTCTAATTGCCCCTCTACTCGTTGCGTTAAGATCCAAAGTCCTAATCCATGCTTACGGTCTTTTGCTACAACTTTGCTAAGAATTGGTATTTTAAAATCGTGTGCTTCGTCGATAAGCATAAGATGTAGTTTAGAACCAATTGGCCGTTTCTGTGCAATACGATGATATTGATTGGCAATATATGCACCTGTCACAGCTAAATCTTTCTTGCCCATTCCTAGAACATCAAAAATAACGATATGACCTTGATCCATCCATTTTCGAATATCTAAAAAACAGTCTGTTTGACCAAACATTCTCTTGAGGTAAGATGTATTCCGAAACATATCTAAACGGTTCAATATCGCCTGTTTACTGTCTTCTAATGCGTTCTCCACCTCAAATTCCCAGTAGTTCATGTAGTACTGTTTCTGTGGCCCTTTTACATGATTCAAAACATGTCTGCGAAATGCTTCATCTGTAATAAACAGTGGGACACTCAAAATCGTGTGTATGCGTGAGGTATCGGATAACAATGTTCCTATTATGTTTTCTAGCAACCTTTCGGTTTGCGGCGCTTGCCCTGGAATCACAGTTTTAATAATTTCCATAATAGATTCAACGACTGCCTGCACCTCATCTCCTGCTTCATCTGGAAATCTATGGAGTAAATTAAGTGCTGGAGGATATTTGGTATCCCGAAAGCGTATAAAATGAACCTTGCTCCAATCTACTATTTTTCCGTCAAGCTCTGCTTTTAACAAACGATTCATCGTAACAAGTGCTAAATCTTGTGCCGGATCAAATAATGAGAACCCACCTTCTTTATCTGGATTTTCAATCCACCGATCAATACGACTCTGCATTAAAGCCATAACTAAGGAACTTTTCCCTTTCCCTACTTTTCCTGTAATATAGCCGTGGTTGCTTAAATACTTCTCTTTAATTCTTACTAATCGATCTTTAATATAGGGATGCATGACGTGACCAATTGCGATTCCTTCCGCCAACATATCGTTTGGCAGCATTGCCTCCCCTTTATCTAAATAAAGAATGCGTTGTTCTGCCTTCTTTTCTTTATCTCCTGTCACATCTGGAAGGTGAAACACGTTCAAAAGTTCTGAACTGGTCCATACCATCTTTCCATATATCGGATTTGGTACGGTGGGCATGCAACGCTTGAGGCGTCTGTACCGTAACTCATTTACATCAGCCATGATACTTGCTACCATATGACCAATATTTTTAATGACTGGTACACCAGGATAATGTTCACTTGCAAAGGAAACAGATACCTGAAATGCCACTTCGTTATTTGAGAAACGTTTATTCAATGCTCTGATTTCCTCTTTTTCGAATGTGTCTAATTCATGTTTCTTTTTCTTTTTGAGTGCTTTTTCCGCTTTACGAATCCCTTTTGTAAGGTGATATCCATTGTCTGGTGAAAAGGCGATGTCTACCCATGTTTTTTCTTCCATTGCGTTTCCCAGCATCGGTAACAGGTCTTTCTTGTAACGAGCGAGTGATAACGTGGCTGCTCGTTTTCGTTTGAGTACCATTCGTCCACCTACTGCTTTTTTAGATGGGAAAGGCACTTCATTACGAGAAACTCCGTAGACTTCAGCATGTTCATACACACTTCTCATCGCTTGCACAACACGCTTTAATTCATCTTTGGGACCGCCAATATAAAAGCGCACACGTTCTTTTGTCCCTTCCGGACGAAACATGATCATTCGGTACCATTCTCGCCCTTTCCATAGACGTTCCAATGGTTTTCGCCCTGTATTATGCACATGACGAATCATTTGACCCAACTTTTCTGCTGTCACGTCATCATCGATATGCGGGATAAACATCACGTATTGATATCGCTTTTTCTCAAAATATACATACAAGTAATGTAGGACGATGCGGATTATTGTATAGATTAAGATTCCTAACAAGATCAGGCGGCATATACTAACTGTTACATCAATTGCTGTTGGTACATATTTCATGATTTCCGCCAATATTTTTTCTTTGGAGTACCAGACAAAGCCCGCACCCCCTAAAACAAGAAGCGGTTTCCAGTTCTTTTCAAGCATGTTTTCAAGTTCTTTATCAAACTTACTACGTGCCACTTTTCCACCTCATTTCTTATATGGACTAAGCAAGCGCTACTACTTTTTGTTGGTGTTTTTGTATACGTTGTTCTATCGCTAATTGGACTAAAATGTGAGGTTGTGCGGATGCGTGTTGGAGTTGATTCATCTGATCTAGCAATGTTTTATATTCAAAGAGTTCTTGTTTCATTTGTTCTACATCCAACTCATCTTCTACCGTGAGTTGTTCTTTCCAAAATAATTCCCAGCATTCATGCCGATTGGTATACATGGTTTCTGTTCCTCCTTTTTTTGATGGAGGATGCTCTTATGAAAGAACATCCTTCCTAAACTAAACTTGTTATCACTTGTGAAAATGTTTATGGAAATTGGATTTTGGATCAATCAGTTTCATCCCTTTTTGATGACCAGCTAATGTCATTAAAAAACTTGAAAATGCCATCCCTCTTCCTGTAATTCCAGCCAATTCAGATGAATTTTTTGAATGATTCGCTTGATTTGCCATTTGTTGACTCAATCTACCGATATAAAAACCACGTTTGCTTCGCATGTGCTTAATTGGTTTCATGAGAAATCCTCCTTTCATTTATTTATCTTTTTATATCGTTAAATAGAAATATTCTATATTTTTATGCCTTTTTACGTTTCCATTCTTTCTCTCTTTACTCTTCTTCTAAAAATAGATCTTCTAAATCTGTAGAAAGGATTGTAACTGCTTGTTGGTGATCTTGAAATAGAACATGTTGTATATTGTTTCGCAACTGAAACCCATCTTCAGGTAATGCTAGCAAATACGATTTTTTGTATTTGATCCCATCAATCTGATAATGTACATCAAACACGCACATTATATCCCGCCCTCCCTTATCAGTTGAGAGTGTTTTTATATTTTTGCTTTTGGTTCTTTACGTTTTCTAATTGCATGAACAGCTGCGATACCGCCTAGAACTACAAGTGTAACCCCGATCCATTTCCAATATGGATTTTCCGCTTTACCGCCTGTTGTTGGCAAATGACTTTCTACTTTCTTCGGTTGTTCTTTGATTTGTTTTAGTTGTTCTGGTTGTTTTTCAATGATGTGTGGTTTCTCTGGTGTTGTTACAGGCTTTTCAATCACCTGTGGTGTGTTCTCCGGTTGTGGTTGAGGATATTCTGGCTTTTCTGGTTGTGGTTTTTCTGGTGTTGGTGGAATTTCTTTTTTCTTATCTTGTACTGTATGTTTGATAATTTGACCATCTTCTTTGATATTAAAAGAGAATGTCTCTTCGTTAATTAGGTAGCCGTCTGGGGCGAGAGTTTCTTTATACGTATATGCCCCTGCTGGAAGCTTCTCAAATTTCGCAATTCCTTGCTCGTTTGTTTTGCCCTTTACTACTTGTTCGCCTTTTTCGTTGTAAATTGTAAACTCTGCGCCTGGTAATTTGTTATTTCCGTAAGGTAAGCACCCAGCGCCTTTTTGTATTTCTACAATAGGTTTCCAAATACTCCCTCCCAAACCGTACGTACCCCTCTCGAGGTATACGGCTTTCCACCTATCCATCTAATCTTCCTGCGTGTAGGTCTCGATGGCATTTTTCACATAGAGCTAACGTTTTTCGCTGTCTGGCTATCATTTGTTGTTCCCATAGCTTTTTCCCCTTTAAGTCTTTTAACTTTCTTATGTGATGAATATGAATTTTAATTCCTTTTGACTCACACCATTCACATTTTTCAGCCAAAAGTCTTTCAGTTAGGCTAGTTCGCCATGTGTATGTTAATGTATTGGGAATTTCATCAATATTTATATTTTTATCTTTAATACTCTTGACCCACTGAAATCCCTCATGATATAAGAATCGTGTTTTTATTCCATTTTTAGTTTTATATGTAACAGCGAATTTTCCATTAATGTTATATTTTTTACGTATTTTACCGATTGATGTTTTATATTTGGCCGCGAAAGTTTTATACATGCTATATTCCATAATGTATTTAAAGTTATTGAGAGTACTTACATTACAGGCTAGTTTGAAATAGTTATACAGTCCTCTAATTTCAGCATTATATATACTTAAAATTTCAAGGTCGTCTTTAGTGATTAAGTAAGCCCTATGTTTAGGTTTCCATGTATTCTCTTTTGTAATAAAAAGAACATCTAAAGCTAGTAACTTCTCAAACCATATGTCTTTAGATAGTTGTAAATGACATACTCCTAGCTGCGTTCTTCTAAGATAACCTCTTTTCGTTTTCTTTACTTGTAAGGAGCGATTTATTTTAATATCATAACTGAGAAATTTAGCTGCTTTACTACTATGCGTGATAAGAGTTTTATCTAGGGATAGCTCAAGACCGAGGTGATTTCGAAGAAATTTATGTATATCTTCTTTGAGTCGTATAGCCTCTTCTTTACTCCCTATTACTCCTAGAATAAAATCATCTGCGTATCTGACGTACTGTAGCCTTTTATAGTTTTCATCCATTGGTTCGCCCTGAGATATAGCTCTTTTCATACTTGATATTTCTTTACATTTTTTCTTAATTTCTTGTTTCTTTTTCTCATCTAATGTATGCCAATGTTCTCTACATTTCCTTTTCAATGTCATTTCTCTGGCATGCAACGTCCCATACTGCTTTGTTTGTCGTCTTTTCTGTCCCCTATCAAAATTAAGTTTATATTTTTCAATATATGTATCTAATTCATTTAGATATATATTGGCAAGAATAGGGCTGATAATTCCACCTTGCGGAGTTCCACTATATGTATTGTGAAATACCCAATTTTCCATATACCCAGCTCTCAGAAACTTCCAGATTAGGTTAATAAATTTTTCATCCTTAATATTTCTACGCAATAGTTTAATGAGTATATGGTGATGAATATGGTCGAAAAAACTTTTGATATCTCCTTCAATAAACCATTTGACTCCATTGAAGGTATTTTTACACTGCATTAAAGCAGTGTGGCAGCTTTTATTTGGACGAAATCCGTGAGAAGATGTAGAGAAATGCTTCTCGTAAATAGCTTCAAGTATGTTTTTTACTATTTCTTGTATGAGCTTATCCTCAAATGAAGGTATTCCCAATGGCCGTTTATTTCCATTTCTTTTAGGAATATATACTCGTTTAACCGGTGTAGGCTGATACGTTTGTGCTTTAAGCTGGCTAATTAACTCAGCAATTCGGTCCACATTCATTCCATCTATCGTTTTGTCATTTACTCCCGCTGTAAGATTCCCTTCTTTCGCATACATCTTCTGATAGGCCAAATAATAAAATTCTGGGTTATAGAGATTGCGATATAACTTTTCAAATACGTAATGCTCTTTTGTTGCATGGGAAGATAGATTATCTAAAACTATTTTTGGATTTCTCATAGCGTCTCACACACTTTCCAATTTTGTTTTAAGATAGAATAGGCTGTTTCCCTTCGCCATGTATTAGGCTTTCCCCAACTCAGACTACTACGAAAACTCCGTTACCTTGTCAATTTTTCATGAGTCACACTTCTTGGCAGTGCCTTGAAGTCATTCTCAATAGCCTGTAATAATATTAGGCATTTTGATTTAGGTAATCCCCGTTTATCACTTTAACAACTGGCTTTCTACAATATCGGGTGTGACTTTCGCCTTTTTCCTCTTATGGAGGATGGGTGGTCCTGGATCACTAGGATTAAGAACGCGGACGGTATTCTTTTCCCTGCATAGAGTTTGGTTCCAACTCTATCGGGACCATGTAACGTTTCTAACTATCTTTCGCTACTAGCGACATTATACTCCCTCAGGCTATCATTCAAGCAGTTTAGCTTTCATCCTTGTTTGTAGTATTTCACCTTGCTCTTCAGTCTTGACGGGATAGTTCGCCAACTTAGAGCTTTATCAACATGCTATTGTCCCCTTCCGATTTCTCTTTCAGGTTAGTTGATTGATGATAGGGTATACATGTGATCTTTCCCTACATTAGTGCCACCTAATGATTTGTTAAAGCGACCCTACGGGCGCACATCCGCTACATCTACTTTTGTAATTTCAATCGTTCCTTTTGCTTTTGTATTTTTTGCGATTAATTCGATTTTCTTTCCATTTTCCTTAATGCTGAAAGGAATTGGTTCTTTAACTAAGATGTAGCCCACTGGAGAAGATTTTTCGATAAATTGATACTCCCCATACTTCAAATTATCAACTTTGATTAGGCCATCTTTATCCGTTGTGTACTCATGTATTGCATTCCCTTTTGCATCCGCAAGGATAAATACTGCGCCTTCCAATTTTTTCTTACCATCTTGGTCTACTTTCAAAAGCTGTACATTTCCTTTGATTTGTTCATTCTTCATTTCAACAACAGCAACTTCGCCTGTTTTTACTTCAAATGTTTTAGGATTTGCATCTAAAACAAACCCTGTAGGTGCTTTTACTTCTTTAACCGTGTACGTACCTAACTCTAAGTTACCAAGTTCGGCTACACCGTTCTCATTAGCTGTAATCGTTCCCATAACTTCTTGACCGCTATTTAAGACTGTAAATACTGCACCTGGAAGTGGCTTTTTGTTCTCATCCACTTTCATTACTTTGAGTGAACCATTTGCTTTCCAGTACACTTGTAAGTCTGTACTTACTTGCTCTGTACTACGTTCTAACAAAACCGTTGCATCCTGGATGGTTTCAGTTCCCTTATATGCAATCGCATTGTAATTCGTTAGATTTGAAACAACTTTTAAGGATAGTTCGTTACTCTTAGAGGATTTCGGTACTTGAATACGGAATTTTTCTCCTATCAGGAACATTTCTTTGGCTTCACCTTGTTCTGTAACAACACGTGTACCTTGTGGTGCATTGTTCATTTGTACCTTGAAAGTACCTTTTTTCGCGTTTGTTTGTACTGTATATGTTGTAGTTTCAAAATATTCGCCGTTTAGCTGTGCTTCTTTCTTATCTGTTGGAACTACATTCATGTATACATCTTGTGTGTCTTGACTCTGATCCGCTGCATGAATGATTGCTTTCGTTGCTTTTTCAACAGCTGCATCTTTAAATTGTAATTCTGCCGTATTGATTTGCCCCAATGAATTCCATAAGGCCAGCTGTGTCGAATAATGCGCCTGTTCCCAAGTGGAAACCCCTAATTCTTCTGGACTCTTTTGTGGGTATCCATTTAACAAGACACGGTACACAATATCGTTTGTTCGTCCGCTCTCAGGAAGGTCTTGACCATTAGGTGATTTCAGGCCGTATACCAGGCAATAAGCTATTTGACCACTTGCATTCTTGAGTAGTTCTGTCCGCACCTCTTTCCCATACTGTGGAGAATATGACCAATCCATGTTGTACTTTTCATGATTGATTATCTCGGCACTTGCTTTGTTGAGAGGAATGAAGAAACTCATCACCAATAAGAGTACACTCGTGATGAGTAGTAGTGCTTGATACGATCGTTTCAATATCATTTCTTACAGCTCCTTTAGAGTCATTAAGTTTTCAAAGAACAGTTAAACAATTTCTTATGGTTTTTGATTTATACAATTCGCGCTCGATAATAAGTAGGTATAAACAATTCTTCAACTGGTCGATTATAAAAAGCGGCAATACTATGTGCACGTTCAGCAATTGTACTTTTTCTTCCAGATTCAATGGCCTGTAGTACACTTTTATTTAAATTTAAATCTGCTGCAACTTTTTTAAGAAGCATACCTTGTTCATTTCTAATATTTTTAATAATCGAAATTTTTTGTTCGCAATTATTCATTCTCTCACCTCCTAAATACATAATAAACACCTTAAAGGTGCCTGTCAACACTTAAAATGTAATTTTTACACCAAAGCTTCCTACATTAAGTTTTTTTGCATTTATTATAATAAGTATAGGAGTGATTATTGATATGAAAAAAAATATACTGGGAAAAAATATAAAAAAGCTCAGAACCATAAGAGGTTTAGATAGGTATGAGTTAGCGGCAGATCTCAATACGACTTACAGAACTATTTCCAGCTGGGAAACAGGAGAAAAAATACCACGAATCAATAAAATCCATGAAATTGCTAATTATTTTAATGTTAGTGAAGCATATTTATTAAACCATATGATAAGCGATGATGAACTTCTTCAAAGAGTAGAAGGAGAAGAAGACCCTGTCCATCGCTTATCACAATTGCTTTATGATAAATACATGAGTGTCCCAGAAGAATATAAACCATATATAGAAAAAGAATTACTCAGATACGCCAATTTTCTGTTAATAGAGGTTGATGAAAAAGAAAAAGGAAAACAACTGAAAAAGTGACATACAAACTTATTTTTTAGAGATATCTCCACATAAATCTATCCAGTCTCCTAATGTTTCTAAATCAATATTTTCAAGAATTTTTAGTAGTAACTCTTTGTCTAAGATCATTAAACAGCGCCACCTTTTATAATTTTGAATTTCATAAATTCCTGCTTACGTACTAATAAAATCCTTTATAAAATCACAAAAGACATCGTATTTACGACGTCTTTTGTGATTTTACATATTTTCATTTTGTTATTACTCTACATTCCACCCCCGGGATCAGTCCTCATCATAAGGATATTGTTTTTTTGCAATCCTTGCGACTCAAAATGTACATTTTTTATTTTATTATATTCATTTGTTAATCCTAAGTTTACGCTACTAATTAGAACTAAAAACGACATTATCAGAATAAAGATAACTTTTTTCATTTTTAAAATCCCTTTCCAATACTTTGAATACTTTTCTCTTTATATTCATTAAAGATTTGTTGCGCAAATCCTGCATAAAAAAAGTCATTTTTTGCCTTCATTGCATCAATAGCCTTTGAAATTTCATTTAAATCATTATTAGCCATCCCCCTATAGACACGCTGAATAGGACTTAAACACTTGTTTTTTTGTTCAAGATAATCTAGTAATTTATTAGCTTGGGCCTCCTCATTATCCTTGATGAAATACAAGCTTTTTTCTGCTATATCTAAGGTGTTCATATCGATTTTATCAATGTCTTTCCACTTTATTATTCTCAAGAAATTTAAAGTATTTAATGCAATTTTATATTTATGTTTTTCTCCTAGAGATGATAAAACATTACAGGCCTTTTCTAAATAATAAAATGCATCCTTTTCATTCGAGAATAAGTTACTCTCTCCCATTCTACTATCTATCACAGCTTGCATTACTGGAAAAAAACTCAAATCATCAAACTCCATTAAACCTTTATAAATCTTTTGAAAACCAACAATATCATTACCTCTTAATACCCCATAACCCCATATACTTTCTATCCAAAAATTATATAACTTCTTTAATTCTTTATTTTTCAATAATTTTAAATTTTTTTCTATCCTCTGCTTATAGGTTTCCATTAAATCAACTTTTCCTGAATCACATAAAATTAACATACTTAATATGTCACAAAACATACCAACTTGGAAATGTTTTTTATTGTTTAACGGTCTTGAACTTTCAATTTCTAAAAAGATTTCTTCCAATCCCTTAGATTTATTTAAGCGATATTTAAACAAACGGAAAATCTTAAAACATCTCTGCATTTCTAATTCACAATGCTTTTCACATAAATCAATTATGTAATTTAATAATTTGTCAAAACCATTTAAATGTGCAATTAGAAATGCTGTTTTCACATTTAGGTTTTGTCTACTGTGTTTCTTTAAATGTTGAATAAGATCATCTTCTTGAATATTCCGATCTAAAGGAGACAATTTTACTGAAATTTTCATTAGTGAGTATATTGAAATATTTTGCCCTTTTGTATACCAATTTGAGAATGTAGTTTCTGGTATGCCTAATTCTTTTGCAACCAATTTATGTTCTAACTTAGAAGACTCTAGATACAAGTTCATTCTTTTATGTATATCAAACATAGAAATTCACCCTTTTAATCCTCTATTTTAATTTAACTATGTTCATTAATTTTATCATAAGGAGATTCAGGAATTTATGAAATAATTTTAACTGAATTTTCTGATTATTTAAAATAAAACTAATTACTTCACACTCATTATACAGAGTTCACATTTTTAGTGTTGATATTAATGCTTGTGACTTGTAAAATAGAAGAAGAATAGATTTTACTTAAAAAACAAATAAAAAAACCCCACTCAGTCTATATTCAATTGGTAACAGGCCGGCAAGCTAGCGCCAATTGAAATATCCCAGAAAGTAGAGGTTCTTTATATTACATATAAAATATTCGCTTTTATATAGAAATTATAACACAAAGCGATAATTATGTGAATAAGAACTGCTATTTTCCCAATATTTTTCTGAGAGTGTGTACTGGGGAAAAATAGGAGGTCTTTTTGTGTTATTAACTAATTTTTTACTAAGTACAGCAAAACGAGAACTATCCCCTCGATTATATCGTATTCCTAAATGTAAGACGGGAGCTATCAATCAAGCAGTCAAAAGTGTAATCAAAGATATTGATAGTATTCTATTCGAATGTGAAGGTAAAACTACAAAAGAATACTTCGAGAAAACGCCACGCCGATATGAAGCACTTGAAACCGTGCTTTCCTACCTTGTTCAAGAGGGATTTTCTCAAGTTAGACAAGAGAAAATTAGCCAAAAATCGGGTATTTCTGTACCACTAATCAACTTTATTCTGAATTGGCTAGAAGATCTGGAAGTATGTCATCAAATTAAAACCAGACGTCACAATAAAATTGCGCCATCTATCTACATTTTAAGCCTACATAATAATTACTTGAAAATTATTGAATATTTTAAGCAAAAATGGGCATTAACAATCAATATTTTTTCTACATTTACAGAGTTTCTGTCCAAGAAAATTGGTAAGAAAAAACATAAGGATACAGATAAAAAAGAGGATACTCCCGTTTCTACATGTCATGGATTCGATTTATTCACTCCTGTCGAACCTGTTGAAGTAGAAGCTGAAGAACAAAAAACGAATTCTGACAAAGATAAAAAATTAGAAGCTAACTTACGAGATAAACTGGTGGCAAGATTAGAAGAAATGAATGACCACATGAGTGAAGCACAACAGAAACTTTATGTGTACATTCTAACCCAAGACACAAATATAACTGAAAAAGATGCTTATACAATTGCTTTACGTATGCCAGCAGATATAGATCGAGATACAAAAAAGATTTTCAAAGATTGTGTACAATGGTTTGAATATAACCAAGCAGATGTAAGTACCCCTGCACATTTCATAAAAATGTATACGAATAGTGTAAAAGAACTTAGAAAACGCCGTACTCGTGAAGCAAACGAATATTTCGCTACTACGACATTTGGAAAGCCTTATAAGAGTAAGATTTCATTTGATGTATTCCGGAAATGTCTAGATCCAAACTCTTAAAGCCTGTGCCTAACAACAAAATAAGAATACTGTAGCCTTGTTCAAAAAAATGACAGTGACAAGGCTTTTTGTCATGCAATCATGATTGTTATTTTTAGAATCTATTAATCTCATTATTTAACTTTAGAGTGTTAGCGCCGCTTTCAGCAAAAAAACATGTGAGATTTATCATAGAATGCCAGCTAACTTTCATCAGCAATTAAATAAGGAATTGAATAAGAAAAAATCTCTAAGACCTTGGGAGAGTAAGAATAAAAGCTCCAAAATAAATCCTAATGTATTTAATGTTTTTAATTCTTTTAAAACAAGATTTAATAAATAAGAGTATCCTATATTTCTAATTTACCTTTTAGTTTTTAAAATATTTACAACCATCTTAAAAAATCTTATATCTCAAAAAACGAACAATACTCATGCAATATGTGAAAATCATTCATCTAAACTAGAAAAATACTAAAATCCGTATTTCAAACGTATTCAAACAAATATGAGATTTATATGCACAAATTAACCTTATGAATTACTGATGAATTAGGCATGAAACTGTGATGCTTGCGTTCATCGTCTGGTTCATCACTTACGATTGTCAAAAATCGTTGATATATAGGGAGGTTTCGGGATTCCCTATGTCTTCGCTAAACCAGATGAAATCCTGAAGCTTTCCTTGTTCCGGTATCTCGATTCGAATGAATCAGATAGCAGGGCAAGGGAAAAGTTTTAAAAACTACATAATCGGCGCGGCGGGCATCGTTCACTTCACACAACAAACTCGGCGTTCTCTCCTCCTTCGTTCGCCTTTAGCTCACTCCTCTCGCTTGCTGCGCGCCGCTCCGCCGCCCCCCACCTCCCTAACCCCCAAAAAACCAGCCTTAACCCTCGGTCATCTCCTCTCCCCTGGTGTCAAAACAATCACGGATGTTTTTGCCCAAATCCCCGAAATGGGGGAATAAGCTTATGCTATTTAGACGTTATACCCCGTGTCAAAAAGTACACTTTATGACATAGCTAAAAATATAGCTTTTTTCATTTCAAAAATACAACTTAATCGTATTTGAAACATGTCAACATAGTTGTATATGTTTTGAAACACATATTCTATGAGTAACGAAAAATCCTTATAAATAAGGGTTTTTCGCAATGATTTTTCTTATTCCCCCTTTTCGAGGGGATGGGCAAAGATACCCATCATCACAGGAACTCCCGTCATTTCTAGACAGGCTCGATCTTCTTCGTAGTGGCCCTGAACGAATCGGTAAGCGTGACTTTGCTACAAAATTAAGGAACAGCTGCTGTAACAAACAACAGGACCTAGAACCCCCTATGGCTTGTTTTTGTGGTTTCTTGATACAATTGCGGTACACAATTTTTAGGACAAAGGAGTATATAGCCATGACATGGGATTCCGCTGTTGATTTTTTTCTTGCTGATTTATTAAAACGTGGTCGTAAACCGTCCACCTTGAAGCAATACCGCTATGATCTGATCTTATTTGTTTCATGGATTCAGAAACGACTTCAATTGCCCCCAGAAGATGTTTTTCGCTCTTTTGATATAAATACATTGGAGCGCTACTTAAAATGCCTTAGAAAGGAACGTGAGGCTTCAATTTCTAATGTGAAGCGTGTACGAGGCATTTTAATTAATTTCTTACAGTTTCATGGTGCCGCAGATCGTTTAAAAAGCGACGTTGCGCCTCCTGAGCTTACTTCTAAACACTTTGCATCCGATGAAGAGATAGAAAAGTTATTAGGCGTCATGCGCAGCTATAACGGATTGACGGAATACCAGGCGTCAGGAAGAAAGTTCATTATGAAACGTAATCTTTTATTGATTCATTTCATGTTACATTATGGGCTATCCATACAAGACATTATCACGCTCTCTATGCATGATGTTCACTTCGGAACAAATACCATCACGCCAGGAGGATTACATGCTTATAAACGCTCTATTACGCTATCCAAAGATGATGTAAAGCTTGCCCTTTCCTATTACAAACAGATTCCAAGACTCATACGACCACGCCAGCAAACGGGAGATCCTTTCTTTGTTGCGTTCGATTTCGCTCCGCAAACGTTCCGCTGGGACTATGACAAAGATCAACCCGCTGCATTGACTAGAATCGCTGTCCAACGAATGCTACAAAAAGAAGTGAAACGCGCTGAAATTCGTGTAACCCCTACTATGTTGCGGAATCGATTCATTTTAAATTCTTTACAAAACGGTATGAAATCCATTGAAATTAAAGCGTATTTAGGCTTAAAAAGCGTTGAGGCGCTGCATAGATACATTCAGTTTTGGAATGAATTGCAAAGGAAAGATAACAGATTGAATATATAAAAGCCCTGGTATCTAAAACACCAGGGCTTTTAATTGATTATTCTTTCGTTCTCTCGTAACGATAATTGAATAATAAGTTATCAATAACTTATTATTCATATCAAAGTGCATTGAAACAAGTTTGGGATGAACGATAAATTAAAGAAAAATTATTGATAATTTATTGATAATTGTTCTTTACCTTTTTGAATAAGGATAGTATAATATAATCAAACAACAAATTATCGATAATTTTTCGATAATTTATCGAAATTAAAAATGATTAATTGGAGGTCATATAATGGTTAATGTTTTAAGAACAGAAGTAATTGAATCATTGTATACTTTAGATTTAGGAAATGGTTTCTCTAAACGAAAATTCAATGACAAGGGGCTTGTAGAGGTGGACTCCTCTGTCATCGCTCAAAAACCAACAGGATATAATTCATCTAATCTCGATACGTATAGTTTAAATAAAACGGATTTATTTTATTTAGGACGCGATGTAATTAAAACGAAATTAAAACCGCAACGCGCCCAAACAATCGATAAAGCGGATCGCTATTTCTCTGAACGTTACGAATTAATGCTGTATGCATTTATTGCAAAAGATTTCCCAACAGCAAAAGAAATTAAGATTCCTATTCTTGGTTTAATGCTTCCTAATGAACACTATGCACAATGCGAAGAAAAGCTAAAGCAAAAATACACAGGTTCGAAAGTAATTACAGTATCTGGTGTCGATGTTACTATCAACATTACTGATGTACTTGTATTGCCTCAGCCGCTAGGCTCTTATATGTATGCGCTAAGTGAGAAGAAAATAAAAAAAGAAGAAGAAGTACTTGTTTGTGATGGTGGAGCTGGAACATTTGACCCTGCTGTTGTAACAAATAATTTTGTAACAGACGATAACTACAGCAATGAAGGTGTAGATAATGCCTATATTAAAATCCGTAAACGTCTAATTGAGTTATATGGAGAATTACCCTACTTTAAAACATTATCTAATATACCGTTAATTCTTCAACATGGCGTATTAAAAGATGGAGATCTTCATCCAATAGCCGAAGATAAAGTAATTGTTAAGATTTTAGATCAACACTTAGAAAGTATTTTTGAATATTTATTAGAAAACCAATACAATATTACCTCGTATGGGAAAGTTCTCTGGACTGGTGGACTCGCTTCGCTTCATAAAGACCGTTTAGCTTCTAAACCAAATCAAAATTTCGTTATTTTAGGTGAAGAAGGTCAAGAAGCAAATGTTTTAGGGCTATGGAAAATGATTAGTGCTGCTTATCGCTCAAAAGGTGGTGCACCCTTAGATGATGGAACCAAAGAAACTTCAAATGTCAATTAATCCAATTAAAGCCCCAGAGGCTTACCAACTAGTAAAACGTTGGGAAAAAGAAGGTTCTGGGGAAAAGGGATATGAAAATAAAAAGATACAAGAAGTATTAACTGCCTGGTCAAATCTTATGGAATTACATGGGATAACTGATACCATGAAATTAGCAATGTTACTTGCTAGAGGAGTACCAACACCTATTTCCACAACAGAACACACCAATGTCCAGACTGAAGAAAACACCATATCTCAAACAGAAATTATAAAAGAAGAGACTGATCCGCACGATCAAGATTATTTAGCAATCTTGGCGAGTGCACAAGCAAAAGTTAAAAAATAACAAAATAGAACTTAGGATTCATTAGATAACACAGATTATGGTTCTTGTGCATAGTACAGTGTAAAAAGAGTTGCTCTTAATATAAGGGCAACTCTTTTTTAAATTTAACTTTTAAAAAAACCTAATAATTTTTGAAATCCATTTTTTTTAGTTTCTTCTATTTTTTCAACTTCTACTTCCAAGGCTGTTCTATCCCTTTTTTCCGTTATTTCATTTATATTTTTTAAAATGAATTCTGCCTGTTCCGTCAGTTTTTGATTCAGCATTTTTTCGAAATCTTTATTCTGTTTCTCTATTTTTTCTTCAAATTCTTTTTGTTGAATTTCTAATGCCTCATTTACAATTCTTTCTACAGCGTCCTCACTTAACGGACGTATTAAAGGACGGTCTTTTTCACGGACAACACCTGTCCGTATTTGCCCTTCAACACTTGATATAACAGCATGGACAGCGTCTTTCATACTCATATTATTTTTCAAACATTTCTGGAGTAATTTTAGATTTTCAATATCTTTTTCTAGGAATGCTCGACGTCCGTTAGCATCTTTAATAAACTGATAACTTTCTTTTTCTAATGCATTTGTCCAATTACGCAATGTAGAGGTATTTGTTTTAAGGCGCTCCGCAACCTCCGCAGCCCAATAGGCTTTTTCTTGTGTAGTATTATCCATATTCATGGTATCGTCCATGGACACGTCCACCTCCTGTTCTGTTATTATTCTACATCAAAAAAGACATGCCTTTGAACTTTATTTTAATCACCTCTTATTGAATAACAAAAATAGTTAACGATACAGGCAAATAAAATAAGATCGATATCCTAGCATATATACAACATTAAAAAACATTGCGATTTTATCGCAATGCTCTCTTAAATCGACTATCAATCTAATAAAATTACAATCTTTTCACGAAAGCAGCTATGCAACACTTGTCACTATACATGTTTTTATCAACAAGTGTTGCAATGTATATGTATGCTATATTCCAAGAAATATTTACAGTTTTTTTGCTGTCTATGAATTTACTTTATTATATGTTCGCCCTGACGAACATATGATATATATTTTCAAATTGGCAAGTATAAAAAATATAACTTTGTCCATCCTAATGATAGTTACATATAAAAAGAGGTGAAAAATATATGTCCAGACAAAAAAAGCGTACAAAATTTGGACAATGGTTAGATAATAAGAAAATTGAACAAAAAGAATTCCAAAAAATAGCTAAAATTGGACGTACTACATGTCATCATCTTTGCAATGATGAAAAACACATCCCATCTGTGCCAATCCTTCGAGCTGTAATAAAAGCTATTAAGAAAATTGATCCTCAAGCTAAGTACAATGATTTTTTTGATATTTAGTATTTTGAGAGAATATAAAAAGCACAAGAACTATTCTTGTGCTTTACTAATCTTGTATAGTTTCCGTACTATGCAAACTGCCTACAAAAATATCATCCATATTGCTTTTGTAAATCCGTCCAGGATCGACCATACATACGTGAATGCCTTTTGGTAAGAAAACTATTATTATATTGTTGTTTTATTGGAGGTGCCATTTTACAAATAAATGCTGGTTGCATTTCTCCACCAGCTCTTACGCTTATAATCGCATGATGTGCAGGGATTTTATATGCTTGCTCTAATGAAATTGTTTCTTCAAATCTATGTTTAGACAATTCAAAAGTCCTGGTATGATCATTCATAAAAAGGAATTGCTGAACTCCACCACCTTGTAAATTCTCCTGCAATGATGGTTGTAATTTATTCCAATGATGGAATGCATATATGCTCCCTAAGCGCTCCTTACGTCCTTCTGTACCAATGCGCCCCATTAATTTCGTTAAACCTTCACTTTCATACTGTTCTGGTTCATTAAATACAATAAATGTACCATTTTTCTGTTCTTCTTTGCTCATTAGAAGCCTTGTCATGAAAGTCTTAAGTGTAATCCAATGAACCAACGTTTTCACTGCATGTTCTCCCAATCCTCTAGCGTTTGGGACCCGTAAGATTATTACTTTTCCTTCCTGCATCCATTTAGCGAAATCCAGGTCTTTTAGTGGATCTTGTGCGAAGATATCATACAGTCGTTCATTCCCAAAAAATCGGTTCAATCTGGTTAAAATCGGATCACATTTACTTCCTAATTGCTCATTATCTCCCCATTGAATCAGTTCATTAGCAAGACGTAAGTTCCCCTCATTCACTAATTCTTGAATACGACTTACTCGAAAATCCTCATCCTCTATAATACGTTTGATATTAAACAGGCTTCCTTTGCTCGCCTTTGCCGCATCTGTTAAATACTTTTCGCTTCGACTCAATCCCTCAATTTGTAGAAAATCAATCATTTCATCAGCAAACCTGGAAGAACCATTGCGTCCTAGTTTTGTAATAACTTCTGTTAAATCTAAAGGCGGTATATAATCCTCATCATTTAAATCAAGATCAATGATTCGTTCTGGTGGCAATGCATCGCGTATCCCATCGGCCATGCCGCGTTCTCCTTCTTCTACAATGGCATCTGGTATAACAAAGCCGATTCCGTGTTTTAAATTGCTTTCAACAACGAAGTTTTTAATGGCACTATCTTTCCCAGCACCTTGCCCACCTATAAATACGTACCCCCTGTAAAAGTTATCAGGATTACTAACAGGCATATATACTGGTATTTTTTCATCTTTTAACTCTGCATGCCCTAAGAATATCCCCGTATCATCACGCATAATAGCCGGGATTTCAATTTCGACTTTCTTTTTCACACTCAATGCATCAGCATATTTTCTTTGCAGCTCCTTCACTGGCATTTGCAAAGCCAATTTGCTCATTTCATCAGTACTGATTAAATTTACATTTGGATCAAACCTGGTCTTTTTCGATAACTTTAGTGTATTTAATTCATTTAATATTTCTGTCCGACGCTGTCCGATTTTGATTTTCATACCATGCAATTCATTTGTTTCTGTCAAATCTGCCGTAGAAAGCGCTAATGTTTCGCTCATCGTTTCCCTGGTTAATCGATCATGAGAATGAGCTGTTACACGTATACGACTTTTAAAAACAGGCTGATTTCCTTTTTCATAGTTCACACGATTTGTTCCAACTTCATCGACCGTAGTATGAACCTTTTTTATTACTCCTTCTTTACTGAATTTCTTATCAGATTTGAAAAATGCATTCGAAAATGCCTGGAATGTATCTGTCAATAAATCATTAATTTCGTTCACAACTCCAGCAATACCAATTTTAGCTCCTATTATCAGTCGTCTACCACTCATATTGGCTCGTTGTGGTGGTTTTCCCTTCTTTATTTTTTCAAAGGCCCAGGATGCGTTTTTAATCCACTTCTGACGGTTCTCAGCTTCATTACATACACTTAATCGGCACATATCACCGTCATTGTTCAATTCATCAATCACACTCATAATATTAGCAATCGGAGTTTTGGTATCATTGCTGTTTGTATTTAAGGAAAAGACATCATGTTTCAAGTAACGCATTTCTTGCACAATCGTATTTTCATGTGGTATCTGTATATCATCTATTGAAGCCTCCTTAATTGTGACACTCATCTTATTTTCAAGTTTGCGCTTTAATTTTTGCGATTGGTACTCGCTTGTTCCTACATAAAACTCTATTTTCTTTTTGCCTTTTCTCTGTTTAAAAACGACATCAAACCAAAAATAATCTTTCTCCCTGTAGTGAAATTTCAAACCGTTACGCACCAGTCTGCTGCCGCTACTTTCATACATCTCATACATTTTATAGATTGCTCGCCATAAACGTTTTGTATTGTTCGATACATCCGCATGAGGAATAATGCGGTATACAATCATTTCATTGCGTTCAACAGTTAAAAACTCTTTTAAACTGTACGTCTGTGTACGTTTGAACCAGTTTTTTTTCACTTTCTTTGGTTTTTCATATGGAACAGGTAAGTAAATAGGCTCTTGTACAACAGGTAAATTGGTGTTTTCTATATCAACAATCACAAAGTTATCACCATGAATCATGTTATACACCTCCCAAGATACAAACTGCTATAATAAGTGCACCAGCAAAATATGCAAGAGGTTTCATCATGCCACCTTTTCGAACCATTGCACCAATTATGATACAAGCCGCCGTGAGTAGTGCACCGTAACCCATAATGTCTGGCAAATTCATTACAATCCAATCCCAAAGTAACAAACCGCTTTCCTTGAAAAAATGGCCGATCGGTTTCAGAATGAACTCGATCTCTGTTTCTACGATACTATCGCTAAAATCATTTATAATATCCATGAACGAACCTTCTTTTGGTTTTTCGCCAATATAACCCGAATTTGCCGCAACCATTTTTCTGCCTTCTAATACAAATTTCATTAAAACCATCCTCCTATTGGTCCATACATTCGCATATAAAATCCAATTAATTTAACCAAAACAATCCCAGCAATCATTTTTAAAGATGTAATGGCCATTTGTTTTAACATGTTCAATCGCCTCTTTATATGGATTTTAAGAAGTCACGGATATCTATCGCATGTCTCGCTAAAATATACCCACACGATGCACCTATTAATATCTCTATCGCTTTTGTTCGATGCCCTAATCCCCAAGATGCGCCTGCAAATACGATAACGAGTACCAGACCCGCATCAAATCCCCTCATGACTGCTTCGTGAATATTTCCGAATGACCCATTCAATCCTGCTGCCAAAATGCTCTTTGGTAAGATGAGAATTAATGCTGGTGCAATTGCGCTGATTACTTTTCCGATAACTTCAACATCAGATTTTTTCTTTTTGTTTTTATATGAACCATCCATAAAATCTCGAAAAGGGATTGTTTGTGTTTTCGTCATGCTGTAACACCTCTCGTATATTTTTTTATGAACTACACATACTACAAATAAATACTTAAAGTAGGAGGTCTAACAATATGCATGTTGCTATTGCTGCTGTTGTAGGCGCGATCATTGGATCACTTGTTAATATTTTTGTTGGGTAAATAAACAGGCAGTGAGCTTTGTGAAAGCTGCTGCTTTTTTGTTTGTTGTTTTATTTGTTCAATTCGCTCTGCAGCACTTAATTTTTTTTCTTTTTTTACTGGCAGTTTTTCTTGTTTTGTCGGTGAATCTACTTTCTCTATGTTATCCTCATGAAGTGATTTTTTCTTTTCCTGCGGTATATCTTCCCAAATTAGCTTTTTTACATAGCCTGAAAAATTCCGACGTTTTACATGCTGTAACATAATACGATCTTTCAGATTCTTTTTATTAAATGCAACAGGTTTACTAAACTTTGATTTCTCCAATGTTTTCACCCTCTCCGATGTAACCGATAATATCGGTATTACTAAAACGTATTCCTTGCTGTTTGTACGTTATTCACCTTTTTATGCAAAATAATTTTTTGTTTCTCATCCCTAACTGATATAAACGGCACTATCACTTAAACCATAAAAAAACTGCCTTTGCAGACAGTTTTTTAGTCATTAGCTAGTAGCGCGCTTTACGCTATTAGCTATATGCAATGGATATTACACTTGTGCAAGTACGAGAGAAAAAAAGAATTCATTTAATCAATCTGGAAATATAAGAATTTTTAATTTTTATCACTATACAAAATGGTATAATCATACTGTTCATTGTAAAGCAATAGGGTATATTGCTAAGGTGCTTAAACATGTTAGAGAGGGGAAAAACAGCTATGTCACTTTTACAGCAACACTTTGAAGAAAGACGTGAATTTATTTTTAACCGCTTAAAACAACCACAATATGTGGATCAGAGCATTGAAAAAATTCGACAGGCTCAAAAAGAAATCAAAATTACAATCCGCGCAATTAAGGATATGTTTCTTCTGGATAGAACAACAGATCCTTGTTTACCGGATATAGCTAAAGTTTCTCTTCAACACATTATCAACTCCGATTCATTTGAGAATATAAAAAACCTCGTTCCTTCATCTGTTAAAAAATTAGATGATGAAAAGCGAGCAAACATATTAGATGAGACACTCAGTATTGTAAATAAAGTTACGAATTTAGAACGTACTGTCTTTGTTATGATGTTTAATTCAAAAGAACAACTCCTTATGGATTTTTATAAAAAAAAGCGTAGATCACAGACAGAACTTCATTTTGATGTTGCGGATAAAGAAGGATTTGACCAGGGGTTTTATCAAACACGTATTGAGGAATTGCGGAATGATATTCGTGTGGTAGCATTTAAAAAATTCTGTTCTAATGAACCAGCGCCAGACGATTTAGAATCCTTTAAAGAACGCTACGAAACGGCCATATTGCCCAAAGTACAAGAGATTGTTTCTCTCATTGAACCAAGTCTCATAAGGTTAGATGTATTTTTGAACCCAGTGATTGGATACGGTACGAATCAAATTACATTAGATGAAATGGTAAAACAATTAAGTAAAAACCTTTCTTTACTTCATAAATTATCAAAAACCGAGTATTGTCCAACCGTTGAAATGACGGTAAAAGAATATGCTTTTTTAGAAGCCATGAACAATTCTAAAAAAATAAGGGAGTTGCAACCATCTAAATGATCAATATTCAAGAGGAGCTGTATCAACAAGTCATCGAATCCAAAAAAGAAGTTACAATTATTTTATTGAATGGATTTAGAGTACCAGGGCAAATCATAGCAGTGGATAAGTTTACAATTTTGATTAAAAACAATGATAAACAACAATTGATATATAAACAGGCTATATCGACCGTAGTTGTATAAAAAATACATAGCTATTGCCGGGATTACATTATATGTTATGACAAAAAAAGAACCCTTCATAAGGGTTCTCAACAGGAAATAGCAGATATATACTAATAAAAAGAATCAACTATATTATAATTTCAAAATACAAAAAATCATATTGAGAAAGTAATGAACAAATGGAATTTTTTGTTTTATTCATTTAAAATAAAGTATGAGCTGTATGAGTTTTCTGTCATCGAAACCCTTGTACGAAAAAAAGATAGGATGATTCCTATCTTTTTTTCGTATTGTTGTTGAAATCTCATTCCAGATTGTTATAACATAAAAAAGGGAATTGAGTGGTCTAGACTCAATTCCCCTGGATTGCTCATTTGTCAACAGAATACCTGGTAAAGGAATCCTGCATTAAGTGTAGGGTTCTTTTACTGTGCTTGCAACATGAAATATAGTACTGTATACGCCATTTTTCTTGCTGAACATCCTCTTTTGAGTGCTAATTGTCGCAGTAACTTGTGCTGAAATTGCGATAATTCGATTTCTATAAAATGTTGAAATGCATGATATTCACGAACTGGTATGTCCTCCATATAAATGTACTCTATCCCTTCCATAACAAGTTCCGAGGCAATTTGATCTAAATTCTCATTATAGAGTGCTAATCCTTCTAATTTTTCATATAAATATGGTTCCAATGAAATGAGTAATTTTTTACTGTTTTTCCGAAGGATTTTTCTTTGTTTTTTCCAATAGGTTTGCTCCTGTAATGCTACATGTAACATTTTTAATTTCCCCTCGTAGAATAGATTTAATATTCAGTTTTTCGATTCTCCATTTTCCCTAAAATAAGGATCAATTTCTAATCAATTCTTATTTCTTACACTATTGACTGCTGCTAAACATGCAGCTACTCCAAGACGTTCTTCACTATATATTTGTTTGTTTACCGTCAAATACCAGCAGCCATTCTCAATTACTGTAAAAAGATCTTTGTAACGTCTACCTAATGTTTCTAAAATCAATGTAGACTCTTCAACGGGATTAAAATATGCAATTGGCATCCGGATAAATGGTGTATTCCCTTTTCCCCAATAGGCTCCACATTTCTCTAAACCTAGAAATTCCTTTGCAAGCACATGATCTAGTTTTTCAGTTGCAATCGATAAATCTTGATACGGAACCCACCAACCAGAGGAACTCATGGCAACAAATTCTTTTGTAATGCCGTTATAAAGAATTTGGCAAATGCCAATTCCTTCAAAATCATCTTGCACTACAACAAAATCAGATTGTTTCAATGAGTTTCCATGTTTATCAGTCGTTCCAATTTCAAGCTCTTCACCCTTTGACAGTTTTACAGACTTTATCATCATACAACCCTCCTATTTTTACTTTCTAACACCGCATATCGAAGTAATTTCAACTTTGTTTCTTTGCGAAGCGCTTTCCATTCAGATACACTAATCTTCATCTCCCATTTCCCCTCGTAGAATATCTTTCACACATTGCACCAACTGATCTCGTTCCATTTTTGTATAACCCTTTATTTTATTGTGCCTACAAACAGACTTAAGATTTTTTATCGTCCACTTTTCTACTGGTGGAATGTTAATGATGACAGGTTTTTCGCTCATTCCTCATTCTCCTTTCTTTAAAATAAGGATTTTGTTTAGTTTTCGGAATGTATTTCTGCACAATATACTGTAATCTCTTCCCCTTCGAAATCAGGGTCATCAGCAGGTTTCCACTCTTCTTCTCCGACAATTATTTCTGTTACATGCGCTTTAACAACAATTTTTTCGTTCCATTTATTTTCCAAGAGATACTTTTCAGCCTGTTCAACAAATTCTTTTTTACTTTTAAAATTTCTAACATCACTCAAAATGGTTTGTCCGTCATAATCCTCGAAAAAACCTTGAATTGGATTTCTTTTAGCTATTAAATTCTTTTGTACTTCAATGACCTTATCCCTTACATGTTCTGGAATGTCTTCAACTAAAATATTCACATGGCATCGTTCATGATGTTTCTTCATGATCTTATAAGCTCTTTCTTTATTCTTCTTCAATAAGTATTTCGCTTTAAGTAGCGCACCATATGCACTTAATGGAGAATGAGCGATAATTCCACCTGTAGTCATTTCACTTACTATAAACATTCTTCGCTTATCACAGTACCTAGAAAAAATATGAAATCCTTTAATCTCTCCGCAATATTCATGTTCTGTTACAAATACACCGTCAATTATTCCGAACACAGAGTATTTCAAAAGGATTCCCAATTCATATTTCTCTCCTACATTTAATGGGCCATTAACTACATTAAAGTAACGATCTTCCTCATTAAACATATTTGCTACCATTCCTGCGAATCTCATTCTCTCCATCTCCCTTTCTATTCGGCCTCACGATACCATTTCGGGAAAATTGTACGTTTAGACACAATTTGGACACATTTTTACCGATTCCGTATTTACATAGGGAATCGGTAATGGGTGTTAGTATCTATTTCTTGCATATTTTGTTCGCAAAGGTCTTAAATGATGAATCGATGTCTTTTGCTGTACATTCCAGATATAATCGCCCGTTAATGCAATATGTTCCCAACCTAATGGAGAAATGTGTTGCACATATTCTTCTGGAATTTCCATTCCTTGCGATCGTAATAATTCAATCGCTTTTTCAATATACACTGTATTCCAAATAACAATTACAGAAATTAATAACTGAAGACCATTCACTCGATGCAATTGGTCTTCATAAGAACGATCACGTATTTCTCCTAAGACTCTCTCTCTTCTCACTCTATATATATTGTTAAAAGTTCCGCAAGGAACAGGTAGTATTTTCCTCCGCTTTGCTTCAGAAAATCTCCACCTTCAATAAAATAAAATGATAAAAATATGGTTATATTTTTATCATTTTATTTTATTGTCCTTGCCAAACTTTTTTCGGCAGGGATTTATCTTTCGCCAAGCCGATCAGACCAAAAACGAGGAACTAGGTTATACGACTTGGATTTACAAGTATACCTGCCGAACCACCTTGTACAATCGTCTATCATTTTATGTTTACACGATTGTAAGTGACGTCAAATTCCTGGGGGCTAGCCCCCAAACCCCCAGCCAGCTCTCTCACCCAAAAACAAGGAAAATCGTTTTGAAAGGAACTAAGCACCTCTTGCTCGAATAAAAATAGACAAAAATTAAATTGTAAGCAGGGGGTGCTCAATTGGAAAAAGCATACTGGAATCATGAAGTCGCAGAACGTTTACAAATGGGAAAAAGTACATTACGTCGTTGGTGTTTAGAGCTTGAAAAACAAGGATATATATTTTCAAAAGGGGAACAAGAAAGTAGAGCTTTTACAAAGCAGGACGTGCTCATATTAGAAAAAATAAAAGAATTACAAAGCGAAGGGAAAAAGCTAGAACATGCAATTAAACAGGTACTGAGCGAGCAAGAGCAGGTCTTGCTTACTTCACAGAGCACCCCTTACTCAGTAGATATAGATTGGCAAGTAGAAAGAGCACAATTAAAACAAGAGTTATTAGCTGAAATTAAGAAGGAGTTGCTTAGTAGTGAGCAACGTATTTTTCATAGATTAGAAGACCGAGATCAATTACTTATGCAATATGTTCGAGAAATGCAGGAAACAAAAAAGGTAATGGCAGTTACTTCACAAAAAAAGTGGTGGCAATTTTGGAAGGCATAATGTCGGAAAAAGAAGAATAAATATATAGCATACATACAGTAAGGGAATGCAGTATAGATCAGTATACAAGCATTCCCTTGCTATGAAATATGTCAAATCGTTTGAAAAAATGAAAGAATAAAAAATGGATAGATGTATACATGATTTTATGCAAAAGAGAGAAGAATTTGACGAGGCATAGGGAAGCGAAATACCGCATGGTATAAGGAATGTATAAAAACGTGTATAAAGAAAAAGAACGAGAAATAAGAAAATCCCTTACAGGAGTAAGGGGAAGTCATGGGATTTGCTACCGATAATAAGATGTTATGTCGACTATAGATGTATAAGGCATACAAAAAAAAGGCCCTAGGTTTTGGGCCTTTTTTGTATATATTGATTAAATTTTAATTATGATAGGATAAGAAATATAGATTTATAAAATAAATTGAGAAAGGGAGAGTAAAAGTGTTTTCAAAAAAAAACTATTGTAAATGTTGTAAAAAAGAGATTAAAGTATATGAAAAAGTTTGGATACATATGCCTTTTCCTTCTAAAGGACTAGTTAATCCTCAAAAATTAATAGAATGGGAAGGAAATTTATTTTGTGAAAAATGTGTGAAAGATACGAAATAGTTTAATTTAGGTGGTCAGACCGATTTTGGTATGTTAAGATATTTTTTGTCTTTAAAATTTATAAATATATTTTATGGGGGATTTTTATGAAAAAGTTTTTACCAGTTGCATTTTCTTTAGGGGCGGTTGCTCTTCTTGGATCAATGTTTGAAGTTGGAGATATTATGTATATCTTACAAGAAAATGGTTACGACATTCCTTCATGGGCAGCTGAATCTTTAGCTACTATGACGTCTGTTTATGGTGCACAGCATTATCTGATTGGACTTTTAGGTGTAACGGTTCCTGCTTGGTTAGCAGGTGCAGTTGTTGCTGCTGGTGCTGCTGGTCTATAAGAGAGAGTAACAAGAAGGGAGCTTCTATAATTTTTTATAGAAGCTCTTTTTAAAATTATACGGTTAAAGGAGATTTTATGGTACGTTATTACAATGTTTTTTACTACTATATTTTAATTTTCCGAGGAATTCACATCCCTCATGATATGATAAATACTATTAAAGAACATAAGATGAAAAATATCTTTATTTTATTACAGATTTGTATTTTTAGTGGCATAATTGCTTTAGCTAGCGCTTTATTAAATAATAATATAATGAATAATTTAGGAAGTGTAAATCCTGAAAAAGTTCAAAAATTATTTTATGGGGTAACGTTTATTAGTGGATTTACAGCTCCATTGGCAATTATTTTTGTTTTCTTTATCTTTTTCGTACTTACAGCTAAACTGCAAGTCATTATGAGTGAACATCTACGTAAAGAGATTTTTTCTATTGCTACTATTGCATATTTACCAATACTGTTGGGATCTTTAATTAATTTTATATTGAGTTTAACTTTTGGATTCACTGAATTTGGGTATATTACTGCTTATGGTATTTTTGAACCTGAAAATAAAATTTTAGTTTATTTAACACAAGAATTAAATCCTTTTAAAATTATTGCTATTACAATGGCTTGTTATTTGTATGTGAGTACATATAACAAAAGCAAAAAAATATTCTGGGTTTTATTTATTACATGGTATCTAATTAATTTATTACTTGTTACTTTATTGGGGTGATGAAACTGAATCATTTCTATTTAAAAGCTGTTTCAAATGTTTTACTTATTTATTTTTCTGCGTTGGTTTTAGGTTTTTTAGTAATGTATTTTTCAGGTATAGAATTTGTAAAAGATATAAATCAAATTCATCATAATTATATTTCCTTTGAAACATTTAGGGATATATTCTTTAATAATTTTAAGGTTTATATTCTTTTGTTGATAGGGATTTTTCTACTTAAAATTCCTACGATTATTAATTTAATTATTAATGGAGGGGTATTTGGATTCTATCTAGGTGGACTACATCAAGATTTTGAACACGTGTTATTCCCTCTGCTTATTCATGGTATACCAGAAATATTAGGATTTTTTATTGCTGCTTATATAGCATTTTTAGGAAAAGAAAAATTTTGCATGCGAAAAAAGTTTAATATATGTTTATTATTATTTGGTGCATTTTTAATTTTTATAGCAGCGGTTATAGAAACTTTAATAAGTCCATTATTTATATAAGTGAGGTGTAATTGTGAGAGCATTGAGAATTATATCCACATGTTTATTAATCTTTACATTACTTCTAAAGGTCAATGTAATATCAAATAATGTAAATTTAGGTACAATACAATATTTACTAAATGGTTCATTACTATTATTTTCATTCAGTGTTATTGTTCCTATTATTTCTTTGCTTAAATTTAAAAAAATGAATGCACAAAAAGATGTGGAATACCTGAAAAACATTCTTTTAGAAATTGATAAAGAGCCTGTAATAGACATATTTCTTACTAAAAGTAGTTTGGTTAAAGGCGCAGTTGTATTATACATAAAATCTAAACCCACTATCATTATCCATCATTCTTTAATAGATACGTTAAATAAAGAACAATTAAAATTTGTTATTGCACATGAATATTGTCATGTTTTAAATAATCATTTAATAAAGAACGTGTTATCTTTAGTTTTAGTTTTAGCAGGAGTACCACTATTACTTTTGATTGTATCTCCACTGTTATTTAAAATAAATGTATTCTGGATTACTTTAAGTATTATTCTTGTTATATATATTGGATTAATCATTCTTCATTTCATGTTTTCTCAAAGAAGAGAATATATAGCTGATCAATATGCTACAAATATAGTAGGGAATGAAATATCTTTAAGTACTTTGAAATGTCTAAAAGATAATTATTTAGTTTCTGAGAAATCATATAATATGTTTGAAACCCATCCTAGTTTAAAGAGTAGGATAGAGAAAGTAAGCAAAAAAAATAAGAAAAAATCAATTATATAATTGATTTTTTCTTCAGAGTGTTGGGAAACCCTTTAGGGTTCCCAACACTCTGGAATCTTTTTTGATTTTAGCGAATAAAAACAACATAAAATAATAGAATTTTAAAAAATAGCCCTCCACCTGACCCTTTTTGGTCAGGTGGAGGGCTATTTTTTTCATGTTTTGACAAGCTGCGGTGAGATAAGCTTGCATTTGGACAGACTTCAGCCCTCGAAACCGGGCATAGCGGTAGCCATGTAGTTCTTTGGCGTCTGCAAAGCTTCGCTCTATAGTGGAACAGCGTACTTTATACAACCTTTTCCCTGTAGCTGTTAGCTTGTTTTTTCTAGCAATATCCTTATATTTCTCCCACACATGATGAGTGATAACTTTTTGTTTTTGTTTCTTTGAAAAGCACACCTCACGTAACGGACAAACAGCGCAGTCTTCTGGATTCGATTTGTATTGACGGTATCCTTCACGATCAGTTGTTACATATTCTAGAATACATCCCATCGGACAAGCGAAAACATTCATTTCTTCTACATATTTAAATTGGCTTTTCGGTACTTCTTTATTCCGTTTTCCAAATCGGCGATACCCCATCACCATAAATATATTCCGTTCTGATAGTTTCTTACAGATATATCCTGTAAAATAGCCAGCATCAAGGGCAACAGCTTCTACTTTGAAGTCGAATTTATCAATCTGAGCTTGGAGGCGTGCTAAATACGGCTCGGAATCTGCCATATTTCCAGCCGTTACATAGGTATCTGTAATAATATTGTACTTCGCATCAGTCGTACGATGATCCAAGAAATGAAAACCATTTGGTTTTCCATCTCTCATTAAAAATCCACTATCTGGATCCGTTGTACTTATACGAGTTTTTTTGGTAGGGGTATCACTTTCCTTTCTAGGTTTTAATTCTTTTTTCCATGTACCTCACGATCTTCGATTACCGCAGCTTCTAGCTCGTCTATATAAAACTTTGCTTTTTCTTTTTTATATTTATGTACAAATTTATTTTTATTGGCATTGGCCTTAATATGTGTAGAATCTGTCATCAGTGCACGTCCTCCTACCATCCGGTGCTCCGTCGCTTGTCTCACAATCTCATCAAAAATTTCTTCGAAAATATTTGTATGAATAAAACGAGTACGACGATTCCAACTGATTGTAGAGTGATCCGGAATAGTATCCGATAGAGAAAACCCTAAAAACCAACGGTAGGCAATATTCGTTTTAATTTCCTTTTCCAATTGACGCTCAGAACGAATACCGTAAAAATATCCAATAAACATCATCTTAAATAAAACAATAGGATGAATGGACGGGCGTCCATTGTTTTCACAGTAATAAGGGCGTAACTTCTCTTCAATAAAATCAAAACTAATTGTCGCTTCAATTGCACGAAGGAAATGATCTTGTGGAACCAACTCTTCTACAGAAACAGATACACGCTCATCACGATGATTTTTTAAAGCACCCATCATAAAAAATCTCTCCTTTTCCTCTTTTTTATCAGTGTTGACACATAAAAAGAGGTTCAGACACAAAAACAGGCTGTGGAGAAGACTTTCTCCACAGCCTGAAGAAAAAATCAATTATATAATTGATTTTTTCTTATTTTTTTAATGATTTTAATAAAAGGAGTGTAAAAATGTTACCTAATAAAGCAGTAACACAAAATAGAAAGAAAAAATGGATTCTTATTGGAATTATTATATTAATAATTCTTGTTGCGATAATTAATATTTTTGTTATGCAAGGTAAGAAGAAAGGTGCATCAATAAATGTTGATGCTGTAAGTTTTGAGAAAGTGACAGAGCGTAAGCTGAATAATACGAAGTTAATTTCTGGTCAGGTGAAGCCAGGTAATATTGAAAGTTTCTATGCAGATCCGGCTAAAGGAAAAGTGAAAGATATTGAGGTGAAAGAAGGGCAAGAGGTAGAGAAAGGTACGAAGTTATTCTCTTATGCCAATGAAGAGATTAACCTTCAAATGAAGCAAGCTGAGCTTGATCAGAAGATGGCAGATATGCGTTATGATCAAGGTAAAAAGAAGATTGATTCGTTGAAGAAAGAAATTAAGAAGGCGAAAGATAGCGGAGCTGGGAAAGAAGTAACGGATCCGATGGACGAGCAAATAAACGAGTTAGAGATAGCTCAAAAGACAACTGAACTTGAGAAAGAAAAAGGAAAGTTGCAAAAAGAAGAGTTAAGTAAGAAGCAGAAAGAGCTTACGATTTATAGTAATTTCGCTGGTGTTGTTCAAAAGTTAGATAAAGATGCGGCACAAAGTTCATCTCAAGCGTTAGGTGGTCAAGGAAAAGCGTTTTTACAAGTAGCTTCTAAAGATCCATTCCAAGTTCAAGGTACATTAACTGAGCTTCAAAAGTCACAAATCCAAAAGAATCAAACATTCACTGTAACGGCAAAAGTAAATAATAAGAAGAAGTGGACAGGTAAGATTACAGAGGTAAGTGAGTTCCCAACAAGTGCAGAGATGGCGCAAGCTGGCGACATGGGTGAAGCAACTCAAAATATGTCCCAATATACATATAAAGCTAGCCTTGATAGTCAAGATGGTTTATCTCCAGGTTATCACGTTTCTCTGCAAGTAAACTTAGAGAATAAGACAATGATTGCTGTTCCAAGTAAAAGCATTGTAGAAAAAGGCGATGATGCATTTGTTTATGTTGAGGATAAAGGGAAGCTTCGTAAACAAAATGTGAAAAAAGGTTCTACTGATGGGGACTGGACAGAGGTTGTAGAAGGCGTAACAGTGGGGCAAAAGGTGGTTAAAAATCCTTCCGACGATGTGTATGACGGAATGGAAGTGAAAGAGAAATGATTACGTTAAATCATATTGCTAAAACGTACTATCAAGGAAAATTGGCGGTGCCAATTTTGCATAGTATTAGTTTAACGATTCAGAGCGGTGAGTTCGTTTCGATTATGGGACCGTCTGGTTCTGGTAAGTCGACGCTTATGAATATTATCGGTTGTTTAGATCGTCCAACAGAAGGCGAATATAAGCTGAATAACGTAAATATTTTAACAGCAGACGAGTCAAAGCTTGCTTTAATTCGTAATGAATATATTGGCTTTGTATACCAACATTTTAATTTACTCCCTCGTCTTTCCGCAGTGGAAAATGTTGAGCTTCCACTCGTATATGGTGGCGTGAAGAAAGCGGAGCGTCGCAAACGTGCTTTAGAGGCACTATGTAAGGTCGGATTAGCTGACCGTGTGCATCATTTGCCAAATGAACTATCAGGTGGACAGAAACAGCGTGTAGCTATTGCTAGAGCGATTGCAAATAATCCAACTTTTATTATGGCTGATGAACCAACGGGAGCGCTTGATACGAAATCTGGTGAGCAAATTATGGATATTTTCACAAAGCTAAATGTAGAAGGTACAACGATTGTTATGGTTACGCATGAAGAGGAAGTAGCAGCGTATTCTTCCCGCCGCATTGTACTACGAGGGGTAAACCCAGCATCTCCGAGCAAATCGGTAATTTTGTAATTTTCAGAATATTTTATGGGATGGGATTTGATTAAAATCTAATTTATTTCAACAGAGCTCTTAATCCTTCGATTTCATCTTCCTTTGTTCCAATTTCTCTTTTAATTCGTTCTTGTTCCCAATGTTCTTCTATAACCTTGTTCATGTATTTTTGTTTGTTATATTCTCTTTTACATGACCAACAACACAAGAGATTTGTCTTTGGAATACCATCTACAAAAATTGTGTCAAAATTGGATATATGTGTTTGTTCACCACAATTCATACACCGTTTTACCACACGGTACTTATCATTCTTTTTTAATTCGTACTTTTTTGATAAATATTTAACCCTTCTTACGCTTATACTTAGTGCTGCGGCAATATCAGCTTGTGTGCCCCATGTATATATAGTTCTTAGTATTTCTTCTTCTGATTTCCCTTCCTCTTGAAACTTTATCACATTTTTTCTCAAAGGATGTGTCAATATAATTTCCTCCTACTATGTTTGTACTTTTAGTTTGAAAAAGTACATTTTTTTCATAGTCTAGGCAAAGTAAAACAGGAACATACATCGAACTCTGTTCTAAATTAACATTTTACATTATGTGATTTCGTCACAGAAGAGTCATTCTGTGCCACTTTTTGTTATAATAGCTTTGAAATATATTAAATTTGGAGGTATTAAGAGTGAAAAAAAGTGACATAGAACTCGGAGGGTTCGAGAAATTTCTTTTTGAGCAAGGGAAACGTCCCAATACTGTACATGATTATTCTCGTCATATTTGTAATTTTCATCGATGGTTAGTTACTGAAGGTAGCTCAATTCACGACATTACGCGTTATGATATTCAACAATATATCAATTTTTTATCCATTCAAGGAAACCAAGCAACAACCATTACACCGAAATACAGTGCTATCGTAGCTTATATGAAGTTTGTCGGAAAAGAAGAACTTCTAAATCATATAAAACGACCAGAAGTTAGGCATATTCGTAATATTTCTCCGAAATCCTTATCTAAAAAGCAGAGAAATCGATTATTGAGAGAAGTTGAGAAGTCTCAAAACCTTAGGAATATCGCTATTGTTTATACAATGCTTTATACAGGTGTTCGAGTATTTGAACTTGTGGCTTTAAACCGTGATGATGTTGAAATGAAAGAACGGTCTGGATTTATAATTATTAGAGATGGTAAAGGTGGTATTTCAAGAAAAATTCCTTTACCAGCAGAAAGTCGTTATCATCTACAAAACTATTTACAAAAACGAACAGACTTGGAAGTTCCGCTGTTTCTTTCTAATTTTAGAAAACGATTATCTAAACGATCAGCCCAAAGAATATTTGAACAATACGGCATTGGTGCACACATGCTCAGACATACATATGGACGTGAACTTGTGGCTTCTGGTATTGATCTTGCAACAGTTGCTGATTTAATGGGGCACAATGATGTGAATACAACCAAACGCTATGCAGCTCCTTCAATGAGTGACTTAGAGCAAGCTGTTGAAAAAATATTTAATAGTTAGGATGAATGAAATGAAACAACATTGGAATTTAGATCGAGAAATTACTTCTTTTATACTGAGTTCTGAAGAACTAAAATTAGTTAATGCTAGATATAAACTAACTAGAATCGGTTTTGCAGCTTTACTTAAGTATTTTCAATTGTTTCATCAATTCCCAACGAAAAAAAGTCAAATTCCATCTGACATGCTACACTTTCTTTCTAAACAATTAAATCTTTCTTTAAATTCTTATCACACTTACATTCTTGATTCTAAAACAGCTAGAAAACATAAACAAGAAATACTTGATTTTTTTGGTTTCAAAGAAGAACAAGATAAAGACCGAGAATTCATTCGAACATGGCTCTATAATCGGATCTACGAATATAATTTAGATGCTAATCTATTGAGAAAACAGTTATATATCAAATATCGAACAGAGAAAATTGTAGCTCCTCCCGAGTGGCAAATAAATCAACTGATTCAGCAACTTATTTTTCAGAGAGAACAAGATTTTTATCAAGAAACTTATAATAAACTTTCGGATAGTACTTTGAAAAAAATTGATGATTTACTGGACTACTGGGGATATCTAGAAAGTCAAGAAAGCGGTTCTAATGAAGGTGAAACATCAGAAATCACATTCCGAAAATTAACAATGGGACCTGGACGTTTGAGCCAAGCTACATTATTTAATGAACTTGATAAATTAAAAACTTTGCTAGCTTTAGAGCTACCTATGAATTTATTTTCTGAAATACCACCTAAAGTACTCCAGAAATACAGGTTACGTGCTACTTCTGAAGATAAAACAGAGTTGCAACGTCACAAGAATCCGATTAGGTATACATTACTCGCCACTTTTTTCTGGTTAAAAATAAAAGAATTGAACGACAACTTAATTGAGCTCCTTATTACTTTGATTCATAAAATTGATGGTCGCGCTGAGAAAAAAGTAAAAATGGAAATGATTTTAGAGGTAAAAAAAGTGTTTGGAAAAAATAAAATGTTAATTGATTTACTCGAAACAGCACTTCAAAATCCCGAAGGGACTATAAAAGATACCTTATTTCCAGTCGTAAAGCCACAGATTCTTGAGGATATCGTGAAAGAATTAAAGTATAAAAAGTCTATGTATCAACAAAAAGTTCACTGGAAAATCCGTAATTCTTACAGTAGTTCTTATCGGACAGCCGTAACAGAAATATTAAAATTACTTGATTTTAAATCTAACAATCATCTTCATCAACCTGTTATTGAAGCGATTGAACTTCTACGAAGTTATAATGGTTCCAAACAAATCACATTTTCACCGCATGAAGCTATTCCCCTTGGAACAGAAATCATTCCAAGGAAATGGTATGATTTAGTTGTAACAGAAGATAAAAATGGAGATATACGTGTGAATCGAATCAACTATGAAATCTGCGTTTTACATGCCTTAAGAGATAAATTGAAATGTAGAGAAATTTGGGTTGCTTTTTCTCATCGTTATCGGAATCCAGAAGAGTATTTACCAGCTGATTTTGAGGAAAATCGTATTCAACATTATGAAGAATTAAATCAACCTTTAGAATCTCAAGAGAAAATAGATGACCTACAAAAACAACTACGTGCAAAACTAGATATGTTAAACAATAATATTCCTAAGAATAAAAAAGTGAAAATTTTAAGTAAACACAATGGGTGGATATCAATAGCACCAAATGAATTAAGCCCAGAACCAAAACAATTAGGTCGTCTAAAAAAAGAACTGTCCAACCGTTGGTGGATGACAAATTTGATCGATATTTTAAAAGAGACAGCGCTAAGGACTGGTTTTATCAATCACTTCCAAAGCTTAGCTACTCACGAACGATTAGATCGGGATGAAATCCAAAAAAGATTATTGCTATGCTTGTATGGCATAGGAACAAATACTGGAATTAAACGGGTATCTTCTGGTGATGCCAGTATGCAATATAAAGCACTTTTATATGTGAAGAGAAAGTACATACATGTAGAAAATTTAAGAATTGCAAATCAAAGTGTAGTGAATGCAATTTTAACTGAACGAGCTGAAGCTATTTGGGGACAAGGTACCACTTCTTGTGCTTCCGATTCCTCACGCGTAGTAGCTTACGATCAAAATTTAAGGACACAATGGTTTCCTAGATATCGTGGACCAGGTGTTTCTGTTTATTGGCACGTTGAGGAAAAATCAATGTGCATTTATTCTCAAGTAAACGCACCTAATTCTTCTGAAGTGGCTGCCATGTTACATGGATTACTTAATCATGATACAGATAAAGAGATAGATCGTAATTATGTAGATACACATGGCCAAAGTACAGTGGGTTTCGCCTTTTGTCATTTACTGGGTTTCGAACTGTTACCACGCTTTAAAAATATTCAATCTCAAAAGCTCTATAAAGCATCTGCGACAGATTGTTATGATGATTTGTCTCCTGTCATTGCGAAACGAGCTATTAATTGGGACTTAATTAAGCGGCAATATAACGAAATGGTTAAGTATGCGACAGCACTACGAGTAAATACTGCTGATACAGAAGCCATTTTGAAACAATTTTCTAAGAATAGCTCTCATCCAACATTTTTAGCATTTCAAGAGTTAGGAAAAGTGATTAAAACAATGTTTTTGTGTGATTATTTAGCTTCAGAACAATTAAGAAAAGAAATCCATTCTGGATTGAATACGGTTGAAAATTGGCATTCAGCAAGTGATTTTATTTTTTATGGCCAAGGTGGGAAAATACGTCGTAATGAGCTCGAAGAGCAAGAGGTTGCCATGTTAAGCTTGCAATTAATCCAAAACTGCATCATTTATATTAATACTTTAATCATCCAACAATTACTTAGTGAAGATGAATGGAAAAATCGTTTGGACGAAGAAGATTATCGAGCACTTACACCTATGATTTACTCTCATATTAATCCGTATGGTGAATTTCGTTTAGATATGGATAAAAGAATGGCTATTTAAAAGGAGAACCGGCATCATTAATTATATAAATATTTTCAGAATATTACAAAATTACCGATTTACTCGGAGATGCTGGTTCTACCCCTATAAGCATCTCGTGAATCTCATATGATTCTTCTATCAAACCCTCTATAGAAACCTGCTGAAGAATCGATTCAATTCTGCTCATTTTCCAATCAATTTCTTGTAACAATTGTGTAGAATTACCAGACCATGACTTATCCACGTATAATTCCTCTCCTGTCTTTCTATATCTATTTGTATCCAACTTACTGATAGTTTTCATGTTACTATGGAAAAATAGAAAAGGAAATCTGGAAATTCAAACGATACACTTCTTCTGTTACATTCTTTTTAATTGTTTTTATAATTGAAATTTATATATGTATTACTATTCCTGTAAGCTTAGTGGTATATGGTATAAGCATTCCGAATTTCTATTAAAATATCCGCAATTCGTTTGCCATTTTTCAAAATCACGTGATTTTTTGTATACTCATCTATACATTGTCCTAATTCTTGATTGAACATGACTTCTATTTCACCATTTTCTCGCATGTTACTCGTTAATAAGGTCGGCTCTTTACGTAACAAGCAATACAATTGTAAGGTTTCAGCCAATACTGTCACTAATGGTCTCAATAGAATATCATGGTGTGGAAGCATATCAGCAGCAATTTGTTTATTTAAAACAAATTGAATGCCATTTTCTTTTACATCAAATTGATATAAGAAAATCATTTACACATAGCACATCCTTTTCATATGATGTGTGAAGATATAAGAGAGAATAAGAATCGTATAACTGTTGTATCATCCGCTTATTCCCTCAACTGAATAAAAGAATGGTCTATATTCATTATATATCAGGGGAAGTCACTATTCAATTTGTTATTTCATTTTAGCTGGATATTTCCAATCGGGCTTATCTTTTTTATCAGGGTTTATATTTTTTGTTTTGATTTCTTTTACCCTACTTCATTCTTCACCTAGCTTACGGATTGCATGTTTACACTATCTATGCCTAGTATACGGTGAACATTATGGACAAAAGAACTTCTCCCTAATGTATGTGTCGTACCAAAGGGAACGCCTAATTCTTTTGCTATCCGTACCACACCTTTAGAACCGGAGGTTGCACCACCATGTCCCATATGTTCTAACATGAGTATGACAATATCTGCATTCCGTATCATTTTGCGTAATGTAACTTCTCGTTCTTTTTTCCCATGCGCCCACTGAAAATTTCCACCTCTAACGGTAATTTCTTCTTCAATGGCTGCTCGACCTGGTTCAAATCCTACCATCAAAATTGTCTTTCCTTCCAACGTTTGTACATACTCTTTTTGATTTTTTTCTTGCTTTCTCTTCATACGGGCTGGTTTACTAAAATCATTTACAAAACTAGACGGATACGTCCAAGCAACCCTGACAATGTCTGGAGAACTCTTGGAATAGGCAAGATCAATAATATCTCCCTGGATGACAGAAGCAGCATCTTTTGGCGGAATCCAAAATCGATAAGGAGCTCCATTGACATATATACGATTCTGTTGCATGTCTTTCTCCACAAAAAATTGTTGGCGTTCTTCATCATATTCTACAATGGCATAGGAACAACAACCACGTTCTTCATTTTGTGGCATATGTCGTCTTTCGGCCACTTCAAATCTATGCTTATACCGTCCATCCGACACAGATGCATTTTTTGTTACATACACGAAATCCCCATGTTCTAATTCGAGCGCTCTGACAATTCGTTCGGGAACAAAACATCCTATTCCTTGTAATTCGCCTCCCTTTAATTTACGCTGAAACACATACGATTCTCTCTTTTCAAAAGGTTCTGTTTTAGCAAGAGAATGTGTATGAAGGGTATTCGTCTCTGGTTCTGTGAGTTCCTTCTCTCTATGGGGTGTTTGTACGATGGTTACATCTGGTAAACGAAGGATATCTTTCATCACATGTAGATAGCTCTGTAGAATCTCCTCAGTTTTCACAATTGATTGTTCCTGTAATTCTATTTCACAAATGACCGCTTCCATACCTTTCTTTAGTTCCGACAAAATGTTTTGTTTATCCATCTTTTCCACCTCTCTGGTCACAAAATAGGTAAAGTTCAGAAAATTAAAACCTATTAGATTAATATTAACATATCCTCTATGTACAAACTACCGAATACAGAAACGTTTCTGTTGTGCTCATCTTTCACCTGTTGGTCATGTATGGTGAAAAGACGGTCGAAAAAGGACCGTCTTCTAAAAAAACTTCCTAGATGACACCTACAAATCATATAGAAGATCGTGTGCTTAACAGCATTTCTCTTTCGTAGATTTTATCATAGACATGGTAGAAGTCATCATTTCATTACACTCGTGCATTGTACTAACCATATCTTTATCCACGTGTATATTCAAATAGATATATTTTCCTTCTCTTTACAAGTACATCCATTTTTTTAGTACGTTGCTCCCACTAGATTCTTCTTATTTTAAAGATATTAACTAGCCTGTTGAATCAATATGATAGGTGGAATCGAAATAGATAAAGGATAGCTGCGAGTTTCTCCCATCGCGTTTTTCGCTACCACATGATACATATAAGATTGCTCAGGTACGATATTTAAATCTGTAATAGTAGATGTTGAAAAAGTCTGGATTTTTTGATTGTTTTTATACAAATCGTATGCAGTCGCATTTTTTGCTGAAATGTTGAATTTAATTTCAGAAGGACTTATATCCGTAGTTTGCATTTGTACCCCAAATGGCGGATATTTCTTGTGTATAGGCTTAATCACATACGCCACACTATTTGACATATCAAATAATGTCTGATAATGCATATATGCATATCCTTGATCGCCAAATTTTGTCCCCCAACTATTTCTTACAATGAACCATTGGTTTGTCTCATCATACCCCACGATCACAAGAGCATGTCCCCCTCTCGATTTCTTTTCTGTAACAGGTGGTACAATTCCAGAGGTAGGAGTTGCATCAAAGTTGGGATATACATGTATTCCCACTAAAACAGGGTCTTGATTGGCTACTGCTTGCTTAATATCAGCAATCATATTTGCTTGACGTATAGCTTGATAGGAACTAATTTTATAAGGAACTGCATTTTTTTGCTGTAAGGCTGTAAGAGGTTCTTTAAATTGGTTTGTATTTTCTGGATTTAAATCATACAAGCGTTCTGTTTCTGGAGGTACTCCTTCTTGTTTTAAAATTTGAAAGGCTGACTCGAAATACATACCGTCCTTTGGCCCACTTGGATAATAAATATAAGAGGGCGATAAATACGTAATGTTTGTTCCACGTGCTCCTGCATCTTTTGCAATATAGTATTCTCTTAAAGCAGTTGTAGCAAATGGGACACATGTACCAAACTTCCCTTGACTTCGTACTTCCGGAAAATATTCTCGTAAATCGATGCGATTGGGAAGAATATTTGGATTTTGAATTCCCTGTTGTTTGTGTTTGGTTGCTTCTTGTTTTGTGAGATAAGAAATAGATGGTGTATAATCGGGTATAGCTTCGTTTATCTTCGTATCTTTTAAACCCAATCCATACGTAGAGAAATCATTTGGTTGAAATGATTTCTCTGTTTCAGCATGTACAACGGGTACAAATAAAAATCCGATAATTCCGACTAATGTCATCATAAAAAAACTAAACGTATTATCCTTCATACAATTCCCCTCTCCAAATATATTATCTTTCCGTAAACTAAAACTTTAGCTACGCACTAAATATATAACAAATCAAATATATAAACTAGATTCATAAGTTGATAAATATTTTAGATTAACAGTTCATAAAGGTACACCTTTTGAAACTGTGAAAAATATACGAAAACTTCGTTCCTAAACCTCGAATTCGTGTTTTAGGAACGTTTCTATAAAAATGGCACCTTTCGGTCTATTTCTCTGTTATACTATCATCATATAAACAAAATTGAAGGGGTTCACGTATATTGAATAACAGAAAATTCGGATATATAAGAGTGAGTAGTAAAGAGCAAAATGAAGGTAGACAAATCGAAGCGATGCGAAAAATTGGAATTGATGAAAGAGATATTTTTATGGATAAACAATCTGGAAAAGATTTTAATCGTCAAAATTATCAACTTGTCAAACTGATGTTGCGAGAAGGAGATATTTTATATGTGCAATCACTTGATCGTTTTGGCAGGAATAAAGAAGCGATTTTAAATGAATGGAAGGATATTACAAAAAATATAAAAGCACACATTGTCATTACAGATATGCCTTTGTTAGATACAACAAAATATAAAGATAATTTAGGAAATTTGATTACTGATCTTGTACTTCAAATTCTTTCTTGGTTGGCAGAAGAAGAGCGTACCAAAATCAAAACACGTCAAAGAGAAGGGATTGATTTAGCAAAAAAACAAGGAAAACACCTAGGTAGACCCAAAGCGGAAATTACCCCTGCATTTATCACTGCATATGATATTTGGAAAACTGGGTCCATTACAGCAGTGGAAGCAATGAAGAACGCAAATGTGCCCAAAACTACGTTTTATCGACTGGTTCAAAAATATGAAGATCAACTAGCAAAATAACCAATAGATGGGAAGAAACATCATGTTTGTACTTGGCATAGATATTCTATTGGGTTATCTTATCATGGGAATAATCGTTGCATGTATTGTTTGTTATCTCGAATTTAGAGAGTAACTTTCTCAATACCAATATATATAATTTCTAGTAAAATAAAAGATGCTAACATTTATACTAGCTTTTTATAACTTTCTCCTAAACACCACAGGCCCCTACTTGTGGTGTTTATTTTTATATCAAAAGCCACTCATTGAGCAATTGAATGAAAAGCAATAACAAATAAAAGGATATTTTTATGTTTTCTACCCCTCATTGACATCAGTGCTGATGAGGTTGCAAAATGTAGCGAAGCCACGATACTATCAAGGGGATCCCCTTGATAGTGAAATGTTTATATAGTAATTATAGTGGGATTCTATACGTATCAATATTTTTAAACAAATGTTTGATTCGGCATCCTTCATGCGAAACCAATGTAGATTCGCTACCATTCGTCAATATTTTGTATACACTTTTTGAGAAAGGAATCCTCTTATGTATAAATCCGATTTCATTGCTTTCTTACTATTCCTTATTTCCTTTTCTTGTTACCTCATATATATAACCAACAACCCACCCTATGTGCATCCAGTCATTTTATTATCTATTATGTTGATTACAATTGTCGGTATCATTCTTTTTAGTGATTTTCATGATCCAACTTATATAAGATACATACTTCTCATTGGATTGTTCCTGTATCTCATTCTTATATGCCTTACAATTTCGAACATACCAGACAAAAACAGTCTTTGACATTATGGGGGTTGCTTATGCAATATAATGGATTTGAAAAACAAAAGAAAGTAGCATAATTTTTAAAAATGCTACCTATCTAGGTTTATTTGCTATATTCATTTTTAAGGACACAAAATATTTTAAGTTTTTTTCGCTAATATGCACGAAAGCTCATTTTGTTTCCGTCCTTACGTTGATGGGCATGTATGGTGCCCCTTATATGGTTATAGAAGCATATATTTAATGGCATTTCTCCGAAAAATCCAAGTATCGGGAGACTTAACATATCGACGATTCTATTATTTTAAGATGATTTTTGATGTGTATAAGTAAGTATAACAAAAATATTTCGGGGAGAACAGACTATATATTTAAAAAAAAACAGTCTATTCTTAATTTTAGGCGCCACTAAAATTAAGGGGAATCATTAATATGAAAAAAACAGTTCGTAATTTATTTATTGCATCTTGTCTTGCAGGAAGTGTATTACCTGGAGTTGCAAATGCTTCTACCGATGTAGATCCTAAAAATAGTAAAAAGGAATTAACAGAAGCGAATACGTATATAGCTGAAGTCATAAAAATTTCAAACGGTAAGGCTGAAAAGGTTCCTATTATGCAATATGAACAAGAAAAGAGGGAATCTAATAATAAACAAAAATTAGCAGCAATACAAAATAACAATACAGGCTCTATTGCAGCAATGGCGAATAGAAAAGAATATAAGCCAGAGAGAGAGTATAATTTTTATATGCCCTCTCAAAGAGCGAGTGCAACAATGAACTGTCCGGCTAATGGAAATGGTTGCTCTATAGCGAAGACATATGCCATTACACAAACAGAGACCTGGGATGCTGGAGGCGGATTAGATATAAAATTTGTAAAACTAAATGGAGGATATCATTGGGCTGAGGCTTTAACCAACTCTAGTACGTATAGTTTTAATTTAAAACCAGGACAAAGGGGGTTCATTGGTTTTGAAGCTAAAAGATTCTATACTACTGGAGTGGTAAATACGTATAGTGACATCTGGGGGAACCTTATTTCTTCAAATCGGATTTCAGGTAGTACTCCGGTAGCAGTACCTGGTACTTCAGAATTAGATGGTGTAATCACACTAAGATTAGAAAGATAATTTTCACGCAAGAAGGTTAGCGAACTAAAACATTTAGAGGGTGTTGCAAAACCCATAAATATCCAAAAATGCATGCATAAAGAAAGCCGTCTTCTTGGAAGAATGATAGTATCCCAAACTATCTCCAGAAAGGACGGATTTACTAGTATGATAACCAATTTTGAGGAAAATCAATCGATTTTACATATTTTATTTGCGTACGTAGACAGTTTAACAATTGGAGGCGTTCCGCCTGTTACAGGTCGCCCACCAATCTGCAGAAAAGCTTTACTGAAATGTTTTTTCCTGAAAAATGTATTCCAAATTGATTCTTTACGCAAATTAACTCGTTTTTTACATCAATTTCCTTCATTTCGTGCATCTTGTGGGCTATCTTTTGTTCCTCATATTTCCACCTTTTCACGTGTAAGCACTTGGTTTCGTGAAGAAAGTATTCCAGTCATTCATGAAAAGGTTCTTCACGAACTTAATTTAGGGCTAATTCCTTGCGTCTTAATTGATAGCACGGCCTTACGAAGTAGTTTGTATGATTCACAAGCAAGGTGGGGGAAATCGACTCGTTATGGTTGGTATAAAGGATATAAGGCTCATGTTTGTTCTACACCAGAAGGTGTTGTATTGTCATATACATTTACAACAGCGAACGTACATGATAGCAAAATGGCTTCTGTATTGCTTCGAGATATACAAGATCGAAATGCCTTGTTTTCCGTTGCAGATGCTGCGTATGGTAGTCAGCACATTTATGAAATTGCAAGAACGTGTGACATCTTTGCCATGAATCCAATCAATCCACGGAATGGTGAACAAATCAAGAGTACACATCATCGTGTATTGTCTCATTTTGTACAAACCATCTTTGGTAAACAGTTGATGAAAGAGCGTGGGAAAATTGAACAACAGTTTAGTAAACTCAAAAATAAAGGGCTAGAACAGCCACGTTGGTATGGTCAAAATCGCTATCTACTACATGTTCAGCTAGTTTTTCTGATTCATAACATTGCATATTTATTTTAGTTTTGCAACACCCTCTAACCTAATTTCCAAGAAATAGAGGTGAATGTAGGGTGGCTAAACCTTTTAAAAAAAATAGTCGTTATATGGTTGGGTTGGACAGTCTCAGGGGCCTAGCTATACTAGGTGTTATGTTGTATCATATTAATTTTAATTGGATGCCTGGAGGATTTTTGGGGGTTACTGTATTTTTTGTACTTTCAGGTTATTTAATTACAGATATTCTAGCGATAGAGTGGAAGAGAAATCAGAGAATTGATTTAAAAAAATTCTGGCTTAGTAGGGCAAAGAGATTGCTTCCGGGAATGCTCGTTATGCTCGTTATAACGTTGGCATGGATTACGATTTTTCATAGCTCTTTACTTGAAAAAATGCGCGGAGATTCATTAGCGGCATTATTTTATGTTAGTAACTGGTGGTATATTTATCATAAATTATCGTACTTTGATAATTTTAGCCAGCTTTCTCCATTGAATCATTTTTGGTCGTTAGCAGTTGAGGAACAATTCTATGTTGTTTGGCCGTTTATCATTAGTTTAGGGCTTTACTACATAAAAAAACAATCCCGTATGATTTTATTAATTTGTCTGGGAGCCGTTGCTTCCGCTTTAGCGATGGCAATTTTGTATGAACCTGGAGCTGATCCGAGCAGAATATATTATGGGACAGATACGAGGGCCTTTTCCTTACTTATCGGGGCGGTACTTGCCTTAGTTTGGCCAAGCAATAGGCTAGCAAATAAAATTATCCCAAAGGCGCGTTTCATTCTTGATGTAGTGGGGGGCATTGCCCTTATTATTATTTTGGTTATGTTTTGGAAGACCAATCAATATGATCCATTTCTATACAAGGGAGGAATGGTTCTCTTATCAATTGCAACAGCATTGTTAGTGGCCAATCTAGCTCATCCAGCTAGTCGTATTGCTCAATTTTTACGATTTAGGCCTTTACGTTGGATAGGGATAAGATCGTATGGCATATACCTCTGGCATTATCCAATTCTTACATTGACGACTCCAAAGGTAAATACTGGGGATTTCTCATTAATAAGAGCAATCCTTCAATTTCTTTTGATTATATTGATTGCGCAAATTTCATGGAAGTTTATTGAAAAACCAATCCGACAAGGTGCGCTCCGGAACATTCAGTTTAAAAATTTAAGAATTCAAAATGTCACTTTAGGTGTTAAGTTAGCTTTAATTTGTACATTATTCGTTTCGGCGATAGCGGTCGTAGGGTTATCAAAAGCTAGTAAGGCTAGGGAGAACTCTCAACAAGATAAGGTGGAAACAGCACAAACACAACCGGCGCCACATCCAGTTGCAGTTTGGGAAAATCCAAATCAAGAGACGCCTCAAAAACAAGGAGAATCAAAAGAAGTAAATTCTGCGCAACCTAAAAATTCACTCACAGTTACTGCGATAGGCGATTCCGTTATGATTGATATTACTCCGTATTTAAAAAATGCTTTTCCTGATATTAGGATTGATGCCCAAATTGGTCGCCAGCTGTCAAAAGCGATTCCGGTAGTTGAACAGTTAAAATATGAAGGTAATTTAGGAAATTATGTCATTATTGGATTAGGTACAAATGGAGCCTTTACTACTGAGCAACTTGTCTCATTAATAAAAGTAATTGGAAACGAACGTAAAATCATATTTATTAATACGAGAGTACCACGTCCGTGGGAATCAATTGTGAATGAGAGACTGAAAGTTACGGCATCTGAATACCCGAATGTAACTCTAGTTGATTGGTATGTAGCAAGTGCTGGAAAGCAAGACTACTTTGCACCTGACGGTGTGCATTTAACCAAAGTAGGTGCAGAAGCATACGCAGCACTTGTAGCCAAAGCAGTGAAGTAATAATGAAATATGTTTTAATAATTTTTGGTTCCACCACATCGCTATTAAGCTAACAAGTTCTGTTGCAAAGTTCGAAAAAGTATACGATAATTCACAAAATCTGGTTAGATTTTAAGTACCCTGAATAACTCCTATAATTCCTTGCACGCCGCAAGAGAGAAATCAAGAATGTGACTTCTCTTTTGCTTATATATAGCATGAATCGTTTCGATTCCTTTTAATGTACGTGAAGCATGGCGAAGATTTTGAAAGGAATCAAAATCCACTTATTGATTACCCTGAATGGGTTCCGCAAATTTGGAACTCATACTAAAATATTTACATAATCTCTAGTACGTTAAAACCCTTTGAAAAACTGAAATCGTTTTTCAAAGGGTTTTGTTTTTTAATATAATGTGAACATATTGTACACATTATGCTGATAGATTTCTCCATTTGTTTTAAAAGATCCAGAAAACGTTCTTGTCTCAGGGACATATCTTCCCCCATTTGTTTCTGGATATGCGGATGTTTGTTTACAGGAAAAAGAAAGATTCAAAGGGAGTTGAAACGAAACTTTTCCATTTTTATCCGTTCGTTTCTTTGCATACTCTGTATTGTCCTTTTTATTATAGATTGTAAATTCTACATCTGCTAAGTTGTTTCCAGGATAATATTTAAATCCCCCGGGCTCACTATGATCATATTTCCATTCCATAGCTGTCAATGTAATTTCTAATGTTCCCACTTCACTTTTTTGTGTTTGTAGTGATGGTTCACTAGCTGCTTGTACATTTTGCGTTGCCGCTGCACTAAACAGAACTGCACCTGTTACAAAGGGTACAGCTAAAAATCGAATTGCATATTTTACAGTTTTGTTCATTCTATTTCCTCCTTCATATATGAAATGGATTGTTCCTAATAAACATCCATTGTTCTCAATTTGTCTCCCTCGTAACAATTCCAAGTTTCACATAAAATAGCTATCATGATGATAGATTCAGCTTTCATTCTTTTCTATTTCACCATGAATCAATTATATATAGGAAATTCTCATGTTAGCGAAACTTAAATGCATCCTTAACGATACTTTAGTTACATTGTAAATGGATTTCATATGACATACAAGGTACTATCTGTATTTCTCAACCTACGCATATTGCGAATCAGAAAACAATGTCTCCCTGTGTAGAACAGTGAAAAATCGAAACAACGCAGATGTATGGTGATTTTATGATACTTATTTTTCCTATATATGTTCTTAACATGAGATACAGGTAAGAATCAGAAAAAAGAATTTCATATTTTATAAGAAATCTATAGAATATATTTCTCATGTTTTAGGTTATTGACACCAAATTTTATCCTCTCTAGACTAAACATAAGATCACGTCCGAATTCGTATCAAAAGCTTACCAATCTTAAAAATTGGCAAGCTTTTTTATTTCAGCCTGTTCATGTGATCATACCTATAAGGGAGGCGTTACCAAGTGACATTGTTAGAAAATATATTGACGCATAATGAAACATTTGTACAAAAACAAGAATACGAACCTTTTTCTACGACCAAATTTCCAAATAAAAAGTTATTGATTGTAACCTGCATGGATACCAGACTGTTAACATTATTACCACAAGCATTGGGCTTACAAAATGGGGATGCCAAAGTCATAAAGAACGCAGGCGCTGTGATTTCCCATCCTTTTGGTAGTATGATGCGGAGTATCATACTGGGCATTTATGAATTACAAGTGGAGGAAATTTGTGTAATTGGTCATGAAGATTGTGGCATGGCGGGTTTGCAAGCAGAGCCCCTATTAGACAAGGTACGAATGCAAGGCATTGATTCCACTTGCATTCGTACCTTACAACATGCAGGAATCGATCTATCTACATGGTTAACCGGTTTCCGCAATGTACAAGAAAGTGTCCAACATAGTGTAGAAATCATAGGCCAACACCCCTTATTACCATCTTCTGTACCTGTGCATGGACTTGTCATTCATCCCGAAACAGGAAATTTAGAAGTCGTTGTAGAGGGATATTCCTACGCACATACAACAAATCCTTAAATACATGCAGGAGGAGGAGGAGGAAAAACGATGAGATTTTCAGGCAGATATGCAGGATATAACCTCGCGAACTTACAAAAAGATATGTTAGCAGGATTGGTGGTAGGAATCGTAGCGATTCCACTTGCTATGGCATTTGCCATTGCTTGCGGTGTACGACCTGAATATGGTATTTATACGACGATTATCGCAGGAATTCTCGTATCCATATTTGGGGGATCAAAATATCAGATTGCAGGACCAACAGGCGCATTTGTACCGATCTTACTTGGGATTGTAATGCAATATGGCTATGAAAACTTATTAATTGCTGGTTTTATGGCAGGAATTTTACTTATTTTAATGGGCGTATGCAAACTAGGAAGGTTTATCACATTTATTCCGCGACCTGTCATGATTGGGTTTACAACGGGGATTGCGGTCATTATTTTTTCTGGACAGATTGCAAATTTTTTAGGGCTGCATCACCTGGAAAAACAAGAAACCTTTTTTTATAACATGAAAGAAATTGGGACAAATATCACAGATATGAATCGGTATAGTATCCTTACCGCTTTTCTGTGTTTAGGAATTGTGATCGCAGCTACAAAATGGTTACCTCGAATTCCAGGCGCTTTATTAGGATTGGTCATTTCAAGTTTGATCGCAATCCTGCTATTTCCGAATCAACTTGAAACGATTGGGACTACATACGGCGATATTCCACATCAGCTACCAGATTTCCAAATGCCTGCCTTTACATGGGAGAACATCCTTATGTTACTGCCAGCAGCCTGTATCATTGCGGCATTAGGCGGGATTGAATCATTGTTATCTGCCATGGTGGCAGATAACATGGCAAATAGTAAACATAATAGTAATAAAGAACTGGTGGGACAAGGAATTGCCAATATGGTGGCACCATTATTTGGCGGCATTCCTGCGACGGGTGCCATCGCTCGGACTGCAACAAATATTAAAAATGGAGCGACTTCGCCAATATCAGGCATGATACACGGAATGGTAGTATTACTGGTTTTATTATTTCTATCTCCGCTTGCCTTTCATATTCCACTGGCTAGTATGGCACCGATTTTAATGGTCGTTGCTTGGAATATGAGTGAGAAGCATGAGTTTATTCATGTTCTGAAAACAAGAACGGGGGACACCCTAGTACTTGTTTTGACGTTCCTATTAACCGTTTTCACAGATCTTACAACCGGAGTAAGCGTGGGATTACTCCTTGCTTTTCTTTTGTTTATTGGAAAAATGAGCAAATCTTTACGTGTTCGAAAAGTATTGCCAGATCCAGTAGATTCCTATGTCAAGTCAGACATCGTCGCAAATGGGAAAAATTGTCCGCAAATCAGTATCTTCACCGTAGAAGGTCCCTTATTCTTCGGTACCATAAAGGAGTTCGAAACGTCTATAGAATCTGCCCTACAGTCTAACGCTCACATTCTTCTCCTACGTATGGGAAACGTGTCTTTTATGGATACTTCGGCAGAATCTGCAGTAGAACACATTCGGAAGAAGATGCTAGCAAAACAAGGAACCCTTTTGATTTCCGGTATCCAGCATCAACCGAAAGAAATATTCCATCAAACAGGATTATACGAAAGAATTGGCGAACCACACTTTTTCACACGTACAGGAGTAGCATTGCATTTTGCACTACAAGAATTAGAGACATCCAAATGTAAGGGCTGTAAACAATTTGCCTTTCAAGAATGCACGACACTTTCTGAACAATCTACAGAAACAGACTTAGACAGGAAACGTTCTTCCGTGGAAATTAACCTGTAAATCATAAAGTAACATTAGGAGGATAGATTGCTATATCCTAGCTATTCGTTTGTTTATAAAAGACATACATTTTTAGAGGGCCTTTCTATAAAAGGCCCTCTTTTTTTCTCTTGTATACCTCAAGAAGAAAAATAGGTTCTGTTGCAAAGTTTAAAAACGATTAAAAATTATGAATAGTCTATACCTCATCTTGTATATTTCATACGATTTATTCTTCCTATTTGTATTTTAATTCTATATTTTTAGGGTAGTGTAAAACTTTGCAACAGAAACGAACAAAATATGCAATTTCGCATATCAAAAGATCTTTGATATGTCACCAGAATTATTTTCTTCCGACATCCGAGCTAACTTGCACCGTTTTTTATGTATACGACGAAATAACTCATCTACTTCTCCTTGTGTCATGTCCTTTGATACCTCTAAAGTTCGATGAAATGTTTTCTTCCACAAAACTTGTAACAATTTGATTTGTCGCCCCGAAACAAGACGGCCTTTTTTCTTTGTCTCTCGCTGTTGTTTTAGCATTTCCAATTCTAATATTCTTTTCTTCATACATAAAAAGTCTTGTGGTATATCTTCTTGCAGGCCTACCTCTCGTAGTAAACGATAAAAATGATTTCTATGTTTTAACGTAGAACTTCTTTGGCGCATGGCATGTTCAATTTTTTGCAATACCTGCTTACACGAGATACGGTCCATTTCAAAACCCATCTTCTCCCACTTAAAAAATACAGGGGAACCTTGAAAATATACCATCAATATCTCCACAAATGAATCTGTCACAATCGATGTATCTTCTGTCACACATGCATATTTCGTGTCTTCTAAATAGTAGCGCAATACTTTACATAAATCAGAACGAAAACTCCCCTGAAACGAAGGGGTTAGCTCTACATATACCATCTTACATACAACCCTTTCTATTCTGTCAACATAGCTAAGCACTTAAAAATTATAGTAACACTGCTTTTTGGGGACATTGGCTGCAGTTTTCACCTGTTAGGATAAACGATTCGTTATCCACCCAAAGGATTCAAATGTATTCGTATAGATTTCTATCCCCTTAGATGATATACACTAAAAATATATGCTCTACCTGGATATATTCAAGTAGAGCATAACATATACTTTGGACGAAACCGTTAGTTAGATTACATGAATTTTGATACAATCATGGTGCCAAAGGTAATAAAAGCCGCTTGTATCAAAAAGATTACAACAACTGGAATAGAAGATTTTACTGTACTTAATCCGGCTACTGTTCGTAATCCCATCCAAATTAAACATAAATACCATAAATAAAATACCTCAAATGCGCTAGCCATTCCATGGAGTAGTGTACCTTGTTGGAATAATGGGGATAAGTTCGTATATCCTGTTATATTTCCACCAAACATACGTGTTAAAATTGCATTGAATAGATCACCAATAATCAGTACAATACTTGCATACACTATATGATATTAAGTCAATAAAATAGACACAGATAAATTTAATTATGCAGCCTTCAAATCGTACATACGTTCTTTTTCTGTCGGAGATAAATAACCATTCGCTGAATGAATTCTTTTACGATTATAGAAAATTTCAATGTATTCCCAAATATCTTGCTGTGCTTGGGCACGTGTTGTGTATTGGTGTTGGTAAATAAGTTCTTTTTTCAAGACACCATGGAATGATTCAATACAAGCGTTATCATAGCAGTTCCCTTTTCTACTCATGCTACATTGCATTCCATACTTTTGTAATTGCTTTTGATAATCATGGGAAGCATATTGACTTCCTCGATCAGAATGATGCAAGACTGAACCTTCCGGTTTTTGACGGAAATAAGCTTGTTGTAAAGCCTTCCATACTAATTCTTTTGTCATCGTACGATCAGCATGCCAGCCCACAATTTTTCTAGAATACAAGTCCATCAGACTTGCTACATACAACCATCCTTCTTTCGTCGATACATAGGTAATATCGGCTACCCAAACTTGATTTGGCTTTTTTACCTTGAATTGACGATTTAACACATTGTCCTGTATCGGATAAGAATGTTTGGAATTTGTAGTAGCTTTATATTTTTTGTAACTACTCAGCTTCTTCAAATAAAAAAACAGGCCAAATACATGTTTCCGATTCGAAAACATGAAAAGAAAATACTCCAATCAGAGAAAGAATCTATGCCAAATAGAGAAATTCTCTGATGAAGTCGTGTTATTCCAAGGAACCGTTCTAGTTTCTATGACTTGGTTTATCGCTTGTAAGACCGATTGTTTTTGTTTTTTCATGGTACTCATAAAGCTTCGTATCTGACAAAAAGATTCTGCGCCTTTCTTACTTCGGAAAGTCCCAGACACTTTCTGTTTTACTTTCGTCATCCGAATATCCCGTTCTGCTTGATTGTTATCAAATGGAATGGCTGGATGTTCTAAAAACGCTAGAATTCTGTCAGAATACTTGACGAAGCGATTCCATAAATTTTGAGAAGGCGTCTGCTTTCCTTTCTTCTTTTGTTTCGTGGAAAGAATCTGTTGTTCTTTCAATATGGATTGATACATAATAAACAGATTCTTTTGCGTCGCTTTTGGCATGGTACCTTCGGATTGCTTTTTCATCGTCAACGCTTGCGTTAGAAATTTCTGCATCTGTTGTGCCCATTGTTCTCCAGTACTATCTATAATTCCTTGTAAATCTCGTAAGAGATGGGCATTACATAAAACGTGACGACAATCTGTATACGCATCATACGATTTCCAACCATCATGCATCGCAATTCCAGAAAAAGATGGCAAGATTTCTCCAGCATCCATTGCTTCTTTTCCACGTTTTTGATGAATATGTTGCAATGTCACCTCCGGTGTACTGGCAGTATGTAACCATTGTGTTTTGTTTTCTACACGCATACCAGTTTCATCAAAATGGACAACAGGAGACTGCAGAATCTTTTCCTTTACTTCTTTTATGAATGGCTGCAATTGAGAAGCGAAAGCCTGTGTATGATTTACCAGGGTTCCTTCGCTTATAGAATGTCCAAAACAATCCTGAAAGAATTCTTTTGTTCGCTTCAAAGAAATGCATTGATAATGCGTTAAATAGGGAATCAGTCTTTTTATATTTGGACCATATTGAACAGGACGAGATACTGTCGAAGGAAATTGGGCTTCTTGGATAGAATGGCAATGTGGGCATTCTTTCTGTTCTACTTTATGTTCTGTCACTTCGATCTGAATAGGTGGTAAGTCATACACTTGGCGAATGCGATACCCTTTTACAGGCTCGTGGTTCAAGGAAGTATGACAACAAGTACAATATGTAGGAGAATGTGTAATCGTATGATCTGGAGTCGCTGTCAAACCAAGAGTATGTCCCTTGTGGCCCAACTGGCCACCCGTTTGACGATGAGACGGTTTGCGCAAACTTTTTGTAACGGGCTTACCCAAACCATCTGTAGAAGGTGGCTTATGACTATTTTTGGAGTTTTTTTTGAAGCATTTTCTAGTTCTTGTATACGTTTTTCTAACTTAGAAAATGTTTCTTCAAATAAAGAAATAACAGCTTCAGGTCCTTTTTTATATGTATCTAAAATAATTTTTCGATCGACCATAAGATTCACCTCCCCTGTTTGATATACTCAGTATTTACAAATGGGAGGCATATGAAACTAGTAAAATTTAAAAAAGACACCGAAAGGTGGCTGAGTAGTTACTATTTTTTTACAGTTCTTGATTGTAATCCTTGTTCTTTCATGATTCTGGCCACTGTTTTTTGTGAGATTTGCTTTCCTTTTTGACGTAAGACAAACGTTACTTTCGGACTTCCGTATAAACAACGCGATTCTAGGAAAATGCGGTGGATTTCTTTGGTTATTTGTTCTCTCTGTATTTGCCTGGGGCTTTTGGTGTGATGTTTCCATTTGTAATATCCGCTTCGGGATACATGTAGAACTTGGCACATCTTCTCCACTCGGTATGTGAAGCGGTGTCGATGGATAAATTTAAATTTTACCGATGGTCTTTCGCGAAGAAGTGCATCGCCTTTTTTAAGATTGCATTTTCTTCCTCTAAATCTTGAATACGTCGTTCCATCTCTTTTGTTTGTTGATCTTCAGAACGGAACGTTCGTTGCTTTATAACTTTAGGCTCTTGCTTATATTTCTTTACCCAACCATGAAGGGTATTTACTGAAACCCCTAATTCTCGGGCAACTTGAGCTACAGGTTTTCCTGTTGTAAAAATATGTTTTACACTTTGGCGTTTAAACTCCTCTTCATATTGTTTTATTTTCCCCATGTAGACACCCCATTTGACTCATTTTTTATTATAGTAACCTGTGTCTACTTTTTAGTCTAACATCAATAATAGCAAGTACCATCTTATAAGACGTATCATTTCAAAAAAACATGAGAAAGACTTTATAGATCATTGCTACTAATAAAGTTCCGATAAGCGCCCCGAAAAAACTAGTTCCCATCGCCTTACCTATCATCAATCCCATAGATTCTTGCACATCACCCAGTTGTTTCTGTATTTCTATCATTTCCGCAGTATTTTGAGCGGCATAAGAAGAAATCCCTTTTACAATTGCTTGAAAAAAAACAACTAAAAAGAAAGCACCCCATACTTTTTGTGTGACCTTCAGTTTTGAAAATTGCACACTCGGCGAAAGAAGCATGCCCCCTAATGATGGTCTTTCTTTCCATTTCCCTTTTACTACGTTTGTTTCCATGTTTTACACTCCTCATATTTTATATCCTGTATGGTTGAATAGCATTTCTATCATACAAGTTAATTACTCATAACGTAACGCTTCAATCGGATCTAATTTCGCAGCTTTATTCGCTGGAATTAATCCGAAAATAATCCCCAGTGTCATGGAGAATAGTACGCCGCCAACGACAACTTCCCATGAAACAAGCGGTGGCCACTTCGCAAATGTGGAAACGATATATGCCCCGCCATACCCAAGACCAATTCCGACTAAACCACCTAGAAGCGTTAACATAACTGCTTCAATTAAAAACTGTAATAAAATTTTACTACGCGTCGCTCCAAGTGCTTTACGTACTCCAATTTCGTGCGTACGTTCTGTTACAGATACGAGCATAATGTTCATAACACCAATACCACCAACGACTAGTGAAATACCAGCGATACCGCCGATAATCATTGTCATAATACCGGTCATCTTTGAAATACCTTCTTGAAGTTCTTTTAAATTCATAACTTCGTATTTACCAGTTGCCTCACTCGGTTTACGACTGTTTAAGACATCTGCAGCTTTTTTACCTGCTTTTTCTAAGTTATCTACATTTTTTGCTTGAACAGAAATATTTTGAATTTCATCTTTTCCATACAGTGTCGGCCATAATGAAATTGGAATTAATGCTTCTGATGGTCCCATTCCCATAAACTCGTTATCTGATTTGTAGACACCGATAATTTGCATCGGTTGACCCTTCATTTCAATAATTTTACCGACTGGATTGGCATCCTTACATACCTTTTCCTCCATTTGTTTACTAATCATGACAACGTTATTACCTTGATCCACATCTGATTCTTGTAAAGAACGTCCCTTTAACAACTTTACTTTATTTACTGAAAAATACTCACTGTCTAATCCAGTAATACTCACCATTTCTACTTTATCTTCAATATCAAGTGGTTCCATACTTGAATTTGTTGTTACAACATGTGAGATTTCTGGAATTTTTTTAAGGTTCTGTTGCAAAGTTTGAAAAAACATCAACCTGCTTACAAAATACGATTGTAGTTTAAGGCCTCACGAT
>NZ_JBYTEF010000005.1:0-83392 GCF_058792335.1 Bacillus sp. CPT56D-587-MTF | reverse complement strand
GAACAAACGGATTAAAATTTTTGTTAGCTCTTGGGTGTTTCTCTGTATCGATTGATATAACAGGGATAGATGATCTTGAATCATCCCAATGGCTTTATATTCACTTAATTCTCTTTTGTTTTTTTGCAAAAGAAGTTGACGCATCTTAAACATCGTAGAAGAACATATAAAAATGGCAATAAGCCTTCCATACACATGACATTCTAATCGTTCTTTTTTGATATTTTGCCAATGATGAATTTGAAATAAGGATTTCCAAGTTTTAAAGATGATTTCTATTTGCCAGCGAAGGGAGTAAAAGTCATGTATTTGTTCCATCGGAACAATCCCTTCAGGCATATTTGCGACATATATGTTGATACCAGTTAATCGTTTACTCTTTTCTGAAAACGTAATGCCCTTTTTACTTTCCGTATAGGCTTGTTTTTTTCTACGTTCCTGTATCTGTTGTTCTGTTAAACGATAGATAATTACACGCGTGAATAGTTTTTGATTCTTTCCAATGTAAGCTTCTTTTATTTCATATGTTTGACCGGGTTTTAAATTGTTCATAATATGTTCTAAATCAACTTGGATATATTGTGATTGCTTTTTTATAGTTCCGTTTCGAAAGTATTCTGGAAACGGATTTTTTATATATACGGTATGGTTTAATTTTAATCTGGATATATAATAAGCACCTCGTTGATCCATTTGATCTAAGTCTTCCAATGAAAAATATCCTAAATCACGAATACATAGATCACCTGGCCGTAAGGTATCTAAGCATTCTGTTCCAAAGGTCTTATCATTATTTTTTCCTGGACCTACCTGAAAGTTTAAAAATTGACCACTATGTAAGTCATATTCTAATTGAATCTTGATACCTGCTGTTTGTGCGCAACCACCTGATCCAGGATATACATGAGCTAAATGTTTTGGTACTTGGAAAATCGTAGCATCTAAAATACGAATTCGTTGAAAATACGTGATCGCCGCGCTTGAAATGGCCGATGTTTCGCAAATTTTGCTTTTCCATAATGCAGAAAAAATATACTTTAAAAATGTAACAGCTTTCCTATCGAAGCGCTTATTGAGTCCTTCTGGACTCATAAGAGTACCAGTGGCTGCATGTAATTGGCTACATAATCGAACGAGGGAATCGCTCGCTGTACGTTGACTTACCCAGATACAACTGGTAGCTAATTCGTTTCCTGAAAATTTTCGTTTTCTTTTTACAAAACCTAATTCTTTTGCGAGTTCGTCTAAAAGAGAAGGGGTTAAATGACGGTGAAGTTCTTTGGAAAACAATTGTAATTCATCTTGAATCGAAAGATTCATAAAAAAACGTCATCCTTTCCAGTTAGCTTTTTAGAAAGAATAACGTTTTTTTACACTTGGGGGTAGCCTAAATCCTTAAGTTGATGGGCATGTACACATACCCCATAGTTACGAAAAAACAATTTTTAAGGGTTTTAAAGTCTTCAGGGTATTATATAGCGATTATTGGAGTTGTATTCAGTGCATTATATTTGTTGAAATTTGTTATTTTACAGATATTAGGTTCTTTACTAATTATAGCTTTTTTAGCACTTGGTTTCTATTTTTTGGGGTATGTGTTAATCGGTGTTTTTAGTTTGCTAATTATTGTAGGAAGTGTTATATGTACGTTGAGTCTTTTGGTTTATTTTCTTGCGTAGTATCAGAATCCGAAGAAGGAGAAAGGGGAAGTAGCATCATTGAATTTGTAATGATACTACTTCCCTTTTCATCAATAATATTCTTAGCCAGTGTTGCCATCTGCATAACTTACGGTTGTATATTTTGCCTGTTGTGAGTTTTCTGTCATAGGAGAATGCAAACCTAGAGCCATAATTCCCATTGTCATAATCCCCATTAAAATGATCTTCATTTTTTTCATGTTATTTTAGGATCTCCTTTCCGAAATTTTTTTCTTTTGCTTCATAACTTAAAAAGAAATATGTACTAGCTTTTTCAAAGTTTGCTTCAGCATGAAATTTTACAGCTAATAGTTCACTGTATTCTTGTACATACGTCCATAAGTTTTCTCTTTTAAAGTAGTCCATTCCTGCTAATATTTCTTTTTCTAAATATTCTGTTGGATCATTTTTGCATATTCTCTTCATAATCTTAAAACGATATTGATATTCATCGAATCCTAATGATTCAGAAATTTGTAAACCTTCTTGAATAAGTTCAAGTGCAATTTCTGTTTCTTTTAAATTAATTCTTTGTTTAGCCTCAACAAAGAGGGCTTTATAATTTCCCGGCATTTTTTGATTTACTTCTGATAAATATCTTATAGCTAAACTGGATTGTTTTTGTTCTGCATACATTAATCCTATATTCTGACGACTAATTAAAATATCACGCTCACTACCAAAATTGCGGAATAAATCTATGGCTGAAATAAAATATTCCTCTGCTAATTTATATTCTTTCAAGTGAGTACAAGCTAATCCTAAAAGGTTGTCACAATAGGCTATTTTTAGTTCGCAATCGTTATTTTTTAAGAAAATCTCCTTTGCAATTGCAACATATTTTGTAGCCAAAAGCGCCTGGTAAATGTGGTAATGGAATATAGCTAAATTATAGTAAAACTCGGCTTTTTCAAGCTCATCAGGAATATGTATAAGTAAAGATTCTGCTTTGGTATAGTGTTCTTCAGCCAAAGTATAACTACCAATCGCTGTTGAGTGAATAGCTTTGAAAAAGTGATAATAGTATGCTAAGAAGTCTTCTTTTGGGGTTTCAAAAGTTTCAATCATATCAAAACTTTTTTTAGAAATATTTAAATTATTAATCAAATAATCGCATCGAAAATCTAAAAGTGAATAATAAAAAAGTAAACTTTGGTTGTTTTTTAAGTTATCAAGCTGTTTTTCAATTTCTTTTTTTGAATGTATAGATTTTTCTCTGTCTCGTGCACGAATCTGTAAATACCATTGATTTAGTAATTCCGTAAGTTGTTCATTACCTTTTAATTGAACGTTCATATAATCCTCCCCATCATCCCGCAATAAAGGGAATATTCTTATAATATATAATAGCAGATAACAAAATTGTCCATCTTGTTAAGATGTATTTTTCAATATTATTTCGAATATTTAGAATATTTAGAATATTTAGAATTATACATTAATTATAGTAGGATGTTTAGTGAATGTAAACAAAATAATATGAATTTATATTTTTCTCCTTTATAGTATAACATTTACAATCTTTCAATCATTCATGCAATTTTGCATTTCGTTGTCCTGGAATATAATGAAATACAAAAAGTTATATGAAGGATATCTTGTTTTTAGGATATTCATTGTTTTAAGAGGATTCTTTTGTTATGAAAGTACCTTTTTTATTTGTCCTTTTTCGGGTACAAATTCAAAAATGTTTATTGTAAACATATGTATTTAGTGTAGTTGGAATTTAATAAGGAAGGTGACATGGATGAGTCAATATCAGATGTTGTATAATACCCCTTATTTGTATTCTTCACAGACTTTGAAGGGAATGTACAAAAACACCAAAAAGGGAGAAAACATATGTGCAATACAAGAGCATATGCTACGCCATGAAGTATACCTGGACCGACAGTACCGAGGATATTATTATTTAAGTCAAAAAATTGAAGAAGATCTATATGGTGATGAACATGCATTGTCTTGGAATGAACTATTAGAAGATTATCAACTATATAGAGATCGCCAAGGGAATTTGTCTATTAAACCAAAAGGATGGGGCTAACATGACAATCATTGGAGAATTAGGGGTTGTTTATGGTGTGACCGGAGCTTCAGTTTTGGGGATTAAATTACTGAAAAAGAAAGGTCTTTACCTTCCAGGATGGTTGCTACGTGCGGGTCTTAAATGTTTGTTAATAGGGAGTGTTTGGTACGTTCTAATGGATATACTAGATGTATTTCTACGTTAGTATTACATCTGGTAGTTGAAAATGATTATAATAGCGCATCTTAAACGTTTTTTCTAAGCTTCCATACAGGCTCAACTACCTTAAGGAGGTATGGAGGGAATGCTGTCACTTTTATTAATTCCAGCATCCTTTATAACAGTAGCTTACTTTTACAAAAGTAAAGGAATGAGTGATAAGAAAAAAATTGCAACGTTTTTTGAAATTGCAAAGATATGTGTTCAGCATAAAGGTGAATTACAATACCCTATTTTTATAAAAGAAATAGAAGATGACATAAGTATGAATTATGTTTACAAGTTACCACTCGGCGTGCCAAGTCAACTTATCAAAAAATTAGCTGAAGTATTAGAAGAAGGACTATATAAACCTGTTAAAATATCGTTTCATCAAAGAGAGCTTCATATTCGTGTATTTAAGCAACAAATACCTGAAATGTGGAATTGGTCTAAGGATCTGTTAAAAGAGCACACATGGAGAGTTATGATGGGGAAATCATTAGGTAAACACATATATCATGATTTCGAGAAAACACCGCATATGTGCGTGGCGGGTATGACTCGGTTTGGAAAGACAGTATTCCTGAAAAATGTGATGACGAGTTTAATTTTACAACAACCTCAACACGTGAATTTTTTTATTATAGATCTGAAGGAAGGTCTAGAATTTAGTCCTTACAAAGAACTGTCTCAAGTAGTAGAAGTAGCTGAAAATCCGGAACAGGCGTTAGAGATGTTGGTGAAAGTACGTGAAAAGATGGTAAAACAGATTGAAATGATGAAGAAGTCCTATTTTACCAATATCATAGATACGGCCATAAAAAAACGTTGCTTCATCATAGTAGATGAAGGAGCAAATCTTTGTCCTACACAAGGATTACCTAAAAAACAACGGGATGTATTATTTATGTGCCAGGAGATGTTATCTGAAATCGCAAGAATCGGAGGTGGTTTGGGATTCCGGCTCATATTTTGTACGCAATATCCTACTTCGGATACTTTGCCAAGACAGATCAAACAAAATGCTGATGCAAAGCTTGGTTTTCGATTACCAACAGCGGTTGCTTCACAAGTCGCTTTGGATGAGCCAGGTCTTGAGGATCTGCCTTCCCTTCCAGGAAGAGCATTGTTTAAAACAGATCGTACAGAAGAAATTCAAGTACCTTATTTGAAGGATAAAGACATGTGGAATTTACTGAAGCAATACAAGGTGGTGAAACGTAATGAGACATCAAACACTCAAACAGAAAGCGAGACAAATCGAGATTTTATCCACTTTGAGTAAGTTGGATTTTGCAACTAGGAGGCAATTGCAAGCCATCCACTGTCTAGGGAGTATTCGAAATGCAAATCGTGTATTAAAGGATCTACATTCATATTGTCACATTACAAAAATGGCTCGGGAACACGTATATTATTTAAACAAAAAGGGACGGGATTTATTAGGTATTACAAAGGAAGTAAAGAAAAGTAGTCAATTACAGCACATATTAATGCGAAACGAAAGCTGGATGTGGCTTGGGTTTCCAGAATGGAAAACAGAAAGGCCTATCGAGTTTTCAATCAATGGTCAACGGCATCAAATCATTCCTGACGCAATGTATTTTGAGGGGAATGTTCCCCATTTCGTTGAAATAGATCGTATGCAACATATGAAGGCAAACGAGCATAAAATACAGTTATATGGCCATATAACGGATATCTATAAAAGACAGAATGCTATTGTTCCAGTAATTATCTTTTTTACATTATCAAACTATCGGCAATCTAAATTAGAGCAATACGCTATAAAGCAAAATGTATTTATGAGAACATTTGTGATGGAAGATGTTTTTAGTTAATTCATGCCCAAAAATCAGTAGAATCTACACTTTTTCCAGTTAAGTTCCTTAAAGCTTTTATAATGCGATTTGAATTCTTAGTTGTCGGTGATACGCTGTCCAAACTACACAATCGACTGACAGTAGAACGAGTTACACCACTTTTTGAAGAGAGTTCTTCTTGTGTAATTTTATGTCTATCTAAAAAGCGCCCTAAAGCTGATCTAGGTTTAGAATACCAATTCATCAAATTCACTTCCTTATGTGTTTTACTTACAGTTTGTCCAATAATCCCATTTTTTAAAAGTCACTGAAAATAGGAATTTTATTAATAGTTGAGCATAATATTGAATAAGAAATAAAAATAAAAAAATATGTAATAATTTTGTGGAATCTAGCATTCATATAAGTAGCTACAAGTTGCTGATACACTATTCTAATGGCATCTTGTTGCAAAGGGTATGCTAACAAAATAAAAAGCTTAAACCCGTTGATATATAAGGGTTTAAGCTTTTCTATGTTTTGAATGTTAAACATTATATGATTTTTAGAATGAAAGTTTAAAAGTAATTTGAGTCGAAAGACAAAGAATAGTATGTTTTGATTTTTTACTAAACAAATATAAAATTTCACGTACCATATTAGGAACAAAAATGAAACCGGATGAAAAAATAATGAGAATATTATTAAAAATCATACCAAAACACTAGACGGTTAATATAGTGTTTTGGTATACTAAAGGTAGGAGGTGAAAAGTTAGATTGTATATCATTAACAGCAGAGAAGAGCTCCAATCTTTTTTAAAAGATGAAATTTTAACATCGGAAGAAGCAAGGAAAGTGTTACTTATCTCTAAGCAACGTATGTCCCAATTGTTAGCGGAAAATAGGATTATTCCTATTTCTAAAGTTGGGCAGGTAAATTTGTACTGGCGTAAAGATGTTGAGCTTTTAAAACAAGAGTTGGTTCAATCAAGAAAAAAATATAGACCTCAACATCCATCTGAGTAAATAACAGAACGCAAAAAAGTCCTCACAGCCTTGGACAGCAAATCGAGGACTTTTCACAAAAACATTTTCAATTTAGAAAGGATGAGGGAACTATGTTCAACACTTTAAAAATCAAAAATGTTGAGTCCATTATAACACAAACTCAACCAGTAGAGAAAGATGGGGCGGGTATCAAACATGCGATTTCAATGCATTACCGCGCAGTATGTGAATGGTTTGGAATTGAGGATTGCAAAGCATCTCAAATATGGTTTTTCGGATTTTCTGGAGTCTCCATATTTATGATGATTGTTACATATCTAATCGGTGGTATGTGTTATGGTTTCTAAAATTATACTGGACGATACAACAAGATCAACCATATTTGATGCCCTTACTGAAAAACAAAAAGATTTTCTTGAACAATATGTGAAACGTGGAAAAAAAACAGCCTTTGCTAATGTCATGGCTTTAGACAAAGGAATTGTGCTTCCGAATCATGCAACGGACGCTGAAATTCAGACCATTTTAGATGAATGGGTATTAATAGAATACATTGATAATGGCGAAAGAAATGCCAATACACCTTGTGAATGCGGTAGACCACTTCGTTATCAATATATCGTACAGCATCAAACAACAAAAGAAACCAGACGTTTTGGTATCACCCATTTTGCGGAACACACAGGTCTTCCAGCGCACATCGTTAAACAAATCAAAGATGGATTTGCAGCTATTGATTATGAGCGTGACGAGTTACTTATGAAGCTACAGAATCATTGGTGTTTAGAAGATGAGTTGTCCTATCTTCCAGAGGGATTTTCCTTTCCGGCAGACATACATCAACAATTAGATTTAGGGTTGCCACTTTTAGATACGCAATGCAAGCGATTAAGAAAAGAAATATCTCTGTTTTTACAAGAATTGAATACACCTCCAAGGCAAGCGGAACCCATACACGATATAGGGATTGCCTCAGATAGTAACGAGCAAGTTGCTTTAGACTTATTTCAAGAAATCGGTTATTCCATAGAACAACAAGAGAACGTTTCATGGGACTTAACATATGAACATCAAAAGGCAATTGAATATTATCTTCAAAAAGGTGTATCTAGTGCTTGGGTATTATGCGAGCTATTAGTGAAAGAACACAATGCTCCAAAGGGAAGATATGCTACAAGAAAGCCAAAAATGTATGTGCCCGTTTGCATGTACTTAGATGAATTGGTAAAGCGAGGAACTATTAGATTGGTAGAAATTGATGGGAAATTAGATCGGGTGTATCAGAGATAGGGATTTCCAATGTTTATAAAGTTAAAAAACTAATAACCGTATAATGAAAGGGGAAAATACTTATGAAGCAAGAAAAATACAAGGCTATGTTAGATGATGTTGTACAATTTTGTTACCGTAAGAATCCATCAATCATGTTAACAGGTTATGTAGTGAGTGTATTAGAAAACACTGTTATTGTAGATATTTCAAACATGCAACATTCTTTGGATAAAGGTGTCGCTATAAGACAAGTGGTACGTCATGGCAAGTATACAAAGGTTCCTAACGAACAGATGGAACAGGAGGAACCGATTTGTACATTTTCGATGTGAATTATACGGTGAATGGCGAAGTGTATCTGAAGTCGTATTTACTTGCTCAACCAGAGGACGGTTTTCTTTTAAAAGAACAAATTCAGAATCTATTGCACTATGAACAACAAGAACCTGTTGAAATTATATCGACAGATTTAGAGGAGCTGTGATGATGAATACATTCGAAAAACAATTAGAAGAAAAAAAGAGGCAATAAAAAATGGATCGTATTTTTAATCATGCAGTGAATGGAGAAGCATATTTCCATAGTCCATCATATAAGTGGAAAAGTATTGTGTTACAACATTTCAACAAAATACAACGCAAAGAAATGAGCATTGAACAGCTTGTTTCTTTGCTTGAAAAAGAAGGAATTCGGTTCGCACAATCTAAATCTTTAATTCGATATCCTGTTATAGATTGCTTAAAGCATATCGCAAAAATTAGTGGGGCGAACATAGAGTTGTAAAATTGTATAATAAACAAAGATATTCTCAATTTTAGGAGGGGAAAATGGTGGAGTGTGTGACTCGCAACTATCAGATTCGATATACAATTATTGCACCCAGTGGAGAACGATATACGCCCACAGAAATCATGGTATATACTTGTTCTGCTAAAAAGGCTATTGAAGTGGTAAAAGGTGAAATTAAAAGACGTATGGGCACACATTATAAGTTTGAAGTGATATGTGAAAATGAAACAGATATATGCTACGATCAACTCACTTTATTTTAATGTCATATTCGCATCCCTGAAAGTTTTATATTATGATAATAGGATGAAATTAAATAAACCTAATTATTTATCGGAAGTGGAGCGAATCGTTATATGTATCCTAAGTTCATTGACAAAATGGCATTTTCAAAAGCACATAAAGAGTTATTAATTAAGCTATATAACAAAGAAATTACAAGAAGTGAGTATAACCATTTGGTAGATACATTATATCGTCCACAACCCAAAAAAGTTGTACAGTAAGTTGCAGTAAGTTTTATATATAGAATAAATTTTTATGTTTTGATAAAGGGGGAAAACAAAATGATTCAACTGACGGTGAAAGGAAAACCTTCTCATGTTCGCCATCTGGCCAATGATCCAGAATATTTATTTGCAATGGAATTTCATGATCTTACAAAACAAACGACACGTATCGGTAAGGAAAACGTTGCTGTTAAAGTAACAACATTAATTCGTCCCGAACAGTGGAAGCAACTACTACAAATGATTGCGGATGGAGGAGATACTTTGTCTGGTTCTGGTGCAAAAAGATTCGAGGAATTGCAAGTAATCTCTAAACCTTGGACATACTGATATTATTACTCTATAAAAGGTGTGTGATCAGTATGAAAAAGAACAATTTGTTTAAATGGAAGCATTACCAACCAGATATCATTTTATTAACTGTACGTTGGTACCTACGGTACAATCTAAGTTTTCGAGATTTGGTGGAAATGATGGAAGAAAGAGGATTATCTTTAGCTCATACAACGATTATGCGCTGGGTCCATCAATACGGACCAGAACTGGATAAACGGATCCGACGTCATTTGAAACAAACAGATGATTCCTGGCGAGTGGATGAAACATATATAAAAGTAAAAGGGCAATGGATGTATTTATACCGTGCGGTTGATTCTGAAGGAAATACGATTGACTTCTATCTCAGTAAAACTAGAAATCATAAGGCCGCAAAGCGATTCTTTAAGAAGGCTTTGCAGTCTTTTCATGTCTCAAAACCTCGTACAATCACAATTGATAAAAATCCTGCCTATCCAGTTGCCATCACTAAATTAAAGAAAGAGAAAAAAGTGCCGTTAGGCACTCAAATTCGACAGATAAAATATCTAAATAACGTAGTGGAGCAAGACCATCGGTTCATTAAAAAACGTGTACGCTCTATGTTAGGATTTAAATCTTTTGGCACAGCTACATGTATTCTTGCAGGAGTAGAAGCCATGCATATGATAAAAAAAGAACAGGTTGATTTACGGGATCAGTCTGTTCAAAATCAAAAAGAATTTATTCATCAACTATTCGGATTAACAGCGTAAAGAACGATTCCGATAGGAACCCCCATTGCCCTTTGGAATGTGTCCTTTATTTGCACCAGAACCTAAAAAAGCATGAATCCCAATGATTTCATGCTTCTGTAGTCTGATAGACAGCTACATATTTAGTTGTTTACTGCTTCTTTTAATTGTTTACCGGCTTTAAAGGCAGGTGCTTTTTTTGCAGGAATGATAAGAGATTCTCCCGTACTTGGATTTCGCCCTTCTCGTGCAGCACGTTCTCGGACCTCGAATGTACCGAAGCCAATTAGCTGGACATTGTCACCTTTTTGTAGTGTTTGCTGGATGGATTCTAATACGGTATCTACTGCTAGGCTTGCTTGTGGTCTTTTTAATCCTGTTTCCATCGCTACCTTTTGAATTAATTCTGTTTTATTCATAAAACACCTCTTATTGTCATGATTATTATCTTAGTATAAGGCGAGAATGAAAACGGTGCAAGGTAGTTTGTAAGTGTAACAGATCAGATTCTTTGCGAACGAGAAAACGTGTACATGAGAAAGTACCCTAAAAAGAGAATGAGGCGAAAGAAAATGACAAATATTTTTTACATGGAGCTCAATGATCTTGATCATGAACTCGAACGAAGTGCGGAAATACTGAGGGTATTGGCACATCCTGTCCGTCTACAAATTGTACATCAATTAGTCAGGAAACAGACTTTAAATGTGACCGAATTACAACAGATTTTGAAATTGCCGCAATCTACGGTTTCACAACATCTTCATAAAATGAGAAATCATAAAGTGTTATCACATGAACGCAAAGGAACAGAAGTATTTTATCGAGTGGACGATAAACAAGTGAAACAAGCGCTTTACGTACTGATGGGCTAAACAGCTAGTTTCGTGTATCTGCCTAGTTATGTACGGATATAAAAATAAAACGAGAAGAGGGGGCTTCTATGGGTGGGAATGTATATTACACATGTATCACGGTTCTGTTGCAAAGTTTTCTAAGCGAAGTTAAAATATAAGGAAAATGATTCGAGGAGCATGATACATGAGATATTTTAAAGGAAAACAGTTCAAAAAAGATATTATTTTGGTAGCCGTCGGCTACTACTGTCGTTTTTCTTTAAGCTATCGTGATGTCTCTGAAATTTTAAAAGAGCGTGGAGTCTCAGTTCATCCAACAACCATTATGCGCTGGGTTCATGAATACGGTAATCTTATTTATCAAATCTGGAAAAAGAAAAATAACATAGCAAGATTATCTTGGCATTTGGATGAAACCTATATAAGAGTAAAAGGAGAATGGCGTTACTTATATCGTGCGATCGATAAAGACGGGCACACCTTGGACATTCAACTTCGTAAAAAACGAGACAACAAGGCTGCATACGCCTTTATGAAACGATTAGTGAAAACGTTTGGAGAACCAACAGTTCTCACTACAGACAAAGCTCCAGCCTTACTTTGCGCGTTCAAAAAATTAAGGGAAAACGGCTTTTATAAACATACAACCCACTGTACAATCAAACATTTAAATAATCTTATTGAACAGGATCATAGGCATGTAAAACGACGCTTTGCCAAATCCGCAGGATTTCAAAATCTTCGGCATGCCTCACGTACAATCAAAGGAATTGAAACTGTTCATGCTTTATATAAGAAAAACAGGAGCTTAAAATCAGACTCCTGTTTTTCAACGCGCAGTGAATTACAAAAATTATTTATAGTTGCATAATAGTTAGTGACAAATCTCTCATCTCGTTTGATGTTAAGAAACTTTGCAACAGAACCACAAAAAAACATAGTATACATGAAAAGGACTGATAATTCCATCAAGGAGATGTTATAAAAAGATAGGTGCATCTTTTCGTTTGGCGCAGGTAAATCACATAGATACGAAATACTTAGATAAACAGTACTTGTATTTTGGACTGATTTGATTATACTAAACAAAAAAAGAAAGGAGTACATCCATTCCTATAAGAATGGACTGGATGACATAGCTTATGTTTACGCATCAACGACAACAAGAAATTATCAACATGCTATTACAAGATCCAAGGTGGCATACATTGGAAGAACTTGCAGCACAGGTTCACTGTGCAGTGAAAACCGTTCGAAGAGATTTACACTATTTAAAAGATCAACTCCCACCCGAATGGCACATCCATCTAATGAAAGGAAAAGGTGTGAAATTACACAAACCACCACATTCGTCTCAAACCAGCATATATTCTTTCTTTCAACGAGAAGATATGCAATTTCGCGTGCTAAATCAACTATTTCAAGGACAGACTCATACAATCACGCAATTAGCTGATTCGTTATATGTACAAGTATCTACCTTATCTCCGGTTCTCTGTCGTGTGCAAAGATATCTCCGCCATTTTGATGTAAATCTGCATAAGAGGCCCTTACGTATTGTGGGGATAGAAGCACATATTGTATATATGTTTTACGAGTTATACTTTACCACATATGGATGGGAAGAATGGCCTTTCCCTGACGAAATAGATGTTTTTTCTTATATTACACAAATGGAACAAACACTAGATATTCAATTTTATCCTATTTATAAACAACGACTCGCCTATTTACTAGCTGTTGCGATTCAACGAAAAAAACAGGGGTATGACATGAAAATATTGCCGATTCATGAGGCGCTAATTATGAAGACCCCGTTGTATCATAAAATAAAAAAGCTCCCTGCAGTCTTATGCGACGTTTCATTGACAAGAATCGATCGCGTTTTTATGACAATCGCTGTAAATTGTTGTATGTTCGTTCCTTCTAATCGAAAGCAGTATAAACAAGACGTGCTACAACATTTTTATGAAGGAACCTCCACTGTGTATCAGTATGCGCAGGAGTTAGTAGAACGATTAGAAAAAAAGTTTGAAATGCCTTTTCATCAAGATGAAGAATTTTTGTTTTGTTTATTACAGTATCTTAGACAAATTTCCTACCGAAATCAGTTTATTCCTACCCTTACCTCTCCTTCGGCTGATTGGCAGGAGCAAATTAAACAGAAATATAAACGAACGTTTCAAAAAGTTCGTGCTGTTTATACAGCATGGGTGCAAGAATACCCTTTTTTGTATCAGGCTACGGAAGAAGATATCCTAACCATTACACTTCAATTAGAAGCAACATTCCAGTTATCGCAAACCTATCGTAAAAAGGTCCTCTTGTATTTGGGAGATTCTATTCTATGGAAACGATATATACAAGGTGTACTCTATCATGAATTTGGGACCACTTTATCCATTGTACCCGAAGAAGTGTTAGATATTCACCAATATGATGTACAACAGTTAGGGATAGATGGGATTATCAGTACCATTCCATTAGACGAAAGGAATCTCCCTATTTTTCAAATATCAGTGGTTCCCACTCAAAGAGAATTAGATGATATTCAAGCATTCTTACACGAAAAGTAAAGCCTCTTTTATGAGAACGATATCATAAATGTATAAAAATTACACTTGTTACAAGAACTTTTCGTACATGGTTGTTTTTGCCCAAATCCCCGAAATGGGGGAATAAGCTTATGTTATTTAGACGTTGTACCCAGTGTCAAAAAGTACACCTTATGACATAGCTAAAAAACTAGATTTTTTTGTTTCAAAAATACAACTTAATAACATTTGAAACGCGTCAATTAAATTGTATATGTTTTGAAATACATATTTCAAAAGCAACTTAAAACCCTTATTTATCAGGATTTTTCACGCTATGTTTTTCTTATTCCCCCTTTTCGAGGGGATGGGCAAAAACACCCTACATATCGATACCTTTCCTTTTCGATATAATGAATATCTCTACAATAAATATTATTTTTCACATCACCTATTTGATAAGTACCAAAAGAAACGGACAATATAAGCATAAGGCGTATATTGTCTTTTTTATGTGGATTCAATCATGCGGAAAAATCGTTGGTAGGTATTCATGCTCGAAAAAACAAAATGTAAATAAAACATAAAAAGGAACGAAGAATGAAACGAATTTTATATTTATGTATCGTAACTGTTTAGTGCAAAATAAAAGTACAGAGTCGAGCAACGATTTTGTACATAGATAAAGTGCATAAAAAAAGGCTTGTCAGCTCTTAATAAATCCCTTACTGTTTTCGTTACCACACGAAACAGGAGGACTAGAAAGGATGCTAACAATGCCTGAAATTCATTATATCAAACATTTAAGAGAAAATGATGACTTAAGTATTTCTGAAATTGCAAGAAAACTAGGAAATAATTGGAGAACTGTCAAAAAGTATACTGATGAAGAAGTGTATCCTTCGGATACTGGTCCAGTTTGTACAAAAACAGGAATGATGTCTGATAGTGAGTTTGGTGAAATTGTAGATTTATGGTTAGAGGAAGATAGTAAGCTTCGCCGTAAGGAACGAAGAACAAGTAAAAAGATATTTAATCAATTAAAAACAGAATATAAGTTTCAAGGTTCGTATCGAACCGTATGTGATTATATCTAACATTGAAGACCACAAATAAAAACAGCAAAAGAAAAACGTTACGAACAATTAGAACATCCTCCTGGAGAAGCACAAGTTGATTTTGGAAATATGACAGTTGTCAAAGATGGCGCAATAAAGATATTAAAGTACTATTGTTAAGCTTTCCCCATAGCAATACAGCATTTGCTTATCCATTACCAGCTGAAAATAAGGAATGCTTTTTAGAAGGCTTAAAACAATACATACATAGAAAACGAAATATTTTTCATTGTTTGATACATATACTTCTATCACAGCAACTTGTATAGCATATCCAATAGAAGCTGACAATCCTTGCACCGCTATTAATTGAGAAAATAATACAACGCGTGGTTAGCCACTAACCAATGGCCATCCCGTTTGTATAATAGTAAATGGATTTACCCTTTCATGGCATGCACAGTACTTTAAAATAGTTGTACTTTACTTTCTTTTATGCATTGAGGAGCAATAAGGGGTCACCATATCAAAAAAAGAAAATTGTACTTTAGGAATCGGTTATTAATGTTGCAAATCTTTTACTAAACTTATTTATAATGACTTAATTTATTTACATTGGCATACCTGGTAAAAACTTAGCTATGAATACAATAATGGCCGCTAAGAAGAACGCTTTAATAATGAATAGAATAATAATTGGAATCGATGCTTTCACTTTGCTTAATCCAGCTGCGATATGTAATCCAAACCAAATTAAGACTAAATTCCATACAGGGTGTTTTTGCCCAAATCCCCGAAATGGGGGAATAAGCTTATGCTATTTAGACGTTGTACTTTTTGATATAGTTAAAAAACTGATTTTTTGTGTCAAAAATACAACTTAATAATATTTGAAGCATGTCAATACAATTGTATATATTTTGACATATATATTTTAAAAGTAACATAAAACCCTTATTTATCAGGGTTTTCATGCTATATTTTTCTTATTTCCCCTTTTCGAGGGGATGAGCAAAGATATCCAAATATTTAACGAAAGGATTTTCTTCTTATCAATACGAACAACTAGATACATTACTTTATACTCATGAAGAGAACAAAAGTTCACTTTCATCCTGGTTACGTCAACTACCGGGTGTTATAGCGATTAAAAATTTTCATGAAATTTTGGATCGATTAGAGTTTCTTCAAAGTTTAGATTTACCTTTAGATAATGGGAAAGAAATTCATCAGAATAGATTAATACAAATGGCCCGTGAGGGCTCTCGTTATTCTATACAACATTTATCTAGGTTTAATGAGAGGAAACGATATGCAACGATCATGGCATTCCTTATCCATATCTATGCTTTTTTAACTGATCAAGGTTTAGATATGTTTGCAAAACTAATGGGGCGAATGTTTAACCGTGGAGAAAATAAACATAATAAACTATTTCAAAAAGATGGGAAATCAATAAATGAAAAAGTTAGACTTTATGTCGAAATAGGAAAAGCATTAATTAAAGCAAAAGAATTAGAAACCGATCCTTTCGAAGCTGTACAATCTATTATATCTTGGGAGAAATTTATTCACTCTGTACATGAGGCTGAAAGCTTAGCTAGACCAATAGAATTTGATTATCTAGATTTGCTCGATAATCATTATGGACATTTTCGTAAAATGGCTCCGCGTTTACTCAATAGATATGTGTTTAAAGCTTCTTCAACCAGCCAAACTGTATTACAAGCATTAGAAATATTATATGAGATTCATGTAAAGAAGAAAAATGGGAATAGTGGTGTCGTAGAAATCATAGCGATTTTTGAATTGAAAGATGGGAAAATTTTACGTTGTAATGAACTAACTCGTTCCTTACAACCTGATGATGAAAGGGATGTATTTGGTGAAAAAAACCATCATTGTGTTCAATATTGGTTATATAAGCACAAAAAGACTACGATAGGCAAAAATGTATATTTAAATCCTGCTTATTGTTTGAATGAACAAGCGAAGACAGTCATATAAAAATTTTATTTCACAAGAAATACTACCTGTATTGTGAGATTAAACAAGAAGGATACACCTTTGATATTCAACTTTGTAAAACAAGGGCTCTCATCAAGCCGTATTCCAAACATCTCTTGTTCGACGTACTAGGAATAACAGCAAGTATTCAGAATTTCTTAAACGATAACCATATTTTGTACAAGATATTCGTTTTTTAAAATTTTGCAACAAACCTCAAAATTAAAATATTTAAGTATACCAAAAGAAGAGTTTGAATATTTCTCCTTTGGTACATGATAAAAACACGGATGGATTTTTTCCTTATAAAAATAGATGTGTATGGATGTGGCAGTAAGATGAATATGTCATTTTTATTTTTTAGCATTGGTTCTGTAACCCAAATAAATTTGTATACAATTCTATTTTAGGTGTTACCATACTACCAACCCAAAAGGGGATATAAAAGTCTAGGTGTCTTTTGTATGTACAAAAAAGTAACGTTTTAAAATGATAGACAGGTGAAATCAAATGAAATTATTATATGTAAAAAGAATGTTAATTGGATGCATCGTATTCTTTTTAGGCAGTGGATGTCTCCCTAAAACAATCATTGATGATGTAAATCTTGTGCAAGCGGTCATATTTGAAGCATATAAAAAACAAATACGGATGACGTTTATTGCTCCTCAACGTACAAAAGGAAATAAAGTACAAATATTTCAAAGTACTGCGCATTCCATGAAAGGAGCAAAACAACTTGCAAATATACAAGCGGGACGTCCACTGGTGAGTGGCCAACTACGCGTTGCATTATTTTCTCAATCATTAGCGGAGCAAGGATTGTCTGCGTCTATTGATGTATTAACGAGGGAAGCTTCTATTGGACATGCTTTACAAATTGCCATTATAGAAGGAGATGTAAAAAAATTCGTCACCTACCCGTATCAAACAACGGAAAATGTTTCGCTTTATTTGTATCGATTGTTAAATCATAATATGGATCAAGGAGTATTGCCTCATATGAATTTACATGCCAGTAGCTTTAAATTTTATCAAGAAGGAAGTGACACATTTTTCCCCATTGTGAGGCATACAAATGGAAAAATACATATTACTGGAGTCGCTTTATTTAAAAGGGAAAAGATGGTTGGAGAGGTAAAAGCGAAGGACTTATTTATTTTCAAAGGTTTGTTAGAAAAGCACGCTTTTGATATGCATACCTTTTCTTACGGTTCGAATTCTATTGTCATACAAAATATTGTATCTCAACCAAAGTACACACTAAAAACATATAAAGGAACACCCGCTTTCTTCATTGATGTTCATATAAAAGGGCGTATACAAGAAATCACAGGTAATGAAAATTTGCAGCAACGGCATGTTGTCAAACGTATAGAACAAGCAATAGAACAAGATTTAAAACGAAAAAGTCAATATTTGATTCAGCAATTCCAAGTATTGCATACAGATCCGTTAGGATTAGGAAAGAAGTGGAAAGAAATAAATCGATCGTTTCAAGAAAAAGAATGGGAAGAACAGTATCCGAATTTCTCTATTCATACATCTTATCATGTCACACTTACAAATTCTGGTGTTATAGAATAAGAACAAGTAATACATCTTCCTTCATTTTATGTAAATCATTTTTCTATTATAGTGAGGAAAGAGGACAAATATCTGTAATCAGGTATACGCTCGTCTTGCGCCTTTGTGTAAATACGTGATGCTTTCTTAACTCTTAAATATGTAATTATGCATATTTTTCATTTTGAGACTATTTTTTATTGAGAAAAAATCCAAGTATACTTATACTAAAAAATATCCTTTTAGAAGGAAAGGGGGCATATATATGACGCTTACACTTACTCTATTCACACTTTGGGGAATTGCTCTTCCTCTTTTAAAAGCCGTGATGTCATAAGTGATGTTGCAACATATCATTAACGTTTAAGGGATTCTGGATAATTGCTGTCATTCCTTGTACGTCACAAAAGAGAAGTTGGAATGTGACTTCTCTTTTGTTTGTATATAGCATAAATGTTTTCTCTTCCTTTTCTTGTACGAGAAGCCTAACAAAGAGTTTGATATGGACAATGGTCCCAAAAACTATCAAGGGAATCCCCTTAACACGTGTTGTGGATTCGTCAAATTTCGCAAGGATGATTCAAAATACAAGGTATGCACTAAAGCGCTTCGTGCAATCCTTATATAAATAGAAAGAAACTCGATTACCATCTTTCTACATGTCATCTTTAGCTATATGTTTTGTTTTCTCTTGTGCTTCCTATGCTTTTATTATTTTATAAAAAGAAGAACGTTTTATATCGTATTTTCTCATTGCTCCGACAGCTGTAACTTTTCCGGATTGCTATTCTTGATATTGCCTCAATAAATTGATTTGTAATTTGTAGGTTGGTTTTATAGAGATATTCAAAACAGTAATATGCAAAAATGCATATTTCAAAACGTGTTGTTACGTATATGGTAAAGAGAAAAAAAGAGGATTCAAATAAGGAGATAAATTAGGATGATAATTGCATTCACAGTAGTAAAGCTCATCGTATCGGAAAATTATTTTTCTTTTTTATATAAAATAAACACCACAAGTGGGGCTTGCGGTGTTTAGGAGAAAGTTATAAAAAGTTAGTATAAGTGTTAGCAACTTCATTTTACATGAAATTACATATATTTGTATTGAGAAAGTTAATCTCTACATTCGAAATAACAAACTATACATGCAATGATTATCCCGATGAGGGGATAACCCAATAGAATATCTATGCCAAGTACAAACTGGATATTTCTTCTCACCTATCAATTATTTTGTTAGTTGAGCTTCATATTTTTGAACTAGGCGATAAAATGTAGTTTTTGGTACATTCGCTTTCTCTATTGCTTCCACTGCTGTAATTTCTCCAGTTTTCCATATATCATATGCAGTGATAAATGCAGGTGTAATTTCTGCTTTGGGTCTACCAAGGTGTTTTCCTTGTTTTTTAGCTAAATCAATTCCTTCTCTTTGACGTGTTTTAATTTTGGTACGCTCTTCTTCTGCTAACCAGGAAAGAATTTGAAGTACAAGATCGGTAATCAGATTGCCCAAATTATCTTTATATTTGGTTGTGTCTAATAAAGGCATATCTGTAATGACAATATGTGCTTTTATATTTTTGGTGATATCTTTCCATTCATTTAAAATTGCTTCTTTATTCCTACCAAAACGATCAAGTGATTGTACATATAAAATATCTCCTTCTCGCAACATCATTTTGACAAGTTGATAATTTTGGCGATTGAAATCTTTTCCAGATTGTTTGTCCATAAAAATATCTCTTTCATCAATTCCGATTTGCCGCATTGCTTCGATTTGTCTACCTTCATTTTGCTCTTTACTACTTACCCTTATATATCCGAATTTTCTATTATTCATTTTACGCAAATCTCCCTACTGCTTATTAACATAATCATATTATAACAAGAAAAAAAGACCTAAAGGTATACAAAGTTTAGAAACGTTCCAAAAATGATCATCAAAACCTTTTGGTTCTAATAATTTATTAAAATAACTCTGTTCCGAAAGGTGTACCTTTTGATTCTGTTGAATAAAAAAGAACAGACTATTGAAATAGTCTGTCCATAGGTAACAGATGAAATGAAAGTTACTCAAATTTATAGTATAATAAATTTCTAAATAATAAAAGGTATTAACAAAAAAGAACGGTTCTATTGGCATAGTCCGTCCGTCGAGAAGGGAATAATGACAGTTATTCTTCTTAATTATATTTAATAAAACAGAAAATTCAATCCATTATATATTGAGAAAATATTTATCTTCTGAAATAAGGTGGTTGTTATGAATAAAGGTGATGCCATTTTAAGGTTGTTATCAGAAATAAAGTTGGAACTTAAAGAAGTAAAAGAACAGATGGAGAAAATGCAAACAAAGTTAGATACATTAGAACAACAAAATCAGGTGAAGAACAAAATAGAGCGAAAGAAGCCAAAAATAAAACCTGATAAGCGAGATTGGAAATACCCAGCTAAGCTGAAATGAAAACTGTACAGGACTAAAATCATACAGAAAAATTGAGGTGATAGGTACATGAATAGAAAAGAATTTGAGGATACCTTACAAAATTTTTCTTTCTTTTTAGCTAGTCGTGGAAGAAAAGCATCCACAATTAAACGATATGTCTATGATATTGAGGACTTTGGAAGATGGCTGCAAACATCGAACCGTTTTCAAGAAAAGAACGTATGGAACAAGATAGATAAAGAGGATTTTGAAGCCTATTTTCAGGAACTCATATATAAACGAAAGTATGGAGAGAAAACCATTCATCGAATTGCAGTCGTGTTAAAGAAATTGTATCAGTTCTTGGATATTCCAAGTCCTATTGTAGAAATGCAGGGAATTACTCCACCGAATCGGGCCCTACGCAAAGAGGACTTTATTACGAAGGAAGAAGAGAAAAAGCTGAAAAACATTCTTTCTTCACCTGAAGGATTGTCAGAAGAACAACTGTCCGTTCGACCGCTTCTCATAGATCGAAATGTATCCATCCTATCACTTCTTTTGGACTATGGGCTTACACTACAAGAACTTGTGTCTTTACAGATGCAACAGGTGCACTTTGGAAAGAATATGATTACTGTTTTACATAACAAAGGGACAGAGAGAAGGATCATGTTAAGGGAAGAGGATAAAATACGTTTATTTACGTACTATAAAACGATACCTGAGCCAGTTCGTCCTAGATATCATAGTACGGATCCTTTATTGGTCGCATTTGATTTTAAACGAGGTACATTTCGCTGGGTGTATGACAATGATGCTCCGAAAGCACTAACAGCCATTGCTGTACAAAAAATGATTCGATTAGAAGTAGCCAGAGCACAACTGAGAAAAGGAATTTCCGCACAGCACTTACGGAATACCTTTATTCTACGTTGTTTAGAAAGAAATATGTCTACAGAGGAAATCATAAAAAGAACAGGATTCCTTTCTCATTTATCAGTAAAGCGTTATGTAGAATATGCAAATCCGCATTCACATGGAAAATAGTTTGAAAAGAATCAATTTCTATGGCATACTAAAATAGTATAAGTTTATCTTTAGAAATGTAACGGTGGAACCTTTTGCACTGTAGAAAGAATAGTCGTAGAACATGAAACGTGAAACATACGAAAAGCTCCCTAACTTGTTATACAAATCAGGGAGCAAAAGGTAGTACAGTATCGGTTGCGCTAAGTGTAGCATATAAAGGTTCATTCGGTCTGTATATTTCTGAATATTCAATTTAATTTTAAATATTAGTTCTTTAGGTTTAGAAGCTTCAGTGGAACAACTAAAGTGTACCGTACACTTTAGTTGTCTAAAATATGGCGTATTTCTGACATATCCATATTCGTAAACTTCGCAATATCTTCGATATTCATGCCATTTTTATGCATGCCCTGGATTAGTTGGATTTTTCCTTCTTGAATTCCTTCTTCTCGCCCTTTTTTCTCTGCATACTTATATTTAGAAGCTTCATCGATAAGAGCCTTTTGTCTCGCCTCATATGACATACGGAATGCAGGGTCTTGACTCATCTTTTCCCACTTTTGCATCGCATCTTTTAAAATCGGATCTCGGTTCATGGCGATTTCCTCCAGTGTATGCGTTAATTGTGTATCTTCATTTGCGGATAGTAACAGCAACCATCTCACAAAGGAATCTTCCCACGGATTTACTTGTTCTTCTTTCCATTGTGCCATTAATTTTGGAATTTCAATGACATGAAGTTCTAAATCGTCTAAGAGTAGTTTTTGTAACTGGATATCCCACAGTTTTCCTGTTGTATGGAATGTTTCATACTCTGAAAAGACAGGAAAGTTCAAAATATTAATGGTAATGGTTTTTCTAAGTGCATCGTAAGAACCACCTTTTTGCATTTGAGAAGCATATAAGCGACTCCAATAATACAAACTACGTTTCAGAAAATGATGTTGGTCATTGAGCTGTATTTCAATGGAAATTTGGGTTTTATCTTCTAAAGTCGCTAATACATCTAGAATGGACAACTTGTCCTTTTCATATTCTCGATGTAAGTGCGGGTCTTCTATTTGTAATGTTTGAATCGGTGAAGAGAGCGAAGATGCTAAAATTGCGTTCAAGAAATGCATTAAAATTTGTTCATTTCCTCTAGAGCCAAATAATTGCTTGAATGCAAAGTCGACTCGTAAATTGACTAAAGGTTGATTCATAAATAGAGTCACCTTTCTGCTTTGTATTCTATTGGACTTTTTTACTATGCCCTTTTATTGAGGGAATAGGCAAATAATCTTATATACCTATTGTATCGGAGAAGGAAGAAAAGAAGCAACCCCTATTGCATTTTGTAGAGTGTTTATTTTTTATATTATGGTACGTGAAATTATCAGATTCTACCTAAGATTCTGGAGGCGAAATGACCTAACTATCTTTAAATATTGTTTTTATCTGTGATTTTACGTTTTTTCCTTTTTAGGTGCAAATGTATTGTCTCCGTCTTTTCCTTTCGTTAGAAAGAAATCTGAGCGTCCATTTTTCACAGTCCTTGCCTAATAAATTGGGTTTATATCCCCTTTTCAGGAGAGTTGGGTATACAAGATATGTAAGGGGGCCATCCCCTGAAAAGGGGGGGGAATATAAAATATTCCAATTCATTCGCGTATAACGCTGTTGTGAGTTATCTGAACCAAGTGGTGCTGGTAGAACGACCTAAGTTATGATCTTAACGAGTAAAAGGATTAACTTAACTAATCGGTTTTGTCAAACACATAAATATTCGTTTTTGTTACAGTATAATCTCTTTACCAGGCGTAAACCCAGCATCTTCGAATGAATCGGGAATTTTGTAATTTTCTGATAATTAACAGGTGTTTTCATGTTTTTTTGGCTTTAAATTTAAGTTTCTGAGTTCTATGTCATTTTTTTAAGCTGTTAATCCATTAAATTAGAATCATTTCTTTATGATTTAAGTTAGAAAGTGACACAGAATAACAATTCTATGACACTTATTATTAAAAATCAGGAAATTTATACAGTTAAAATCTGATTATTGCAAAATTCCCGATTTACTAAGCGATGCTGGGTTTGGGCCTTTAGACACAAATTAACCGGTACCTTGTACGTTAAGGAACCGGTTAATAATGTTGGAAATCTTTATAATGACTTAATTTATTTACATTGGCATACTTGGTAAAAACTTCGCTATTAATACAATAATTGCCGCTAAGAAGAATGCTTTAATAATGAATAGAATAATAATTGGAATCGATGCTTTCACTTTGCTTAATCCAGCTGTAATATGTAATCCGAGCCAAATTAAGACTAAATTCCATACATAGAATATTTCAATTGTATTACCAATTCCATATGCAAATGTACCTTCCGTAAATAATAACCCTAAACTCGTATATTGAGTCACTCCACTACCAAAGATTAAACTTAAAATTGTATTAATAAGTCCACCAATAATAAGGACAATGTTTGTATAAACTACAATATTTAATAAGGTTTTATAAGGCGTATCATTCCCAAAGAACATCATAAATATTTTATAAATAGCTGCTATGAATAGTGTTCCAACCATCGTACTAGCAAAGCTTGATCCAATTCCAGAAATAACTTCTGATGTAAGTGAACTTTGTCCAGCAAGTTCACCCAATTCTTTTTTCATTTTAAGCATCTCAGGTGAGGTATGTATAACATACGCACTTAAACCACCTAGCATCCCTTGTAACAGTGCTACTAAGAAGAATACTCCCCAAACTTTCTTACTTATTTTCATTCTTTCAAACTGTAATCCAGGAGATGTAATCATTCCAAATAATGATGGCTTTTTCACACCTACATCTTGTATATTCATATTCGCTTCCATTATAGTGCCTCCTTTTATTTATATACCCCTCTTAAAGGATGATTCAAACAATTCAATTGAACAATGTGTATGAGTAATAGAGATTCTTTTCTCTATTACTCTAGTAAACTATTCATAGCGAAGTGCTTCAATTGGATCTAATTTCGCAGCTTTATTCGCTGGAATTAATCCGAAAATAATACCGAGTGTCATTGAGAATAATACGCCCCCAACAACAACTTCCCATGAAACGAGTGGTGGCCATTTTGCGAATGTAGAAACGATATATGCTCCGCCATACCCAAGACCAATTCCGATTAAACCACCTAGAAGTGTTAACATAACAGCTTCAATTAAAAACTGTAATAAAATTTTACTACGTGTTGCACCAAGTGCTTTACGTACCCCAATTTCACGCGTACGCTCTGTTACAGATACGAGCATGATATTCATAACACCAATACCACCAACGACTAATGAAATACCAGCGATACCACCAATGATCATTGTCATAATACCCGTCATTTTTGAAATACCTTCTTGAATCTCTTTTAAATTCATAACTTCATATTTACCAGTTGCATCGCTTGGTTTGCGACTGGTTAAGACATCCGCAGCTTTTTTACCTGCTTGCTCTAAATCATCTACATTTTTTGCTTGAACTGAAATATTTTGAATTTCATCTTTTCCATATAGTGTCGGCCATAATGAAATTGGAACTAGTGCTTCTGATGGTCCCATTCCCATAAACTCATTATCTGATTTGTAGACACCAATAATTTGCATCGGTTGACCTTTTATTTCAATGATTTTATCGACTGGATTGGCATCCTTAAACACTTTATCTTCCATTTGCTTATTGATCATGACAACGTTATTCCCTTGATCCACATCTAATTCTTGTAGCGAACGTCCTTTGAGTACTTTCACTTTATTCACCTTAAAGTACTCATTGTCTAATCCTGTAATATTCACCATGTCTTTTTTATCTTCAATATCAAGAGATTCCATACCGGAATTTGTTGTTACGATATGAGCAATTTCTGGGATCTTCTTGATTTCAAAAATATCTTCTTCTGTTACTTTTGGCATGTTAGGCATATCCATACTAAAAGGGTCATTTATATCAGGACTATAATGAATAGGAACGGTTTGATTTCCGGATCCAACAAATTGTGATTTTAAGGCAGCTTCTCCGCCTTGACCAATTGCTACAACAGTAATAATGGAACCAACACCAATAATAATTCCAAGCATCGTTAATGCTGAGCGCAATTTATGAGCTAATATAGAAGATAGGGCAATCTTCATACTATCTAGTAAACTCATACTGCACACCTTCTATCTTCTGTAATTTCCCCATCTCGCAGTACAATCCGGCGGGAAGAATACGCAGCTACTTCTTCTTCATGCGTAACCATAACAATTGTCGTACCTTCTGCATTTAACTTCGTGAAAATATCCATAACTTGCTCACCAGACTTCGTATCAAGTGCACCAGTCGGCTCATCGGCCATAATAAACGTTGGATTATTTGCAATCGCTCTTGCAATTGCTACACGCTGCTTCTGTCCACCTGATAACTCATTTGGTAAATGATGCACGCGATCTGCCAATCCAACTTTACCTAGTGCCTCCAAAGCACGCTTGCGACGCTCCGCTTTCTTCACGCCACCATATACGAGCGGAAGCTCAACATTCTCCACTGCGGAAAGACGTGGTAATAAATTAAAGTGCTGAAATACAAAGCCAATATATTCATTACGAATTAAAGCAAGCTTTGACTCGTCTGCTGTTAAGATATTCACGTCATTCAGCATATATTCACCTTCTGTTGGACGATCTAAACAACCGATAATATTCATAAGCGTCGACTTACCAGAACCAGACGGTCCCATAATCGAAACGAACTCACCGCTCTGAATCGTTAAACTAATACCATGCAAAATCGGCACCGCCAATTTTCCTTGATAATACGTTTTAGCAATATTATTTAACGTAATCATTTCTCTTTCACTTCCATTCCGTCATACACATCGTCGGAAGGATTTTTAACCACCTTTTGCCCCACTGCTACGCCTTCTACAACCTCTGTCCAGTCTCCATCAGTAGAACCTTTTTTCACATTTTGTTTACGAAGCTTCCCTTTATCCTCAACATAAACAAATGCATCATCGTTTTTTTCTACAATGCTCTTACTTGGAACAGCAATCATCGTCTTATTCTCTAAGTTTACTTGCAATGAAACGTGATAACCTGGAGATAAACCATCTTGACTATCAAGACTTGCTTTATATGTATATTGAGACATATTTTGTGTTCCTTCAGCCATACCACCCGCTTGAGCCATTTCTGCACTCGTTGGGAACTCACTTACTTCTGTAATCTTACCTGTCCACTTCTTCTTATTGTTTGCTTTCGCAGTTACAGTGAATGTTTGATCCTTTTGAATTTGTGACTTCTGAAGCTCAGTTAACGTCCCTTGTATTTGGAACGGATCTTTAGAAGCAACTTGTAAAAACGCCTTTCCTTGACCACCTAGCGCTTGAGATGAACTTTGCGCCGCATCTTTATCTAACTTTTGAACAACACCAGCAAAATTACTATAAATCGTAAGCTCTTTCTGCTTCTTACTTAACTCTTCTTTCTGCAACTTTCCTTTTTCTTTCTCAAGGTCAATTGTTTTTTGCCCTATCTCTAACTCGTTTACTTGCTCTTCCATTGGGTCTGTTACTTCTTTCCCAGCCCCGCCATCTTTTACCTTCTTAATTTCTTTCTTTAACGCATCAATCTTCTTTTTCCCTTGATCATAACGCATATCAGCCATCTTCTGATCAAGCTCAGCTTGCTTCATTTGAAGATTAATTTCTTCATTATCATAAGAGAATAATTTCATTCCCTTCTCTACCTCTTGTCCTTCTTTCACTGCAATATCTTTCACTTTTCCTTTAGTCGGATCCGCATAGAAACTTTCAATATTCCCTGGCTTCACCTGACCAGAAATTAACTTAGTATTATTAAGCTTGCGCTCTGTCACCTTCTCCAAACTTACAGCATCTACTTTTTTATTTTCTTTCTTCTTTCCTTGTATTAAAAAAATATTAATTGCTATAACAATAGAAAATAGTGTAATAACACCAATAATAATTCTTCTTTTCTTTTTAGTAGAACCCTGAACGTTACTTGATAACATAATTAATCTCCTTAAAAATATTATGTAGATATCTACCTACCCATGAATATAGTATAAGAAAACAGATTGAACCAATATTAAACTGATATAAGAAACAGCATATCCATATTGAGTTTTTAGTGGAACATCATTATTTAAATCATCTTTACTAACTTCTCCTTGTATCGTTAATAACAACTGTTCTCCATGTGGTGCAGTTGATGTTAATTTAAACATATTAATCTCCTTATTTTTCTCCTGAATTGTTCCAATTAACCCTACGCCTGGATAATAAATATCAATCCCATCCGTATTATTTTCTGATTTATAAGTTAAAGATACTTCTCTTTTTTTTCTTGGAATCATCAAATTTTTATCTGAAAATATTGATTTTGATACTAACAACTTATTTTGTGAATATACCTTGTTTTTGTCCCCTTCTTTGCTTGCCCATGTTTCTATCAGAAGAAGCACATAAATAATGAATATTGTCCAGTTTTTAAAATAAATACTTAAACCAAAACCCATTAAAATAAATAAACCAAATAACGTTTTCTGGATTATGCTATTCTTATAGCCAACTATCTTTAAAATCCAATATCCATCCAAAGGCTTAAACGGAAAAGAATTAACTAAATTTATTAATAAAAATAAATTTAAGACCGCTAGCATCCATTCTTGTCTCACATAAGTTGCAATCCCCAAAAATATTAATCCACCTATAAATCCAATTAATGGCCCACCAAAACTAATAAATGCTTTTTCTTCTAACGATAATCCTTTTCTTTTAGTTATAACAAAGGCCCCTAAAAAAGGGACAAACGTAGGGGCTGTAATTGGTATTCCCTTATATTTAGCAAATCCAACATGTCCCAACTCGTGAATAAAAATTAATAAGACCAATCCAATTGCAAATTGCCAAGGATACAATAATGTGTAAGCCCACATAGATGCAAACATACTAATTATGGTACCCCCTATTTTCCCCCATTTAATTAACAATAGTAATCCTTTTAATTTGCTAAATAATACAAACACTGTAGCCCCAAATGAACAAAATACGGCAACAAGAAGACGACGTATCCTACTATCTTTTATTTTTTGAAACATTTCTTAATCACCTTTCCCTAGGTTTTAGTCACGATTGGTGTAATATTAGCTTCAATAAATCCGGCAATAAGTATAAATAATACTGAAACCATGATTAATATCAAAGAATCCTTGATAACATTCTTCCTAGAGTTACCTAACATTTTAGTAATTAACCAATCTGAACTTTTAAATCCAACAGCACCTGCAATAATTAATGCAGGTATCTCTAAAACTCCATGGGGCAAAATAGTAAGACATACTTCATACCAAGAAATATTATTCATTAAAGCAGAAGAGACTACCATGCCCACTATCATTCCATTAGCAATTAGCCAGAAAACACTTATGAAACCGAATGAGAAAAATCCTAAAATTATTGCGAAGATAGAATTTAAGTTATTCATTACAAGATTCTTATATTCCAGTTCGACATGCTTATTACTACTAAAAATAGAAATAAAATCCGGATAAAATATACCTATGGTAAAACTAACAAAATAAATTAGTATTGAGATAATAAAAACGACTCTATTTCTATATAAAATAGTCTTCATTTTATTCCCTCCATAGATGTGACAACTAAAGTTTCAAAATCTTTTTTTAAATTCTCCAGGTCATTATACTCAACATTAAGATTCCCATCGCTTAATACACCAACTCGATTACAAAAATGTTGTGCCAATTCTAATATATGTGTTGTAATTATTACTGCATTTCCCTCTTTAGCATAATTTTTTAAAAAATCCTTCATAAATTTTGCACTTGGTGGATCAAATCCAGTCATAGGTTCATCTAAAATTAATACACGTGGTTTTGTTATTAAAGCACCCGCTATTGCTAATTTTTGCTTCATACCATGGGAATAAGTTGTAACCATTGCATCTGCACTTTCTAGTAGTCCTACTAACTTGAGATTTTCTTCTACTAAATCTCTTTTTCTCTCCCGTTCAATTTCCCATATATCACCCAAAAAATCCAAATATTCCCTCCCTGATAAATAACCATATAAAAATGGAATATCTGGCACATACCCTAACATTTTTTTATATTCACTTGGATATTTGCTTAATGAATATCCAGCCACTTCGATTTTCCCTTCATCTATACTTGTTAACCCCGCAATAACACGAAGCAAAGTTGATTTCCCAGCCCCATTTGCTCCTAAAATGCCATAAACTTCTCCTTCATTAATTTCTAAAGAAACCTTTTTTAGTATTTTTCTTTCACTCAAAGATTTTTCAACTTCGTTCAAAATTAATAGGCTCAACGAATTCCCTCCCAATGTTTAGTTCCTTTCTTATTAATTAACGCAAGACTAATTGATACCATAATTCCGCCGATAACTAAGTACCAAATTATTAATAAACACTGCATTATTAAAAGTGAAATACTATTAAAATGATACAAGGCTAAGAATCCTCCAGCTCCTTGTAATATCAACATCAAATAAATCGTAGACAATATATTCCCAAGCCACACTGCCCGTCTCGATCTTCCAATTTCAAAATAATGCTCCCAATCAAATTTAGGGTAGATAGCTGTTACTCCTACTTGAATACATCCATACGTTATAGAAAATATAAAAATTAAACATATACATGTAATAATCATACTTACAGAAAAAGTGAAAAATGGTAATGCAATTATGATAAATCCGAGATTAAATACCAATAGACAACACACATGTAATATTAATTTTGACCAAAATAATTTTTGTGGTTGTACTCCCCTATGTAGAAATAGATTGATGTTATTTTTCTCTGAATCAATAGAGGTTATTGGTAATAAACCTTCTCCTAAAAATGAACAGAATAGTTTAGACAGCAAGATACTAATGAATATAACTCCCCAGTATCCAATATTAAATTTTTGCCAAATAACCCCTAATCCCATTACGCCACCAATTATAAAAGCAATCACATAAAACATTTTCAATAAGCGATAACGGACCATTTCGCTTACCCTCAATAAGCTCTTTATATCTTTATTTAAGATGTAATTATGATCAGATGCACTTTTAGCAACTAAATTTTCACATAACTTATAGATCCAAAAATTATTTTTCAATGTTCCATCCATTACAAGACTAAACATTGGTTTTATATCTGCATATTTTGTTAACCTTAAAAAATAGCTAAAAACTAAAATAGAGCAAATTATCAATATGGCGAACCAAGTTAAAAATGTAATTTGATTACCTTTAATTAATGATTCCAAGCAATAAACATACCAGTTAGTTGGAATCATTATATTTTTTGCTAATCCTGTTACAAAATCAAATAAAACCTCTATGGTAAGTTCCTTATTAAAAAATAACCAAAAAACAGAAAGAACTACCGTACATCCCATTACAATAATAAAAATGACATTACTAACTATTCGAATAGCTGTTAAGTTCCACTGACGAATAACTTTGTAACCATAAAACCCAACTATGCCTGTGAATCCCAGATAAAAAATATAATATAGACATGTAACTATAGGTCCAAACAATAATACAAGTACATTTTCTCCAAATATCCAAGTAGATGCTATGCATACAGGCTCAACTATAAAAATAATTAAAAACACCATATTAAATAGTTTGGTTGAAACAAAGCGATTAATAATAAAAAGAAACTTAGGTGTAGGGCTACGAACTATAATTTCAAAATCTTCTGGTTGTATTGCACGTTCATAAGATTGTATAGTACCAATACATCCAGAAATAAAATGAAATAAAATAATGCTACTTATAACAGGTAGAACTATACTCTCATTTAGTACATTTTTAGAGAGTAGTTCAAATAGTAGGCAAATAAAAGCAATTACTGAAATGAACATTAAGGTTCCAAAAACAGCAATTGCAATAAATATATATTTTTTTGGTTGCCCCTTTATTAAATTACTAGGCATTACAGAAATAAGGCGATTAAATAGTCTTTTTAAATCGACAAGATAGATTACCCAAAATATTCTTATGTAATTAAGAATGTTCCTCAATGAAGCATTCACCTCTATACCGAATTTTTATAATAAAAGCAATTAAATGTTACTATCTTAATTACATAAGATAATTAGGATAATAATATTTTAATTACTAAAAGAATGATAGATATTATTGAAGCTTTTAACCAAGAAATTTCATGGATAACATTTAATGCAATAATTATTAGTAATGTCGTCCATATAGAGAATGGATCAAAGAGGCTTAAATAAATATTTTTTTCAACCAAAAAACCTTTAATAAATTCAGAAAAATCAGAGCCCATAACAAAACTAAAAATTATAATTCCTATAGCTTTAATTGCACTTGGAATACTAACAAACATAAACAATGAAGTTGTTTGTCTTATACTCCCTTTCCCTAACATTGGAATGCACATTAGATGCAGGATTATTGCCCCTAAGAATAAAGCCATGATAGTCTGAAATATTGAAAATGAGCATACCAGTATATACATAAGAGATTTAATTCGACCTGATACTCCGAAATTTAAGTCTGAAAAATGACTTGTAAACATGTCCATCATATTAGGTACTATAACCATATACATTAATATGATCGGAATAGTCGCAAGAACAAAAGGCTTCCATACATTTGGCTTTTCTTTTACATTTTCAAAAAATCTTTTAGGGCTAATAAAAAAATCGAACCACTTTACACCACTTACGTTCGAACTACTTGCTGTTTGTATGTTTTCCATTCATAAATCTCCAATACAATATAATTAAAAGAGTTACCAAGTATATTCTTGATAACTCTCTTTTGTTAATACACAAATTTTAGTATAATACTGCTGCTTTTTTACCTTCTTTAAGAAGTTTTCTCTTCGCAATAGCAACTGCCGCTGAGATAGCTGCAGCACCAATTCCAGCTCCTAAAATTGCTCCCGCTAAGCCAATAACCGCACCCATATCAGAAGCCCACTCTAAAGCACTAACAATTCGACCTGCATTTACTGCGCTAATGTCGTACTGAAGTGTTAAATTGGCAAGACCACTACCAGAGAATTGATTAAGCGTAAGTACAGAACCTACCACTCCTAAACCTAATGTACCTGCTAATACTTTTTTAATTTTCATAAAATAACTTCCCTTCAAATAAATTAGTATATTAATATTTCGTGATTGATAATATCATGAAATCGCGATAAAAACAAATAGATTTTCAAGCAAACCAATCCGACTTCTATATTTATCAAGTATTAACACTAAAATTTGTTTCAAAATAAAAATTATTTAAAAAATAATAATAAATGTGATTAAAAGTTATTAAAATAAAACTTTATACCTAATGTACATAAAGTTTCAAAAAAACAACAAAACCGCAGTATTTATATACTACGGTTTTGTTGTTTCACTTTAACTGAACGTACATCATTAATTAAACAATTTACAGCTCCAGAAACTAATGACCAATCATTATAGAAAACCTTTAACCGCTCCAATCCTTTTTGAGTTAATTGGTAATATTTACGATCCGGTCCACTAGCTAAGGATTTCTTCATTTGACCTACAATTAAACCTTCCTTTTGAAGACGTAATAAAACTGGATATATACTATTTTTACTTACAAATAAAAAACCAAATGAATCTAACTTACTTTTCAATTCATATCCATAAGTCTCTTCTTTTGCAAGAATATGCAAAATACAACCTTCTAATATTCCTTTTAACATCTCACTGTACATTAATTCACACACCTTTAATTCTTTAGTTCAAAATGATTTTATTTTATCGTAAAAAATGTTTAGCGTGAAGGATATCCAATCCATAGTTTCTTCCTCAAATATAATAAAGCCTACAAGGGGTATGGCAACCATTCTTTACTTTTGGAGCCATTTAAGAAAAATGTACTTTATACTCTCAGTTTTATAGTTTTTTGTATTCGGTAAAGTGAAATTAGAATAAGAAATTACGTGTTCGGTAAAGAAAAGTAATAATTTTTCATCCAACAACTGTACCGAATTCATATTCTGTATAGTAAAATGCCTCAAAAACCGTGAAAATTGACAAGTGGCTCCAAAAAGAAGGAATGGTTGCCGTATGCCTACAACTATGGAAACTAATTGTACCTCTTCTGATTTACTATACGATATAAGTACAACCACTAATTCTTTACTTTAATATAGATTTCAAGATTTTTCTACTAGTTATATGATGATTCAAGAGAAAATATAGGCCAAGAAACATTCGCCTCTTATTTTTTAGAAATTACTTTTCAAATCTTTTACCTCATATTCTTTTATTATTTTAGGCCTCACGATACCATTTCGGGAAAATTGTACGTTTAGACACAATTTAGACGCATTTCAAGTGATTCTTTGTAAAATATCAAAATTTTTGATTCCTTCATTTGCCTTTTACTATCTATTTCTCATGATTTCGGTGAAAATGAGAAATATGTTATTACTTCAGACGGGAGGAAACAAGAATGAAATGCTATCAATTACATTTGGAATTAGTGGGATGCCCTTTCCCTATTTGGAGAAAAGTTATTTTACCTGCGAAATTAACTTTTGATGATTTACATGATGTGATTCAATGCTTATTTCAATGGGAGCACCAACATTTATTTGAATTCACTGTAGGAAAATATACTATATCGGATCCACCTGATTCGAGTATTCCCTTTTCCATGTTGGAATTGACAACACCATCTCGAATGCTGCGCGCTCATAGAACCATGCTACTTGAACAAATCAAAAAGAAGGGGCAAATTTTTCAATATGTATACGACTTTGGAGATCACTGGTTGCTACAGATTCAAGTTGAAGATGTACTCGATCAAAACTCTGATGAAATAACATGCATTGGAGGAGAAAATGCAGCTCCTTTAGAGGATATCGGAGGTATTCCGGGATATATTGAATTTTTAGAGGCAATAAAAGATTCTTCACATCCACAATATAAACTCTTCGCAGAATGGGATTTATTAGATTTTGATCCTACTGCATTCGATATACAAGAGGTAAATAAGGGATTAACCTATTGTGATTAATGAATGCCTACAGTACAAAGAAACCCTGATTTATATATTTTGAATAAAAAAGACTGTTGTTGAATTTCACACAGCAGTCTTTTTATATGACAATCTGATTAAGAGGCATCTGCAATTTTATACTCTAAAAACAGGCTCATTCCAACTAAAAAAATGATGACTATGTAATGAATCGATGGAATAAGAACGCAACATAGAATGACTTCTAAGCATAAAGTACCTCTTTTCAAAACTTCGTAATTCAAAATTTTTGTGTCATGTAAAGAACAAAGAAATTTTAGATTCGGATATACCATATAAAAATTCCATAATAAGAGCACAGGTAAACTAAATAAATACAGCTCAATCATAAATATGTTTGTCATAATCGTATCTAACGTACTGTTACCAGTAATAAAAATGCCAGGAAGAGCTACTACAAATACTAGGGTGTGTCTAAAAACTGTTGTTCATTGTGTTAATCGAAAAATGGCAGCGATATACACAAAGGCTAAAAAAGAAGATGCCAGCTTATCATACCGTGTTGCGATTCTACGGAAATGCTTGATTTTATTGAAAAAACACTCCACTAAATGGCGTTCTTTATATAAATACCAATCCACATTCCAAGGAGCTTTCGCATTTGATCTGGGTGGAATGGTATAGGTTGCTTCATGATTGGTAATATAGTTACGAATCGTATGAGAACCATAGGCTTTGTCACCAAGAATATTGCTGCCCTTAATTGGTATTTCATCCAAAAGCTCGCAAACTGGAGTGCTATCAAAAATATTTCCGCCAGTCAAATGAAATAAAATGGGGTTGCCTAAACCATCAACAATTGTATGGATTTTGGTAGTTTTTCCACCGCGACTCATGCCAATATGCTGATGAAACTCATGATTTATGGCCTTTTTTTTGCACCAGCACTATGTTGATGCGCTTTGATACTGGTTGAATCTATGCTGAGATTTTCAAAATCCGGTTCAGCATTTAATTCTTGAAAAATGGTCAGTAGGACACCTTCATCACGCCATTTGCAGAAGCGAGCATACACGGTTTTCCATAAGCCGTAATGGTCCGGCAAATCACGCCAGGGAGCGCCGCTCCTAGCTATCCATAAAATAGCATTGAACATTTCACGATTACTTCTTTTAGGCGGACGACCAGTAGAATACGGTGGGAAAAAGTCTTTGATTTGTTCCCATTGTTCATTTGTAAGTTCGTAGCGGCGTGGCGTCATAGAAAATACCTCTCTCTAAATGGTTTGAGGTAATCCTACCATAGAAATAGTTTTTAGACACACCCTAGTACGGTAATAGGAATAATAAAAATATAATAATCGATAAGAAGTGTAAAGGACTGAACGTAAAGATGTTGTTGTTTTCTCCATCGAGATGATTTGAAATAAATAAGAACATTTACAATAAAAAATAGCAAGATAAAGAGTAGTGGCAATATAATTCCTCCTGATGAATGATATCTTCTCAATTTTTTCTTTGCTCTATAAGTATACAAGCATGTTTCAAATAACAGAAAGTTACTTCTTTTGTGTACAGAAAATTGTATATTTCTGTACACTTTATTTTTTAGTAAAAAACACTACATTTTTTCCTATTATCGTGTCCATAAACAGTGTACAATTATGTATGTTCAGATATCTATCTAAAATTAAATTATTGAACAGGGAGAGACTACAAATTGAAAATTGGTTATGTTCGTGTATCAACTGTAGATCAAAATTTGGATTTACAAATAGATGCTTTAAAGGCGTATGGATGTGATGAAATATTTGAAGACAAGTTGAGTGGCATCGCTGGAAAAAGGCCCGGCCTTGAAAAGGCTCTTCAATATGTGAGACCTGGTGATTCTTTGGTAGTCTGGCGACTCGATCGTTTAGGAAGAACGATGCATCATCTTATCCAAATTGTAAATGAATTAAATGAACAGGGCGTTAGTTTCTATAGTGTACAAGAAAATATCACGATGGATCGCTCTAGCGCTACAGGACAATTAATGTTTCACTTATTTGCTTCTTTTGCAGAATTTGAAAGAAACCTCATTCGTGAACGGACAGAGGCGGGAAGAATTGCCGCAAGGGCTCGGGGACGTTTTGGTGGAAGACCTGAAAAGTTAGGAGAAAAAGAACAACAAATGATACAAACACTCGTGTCTAAGAAAACCCCCATTAAAGATATTGCGCAAATATTAAAGATTTCTCGTACAACCGTGTATCGTTATTTACATAAATAGGAGGAAGTTCAGATGGCGACGAGAGAAGTTCTGACTCAAACGCAACGAGAATACTTTTATGAATTACCAGACCAGATGAGTGAACGAGAGCGGATACGATACTACACTTTATCGGAAGAAGATATACAAATCATCCGTCAACAACGCGGCGCAACGAATCAATTAGGTTTTGCGGTTCAATTGGCTTATTTACGATTTCCTGGTCGGCCATTCGCTTCTGAAGAAAAAATATCCGATTTTCTTGTTTCTTTGCTTGCAAAAAGATTAGGAATCGTGCCTGCAGCTATACATAAGTATGCGAAAATTCGCGATACAACAAGGCGAGAACACATCAGCAAAACTCGAAAACATTTTGGATTCCGATCTTTTACCTTACGAGAATATCGAGAGTTAGCAAATTGGCTTCTTCCAACTGTTATGGGAACCGAGAAAGGCCTGGTTTTGGTTGACCTTTTAATACAAGAAATGCGAAAAAGAAAAATCATTCTTCCTGCCATGTATGCCATAGAACATTTAGTTTGGGCGGTATGTGAACGTGCAGAAAAGCGAACGTTTAAAAAGTTAACAAAAGCGTTATCTCCACAACAACTTTTACAATTAGACCAGCTATTAACAAAGTCTGCAGACAAACATATTACAAGTTTATCCTGGTTACGAAAACCACCTGGAACGGTTTCACTTAAAAATTTTCATAAAATATTAGACCGCATTCAATTTATTCAAAAGCTCGCATTACCATTAGAAAACGGACAAGAGATTCACCAAAATAGATTACTACAATTAGCTAGGGAAGGCTCTCGGTATTCCACCCAACATTTGTCTCGGTTCCATTCTCTGAAACGTTATGCAACTTTAATGGCATTTTTAATTCATATTTATGCTTTTTTAATTGACCAAGGTTTATATGTAAATGAAAAGTTACTTGGGCGCATGTTTAAACGAGGAGAAAAAATACATAACGATTCGTTTCAAAATGACGGAAAATTAATTAATGAGAAAATCCGCTTATTTGCAAAACTGGGGAAGGTTTTAATTGAAGCAAAAGAAACCGAGCAAGACCCTTTTGTATCTTTACAAGCTGTTATACCATGGGACCAATTTGTTCATTCGGTAGAACAAGCGGAAGCGTTGACGAGGCCTGCAGAATTCGATTATTTAGAATTACTGGATACCTATTATGGACAATTTCGCAAGTTTGCCCCGCGACTTTTACAGATTTATACGTTTCAATCTTCTGGTATCACCCAAACATTATGTGAAGCACTTGAAATCTTAAAGGAACTGAATACATCCAAGAAAAGAAAAGTTCCTGAATGTGCTCCCCTGGATTTTATAAAATCCAAATGGTTGAAACATGTTTTAAAAGAAGATGGCATTGACCGTCATTACTATGAATTTAGTGTATGGACAGAATTATGTAATCACCTTCGTTCGGGAGATATATGGGTACCAGGAAGTAAACAATACAAAAACTTTGATGAGTACTTATTACCGGCACAAACCTGGGAAGAAATCAAAAGGAAACAACAAATCCCGTTGTCTATTGCTACAAATGTAGAGGAGTATATACAAAATCGATGCGGATTGATGCAAGACCAATTAACAATGGTAAATCAACTCATTCGAAACCAAGAATTATCGGATGTTTCTGTTTATGGAGGTCACATCCACATTCCATCTTTAAAAAAGGATGTTCCAGACGATGTGGCAGATCTTACAAGGGCTATTTATGATGTATTACCCCGTATTAAACTGACCGAACTATTGGTAGAAGTAGATTCTTGGACCCATTTTAGTCAACAGTTTGTACATCTTCATACGAAAACGGGGCCAAAAGATGAAACTGCATTATTTGCGGCTATTTTAGCCGAGGGGATTAATCTTGGATTAAGTAAAATGGCTGATGCATGTCCTGCTATTACCTATACACAACTTGCTTGGATAGCAGATTGGTATATCAGTGATGAAAATTACACAAAAGCTCTGGGAGTCTTATCAAATTTTCAACGGCAAAATAGGCATGCTACCTATTGGGGCACTGGAACCACTTCTTCTTCAGATGGGCAATATTTTCGGTCAAGTGGTGCTTCTAGTCCATTAGCTCAAGTGAATGCCAAACATGGAAGAGATCCTGGTCTAAACTTCTATACTCATATTTCAGATCAATATGATCCTTTTTATGCCCAAGTCATTAGTTCTTTTGAGGAAGCGCCTCATATTATAGACGGATTATTATATCATGAAGCCGATACTAGAATTGAAGAACATTATACGGATGCGGCTGGATTTGTAGACCATGTATTTGGTATGTGTCATATGTTAGGGTTTCGATTCTCTCCGAGAATTAAAAGTATAGATAAGACGAAAATTTATACAATCGATAAACCTTCCTACTATCCAGAGCTAAACTTTATGATTGGCGGCACCATACAAATAAAACATATACGAGACAACTGGGATGCATTATTAAGGTTAATTAGTTCTGTGCAAAATGGAACGGTTACTGCATCTCTTATTTTAAAAAAGTTAGCATCTTATCCACGGCAAAATAGTTTAGCGGTGGCATTACGAGAAATTGGACGTATAGAAAGAACATTATATACATTAGAATGGCTGCAAGACCCTGCACTGAGAAGGCGCGTTCAAGTGGGACTCAATAAAGGGGAAGCGAAACATTCACTTGCACGAGCCGTATGTTTTCATCGATTAGGAGAAATACGTGATCGTTCTTATGAAGATCAGTTGCATCGAGTGAATGGTCTTCAGTTATTAATTTCTGTAATTGTCATTTGGAATACAGTGTATATTGAAAAGGCGATAGAATTATTACGCTCGCAAGGAATGGAAATTCCAGAAGAATATGTGCAACACATTTCTCCATTAGGTTGGGAACATATTGCATTAACAGGTGATTATATCTGGGATGTACAGCAAAAGAAATCGATTCATCATTTAAGACCTTTACGAACAAAATATGCAAGAAATAGATACTAACACCCATTACCGATTCCCTATGTAAATACGGAATCGGTAAAAATGTGTCCAATTTGTGTCTAAACGTACAATTTTCCCGAAATGGTATCGTGAGGCCTTTTATAGAAAGTATTTTTCTTCAATTCAATTAACTCCATAAATTTCACCCCTGTTATTTCTCTGTTTTTCCACTTTGGATAAGTTTCTTCTATTATTTGTATTTGCTTTGGACTTAATGTTTCAAAGGTAAGTTGAGGGCGTCCTAAATGCTTGCCTGTTGACTTAGCTATTGCAATCCCTTCCGCTTGTCGCTGATGAATTTTTTTACGCTCTTGATCTGCAACATAGGATTGTTTTGTGCAAGCGGAAAATACAGAGAGTTGCAGCGAAAAGTGCAGAGGCTAGCAGCTCGATTTTTTAAATAGTAATTTTAGTGTTTCCAGAAGACAACGCATTGCGTAAACGATAGCTTTCTCCCGTAAATGCAATAATGTGGGCATGATGGACCAAACGGTCCACCAATGCAGAAGTAAGCCGATTATCACCAAATATACGATTCCATTGACCAAATTCTAAATTCGAAGTAACTATTACACTTTTTTGCTCATAACAGGCCCAAACCCAGCATTTCCTAGCAAATCGGGAATTTTGCAATAATCAGATTTTAACTGTATAAATTTCCTGATTTTTAATAATAAGTGTCATAGAATTGTTATTCTGTGTCACTTTCTAACTTAAATCATAAAGAAATGATTCTAATTTAATGGATTAACAGTTTAAAAAAATGACATAGAACTCAGAAACTTAAATTTTAAGCCAAAAAAACATGGAAACACCTGTAAATTATCAGAAAATTACAAAATTCCCGATTCATTCGAAGATGCTGGGTTTACGCCTTATATGGGCATATATTTAGGAACAGCAAAAAGGACATCTTCCTCAGGAAGATGCCTTTTTTATGTAACTTTCTCTAGATGTTAATAATATTATATGTAATTTATTCGTAAATATACTAAATAATTGTACACTAGTAAATTAGACGTGTTATTCTTCACAAACACAGCTATTCCATGTGCTACGAAAGTTGCTGGTTCTACCACCCGATCCTTCACAACAATCTTGCTTGTGCCAGCGAAGAATCACGAACACGCTTTCGAATTATAAAATCTACCTCTCATTTTGTCAATAGCAGACAAATAACAAAACTATAAAAAATAAACAGAATTACTTATAGTATCAGTCATATTTTAATTATAGGATTCATACCCAACTATTTTTATAAATTCGTTGCATATTTCGCAAGACGATCAGCTAAATCATTGTACTCATTACCGCTATGAGCCTTAACTTTTACAAATTGTATTTTAATATTCCGCATATATTTTTGCATAAAATCTTGATACTCTTTTGTTTGAGGGTTTTTAGCTCTCCAAGCTTTTGTTGCGAAATTTTCAATACCTGTATAATCATAGTACAATATCATGTGTTTCCAGCCATTCGCTAAAGCCAATTCTACCGCACGTCTTGCACCCATAAGCTCAGCACCTACATTATGAGTAGCTGTTACATCTGAGTAGGGATAGGCACTGAAATCCTTTAAGTACACTTGGTTTTGAACAATCATCACTAAGCCATATCCTGCAATTTTCCGCTTCATGTTATAACTCCCATCAATATAAACTTCTACGATGGATTCTTGTGAAACACCTGAAGAATGTAACTTTGTTGGCTGTTCTTTTATGTTATGAGAAGGAGGAGATACCTGGTGCTTTTTTTGAATGAGAGTGGATGACAAATATTGTTGTGCTTCTTTTTTAGAAGGAAAAGAGCGGTACTGGGCACCTGAATACCCTTTCACATGCGTCTCACATTCTTTCCAAGAATAAAAAATACCGGTTTCTCTTCCTTTTCGTACAGCATATACTTTCTTTTTCATCCATCTTCCCCCTCATTTCATTTCTAACCAGCCCTCTTCTTATGTATTATATAACTGAGAATACAAGAATATAAGATTTAAATGGATGCTATGATTGTGTGTTATATGTTTTTTTTCAATAAGGTACGTGAAATTATAGGTGTGGGGGTAACTATTTACACCTTCCCTGTAAATCTGAATCCTTTGTGATATCATTCCTTTATAATACATTAAAGGAATGGGAGGAAAAAATACATGGAGAATCAACCAAATTGGCAACCTATCCAAAACTTGCCTATCATTGCAAATCTAATCGATGGTCAATTTATAGATGCTAAAGAACAATATATAAACCTTTTAGAGGCCCGCAACAAACCTCATGTGTTGGATGATGCAACCATACAACGCACCATCCGTGTTTACACAGAACAACTTGAATTTGTATGGATATTTGAAGAACAGCTCTCCAAATGGATAAAAGAAGAGCGTTTAACACCTATCGAGCAAAGTGAAATTGAACGCCTTCAAGGACAGGTGCAACAGTTACACCATAATTTAACCGATATTTTAGCTCTAACGGAAAAATTAAAAGAGGGAACCTATGAAAAAGTAATGAAAAAAAGTGATTTGCAACTTGGAATGGAATCTTTACAAAGGATTAAACGATCAGATTATTGAGAAGAAATACTTATATGAAAAAAGGATTCCGTAAGCAAAATGAGCATTTGTACATTTCTAGTAAAAACGTTATAATAGCAACCTAAAATGAATCATTACCTGGAGGTACACACATGAATAAAACAGAACTTATCAAACAAGTTGCCCAGGAAGCAAACTTAACACAAAAAGATGCAACTGCATCTGTGCAAGCTGTTCTAGATCAAATTACACAAGCCCTAGCAAAAGGCGACTCTGTGCAATTAATTGGATTCGGTACATTTGAGGTACGTGAACGCTCTGCACGTAGAGGACGTAACCCTCAAACAGGAGAAGAAATGTTCATTCCTGGAGGAAAAACACCTGCATTTAAAGCGGGGAAAAGCCTAAAAGAGGCTGTAAAATAAATTAACATACATAAAAAGAAGAGGGATTCCTCATCTCTCTTCTTTTTCATATGAACCATTTCTTATTTCACTAAGTACTGTTGCAATTCTTTCATCAGATAATCTGCACCTTCTGAGCTGACAATAATTTTACCATTTGCTAATACAAAATTACGTTCTGAAACTTCTCCTGTCACCATGCAAATTCCATCAGGTTGATACTTCTGTAAAACAATTTTCTCTCCGTCTACAAAGATTTCAATTGGTGTTTTAGCCTCTATATCTAAGGTATTCCTTAATTCCCTAGGAAGCACAATACGCCCCAATTCATCGACTTTGCGAACTACTCCTGTTGATTTCATCAAATCTCTCCCTTTTTATCAAATCTATTTTAACTAGGTTTCTCCAAAAATCAAAAACATGAACATCCAGAAACACACACTAACAACTTGTTAGAAAGGTAAATCGTCGTCCGAAATATCAATTGGTTGACCTGGATTAGAGAATGGGTCATCATTCTTTTTAAATCCAGAGTTACCAGAATTACTAGATTGATTAAATGAGTTCGAACCTTGATTACCAAAACCAGCTCCTACTGGCTGTTGATTGAATGAATTACGTTCTCCTCCACCACTATTACGTGGCTCTAAAAATTGTACGTTCTCTGCAACCACTTCCGTCACATATACACGCTTCCCGTCTTGCCCCTCATAATTACGAGTCTGAAGACGACCATCTACACCAGCTAAACTACCTTTTTTTAGAAAGTTTGCTACATTCTCTGCAATTCTTTTCCACACTACAATATTTATGAAGTCTGCTTCTTGCTGTCCATCCTTCTTAAATTGACGGTTAACAGCTAGCGTAAATGTTGCGACCGCAACCCCATTTGGCGTGTAACGTAAATCGGGATCCTTTGTAAGACGACCAACTAAAATTGTACGATTTAAAGACATATGTTTATTTCCTCCCTTAGTTCCCTTTATTTTTTAGGTTCACCAAACCATTCATACATGGCTTGACGACTAATAATCCATTCCTTCCGCTTTCCTTTCGGATGTAAAAAGAATTTGATTAAGCCTTCATCTAACATCCGTTGTAACTCTACTACTTTCTTTTCAGTCATACCTGAAGGGCTGATTTTGTGTTTCAGCGTTTCACGAGGAATTCCCCAATAGAATGATGCTTCACTTGGCGTCATGTACTTTTCAATCTCTTTCATGAATATCTCCTTTATTGTGTTCCTTTTATGCTATACTGGTTCATGAAGGGAATGTGCTAGATTCCCTTCATAGTTTCACACTCATTCAAATTCCCTTCTGTTTGCTTTTTTGCAACGGAGGGGTTTTATTTTTGATACTTAAATCTTGATTCTAAAATAGCCAAACGAATGAGTTTAACCTTAATTTCCTTACTCAAAGATAACCACTCCGGCGTATTGATTTTCATCATGAATCTCCCCTTTTCTTTACATCATTTTAATTACTATCATTTTTCTATCTAATTCATTGACCTGCAAACAATACGGCGTACCAGTTGCTTCTAATGCATAGCAAAACATTTGATAATACTTAAAATTACTAAGATGGAAATCAATTTGACCTCTTACAAGGAAATGTCTTAAGTCTCTTATTACTTCAACTAACCTCTTTTCCATTGCAATCCCCCTTATCAACTTTGCTCTTATAAGGTCATTGTAACTCCTTTCGAACGACCTTGCAAGGTCTTAATATTAAATTTCTGAATTTTTATTCTTTAACACAACAGAACAAGCGTAAATTTATATAAATTAACAAGAAACACTTTAAAACATCTTTTGAGGCTCATATACCCCTTTAAATAAGTTTTAAATCACCAGACACTTTATTACATTACGGTCAATAATAAAATGCGATACACGGTAATCTGAGGATCTGTTTTTATATGAACCTCACTTTTTTGAATAAAATAATGGATGAGCTGAATATAGTCCTTTCAGCTCATCTATTAATTGCTTCAGTATGTGTACAAGAAGGAAATTGAGAGCAACCAAAAAACTTATTATCATTTTTCTTTGAATACCGAATAACTAATTGATTTTTACAAACCGGACATTTCCGTTCTGCTGGATTGACTTGCTCATACACATCTTTCGCTTTTTGTTCTGGATTCACTTTGTTAATCAAATTCTGAAGTTCAAAACGATCAATGAGTTTCACCTGGCATGCTTTTGCTAATTCTTCAGCTTGTTTTGTAAATACACTATTGGTTACGATCCATGCCTCGTCAGCCTTGTAATATGCTTTTCCTGCATACACTTCTTGCACAGCTCGAATCCCAACTCGGTTCTTTATCCCATATCGTTTCGCCTGGATAACAATACGATTTCTCCCTTTTAATATGACGTCCACGCCGTAGTCACAAGAGCGTTTTGTGACCTCTGGTCGGTATCCAAGCTCTCGAAAAAGTGCTTTTAAATATACCTCAAATTGAAATCCATCCATTTTGTCAATGTAATGAATTCCCGACTTCGCCATCCTCTTCAAGATTCGAATTTCACGTATTTTTCTAACACTCCATTTTAGGATATGAAAGCTAATATAAAGACCCATTCCATACAAAAAAAGCTGTAATATACCTGGCATCGGTAATGTATTAGACACTTCGCTCCATCTCCTTTTTCTGTATTAGTTTCTTTTGCTGTACTTGCACTTGTTTATGAGGCTGTTGCTGTTTTTCTGTTGATTGTATGACTGCCTTCAGCGCATCATTCCAATCTTTCACCTGTGATGGAAGATGCATTTGGACACGTGGTGTAATTGTTAAAGCTCCCATCTTTTCCGTGAATTCTTTCCCCGCTTTATCATTATCTACTGCGAGGACAATTCGATTCACGGAAAGTCCTTCATCTTTTGCCTCTTTAAATGTACGTAGAACTGTCTTCATCTTCAGACCATTCATACTGACTAGCCTTGCATTTTGAAGACGGTTTTGTTGTAACGTCCAATAGGAAAGGAGATCAATGGGGCTCTCAAAATAATAAATGGATGTTGGTTTCCCAACATCCACTGTAAATCCTGTATTCGGTTTTCCATTCGGTAATATCTGTTTAAAAGAGCCTCGCTTATTCTCCATCTTAACCGTTCCTTGTCGTTCTGCACCTACTATATCTCCTGTCCCGCCTTGTTCCCGCCATTTAAATACAACATTCTTCTTTTTATCTTGTGCAATAAGATCCTGCCCAATCAACCAATTGACTAATCGGGAATCAATTTTCCGCTCCTGAGCTAAATACTGCTTAATTGCTTGTTTATCTTGGGCTTCTAAATGACCTGGATACCGAAATGGCTCATTTTGTTTCGGCTCTTCTTCCTTAGAAGATGTAAAGGTTGGATAATCGCCAAGGTTCACATCACGGACAGCTTCTTGAAAGGACATGCCATAGTACATTCTCGCAAAACTAATGGCTCCATATCCTTTCTCTCCACGGCTATTCCACACAAACATATTCTCTCGAATAATAAGGCTATCATGCTCCGTATGTCGATAATAGTTACCCTCTTTTTGAAATTTTTCCCCTTTGGCTTCTAAATAAGACAATAAATCCACATCTTTTGCTTTCATGACTTCCTCCTCTGCCAGTCGATATGTCATGTTGGCACCTCCCTTTGTTGTGAATGGTTTTAAGAATAAAAAAGAGAACTGTTTGTATCAGTTCTCTACATCATTTATTTTCCAAATAGGAATTTTAATCGTTTCTCTTGTGTACTGTATGACAAACGAGCATCAAATTTTTTCCCTGTATTTTTGGACTCGAATCCTTTAATTTGATCGGTCATATTCTTTTCTAATAATTTGATCACATTGTTACTACTAATTTTCTTTCCTGACACCGTCCCTGGGATAATGAATTCACAAGTCTTTTTATACTGCTCACATAAGTAGTTCGCTTTCCCTACGATCACTCGGCTCTTGCACAACGGACATTTCCCTAATGTACGATCTTCCACCGTTGGAAAACGAAACTTTAATCCCTCTTTATCCAGATAGAGTGCCGCTTTAAATTCTCCTTTTTCTCCTTTAAACCCTGGAATAAAGTCTGAACATTGCCCCTTCAAAATTTTCTTCATTTGAGAAGGAGGAATCGCCTTTTCTTTGATTTTTGCTGGCAACATGAACTTACAACCGTTTTTATATTCTGTGCATCCGAAAAATGTCTTTCGGTGAAGGATGTCTCCTTTTTTACATTCTGGACACTTACCAAGAGACAGCTCATCTGTCGTCGGGAACTGGAATTGTACTTTCCCTTCTCGTAACACCAAATATGCTGAAAACTCTTTCTCACCCGATTTAAAGCCTTTTAACAGATCCGTTTTCTTACTTTCAAACAGCTTTTTTACTTGTGCTTCAGGAATTGCTTTCTCTTTAATTTTCTTTGGCATGCGTATCTCACACTCTGGATAATTACTGCAACCATAGAAGTTTCCTTTATGAAGAATTTTTCCCTTTTTACATGGGCAACGACATACTTCAATTTGTTGATTCCAATTCAAAATCATTTCATCCGCCACTTTTTCCTCAGTTTCCCCAAGTTTTACAACCGTTTCTTTTACAAATGTATTCGTACTCTCCACAAACTCACCGTATGGCATTTTTTTCTTTTCGATCATATGAATCATCCCTTCCATTTCAGCCGTATAAGCTGGATTTTTGATTTCATCTATCGGAAATTTCTCTACAAATGCACGACCAATTTTCGTTGTACGAATTTGGCCATTGGTAACTGTGATGTAATTTCTCGTTGCAAGCTTAGGAATGAACGTCTCTTCTGTTGCGACTGTTCCAATCCGTTTTCCTTTCATTAACTCTTTTAAATGGTCATCATCTAATTTACGACCAGCGGTCTCCATGAACGTTAGAATGGAACTTTCAGTATGAAATGCTGGTTTCTTTGTTTTCGACTGAACTAAGTCATGTTTTACGATTTGGAATGAGTCTCCTTCATATAAAAAAGGGATTTGAAAGCTTTCCACAGAACCTTCTTCCATGTCCTCATGAAATACGCTTAAAAATCCCTTCTCTTGAAGAACTTTCTCTTTTGTACTATATATGTTTTCCTCTTGATCCATAAACTGTACCTCACGTACCAAATAAACAGCCGGTGGCATAAAATTCCCAATAAATCGTTTCACAATGAGGTCATATAATTGAATTTCTAATGATTTTCTATTGGTCCCGTCATATGGTTTTGTTGTCGGGATGATGGCAAAGTGACTATCTACAAGTTCATCGTTAAAAGTGGCATGTTTTTCTGTAATAGTATGCGTATCTACAAGTTGCACCAAATCCGCATAATTGGTAGCCTGCAAGGCTTGGAATACTTCTTGTACTCTGCCTACCTTTTCCGTTGGTAAATGCCTGGACGATGAACGAGGATACGAAATCCAACCTTCTTCATATAAACTCTGAATATGTTTTTTTGCGGTCTCTGCACTCACTTTCAATTTTGAATGTGCCTCCTTATACAAATCCGTCAGGTTATATAATAATTTTGGTTTCTTTTTTCTCGTATTCTCCTTAAACTCCGTTACCGTTAACGCTGTACCAACTAATTTAGCACCAAGCTTTTGCAAAGGAGCCGGATCTAATAATTGGTCTTCTGTCTTCATGATTGCCTCTAAGCCATTGTCTGTGATAAGTTTCAGATTATAGTAGGTTTGTTCTCTATAATTCTCTATTGCTACTTCACGTTGCCAAATCTCATTCAACAGGCACATTTGCACACGCCCTGTCGCTAATAAGAATTGGTTTTTAGCCAGTTTCGTTGTACACCCTCTCGTCACATTCATTCCGAGAAGATAGTCCAGATATTGCCTTGCTTTTGCAGAGTTTGCAAGTCCATCATAGTGTTCCCCAGGCTCTAATCGATTCAATCCAGCCTCTAATTCTGCTGGTTCATAAGAAGAAAGCCAAAGACGAGATTGTCGTTTATTTATACCTGCATACTCATACATTTCACGATAAATCAGTTCACCTTCACGGTCTCCATCACAGGCGTTGACCACATGATCTACATCTTGACGCTGTAATAGCTCCACTAGCGTATTAATTTGTTCAATATAATCTGGTTTTACCTTATACTCTGGTTCTACTAATATTGGTAAATGTTCAAACTTAAATTCTTTATACTTTTCATCCATTTCTTCTGGATGCTTCAGCTCTAATAAATGACCCGAACACCAACTAATAATATATTCCTGGTTTTCAAAGTATCCATAATACGGTTTACTACCCATATGTTTTTCTGCATTTCGAAAGCGTGGTGATTTCAATAATTCGTATGCAACTTTCGGTTTTTCCGCAATAAATAATGTTTTTCCCACCATTCATTCCTCCTCATATATGTAAAATCTTTAATTTTGACGCTTCCCTTTTCGTAGCTTAAATCGTTTTACCGCACATTGTCCCATCCATATGCAAGTATTCATTGTCACGACCACAAGCAACATACAACCAGCAAATAACCAGGGATTCATGACATCTTTCTCCATTCCCAATCCTTCTGTAGAAAGACATACATTTGTTTTTTCTCTGATAACACCTCACGTGCAATTTGTATTTTTTCTTTTGGCAAAGAAATAAAAATTAGTTCTTCTGTACCTATCGTTTCTGCCCATACGCCCGTATAATCGATGTCTACAATCTCAACGATATTTACCATTCTTTTCTCCCCTTTCGTTGTTAAAAAGAAGAAGAGCACTGTTTAACAGTACCCTTCTTACAATGTGTCCATTAGGAACGTTCCATTTCCGTTTCCTTTGGCTGCTCTTTTTTTTTCACACCTTTAAATTGATGAAAAAGCTGTGCGAATTTATTTTGGTTTTTCGGTTCTTTCTCCTGGCTAGATTCTTTTTTATTATTTTTATCATATTCTTGTTTTTCTTGATCCAGGGCTTTTTCGAGGTTAGTTAGCTTTTCACGCTGAGAATCTGTTAGATTCAGCCCTTTTAATTCCTGAAGAGTTTCTTTTTTTAACCGATATACTTCAGGATAAGAATGTGTTTTCTCGAACTCTTTCATTTCTTTGACACGTTCTTCCCGACTCTTGAAATACGTTTCCTCTTGTTTCCCTGGGCGAGCTTCCTTTTTCTCTTCTTTTGATACCCGTTCTTTGGAATCAGATGACTTTTCTTTATCAACCCCCAGTATTTCCAATACTTCAGCCTTATACTGTTCTTTATATTGTTCCTCCCCCTGAGAAGGAGCAATCTCTTCTAGTACTTGTTCCTTGTATAACTCCTTATAAGCATCTTTCGGAGTTTCTTTTGGTATCATTACCTTATCTTTTGTCTTTAATGGTTCTAAAGGCTCAAAAGACTGCTCTACATTATATTCCATCCTTTGAATGGATGTTTCAGCAATTACTCCTTGTTCAATTGCTGTTTTCCGCAATGTCGTATATTTGTCTTCTGTACGCATGACTCTCAACACACTGTCTGTATTGTATTCATCTTCTTGTCTTTTTGCTTCCACAAATGCTCGGTAGCGAGTTTCTAATTCTTTCGGTATATTTTTTACAATTTGATGTGTTTTTTGAGGTTTTTCTCCATGTTCCTTCATCACATCAGAAAATGCTTTTTCCCCTGTAAGTCGAAGAGTAGATTTCGACCAATTCTCACCATCTATTTCTTGTTCGTATACTCTCACTTTCCCTGTACTATGATGAACATCAATGGTGATATCTCCTTGTCCCCAATCCATTTCACTTGTCACAGAAGGTAACGACAACCGAGTCACACCTGGCTCGACACCTCTTCTCACCTCCTGCATATTCTCTTTTGGGAACCTATCTTTTTCCTTTCCAGCCTTTTTCATCGCATATTCATATAGTGCATATTTTACATCTTCTTGCTTAACTTGTTCTTGTATACTCATTTTTACCTTCCTCCTTAAAATAAAAAATCACTTTCCGTTTTAAAGGATAAGTGATGACTGTTTTTCTTCATTTAGTTGTGAAAACAAACTATTTATCGCTCCAATTCCACTTCTTGTTTCTTTTTCTTTGCAACATTTTGGAACTGCGTAAAATTCGAGAATGGTTCAAACTGTTTCTCACGATCAACCACTTTAGATGCGTTCTGTTTCGTAACTGTAATTCCTTCTTTATTCAACTTTTCTTGCACTTTATGTTCTAATTGTGTGACAGACTCTTGTGTGATGAGTTCATTATCAATGGCTACATGTTTCGTCGCAAAATACCTTTCTTCCATTTGTACACGATGGATAATACTATCGATATCGTTTACTGTTTCATGAGATTGCGCTCGCTTAAAAGATTCATATTTTCCACTCAATTCTTTTTCCATGGAAGCTGTAACATGTGTAGCTGTGTGCGGAAGTGGGTTTAATTTTTGTTCAAGTGATCCAATCGGTGCATATCCTTCTTTTTTCATTTCTTGATATAATTCCAATTCTTTTTCACTAAACGCTGGATTCTTTTGCTCCTCTGCCTTATCAACTAAAACGCCATATCGTTCATCTTTTACTATTTCATCTAGACTCATGCTTGCATTCTTCTCATGTACAACAAACGAGCGATTATCTTCTCCGTCGAAGATGGAATTCTGAACTTTTTCATATAAATCTGGTTTCAAAATGTTATCCAAGTAGACATTTTCTCGATTACCGTTTTTCTCCATTAAAGAAACATATAAGTCGTCTCGATCAGACTTATCAAGATTCCATACTGATAAATAGTTGATTTCTTTTGTCACAGCATCCATCATGTGTATTCTTGCCACTTCCTCATCTTGTATATCTTTATCCAAGACCTCAATCGTTACCAAATGAGCGGGTGTTTCTTTTAAACTTTCTAATGCACTAGATTGATCCATATCCTTTATATTTGCCATACTTCCCACCTCTTTTTCATGTATTTGTTCTTTCACTTTTTCCAATGTGTTTTCAATCGTTTCAATAAATTCAGTAGAAGTTTCATGTACTTCTTTTAATAATTTAGATTTATCTTTCAGCTCTTTTCCTTGCGTCCAGTCCGCTAAATAACCTAACGAATACGCGCTTGTATCCATTCCAAAATAGGAAGAAACCGTATAAGCTGTCATCTCTGCTTGAAACTCTTTTTCAGGTGCTGTGTAATTCATATGCGTTTCTGCTGTGTGAAGTTTGGCATGGGCTAGTTCATGAAGAAGCGTTTTTACATTTTGTAATTCACTATTCCTCGGATTCAAGGCAACCTCTTTCGTTAAGGTGTAGCTCACCCCCTTTGCGACCCCAAGTTCTTGTTTCGGCTCAATAATTTTCACACCGTTTTTTTCAGCAATAGCTTCCATCCCTTTGTATAAACTCTTGTAATCTCCTACATTTCCTTCTAGCCAACGATTCGGAAAGATACGGGGTAGATCTTCAGCTTTTGCGTTCGTCTGAGACACATCAAACACATATCCGACAGAGAAATATAAACGACCTGGTTTGACTTCTACCTTTTTAAATTCAATCTGTTTTTTCTCTTCTTCACTTGCCTTCGCAACAGGTTTCCAAGTTCCCGTTTTGTCTTTAAATTTTGCTGTTGTTCGGTTCGGAACAAGAATCTGTATTCCTTTCTCACCCTTATTAACCGAAAATCCTTTTTCTTTCCAAAAAGAAAAGGAACCCACGGCTCTGGTTCCCTCAAATTGACTCTGTATTAATGCAATGTTAGATGGTGAATAGCGATAAAACTTTGCCATAAATGATAAATACTCTTTTAAATCTCCTGGTGAACGAAAGTAACCTTCTATACTTTTTTCCATCTTTTTTGTCAGTGCTTCTACCTTTTGTTTTTTCTCTTCAAATGAAACAGGGGAACGCTTTTTACTCATTGTTTTCCGCTCCCTTTGATGAAGCTTCTATTAATTCATCCATTGTTTCTTCATTCCAAGCTTCTAAATCTGTCGGAACACATATTGTACGAGTTTTCATGTTGATGGGAATTAATAAATCGTTTTGTGGAAGTTCAATATAATTAAATAGTTCTTGTTCTTCCTCATCTGTTAACGAGATTGTAACTTCTTGATTGCCCACTTCAAAAGTGACTTCTTTTTCGCCAATAAATTTTATAATTCCGATTTCAATATCTTCGTGAAATAACAACATCTTCGCTTCCCCTTTTCTGATATAAGATACCTATCTTACTTCCTTGTTCTTTACTTTTGCGTTCCACTCTACCATACTACCTAGCCATACAAATGGAATTGCAGTCCCTGCGCAGTGTAACAGAAACGATGCATCCGTTACAACCTTTGTTACATATAAACAGAGTAACCCTACACCCACTATGCAACCTAACACCAATAAACGCACAAGTTGTTTCCAATCCTTTTCAATGACTAACAAGCTGATTACTCCTACACAAATGATTAACAGAAAGATAGCAACCATACCTAACGAATTGGGCACGGTTACAATTGGTTCAATTCCTGAAGGCCCCATCTCTCATTCACTCCCTTATCAATTGATTTCATCAACAGGTACAAATACTGTTTCCTTTTGTCCTCTGGACGCCTGATGATCTATCTTCTTTTGTCTTTTATGTGTAATTCTATCCTCCACTACTTTTCTTATATGCTTTGTCGCTTCTGTTTCTGCGATATCAGTTGTACAAACTCCTTGATAATTTTCATGTTCATAAATACCATTCATAAACTCAAGCAACATTTGTGTATTTTTATCTGTACTATTTGTACCAAGTCGGATTTTTGTCAGCTCTTCTTTTAATACTTCATGAAGATGTTTTGTCACAACTTCCGTAATATATCGAAGCGACCATTCTTGTTGTTTTGCTTGTTCATGATCTCTACACATTTTTGCAAGTGCTACCCCATTGTAGCGAATTTGATGTTCCTCCATATAAGCCCTAAAGTAATGATCCGTTTCCTCATCAATAGTAAATAGGCGTTTGACTTCATTCTCCTTCATCGTTCATGACCCCTCTCATTTTGATAATTAATGTCTCGCTGAATCTGTTCATAATAACGTTGGTTTTTCCAACTCTCATATTCACTTTTAAATGCACCCTCCATTTTTTTGAGTGCATACTGCATTGAAACATTTTGCTGAAAGTTTTTTCGCTCTCTAGGCTTTCGGTCTAACATTTTATCAATGCGTTGTCGTTCCTTATCGTACGCTTTCATCTCTTGCAAAAATGCGTTGCCCATTCGCTTGTGAAGCTCTTCTATTTTATTTTCCTTATAATTTTCATATCGTTTCTTATCACCAGACCCTTCTCCATACGCTCGCTTTAATACATCTACTTCTGTATCTAACTTTTGAAGAAACTCTTTATAATCTTCTTTGTGATGCTTCTCAATATATTTTTGTGTTAATGCATCAAGATGAGGACGTAAGGGACGCAATGTATTGTAACTGTATTGCCATTGCCTTTTATCTTCTGGTAAACGTTTATATATAAATTGAAATAATGGTTTCAGTTCTCGATTGCGCCACTTTAATGTAGAGTCTTTTTTCTTTTTTGCCACCATGTTCTTTCGAATCAAATCGTTAATTTGTTTTTGTTCTTGCCCACGATCCATAATATTTTGAGCCACTTTCGCTTTCATCGCATCTAATGTTGTTTGTTTTCTCTTGCCACGGTCTCTCGTTGGATATGGCTCCACTGTTGCAATATGAATATGGATGTTATCCGTATTATAATGAATCGCTCCTGACCAAACCGCCGTATGTTCGAGCTTCTCTCTTTTTAACATTTCTTTCATCGCTAACCGGGTGACATCCATCAATTTTTTATCATCTACTGTGCGTGTTTTCGGATCATATATGCCATGTTCTGCAAGCCATTGGTTATCAAATGTAATCACATCTTGCCACATGATACTGTTATTCTTTTGGGCAAGCTGAAACATCTTTTTTAGGTCTTTCTTTTCCTTTTTATTCAAACTGTTACTCTGTTCTGTAAATAAGGCGGACGTCTTTTCAGAATCCCCCATGTAATCTTGATACAGAGAAAACATTTTCTTGTGTGCTTGCCCTTCTTTTTTTGCTTCTTCTCTGTCAATATACTCCACATAATCTTGAAAACTTTCTCCATCCGCTGTCACAAATTTAGAGACGGTTACAACCCCTGGTGTCACTGTTGGTTGTGAAGGACTTGTTGATTGACTCATGCCTCATCATCCTGTGTCATCATTTTTAAAAACGCATCCATCTCTCGTGCAACCTCAAAACATTTTTCCATCGCATAGATATTTTTTTCTATCAACTGTTGAAGATACAATTCACGATTTTGTTGTTCCTGATAAAACGCTAAGGTTTCCAGTTGACCTCTCAAGAATTTATCTCTTGAAAGCCCTTTTGCTTTTGCAATTTCATCAATTCGTTTCACCGCAACTGGATTCATATTTCGAACTCTTACCTCCATTTTCATTTCCTCCTCTAAATTCGGGATCTCCACTCAAAAAGAGAGAGAAGAGCATAAGGGTTTTTTGTTCCCACCTAGGGTGTGAAGCTAAGCAAAGCCTAGCGAAACCGTGGGAACAAGAAGAACTCCGAAAAGTCGAGTCATGGTCGACTCAACTTTTTTCATAACCGCTCCGCATCTTTTGCCTTCTCATCTAATTTTTTTATCTTTTCTTTGACCTGCCCTTGCTCCCATTTATATAGTTCAACTTTCTCTTTTGACTGACTAATATTCGTTTCTTTTGAATTGATTTTCGCATCTGTTTCCATTTTTTCTGTTTCCGTTTGGTACTTAGAATCGTTCTTCCATTCCGTTATTTGCTCTTGCCACTGTGTTTGTTTAGATGTTTCTTGTTTCATCATTGCATCGTATTGTTTTACTTTTTCTTTTAATGTTTTTTGTTCGATACCAATGAATACTTTCGCATAAGAGCCTTTACTTTTTTGTGAAATCCCTTCTTCTACATCTGTTTTGTTTTGATCGGAGAAGAATGATTTTAAGAACGTTTGCTTGTCATCTTCTTTTGAAACTTCTTTTTCTTCTTCCGTCTTTTGCTTTGTCTCTAGCGTCACATCTCGATTATTTTTTTCAAATACATCAAGCGCAACTGCTTGCCATTTTGGAGATAATTCTTTCACTTGTACAACAAGATTCTCATCATCCTGATACACAACTTTCACCGGTAATTGAAGATTTGGATTTACTTTTTCTTGCGCTTGAAACTGATATTGCTCGCCATCTCCTCCCTCTATATGAAGAAACATTTCTATTGTATGAGAAGCTGGATCATACGCTCTTCTTTCCACTGTCATTGTTCGACTTCCAAATAACGCAACCGGCTTTTTTAGTTCTGTATGATAAACCGGTTCTTCGTAAGGTACATATAATTTCGAGGTAAAGAACAAGAAAAAACCGACCAACATAAACCCTACAATCAAACCATATATCCATGATTTTTTTCGTCTCAAATTCACACCATTGTTCACAACTTCCATGTACCTAGCACCTCACTTTTTTAAGATGGAATAATTTGAACTGTTAATTCTTCTACATTAGTTACTTGCCAATTCTCTTGATTTTTTTGTACAGTCACTTTCATCACATTTTTTGTTTTATCCGTTTTCCCTTGCGCTCCAATGGTCAGTGTATTTTGAAATTCCGCAATGACTTCTACCTGAGAAGCTCCAATCACATAGGCTTGTAAATATATCTTCATATCAGATGGTTTAGATACATAGGTATCATCCATTTCGAATGTATCCGTTGGATAAAAGAGTTGAAATATTTCGTCCTTCATCAGTTTTTTTGCCTTTGCTCTTCGCTCCTCATATCCTTGCTTTTCTCGATGAAACGATAACTGAATAAACTGTTCTACTGTTGAAAGATATGCTTGCCTCTGTTGTTCCTGTTCCGAAGGAAGTGTTTCCTTCACTTTCTTTTTGAGTTCTTCATTATCAGTTTGCAACACCTGCTTTTGAACTTTTAATTCTTTTACATCTCCTGTTTCATCGTTACGAGCGTACAGAAAGATGTTCAAAAAAGTAACGCCTGCAATCACAATCGCAAGCGTTATAAACCAAATTTTCCTTTTATCTTTTTCAATCGGCTTACTCATTTTTTCCGCCTCCTTCACTTACATTTGTTTATTTAGGATGACTATATTTTTTAATAGCGTCTCACATGCCCACTAAATACTTTACTCCAGTATGGGTTTGATAAATTTTCGATTGAAACCCCCTTGTTTGTTTGACAACCAATGAAAGTATTCTGGTCAATTACAATGCCAACATGACCGTCATGTTTATACGTATCAAAGAAAATCACATCTCCAGCTTTCATTTCCATTGGTGAAATCTGTGTGCCAATTTTATTCAAGGTTTCTGTACTTACAGCCCCCATTGGACTTACATTCATTCCTATTTGTTCGAATGCCCAGCGTACAAAACTACTACAATCAAAGATGCCTCTTGCGATGTCATTTGTGTTCCGTCCACCACCAAATACATAGGTAGAACGTCCTATCCATTGACGCCCCACATCAGCAACTTGCGAGCCGGAAGAACCGCCTCCTACGGCACCTCCACCGCCGTTGACAGGCACACCAGGCGTATAATATTTCAACACGGCATCAACATAAAGCGCGTCGCCATAGCATGCCCCATATGGTATCATTTCTGGTCGTACACAACGATACATGCCCGTATGTTTCACTTTTTGATATTGCTCTGCGGAGAACTGAATGGCTAATTCTTTTGTATATTTACCTCCGTGTTTTGCAATAAAATCGAAGAATCCTGTTCCAAAATTGTAGGCTTGCAAAGCTGTTTTAATATGATCCATATCACCCGGTCCCGTGACACCCGCTCGCTCAATCGCATGCTTAAATTCTTGAACACCAGCCCAAATAGAGTAGTCTGGATCGGTAATACAATTCGGCCCTTTACAGTACTTTGTATTGAAAGCTCCTTCAGAACTTTGCATTGGATCGAGTCCACGTCCACCACTCTCCTGCATCATTTGACTAAGCATTAATGGGACAAATGCCTCAACGCCAAATTGCTGGGCATACTTCCGAATTGTCGGCTCCCATTTCAACACTTCTGCCGAAACATTTGCCGTCCCTATACCACCCTGTGGGTATGTAATATCCCCTTGCTTTTTATTTCCTTCCATTCCACCAATAAGTGTCATTGTAGCCCCTAAAAGAATTGTTCCAAGGAGAAAAAGTAGACTCAGAGCGATCATAATCAACCACTTTTTCGGGATGATTTTTAGTACAAGATGCATGAATTATGCCCCTCCTCCAAATAACGCTAACTCTTCTTCTGTCACATCGACTTTAAATAAAATATTCTTGACGGCACTAATACATAAAAGTACATCTCCTGTTGGTAAAAAAGGTATTTCATTCAGTTCACTTGTACTGATTTGTCCCGCAAATACTCGCCGTAACATATCTAGGTTGTTGCTATCTTGTTGCATAATAAATTTGTACTGCGTAAGCTCAAAGAGTGTCTTAATTTTTTCTACCGCTGCCACACTTGCATCCTCTGGCACAAAGTCTCGGATAGAATGACTTGCAAATACAATCCCTGCAAAATATTTACGTGCTTCTCGGCTAAACTTAATCGTAAAATCCACCGCATGTTGACTACGTTCACTCGTATTTATCAGATGATGCGCTTCGTCCATGATAATGAGAAAACGCATTACGTCTTCAAACTTTAATTCCTTTCTATCAAACGCCTTCCACTGCGGTTTTCCGTTTTCTAGCATCTCATCCCACATTAAGTTCATTACACTGAAAATCTGTGCTTGATAGATTTCTTCTTTTAAACTCATAAGATGGCGCAATGAAAAAAAGACGATTTGCTCTTTAGAAAAATCTTCTATTGTAGAAATACCGTTAAATAAATGTCCATAATTGTCTACTAAATTGATAAGATTTAATTCAATCAGTTCTAAGCGTTCCTTACGAGTCGGACTGACATTAGAACGGTAGATTCCTTTCTTTATATCTTCGTATAATTCTGTACGAACAAAATGTAAATAATCAGAGAAAATCGGATATTCACTTGCTGGTAAACTCGTAATATGATTGACAGCTTTCGATTCATCACTCCATAATTTCTTAGCTACATACATTTTGCGCAGTAAATTCTCATACTCCTTAATTTCATCATCTTTTGCTTCTGGCGCAATAAAGCGATAAAAGATACTCATTTTAGATAAATGCTGGGTAAATGAACCTTCTTCTGTTTCAGCCGTCTTATACACTTGAAGCGGATTAATTTTTCCTTGTGACCCATCCAGTGCGATCTGCTTCCCATTATATTCATGCACAATATCTTCAAACTCACCTGTAATATCAAATCCCCTGATTTTATACCCCTTCATCGCATAATCACTCATGATTTTTTTCAGCAAGGTTGACTTACCAGCTCCCATTTTCCCGATTACAACCGCATTATAACTTTTTCGCTGTGCATCTTTATGAAACAAATCAAAAATGACACTCCCCTTTGTTTTGGTAGTGCCATAGTAAATCCCATATGGATCATTTAAAAATGTAAAGTGAAACGGGAAGCCTCCGGCTAAAGAAAGAGCCGGTACTTCTTTTCCATTTCGTTTATTAATATATTGCTTTTGCATTTCAAAACTTGATGTGAGGGAAGCCCATTCATGTTCTTGTTCATTTAAGAAAATGGCACCTCTAAAATTATATGATTCTAATGTTTCCATGACTTCTTTTGCTTGTTTTTCAAGCTCTGCCATTGTTCGTGCGGAGATATAGATACGTAAGTGAACTCGTTTCAGCACCTCTCCTTTTGATACTTGTTGATACAACCGTTCCAACTCTTGAAACTGTTGTTCCGCTTCAATTCGTTCAATATTTTCTTTTGCGTTCGCATGTCGAACGCTTTGTTCTGCCATTGATTTATTAATGGATTCAATCACTACTTTTCGGCTGTCACTTATAATATCTAACGTTGTAATGACATTCGGCATATTCATGATAGGCTCTAACCAAAAGTCATTTACTGTCGTTTGATACCCGTATACATGAATACAAGCTTGTAATCCATCTCCACCTTGCACATATAGTTCTTTAAAGTGAATGCCCCCTTGCGGTTGAATCTGGGAAACTAATTCTTTATTGATTTGTTTCTTTTCTTTTTTCTCTTCTTTCTTTTTCTTTCTCTTCAAAAAATGTAGTACAGACACATTCATCACCTCTCCTTATTTTTTCGAACCAATTTTCGAGTTTTGATTATGCAATTTATATAGAATTTCTATTTTCTTTTCCTCTTCCATTTCTAATAATGGTATGCATCGTTGCAAGTACCTTTTTGACGACTCCACCCGTTCTTTTACAACAAATTCACTCTCACCATATACAAATAAAAAGTACTCGCGATTTGTGCGCCCCCATTCTAAATACTGAAGTTCTTTCAATTTTTGTACGAGGAAACGCTCGTATAATGGATTCTGACATGCTTCAATTTTCTTGAGTAGAAAACGTTGTTGCGGCTCTGTAGAAACGGGAAAGTTCATGGATACAATTTTGATGGACTCTTGATACGATTGGTAATAGTGGGCAAGGTGATAAATCGCAAATTCTGCTTCTTCCTCGTTCAGGGAGTAAATATCTGTTCCCTGGATCTGCAAGATATCTACAAAACCTTGTTCTTCCCGAAATTCAAAAACACCATTTGCTGTGATATCAATAATTGGGATAATCTCTGCAATACTCTTTTTTATATGAGGTGGTTTTTCTTTCTTTTTAGCTTTTTTAACTTTTTTCTCTTTCTCCTTCTTCCCTATTCTTCCCGAAGCCTCGTCAATCTTCGCTGTTTTTTGTACAACCTCTTGCTTCTTATTTCCTAGATGTCGCATCATATTCTTCTTTGTTTTCTTCACCGGCACGACTTCTTCTTTCAAAGGAGAAACAACAGGAGCCATTTCTTTTTTTTCTTGAAATCCTTTTATTTTCACTACCTCGCCTGGTTTCTTTTCTTGTTTTTGTGGTTGGAGAGAAGGTTTATTTTGGCTCTTCTTTTCTACCTGTCTATTCATTTCTTTTTCATTGAATAATGCCATCCCATTTCCTCCTTCAGTCTTGTTCCTGGTCAATTGCACAATACGTAGAACGCTTTCTAGCTAACGCAATGAACAATACCTCAAACATCCGTTTTTGTGGGTTTGTATTTGGACGAACAATCAAAATCACTCCTACTATCAACATAAAAATATAATATGGAATTTGAAACATGGGATGAATCAAAGGCTTCGTTGTCATGGTGAAAACCACAAGCCCAATAATAAACAGTAGATCAAATAAAAATAACGCTTTGTTAATCTTTAATTCTGTTCGTATTTCTTTCGGGATATTATAATTTGCCATTTTTATTCCCTCCTAACCTACATTTAAATCTGAGCATAGATTGCACTCTCTTTTTCTAGAAATTTTTCAATTACATTCATCATTTTCATGCTTACTTCTTCTGCATCACACCACTGTTTAAATGCATACACTCCCTCTTGAAAATCAAATCTATTAGGCGATAACTTCGTAAGAGTCTCAATTGGATCTTTATTTCGTATGAAATCCATTCTGCTTTCCGTCTCTAAGCTAAGAATAGACACATGCCACTTGTTCTTTAATAACCAACTTGTGAGAAAATCTCTTCGACTTGTATAAAGAACCGGATCATATTTTTTTACAAGTTCTTGTATACGTGATTCAAATAAAGGATCGTCATATAGGACTTTCACATGAACTTCATACGGTGAAAGGGATCCTTTATTCACCTTTATACGTGTTGCGATTTGATAATTCATACCTGCATCCTCCTCATTCCCATTTTAAAACCGAAAAAAATAAGCATCCCCTGTATGCTTACTGCGCTCCACCCTATACATCTTTTCTACGATCTCTGCTTGGATTCTGATTTGCATCTTACTTCTTACCTTCATCCTTATTTTTACCTTTGTTCCGTAAACTCTCCCCTGTATTTTGTCCAAGCTGATAAGAACGTTTTGTCTGTTGTACCGTTTTAGAACTATGAAAAGCATTGGAAAGGCGATCCTTTGCATATTGTCCGATTGTACGATTTTCTCTTCGTGGTGCTGGGATATCATTTGTAGAAGATGGTGCTGTATCTACTGGACGAGATGAACCTGAAGAACTTTCACCACTTGTTGATGTTCCGCTATGACTTGGCTGAGATGGTTCTGGTGTACTTGTTGGTGTTCCGCTACTACCTGGTTGAGATGTTGCTGGTGTACTTGTTGGTGCTCCGCTACCTCCCAGTTTACTTCCGCCTGGTGCGCTTATTGGTGCTCCGCTACCTCCCGGTTTACTTCCGCCTGGTGCGCTTATTGGCGCTCCACTACCTCCGGATTTACTTCCGCCCGGTGCGCTTGTTGGCGCTCCACTACCTCCGGATTTATTTCCGCCTGGTGCACTTGTTGGTGTTCCACCACCTCCAGATTTACCTCCGCCTGGTGCACTTGTTGGTGTTCCGCCGGCTACATTCGTTGAAGAACCCTGCCCTTCATTTTTAGCCTCTTTATCAAAACCAGATGATTTCATTTCATCTTGCAAAGACATTGCGCCGCCACTTGCCTCGCCTTGGGACACTTGACTTTTTTCTGTTCCAGAACCTGATTGAGCCATTTCATCTTGTATAGATGAATGACCGGTTCCATTTGCCCCGCCATCGGCACCGCTTTGCTTTTCTTTTCCTTCTTTTCCATTTTCTTTACCTTGCTGTCCTTTTACTTGCTTCTGATCTTGTTGTCCGCTATCACTTGCTTTCCCCGCATTTTTATATCCGCTTGCCATACCCGTTATAGCTGCACTCGTCTGCAATGCCCCATTCCCTGCGCCTTTCATCATGCCACCAACTTTCGATACCGTACTACTTGTCGCATTCTTTAATCCTTTTCCAAGTGCGTAGCTACCTGCAACGACTCCCCAACCATTTTTAAGACCTGCATCAATACCAAAGATACGTTCACAAATGACAGGACCATCTACAACCGCAAGGCTCAAACAAATTAAAGCGATGACGTAAGCAATCCCATTCATATTTTCATGAATATAGTTCATACCGATGAGGTAGAGTTTTAATGAAATAAAGATCATAATCATAATTAAAAAAGAATTTAAGATATTAAGAAGAATATGTTTTGTCTTCTGTCCGTTTGCCACATCTGCCGGTGCAACTAAGTTTGCTAGAATGTAACTGAAAGCTAGTTCAAAACACAATTTTCCAAGTTTGATTGCTGTAAATAACAGAGTCATACCAATGACAAACAGAGACGAAGCGATTTTCCAGAACTCCCAGTCCCATCGATAATATTTATCTGGCCAAAAATCAAACCAACCATTCTTCAGATCTATGAGCACTTCTTTTCCATCTGGTGCAATACTCATTTTCTTTTCTAAAATTTTTTGTCCATCCTCTGAAAGCTTGGTATCTTTATTAATTTTAGAATCTTTATCAATTTTTTCTAGGATATCAATACGTCTGATATTCTCTTGTGGAATTTTGTTAGGTTCTTTCAATTTTGTAGTTTTCCACTTTTCTATATCGAACTGTGCTACATCTGTAAGACCATCTTTTATAATCTTTTCACTTGTTGTTCCATTCCCTTTGAGATCCACTGCCTTAATTGCCTTATCTGTGAATTTGTCTGCCTGCATCATTGCTGTACTCAGTAACACAATTACACCCATACTGATAAAAATGTTGACTGCAATTTGTTCTCGATTCGTTTTCCGATTAAATATCAGTGTATATCCAATATAGATGAGCGAAAAAGCAAATAGTATATACAAAACTGGTTGAAAATCTCGTACAAATGATTGTACTTCTTCTGAAGCAAATAACGTTTTTACCAAAAGAATTTTATCTGTAATCCCTTCTAATGCATCTACCAGATACGATAGTCCAATAATTATCATCCAACCAATCGAACGAAGAATATAATTGATAAAGCCACCAATCTCTAAATAATCATTAAACATCTTCAATATTTCTAAAACTTTTTCATCATTCATGATTTCACCTTCCTCTCTTACGCTCCGAATACTTCTTGTATGGTCATATCAAGATGCTCATCTACTTCATCTACCCGAATGACAATCGGTGCTTCACCGACTCCTCCTGGCTGTAAAAACACAACACCATTTGTAAGCCCAATCATCACTTCTTTTCCCGCTGTTACTTGTTTCCCGTAAACTTGTAAAATATGTTGTAAGGGATTGGTTACTTGCATCATACTTCCTCCTTCACGCCTTCTTTTTCTAGTAAACTATCCATAACTTCACCGTATTTCCCGTTAATCAGACGATAAATATTCTTATCAATTTCTCCTGTTGTCACTAATATCTTCAACTCATCAATAAAGTTTTCCATTGTACTTGCTTGAATATCCGCTAATGATTTGTTCCATTGCCTCATACATTGTTTTTCAATGATGTTCCAAATGGAACGATGTGTTTCAAAAAATTCTTCTGCTGTTTTGTACTTCCAATTTTCTAAAGTAAGTGGCTCAAATGGACTAGATGGTTCTGATTCGTACACTGAATCCGGCTCAGATGCATACGCCTCTTCTGGAATCTCAATATCTTCATCAATATCCGCAAATTGTGGCTCCTCCGGATCCTCTTCTGAAGGAATCGGAACTGGTTTTGGTTCAGATACTGCTACATTTAATTTTTGTTCCTCTGTTTGTTCAGGTGATTCCTCTTCTTGTTTTGGGATGAAATCAATAATGAGATCCCTTGGATTCACATATTCATGTAAAGAACGAATATCGATATCTAAAATAGATTGATCTGTATCAAAGTCGTCTCCAAGGTATTCCCAGCGATATTTCATAACCGTTTTTCCTCGGTTCAGAATTGGGAAAGGCTCTATTTTTTCAAATTTATTATCTCTACGTTTCATAAAACGTATAATGGCACTTTCTCCCTCTTGGAATCTCATTAACTCAGTTGGTGTTAATAATGGTTTCGTATCGATTCCTTCCGTTTTACTCTTATCAATAGACAATCCTTTTCCGCTTCGAGATAACGAATTGATTGTTTGATTCCCTAACTTTTCAGATATTTCTTTGGCGGTTTCTTTATTTCCGGATTGAATATAAATTTGATTCCCGCAATTATCTTGAATCGTTGTACTTGCGTCTCCATATTTCATTTTTAATTGAGGAAGAGCTTGCACAATCAGGTTAAAGCGAATATTTCGCCCTAAACAAACCGTAACAATATTCCCCATATCATCAATTGGTGGCATGTTACCAAATTCATCCAAAAGGAAGACTACTTCTCTATGACACTCCCCACCACGAGCTAAACCAGCATACTTAGATAGCACAAAATAGAGCTGTCTAATAAAGATAGAAGCGATCACATGATTACTAGAATCGTAATCCGGAACGATCATAAAGACCGCAATTGGTTTTTCAAAGATAACAATGTTTTCAATTTGTAATCCATCTTGTTTCTCGACAATTTTGTATGTTGTTTCACCTGTATCCTTGTTAATTGTTTGAACCTCTATAATCGTCTTTTTCTTTGTTTCGCTTTCCATTACATGGATACGTTGCCCCTTTCTTACCTTTTGCTTAAAGTTCAGTTCAAAACGTCCTTCTGTATCTGTTTTGATACTCTCTTTCGAACCATCCGGAAATATAATTTGTACCCGCACCCTTGGTGTTCCTATTCCTTGTATACTTTTTCCAAAGCCAATGCGCTTTAAATCGATACTATTACGAGATGTCATTTTTGCAATTCCTTCGAATGTAAAAATAGATAATTTGCTCATTGCTGTACTAAAAATTCCACCTCTTGTTGTGCCACCTTTTGCAAAATTTGAAGTCGCATACTGCATCTTTGCCACACTATCCGCCGGAAGCATTTCAAAGTATATATCTAACATATTTTTCGTATTTCCTTGCATATCAATCACAATCTCTTTCGAACCAAGCTCTGATAACATATTGGCAACCGCATACATACAAATTTTATCTTCTGTTTTTTCCTCAATACATTTATCTATAATCGCTAAAATTAACGCATTACATAAACTCATCGCACTGGTATTCCAAAATGGGTCTTTTACATTTGGATTGTAGTAAAGGGAGTAAGATAAGGTATTACAAAGGGTTTGTGCTGTCGCTGTATCCCCTTGTTTATAGGCATCTTTAATGAGTTGAAGCAAATTATAACTCATAGATTCTAACGGATTAATTAAATTTAAAACTTCAATATGGAAGCCACGTTGTTCCAGTGTTTTTTTTGATGCTGCCAGCAATTCACCCTTTGGGTCATTCGCGATTATAGAGGGTTGTATTTCCGCACGAGAATACGCATCAATCGTTGGAAATACAAAGGTTTCCCCTTTACCAGACCTTGTTGTACCAATGATTAGGTTACTAACTGCCCCATCATCTATGAGTAGTCTTCCAGCTTTTGCACTATCTTTTAATTTTTTAATTTCTTTCCATTTCTCCATCCCTTTTGCATCTATAACCCTTTTCGCTTGTTGGAAAATGTCCTTGCAAGAAACCACATCATAACGGGAAATGACAACGCCACCCTTCCCTTCATATCTCTCCGTTTTATCTGGAATGGCACGATACTGCTGTTTAACTTCATCTAATGTGGCAAAACGAGAGGAATCTTTTTGATTGTGATTCAAATCTTTAAAGCTTGAACGGATTTTGTACGTGAATTGCAATGTACATAAGCTCGCAATCATGAGTAATATCAAATAGAGAAAAAGAGGATGTTCAAAGGTATATAAATCCTCTATTCCAATATGAAAAGGTTTTGGATGTAATAAATCCGAAAATGTTGTTTTCACTATTTCTACAATGACGTTCCCTAGAAAATTAGCAATAAGAAAGATTCCACTAAACAAAAAAGTACTCATCGGGATGAGTACTTTCCATTCAGCTAATTTATATTTTAGTGGTGGCTTTGGATTCACCCTTCCAGACATTTTCTTGCCCTCCTTTTGTTTTCACTATATTTTCTTACACCCCCATAATTTCATCGGCATTAAGTATCTTCTTGCTCTCCTTTCATATTTGTTCCAACTATCTTCTCTTGGTTCAAAAGCTCCTTTACAATGTCTTGTGTAGCTTGTTGTAAAACCACTGTATACACAATAAATGCTAAAACAACAAATCCGATTACAACGGTAATTTGTGTAAAAATCATTGTTATTGTCCCTCCCTTTCTTCTAAAATAATTTTCAATTCACTATAGAATATCCATTGCTTATATCCCATTCGAACAAATAATAAAACAATAGGCGGTGATAATAATAAAGCCATTAAAAACGCTAAATCAGGTATATTTTTCTCTTCTACAAAGACCATACTAGCAAGCAAGCCAATTCCTACTAAAATTGCTATTGGAATGTCTAGTAGCAACATTCGTTTCGTCACTTTCTTCTCCATCCTGCCCCGTATAGACCAAATTATTAGCATATAAAATGCAATCATTAGAATATAAAATACACAAAATCCTATAATTGCGTCTACTGTCTGTTTTTGTGTCCATTCATACCCAGAATGGTTGATTTCCCAAATGATATAACCAATTCCTAGTGCCCCTAACAACATGTAAATCCCTAAACTTATTTTTCTCCCATACGCTATGCATTTTCCCATCTTTATTTTCCTCCTTTTTAGAAAATAAAAGAGCCAGTTGAAGGTTTAACCAGCTTGTGATCCGTTTTATTTATCATTCGTGTGCCAAAGTATTCTTTTCAGGTTGTGACTTCTGTTTTAAGGATAGTCTTATTATTTGCAAACCAACTACAATACCTGTTACAAGGAAAAATAACGGATAAAAAGTCCCATCTTTGTATCCGAGAAAGAAACCGAAAGCAAGAAAACCGCCACAAACACTACTTATCATCAATGTCGATAATCCAAACAAATAGCTTACCTTAAGGATAGTCAATTTTTTATAGTCCTGATCCATTACTAGTACCCCTGTCATGAAACTAGCTCCAATCAAAAAAACTGTCATTAAAAGATACATATCTGCTCTCTCAAAAGCAATACTTGACTCTTGATACCAGGGCATCCAACTTCCTATCCCTTGATACCATGTAATTCCATGCCACCAACCAAACATCCCAACTATTAACAAATAAAGTAATCCTAAAAAATGAACATGATTACTACGAGCCAATTTCTTTATATGATCCATTCCAAATCCCCCTTTTCTATTCAAAATTCAAATTGTATGAAACATATATGACAAAATTTATTTTTTATTTTTGTTTAATGAATACTCTTTATATATTCCCAAGATACCAACTATTGTTAAAATAAGAATAGGGAATACAAACACAACTTCTATTGGCAACCAATCCATTTTGGGAATTGTTACAATTGGTTGTAATTCCATAACTTCTCCTCCATCTCTCATATTTCTATTTCCCCTATAAATTTCTATATAAAAAGAGCTGGTTGAATATCCAACCAGCTTGTTATCTTTTCTAAACGAAATCCTAATTTGTACTTAAAAAGTATTCATCGATTAAGCATAATGAATTGAGGAAATTTAATATCAATTTCTATTGGAGGTAATGTTTGAAAACTGGCTATGATTTTTGTGTTTGCCTCTTTCATTTGTTGTAAAAATGATAAAAAACCATTTACTTCTTCAGCAAATAAATAAGATGTTTCATCAATTATTACAAAGTCATATTGTTTAGCTAAATCGATTATTTCTTTGCTCAATTTCACTTTCGGACAATCCGGATTACATAGGTTTATAACATCTAACTTATCTCCTTCAAACGATTCTTTAAGATCTTCATACTCACCAATAAAGTCTAAAACCATTACGTTATCCAACTTGATAGCAAGTTCTTTTAAAGTTGCTGTTTTACCTGTAGCAACACCGCCAACAATCTTTAAATTTTCCTTTATGTTCACATATAACTCCCAATATATTCACCCTACTTTTTCCCTTCTATCATTAAACTAAAACGGATGATTTTGGTTTATCTCCTCCATCCGCTGGTGGGTCTACTGGCGGTTTCGGTTTATCTCCTCCATCCGTTGGCGGGTCTACCGGCGGTTTCGGTTTATCTCCTCCATCTGTTGGTGGATCTACTGGCGGTTTCGGTTTATCGCCCCCATCCGTTGGCGGGTCTACCGGTGGTTTCGGTTTATCTCCTCCATCCGCTGGTGGGTCTACTGGCGGTTTCGGTTTATCTCCTCCATCCGTTGGCGGGTCTACCGGCGGTTTCGGTTTATCTCCTCCATCTGTTGGTGGATCTACTGGCGGTTTCGGTTTATCGCCCCCATCCGTTGGCGGGTCTACCGGCGGTTTCGGTTTATCTCCTCCATCTGTTGGTGGATCTACTGGCGGTTTCGGTTTATCGCCCCCATCCGTTGGCGGGTCTACCGGTGGTTTCGGTTTATCTCCTCCGTCCGTTGGCGGATCTACCGGCGGTTTCGGTTTATCTCCTCCATCCGTTGGCGGATCTACTGGCGGCTTCGGTTTATCTCCTCCATCCGTTGGCGGATCTACTGGCGGCTTCGGTTTATCTCCTCCATCCGTTGGCGGATCTACTGGCGGTTTCGGCTTATCTCCTCCATCCGTTGGCGGATCTACTGGCGGTTTCGGCTTATCTCCTCCATCCGTTGGCGGGTCTACCGGTGGTTTCGGTTTATCTCCTCCGTCCGTTGGCGGATCTACCGGTGGTTTCGGCTTATCTCCTCCGTCCGTTGGCGGATCTACCGGTGGTTTCGGCTTATCTCCTCCGTCCGTTGGCGGATCTACCGGTGGTTTCGGCTTATCTCCTCCGTCCGTTGGCGGATCTACCGGTGGTTTCGGCTTATCTCCTCCGTCCGTTGGCGGATCTACTGGCGGTTTCGGCTTATCTCCCCCATCCGTTGGCGGATCTGGTAATGGAATAGAAGGTTTTTCCTCTATAACAGGCGGTTTTACATGTTCTTGTGGAATTACATCTCCGATGCTAGCTACTGTTGTATCCTTTATATTTCCAAACACAAGTTGATTATCTTTCGTTTCTGTTGGAACGCTATTCGATGCAACAATCGCAATATCATCTGTATTTAAATGGCTCGATTTTGATAATTCCTGATCTAACATAGCTACCACACGAGATGTCGCTTCATCTGAACTTTTGATATGACTTGCAATCTGTTTATCTTTTGTATTCAATTGTTGCTTTTCCATATAATCTAATACAAATGCTACATTTTGATTGGGCTCCTGACTCTTTACAGCATTTTCTGTTAAAGAATCAAAATCCTTTTCTTGTAATTTTTCTAGTTCTTTCTTTTCTTCTTGTTTCTTTTTCTCATTTTCTACTTTTTTAGAAACAGATGCTTTTTTATCTGTTTTTTTACTTTGATCTGAACCAAACAAGCTACATCCCGATAAAAGCCCTACAGATAAAGAAGTCGCTGTAACCGTAAGCCCCATCTTTTTTAAGACGTTTTTATAATCGATTGGCATTTTATTTCCTCCCTCAGATTTCCTTCAATATTTTATCTATGTTTTCAATCTTTTTCTTTTTCTCGTCCTCTGGCACTGTTGATTGCTCCACTTCTTTCTTTTCTACTTCCTTCACCTGTTTCATCACATTCTTATTGCCCTGTGCCTTCGCAAAAGTAAAGCACTCTTCATATTTTTTAAGTCTCAAATATGCATCTACAATGGATTGTTCCCGGCGACCATCTATACTCACCTTGTCTTTTAAGCGAACAACCTCTTCATCTTTTTTTGCCAACACTGCTTTTTCAAAGTCAATCACATCATTTTTGACTTGAACCTCATTTACTTTTTTCAAATTATCAATGGCTACATAGTAGCTCACAACGCTTTCAGCAAATTTCGGTTCATACTGTAAGGCCTTATTTGCTTTTCCGCTTAACAAGTAAGAGAATAAAACTGCTTTTTGACTCTCCTTATCTAGTTCTTTATAATCCAACTGCTCAAATTCTTGAATTGCCTTTGGATATTGCTGAATCGAAGCTTGTTGAAGCCCTTTAACTAAATGCGTATTTGGTTGAGTTGTTGCTTCAACTGGCTTAGATGGCACAGCATACAAGGAAAACACACTCACAGCTCCTACTACGATTCCACCAATTGCTCCGCCAATCATTTGAAACAGATGTTTTTTGTTCCCTCTTTCCTCTTCTAAAGGAAAATCTATTTTGGCTTGTCGTTCCCCCTTCACCCTGGTTTTCTCTTCTGGCTCTTCTACTTCTTCTGGTGGCGCAATCTTTTTCAAAAATTCTTCGATATCTTCTTCCATAAGTTTTAACAGTGCCTCTTTTTGCTTTTCTTGTTCTTCATCCATTTCCATAGAAGAAAGTTTATTCTCTACATGTTCATACAAATGAGAAGCATAACCAGAACCTAAAGACAATGTCCCTGCATACACCTCTTCACTGTCTTGATCTAAAATATGAAAATCTACATGGATAATATTTTGTTGTTCCTGTAATTCTTGTTCTAGTCGGTACGTAATCTTACAAGCATCCTGTAAGGACATCTTTTGAAAACTTTTAATCTCTGGTGTTGCACTTTTGGTAAACATGACCTCTAACATAAATTATTTCCCCCTCTCCTTCCTAACGCTTTATGGCATATAAAAAGAAGCTATACAAGTGCATAGCTTCTTTACCAAAACATATTTTATTGTATATTCACATCCAAAAGAACAAAATAGACCCAAACTTGATATTACTATTAATGCCTTCTGCCAATCCTTTTGCACCCATTACAATAATTAATCCTACAGCTGAACCAATAAACCAGCCTTTACTCTGATGTCTTCCACGCTCACCACCCCAGATAAGGTAGTAACCACCTATACAAAATGCGATAGCCGCACTAATGATTCCTAAACGTTGTGCCCAAGTTAAAACTGCTTCACCTGTACTAACTAAACTAGACATGCCATCTCCGGCTCCTAAAATCAAGTTGTTTAATTTAAACATATCTACACTCTCCTTATATTTGTGTTATACAATTTCACTTGACGGAGAAAGCGTACCCGTATCTTCAGGTACCTTGCTAGATCCTTTCTCTTCTTCTACAAATAGAGTGAGCGCTTCTAAGATTAAGTCTTGATTTCCTTCAACGAACTGTTGATGTTGTGCGTGTAACCAATTTTGATAGCTTTCTCCTTTAACTTTCAATAACTTTTCTACCAAGTCTTTTGATTTTTTTAAATCTTTTTGTGTAACAGTTGGAATAGGCAATTTATCACACCGCCTTTCTATCCTCTTATTTATCGATATACATTTCCTTCATATTACGGACAAACACGTCTAGTTCTTTTTCTAACTCAGATGGTTTGTATTTATCTAGTGCGATTTGTTTTTTCAGCTTCCCTTTTTCATAATAAGCCAATGTTTCTCCATTTTGTTCTAAACCATAATCTGCTTGGTTTTTCTCACCATCATAATTAGGGTGATTACTATCTAATTCCTTACCATTTACACCATTATTCTTTAACGCTCTTTGAACTTGATTCATATACCCCTCGCGATCTTCTTTGCGGAAAGAATACATGACAAATGCGGTTCCATCCTGTGACATAAATTTTTTCATCTCTTGAGGGCTTAGTTCTTCAAGTTCTCCTTTCTTGCTATTAGAAAATACCAGTGTAGAGCCAATCCCTAGAACGGCAACCAATGCAACGATAACGGCAATGATTTTTGATTTTTGAGTCATACTTTTGACCTCCCTATGTTATTAAACAAGCGATTTTGGAGTCTACTGAGAGTTCAGATTATTTCTCCACATCTGGTTATCATTATAGCAAGAATATTGGGAAAATAGTGATAAATAACCATTTATGGCTGATATGGTAAACCCTATATTGGCATGCATAGCTGGTTCCCTCCCGAACGACCGCTAAGCCCAATACTGCACAACGTTTTGGCATGTACGTAGAACCTTATGTATCTACTGTTTTATATTTTCATCGCTTCTTTAGAATATCAATACAGGAGATTCCTCACGATTACTCACGCAAACAGATCATAAACACAACGTATTTTCCCATGGCCACAGGTGTGTTTTACGTACACACACACCGAACAATAAATCAATCGTATACCCAACCCTTCTAGTGACCGTTTCGAAAGGGGGCACGCATGTGAAGTTTTCAAAGGGCAATTGTGCTTTGATAAGGAAAAACTTTCGTTTTGAACGTCTATAAAAATAGTTACGAAATTGTTGGTTTTCCATTATCATCGGATAAAGCTAGCTATCTCAGCACACTCCAAAACCGCTTGTTTGTTCTCAAAAATCGTTTTATTTCCGCCGTTGGCGCACGGTTGTCAATTCATCATTCTGGTTTCTTCTCTTGGCAATTATTTTTTGTTTTTCATCCATGACTGAACGGACACGGTAATAGATCTCTGCGACCCTCTCAATGTTTCCTGTCGTATCTTCTACCGCTACTGCTCCTTTTAGCTGATACACTTTGCCATCGAATGTTTTGACACTTTGTGCACATGACGACGATATATCATAGAATGCAAGTCTTTGCTCTTTTCCCATGTCTATCGCCTCCTTCAAAGGGAAGGACTTGAAATCCCCCCTTTCACCTTGTATAGTTTTCTAGCCATCTATATATCATGAATGACTGTGAAATCCCGAAAATCTTATACGATTCTGTTTAATTCCCTAATACCCTGCCAATAAGACTGTACGGCTAATACTGCCTGTGCTTCAGATGAACACTTTGTAATTTCTGGTAAAAAACTTTTCCCTTTGTATTCAAATAGAGTTTCTTCTCGAAATGTATCTCTTTCATATTCTGCTATTTCTCGATGTATGAGATGTTGACCTTCGGTGATTTTTTCAATCAGATAATTGGATGGTTTCACTTTCATTTTTTGAAATTCTTCCGCATTTGCTTCCATCAATTTCATATATTTTCTCCTTTCTGAAGTAAAAAGAGTATTTTTGAAAGGTAAGACTATGCTAGAACTGTTGTCTGACACGATGTAGCAATTCGTTTCGCCCTATTTTTTCCGTATATACGTTGTAATACGGAATGAGATTCTACGACAATTGAAGTTCGAATATTATAGGTAGCACTTTCTTTTAAAAACTGCTCTATATGAGGGATGGGATAAAGATCAAATTGATAAAAAACGAGATGAATCGGTCGGATCTTCTTCTTTTCAGTTAGGAATTGGAGAAAATGAGATAACGCCTCTCCTCTATCTTCATACGTACTAGTAACCGTATCTATACTGACATACATGATCACTTTTTGATTACTTTCATAATCTATGGACACTGTATCACTTAACAAATTGTGTTTTACAATGTGATATCCTTGCGCTAGCTTCTGTCGATGTGTATCTTCATAAAATTGATCCGTTGGATCGAAAATAAAGATAAATTTTTGTTCGGCTTTTCTTACACCCTCAATCACTGTCCTATAAGCTTCTTGAGAAGCTTTTGTCACATCTACACCCTTTTCTCCTCGATTGAAAATCCCGATCGCCTGTAGAAGCCCTGAGCACCTTTGAATTACTCCTAGCATGTCTATGTCTCCTTTCTTCTTTCATTCTTTGAAACTCTTTACTTAATATTGAAACCCAAAATATTCCCGTTTCTTTTCCAGATTTCCAGTCCTCATTACATGTTCATCTAATACCTCTAACAATTTTGTAATGGTTCCTTCTCTTGTCTCATTCGCTGATAAAACCAAAACCTTAAAAATTTGATAGGCTGGATGACGTTGATCGAGAGAATCTGTTATCTCCGACAAGTACGTCTCCTGATTGTTTACTTTTTGTATGAACGCTCTAACCTGTTCCAAATCTAAGTAATACAAGTCCTTATGCCGTTGATTCAGATACAAAATACTACCTGCCAACAACTTTGTAGCGGATTCAATCCAAAAATCATATCGTTCTTTTGGTTTGACCACTGTTTGTGCGATTGAAATTGCTTGCATGAGATCTTTGGAAAGCCAATCACCCTTACGATGCATCTTTCCGTTTCCCGGTCTCCCTTCAATCCATGTATTTGAACGACTCCTAACCATTGGCTCCCTCAAAATAAATGGCTGTTTGGTTGTACCGATGTAGACTCCTGACATCTCATTTCATCCCCTTTCGGTTTCTTACACCTTGCTCCCTATCCAAAACACAATTGCCCAAATGGGAAGTGCAAGTATACATGCATTCCGACAGCCAACAAAAAAACCAAGCGAATTTTCATCTATTTCACTGAAATGAGCTTGGGTTTTCGTCATATTTTCTTGTCTCATCTTGCAATTCTCCCTTTCTTATTTGGAGTTATTGTGCTTTCTTACGATTTCTTACTGCAAATATAGCTCCCATTGCACCAAATGCGATACATGCAAGCCCGATCCATTTTATATATGGATTTTCAGCTTTGCCACCTGTTGTTGGAAGATGAGTTACTTTCTTTGGTGCTTGTTCTGGTTGCACCTTCGTCACAATCGCTTGTGGCTTTTCTACCTGTGGAACGACCGGTTTTTCTGTTACTTTTGGTTGTTCCGGTGTCTGTGGTTGCTCCGGTTGATGTGGTGTCTCTGGTGTTGGTGGCGTTGGTTTCTTCTCATCCTTCTTTTCCACAAACTGATAAGATCCAAACGGTAGATTATTTACTTGAATCAAACCGTTTTTGTCAGTCTTGTGTTCACTGATCTTCCCTTTACTGTCCTGAAGAATAAATGTTGCACCTTCTAGTTTTTTATCAGGAGTTTCTCCATCTACTTTGAGAAGTTGCACATTCCCTTTCACTTCTTTATTTTCAACAGTAAATGAAAGTGTTTTTCCTTGCTCTTTAATCTGGAATGAGTACTTTGTTTTATTGATAAGGTATCCTTCTACACCTTTCGTCTCAACAAAATAGTACTGCCCATATGGAAGATCCTTTACTTGAGCAATCCCTTGCTCATTTGTAATGGCTTTAGTGACTTCTTTTCCATCCACTGTATATACCGCGAACTCTACTTTCGGAAGAGTTTTCCCACTGTCACTTAGCTTTTTAATCTCGATGTTTCCTTTTACTTTCGTATTCGCTACAGTGATGGTTGCGACTTCACCTGTTTTCACTTCAATCTTTTGAGGTTGGTCATTCAGTACATAACCAGTCGGTGCTTTCACTTCTTTCAGGGTATAATTCCCGATTTCTAAACCAGAAAGGCTTGCTGTACCTTGCTCATTTGTAGTCATTGTGCCAACTTTTTCGTTTGCACTGTTCATGACTTCAAATACAGCACCTTGTAGCAATTCCTTTTGCTCTCCTACTTTTATAACTTTCAATCCACCAAGGGATTTCCAGTTTACTTGTAGATCGGCACTCACTTTTTCCTCATTTTTTTCTAAAAGGACTGTTGCATCTTGCACTGTGTCAGTTCCTTTATAGGCTACTGCATGCAACTTAGAAAGGTTAGAAGTTATTTTTAAGGAAAAATTACCAGTCTGAGAGGATTTCGGTATCAGAATACGGAATTGTTCCCCTAAATTGAATTTTTGTTTTGTTTCTCCATTTGTTGAAACAACTTTTGTTCCATTTGGTGCATTCGCTAGTTGAACTGTAAACACACCATTCTTAGCGTTACTTTCATTTTGATACACTGTCGTTTCAAAGTACTCACCGTTTAACTTTGCTTCTTGATTGTCTGTTGGTGTTACATTCATGTATATTTCTTGTGTTTCCTGACTTGCATTTGCCCCATCAATAATTGTTTTTACGGCTTTTGCAACATTCTCATTCTTATGCTGAACTTCACTAATGTCAATTTGACCTAATGATGCCCAAACACTAAGCTGGGTCGCATAATGCGCCTCTTTCCAATCGGAAACACCTAATTCTTCAGGACTCTTTTGCGGATATCCATTTAGAAGAACTTTATATACAACATTGTCTGTACGTCCCATCTCTGGAAGATCTTCACCCCCAGGTGACCGAAGTCCATATGTAAGGCAGTACGCAATTTGACCACTCTTATTCTTTAATAATTCGGTCCGAAGGTCTTTGCCATACATGGGGCTATAACTCCAATTCATTTCGTATTTCTCATGATTGATGACTTCAGCACTTGCTTTCGTCAGTGGAAATACTAAATTCAAGACAACAAGAAGCGTACTCATGACAATGAGCCACACTTGATACGATCGTTTCAACATGCCTTAACAGCTCCCTCATATTATGCAGTTTTCAAAGGTCAATAATTCTGAACCATTAATTCTATTTGAATTAATGATTTTTTTTACTATAATAAATCTTATATGGTTACTTTGTATCTTTATCAAAATAAAAGTAACTATCTTTAGGTTATTCTCGAACTCGATAATACGTTGGTACAAAAAAGTACTCTACAGGCTTGTTGAAAAAACCGGAAATTTTTTCCGCTCGTTCAGCATTAACTCCGGACCTGCCCTTCTCTATAGAATGTAGCACTTGGGGACTAATGTTTAATATCTGAGAAATAAACTCTAATGAACAATTTTGGGCCTTTCTCTCGTATTTTAAAGACATTTCATAACCTCCTTTCGGTTACCCTTACGTGTATCATATATCACTTTTAAAGTTAAAACAACTACTTTTTTGTTTTTTATTGGGATTTTTTCATTTTATTATCACTTTTAAAGTTACAAACCCTCTTCGGAGTTATAACAAACGTATATCCTACAAAAAAACGCACAACATATCATAAAATTAAGAGGGAGGAAAAATAAAAATGAGTATTTTTGGTGCACGTGTAAAAACATTAAGACTAGAAGCTGGATGGAGTATGAAACAGCTAGGTGAAAAAATAGGAGAGGTTAGTGGAACAAGTTTCGCTCAAACAACTGTTTCAAATTGGGAAAATAAAGGGGCTGAACCTCCATATAACGTTTTAATAGTTATAGCGAATCTTTTCCAGGTCAGTACAGATTATTTAGTTGGCAATACTCAAACCATTCAAGACAAGGGATTGTTTTTAGAAGAAAATCAAATAAAAAAGGATATTAATATAAAGGAACAAGAAGTTGAACAAAGTCACGAGCCACCTTTTATGACAACAGATCTTTATGAAGATCTACTTGCATTGCCAATAAGCAAAAAAGAGCAATTAGAGAAGCAACTTCATGAATATACAGAATTTATTAACTATAAGTATGACAAATTACAAGAAGAATATATGAATTTTAGAAAATACATTCAATACGAAATTAAAGCCTCCAGTTCAAATTAACCGGAGGCTTTTCATAGGTTACATTCTTCTATTCTTACATTAACGATTGATATCTCATAATAATAGTTATACAATAGGACATATAAAGAAATATAACCTTATTAAAGTTACTAAAAATAAAAAATAAAAAACAAAAAAATAAACCCTACCACAACCTATTTTTAATTGGCAAATCACTTTGGCCGGTGAACCAATTAAAAACTCAATCAGAGTAGGGGGCTTATTTATAATTATGTTTTCTACATATTTATTATAGCATGTAAAAAATATAATGTGAATAAAAACCTCTACTTTTCCAGCATTTTTCTGTTTCTTTGTGGTGGAAAAAATAGGAGGTTTTTTCTGTGTTATTAAACAACTTTTTGCTTAGTCGAGCAAAAGCTGAATTAAGTCCTCGAATTAAACATTTACCCAAAACACCGGGAACTATTAATCAAGCAATCAAGAAAGTTACTACTTATATTGATAATATTGTCCATGATGAATATGAAGGTGTTACCACAAAAGATTACCTTACCAAAAGACAATTTGAAGCCTTTGAGACTATCTTATCTTATTTGGTACAAGAAGGTTATGCCCAAGTAAGGCAAGAACACATTTGTAAAAAATCAGGAATTTCTAAACCCATTATTAATTACGTGTTGAATTGGCTGCAAGATTTAGGAGTATGCCAACAAATAAAGGTAAGACGGCACGGAAAGATTGCTCCTTCCGTTTACATCTTGACTATACATAACAACTATTTAAAAATTATTGAATACTTCAAGGTAAAATGGGCTTTAGCTATTGATATATGCTCTACTTTTACAGAGTTTTTAAAGAAGAAAATTTCTCAAGAAAAAAGTAAACCTGAAAAGGAAAACCAAATATCTGTTTCCTCTAATGGATTAGATATTTTTGATATTAAAACAGAGCGAGAAGAAGATTTAAACACTTACTTAAGTGAAGATCAGAAAAGAGCTTACCACCATATAATGAGTCAACGTGTAACAAATTTAACTGAAAAAGATGCTTATGTTATTGCTTTAAGATTGCCACCAGATTTAAATAACTTAGAAACGTCTGGTGAGTGGGCTTTTGAAGAATCTGTTAAATGGTTCAGAGATAACAAAGCTGATTATAGCGCTCCTGCTCATTTTATGACAATGTTTAGTGAGAAATTAAAGTTTTATCAAAAACAAAGAATAATTGAATCTCAAAAACGTCTTGCGAAAACGGGGATAGAAAAAAAGAATAATAGTACAATCCCATTCGATTTATTCAAAAAAATGCTTATTCCGAACCTGTAAACCTTATTTTCAAAAAAATAATTATCATTTAGCCTTGCTTGAAAAAATCACACATAGCAAGGCTATTTGTCATGTCTTTATTAAGACTCCACTTTCTTTAAGTTTCTTCAAGCACTTAAAGAAAAAAACAACCGCATTTTTTACTAGAATTTTCATATTCCGCTTAAAATTCTAGTAAAAAAAGCCTTCCCTTTTAAAAATGAATACCCCAAATTTACCCACATTTTAACCTAGGAATTTACTAAGCTATATTTCTAAATCGCTTGTGAGAGTAAGCATCAAAGGATGTATTTTATTTCTAATGTATTTATTGTTTTTACTTTTTTAAAACAAGATTTAATAAATAAAGTAATTTCATATTTAATTTGTATTTTAAAAAGTGAATTTTGTCACTCCTTAGGGAGGAAATACTTTTTACTGGTGATAATTAAAGCAAGCTTAAAATAAGCTAAAGAGATTCCCTATAAATTTACAATTAAAAACATATTACAAACTCATTTATTGAGATTTTTGTGAAAAGACTTACGTTTTAATTTTAAATAGTAATTTTTAACGAAGTTTAGGGATTCCCTTTATATAGAAAAAATAAAATTATAGGATTTTTAACAATTAATGTGGAAGCGTTCTATATAAAAGATAAAGGAGGGCGAACAGTTGCAAGAACGCTCATTTTGGACAAAAGATGTTGCCGAACGCTTAGAAATAGGTACAAGTACGCTTAGGAAATGGTGTATAGCTTTAGAACAGGAACAATATTCTTTTGTAAAAGGTGCAAAAAATAGTCGTGCTTTTGTTCAAAAGGATATTAAAGTACTAGAACAGATGAAAAAGCTGATCCAAGAGGCTGGAATGAGTATTGAAGGAGCCGTGAAGGTTGTTTTATCTGTTCCTTTTGCTGAAGTTGAAACAGATAATGATTTAGAGGATGGTAATAGAACGCCTAGCGTTCTTTCAGAGAACGTAATGAATTTACCTAAAGAATTTATAGAACAATTACTTCAAGAACAGATATTACTAAAAGAGAAAATTCAACAGCTCGAACGTATTGAGATCATGAATGCCGAACGGTTAGAACGCATGGAGAACAGATACAATGAACGAGATAATTTGCTATTAACACATGTTAGAGAGATACAAGAAACTAAACAACTTTTAGTAGCATCTCAAAACAAACAAAAAGAAAAAAAGTGGTGGGAGTTTTGGAAATAGCGCATTTAAAATAATTTATTTTAAATTATAATAAATCAGAGTGGATATATTAGATAATCTTTTTTGAAGTTACACCCAAATTATAAAAAAATAAATGAAAATAAATAATCTTAAATTAAAATGATTTATTTTCATTTAATTATCTTGATTTTTTTGGTTAATTATAGTAAAATGTAATTAAGTTAATTTAAAATGATTTAAAATAAATTTTTCTCAATAAGAAAGGGGTAATATAAATGAAATTCAATTATTTTGTAGAAGATGACAATGGGAATTCCGAGAAGAAGATTACAATTAATGGAGAAATGATAAAATTTCCAAACACATATAGTTATGTGTATAAAGAGCCTGTGCCGCAAGATAAAAAAATTGAAGAATTAGTGCATGGATTAATTCATAATATGGATGTTACTGTTAATTCATCAGCTTTGAAAGGTCAAGTAGCTCAAAGGGTGTTTGTAGGAGAACGTGCCATTCGTTCTGGTGAAGATCTTCAGAATCTTAACATTAAATCAAACCGTGGTAAGCATAGACAAGATACTACAATTATGACAACAGTTAGTGCAATTGCTTGTCGTTCGGTTCAAGATATGTTTAAAAATCAAAACTCAATAGAAGAAGGCACAAATATAGAAACAATTGTTTCTATGGTTACAGCTTTACCAGCTAGTGAATGGACAAAAGAAAAAGCAAAACAACTCTCTGAAAGGTTTACAAATAGTAGTCACCATGTAACGGTAACTGTAGGTGATTTGAGAGTTTATGTAACTTTGAAATTTGAAAAAGTAATTGTTGTACAAGAAGGGACTATTGCCCTATTTGCTTTAATCGAAGATGGTAATGGGAAATATAGAAATGATGACATATTTAATGAGTTTAAAGAAACTTATGATATGAAAGATATAACGGGTGAATACTTCCAAGAAAAACGTCTTCTACACATAGACATTGGTGACGGAACAACAGAATATGTTGTTACAAAAGGCTATGATTATGATAATGATCACAGTTCGGGAGAAAGACATGGTATAGGTCATGCGATTGAACGTGCTAAAAAAGATTTCGAAGATGAATGGGGTTTTGCTATACAAAGACAAGAGTTTGCCGGATATCTAAAAGAAGAGCATCCTAAATATTATGAAGATGCTAAAAAGTTCTTAGCAAGAGCTAAATTTAATTTAGCTGATGAAGTATTAGATACTGCGGAAACTAAATTACAAAATTTAAAATATGACGTAGAAGTCGTGGTTGTCTATGGCGGTGGAAGTATCCAATTAAAAGAAAATCTTTTCGAAGATCTAAAAGAAATTTGTGATTCTAAAAAAATTAAAATATTATGGATTAATGCTAAGAACGCAACAGAAATGAATGTTAAAGGCATGACAGTATTTAGTTCAATTGCATTTCAAAAAGAACAAGTAAAATAGGTGATTATGATGGCTAAATCAAAAGCGATTCAAATTCCATTATCGGAGAAAATGCGTCAAAGATGTCCAGAACTATTTGTTTGGATAGAATCACAGGAAAACCCTAATGAAGCTACAAGAAAGGTGTTAGAACATTTTATAGCGTTATACGGGACACAAAGTGTCGATAACGAAGAGATTAAGCTTGGAATGGCTAAAGACTTGTTAAGTGCAAAAGGCATGCTACAAGGAGATATCCCAAGAGGTTTACCTTCCAAATCACCTTTAGTGTACAAACAGCCAGAAGAGGGTAATGTAATTGAAGAAGTTGAAAGCTCAATAGTAACCGCAAATAAAGATAATCAGCCCAAAAATGTTCATATTGAAAAATCGAAAGAAAAAACTCAAGAAGATCCAGTAAATAAGCCTATAGAAAGAAATATAGATATTAATAAGTGGACGAATTAATAATTTTCTAAAATGAATTTTAAAAGTTACATTTTTATGAGAAGAAGCAAAAAACAACAAGATGCATAATGACATGAGGGAGTGCTTACTTATTAGAGAAGGCACTCCATTTTTGTATTTTTGATAAGGAAGGATGAACATATATGGAAGTTCCAATAGTGGGGTATGTGTAGCAATGGAACAGGATAACGCAACAAGCATTAGCGGACATTAGAAATGATAAAAATGTACTTTTTATATGAAAATAGCTTAATTTTAGATACATTTTCATTCTTATGAAGTAAAAAAGTTCAGTTTTGTAAAAAGATTAAAAGCGTATTCTACTGGTAATGTCCGATAAGTATCATTAGCGGACATCGAGTCATTAAAAATAGCTATTTTATGTCCACTAATATACGAAATAACCCTTAAAATGAATGTCCGCTAATATTTATTGCGTGATTTGGTTCCATTGCTACACATACCCCATGCCCATCAACTTAAGAACGAAAACAAAATGAACTTTCGTTCAAACAAACTAAAAAACTCTTAAAATACTATTTATCCTTAAAAAGGAGCATGCCAAATATACCTAGTTAGGTATCATTTTAAAAATTATGCAACTTTCTTTTGTTTTCCAAACCCATTATACTCATAAACGACACCCATAATATCAAAGATAGTTTTCTTCTCATATCGATGAGATTTCCGTCCATTCTTCTGTAGGAGGTC
>NZ_JBYTEF010000004.1:0-83506 GCF_058792335.1 Bacillus sp. CPT56D-587-MTF | reverse complement strand
ATCTGAAATTTAGGGAATCCTTTAGGAATCCCCATTTTCCTAGTCTAGAACGTTCCCTATTTATTCTCCCTAAATGCAAGGTTATAATCAAGAGAAAATCTACAGGAAAGAGGAATTTAAATGGGGAATGTTTATGGATATGCTCGCGTGTCAGCTGCACATCAAGATTTAGAAATACAAATCGAAGAATTACAACGATATGGTGTCGATAAGCTATTTTGTGAAAAGATATCAGGTAAGAATGTGAATGACCGTACAGAATTTAAGCAGTTACTAGAAGTAGTGCAACCCGGTGATACTGTGGTTGGTTACAAATTAGATCGAATGGGACGATCCATATCTGATGTGTTGAAGACCTACGAATCATTTACTAAGAGGGGGATTCATCTCGTTTGCATATCTGACGGGATTGACACACGCCGGAACAACGATATTATGACCAAAGCAATGATTACGCTGTTGGGGCTGTTCGCGGAAATGGAACGTAATTTCATTCGTGAGCGGACGATGGCCGGTAAACTCAGAGCGAGGGAACATGGAGTAAAGTTTGGACGTAAAGGAAAAAACAAGGATTTAGTAGATCATGCCATTGATCTTTGGAAAACGAGAAAGTACACGATTAAGCAAATCGAGAAAAAGACGACTGTAACAAAATCAACATTATATCGTGAGATTGAAAAACGTGGGCTAATGAAAGAATCTTAACTTCGCTGTATCTATTCTTACGAATATAATCACTAAAATGTCTCTGAATCGAGTAGGGCAGACTGATTCAGAGACATTTCCTTTTATGGAATAAATCCTTAATGTACCTTTTGGAGGGGATGGGCAAGAAACCCCATCTTGTTGTTCATTTCAGTTCCTCCCTCTTTATAAACAAAATTCAAAAGTGCCTAAAAATATACAGGAATGAGTGATTTCTTTTGATAGTACTATCATGATAGATTCTTTGGTTATGAACTTGATATTCACTTTGATAACTACCTTGGTAAAGAATATTCGATTCTGATTGTCTGATATGCACTTTCAAAATTTGTCTATTTAAATAAACTTTGCTACTGTCCACAAATCCATAAAATTTAATGATAAAATATAAAAGGAAAGTTTAATCAATTCAGAAAACTAGAGAGGGGAAAACAGCTATGTCACTTTTACAGCAACATTTTGAAGAAAGACGTGAATTTATTTTTACCCGTTTAAAATAACCACACTATGTGGATCAGAGCATTGAAAAAATTCGACAGGCTCAAAAAGAAATCAAAAATACAATCCGCGCAATTAAGGATATGTTTCTTCTGGATAGAACAACAGATCCTTGTTTACCGGATATAGCTCAAGTTTCTCTTCAACACATTATCAACTCCGATTCACTTGAGAATATAAAAACCCTCGTTCTTTCATCTGTTAGAAAATTAGATGATGAAACGCGAGCAAACATATTAGATGAGACACTCAGTGTTGTAAATAAAGTTACGAATTTAGAACGTACTGTCTTTGTTATGATGTTTAACTCAAAAGAACAACTCCTTATGGATTTTTACAAAAAAAAGCGTAGATCACAAACAGAGCTTCATTTTGATGTTGCGGATAAAGAGGGATTTGACCTGGAGTTTTATCAAACACGTATTGAGGAATTGCGGAATGATATTCGTGTGGTAGCATTTAAAAAATTCTGTTCTAATGAACCAACGCCAGATGATTTAGAATCCTTTAAAGAACGTTATGAAACGGCCATATTGCCAAAAGTACAAGAGATTGTTTCTCTCATTGAACCAAGTCTCATAGGGTTAGATGTATTTTTGAACTCAGTGATTGGATACGGTACGAATCAAATTACATTAGATGACATGATAGAAAAATTAAGTAAAAATCTTACGTTACTTCATAAATTATCAAAAACCGAGTATTGTCCAACCGTTGAAATGACTGCAAAAGAATATGCTTTTTTAGAAGCCATGAATGATTCTAAAAAAGTAAAGGAGTTGCAACGATCCAAATGATTACTATTCAAGATGAAGTATATCAGCAAGTAATAGAAGCTAAAAAAGAAGTTACAATTATCTTATTGAAGGGTTTTAGAGTAACTGGACAAATTATTGCGGTGAATAGGTTTACAATTTTAATTAATGTTGATGGTAAACAACAATTGATATATAAACAGGCTATATCGACCGTAGCTGTATAAAAAATACATAGTTATTGCAGGGATTAGATTATATATTATGAAAAAAAGAACCCTTCATAAGGATTCTCATTGAGAAATTAACAATGAAATTGAATTTTCTGTCTTATTAATTTAAAATAGAGTATGAGCTGTATGAGTTTTCTGTCATCGAAACCCTTGTACGAAAGAGAGATAGGATTATTCCTATCTCTCTTTCGTATTATTATTGAAATCTCATTCCAGAGTGTTATAACATAAAAAAGGGAATTGAGTGGTGAAAGACTCCATTCCCCTGAATTGCTCATTTGTCAACAAAATACCTGGTAAAGGAATCCTGCGTTTATTGTAGGATTCTTTTACTTTGTCTTCAGCAGAAAATGCAATACGGTATAGGCCATCTTTCTTGCTGAACATCCTCTTTTAAGTGCTAATTGTAGGAATAACTTTTGTTGGAATTTCGATAGTTCGATTTCTACAAAATGTTGAAATGCATGATATTCACGAACTGGAGTATCTTCCATTTAATAAAAGATACATGATAGCTAAGTTCTATATGTACTATTTTGGCAATGTCGATCCAGATTGTGTAATCTGAGGCTGTACATGAATACGAATTTGACAGGTAGAGAAATATTGTTTGCCATTCTCCCAATCATTCTCTATTTCTTTCCATTTTTTGAAGTCTTGTCGTTGGTACTTGTCTTCAATTCCGATGACATCTAATTTATATTGTGTTTGTAGACGTTTGGTTGTCGTTTGTAGTTGTTTTTTCATTTCGTTTGCTAATACCTGCTGGAGCTGTTTCATGGAATATTGGTGAGCTAGAGAGGAATGCATCTCCGCAATTTTTCCATCTAATTTCACATATATATCGACCTTAGGGTGCGTGGGGTTTGTCACATCGAGTTCCATGCGTTGGTGTACACGATGAAACTCATAGGTAATACGTTGTTTGTTCATCGGAACAGTAACAATCCCTCTTACTTTTGAGCTAGTCATATACTGTAAGGCGGCAGTATCTTGTGCGTTTAACATTGCAACCAAGCGATTATCGGTACCTTTAAATAAGGCAGAGCCACTTAATTCTACGCCTTGTTTTGTACGAAATACAACGGGAAGGACAAAACTTTTCTTTGCGATGATTTTACTGTGAATATCGCCAATTCGCTTTTTCTCTATCATTTGTGCATTTTTTTGTGTATGTTCCGATAGCATCCAAATATATTTTGCAGGTAAATATTCAGGACCTGCGTTTTGAGCTAAAATATGTGCTGCACGACCCTTAGCCACAAATAGCCGAATATTTCTTCTCATCGCTTCATCACGTGTATATACATCCAAAATATTTTGTAACATATAGGGTGTTCGTAATACTTCTTCAGAAAAAATAATGACTTGTATGTGTGGGAAAAATAAAGGACGACTAATTTTCTTTGCAATCATGCGGAAATGTGCAAAAATACTTTCTCCTGTAGAACTTAGATTAATATAATTTTTTTGTGTAGCTGTGCCACGTTCGGAAGCACTGAATGTATTGGGTAATACCATTTGATAGGTGCCTTTAATGGCCGCATGTGAGGATTGATCATAGGCAGCACCAACAACAAATCCTAATTCTTCGATTTCTCTTCGTTCCGCACACGCACATAATAGACAAAGAAGGGAACCTGCAAAAATGAGTTTCAGAATCGCTTTCATATACACTCCTTCTGTTAAGAATTGGTATGTATACTAGCGTGTGTTGTTTGAAATATAAATATGTAAGAAAATAAAAATATGACGCACATAGAATTGGTTCAGACAATAAAAATGGAGTGATTGTATTTGTCACCTATCCTATGGGGCCAATGTAAAGGGATTCAAGTAAAAAATTATTGGTATATTATTGTACACCCACACTCATATGATGTTTAGCATTGTACTACATATAAGAATGAGATACAGAAACAATCCCATGAGAAGTATATATTTCATATAAGTTGTATCATAAAAATCGCTCAACAAAATGACACCTACAATTGTAATCAACATAATAGACAATAATACGACTGGATGCAAATAGAGCGGGTTTTTGGTTACATAGATGACGTAACAAGAAAAAGAGATCATGAATAGTAAGAAAGCAACGAAATTAGATTTATACATACAGAATTCCTTTCTCAAAAAATGTATACAAATATTGACGAATTGTAGCGAATCCGTATGGATTTCGTACGAAGGATGCCGAATCAAACGTTTGTTTAAAATATAAAGGTCGGGATAGAAGTCCTCTATAGTTGATACATCAACAATTTACCATCAAAGAAATCCCCTTGATAGTCAGTTTGTATTCGCCATATATTGCAATTGAACCATAGGATAGTAACAAATATGAAAAAAGATTGAGCGCATTCGCTCAATCTTCCAAATGACAGCTTACCACAGCTTATAGGGTTCTGGTGCAAAAAAGCGAAATGATTTGAAAATGCTCTTTCAAACTTGGCAATACTGGTGCTATTACTAAAAAAAGGTGTGTGATCAGTATGGAAAAAGAAAATATATTCAAATGGAAACAGTATCAGCCTGATATCATTGTATTAACCGTACGTTGGTACCTGCGGTACAACTTAAGTCTTCGTGATTTAGTGGAAATGATGGAGGAAAGAGGATTATTCTTAGTACATACAACAATTATGCGATGGGTGCATCAATATGGACCAGAATTAAATGAGCGTATTCGAAAACATTTGAAACCAACCAATGATTCTTGGCGTGTGGATGAAACATACATCAAAATCAAAGGAGAGAAAATGTACTTATATCGCGCGATTGATTCTGAAGGAAACACGATTGATTTTTATTTAAGTCGTAAAAGAGATGCGAAGGCTGCCAAACGTTTTCTAAAGAAAGCCTTGGCTTCTGTTCATGCCACAAAACCTCGTTCGATAACTGCTGATGGCGATAAAGCCTATCCTGTTGCAGTACGTGAACTAAAGGAAGAAAAGTGTATACCACACGGTATACCACTTCGTGTAAAAAAATACTTAAACAATATCATTGAGCAAGATCATCGGTTTATCAAAAAACGGATTCGGAATATGCTAGGATTGAAATCATTCCCTACAGCTATAAAAATGATTACTGGAATAGAAGCTATGCATATGATCAAAAAAGGACAAACTCTCCAAGGGGAGAAGTCTGTCCAAAAGCAGATATATCTTATCAATGAACTCTTTGGTTTAACAGCATAAAGTTCCATTCCGTTAGGAATCTTCTATTCTTTTTTCACATTCCACTATTGTTGCACCAGAACCTTTCCAACCATCATGCATCGCAATTCCAGAAAAAGATGGCAAGATTTCTCCAGCATCCATTGCTTCTTTTCCACGTTTTTGATGAATATGTTGCAATGTCACCTCCGGTGTACTGGCAGTATGTAACCATTGTGTTTTGTTTTCTACACGCATACCAGTTTCATCAAAATGGACAACAGGAGACTGCAGAATCTTTTCCTTTACTTCTTTTATGAATGGCTGCAATTGAGAAGCGAAAGCCTGTGTATGATTTACCAGGGTTCCTTCGCTTATAGAATGTCCAAAACAATCCTGAAAGAATTCTTTTGTTCGCTTCAAAGAAATGCATTGATAATGCGTTAAATAGGGAATCAGTCTTTTTATATTTGGACCATATTGAACAGGACGAGATACTGTCGAAGGAAATTGGGCTTCTTGGATAGAATGGCAATGTGGGCATTCTTTCTGTTCTACTTTATGTTCTGTCACTTCGATCTGAATAGGTGGTAAGTCATACACTTGGCGAATGCGATACCCTTTTACAGGCTCGTGGTTCAAGGAAGTATGACAACAAGTACAATATGTAGGAGAATGTGTAATCGTATGATCTGGAGTCGCTGTCAAACCAAGAGTATGTCCCTTGTGGCCCAACTGGCCACCCGTTTGACGATGAGACGGTTTGCGCAAACTTTTTGTAACGGGCTTACCCAAACCATCTGTAGAAGGTGGCTTATGACTATTTTTGGAGTTTTTTTTTGAAGCATTTTCTAGTTCTTGTATACGTTTTTCTAACTTAGAAAATGTTTCTTCAAATAAAGAAATAACAGCTTCAGGTCCTTTTTTATATGTATCTAAAATAATTTTTCGATCGACCATAAGATTCACCTCCCCTGTTTGATATACTCAGTATTTACAAATGGGAGGCATATGAAACTAGTAAAATTTAAAAAAGACACCGAAAGGTGGCTGAGTAGTTACAAGATAGTTATCATAAAGTTCGTTCTTGCAAGTTGATTAATTATTTTTCAAATGATAAAAAGTGTTGGTTTATGGATTTGAAGAATTAAAATCTTAAATAATAATAGAGGAATTAATTAAAATTGTACCGAAATGAATTGTTATTGATAAAAAAGAGCGCCTGTGAAATACAAGACGCTTTTTTTAAATAGATAAAGGAGAGTATTATAGAAAAGATCATCATGAAGCATTCCTACTTACTTAATCCAGTCCAATAAAAATCAACAAGTTGTTTTGCAAAATCTTCTATATTAGGGATTAGGGGCTTTTGATTAACATCTCTGTATCCTCTAACGTACAGCAAAGCAACAAAGGCATGGGCACTTAAAAGCGAGTGATTTTTAGGGATTTCTCCTTCTTTTATTGATTTATCTATGGTTTGTGCCAATACTTCATACATTTTATCTTCTGCATCTTGCATTTGTTTTAAGTACGTATCAGACAGGGAAATCTTTGCATCCCTCATAAAGCTTTTTATATCAATGTCCATTGTAGTGGTTAAATGGATTTTTGCAACATCAAGTAAGCGTTCTTTAAGAGGCTTATTTGTTGAAAGAATCCTATACATATTTTCTCTAATTCGAAACATCATTTGAACCATTGTATCCGTAAAAAGATCAGCCTTAGTAGCATAATAATAGTAAACAGTTGCTTTTGTCACGTCACATTCTTTAGCAACATCATCCATAGAAACAAGTTGATATCCTTTGCTTAAAAATAATTTTGTGGCAGTATTTACAATTTTATTTTTTGTAGGGAGTGTATTCTTATTTTGACGTGGTCTTCCCAGAGGACGCAGTTTTTGTTCCAATTGTGTTCGCTCCTGACTTTTCGAAGTTACAACTATTATAGCATATTAACCTAATAGTTCTTGATTAATTAACTAACTAGTATATATAATTAATGAAAAAAGTTTAGTTAGAAAGGTGGATTACAATGAAAAAGCATTCTCTATATACTTGGGGGAAATTGGTTGGGGGACCAAAAGCAAGGTGGATTACTATTTTGGTATGGGTCTTATTAACCCTTGTTTTATCATTTACATGGCCAGCAGTTAATACCGTTGAGGATGAGACAGCTCCAAACCTTCCTAAAAATGCTATATCACAACAAGCTAGTCGTTTAATTAAAAAAGAGTTTCCTAATGATGCTGGAAACCCTGCTCTTATCGTTTGGCATAGAGACAAGGGTTTGAAAGAAAATGACTTTAAGGCAATTCAAGATACTTACAAACAACTTAAAAATACACCATTAAAAGATCAATCAATGTTACCACCATTTGATACCATACCACAGCAAGCATTAGCAAAGAGTGTTTCAGAAGATGGTACATCTCTTGTAACTCCTGTATTTTTCAACACAACAGCAGGAACAGCTATTCTTCAAGAGAATATGAATGAATTGCAGCGTGTTATAAAGAATACTTTGGCAGATGATCCTTTTAAAAGAGACATTTCTGATTCTGGTCTGCATGTTCGTCTTTCAGGGCCAGTTGGTATTCAGACTGATGCAGTAAGCTTATTCAGTCAGGCTGATGTGAAATTACTAGTTGCAACAGTGTTACTTGTTCTAGTTTTACTTATTCTTCTGTATCGCTCACCACTTTTAGCAATCTTACCTTTAATTGTAGTTGGATTTGCTTATGGGGTAATTAGTCCAACTTTAGGCTTTTTAGCAGATAAAGGATGGATTACCGCTGATGCACAAGGAATTTCAATTATGACTGTACTTTTATTTGGAGCCGGTACTGATTATTGTTTATTTCTTATTTCGAGATATAGAGCGTTTTTATTAGTAGAACGAAATAAATTTAAAGCGCTGCAACTTGCTATTAAAGAATCGGGTGGCGCAATTATCATGAGCGCTCTTACAGTGGTAGTTGGATTGGGTACCCTTTTACTTGCTCATATTGGTTCTTTCCATAGATTTGCAGTGCCATTTAGTGTGGCTGTGTTTCTTATGGGGGTTGCCTCATTGACGCTTTTACCAGCATTATTAGCTATTTTGGGAAGAGTAGCATTTTTTCCGTTCATACCAAGAACGAATGAGATGAATGGAGAACGTGCTAGGAAGAAAAAGAAAGTGATTAAGGTAAAGGAATCGAAAGGACTTCTGAGCAGAAAACTTGGAGACCTTGTGATACGTAAACCGTGGACTATTATTCTGCTGACACTATTTCTATTGGGTGGCTTGGCATCTTTTGTTCCACGAATTCATTTTACGTACGATTTATTAGAATCATTTCCTAAAGACATGCCATCACGTGAGGGATTTGATTTAATATCAGATCATTTTTCACCTGGAGAATTAGCACCAGTACAAATTGTTGTTGATACAAAAGAGCAGGACATACCTGTCACAACAGAATTAAAAAAACTTTCTTTTGTAGATCAAGTAACGGAACCTATAAAAGGGAAATACAATAGTCAATTACAAATGTATGAGGTTTCCTTACAAGAAAATCCATATTCAATTGAAGGCATGAATAAAATCCCTGAGTTAAGGAAAAGTTTGAAACAAATGCTGAAAAAATCTGAAATAAATAATGCTGAGAATCATATATGGATTGGGGGAGAGACAGCTTCATTATATGATACAAAACAAACTACCGAGCGTGATCAAGATGTAATTATCCCTGTTATGATTGGTATTATCGCATTATTATTACTTGTGTACCTGCGTTCTATTGTTGCAATGATTTATTTAATTTTAACAGTTGTATTATCTTTCTTCTCTGCATTAGGAGCAGGCTGGCTATTACTTCACTATGGTATGGATGCTCCCGCAATACAAGGAGCAATCCCTCTATATTCATTTGTATTCTTGGTAGCGTTAGGAGAGGACTATAATATATTTATGGTTTCTGAAATATGGAAGAATAAAAGAAGCCAGCCACACCTTGAAGCAGTCAAAAACGGAGTTGTTCAAACAGGTAGCGTTATTACGTCTGCTGGTTTAATTTTAGCTGGAACATTTGCGGTGTTAGCTACTTTACCGATTCAAGTACTTGTTCAATTTGGTCTTGTTACGGCAATAGGGGTACTATTAGATACATTCATTGTAAGGCCGCTTCTTGTCCCTGCTATTACAGTGGTTCTAGGACGATTTGCATTTTGGCCAGGAAAGCTTTGGAAGAAGAAAGAAACAAAAAAATTAGATGGTTGATCATATAATAAAATTAATAACCAAGGGAATTTTTATTTCCCTTGGTTAAAATGTTTTTAAAATGATAAAGAAATAAATAGTGTTTGGCAGATAAAAGTGCCAGTTGAATGAAAGATTAATTGAGCTACTTATTTAATAGGGTTCTGGTGCAACAATAGTGGAATGTGAAAAAAGAATAGAAGATTCCTAACGGAATGGAACTTTATGCTGTTAAACCAAAGAGTTCATTGATAAGATATATCTGCTTTTGGACAGACTTCTCCCCTTGGAGAGTTTGTCCTTTTTTGATCATATGCATAGCTTCTATTCCAGTAATCATTTTTATAGCTGTAGGGAATGATTTCAATCCTAGCATATTCCGAATCCGTTTTTTGATAAACCGATGATCTTGCTCAATGATATTGTTTAAGTATTTTTTTACACGAAGTGGTATACCGTGTGGTATACACTTTTCTTCCTTTAGTTCACGTACTGCAACAGGATAGGCTTTATCGCCATCAGCAGTTATCGAACGAGGTTTTGTGGCATGAACAGAAGCCAAGGCTTTCTTTAGAAAACGTTTGGCAGCCTTCGCATCTCTTTTACGACTTAAATAAAAATCAATCGTGTTTCCTTCAGAATCAATCGCGCGATATAAGTACATTTTCTCTCCTTTGATTTTGATGTATGTTTCATCCACACGCCAAGAATCATTGGTTGGTTTCAAATGTTTTCGAATACGCTCATTTAATTCTGGTCCATATTGATGCACCCATCGCATAATTGTTGTATGTACTAAGAATAATCCTCTTTCCTCCATCATTTCCACTAAATCACGAAGACTTAAGTTGTACCGCAGGTACCAACGTACGGTTAATACAATGATATCAGGCTGATACTGTTTCCATTTGAATATATTTTCTTTTTCCATACTGATCACACACCTTTTTTTAGTAATAGCACCAGTATTGCCAAGTTTGAAAGAGCATTTTCAAATCATTTCGCTTTTTTGCACCAGAACCGCAACGATACGTTGACGTGCCGAAAAGAGTTGGGCAAGGATGGAGAGGGCTGCGAAACAAGGTGAAGTGGCCCTCTCCAAAGGTGGAGATTTTCTGAAGAGAAACGGAAGAAAATACGACCTGTTCCTTGCGGAACTGTTAGCCTTTTGGGGTATAGTTGCATAGTCTGTCATTGAAAAAAATGAGAATATGGTATAATAAAAGAATAAATAACGGTGAGAAAAGTGAGGGAGAACGATGAAAAATCATGATATCGTGAATGGTCAAATTCTCCAAACGAACAAGAAATGGTCACGTTTGAAGCAGAATCAGAAGAATTTGATCGCAGAATGGCTACAAGAAGAATATCGAGGTTTTATCGCCGTGTATTTGCGAAAACCTAAACGCTTTGAAGAAGAGTATATGATAGATAGTGTGATGGAACGAATGCAGGCACGTGATATTTGGATACCGTATGTAGAAGTAAAGACGTATTTCACACGTAAAAAGGGAAAGTGGTATCGGAAATTAGAAAGTGAGTTAGAAAACAGAAGAATCGAAGAAGAGGAACAGATTCGATTAAAAAATGAAAGAATCGGAACGCCGATTTGTTAAGGTAAATAGGGATGTATGAGAAAAGACGTACTGAAATACAGTACGTCTTTCTGTGTCCGTAAGCCTTTCGGGAGAAAGCGCAATTCCAATGTCGATTGTGTCAGATAATCGGTATACAATTGTTATAGATGTAGGATGGAATTGCTGTTTTTACTATATGTGAAATCTGTTTTTTTTATACGTTTTCTAGGTGATGTATTCCATTTTATTTTTGAGAGAAATCATAAAATAAGGACAAAACGATGTATATTTGACATGTCTTGCCCTCATTTTGAATGGAGTTAAGGAAAAATAAGCAATGACAATCCAACGAAACAGATGTAGTTTTGGTGCAAATAACAGTAGTAGGATGGGATTGTCATGTTAGGATGTACAAAAAGAAAAATTTTATGCGAAAATGGTTATAAAAACCATTCTATGAAAAAGTATGGTAAAATAGAGGAGACATGTGTATAAAGAATTCGAATTTCTCCTTCATCAAGAGGAAAGGTAGCGCATGGCAAGAACGACTAATGGATCTAATTCTTGATTATAGGCGACCACTAACGGATGTGTGAATCCATATAGTTTTGTTAATTTCCGAAGTGTTTCTTGTTTCTTCTTAATTTTTTGGTAAATAGGAAATATAGGATGTAGACATGAATAGCTTCCCGTGTTGTAAACAATATGTTATAAAGTATACATACATTTCACCCGAATAAAAACGGTAACAAGAGAGAAAATATTCTATTTGAAAAGGAGAAAAACAGAAGGATGAAATCAACAGGGATCGTACGAAGAATAGACCAGTTAGGACGGATTGTGATACCAAGGGAAACAAGGCGTACGCTTGATATCCACGAAAAAGATGCCATAGAAATATTTGTAGAAGAGGAAAGTGTCATTTTACAGAAATATAAATCGGACGGTACGTGTCTTGTAACAGGAGAAATTTCTTCCCAGAACATCAAACTAGCGGACGGACAGCTGACGTTGAGTCCAGAAGGAGCGAAACAGCTTCTGGAGGAATTAGAACAGTATCTGGAAAGAGTTTGAGAATACGAGGGGGGAATGCAGGATGGAGAAAAAATCACAACCTATTTTAAAAGAAAGAGCTAGAAATACCGTATCGATGCAGGAACGGTTATTACAAGAAGTCATACAAAAGAAGAAGGTCACTTCTTTGATTTTAATCAATGGATTTCATATGAAAGGAATTGTAAAAGAATATGATGCATTTTCTATTTTGGTAGAATTCGATGATAAAAATCATCTGATTTATAAACATGCGATTTCAACGATTCGATTATAAAAAAAGCATGAATCCCAATGATTTCATGCTTCTGTAGTCTGATAGATAGACAGACAGATACATATTTAGTTGTTTACTGCTTCTTTTAATTGTTTACCGGCTTTAAAGGCAGGTGCTTTTTTCGCAGGAATGATAAGAGATTCTCCCGTACTTGGATTCCGTCCTTCTCGTGCAGCACGTTCTCGGACCTCGAATGTCCCAAATCCAATTAGTTGGACATTGTCACCATTTTGCAACACGTGTTGAATGGATTCTAATAGGGTATCTACAGTTAAACTGGCATGTGATTTTTTTAGTCCTGTTTTGACTGCTACTTGCGTAATTAATTCTGTTTTATTCATATAGCACCTCTTATTGTAAATTGTATTTATTTTAGTATAAGGGGAGAAAGAGAACGGTGCAAGATAGTTTGTACGTGTAACATGTTAGATTCTTTGCGAATGAAAACACGTGTATATAAGAAAATACCCTGAACAAAGAATGAGGCGAAAGAAGATGACAAATGTTTTTTATATGGAGCTCAACGATCTTGATTATGAACTCGAACGAGGTGCGGAAATACTGAGAGTATTGGCACATCCTGTCCGTCTACAAATTGTACATCAATTAGTCAGGAAACAGACTTTAAATGTGACCGAATTACAACAGATTTTAACATTGCCGCAATCTACGGTTTCACAACATCTCCATAAAATGAGAAATCATAAAGTGTTATCACATGAACGCAAAGGAACAGAAGTATTTTATCGAGTGGACGATAAACAAGTGAAACAAGCGCTTTACGTACTGATGGGCTAAACAGCTAGTTTCGTGTATCTGCCTAGTTATGTACGGATATAAAAATAAAACGAGAAGAGGGGGCTTCTATGGGTGGGAATTTATATTACACGTATATCACAATAAAAGAAATCATTTTTATCCATGCCTATGTGACAGGGAAAGAAATTCCCTCTTCACAAGCATTACAAATTCTAGGACAATTTGATCCGGAAGAAATCCCAGGTACAATTAGAGAAACGCGTCGGTATCGTATACGAAATAATGGAGAAGAATTGTTCCAATACTATAGACAGAAACATCCGAAATTATTTGAGAAACAAAGATTATGCACGTACGAAGAGTTGAAGCAACGAGCGGTGTATTACTGTTCGGCCCATTTGACGATTCACATGTAATTCAGGATGTACAGGATAATGTTCTGTTCACTTGAATATCACCTAATAAATGACAATTGAATCCAATTTATTAGCCGAGGGTGATAAAAAACGAATGCTCAGATTCCTCTATAACGAAAGAGAAGAAAGCGCCGAACACAATTTAGGTCTTGAAAGATAAAAAGCATCCATCCGAATAGATAAGGGGATGAAAAGATGGATAGTAAATATTTCAGGTAGAAAGGGATATAAATCAGTGAGAATAAGTGCATATACAAGAGGTTTATAAAATTTCACGTATCATAATAAAAAGAATAAAATAAAACACCCAAAACAAAGGTTGCTTCTTCTCTCCTTCCTCCGCTACAATAGATATATACTTTCTTTGCCCATTCCCCCGAAAAAGGGGAATAACAAAAAAGACAGAATACGAAATAAGAAAGGTGACTCACTCTATGAATCAACCTTTAGTGAATTTACGAGTTGATTATGCTTTTAAGCAATTATTTGGTGTACAGGGACAAGAGGAATTACTGATTTCTTTTTTAAATGCAATCTTGCATGAATCCTTATCTATACCGATAGTATCGCTAAAAATTGAAGACCCACACCTCCATAAAGAATACGAAGAAGATAAATTATCCATACTAGATATATTAGCGACACTTCAAGATGAAACAAAAGTTAATATTGAAATTCAGTTGCGAAATACACAAGAAATTGTGAAACGCTCCCTGTATTATTGGAGTAAGTTATATACATCCCAATTAGAGCAGGGTATGCCTTACCGCTCTTTGCGAAAAACGATTGCCATCAATCTATTAGATTTTAAGCTCTTTCCTCATTATGATGATATGCATACAGTCGGACAATTTTGGAGCAGGCAACAGAAGGAAGTGTTACTTGAAGACCTAGAAATACATTTCATCGAGATTCCAAAGCTAGTAAGACAATGGAGAGAAGAAAAAATTAATCCGTGGGAAAATGAATTCGCTCGTTGGTTACTTTTACTACCAGCGCACGAAGATGAACATTTAACCCACACGTTGGAGGATATCGCCATGAAACAAGATCCAATGTTACAGAAGGCAATCCACAAATGGGAAAATATGAGTCAGAGTAGCTCTTTCCGTCTCGCATATGAAGCACGTGAAAAAGTGTTATTTGATGAACAAGCGAAATTAGCACATGCTCGTGAGGTTGGTATAGAAGAAGGTATGGAAAAAGGGAAAAAAGTTGGGAAAGAAGAAGGGATTCAAGAAGGAAAAATCCAACTTATCCGAGGCATGCATAAAAATGGCATGGATATAGAAGATATTTCGAAGTTTACCAATATGGATATGTCGGAAGTACGCCATATTTTGGAACAATAACAGAGAGACATCCCATCGCATGAGATGTCTCTCTGTTATTGTCAGATTATTCTGAAATGTCTAGAGATATTTCTCCCTTACTAAACAATCGATTGTACTGTTCCTGTATACTTTGGAGTTGTAAACTTAGTCCTTTTGCCAGTGGTGTCATTTTGAGGTCTTGTTGTAAGATGAGCAATAACTGGGACACTTTTATAAGCATCTCGTGAATCTCATATGCTTCTTCTATTAATCCGTCGACAGAAACCTGCTGAAGGATAGACTCAATTCGGCTCATTTTCCAATCAATTTCTTGTAATAATTGTGTAGAATTTCCAGACCATGATTTGTCCACTATAACCCCTCTCCTGTCTTCTATATCTATGTGTATCCAACTTACTTCTATTTTTTCATGTTACTATGGAAAAATAAAAAAGCATTCTGTTCTATTCATTTTATAATTGAATATTTTCACATCTATAACTAGTCCTCTAAGTTTAGTGGTATATGGTATGAGCATTCCGAATTTCCATTAAAATATCGGCAATTCGTTTGCCATTTTTCAAAATCATGCGGTCTTTTATATATCCATCTATACATTGTCCTAATTCTTGATTTGACATTACTTCTATTTCACCGCTGTCCTGTATTTTACTTGTTAACAAAGTGGGTTGCTCACTTAACGAGCAATACAATTGTAACGTTTCAGCTAAAAATGTCACTAATGGTTTCAACAGGACATCATATTGCGGAAGCATATCAGCAGCGATTTGTTCATTTAAAACAAAATGAATATGATTCTCCTTTACGTCAAATCGATATAAAAAAATCATATACACAAGCACTCCTTTACATTTCATGTGTGGAAAGTATAGGAGGAAATAAGAGACGTCTACGGTTGTATCATTCTCGCATTCCCACAACTGAATAAAAGAATGGTGCATACTCATTATATATCATGGGAAGGCACTGTTCAATTTGTTATTTCATTTTAGCTGGATATTTCCAATATTGCTTATCTTTTTTATCAGCGTTTATCTTTGTTTTTTGTTTCTTTTGCTCTACTTTGTTCTTCACTTGACTTTGTTGTTTGAATGTATCTAACTTTATTTGCATTTGTTCCACCTGTTCTTTTACTTCCTTAAGTTCCAACTTAATTTCTGATAGCAATCTTAAAATGGCATCGCCTTTATTCATAACAACCACCTTATTTCAGAAGATGAATATTTTCTCAATATATAATAGATTGAATTTTCTGTTTTATTAAGTATACTTAAGAAGAATAACTGTCATTATTCCCTTCTCGAAGGACGGACTATGCCAATAGAACCGTTCTTTTTTTGTTAATACCTTTTATTATTTAGAAATTTATTATACTATATATTTGCGTAACTTTCATTTCATCTTTTACCTATGGGCAGACTATTTCAATAGTCTGTTCTTTTTTATTTAACAGTTCGTAAAGGTGTACTTTTGCAGATACATAGAAACATAGGGAAAATCACATCTGTAAAAGTTGTATTCCTATTTTACAGATGTCTTTAATCTTTATATACCTTTACAGATAAAAGTAAGCTATAATTGTGTTCGAGGTGAAAAACTTGCAATATAAAAAATTTGGATATGTCAGAGTTTCCAGTAAAGACCAAAATGAAGAACGTCAGATCGAAAATATGAAACACTTTGGAATAGAAGATTGGGATATTTTTATAGATAAGCAGTCTGGAAAAAATATGAAGAGAGAAAATTATCAAATGTTAAAACGCTTAGCTCGTACGGGCGATACAATTATTTTTGATTCCTTAACAAGATTAGGTCGTAGCATGAATGATGTGCTAGAAGAATTTAGATATTACGAGCAACAGCGAATTAACTTACAATTTATTAAAGAACCTTTTATTAATGTGAATTATAATGGAGAAAGTACGAATGATGTCATTCAACACATGCCCATCAACTTAAGGCTTTTTACGGTTCTGGTGCAAAGAAAGGATACGTTCCCAAGAAATAATGAGGATTCCTATTGGAATCATTCTTTACGCTGTTAATCCAAATAATTGATGAATAAATTCTTTTTGATTTTGAACAGACTGATCCCGTAAATCAACCTGTTCTTTTTTTATCATATGCATGGCTTCTACTCCTGCAAGTATACATGTAGCGGTGCCAAAAGATTTAAATCCTAACATAGAGCGTACACGTTTTTTAATGAATCGATGGTCTTGCTCCACTACGTTATTTAGATATTTTATCTGCCGAATTTGAGTGCCTAACGGCACTTTTTTCTCGTTCTTTAATTTGGTGATAGCAACTGGATAAGCAGGATTTTTATCAATTGTAATTGTACGAGGTTTTGAGGCATGAAAAGATTGCAAAGCTTTCTTAAAGAATCGCTTTGCAGCCTTATGATTTCTAGTTTTACTAAGATTGAAGTCAATCGTATTTCCCTCAGAATCAACCGCACGGTATAAATACATCCATTGCCCTTTTACTTTTATATACGTTTCATCCACTCGCCATGAATCATTTGTTTGTTTAAGATGACATCGGATCCGTTTATCCAGTTCCGGTCCGTATTGATGGACCCAGCGCATAATCGTTGTATGTGCTAAGGATAATCCTCTTTCTTCCATCATTTCCACCAAATCTCGAAAACTTAGATTGTACCGTAGGTACCAACGTACAGTTAATAAAATTATATCTGGTTGGTAATGCTTCCATTTAAACAAATTGTCCTTTTTCATACTGATCACATCCCTTTTGCAGAGTAATCGTATCAGTATGTCCAAAATTAGAAGATTACTTACAATTAACCTAATTTTTTTGCACCAGAACCGTAAATACCATATGAATTTTAAAAATCTCTAGTTATTACTAGAGATTTTTTATTTGATATTTAATGTATTTTGAAAATGTTTTAAAATCAGTTAACAATTTCTCTTGTTTAAACTCTAAGAATTCTAAGTATTCCTTTAAATCGCTATCTATTGACTCTTTTTTAGTTATAGGTAAATTATTTATTTCTTGTTTTAAATCTTGAATTAAGGATTGCAAAGATGAATTGCTATTGTTATCTATGTTTGCAACATCATCTGTGCAATCAGGACGTGTTAGTACAGCATCTTTTAAAGCATGCTGTTCAAATTGTAGTTCATCAGTTTTGCCAAGTAAATAATCTGTACTTACTTCTAATGCTGTAGATGTAAAAACTAGAATATTATAAGGAGGTTCTGAACCTTTATTTTCCCAATTACTTACAGTTGTTTGAGGTAAGGGAGATCCAGATAATTTACTAATTTCCTCTCCCAATTGTTTCATACTCCATCCGCGATCTAAGCGTAATGTTTTTACTCGAGCTCCAAAAATACTCATTTTTCAAGTCCTTTCTGATTAATATTCCTAAAATATAATCTAAAGTAGTTAATCTCAAACTAATTTAGATTATATTTTCGAAAAAAACACTAATTTATAGTTGATTTCGCTTTTTAAGCGATGTACAATGTAGTTAAATCGAAAGAAAGGAGGTTGAATTAACTATGTTATACCGAGAAAGAGTGAATAAATCACTTTCTTTAGAAAAAATTTACCAAAAGATACACATTAAACCCCAAGTGTTACACGCTATTGAAAAAGGGAAATCTGGAGTGAACGCAGAGCGAGCAGAAAAAATCTCCGCTATTTTCAATAAACCTGTAGAGTATTTTTTTATACCGACTTACTATAGGGTTCGCGATGAAGTAACTACTATATAGTGTTTAATTACAAAAAGATGTAATTTAATTAACTTTCTAGATTCATTATAGTAAAAAAAATTAGTAATTCAAATAGAATTAATGATTCACAATTATTGATCCTTGAAAACTGCATAATATGAGGGAGCTGTTAAGTCATGTTGAAACGATCGTATCAAACGTTACTCATTGTCATGAGTATGCTTCTTGTTGTTCTGAATTTTGTATTTCCACTTACAAAAGCAAGCGCTGAAGTCATCAATCATGAGAAATACGAAATGAATTGGAGTTTTAGTCCCATGTATGGGAAAGACCTACGGACAGAACTACTGAAGAATGCCAATGGTCAAATTGCTTATTGCTTAACGTATGGAAAACTCAGTCCCAATGGCAATGACCTTCCAGAGATGGGGCGTACAGATGATATTGTATATAAAGTTCTTCTAAATGGATATCCGCAAAAGAGTCCTGAAGAATTAGGTGTTTCCGATTGGAAAGAGGCGCATTATGCGACCCAGCTTAGTGTTTGGGCATCATTAGGTCAAATTGACATTAGTGAAGTTCAACATAAGAATGCGAATGTTGCAAAAGCCGTAAAAACAATCATTGATGGGGCAAATGCAAGCCAGGAAACACAAGAAATGTACATGAATGTAACACCAACAGACAATCAAGAAGCAAAATTAAACGGTGAGTACTTTGAAACGACAGTGTATCAAATTGAAAGTAACGCTAAGAATGGTGTGTTTACAGTTCAACTAGCGAATGCACCAAATGGAACAAAAGTTGTTTCAACAAATGGAGAAACAAAACAAAAATTCAATTTAGGGGAACAATTCCGTATTTTGATACCGAAATCCTCTCAGACTGGCAATTTTTCCTTAAAAATAACTTCTAACCTTTCTAAGTTGCAGGCAGTCGCTTATCAAGGAACTGATAAAGTCCAAGATGCAACAGTACTATTAGAAAAAAATGAGGAAAAAGTGAGTGCTGATCTACAGGTAAACTGGAAATCCCTTGGTGGATTAAAAGTTATAAAAGTAGGAGAGCAAAAGGAATTGCTACAAGGTGCTGTATTTGAAGTCATGAACAATGCAAATGAAAAAGTTGGCACAATGACTACAAATGAGCAGGGTACAGCAAGCCTTTCTGGTTTAGAAATCGGGAATTATACCCTGAAAGAAGTGAAAGCACCGACTGGTTATGTACTGAATGACCAACCTCAAAAGATTGAAGTGAAAACAGGTGAGGTCGCAACAATCACTGTAGCGAATACGAAAGTAAAAGGAAACATCGAGATTAAAAAGCTAAGTGACAGTGGAAAAACTCTTCCGAAAGTAGAGTTCGCGGTACATACAGCGGATGGAAAAGAAGTCACTAAAACCGTTACAAATGAGCAGGGAATTGCTCAAGTAAAGGACCTTCCATATGGACAGTACTATTTTGTTGAAACGAAAGGTGTAGAAGGATACCTTATCAATAAAACAAAGTACCCATTTCAGATTAAAGAGCAAGGAAAAACACTTTCATTTACTGTTGAAAATAAAGAAGTGAAAGGGAATGTGCAACTTCTCAAAGTAGACGGAGAAAATCCTGATAAAAAACTAGAAGGTGCAACATTTATTCTTCAGGACAGTAAAGGGAAGAAAATCAGTGAACACAAGACTGATAAAAACGGTTTGATTCAAGTAAATAATCTACCGTTTGGATCTTATGCGTTTATTGAAAAACAAGCACCAACAGGTTATGTACTTACAAAAGAACCAATTCCTTTTAACATTTCCGAGAATGGGAAGACAATAGAATTAACCGCAAAAAATAAAGGTATTATAGGCTCTTTAGAAATAACAAAGGTAGATGTAGCGAATGTGCGCCCGTAGGGTCGCTTTAACAAATCATTAGGTGGCACTAATGTAGGGAAAGATCACATGTATACCCTATCATCAATCAACTAACCTGAAAGAGAAATCGGAAGGGGACAATAGCATGTTGATAAAGCTCTAAGTTGGCGAACTATCCCGTCAAGACTGAAGAGCAAGGTGAAATACTACAAACAAGGATGAAAGCTAAACTGCTTGAATGATAGCCTGAGGGAGTATAATGTCGCTAGTAGCGAAAGATAGTTAGAAACGTTACATGGTCCCAATAGAGTTGGAACCAAACTCTATGCAGGGAAAAGAATACCGTCCGCGTTCTTAATCCTAGTGATCCAGGACCACCCATCCTCCATAAGAGGAAAAAGGCGAAAGTCACACCCGATATTGTAGAAAGCCAGTTGTTAAAGTGATAAACGGGGATTACCTAAATCAAAATGCCTAATATTATTACAGGCTATTGAGAATGACTTCAAGGCACTGCCAAGAAGTGTGACTCATGAAAAATTGACAAGGTAACGGAGTTTTCGTAGTAGTCTGAGTTGGGGAAAGCCTAATACATGGCGAAGGGAAACAGCCTATTCTATCTTAAAACAAAATTGGAAAGTGTGTGAGACGCTATGAGAAATCCAAAAATAGTTTTAGATAATCTATCTTCCCATGCAACAAAAGAGCATTACGTATTTGAAAAGTTATATCGCAATCTCTATAACCCAGAATTTTATTATTTGGCCTATCAGAAGATGTATGCGAAAGAAGGGAATCTTACAGCGGGAGTAAATGACAAAACGATAGATGGAATGAATGTGGACCGAATTGCTGAGTTAATTAGCCAGCTTAAAGCACAAACGTATCAGCCTACACCGGTTAAACGAGTATATATTCCTAAAAGAAATGGAAATAAACGGCCATTGGGAATACCTTCATTTGAGGATAAGCTTATACAAGAAATAGTAAAAAACATACTTGAAGCTATTTACGAGAAGTATTTCTCTACATCTTCTCACGGATTTCGTCCAAATAAAAGCTGCCACACTGCTTTAATGCAGTGTAAAAATACCTTCAATGGAGTCAAATGGTTTATTGAAGGAGATATCAAAAGTTTTTTCGACCATATTCATCACCATATACTCATTAAACTATTGCGTAGAAATATTAAGGATGAAAAATTTATTAACCTAATCTGGAAGTTTCTGAGAGCTGGGTATATGGAAAATTGGGTTCTGGTGCAAAGAAAGGATACGTTCCCAAGAAATAATGAGGATTCCTATTGGAATCATTCTTTACGCTGTTAATCCAAATAATTGATGAATAAATTCTTTTTGATTTTGAACAGACTGATCCCGTAAATCAACCTGTTCTTTTTTTATCATATGCATGGCTTCTACTCCTGCAAGTATACATGTAGCGGTGCCAAAAGATTTAAATCCTAACATAGAGCGTACACGTTTTTTAATGAATCGATGGTCTTGCTCCACTACGTTATTTAGATATTTTATCTGCCGAATTTGAGTGCCTAACGGCACTTTTTTCTCGTTCTTTAATTTGGTGATAGCAACTGGATAAGCAGGATTTTTATCAATTGTAATTGTACGAGGTTTTGAGGCATGAAAAGATTGCAAAGCTTTCTTAAAGAATCGCTTTGCAGCCTTATGATTTCTAGTTTTACTAAGATTGAAGTCAATCGTATTTCCCTCAGAATCAACCGCACGGTATAAATACATCCATTGCCCTTTTACTTTTAGGCCTCACGATACCATTTCGGGAAAATTGTACGTTTAGACACAAATTGGACACATTTTTACCGATTCCGTATTTACATAGGGAATCGGTAATGGGTGTTAGTATCTATTTCTTGCATATTTTGTTCGTAAAGGTCTTAAATGATGAATCGATTTCTTTTGCTGTACATCCCAGATATAATCACCTGTTAATGCAATATGTTCCCAACCTAATGGAGAAATGTGTTGCACATATTCTTCTGGAATTTCCATTCCTTGCGAGCGTAATAATTCTATCGCCTTTTCAATATACACTGTATTCCAAATGACAATTACAGAAATTAATAACTGAAGACCATTCACTCGATGCAACTGATCTTCATAAGAACGATCACGTATTTCTCCTAATCGATGAAAACATACGGCTCGTGCAAGTGAATGTTTCGCTTCCCCTTTATTGAGTCCCACTTGAACGCGCCTTCTCAGTGCAGGGTCTTGCAGCCATTCTAATGTATATAATGTTCTTTCTATACGTCCAATTTCTCGTAATGCCACCGCTAAACTATTTTGCCGTGGATAAGATGCTAACTTTTTTAAAATAAGAGATGCAGTAACCGTTCCATTTTGCACAGAACTAATTAACCTTAATAATGCATCCCAGTTGTCTCGTATATGTTTTATTTGTATGGTGCCGCCAATCATAAAGTTTAGCTCTGGATAGTAGGAAGGTTTATCGATTGTATAAATTTTCGTCTTATCTATACTTTTAATTCTCGGAGAGAATCGAAACCCTAACATATGACACATACCAAATACATGGTCTACAAATCCAGCCGCATCCGTATAATGTTCTTCAATTCTAGTATCGGCTTCATGATATAATAATCCGTCTATAATATGAGGCGCTTCCTCAAAAGAACTAATGACTTGGGCATAAAAAGGATCATATTGATCTGAAATATGAGTATAGAAGTTTAGACCAGGATCTCTTCCATGTTTGGCATTCACTTGAGCTAATGGACTAGAAGCACCACTTGACCGAAAATATTGCCCATCTGAAGAAGAAGTGGTTCCAGTGCCCCAATAGGTAGCATGCCTATTTTGCCGTTGAAAATTTGATAAGACTCCCAGAGCTTTTGTGTAATTTTCATCACTGATATACCAATCTGCTATCCAAGCAAGTTGTGTATAGGTAATAGCAGGACATGCATCAGCCATTTTACTTAATCCAAGATTAATCCCCTCGGCTAAAATAGCCGCAAATAATGCAGTTTCATCTTTTGGCCCCGTTTTCGTATGAAGATGTACAAACTGTTGACTAAAATGGGTCCAAGAATCTACTTCTACCAATAGTTCGGTCAGTTTAATACGGGGTAATACATCATAAATAGCCCTTGTAAGATCTGCCACATCGTCTGGAACATCCTTTTTTAAAGATGGAATGTGGATGTGACCTCCATAAACAGAAACATCCGATAATTCTTGGTTTCGAATGAGTTGATTTACCATTGTTAATTGGTCTTGCATCAATCCGCATCGATTTTGTATATACTCCTCTACATTTGTAGCAATAGACAACGGGATTTGTTGTTTCCTTTTGATTTCTTCCCAGGTTTGTGCCGGTAATAAGTACTCATCAAAGTTTTTGTATTGTTTACTTCCTGGTACCCATATATCTCCCGAACGAAGGTGATTACATAATTCTGTCCATACACTAAATTCATAGTAATGACGGTCAATGCCATCTTCTTTTAAAACATGTTTCAACCATTTGGATTTTATAAAATCCAGGGGAGCACATTCAGGAACTTTTCTTTTCTTGGATGTATTCAGTTCCTTTAAGATTTCAAGTGCTTCACATAATGTTTGGGTGATACCAGAAGATTGAAACGTATAAATCTGTAAAAGTCGCGGGGCAAACTTGCGAAATTGTCCATAATAGGTATCCAGTAATTCTAAATAATCGAATTCTGCAGGCCTCGTCAACGCTTCCGCTTGTTCTACCGAATGAACAAATTGGTCCCATGGTATAACAGCTTGTAAAGATACAAAAGGGTCTTGCTCGGTTTCTTTTGCTTCAATTAAAACCTTCCCCAGTTTTGCAAATAAGCGGATTTTCTCATTAATTAATTTTCCGTCATTTTGAAACGAATCGTTATGTATTTTTTCTCCTCGTTTAAACATGCGCCCAAGTAACTTTTCATTTACATATAAACCTTGGTCAATTAAAAAAGCATAAATATGAATTAAAAATGCCATTAAAGTTGCATAACGTTTCAGAGAATGGAACCGAGACAAATGTTGGGTGGAATACCGAGAGCCTTCCCTAGCTAATTGTAGTAATCTATTTTGGTGAATCTCTTGTCCGTTTTCTAATGGTAATGCGAGCTTTTGAATAAATTGAATGCGGTCTAATATTTTATGAAAATTTTTAAGTGAAACCGTTCCAGGTGGTTTTCGTAACCAGGATAAACTTGTAATATGTTTGTCTGCAGACTTTGTTAATAGCTGGTCTAATTGTAAAAGTTGTTGTGGAGATAACGCTTTTGTTAACTTTTTAAACGTTCGCTTTTCTGCACGTTCACATACCGCCCAAACTAAATGTTCTATGGCATACATGGCAGGAAGAATGATTTTTCTTTTTCGCATTTCTTGTATTAAAAGGTCAACCAAAACCAGGCCTTTCTCGGTTCCCATAACAGTTGGAAGAAGCCAATTTGCTAACTCTCGATATTCTCGTAAGGTAAAAGATCGGAATCCAAAATGTTTTCGAGTTTTGCTGATGTGTTCTCGCCTTGTTGTATCGCGAATTTTCGCATACTTATGTATAGCTGCAGGCACGATTCCTAATCTTTTTGCAAGCAAAGAAACAAGAAAATCGGATATTTTTTCTTCAGAAGCGAATGGCCGACCAGGAAATCGTAAATAAGCCAATTGAACCGCAAAACCTAATTGATTCGTTGCGCCGCGTTGTTGACGGATGATTTGTATATCTTCTTCCGATAAAGTGTAGTATCGTATCCGCTCTCGTTCACTCATCTGGTCTGGTAATTCATAAAAGTATTCTCGTTGCGTTTGAGTCAGAACTTCTCTCGTCGCCATCTGAACTTCCTCCTATTTATGTAAATAACGATACACGGTTGTACGAGAAATCTTTAATATTTGCGCAATATCTTTAATGGGGGTTTTCTTAGACACGAGTGTTTGTATCATTTGTTGTTCTTTTTCTCCTAACTTTTCAGGTCTTCCACCAAAACGTCCCCGAGCCCTTGCGGCAATTCTTCCCGCCTCTGTCCGTTCACGAATGAGGTTTCTTTCAAATTCTGCAAAAGAAGCAAATAAGTGAAACATTAATTGTCCTGTAGCGCTAGAGCGATCCATCGTGATATTTTCTTGTACACTATAGAAACTAACGCCCTGTTCATTTAATTCATTTACAATTTGGATAAGATGATGCATCGTTCTTCCTAAACGATCGAGTCGCCAGACTACCAAAGAATCACCAGGTCTCACATATTGAAGAGCCTTTTCAAGGCCGGGCCTTTTTCCAGCGATGCCACTCAACTTGTCTTCAAATATTTCATCACATCCATACGCCTTTAAAGCATCTATTTGTAAATCCAAATTTTGATCTACAGTTGATACACGAACATAACCAATTTTCAATTTGTAGTCTCTCCCTGTTCAATAATTTAATTTTAGATAGATATCTGAACATACATAATTGTACACTGTTTATGGACACGATAATAGGAAAAAATGTAGTGTTTTTTACTAAAAAATAAAGTGTACAGAAATATACAATTTTCTGTACACGAAAAAAGACCTAATCTTTTACATAGAAAAAAATCAGGTCCTTTTTCAAATCGATATAAAGGAAACGATCATTTACTTATGATTCAATCACAATAGGTTAATCCTTTATTCACTTCTTGTATATCGAAGAAATAAGGATCAAAATTCAGTAAGTCCCATTCCGCATACATTTTATGTTGTGGATGTGAAGGATCTTTTATTGCTTCTAAAAATTCAAGATAACCTGGAATACCTCCAATATCCTCTAAAGGGGCTGCATTTTCTCCTCCGATGCATGTTATTTCATCAGAATTTTGATCGAGTACATCTTCAACTTGAATCTGGAGCAACCAATGGTCTCCAAAGTCATATACATATTGAAAGATTTGACCCTTCTTTTTGATTTGTTCAAGTAGCATGGTTCTATGAGCACGTAGCATTCGGGATGGTGTTGTCTGTTCCAACATAGCAAAAGAAATGCTCGAATCAGGCGGATCCGATATAGCATATTTTCCAACAGTGAATTCAAATAAATGTTGGTGCTCCCACTGAAATAAGCATTGAATCACATCATGTAAATCATCAAAAGTTAATTTCGCAGGTAAAATAACTTTTCTCCAAATAGGGAAAGGACACCCCACTAATTCCAAATGTAATTGATAACATTTCATTTTTGTTTCCTCCCTCATTTAGATATCCCATGCTTCATATGAAATATAAGGTACATATCTAATTTCTTAATTTTTAAATAAAAACAAAAAATAATGATAAAGCATTCAGTACAGATTGGTTAAATGTATTACGATCCTCCGATGTATGTATTTATGATTTAGGTTGCTCTTCATTAGAAGATTGAAATTAAATAAATCCGCGTAGTGCCTATCATATCTTTTGGAAATAAACATCAAAATTACGTCCAAACTTGTCAAGCACCCCTATTGTAAATGTATCCCATTTTTAATATAATACTTTTCGATTGTGTCACTTTCATATTTTAATGTTAAATGAGTAATCATCACAACAATTTTAATAACAGCTAAATTAGTGTCTGATTGAGCCAAAATGTTTGTTATGTTTACAAAATCATTGTTCCAAACGTTCTTGTAATCGTTTTGCTATTTCTGAAGAATACATTCTTAATGCTAGTTCATTATTTTTTTGTCTTGCTTGATTCGGCACCAGCCAGACCAGGTTTCCATCAATGACTACAAAGGTTTGATGAATATTACACTTAAAAATAATTCGATAGCCAATAGCCATCAGTTTGTCTACATATTGTCGAGATTTTAAATCTCCCATCATTGCTTCGGGTAAAAATAAAGTCCGCTCAATGCCTCTTACAAAATTAACTGCGTTCAAAAATTCGATTATAGACTTACTAAGATGCGGCATAATCAATAAAATTTTTTGCTGTGCATTTGCTAAATCTTTCTGTAAAATCGATTCATATCCCTCACTAAATAAATTACTCTTACAAAGTTCTGTATGTTCATCTTCAAACAGGTGATATCCTAGCTTTTTATATGTTCGAAGTCGCTTTTGATACATGCGATACATCATCGGAATCGCATAGTCTATATAATCATAGACACGGAGGTCCTCTTTTTCATCTAGATTACGTAATAACCTGCCTAAATACTGCTGCAAGTTTCCCTTACTTGAAATAGGCATTACCAATAATAATGTATCTAATGCTGGCAAATCAAATCCTTCTCCTGCATAACTTCCTGTAGTCAATAGTACAAATGGCTTTCCTTCTTGTTTCAGATTTGCTAATTCTTCACGTAGTTGTTTGTTTTTCATTTTGCTATTCAGAATATAAATTGGAGCCGTTACATTTCTTCGTTCCAATTCATTTTTTAACAAATCAATATGTTTGATATATCTTGAAAGTACGATTATATGTCTATTATCTTTTAAGTTGCTCAAAATATCAGAAATAATTTGCTGATTTCTATCTTTTGACTCTATCATCATCTCGTAATTTTCATGAATGGTTTGATTAGTGATAGTTGCCATTTGCTCACCTAAAGAAGTAAAGCGAATAAATAATTTTTGTTCAATGTGCTTTGGGATTTCTTTTTCCGCAGTATAACTTATTTCTCCTAAACGCATAAATATAATATTTTCTAGACCATCCTCTCGCTGTGGTGTGGCAGTCAATCCGTAAACATATTTGCTCGCTACTTGTTTCATAACATCTTCAAAAGTTTTTGCTGCTACATGATGCGCTTCATCCACAATAATCATTCCATAATCCTGTAACAAATTTTGTAAGTTTTCATATCTTGTTACTGTTTGAAATAAACCAATATCTATTAAGCCACTACGATTTTCTTTTCCACCATAAATTCTGCCTACTTTAGATTTTCTTTTTTTTCTACCCTTCTCTGTTAGTTCCACAAAGGGCTCGTCATTAATCTTTAAAAAATGCTCTAATTGAGATTTCCACTGTCCAGCTAAATTTGTATTATGGACTAAGATTAAGGTGCTTACCTTTTTATCAGCGATTAATTTGGCCGCAACAATTGTTTTTCCAAAACCTGTTCCTGCACATAAAATCCCCATATCTTTTTCTTCTACAGCATGAAGTGCTTGCTGTTGTTTAGGATAAAGATCACCCACAAATTGGACGTCAATGATTTTTCCTTCCTCGAATTCATATGAAAATTCAACATTTGGAAATAACTGTTTCACTTTATCTTTCAATCCTCTCGGTAAAAGGATTGTCTCTTTATCTATTTCTACCAAGCTGATAACTCGTGGAATATCTTTTGTCGAAAGTCGTTTTCTTTGCGCTGTGTAGAATGCTTTGTTATGAAAAGTAGCTAAAAATTTCAATTGAACAATCTCTTCACTTGTTAAATCTGCTTTTTGAATGCTTAAATGACTAGTAACGATTATTCGAAGAGGCTTTTCAAAAATAAGATTTTCTTGCTCGGAAAGTTTAAATAAACAAAGTTCTTCCACTACATCTGAGGTGCTGGATTCATAATATTTTACAGGCAATTTTTTTTCGATTATGGCAGTCACCTTTTTCAAAACAATCATTGATAACTTGGGGGTTTTTTCTAGAGCGCCCCACACATCTTCAATTAAGTTGAATTTTTTATCAATAAAGCGACTACATCCCTTTTTGACTCGACTTCCTTGTAACGGCAAAGCAATTAAATTTCCAAAACCACCAACAGAGAGTTCATTTTGATTCGGAAACATACGATCATAAGAGTCAAAAGATAGCTCAGGATTCTCTAACATCGAATATTTCAGCAAAGCTTTCCCAAAATTTCGTGCTATCCTTGCCTCGAGCGCTTCTTCAAAAAAGAACCACATGTGACATCCATTTCCTGACTGAGAAATTTCTAAGAGTGGATTTACTTCGAAATATTCTGCAGAATTTACCATTGCTTTAACGGATTGCCGCCAATCCTTTTTGTCAAAATCGATAGCCAAAAAATACACTCGATTATCATCCATCATTGGATACATACCATAAAAAGCTTCCCGTCCCTCCTGATCTACGCCACGTAAATGATTCCAAATAATTTTATCTGTAATCGACTGGAATTTTTGAACTTTACAGTTCACACAGGGAAAAGTTGATTTTTTCACTTTAGGACAAGGGTATTTTTTACGTGATAAGCACCAAGGATAATAAACCCTTTTTCCTTCGGAATTTGTAAAACTTGTAGCAACCATCGTATCACGTCCACGGAAGTAAGAACGATATAAATAAATTTTTTCTTGATTACTTCTTTTTACACGTTTACTTTCATCCGTAATATGTGCTTCAAATTCAAATCTTCTTGAAATAAAGACTTGTTCTGCCTGCTTAATTACAACAAACTCTTCTTCAGAAAAGAAATCTTGATAAATACGTAACAAATGAACTTCGTTTCCATTTTTCATTGTGTAGTTTTTTCCTATTTGAAGTACCATATAAATAAAACTCCTTCATAAATACATTCTCAAAGTAACTACTTTTTAAGAAAAAGTTAATTTAAGCTATAGTTCTTATTATAGATGAATGATACAAACCCAAAACATAGAACTGTCCAATTTCTACTACACATTTAATATGTATTTACACTGAATATTTTAGTAAACGCTGGCGGTATGTAATACCTTGCCCTTGGGCTATAATGGTTTAGTTGTTTAGAAAATTATAATTTTAAAAGTTATATGCCGTTTCGGATAGAGTTTATGCTACGGGGATTATACATCTTTTATCGCTAGCAAATGTAAGATGTAACGAAGGAATTTAAAATCTGGTGACTTTACGAGGAATTCGTTGATATGTGTCCAAATTGTGTCTAAACGTACAATTTTCCCGAAATGGTATGGTGATGCCTTTTATATACGTTTCATCCACTCGCCATGAATCATTTGTTTGTTTAAGATGACATCGGATCCGTTTATCCAGTTCCGGTCCGTATTGATGGACCCAGCGCATAATCGTTGTATGTGCTAAGGATAATCCTCTTTCTTCCATCATTTCCACCAAATCTCGAAAACTTAGATTGTACCGTAGGTACCAACGTACAGTTAATAAAATTATATCTGGTTGGTAATGCTTCCATTTAAACAAATTGTCCTTTTTCATACTGATCACATCCCTTTTGCAGAGTAATCGTATCAGTATGTCCAAAATTAGAAGATTACTTACAATTAACCTAATTTTTTTGCACCAGAACCCTTTTTACTACCCCAAAGTACAAAAAAACGTTATTCTTTCTTAATAATCTATGAGAAAGGGTGACGTTTTTTATGAATCTCTTGCTTCAAGAGGAGTTACAACCATTTGCAGAAGAATTACAGCGCTATATCACACCTGATTTTTTGGAAGAACTAGCAAGAGAGATGAAATTTGTAAAAAGAAAACGCAAATTTTCAGGGGCAGATTTAGCTACCATTTGTATTTGGATTAGCCAAAGGGTGGCCAGTGATTCTTTAGTCCGATTATGTAGTAGGCTTCATGCAGTTACAGGTACTGTACTTAGCCCGGAGGGCTTAAATAAACGATTTAATGAAAAATCAGTGTTATTTTTAAAACATATCTTTTCTTTGTTATTACAACAAAAAATCTGTGAACAGACTCACATTTCTAATCAACTTCTTGCTCATTTTCAACGCATTCGCATCATGGATGCCACCATGTTTCAGGTACCTAATACGTTGGAGCATATATACCCTGGTTCAGGTGGATGTGCGCAAACAGCTGGAATCAAAATTCAATTAGAATATGATTTACATAGTGGACAATTTCTTAATTTTCAAGTGGGGCCTGGAAAAAATAATGATAAAACATTCGGCACAGAATGTTTAGATACGTTACGACCAGGCGATTTATGTATTCGTGATTTAGGGTATTTTTCATTAGAGGATTTAGATCAAATGGATCAACGGGGAACATATTTTATTTCACGCTTAAAGTTAAATTCAAATGTATATATCAAAAATCCTAATCCTACATTTTTTCATAATGGTGCACTCAAAAAACAGACAGAATATGTAAAAATCAACTTGCAAATGATGATGGAGCGCTTGTTACCTGGTGAAACTTATGAAGTAGGTAATGTTTATGTAGGAGATCAAAAAGTTTTGTTTGCCCGACTCGTTCTGTATCGTCTAACAGAAAAACAATTACGAGAACGACGAAAAAAACAAATGGAAAGTGAAAAGAAAAAAGGTAACTACTCAGCTTCTTCAAATAAAAAAACAGGCCAAATACATGTTTCCGATTCGAAAACATGAAAAGAAAATACTCCAATCAGAGAAAGAATCTATGCCAAATAGAGAAATTCTCTTATGAAGTCGTGTTATTCCAAGGAACCGTTCTAGTTTCTATGACTTGGTTTATCGCTTGTAAGACCGATTGTTTTTGTTTTTTCATGGTACTCATAAAGCTTCGTATCTGACAAAAAGATTCTGCGCCTTTCTTACTTCGGAAAGTCCCAGACACTTTCTGTTTTACTTTCGTCATCCGAATATCCCGTTCTGCTTGATTGTTATCAAATGGAATGGCTGGATGTTCTAAAAACGCTAGAATTCTGTCAGAATACTTGACGAAGCGATTCCATAAATTTTGAGAAGGCGTCTGCTTTCCTTTCTTCTTTTGTTTCGTGGAAAGAATCTGTTGTTCTTTCAATATGGATTGATACATAATAAACAGATTCTTTTGCGTCGCTTTTGGCATGGTACCTTCGGATTGCTTTTTCATCGTCAACGCTTGCGTTAGAAATTTCTGCATCTGTTGTGCCCATTGTTCTCCAGTACTATCTATAATTCCTTGTAAATCTCGTAAGAGATGGGCATTACATAAAACGTGACGACAATCTGTATACGCATCATACGATTTCCAACCATCATGCATCGCAATTCCAGAAAAAGATGGCAAGATTTCTCCAGCATCCATTGCTTCTTTTCCACGTTTTTGATGAATATGTTGCAATGTCACCTCCGGTGTACTGGCAGTATGTAACCATTGTGTTTTGTTTTCTACACGCATACCAGTTTCATCAAAATGGACAACAGGAGACTGCAGAATCTTTTCCTTTACTTCTTTTATGAATGGCTGCAATTGAGAAGCGAAAGCCTGTGTATGATTTACCAGGGTTCCTTCGCTTATAGAATGTCCAAAACAATCCTGAAAGAATTCTTTTGTTCGCTTCAAAGAAATGCATTGATAATGCGTTAAATAGGGAATCAGTCTTTTTATATTTGGACCATATTGAACAGGACGAGATACTGTCGAAGGAAATTGGGCTTCTTGGATAGAATGGCAATGTGGGCATTCTTTCTGTTCTACTTTATGTTCTGTCACTTCGATCTGAATAGGTGGTAAGTCATACACTTGGCGAATGCGATACCCTTTTACAGGCTCGTGGTTCAAGGAAGTATGACAACAAGTACAATATGTAGGAGAATGTGTAATCGTATGATCTGGAGTCGCTGTCAAACCAAGAGTATGTCCCTTGTGGCCCAACTGGCCACCCGTTTGACGATGAGACGGTTTGCGCAAACTTTTTGTAACGGGCTTACCCAAACCATCTGTAGAAGGTGGCTTATGACTATTTTTGGAGTTTTTTTTTGAAGCATTTTCTAGTTCTTGTATACGTTTTTCTAACTTAGAAAATGTTTCTTCAAATAAAGAAATAACAGCTTCAGGTCCTTTTTTATATGTATCTAAAATAATTTTTCGATCGACCATAAGATTCACCTCCCCTGTTTGATATACTCAGTATTTACAAATGGGAGGCATATGAAACTAGTAAAATTTAAAAAAGACACCGAAAGGTGGCTGAGTAGTTACGAAAAAAGGAAAACCATATTCGAAAAAAAGTAAAATATTATCTGGGTTGAATGTATATGTAACTAACACTCCGTGGGAGTGGGTTTCGATGAAGCAAGTCCATGAACTATACTCTTTACGTTGGCAGATAGAAATAGTTTTTAAAACGTGGAAATCATTGTTTCATATAGATCATTGTCGCACTGTTAAACAAGAACGAATAGAGTGCCATTTATACGGGAAACTGATTGCTATTTTCTTATGTTCTTCTACCATGTTTAAAATGCGCCAACTTTTGTTACAGAAGAAGCAAAAAGAATTAAGTGAATATAAAGCGATTGGAATGATTCAAGATCATCTATTTCTCCTCTATCAAGCCATACAAAACACCCAAGAGATAACAAAGTTTCTGGTTCACCTGTTCCACCTTCTAGAGAAAAACGGGCGGAAATCTCACAGATATGAGAAGAAAACTGTCTTTGATATCATGGGTGTCCATTATGAGTATAGTATAGCTAGAGCACAAAAGAAAGCTGCATAATTTAAAAAACAAAACTCGTTAGAGTTTATTTCGCATGCGGATTTTTAAGAACAATCAATCTGTTGAACAGTTTATAACCCTTTTGAAGGGAATTTCAGTTTATTTGTTCTCTTAAGTTGATGGGCATGTGTCATTCAACAGGCTGTACAAAAAGCGACCCTTACCATACTATCTGCTTTTGCAGAAAAAGAAAGGAATGATATTAAACAACGACAAGCAGAAGGAATCGCACTTGCAAAGAAGCAAGGGAAACAGTTAGGCAGACTGCCTGTACAGATTACCGAACAATTCATCAAAGCCTACGAAGAATGGCACGATGGAAACATTACAGCGGTGGGAGCGATGAAAAAATATAAAATTAAACGTTCTTCTTTCTATAAATTAGTAAAAGAATATGAAACTCAACTAGCAAAATAACCAATAGATGGGAAGAAACATCATGTTTGTACTTGGCATAGATATTCTATTGGTTATCTCATTATGGGGATAATCGTTGCATGTATTGCTTGTTATCTCGAATTTAGAGAATAACTTTCTCAATACCAATATATATAATTTCCTGTAAAATAAAAGATGCTAATACTTTTACTAAATTCAGATGATCTTCTCCTTAAACACCGCGGATGTGGTGTTTATTTTTTATATAAAAAAGCCCCAAAGGGGCAAATGAATGAAAACAAATAACAGACAATCATATTCTATCACGTTTTCAACATGTTAGAAACGATATACTACATAAATGCTTTTAACAATTGTGTAACTAATGGAGCAACGCCCCCAATGAATGTTAAGACTGCGATTGCAATTGACATCTCAATTCCTCCCCTTTGAAACTTTTTCTTTTTGCCATATTTGCTTTATCTTATACGATTGATGGTGCGTTTGTCATATGTAACTTTACATATCTCCATTCCACACTTTTCGAACTATATGAGAAACAAGAAGGTAGTTCTTGGGTAAAACCCACCTTTTTGTTATGAAATAATATAAAAGTAATTAATACCGTTTATTCTACATATAAACCAATTGCGGCAACAATCGCTTCCGAAGCATATTCCCATTTTCCATCTGTTAAAGCTCCTAATTGTTGGCCAATTTGTGATAGGAGATCTGGTGTAATCGGAACGCCAAAATATTGAGCAATGATTGCACCAATAGGTGCTGTAATTTTTGTCCATCCACCACGATCGATTTTAATTTCTAAATTTTTGATTACCCCATCTTCTTTTACAAAACGATAATAGACTTGATCATCTAAACGAAAACTTAAATGATGTGAAATTTGACCATTTACGACAGTTTGATTGCCTAGTTTCGAAATGTAAGCTGGTTTCACATTAAATTCATGGTCAAATACTTTTAATTTTTTAATTTCAGGTCCTAACAAAGCTGCTTGAACCGCTTTATCGAGATTATTCATAGGAATAGCATCTAGATTTTTCGTTTGTTCAATAAAATGGGGTGAGAATACATGAGATGCTTCTACGACTTGTTGTGTGGTCGTTTCTTTTTCGGCAGCAAATGCGAATGTGGATGAACCTGTTACTAACATTGCTGCTAAAGCTGTAGCACTGATTACCTGATACGGTTTCATACTTATATTCCTCCTCTTTTCCCCTTTTATTTGCGAAACGTGTCAAATCATGTCATACAAAAGGGTTGGAAACATCATATCACAGCAGGAAATAAATTAAAAGTAAATATTCTGAAATTTAAAAATATATTTCATACGCTATAAGAAAAGATTTTTAATTTTTGACTCACTCATTCTTTTCCAAAGGAGATTTTGTCCTCATATAGAATTTGTACACCATATCAATTTTTAAGAGGAGTGATTTTCATTGACAGAAATCGTAAAAATTGAGGAACTCAACACATTCTTGCCTTTGGCTTCTTTAGAAGCACTACCTGTGGAAGAACAAAAGATGCGACTACAATATTGGAAAGAGCACTTTTCAATCAAAGAAATCTTAGAAGGATTAGGAACCTATAAAAATAAACTCTATGATTTGTATAAAAAACATGAAATTACGACCCAAGGGCACATGCAGGCAAAACGAAAAGGAAAAGAAAAAACTACTCCCAAAGAAGATACACCTAACACTCTAGAATATACTCATTCCACCGAACCAGCTCAAACGCAAACACTCCCATCAACCATCCCAATGCAAGATGTGCCCGTGATTTCAGAAACTAAACCGACAACAATTCCGTCAGCACCGATAGAGCCTTCTATTCCAGAATCCTTTCATATCCACTATACAGGCCGTAAATCAAAACAGAAAGTCATTCACCAATTACAAGCGCTCGCTACTTTGTTAGAAGAAGAATCACACGAGCAATACCAGTTCTCGATCCAAATTGAAACAACATGCTTAAAATAAAAACAGACAAAGGATACAAACCACCTATAATGTTCTTAACCTTTTGTATAAAGTACAGCTTGTATGAGAAAACTGTTAATCATCCATAATATGTATTCCATTTTGAGTAGCCATTATTAGCTACTCTTTTTTATTACTTACTGTTCACTTACAATACTTTTTCAAATGGGATATCACCATATATATTAATTAGGATGCAGAATATTTTTGTATCGTTTCTAGGACAGCTGACACAATGCTTTGCATATGTTGATGCAATTCCGTTATTTGTAGCAATAATTTTTCTCTTTTATATGTTTTCATCTCCCGCACCATTCCTACAGAAAGTCTTTTTATTTCTTGATATGATTCTGAGCTTTCAAATGCTACTGTCTCTATATATGCTAATTTCGGAAATGAATTGTGCTGTTCTTGTTTCTTGCTCTCCCATTGCTGAAATACATATTGAATCCATAGCCGGATTTCTTCTTGCATAAGTATGAATTTCTGTATTTGCTCTTCTTTTTTATTGCCCCTCATTACAGTTCACTCCATTCTATTTCCATATCAAAAACTTCTCAAAATAATTTTTTTATGTTTTATTTTGAGATCCCCTTTGTTTCTAAAACATATAGCTCATTCACCAAAGAATCATATTCTCTTCGTGTGATTTGCTTTCTATACAACTGAATTAATAACTCTTGATGTGTTTTTGAAAATGCCATTTTGTCAATCCATTTGGGATACATGCGATGCCTCTCTCCATTTCTGTTTGAACATTTTGTCACATTGCATTATTTTATCTCGATATTCAAGTTCGTTCAATTAAAAATATAATTTTTTGAAAATATCAATTTACAATTGACTTATAAGTCATTACAATAGACCTATAATATAGGAAAAGGAGGACATTAGACCTTTACAACAGATAGGAGATGCATATGAATGACATGAAACTACAAGATGTTATGACCACTAACGAAGCAAGCTATCGATGGAATATTAACGAATCCACCTTACGAATGCGGATTAAAAATAGTCCTATAATCGACGAGTTAAAAACACAAGGATTAATTAAGTATTTCCTGAAACCCGGAAACAAACGTGGAGAATATTTATTCACTGTTGAAGCGATGGAACGTCTTTATGGTAAAGAAAAAAGAAAGTAATAGAAAGCCCTCAGCACCCACCAAGACTGCGAGGACTTTCCACAATATCATTTCCATTCAGAAAGGATGACAAATATGTCAAACGCTTTACAAATTAAAAATGATGAAGCTATTGTATCACATTCTGAAAGACCACAACAGACACCTCAGACGCCAAAAAATAAGCTACTTACCACAAATATTACGCACTGTGTCACTGTGTGAATGGTTTGGAATTGATGGTTGTAACAGAACTATAACCGATCATACAGCATACACAAAAAAAGAGGTGAAAATATTGATTAGTTTTCTCATAAGTGGTTCTGTTGTCTTATTCTTGGCTGGTGTTTTATTTACATTTCTAAAAAAAAGATTATCTATTTTTTCTAAATGCGCACTGATCGGATTAAAATTATACGGTATCATATTTGTAGGTGTCCTCATCACGTATGTATTCTATTGCATTCACTATTATGCGCAATAAGGAGGCGTTTTTTTGAAAATTAGTGCCTATACACTTTCTTATACCATCGTAGCACCAAGTGGAGAAATATACCCGACACAAGAAGTGGTCATGTATACAGCCTCACAAGAGCGTGCGATTCAATTACTAGATGATGAAATGCAGCGAAGATTAGGGAAGGGATACAATCGACATATCTCTTGTACAAATCAAGAAAAAGAAGAACACGAACCCATCCAACTGTCCCTTTTCTAACGATAAAAACCCTTCAGGTCGTTAGCTTATCTGAAGGGAAAAATAAGAAAAAATGCCTCCTGCTTATAGGCATTTGCTATGGGTGTTCAATATAATGTAATATACGGAACACCTTGATTATATCATATACTCATATAGAGGAATACTGGAAAATTCATCATGTATCCCTACACAAAATCCCCTTGGAATCGCATGAAACATGCATGTGAATCTCAAGGGGATTCCCTTTACACCTCTCGCCACTACTCTCTCATTCTATAGCCATTCCGTTGCCAAGACTGTGCGCCTTGCTACGCTTACCTATACTAAAAAAAAGCAGGTATACCATACAACGCCAGTATGATATACCTGCTTTCCATAGGGATTTTAATTTTTGTTGAAGCTGTTACTATGAAAAAAGTGAAACATGTTAAACTCCGCATATTGGAAGTCATATTAATTAATCTTCCCTAGTATACAGCAAATATCGACAGGATGATAGAGAAAACCCCTTATTTCAGATATCCCCCTTTTATTTTACATGTTTTTACATTATGGTACGTGAAATTATTTGTTTTCTTCTTAACCATCTCCAATTCCTCAATTCATACAAAAAGCGAAACTCCTTGCGAGAGTAAGAGTTTTCGCTTTTTTATTTTACTAGCATACCCTTTGCAACAAGTTGCAATTTATACTTCAGTGTAGTCGCAACTTGTAGCTATTAATATGTATGCTATATTCCACAAAATAATTACACCTTTCTTAGATTGCTTCTTTATTATTCTATGAACTTAATTGTAATTCATTCCAAATTTTTAGGAAGTTTTAAAAACTGAAACTTATGGACAAGCTGATGATAATAAATTTATATTTTCGAGGTGATTCCATTGAATTGGTTTTTTATTAATAAGCCTAGAAGTAAATTTGGAAAATTTTTAGATCATCATAAATTAACTCAAAAAGAAGTTTCAGAAATGAGTGGTCTGAGTAAATCTACTATTAGTCGTTTGTGTAAAGGTGATGCTTTCCATCCATCCTTTAAAAATGGTAAGAGAGTTCTTTTAGCTTTAAAAAAATTAACAAATAAAAATGTAGACTATAGTGATTTTTGGCTTTAGTCTCACCTTTTATATCACATCTTGTAGCAAATACGTCTGTACATACACATTATGTTTCAGCGCATAATTCATTAATTGCTTCTCCCTACAGTCAGATATCGTACAAAAGATGATGATGGGCTTAATTTGTTGTTGTTTCTGATAAATGTTAGTTAAATAAGCATAATACTGTATTTTTTTCTCATTTACCTTCATATGCTGTAGCCGGTCTACTTCTACAAAGTGAGGAACATTGTCTTTTGTGAAAAATGCGTCTGGAACAATTGTTTTTTCTTCTCCTTGATAGCGCAGAGTGATGACTTGCTCTGTTTTCCAATCAGGAAAATCTAACCACATCCATGCTTCATTTCGCAATAAAATATGTTCTAATTGATGCTTCCTTTTTCGTTCTTTCGCCTGTATGCCGAGCAATGCCATCCCTTTTTTATTGAGGTAATACACATACTCTCGGTTGTGCGAAGTCACATGACAGTAGGAGCGTAAATCCTTCAGAATACGATTGGCATTCCGAATGCTACCTAGACAATGAATGGCTTGCAACTGTCGTCTAGACGCAAATTCCAATTTACTTAAACTCGATAAAATCTCGATTTGTCTCGCTTTTTGTTTTAGTTTTTGATGTTTCAATTTGTTTCACCACCTTATACTGTTTTAATGCATTCCACATTTCTTTATTGGACAGATAAGGCACTTGAATTTCTTCTACACGATCTATTTTGAAAAGTGCTCGCCCTGGTATGGATGGAAGTTCTTCTAATCCACTTTCATCTATTGCCACCTGTGAAGCCACTACGGTCGGTAAGCGGAATCCAATCTTGGCGTCGCTGTTTTGTTTTATTTGTCTCGGTAATGTATCAGAAGTCGGGTACTGGGTACAAAAAATCAGGCGAAACCCCAATGCTCCGCCAATCCTCGCTATTTCCGATAACATTTCTTGACACATATAGAGCATATCTCTCTTTTGTTTTGGCAATCCCTGTGTTGGACACAAGTTCGCTGATTCATCAACTATAATGAAATAGCGTTCTTTGATTGGTGTATCTACAATGTTGGTAAAATAAGATTCTTTCATGCGTACTACCTGTTCCACCATCTTTTCACGAATTCGTGTCAACATATCAAATGCTTGCATGGGATTCTCCGCCACTTCTTCTACTTGTGCCAAGTCCTTGTAAGGGCTGAATTCCAATCCTTCTTTTAAGTCAATCACATAGAATTTCACATGACTGGGTTGCTGTAAAATTAAGCTGGTCATCATATTTTTGAGAAAAACTGTCTTGCCAAAACGAGTCATCCCACTCACGCACATATGCGGTGTTTTTTCAAAATCATGATAAATCATTCGATCTAACGCTCTTCCCATGATGACGTTCCATGTCTTCTCTCGTAACAATTCATTGGACCAATGCCATTTTTCAGGAATGCATTGCTGGAATACCCGTATAAACAGCTCCCGTTGTTGAAAGGAAATCATAACGGGTTTATACAACCCTTCCTCTAATACTTGCGCTAACTTCTGTATGAGCTGACTCGGCACACCTAATGGCAGCCGATAGACAAACGTTGTACTAATATCATCATCTGTTTGTTTCAAAAATACGGGGTACTGCATTTCTCCTTTATGTTGTACACACACTTTTGTAATTTCAAAAAATGCTTTGATTTTGGGTGTTTTTGCCCATCCCCTCGAAAAGGGGGAATAGCAAAAAAATAGTGGCAAAACCCTTATAAATAAAGGATTTCAATTTCTTTTTAAAATAAATATGTCAAAACATATACAGTTTAATTGACATATTTCAGATATTATTAAGTTGTATTTTTGAAATGAAAAATACAAGGTTTTTGGTTCTGGTGCAAAAAATTAGGTTAATTGCAAGTAATCTTCTAATTTTGGACATACTGATACGATTACTCTACAAAAGGGATGTGATCAGTATGAAAAAGGACAATTTGTTTAAATGGAAGCATTACCAACCAGATATAATTTTATTAACTGTACGTTGGTACCTACGGTACAATCTAAGTTTTCGAGATTTGGTGGAAATGATGGAAGAAAGAGGATTATCTTTAGCTCATACAACGATTATGCGCTGGGTCCATCAATACGGACCGGAACTGGATCAACGGATCCGACGTCATCTTAAACAAACAAATGATTCATGGCGAGTGGATGAAACGTATATAAAAGTAAAAGGGCAATGGATGTATTTATACCGTGCGGTTGATTCTGAAGGAAATACGATTGACTTCTATCTCAGTAAAACTAGAAATCATAAGGCTGCAAAGCGATTCTTTAAAAAGGCTTTGCAGTCTTTTCATGTCTCAAAACCTCGTACAATCACAATTGATAAAAATCCTGCTTATCCAGTTGCCATCACTAAATTAAAGAGCGAGAAAAAAGTGCCGTTAGGCACTCAAATTCGGCAGATAAAATATCTAAATAACGTAGTGGAGCAAGACCATCGATTCATTAAAAAACGTGTACGCTCTATGTTAGGATTTAAATCTTTTGGCACCGCTACATGTATACTTGCAGGAGTAGAAGCCATGCATATGATAAAAAAAGAACAGGTTGATTTACGGGATCAGTCTGTTCAAAATCAAAAAGAATTTATTCATCAATTATTTGGATTAACAGCGTAAAGAATGATTCCAATAGGAATCCTCATTATTTCTTGGGAACGTATCCTTTCTTTGCACCAGAACCAGATTTTGTTTCCCTTCAAAAAATCGCAATTCACAAATGTGCTCTTGACTCGTTGTAGATGGCAGATGAATTTGTTCGCTCCATTCATAATTCTTGAGCCATTTTAATTCTCGAAATTTCGCTTTCTTGATTAAGTTTGCTACTTTTTTCGTTTGACGAGATTCAATCTCTATATTGAAAATATCACGCAGAAATTGTTCTTTGGTTTCAAAAGATATTTCATCATAATGATCCACAATATAGCTTAAATGCAGTGATTTACAGGCATCTTGCAGATTTCGTTGTATCATAATGGGGTACGGCATCATCGCCATCAAGCTAAGGAAATGGAACTTACACAAATACGTATAAATTCCTCTCCGACTATGGAATCTGGGGTATCTCTTATCCAAGATTAGAAACTTTTATAAAAAAGTACATACAAAATAACCCTAACGGGCTACGATTTTAAAAAGTGTATGTATTTTATGGTTTTATATGCTGTTCATATACAATACCTAAAATATCAAATACCGTTTTCTTCCGATAACGATGTGATTTTTGTCCATTTTTATCAAGTAGGTGAAATAATCGAAGAAAACTGGCCATCAATTGTTTTGATTGATCTTGTATTTGTCGATACAATACGCGGAAATAATCATGAATCATATACATAGCTTTCCATTCACTTAATTCTTTTTGTTTTTTCACCAATAATATTTGTCTCATTTGAAACATGACAGTAGAAGAGAGTAAAAGTGCAATTAATTTTCCATAGATGTGGCATTCTAATCGTTCTTTCTTCACATTTGTATTGGAATGAATGCGAAAAATAGATTTCCAAGTTTTAAAGATAATTTCGATTTGCCAACGAAGAGAGTAGAAGTCATGAATGGCTTCTTTAGAAACATATTCCGATGGAATATTCGTAATGTATACATTGATACCTTGTAATTTTTTTGTTCTATCACTAAACGTTATATTTTTCTTTTTTTCCTTGTATGCTCGATCCTTTCTACGTTGCGCCTCCTGATCTGGAGTAAGCCTATAAATCACAGCTCTTACAGGCAGTAAATAATCACGCCCAACATAAACAACAGGAATTTCATATAGTTCCCCTGGTTGTAACTGTTCCATAATCGCTTCTAAATCAATCATGGTATATTGATATTTTTTCTTACTCGCTCCATTTTTAAAAATGGGGACCTCTTCATTTTTTTGAAACAGTTTTGTATTCATTTTAAGCCGAGATAAATAGTAGGCTCCTTTTTGTTGAATGCCATCTAAATCGTTCAAACTAAAATAACCTAAATCCCGTATACAAAGATCTTGTAAATCAACGGTAGGTTGAACTTCTTTTCCGTAATTCACATCATTTTCTTTCGCAGGTCCCAATGCAACATGTAAAAATTGACCACTCAGTAAATCATATTCTAATTGTATTTTCAATCCAGAAGCTTTTCCACTTCCGCCTGAACCAGGATAAACGGCTGCGAGTTGATCTGAAATTTGAAATGTAGTGGCATCTAAAATACGAATACGCCGAAAGTATTCAGAAAAAGAAGAGGGTAGCGATATAGTGGTTACTAATTGTTTTTGTAATAATTACGAGAAAAGCGAACGTAAAAATTCTACTGCTTTTTCATTTAATCTTATATTTAGTCCTTCCGGACTGATGAGGACACCTGTTTCCGATTCTAAAACACCACATAGTCGTGTCAGGGAATACTAGCAATATCTTGTCCCATTCCTATACATAGAGCAGCTAAGTCTTGTGCTTTAAATTTACTTGTACGTTGAACAAACTGCGTTTCTTTGGCCAAATGTGTTAAAAAGTTTGATGAAAATACACGTTGTAATTCCTTTGCAAGTAAACGAAATTCGTAACTACTCAGCTTCTTCAAATAAAAAAACAGGCCAAATACATGTTTCCGATTCGAAAACATGAAAAGAAAATACTCCAATCAGAGAAAGAATCTATGCCAAATAGAGAAATTCTCTTATGAAGTCGTGTTATTCCAAGGAACCGTTCTAGTTTCTATGACTTGGTTTATCGCTTGTAAGACCGATTGTTTTTGTTTTTTCATGGTACTCATAAAGCTTCGTATCTGACAAAAAGATTCTGCGCCTTTCTTACTTCGGAAAGTCCCAGACACTTTCTGTTTTACTTTCGTCATCCGAATATCCCGTTCTGCTTGATTGTTATCAAATGGAATGGCTGGATGTTCTAAAAACGCTAGAATTCTGTCAGAATACTTGACGAAGCGATTCCATAAATTTTGAGAAGGCGTCTGCTTTCCTTTCTTCTTTTGTTTCGTGGAAAGAATCTGTTGTTCTTTCAATATGGATTGATACATAATAAACAGATTCTTTTGCGTCGCTTTTGGCATGGTACCTTCGGATTGCTTTTTCATCGTCAACGCTTGCGTTAGAAATTTCTGCATCTGTTGTGCCCATTGTTCTCCAGTACTATCTATAATTCCTTGTAAATCTCGTAAGAGATGGGCATTACATAAAACGTGACGACAATCTGTATACGCATCATACGATTTCCAACCATCATGCATCGCAATTCCAGAAAAAGATGGCAAGATTTCTCCAGCATCCATTGCTTCTTTTCCACGTTTTTGATGAATATGTTGCAATGTCACCTCCGGTGTACTGGCAGTATGTAACCATTGTGTTTTGTTTTCTACACGCATACCAGTTTCATCAAAATGGACAACAGGAGACTGCAGAATCTTTTCCTTTACTTCTTTTATGAATGGCTGCAATTGAGAAGCGAAAGCCTGTGTATGATTTACCAGGGTTCCTTCGCTTATAGAATGTCCAAAACAATCCTGAAAGAATTCTTTTGTTCGCTTCAAAGAAATGCATTGATAATGCGTTAAATAGGGAATCAGTCTTTTTATATTTGGACCATATTGAACAGGACGAGATACTGTCGAAGGAAATTGGGCTTCTTGGATAGAATGGCAATGTGGGCATTCTTTCTGTTCTACTTTATGTTCTGTCACTTCGATCTGAATAGGTGGTAAGTCATACACTTGGCGAATGCGATACCCTTTTACAGGCTCGTGGTTCAAGGAAGTATGACAACAAGTACAATATGTAGGAGAATGTGTAATCGTATGATCTGGAGTCGCTGTCAAACCAAGAGTATGTCCCTTGTGGCCCAACTGGCCACCCGTTTGACGATGAGACGGTTTGCGCAAACTTTTTGTAACGGGCTTACCCAAACCATCTGTAGAAGGTGGCTTATGACTATTTTTGGAGTTTTTTTTTGAAGCATTTTCTAGTTCTTGTATACGTTTTTCTAACTTAGAAAATGTTTCTTCAAATAAAGAAATAACAGCTTCAGGTCCTTTTTTATATGTATCTAAAATAATTTTTCGATCGACCATAAGATTCACCTCCCCTGTTTGATATACTCAGTATTTACAAATGGGAGGCATATGAAACTAGTAAAATTTAAAAAAGACACCGAAAGGTGGCTGAGTAGTTACAAATAATTTTTCGATCGACCATAAGATTCACCTCCCCTGTTTGATATACTCAGTATTTACAAATGGGAGGCATATGAAACTAGTAAAATTTAAAAAAGACACCGAAAGGTGGCTGAGTAGTTACTATAATTATTTTGATCACTAAAAGTAGACACTCCTTCTTCCGCAGGAGAATCTACATTTCCTTGTCGTGTTTCTACTTTAATAGGTGTGGTTTTGCGCAGGCCAAAGGCTGCATCCGCAGTTTGCAAGCTACTTATAGCTGGCTTCGTTTTATGGTTCTGGTGCAAAGAAAGGATACGTTCCCAAGAAATAATGAGGATTCCTATTGGAATCATTCTTTACGCTGTTAATCCAAATAATTGATGAATAAATTCTTTTTGATTTTGAACAGACTGATCCCGTAAATCAACCTGTTCTTTTTTTATCATATGCATGGTTTCTACTCCTGCAAGTATACATGTAGCGGTGCCAAAAGATTTAAATCCTAACATAGAGCGTACACGTTTTTTAATGAATCGATGGTCTTGCTCCACTACGTTATTTAGATATTTTATCTGCCGAATTTGAGTGCCTAACGGCACTTTTTTCTCGCTCTTTAATTTAGTGATGGCAACTGGATAAGCAGGATTTTTATCAATTGTGATTGTACGAGGTTTTGAGACATGAAAAGACTGCAAAGCCTTTTTAAAGAATCGCTTTGCAGCCTTATGATTTCTAGTTTTACTGAGATAGAAGTCAATCGTATTTCCTTCAGAATCAACCGCACGGTATAAATACATCCATTGCCCTTTTACTTTTATATACGTTTCATCCACTCGCCATGAATCATTTGTTTGTTTAAGATGACGTCGGATCCGTTGATCCAGTTCCGGTCCGTATTGATGGACCCAGCGCATAATCGTTGTATGAGCTAAAGATAATCCTCTTTCTTCCATCATTTCCACAAAATCTCGAAAACTTAGATTGTACCGTAGGTACCAACGTACAGTTAATAAAATTATATCTGGTTGGTAATGCTTCCATTTAAACAAATTGTCCTTTTTCATACTGATCACATCCCTTTTGTAGAGTAATCGTATCAGTATGTCCAAAATTAGAAGATTACTTGCAATTAACCTAATTTTTTGCACCAGAACCGATTTTCTACTTGAAGTAGGGGCTATTATTGATTTAGAAGCAAAACAAATTTATTATTTTGTGTATTAACTTTAAGTGCACTTATTGTTAATAGGCGTAAACCCACCATCTTCGAGCGAATCAATATTTTTGTAATTTACAGATAATTTACAGGTATTTTTCATGTTTTTGGAGCTTGAAATTCAAGTTTTTGAGTTCTATGTCATTTTTTTAAGATGTTAATCCATTAAATTAGTATCATTTTTTTATGATTTAAGTTAATAAGTGACACAGAATGCTCATTCTGTAACGAAAATATATAAGGTGCCAATAAAAATATTCAGAAAATTGCGAAATTATCGGTGTGCTCGGAGATGCTGGTTCTACCTATTAATTTGAGCAACAAAACTCCACACCCCTATACTTATCATTGTACGCATTTACCTTGATAGCAATGTATATGCCCTTAACTATTCAACATCGTGTAGATGAGATATGCAAGTTTATATTTTTTTGCTATACTGAATTATAAATTAATTTGTAAAGTGAGGTATAATCTCTTGAATAAACGACGTATTTTTATTGGTGCGGTAATGAGTAGCATTTTATTATTATCCGCATGTGGTTCCTCAGAAAATGTTGCAACATCAAAAGCAGGAAATGTCACACAAACCGATTTAGAAAAAGAATTAAAGAAAACGTATGGAAAAACAGCATTACACCAAATGATGCTGAATAAGGTTTTACTGGATAAGTACAAAGTTTCTGATGAAGAAGCAACTAAAAAAGTAAAAGAATTAAAAGAACAGATGGGAGATAATTTCAAATCAGCATTGGCACAATCTGGCCTTAAAGATGAAAATGCATTAAAAGAACAAATGAAACCCCAAATCGCTCTTGAAAAAGGTATTAAAGCATCCATTACAGAAAAAGATCTTAAAGAAAACTACAAACCAAAATTGAAAGTAAGTCATATTTTAGTTAAAGATGAAAATACAGCAAAAGAAATAAAAGAAAAATTAAATAATGGGGAAGATTTTGCTACACTAGCCAAACAATATTCAGAGGATCCTGGTTCAAAAGAAAAAGGAGGCGAATTACCCGAGTTTGGTCCAGGTGAAATGGATTCTAAATTTGAAGAAGCGGCTTATAAATTAGAAGTAGGACAAGTAAGTGATCCGGTAAAGTCCTCTTATGGATATCATATTATTAAGGTAACAGAGAAAAAAGAATTAAAACCTTTTGCAGAAGAAAAAGAAAGAATTCGTAAAGAATTAGAAACCAAACGCTTACAAGATCAACAATGGCAGCAAAAATTTATTGAGGATTTATTAAAAAAAGCTGATATAAAAGTAACAGATAAAGATTTAAAAGATACATTTAAAGAATCAAAAAAATAGAAATATGTACCAAAAAAAGACCCTATTAGGGTCTTTTTTTGGTACATACTGTGAAATAATAGCTACTTATTTGCCTTATAAATAAGTAGGAGTGTTTATTTCTCTTATATTATAACATGTTATCACCTTAATTATTCAATTTTATAAAAATAATTGGTAACTACTCAGCTTCTTCAGACAAAAAAGCATGCCAAATATAGGGTTTCTTTGCCCATCCCCCGAAAAAGGGGAATAAGACAAAATATACCAATTGTGTATTAACCGGTGTATTGTATAAGTTAATTTAGTTATGTACTATTAAAAAATGAATCCAAACATGTTTGGGATTCATTTTTATTTTTTTATAGCAAATATTTAAAATTTCACTTGTCACAAAAATGGACGTTTTTGTGACAGGTAAAGATATCAGTTTTTTACTAAAAAATAAAGTGTACAGAAATATACAATTTTCTGTACACCATATAAAAAAGTAACCTATTACGCACAGGTTACTTTTTTATACGAAATAATCGCTATTCTTTAATTACCTTTTATTTTCTCTTTCACTTTCTCAGGTAGTTCGGTTTCTTTTACTGTTTCGTAATCCTTAACGAAATGATTTTCATCAGGATCTTTTGATTTTAATACGTGAATACGAAGAAACACAGGGGACTTTTGTTCTTCTGACACAGTAAAAGTAATTTTAGCCTTTTCCCCATCCTCATTATAAGCGTCTAATTTATATTCTTTGGTGGTTGGATGCTGTTGCTTTTTCATATAAACCATTTACTTGTCTACATCCAGCTATTAACGTAGTCAAAATGGTTACCAATGTAAGTATACTTATATATTTTTTCATATTTTTATTCCTCCGTATATATATTCATTTGACTATATTCTTGTTGTTTAATACCATTTCTTAATCCGATTCTGTTTTTTCATATTTCATAGGATTTATTATAGTTGTTTTGGAAATACAATTCTTTTATACAGTTGCACAGTAATCCAATAATATATCGTATAGATAATGAGAAAGATAGCAATTGGGACCCAAATATTAATATAGGGATCTGTAAAAATGGCTACATATGCAAAAACTTTCATTCCGACTAAAACATGTATCAATCCCAAAATAGCTGGAAATACAAAGATGCTGCCAAGCTCTTTATATATAGATTTTGTAAGTAATTCTTTACGCACACCTATTTTACGAAGCATGTGATAGCGTTCTATATCCCTGGTAGCTCCAGAAAGGATTTTAAACATCAAACAACTTGCCATCATCGCTAAAAATGCAATACCTAAGAAGACTCCCATAAATACGGTTCCTTTCGAGAAAGCAAGCATCCCTTCATATATACCGTACTTTGTTAACAAGGGCTCCTCTTTCTGAGAGGTAGGTAACTGGTTTTGGTGGCGAGTATCTATCTCTTTCAATTCTTTTTTATATTTTAGAAAATCATCTACTTTAGCTACTAAAAATACACGCTCTGACCCAGAAATGGATGTATAATGCTTTTGATCTACGATATAAACTGGTTTCTGATCAAATATTTGCATATTTATCCGAAATTCAAACGCCATTGCTCGGCTCCACTCTGATGGTAACGTCTTGTACATTTGGTTGTTTCGCTTGCCATTAAACATACTATAGGCTTCCGCCGGAAGCTTTTCTGTAATACGATGTGGCTGATTTTCTTCTTGATTCAAAAATGTAAGCGGTGGATGAGCAACAAGATCATCCTTTAAATAATAAATCGCTTGATTATTACTCTTATAACGATATTGATTTTTTTCTGTTATTTTCATGTTTTCCAATGCTTCATAATCTGCATGTTCTGGATTCAAAATTGTAATATCATATACTTGCGTTTTATTTGCTCTTAATTCTGCATTTTGTTGCAAGGACATACTACCAGCCATAGCGCCAACTCCAAGCCCGATTAACATTGTAACCGTTCCAAGCATTTTTGCTAAATTATTAACGCGAAATCGTAATTGGGCAAAAGTAAAAGCGTTGATATACCTTTCATTTAATCTTGTTTTTTTCAATGCATTTACTAATATGGGTAAAAGAGAGACAAATAGTAAATATGTTCCTACTGTAATGGTGAAAAGAGGTATTTGAATATCTGAAACTTTTTTAATCCCAGGCCCCATAACCAAATAATAACCCACTCCAATTCCAGTTATCCCTATTATAACTAATAATACTGTAGTAAGACCTTTTGTTGGCATACGGTCTATCGTTTGTTCTGTACGAATTAAATGTAACTCTGTTTTCAAAGATAAACGAATCGCATTGATTATAGAAGTAAGGAAAAATAATATGCAAAAAAAGAAACAGGTTTTACTCCAGGCGGGTAGGTAAAAGGCTTGGTATCCTTCTAGAGAAATCTCTAATTGTTTCATTAATAGGAAGCTCACTAGTTTTGAAAGGAGAATCCCTAACATACTTCCTAAAATGATTGCTAAAAATCCCATACCTAATGTTTCAAAAAACAGTAAGAGACTAATTTTATTTTTCTTTGCACCTAATATCAAATACATTCCCAATTCTTTACGACGTAAGGAAAGTAGGAAAGAATTCGCATAGAAAATATAAAAGAAAGAAACAAACATAAGTAAAATAGATCCAATTTGAAATGTCAGTGCAATGGAACCGATAATACTATTATGTTTTGTAAATTCTGTATTCATCGCCAACGTTTGAAACATATAAAAAATAGAAATAGAAATGACTAAGCCAATTAATAACACGATATAATCTTTCATCATTTTTCGTATACTGGAAATAGAAAGTTTAAGCAACATGATGTTATATCTCCATTTCTTTTGAAGATGTACCAAGTGTAGCTAATACATCTAAAATTTCTTTATAGAAAACTTCTCGTGTATCACTTCGATGAATTTGCTTATATAACTCTCCATCTTGAATAAATAAAATCCGCCTACAATAACTCGCACTATAAGGATCATGTGTCACCATCATAATAGATACATCCTGTTCAGTATTTAACTGTTGCATGGCTTCTAATAGACTTGTTGCATTTTTAGAATCGAGGGCTCCTGTGGGTTCATCTGCTAAAATCATAGCAGGATTATGAACAAGTGCACGGGCCGCAGCAGTTCGTTGCTTTTGTCCACCGGATATTTCAGTAGGGTATTTGGAAAGAATAGAAGTAATTCCTAATATACTCGTTACATCTTGAACTTTATCCTTAATTTCGCGAGAGGATCTCCCTTGAAGAGAGAGTGGCAATGCAATGTTTTCATAAACTGATAGATTTTCAAGTAAGTTGAAATCTTGAAAGATAAATCCTAATTTTTGAGATCGAAAGTCAGAGAGTTCATTCGCTTTCATCTTGGTGATATCAATTCCAGAGATGGTAATACTACCTTCTGTTGCTTGATCTAAAGTAGAAATCACGTTTAATAATGTTGTTTTCCCTGAACCTGAAGGGCCCATGATTCCAACAAATTCTCCTTCTTCTATGGAAAAAGATACGTCTTTTAAAGCTTGGGATTGATTTTCACCTTTTTTACCATATACCTTTTTTACTTTATTTACATGTAATACAGTTTTAGTCATAAAGTTACCTCCCATGTGTAATATAATCTCAGGTGGATTCATATATTGTTAGTTTAGCTATTATACTTGAATAAAGATATTGATTATTCTTACATCTACCTTACAATGTTGTAAGCCGTTAATGATTATTATTTTTTTCAATCAAAGTATAGGTAACAAAAACTCTTCAACCGATATATATAAATAAAAAACTATCTATTTCCTTAAAAGTAAGGAAATAGATAGTTTTGTCTAAATTGTGTCTAAACGTACAATTTTCCCGAAATGGTATCGTGAGGCCATGCCCATCAACTTAAGGCTTTTTACTACCCCCAAGTACAAAAAAACGTTATTCTTTCTTACATAATATAAATGAGAAAGGGTGACGTTTTTTATGAATCTCTCGATTCAAGAGGAGTTGCAACCATTTGCGGAAGAATTACAGCGCTATATCACACCCTGATTTTTGGAAGAACTAGCAAGAGAGATGAAGTTTGTAAAGAGAAAACGCAAATTTTCGGGATCAGATTTAGCTACCATTTGTATTTGGATTAGTCAAAGGGTGGCCAGTGATCCTTTAGTACGATTATGTAGTAGACTTCACGCAGTTACAGGTACTGTACTTAGCCCTGAGGGCTTAAATAAACGATTTAACGAAAAATCAGTGTTATTTTTAAAACATATCTTTTCTTTGTTGTTACAACAAAAACTCTGTGAACAAACTCACATTTCTAGCCAACTTTTTGCGCATTTTAAACGTATTCGCATCATGGATGCCACTATGTTTCAAGTACCCTATAGGGGTAGTGAGACGGTTCGTGCTCTAGTCCGTCAGATGATTTACATAAAACAGAAAAAACCTACTATTTCAAAGTAGGTTCAATTTATCTAACATTTTTGTTCGAGATGGGTTTGTATACAGTAATGTAGTATGTATATTAGAATGACCGGCTATATGTGCCACTTCATGTACATCAAAACCATTTTCCAGTGCGTGTGAACAAAAATAATGTCTTAGATCATGTGGCTTTAAGTTTGTCGCTAATCCTGCTAATTTACTATATTTTTTAAACATGTCGTTTACAGTCATTCGGCTTAATTTGGGCCCTTTATTTGATACAAACAAATAAGGACTTTTTTTATATTTGTGTACGTTTCTTTCTACTAAATAGTTTTTTAATGCTTGTATCACTTTTTGATTTAATAAAACAGTTCGTTGTTTATCGCCTTTCCCAGAACGAATAACTAATTCTGATGAAGAAAGATACAAGTCTTGCTGTAAGTCAATTTGTAAAGCTTCGCTAATTCTACACCCTGTATGCATTAATAATATGACTAAAGCATAATCTTGTTGGATTTTCTTTTTCATATTTTTTGAAATAACAAGTTCATTCTGAACACCAATTGTAATAAGAAACTCATTATATTTTTGAAGGGCTGCTAATTTGGTTCTGGTGCAAAAAATTAGGTTAATTGCAAGTAATCTTCTAATTTTGGACATACTGATACGATTACTCTACAAAAGGGATGTGATCAGTATGAAAAAGGACAATTTGTTTAAATGGAAGCATTACCAACCAGATATAATTTTATTAACTGTACGTTGGTACCTACGGTACAATCTAAGTTTTCGAGATTTGGTGGAAATGATGGAAGAAAGAGGATTATCTTTAGCTCATACAACGATTATGCGCTGGGTCCATCAATACGGACCGGAACTGGATCAACGGATCCGACGTCATCTTAAACAAACAAATGATTCATGGCGAGTGGATGAAACGTATATAAAAGTAAAAGGGCAATGGATGTATTTATACCGTGCGGTTGATTCTGAAGGAAATACGATTGACTTCTATCTCAGTAAAACTAGAAATCATAAGGCTGCAAAGCGATTCTTTAAAAAGGCTTTGCAGTCTTTTCATGTCTCAAAACCTCGTACAATCACAATTGATAAAAATCCTGCTTATCCAGTTGCCATCACTAAATTAAAGAGCGAGAAAAAAGTGCCGTTAGGCACTCAAATTCGGCAGATAAAATATCTAAATAACGTAGTGGAGCAAGACCATCGATTCATTAAAAAACGTGTACGCTCTATGTTAGGATTTAAATCTTTTGGCACCGCTACATGTATACTTGCAGGAGTAGAAGCCATGCATATGATAAAAAAAGAACAGGTTGATTTACGGGATCAGTCTGTTCAAAATCAAAAAGAATTTATTCATCAATTATTTGGATTAACAGCGTAAAGAATGATTCCAATAGGAATCCTCATTATTTCTTGGGAACGTATCCTTTCTTTGCACCAGAACCCAATATACTTACACTTACTCCCAATACTATTGTATAATATCCTAATGATTTTAAAATCTTCAACCATCGACTTCCATTAGCTATTGAAATCATCAATAATCACCTCTATTTATCCTTTTTGTGAAAAATATAAAAAGGAGTGCCTTCTATAAAAAGTAAGCACTCCATCATGTCATTATGCAAATTGTTGTCGTTTTGCTTCCTTTGATTTCTCCCACTCGGATGTTACTCTGTTAGTTCCCTTTATATCTGATTTTTCGACAAAGATTAAATCTATAGAGATGTTTAGAATATAGAATTCTGATCTACATCACCAAAAATATCCTTTTCCACTTTAGATTCATCCGAATTTTTATCATCTTTTTGAGTAAGATTGTGTTCGTTTAAATTCGCATGTGAAACTTCCATTTTCGTACTCTGATTCTCATTTATTTCACTTGCATTTTTTAACGCAACTTCTTTTTTCTCATCTAACATATCATAAGAATTCCCACTAATATGAGCTTTGCTTTCTTTCACTAAATTTTTAATCATTTTTAAATCATGATAAAATTCTTCTTTTAGAAACAGTGAACGATGCATTTGCTCTTGAATATCAAAGTCTTTTACATCCCGTATACCATATTCCTTTGTAAAAAAGTGTACCAGTGCAATTAACGAGTCGTTTATATTATCTTGTGCTTCATACCATTTCCAAAAACCTTCATCTTCTATTTTCTTTAATTTCCATCCATATTGTTCTGGTCTTTTTTTCACTTATTTCACCTATCCTTGCTTAGTCAACACTTCATTAACAAGTACATCCATACCTTCAATGTTCATGTCAATTGCATACTCTGCTGGAATCCATAGTAACTCTAACTTATTCATCTTACAGAAGGTAGCTAGTTCGTCATATAAATCTTCTTTAAATCCAACAGATCCACCACCATATACAGCAATGACTTGAGCTTCGCTTGCCGTATTTTCTCTGTATTTATTTTTAATATCTTGTAAGATATTTTCAGCTTGAACAAATCGAGTTTCATAAAAGAATGATTTCGCTTCTGTATGGAAATTATGTTCTTTATCTTGAAGTATCTCGCTAAATTGTTGTCTTGTTAATTCACCTATCCCTGGTTTATCAACTTGTAGTAATCTAATAGCTTCTTTAATCGCATGACCTACACCTCGTTTTTCACCTGTGCAAGCGTCGCTATTAGGATTCACACCAACTGTATAGATGTACTCTGTCGTTCCATCCCCAATGTCCGCATGTAAAATTTTTTTACGTGAAAATATCGCTTCAGTTAGCAAATTATTAAGTTTTTCTTCATTGTATTTAAGATCATTTTTACAGAAATCAACATATTGTTTAAACATATCTAATTTCTTTTCACGAATAGCCTTTAACATTAAGTATAACGGTGGAATACCCTCACGAGTTACTTTTGCATCATTAAACTTAATTTTTACTGTGACTTTCTTTTCAGCAACGTCAACAATCGTAATATGTGTTCCCTTTAAAAAGCGTTCTTGTAAAATTCGAGCACGTTCAGGATTCCATTCACTTGCTGGAATAGCAGTAATTAAATCCACTTTTACATCCAGTGCTTCAGGCAGTTCTTTTGTATCATTATATGCCTTCTGAATTGCTTTAGCAGCAGTGATACTAATTGTATGAATAATAGGAAGATCATCAATATACTTACCACCTTCGCTAATATCCATGGACTTTACATCTTTTCCAAACTTCATCGCTCTTTCACCAACTAAAAATTGGCCACTTCTTTTAATTGAAGAACTTGTAATATGTACATTCAATTCATCTAGCAAGTTAACAACACATTTTTCAATGTTTGTTTCACTAGGAGCAATTGGAGTGAACAGCCTTTTATATACACTTTGTACTTTTTCTACTTCATTATCTACCTTAAACTTCACTTTATTATTTCCGATATCCGCTTTTAGATAAAAATGCATATTCATTAAACAACATCTCCCTTTTTATATTTAAAGCACCTTTACGATACCTATTTAATACCTTTAAAATACCTCTTAACTACATTATATAACTTAGGTACCTTAATAGCAATAATTTAATTATATTTTAGGTATCTTTTTTGTATCTAATGAATGAAAAATACCTCATTAGTTGTAAAAAGGTATTTAATAGGTATCACTCTGAAGTTTCTTTTTTCTGTATTAATTGATATAAAAAAGAGGCAATTTTAGAGCTCGTATTCAGATAGCAAGGTCATAGAAGGTGCTAAAGGGTAATAGGAAGAAACAGAGTATATAGTACTTGGTGGGAAGTGGGAAGAATGTGGTGAGTGGTGGTGGATGACGTTGGGTGGTTCATAGTAAGAAGTGGTGATAGGTGGTGGAAATTTGGAAGAACTATTATCTGTAAGTGATCTTTCTATACAAACAGGTATATCTGAAACAAGTATCTATCGATACTTGAATGATTTTAACGAATTTATTGTGGTGAAAGGTGGTGGAAGAGGCAGGAAATATGAAAAATCAGTTATAAAGCTATTAATACGTGCTAAACACCTGTTAGAAGAAGGACATACTAAACAAGATGTTAGAAGAATATTAAATATCGAATTCCCACGTGTAATAGAAATAGACGATACAGGATCAGAAGAATTAGCAACAGTTTCTTCCCTTATAACAAATGAAGATTTAAACAAATTTGAAGAAAAATTCGCTAATATGAACAAAGCAGTAGAAATATTAGTCCAAGTATTGCATGAGCAAAATAATGAGTTTCAAAGTATTAAACAGCAAAATTCATATTTACTTGAAGTTAATAAACAATTAGTTGAACAGCTAAACAAACATGAGACTAATGTTAAACAGCAGTTACATGAAATTGATATGAACGCTATGAAAAGGGATGAGAATTTACTAATTCAGATCCAGGAAACTTTAGAAACTAAGAAATTCTCTAATCAACATAAGAATAATTGGCTGACCAAGTTGTTTAAACGGTAATTATATACATTCTAACCTGCATTCAAACTAACAGAGGTGGCCTCAGAAGAGCGATTCTTATCCTCTGGGGTTGTCTTTGGACGTTTGAAGCTTTATAAAGTCAGGAAACAGGAATAAAAGGCGAATCCAAGGGCATGGCTATTTCTTTGTATAATAATATTCGCTACATTTTATTAAAAATGGTCAAACGTCCCTAAAAATTTCAAATGTAGTTACAAGGGGTTACAGATTTCCCTAAAATTCTTAGGATACCTTAAAATGATATTTTTCACTTTATTTTTAAAACTAAAATATAATAAGAATATAGGATACTCTTATTATTAAATCTTGTTTATAAGAAATAAAAACATTAAATACATTAGGATTTATTTTAGGGGTTTTATCTTTACTCTCACAAGGACTTAGAGATTTCTTCTTATTTAATTCCTTGTTTAATTACTAATAAAATTCATCTACTACTCTATGATAAATTTTACGTATTTTTTTGCTGAAAACGTCCCTGATACCTTGAAGTTTAATAATAAGATTAATAGATTTTTAAAATGTAAATTATGATTGCATGACAAAAAGCCTTGTTAGCTTCAATTTTTTTGAACAAGGCTACATGGTTCTTATTTTGCTGTGAGAAATAAAAGTTAAGAGTTAGGATCTAGCATTTCTTTGAACTTCTTAAAGTCAATGTCTACTCTAGACTCCCTATCTTTTTTATACTTCTCCATGCGTATTTTCCTATACGCATGGAGTTTATTTGTGTACATCACTATGAAATGCGCAGGAGTACTTACATCTGATTGAGTATGCTCAAAATGGCGTACACACTCCTCAAAAGTCTTTCTTACCTCCCGATCTACGTCTGGTGGCATACGCAATGCAATTGTATAAGCATCTTTTTCAGTAATATTTGTATCTTTACTTAACATGTAGAGATAAAGCTTCTTCTGATCTTCACTCATAAAATCATTCATTTCTTGTAATCTTGCTGCCAGTATTTCTTGTAAGCTAGTTTCCAATTTTTTATCTTCGTCAGAATTCGTTTCTTGTTCCTCATTTTCTTTTTCTTCAGGTTCTACTTCAACAGGTGTAAATAAATCGAATCCATGACATGTAGAAATTGGGGTATCTTCGCTATTATTTGAATCTTTCTTTTGTTTTTTATTTATTTTCTTTGACAAAAACTCTGTAAATGTAGCAAAAATATTGATTGTTAATGCCCATTTTTGCTTAAAATACTCAATAATTTTCAAGTAATTATTATGTAGACTTAAAATGTAGATAGACGGCGCAATTTTATTGTGACGTCTGGTTTTAATTTGATGGCATACTTCCAGATCTTCTAGCCATTTCAGAATAAAGTTGATTAGTGGTACAGAAATACCCGATTTTTGGCTAATTTGCTCTTGTCTAACTTGGGAAAATCCCTCCTGAACAAGATAGGAAAGCACGGTTTCAAGTGCTTCATATCGGCGTGGCGTTTTCTCGAAGTATTCTTTTGTAGTTTTGCCTTCATATTTAAATAGAATACTATCAATATCTTTGATTACACTTTTGACTGCTTTATTGATAGCTCCCGTCTTGCACTTAGGGATACGATATAATTGAGGGGATAGTTCTCGTTTTGCTCGGCTGAGCAAAAAGTTTTGTAACAACACGGAAAAAACCTCCTATTTTTTACCACCGCAAATGCACAGAAAAACGTTGGAAAAGTAGAGGTTTTTTATTCACATTATAATTTTTACATGCTATAATGGTTATGTAGCATGTATGATTATAAAAGATAAACCCCCTACTTCATTCGGATTTTTAATTGGTTCACCCGCCAAAGTGATATGCCAATTAAAAATGTGTGCGGTAGGGTTTATTTTTTGTTTTTTTTACTATATTGTAGTTGTTTTTATGTATATGTTCTATTGTATAACTATTATTGAAGGATATCAATAATAGTTATGGTTTTATTTAAAGTAAATACGGTTCTGGTGCAAAGAAAGGATACGTTCCCAAGAAATAATGAGGATTCCTATTGGAATCATTCTTTACGCTGTTAATCCAAATAATTGATGAATAAATTCTTTTTGATTTTGAACAGACTGATCCCGTAAATCAACCTGTTCTTTTTTTATCATATGCATGGCTTCTACTCCTGCAAGTATACATGTAGCGGTGCCAAAAGATTTAAATCCTAACATAGAGCGTACACGTTTTTTAATGAATCGATGGTCTTGCTCCACTACGTTATTTAGATATTTTATCTGCCGAATTTGAGTGCCTAACGGCACTTTTTTCTCGTTCTTTAATTTGGTGATAGCAACTGGATAAGCAGGATTTTTATCAATTGTAATTGTACGAGGTTTTGAGGCATGAAAAGATTGCAAAGCTTTCTTAAAGAATCGCTTTGCAGCCTTATGATTTCTAGTTTTACTAAGATTGAAGTCAATCGTATTTCCCTCAGAATCAACCGCACGGTATAAATACATCCATTGCCCTTTTACTTTTATATACGTTTCATCCACTCGCCATGAATCATTTGTTTGTTTAAGATGACATCGGATCCGTTTATCCAGTTCCGGTCCGTATTGATGGACCCAGCGCATAATCGTTGTATGTGCTAAGGATAATCCTCTTTCTTCCATCATTTCCACCAAATCTCGAAAACTTAGATTGTACCGTAGGTACCAACGTACAGTTAATAAAATTATATCTGGTTGGTAATGCTTCCATTTAAACAAATTGTCCTTTTTCATACTGATCACATCCCTTTTGCAGAGTAATCGTATCAGTATGTCCAAAATTAGAAGATTACTTACAATTAACCTAATTTTTTTGCACCAGAACCGAAACTAGAACGGTTCCTTGGAATAACACGACTTCATAAGAGAATTTCTCTATTTGGCATAGATTCTTTCTCTGATTGGAGTATTTTCTTTTCATGTTTTCGAATCGGAAACATGTATTTGGCCTGTTTTTTTATTTGAAGAAGCTGAGTAGTTACTAATTATACAGACAAAGTTCTTCCGAAATTGGGTCTTCAGTTTAAAGTCGTAAAAGAAAGTGAAGATGGACGTGGTGTAACTATTGAAATTTCTAAAAATAAATTTATAATGCCAAGCGTGCAGTCTTGATTTGTTTTTCTTCTTCCAAAATTGATAGATTAGATTTCCATATTCATGTACCCAGCGCATGATGGTTGTAGGATGAACTGATACACCATGTTTTTTTAGAATTTTAGATACGTCACGGTAGATTCAAGAAAAACGACAATAGTAGCCGACGGCTACTAAAATAATATCTTTCTTGAATTGTTTCCCTTTAAAACATCTCATTTTCGATGCTCCTCACTCTATTTTGCAAAAGTTTAGCTTACTTTCAAAAACTTTGCAACAGAACTGGTTTAAGAAGTTTTAAAACACAAAAATAAATAAAGTTAAATAAAAAATCAATTTTATTAAAAATAAAATTGATTTTTTATTTAACTATGTTAAAATATAATTAAAGGAGCTGAAGGTTATGGATTTTAAAAAGATTCCGAATTGGCTATTGAATTTAGAGAATGAGGATATTGAATTTATTAAAAATTTCATTTTACATTCCGGATCTTTGAAAGAAATAGCAAAAATTTATGATGTTTCTTATCCTACAGTGAGGGTACGGGTAGATAAGTTAATTCAAAAAATAAAAGTAAATGATACTGATGAAGATGAAGAGTTCATTACCTTTATCAAAAAACTTTCCATTGAAGATCGTATTAATTTAGAAGATGCAAAATTGATAATTGAAAAATATAAAAATGAAAGAGGGGATAATTAATGTTTCGCCTATATGGATTTTTAATTGCGATTTTATTAATTGGACTTCAATACTTTTTATCAAGAAGAGAAAATGTTTATTGGGGACTATGTTTACCTATTTTATATGTGATAACGCTCTTATATCTAGGGGTAACTGAGGTGCTAACTGTCAAAGGAAATACACTTATATTTATTATTATTATTTTAGGTGGATTAGCTATTTTATTAGGAATTTGGATTAAGGGGAGAGAAGATTTGAAAAATAAGCAAAAAAAAGAATTAGACAGAATGAAAACAAAAGATATGAAATAAAAGACTTAGAATTAAAAAGTATGAGTTTTTATTCACTTATAATTAAGTATTAGGATTTTTGATAAATATTCAAATCATTAAACTTAGAAAATTTCAGATTGAAAAATATATGTAGTAGAGGACTCTATAAAGTAGTTTTGATGGATGTTATAATACTTCTAATGCTAGTGGGCTTTTAGAGGCTGGTGTAGAATAAACGGTTTGTTGAAATAAGGTATGGAAATTGATACTTATTATAATTAATAAAAGGATAGAACTCTAGATCCTATCCTTTTAAAATTAATTACAATATGTAATTACATCACTCAGTTTACAATGTCATTAATTTTGTTGATGATCCAATCAATAGCCATACCATCTCTAATCCAACCTAAAACTCTACTTTTATTAGCCCAAGCCCATTTAGCAGCTTTAGGTCCTAGTTTAGCTACAAGTTTTAAAAATGCAAGCATGTGTTATACCTCCTACTATAATAATTCAGAACTCCAGAATACTTAGTTTACAATGTCGTTAATTTTATTGATAATCCAGTCAATAGCTAGTCCATCTCTAATCCAGCCTAAAACTTTACCTTTATTAGCCCAAGCCCATTTAGCAGCTTTAGGTCCTAGTTTAGCTACAAGTTTTAAAAATGCAAGCATGTGTTATACCTCCTACTATAATAATTCAGAACTCCAGAATACTTAGTTTACAATGTCGTTAATTTTATTGATAATCCAGTCAATAGCTAGTCCATCTCTAATCCAGCCTAAAACTTTACCTTTATTAGCCCAAGCCCATTTAGCAGCTTTAGGTCCTAGCTTAGCTACAAGCTTTAAGAATGCAAGCATGTGTTACACCTCCTATGAAATTTTTAATGAATGCTTTCGCGATTATAAATATATCTGAATCTATAAATTATGTCAATGTTATTTTCAGAAAAAACTTTATATTATATTTTTTATGAATTTTGCAATAAAATATCTATACATGGAAATATTTTTAAGTATAATTATTAAAGGGAACATTGGTTTTAAAAAAATTCAGAACAGGAAGACTAGTTTTATTTAATCATCAAAGAAGGGGATTGACTTTGAAATGATAAAAGAACCACAGCAAAAAATCTCGCCAAATGCAATAAAGGTATGGAGAATAGGTGATGCAATTACTTATACTACTACACTTTGTATATTAGGAATTCTTTTATTTTTACAGAATTATTATGCTTGGAAAGCCTGGGTAGGTATCATTTGTTATATTATAATCGCCTTACTTGTTATTTCTTCCATATTTGAATTATCCATAATACCTATATATCGACAAAGAACATGGCGTTATGAAATTGATGAAAATTATATTCAATTAAAACATGGAGGACTATTCATGAGAACTCATTTAATAATACCAATGGCGAAAGTACAGTATGTAAATACGAATCAGGGACCAATATTAAGAAAGTTTGGCTTATCAACGATGCAAATAGGTACAATGGCTTCAGAGCATGAAATACCTGCTATCTCTGAAAAAAAGGCAACAGAATTAAGAGAGAAAATTGCATATTTAGCTGGAATCAATGAAGTAAATGAGTAAAATAAGGGGGCTATAATACAATGAAACAAGAAGTATCGTATGAACAAATAGCTCAGCGAATGCATCCGTTATGGATGCTATTTTCCATGTTTAAATCTATAAAAGAACTTATTCTATGGATTATTTTTTTTGCTATTTTTATAAGTTCAAATTCTAATCCGACTTTTAAGACTTTAGGTGTAATAGCAGTGGTAGTTTATTTAATTTATAATTTTGTTTCAATATTTCTTGAGTGGAAACATTTTAAGTATGTATTTACAGATAAAGGGATGTACATTTATGAGGGACGGTTTATTAAAGAAAATCGTTTTATTCCATTAGAGCGTATCCATGGTGTTAGTCAGAATACACATTTCTTTCATCGATTATTTTGGTTGACATCTCTCTTACTGGAAACTGGTTCGAATGAAAAAAAATCTTCTATTAAACTTGAAATGATAACTTATGAGGAATCTATACGGATACAGGAGCATTTAGGACATATTGGTTGTAGTCCAAAAAAAGAAAATGAACTAAAGATACAGAAGATCGAATTAATAAAATCCAAAGATTTTTCAAGAAACAAACACTATAAAATGGCACCTAAAGAAATTTGGGTTAAATCATTTATGTCACTTAAATTACTTTTACTGATTCCGTTAATTCAAGAAGTTTATTCTAATATAAATGATTTCATTTCTATAGATGGCTATATAAATGAAATCACCTCATTTTTTGAGAAATCATGGATTCTAATGGGGTTTGGAATTTTTATTCTTTTAATAATGTCATTGGCCTACGGGCTATTTAAAACGTATATTCAATATGGAAATTTTGAAGTTTCTTCTGATCAACATCGAATTTTTATTAGAACCGGTGTATTTAATGAGACTGAATTTTCAATTCCAAAGGAGAAAATCCAAGCTATTAACATTAATACAAATATATTAAAGAGATGGTTTGGCTTAGTACAAGTTAATATTATAAGCATTACTGATATGGAAGAAAAGGAACTGAGAACTGTAAAAACCCTTTTTCCACTTATAGATAAAAATAGAGCTTTATCACTAATTCCTGAGATTTTACCCACATTTAAAATCGATAAAAGAATGATTAGTATCCCGAAATATACTATTTTTATAAAGATGTTACGGATAAGTTACATTTGGATTATAGGTACAATAGTTACTTATTATTTGTGGTCAGAGCTTTGGTATATCCCGATAATATTATTCGTACTGACAAATACATCACAAATATTGAGTGGCTTTTACAGTGGTTACAAGCTTAATGAAGAACTCATTCAACTACAACGAGGAGGATTTTCAACAAATTTATTTATAACAAATCGAAAAAATATTGAAGAATTGAAAATATCAGAGTCTGGGTTGCAGCGTCTATTTGGTCTTGTTACGCTTCAATCTTCAACTCGTGCTAAACCAGTTAAGAAAACAAAAATCCTAGATATACCAACAGATGTAGCTAGACAATGCTACTTTTGGTATGGAAATAATATGCAATATCTAAAAAAGAAAGTTAGCACACAAGAAATGAAATAACCTGAAATTTTTGAATGTATCAAATGTAAAATTCGGATTATATACAAAAGGAGAACAACCTCTATGTTTACAAATGTAGATACAAAAAAATGGATTAGTGTTGGAGTTGTTGCGTTAATTGTTATTGTAGCAGCAGTCAATATTTTTGTAATGCAAGGGAAGAAGAAGGGGGCATCAACATCTGCTGATGTTGTAAGTTTTGAGAAGGTAACGGAGCGAAATCTGAATAATACGAAGTTAATTTCTGGTCAGGTGAAACCTGGGAATATTGAAAGTTTTTATGCGGATCCGGCCAAAGGGAAAGTGAAAGATATTGAGGTAAAAGAAGGACAAGAGGTAGAGAAAGGCGCGAAGTTATTCTCTTATGATAATGAAGAGATTAATCTTCAAATGAAGCAAGCTGAGCTTGATCAGAAGATGGCAGATATGCGTTATGATCAAGGGAAAAAGAAGATCGATTCGCTGAAGAAAGAAATTAAGAAAGCGAAAGATAGCGGAGCTGGGAAAGAAGTAACAGATCCGATGGAAGAGCAAGTAAGTGAGTTAGAGATAGCACAAAAGACAACTGATCTTGAGAAAGAAAAAGGAAAGTTGCAGAAAAAAGAGTTAAATAAAAAGCAGAAAGAGCTTACTATTTATAGTAATTTTGCTGGTGTTATTCAAAAGTTAGATAAAGATGCAGCGCAAAGTTCATCTCAAGCGTTAGGTGGGCAAGGGAAAGCCTTCTTACAAGTGGCATCTAAAGATCCGTTCCAAATTCAAGGGACGTTAACTGAGCTTCAAAAGTCACAAATTCAAAAGGATCAAACATTTACTGTTACTGCGAAAGCATATAATAAGAAGAAGTGGACAGGTAAGATTACAGAAGTAAGTGAATTCCCAACGAGTGCAGAGATGGCGCAAGCAGGCGGTATAGGTGAAGCGACGCAAAATATGTCTCAATATACATATAAAGCAAGCCTTGATAGTCAAGATGGTTTATCTCCAGGTTATCACGTTTCTCTGCAAGTAAATTTAGAGAATAAGAAGATGATTGCTGTTCCGACTAAGAGCATTGTAGAAAAAGACGATGATGCATTTGTTTATGTTGAAGAAAAAGGAAAGCTTCGTAAACAAAATGTGAAAAAAGGTTCTACTGATGGAGACTGGACAGAGGTTGTAGAAGGCGTAACAGTGGGGCAAAAGGTGGTTAAAAATCCTTCCGACGATATGTATGACGGAATGGAAGTGAAAGAGAAATGATTACGTTAAATCATATTGCTAAAACGTATTATCAAGGAAAATTGGCAGTGCCGATTTTGCACGGTATTAGTTTAACGATTCAGAGCGGCGAGTTCGTTTCGATTATGGGACCGTCTGGTTCTGGTAAATCAACGCTTATGAATATTATCGGTTGTTTAGATCGTCCAACAGAAGGCGAATATATGCTGAATGATGTGAATATCTTAACAGCAGACGAGTCAAAGCTTGCTTTAATTCGTAATGAATATATCGGTTTTGTGTTTCAGCATTTTAACTTGCTTCCGCGTCTTTCGGCAGTTGAAAATGTTGAACTCCCGCTCGTATATGGTGGCATAAAGAAAGCAGAGCGTCGCAAGCGTGTTTTAGAGGCGTTAGGTAAAGTCGGATTAGCAGACCGCGTGCATCATTTACCGAACGAATTGTCAGGTGGACAGAAGCAGCGTGTCGCAATTGCAAGAGCGATTGCGAATAATCCAACGTTCATTCTGGCTGATGAGCCGACTGGTGCGCTTGATACGAAGTCTGGTGAGCAAGTTATGGATATTTTTACGAAGATTAATGCAGAAGGTACAACAATTGTTATGGTTACGCACGAAGAGGAAGTAGCAGATTATTCATCTCGGCGCATTGTACTGCGAGATGGAAAAATTACAGAAGATAGAAGGTGTGCAGTATGAGTTTACTAGATAGTATAAAAATTGCCCTATCTTCTATTATGGCTCATAAACTACGATCTGCATTGACGATGCTTGGTATTATTATCGGCGTTGGTTCTATTATTACTGTCGTTGCGATTGGACAGGGTGGGGAAGCTACATTAAAATCAGTATTTGCTGGTAAGGGGAATAATGTTGTTCCTATTCATTACACTCCAGATGTTAATAATCTATTTGAAACAGAACAACCTAAGCTAACTGAGGAAGACATTTATGAGGTGCAAAATATTCCAGAAGTGGCACATATTCTTACAACAAATTCTAGTATGGAAACTCTGGATATTGAAGATAAAAAAGAAATGGTAACTATTACAGGATTAGATAACCAATATTTTAATGTTAATCAAGTAAAAGTATTAAAAGGTCGCTCATTACAAGAGTCTGATATTACCCAAGGAAATAATGTGGTCATGATTAGCACAGGAATGAAAAAGAAAGTATTCAAAAAGCAAAATCCTGTTGGTAAAATCATTGGAATTAGGGGCCAACCAATACAAATCATTGGTGTATATAAATCAGATAATGATTTTATGGGAATGGAAGCTTCAGAAGCGCTAATTCCAATTACACTATGGCCAACCTTATATGGAAAAGAGGAAATTCAAGAAATGTCCGTGCAAGCAAAAAATGTCGATAATTTAGAAATAGCAGGAAAAAAAGCGGCTGAGGTATTAAATAACCGCAAACCAAGCGAGTTTACAGGAAAATATGAAGTAACAAATTTAAAAGAAATTCAAGATGGGATTTCTCAAATGACAAATATTATGACTATGATTATTGGTGGTATTGCTGGTATTTCCTTAGTGGTTGGTGGAATTGGTGTTATGAATATTATGCTTGTATCAGTAACAGAGCGCACACGTGAAATAGGAGTACGTAAAGCACTTGGGGCAACACGCAGTAAAATATTACTACAATTCTTAATTGAATCCGTTATGGTAACGCTTATTGGCGGATTAATTGGAATTGCCCTTGGTTACTCGGGAGCTTATATTGTGTCTATCTTTGCGAAATGGCCACCACTTGTTTCATGGGAAGTTGTCGTAGGTGGGGTATTGTTCTCTATGACACTTGGTATTATTTTTGGGTTAATTCCTGCAAATAAAGCTGCGAAATTGGATCCAATTGAAGCACTTCGATATGAATAGGTTGCATGTATAATAATGCGGCGCGAACTGTTTAATAGAGGATATTATGTAAATACAAGGAGGCTATAAAATGGAGTTAAATATTGAAAATAAAGAACTTACTGGTGAAAAACCATCATTATTTGGAGTGATAACATCTCCAAGTATGCAATTTGAAAGAATAAAAAATAGTAACGCTATTTTGAAAAGTTTTTGGCTATTAGCAACTTTAACTGGTATTGTATACCTAATTAATACATATGCATATATTATGTCTCCAGAAGGTAAAAAAGTAAATGCAGAGTTAGGTTTAGATATTCCTTTAGTTTGGCAATTAGGGAGTGGATTTTTTACAGGCGCTATTGGTTTTATAATAGGGGCTTTTATTACTACAGCTATTTATAAAGTGTTTATGATGTTTATGAACAACGATACACCTTTTAAAAAATTATTAGCAATTTCAGTATATGGAAGTGTTATTACCACACTTGGTTTATTTACAAATGGTCTTTTGGCTATTATTATTGGAGAAACAGGAGAAGAAATGTATACTGGGCTAGGTCCTTTACTAACTTCATTTAATGACGTTTTACATGGTGCTATGAAATCATTTGAAGTCTTTACAATATGGTCTTTAGTTATATCTGCATTAGGATTACATATTACAGCAGGATTAAGCAAAAAACAGGCAACGGTAGTTGCAATCATCTTCTTTATTTTCTCAGTAGCTTTTGGAGCATTTGGTGGTATGATGCCAAAGTTTTAAGTTGAATTGCTATTAAAATAGCATGGATAAGCATAAAGTAATATTATATAAATTGTAAAAAAACATCTCTATTTCATTCACCGGTTAAAAGTGAATGAAATAGAGATGTTTTCATATATTATTTATTTAATGCTTTTAAATTATCTATATATAATGCAGACTGGAGACTTATAAGAATCGTCTCTTCATTAAAATTTAAGTTTTTCATGTTATTTATAAAATTATCAATTAACTCTTTTATCATTTGGTTAAGAAGTTTTTTAATCTTATCTTCCTTAGTGGTTACATATCTTCCCATTCCTCTACGCGTTATAATAATCTCGTCTTTTTCTAGCTCTTGAAATGCATGTTGGATCGTATTTTGATTGACTTGTAATGTAGTAGCTAATTCGCGTACAGTAGGAATTTTGCTGCCTGTTGACCAGCGTCTAGATATAATTTCCATTTTTATGTACTCTACTATCTGTATGTACACTGGTATATTAGGTGAAAAATCATTTCTCATTTTTTTACCCCCAGAATTAATTCGTTAATTATATAATATAATAATTTTAAGAAAAAAGAGAAAAAATTAGGGTTTTGTTGCAAAGTTTTTGAAAGTAAGCTAAACTTTTGCAAAATAGGCTTAGTCACAGGGTTCTTGCTGTAGACCGCAAAGTAGCTATTCGTATATATCAAAGTGAAGCCAATTTCGGCTTTTTTTATTGTTTGTTTTTCCCTAAACTAAAAGTATAGATAGCTATTCTATATAAAGGGAGAGACAGGCATGAAGAAGAATTGGACAGAAGATGAACTACTAGAACATTTTATTTTGGTTGACATCGAGCGCAAACTTATTGGTAATAAGACGGGTGCCAGTCGTCTTGGTTTTACTGTTCTATTGAAGTATTTTCAGCATGAAGCTAGATTCCCAATAAAGAAAAGTGATGTTCCAAAAGCAGTGATTGAATATATCGCAAAACAACTTAACCTCTCTTCAAATTTATTTGATGAGTATCGTTGGGGATCAGAAGAAAGAAACTATACTTACCATAGAAAACAAATTCGAGATTTTTTTCAGTTTAAAGAGTTTACTCATACAGAAGGAGAGCGGCTGGAACCATGGTTAAAAGAACAAATTGCCTTTACTCATGATACCGATTACTTAATAAATCAAGTGTATTATCTCTTTCGTAAGTGGAAAGTAGAACCTCCTTCTATTGGGCTTAGTGACAGGGTAGCTGCTCTAGTCCGCAGGACTTTTCCCAGTAATAGTAAAACAGGGTGTTCTTGAAGGTTATGTTCTCTCTCAATTATACTATTTATTAAATAAACGTAATGAGATGAGGGGAAATATTGAAAAAAAGTTGGACTGAAGAAGAATTATTAGAGAACTATATGCTGTTACCAAATGAACGTCATTTAGTATTGAGTAAAAAAACAAACGTCAATCGGCTGGGATTTGCTGTCTTACTAAAATATTTTCAAAAGGAAGCTCGTTTTCCAAGCGAAAAACAAGATATCTCGAAAGATATTGTTCAACATTTAGCACATCAAATAGATGCGTTACCTGAAGATTTTTTTGAACATTATAGATGGGGCGGAAAAGAAAGAAGTTATACAGATCATCGAAAAATCATTCGTGATTTCTTGGGTTTCAGAGAGATCACTTCAAAAGATAATCTCCAATTGATACAATGGCTAAAAGAACAAGTACAACTTACACATGATATGGAAGATTTATCTGATCAAGCTTATCATTTATTTCGCAAATGGAAAGTAGAACCACCTTCTAAAGGTAGTTTAAAACGAATGATTCATTCCGCTATTGATACGTATGAGAAAGATTTATATTATACAATTTCCGAACATTTATCCGCTGAAACTTGTTGTCGATTAGATGCATTATTAGATGTGCAATCAAATGAGGATTTAGAAATTGTAGACATCATGTATGAAAAAACAAATTCAAATCAGTTATCTTTTCTATATCTTTTATCGTCTGCATGTAAACCGAGTGTAAATACTATGGAAACAGAATTAAAAAAACTGTTAGCCATCCAACAATTAGAAATTCCTCCTAGACTATTTCAGCATTTACCTCCAAAGTTAGAAAAGAAATATCGTTTCCGCGCAGCAACAGAAACTGTAACGGAATTACGTGCACATCCGTCCTACATTCGTTATACATTATTAGCTATCCTTTTTTCACACCAATATGGGAAAGTCATTGATTCTTTAGCAGATTTATTAGATGAAATTACACTTAAAATCAAAAATAGAGCTAAAAATACAACTCGGAAAGAAGCCATTGCAGAATTGGAACGGGTAAAAGGAAAAAATAAACATATTATAAACTTATTAAAAGCAACTGTAGAACATCCCGAAGGGATTATTCAAGATACCTTATTTGGGGTACGGCAACATCGCCATCAAGCTAAGAAAAAGAAGATACCTAACTCTATTTCCTTGTTCATACAACAGAACTTATATTTCTTTCCACTGTTACAAGCACATGGATTATATATATTCATTGGACGTGTGCGTCCTTTAATTGCTTTTTTCAAATCAGTTAAATCTTCATTTAATTCTAAACTAATCATGTAATAAAAATCATATTCATCACAAATCGTTGCTATTTTTTCTGCTTGTGCTCTTGTTCTTACTTTGATCATAATCGGATTATTCTCTGAACCTAATGGATACATAAGCATTCGCCTCTTTTCTTTTTATCTCTATTTTATAAAATATAAAGTAAATCGGAGGCGAATCGATGAAAAAATTATCAAATTTTAAAGAATTTCGGTAACTACTCAGCCACCTTTCGGTGTCTTTTTTAAATTTTACTAGTTTCATATGCCTCCCATTTGTAAATACTGAGTATATCAAACAGGGGAGGTGAATCTTATGGTCGATCGAAAAATTATTTTAGATACATATAAAAAAGGACCTGAAGCTGTTATTTCTTTATTTGAAGAAACATTTTCTAAGTTAGAAAAACGTATACAAGAACTAGAAAATGCTTCAAAAAAAAACTCCAAAAATAGTCATAAGCCACCTTCTACAGATGGTTTGGGTAAGCCCGTTACAAAAAGTTTGCGCAAACCGTCTCATCGTCAAACGGGTGGCCAGTTGGGCCACAAGGGACATACTCTTGGTTTGACAGCGACTCCAGATCATACGATTACACATTCTCCTACATATTGTACTTGTTGTCATACTTCCTTGAACCACGAGCCTGTAAAAGGGTATCGCATTCGCCAAGTGTATGACTTACCACCTATTCAGATCGAAGTGACAGAACATAAAGTAGAACAGAAAGAATGCCCACATTGCCATTCTATCCAAGAAGCCCAATTTCCTTCGACAGTATCTCGTCCTGTTCAATATGGTCCAAATATAAAAAGACTGATTCCCTATTTAACGCATTATCAATGCATTTCTTTGAAGCGAACAAAAGAATTCTTTCAGGATTGTTTTGGACATTCTATAAGCGAAGGAACCCTGGTAAATCATACACAGGCTTTCGCTTCTCAATTGCAGCCATTCATAAAAGAAGTAAAGGAAAAGATTCTGCAGTCTCCTGTTGTCCATTTTGATGAAACTGGTATGCGTGTAGAAAACAAAACACAATGGTTACATACTGCCAGTACACCGGAGGTGACATTGCAACATATTCATCAAAAACGTGGAAAAGAAGCAATGGATGCTGGAGAAATCTTGCCATCTTTTTCTGGAATTGCGATGCATGATGGTTGGAAATCGTATGATGCGTATACAGATTGTCGTCACGTTTTATGTAATGCCCATCTCTTACGAGATTTACAAGGAATTATAGATAGTACTGGAGAACAATGGGCACAACAGATGCAGAAATTTCTAACGCAAGCGTTGACGATGAAAAAGCAATCCGAAGGTACCATGCCAAAAGCGACGCAAAAGAATCTGTTTATTATGTATCAATCCATATTGAAAGAACAACAGATTCTTTCCACGAAACAAAAGAAGAAAGGAAAGCAGACGCCTTCTCAAAATTTATGGAATCGCTTCGTCAAGTATTCTGACAGAATTCTAGCGTTTTTAGAACATCCAGCCATTCCATTTGATAACAATCAAGCAGAACGGGATATTCGGATGACGAAAGTAAAACAGAAAGTGTCTGGGACTTTCCGAAGTAAGAAAGGCGCAGAATCTTTTTGTCAGATACGAAGCTTTATGAGTACCATGAAAAAACAAAAACAATCGGTCTTACAAGCGATAAACCAAGTCATAGAAACTAGAACGGTTCCTTGGAATAACACGACTTCATAAGAGAATTTCTCTATTTGGCATAGATTCTTTCTCTGATTGGAGTATTTTCTTTTCATGTTTTCGAATCGGAAACATGTATTTGGCCTGTTTTTTTATTTGAAGAAGCTGAGTAGTTACTATTTTTGTTCACACGCACTGGAAAATGGTTTTGATGTACATGAAGTGGCACATATAGCCGGTCATTCTAATATACACACTACATTACTGTATACAAACCCATCTCGAACAAGAATGTTAGATAAATTGAACCTACTTTGAAACAGTAGGTTTTTTCTATTTTATGTAAATCATCTGACGGACTAGAGCATGAACCGTCTCACTACCCCTAGAAGCCATGCATATGATAAAAAAAGAACAGGTTGATTTACGGAATCAGTCTGTTCAAAATCAAAAAGAATTTATTCATCAATTATTTGGATTAACAGCGTAAAGAATGATTCCAATAGGAATCCTCATTATTTCTTGGGAACGTATCCTTTCTTTGCACCAGAATCGAAATTTGTAAAAAGAAAACGCAAATTTTCAGGGGCAGATTTAGCTACCATTTGTATTTGGATTAGCCAAAGGGTGGCCAGTGATTCTTTAGTCCGATTATGTAGTAGGCTTCATGCAGTTACAGGTACTGTACTTAGCCCGGAGGGCTTAAATAAACGATTTAATGAAAAATCAGTGTTATTTTTAAAACATATCTTTTCTTTGTTATTACAACAAAAAATCTGTGAACAGACTCACATTTCTAATCAACTTCTTGCTCATTTTCAACGCATTCGCATCATGGATGCCACCATGTTTCAGGTACCTAATACGTTGGAGCATATATACCCTGGTTCAGGTGGATGTGCGCAAACAGCTGGAATCAAAATTCAATTAGAATATGATTTACATAGTGGACAATTTCTTAATTTTCAAGTGGGGCCTGGAAAAAATAATGATAAAACATTCGGCACAGAATGTTTAGATACGTTACGACCAGGCGATTTATGTATTCGTGATTTAGGGTATTTTTCATTAGAGGATTTAGATCAAATGGATCAACGGGGAACATATTTTATTTCACGCTTAAAGTTAAATTCAAATGTATATATCAAAAATCCTAATCCTACATTTTTTCATAATGGTGCACTCAAAAAACAGACAGAATATGTAAAAATCAACTTGCAAATGATGATGGAGCGCTTGTTACCTGGTGAAACTTATGAAGTAGGTAATGTTTATGTAGGAGATCAAAAAGTTTTGTTTGCCCGACTCGTTCTGTATCGTCTAACAGAAAAACAATTACGAGAACGACGAAAAAAACAAATGGAAAGTGAAAAGAAAAAAGGAAAACCATATTCGAAAAAAAGTAAAATATTATCTGGGTTGAATGTATATGTAACTAACACTCCGTGGGAGTGGGTTTCGATGAAGCAAGTCCATGAACTATACTCTTTACGTTGGCAGATAGAAATAGTTTTTAAAACGTGGAAATCATTGTTTCATATAGATCATTGTCGCACGGTTAAACAAGAACGAATAGAGTGCCATTTATACGGGAAACTGATTGCTATTTTCTTATGTTCTTCTACCATGTTTAAAATGCGCCAACTTTTGTTACAGAAGAAGCAAAAAGAATTAAGTGAATATAAAGCGATTGGAATGATTCAAGATCACCTATTTCTCCTCTATCAAGCCATACAAAACACCCAAGAGATAACAAAGCTTCTGGTTCACCTGTTCCACCTTCTAGAGAAAAACGGGCGGAAATCTCACAGATATGAGAAGAAAACTGTCTTTGATATCATGGGTGTCCATTATGAGTATAATATAGCTAGGGAACAAAAGAAAGCTGCATAATTTTAAAAATAAAACTCGTTAGAGTTTATTTAGTATGCGGATTTTTAAGAACAATCAATCTGTTGAACAGTTTATAACCCTTTTGAAGGGAATTTCAGTTTATTTGTTCTCTTAAGTTGATGGGCATGTATCGTGAGGCCTATTTCACTGTTTTGTACCATAACCGAGGGAAGCATGTAATGACATTTTTTGAATAAAATAAAGCCCTCTTTTTCAAAAAATCCTATGTTCATGTCATCAAAATATAAAATATGACCTTTCCCTAAAGTTATTTTTATGTTTGTTAGAACCTTCCGGATTCGTTATCTTTAGTAAGTCAATGAAAAGTAACTTTGGGAGGAATCATTTTATGAAATTAAACAAAATCATGTATGGAACACTATTATCTACCACACTATTAAGTAGTCAATATGTGATGACTACGCCAACATATGCTGCTGAAAATACAGGTGTGGTCTGGGAAGATAAAAACAAAAATGGGAAGATGGATGAAGGGGAATCCGGAATTGGCAATATTAAAATGGATTTATTTACGATTAATGGATCTTTAATGAAAAGCTCTACAACGGATTCACAAGGGAAGTATTCTTTTGGTGATGTGGCCGATGGGAAGTACTATGCGAAAGTAAACGTTCCACAAAATTATCGCTTTTTTGGAACCAGTCCTTATTTTGGTAGTGATGGATTAACGAAATACATAACTGTAACTCAAAATAATTTAAAAAATTTAAATGCAGGGTTGGTGAAAAGTGAAACACCACCTCAAGTAGAGCATGGTTTATTAGGAGAATACTATACAGGGGTATTTTTTAATAATAAAGTAATGGAACGTGTAGACAAAAATATTACTATTAGCGATTTACCCGACGCATTAGGAAAAGTCCCAGAAAATTTTTCAATTCGCTGGACTGGAAAAATTAAAGCGCCTCAAACAGGGGAATATAAAATTATTACCAATTCTGATGATGGTGTACGTGTCTATATTAATGATGAAGCTGTAATTGATGATTACAATGTAATGTCAAAAACAAAACATACTAGCCGATCTATTTCTTTAAATAAAGATGAATTATATAATATTAAAATAGAGTACTTCAATGGACCTGGTGCAAGTATAATGGAATTATTATGGTCTATTAATAATGGACCTGAACAACAAATTTCAAGTGATAGTTTATACTCTAAGTAATTTGAAAACACGAAGGTTCCTATAAACCGGCATCCTTGAGTGAATCGGTAATAATATGAAAACTAAACATGGAAAATGATTTATATATACATGATATAAGGATCTGGTGCAAAAAATATAATATTTGTGCAATGAAACTTTAAACCTTGGACATACTGATAGTATTACTCTACAAAAGGTGTGTGATCAGTATGAAAAGGGACACTTTGTTTAAATGGAAGCATTATCAACTGGATATCATTGTATTAACTGTACGTTGGTACCTACGGCACAATCTAAGTTTTCGAGACCTGGTGGAAATGAAGAACGAGGATTATCCCTAGCTCATACAACGATTATGCGCTGGGTCCATCAATACGGACCGGAACTGGATAAACGTATCCGACGTCATCTTAAACAAATGATTCATATCGAGCAGATGAATCATATATAAAAGTAAAAGGGCAATGAAGGTATTTATACCGTGCGGTTGATTCTGAGGGAAATACGATTGATTTTTATTTAAGTCGTAAACGAGATGCGAAGGCTGCCAAGCGTTTTCTAAAGAAAGCCTTGGCTTCTTTGTCATGCCACAAAGCCTCGTTCGATAACTGCTGATGGAGATAAGGCCTACCCTGTTGCGATACGTGAACTAAAGGAAGAGAAATGTATACCACTTCGTGTGAAAAAATATTTAAACCATATCATTGAGCAAGATCATCGATTTATCAAAAAACGGATTCGGAATATGTTTGGATTGAAATCCTTGCAAACAGCTACAAAAATGATTGCTGGAATAGAAGCTATGCATATGATCAAAAAAGGACAAACCCCCCAAGGGGGGAGGTCTGTCCAAAAGCAAATGTATTTTATCAATTAAATCTTTGGTTTAACAGCATAAAGTTCCATTCCGCTAGGAATCTTTTTCTTTTTTTCATATCTCACTGTATTTGCACCAGAATCATTTTCATGTACTAACCAAGAATGAGAATTTTGAATATGCCGTTTATAATCTTCAACTGTAATTTCTCGTTTACCTTGTTCCAAAAGATACGTTCCAAACACTTCAAGTTCTATGTCACTTTTTTTCAAACTTAACCTCTTTTTTTATTATATTCAGTCTTATTTTAACAAAAAGTGTCACAGAATAATAGTTCTGTGACACTTTTTGTTAGTGCATCTTTTCAAGAGGATATGGCATGGCAATATCTAAAATTAAGTTGTTACTTTGAATGATTAAATCATTTAGACGTTTGAGCTAAAAGTGAAACCACTTTAATAGTCATGATAATTTTCTGAATATTTAAAAATGTCCGTTTTACTTGGAGATGCTGGTTCTACCCCTCATACGTATCAATAGCGGAATGAATCATTCGTTTTAAACTACCTTTAGAAGGTGGTTCTACTTTCCATTTGCGATAAGCTTGATCAGATAAATCTTCCATATCATGTGTAAGTTGTACTTGTTCTTTTAGCCATTGTATCAATTGGAGATTATCTTTTGAAGTGATCTCTCTGAAACCAAAGAGATCACGAATGATTTTTCGATGATCTGTATAACTTCTTTCTTTTCCGCCCCATCTATAATGTTCAAAAAAATCTTCAGGTAACGCATGTATTTGATGTGCTAAATGTTGAACAATATCTTTCGAGATATCTTGTTTTTCGCTTGGAAAACGAGCTTCCTTTTGAAAATATTTTAGTAAGACAGCAAATCCCAGCCGATTGGCGTTTGTTTTTTTACTCAATACTAAATGACGTTCATTTGGTAACAGCATATAGTTCTCTAATAATTCTTCTTCAGTCCAACTTTTTTTCAATATTTCCCCTCATCTCATTACGTTTATTTAATAAATAGTATAATTGAGAGAGAGCATAGCCTTCAAGAACACCCTGTTTTACTATTACTGGAAAAAATCCTGCGGACTAGAGCAGCTACCCTGTCACTACAGCCTGATAGTACTGTGGCGACACCTCAATATTACCTTTGTAAAAGCCCATTATGAGGGAGGCAATATACAGTTTCCCCTTTAGGTTCTGGTGCAAAGAAAGGATACGTTCCCAAGAAATAATGAGGATTCCTATTGGAATTATTCTTTACGCTGTTAATCCAAATAATTGATGAATAAATTCTTGTAACTACTCAGCTTCTTCAAATAAAAAAACAGGCCAAATACATGTTTCCGATTCGAAAACATGAAAAGAAAATACTCCAATCAGAGAAAGAATCTATGCCAAATAGAGAAATTCTCTTATGAAGTCGTGTTATTCCAAGGAACCGTTCTAGTTTCTATGACTTGGTTTATCGCTTGTAAGACCGATTGTTTTTGTTTTTTCATGGTACTCATAAAGCTTCGTATCTGACAAAAAGATTCTGCGCCTTTCTTACTTCGGAAAGTCCCAGACACTTTCTGTTTTACTTTCGTCATCCGAATATCCCGTTCTGCTTGATTGTTATCAAATGGAATGGCTGGATGTTCTAAAAACGCTAGAATTCTGTCAGAATACTTGACGAAGCGATTCCATAAATTTTGAGAAGGCGTCTGCTTTCCTTTCTTCTTTTGTTTCGTGGAAAGAATCTGTTGTTCTTTCAATATGGATTGATACATAATAAACAGATTCTTTTGCGTCGCTTTTGGCATGGTACCTTCGGATTGCTTTTTCATCGTCAACGCTTGCGTTAGAAATTTCTGCATCTGTTGTGCCCATTGTTCTCCAGTACTATCTATAATTCCTTGTAAATCTCGTAAGAGATGGGCATTACATAAAACGTGACGACAATCTGTATACGCATCATACGATTTCCAACCATCATGCATCGCAATTCCAGAAAAAGATGGCAAGATTTCTCCAGCATCCATTGCTTCTTTTCCACGTTTTTGATGAATATGTTGCAATGTCACCTCCGGTGTACTGGCAGTATGTAACCATTGTGTTTTGTTTTCTACACGCATACCAGTTTCATCAAAATGGACAACAGGAGACTGCAGAATCTTTTCCTTTACTTCTTTTATGAATGGCTGCAATTGAGAAGCGAAAGCCTGTGTATGATTTACCAGGGTTCCTTCGCTTATAGAATGTCCAAAACAATCCTGAAAGAATTCTTTTGTTCGCTTCAAAGAAATGCATTGATAATGCGTTAAATAGGGAATCAGTCTTTTTATATTTGGACCATATTGAACAGGACGAGATACTGTCGAAGGAAATTGGGCTTCTTGGATAGAATGGCAATGTGGGCATTCTTTCTGTTCTACTTTATGTTCTGTCACTTCGATCTGAATAGGTGGTAAGTCATACACTTGGCGAATGCGATACCCTTTTACAGGCTCGTGGTTCAAGGAAGTATGACAACAAGTACAATATGTAGGAGAATGTGTAATCGTATGATCTGGAGTCGCTGTCAAACCAAGAGTATGTCCCTTGTGGCCCAACTGGCCACCCGTTTGACGATGAGACGGTTTGCGCAAACTTTTTGTAACGGGCTTACCCAAACCATCTGTAGAAGGTGGCTTATGACTATTTTTGGAGTTTTTTTTTGAAGCATTTTCTAGTTCTTGTATACGTTTTTCTAACTTAGAAAATGTTTCTTCAAATAAAGAAATAACAGCTTCAGGTCCTTTTTTATATGTATCTAAAATAATTTTTCGATCGACCATAAGATTCACCTCCCCTGTTTGATATACTCAGTATTTACAAATGGGAGGCATATGAAACTAGTAAAATTTAAAAAAGACACCGAAAGGTGGCTGAGTAGTTACAAATAATTTTTGATTTTGAACAGACTGATCCCGTAAATCAACCTGTTCTTTTTTTATCATATGCATGGCTTCTACTCCTGCAAGTATACATGTAGCGGTGCCAAAAGATTTAAATCCTAACATAGAGCGTACACGTTTTTTAATGAATCGATGGTCTTGCTCCACTACGTTATTTAGATATTTTATCTGCCGAATTTGAGTGCCTAACGGCACTTTTTTCTCGTTCTTTAATTTGGTGATAGCAACTGGATAAGCAGGATTTTTATCAATTGTAATTGTACGAGGTTTTGAGGCATGAAAAGATTGCAAAGCTTTCTTAAAGAATCGCTTTGCAGCCTTATGATTTCTAGTTTTACTAAGATTGAAGTCAATCGTATTTCCCTCAGAATCAACCGCACGGTATAAATACATCCATTGCCCTTTTACTTTTATATACGTTTCATCCACTCGCCATGAATCATTTGTTTGTTTAAGATGACATCGGATCCGTTTATCCAGTTCCGGTCCGTATTGATGGACCCAGCGCATAATCGTTGTATGTGCTAAGGATAATCCTCTTTCTTCCATCATTTCCACCAAATCTCGAAAACTTAGATTGTACCGTAGGTACCAACGTACAGTTAATAAAATTATATCTGGTTGGTAATGCTTCCATTTAAACAAATTGTCCTTTTTCATACTGATCACATCCCTTTTGCAGAGTAATCGTATCAGTATGTCCAAAATTAGAAGATTACTTGCAATTAACCTAATTTTTTTGCACCAGATTCCCCCTTTATACTTAAGTAAGTAGGTTACTAGTATCCTACTTTATCCATACATAGAAACGGAGGAGTTTATATTGCGAAAACGTTATAAAAAGTTAGCTACTATTATACCGCTTACAAGTATGTTAAGTATGTCAGCGATTGCGGTTACACCGGCCACATCTTTTGCAGCGGAAACACAAAAAGCTGATGTTTCATCATCACAGGAGGGATTGATTCAAGGTTACCAAATGGAAAATGGTAAGATGACTCCTGTGTATAAAAACAAACTTACTAAATTTGATACGGATGGTGATGTGGACCCAGGTCTTCCATTACTCCCAGAAAATCCATATAATCCAATTCCAGATCATGGAACGGCACAAGTAAACTAAAACGAGAAACAAACTATAAACTGCTTCCAGATGCTTCGGGTCTGCAGAATGATGCAGCTGCATTCGGTTATAATCAAACGTTAACTTCGGGTGTATCAACAACGAATATGTTTGGATTCGCAACAACAGCTGGATGGAAGATGGGGATAAAAGTGTCGGTTGTTCCTCTTGTTGCAGATGTTACTTCAGAGATTAGCGCCAGTTTAACAGCTAGTTTTCAGCATACTGTAAATGTTACAAAACAAACGAGTTCGCAAGTTAAATTTGATATATCAAGAGTAGATAACCCTGACTATAAGTATAATGATTATGCGGCGGCTGTATACAAAATACAGTCAGATTATACACTGTTACCTGGTAAAGGATTATCATCTATTGTGGGGTCGCAAGAACTACAATACGATAATGCTCCACGTATAGCTGGATTAGCAAATACAAATTACGCATATGAAGGCTCAAAATATTACTTCACAGTAACACCTGGATCACACAAGAAAAGTGTGTAATTAAAAAGCGCAGATTACGCAACCTGAGTTCTATATTTATATGGACTCAGGTTGTTTAATTTCTTTTGAAATCTTTGATGATTATAAAAAGGGTTTCTTTGCCCATCGCCTCGAGATGGGGGAATAGCAAGAAATTTAGTGATAAAACCCTTATAAATAAAGGATTTTAATTTCTTTTTATAATAAACATTTCAAAAACATATACAGTTTAATTGACATGCTTCAAATGTGGTTCTGGTGCAAATAAAGGATACATTCCCAAAAAATAATGAGGATTCCTACTGGAATCATTCTTTACGCTGTGAATCCAAATAATTGATGAATAAATTCTTTTTGATTGCGAACAGACTGATTCTGTAAATCCACCTGTTCTTTTTTTATCATGTGCATGGCTTCTACTCCCGCAAGCATACATGTAGCTGTGCCAAAAGATTTAAAACCTAACATAGAGCGTACACGTTTTTTAATGAAGCGATGGTCTTGCTCCACTACGTTATTTAGATATTTTATCTGCCGAATTTGAGTGCCTAACGGCACTTTTTTCTCGTTCTTTAATTTGGTGATAGCAACTGGATAAGCAGGATTTTTATCAATTGTAATTGTACGAGGTTTTGAGGCATGAAAAGATTGCAAAGCTTTCTTAAAGAATCGCTTTGCAGCCTTATGATTTCTAGTTTTACTAAGATTGAAGTCAATCGTATTTCCTTCAGAATCAACCGCACGGTATAAATACATTCATTGCCCCTTTACTTTTATATACGTTTCATCCACTCGCCATGAATCATTTGTTTGTTTCAAATGACATCGGATACGTTTATCCAGTTCCGGTCCGTATTGATGGACCCAGCGCATAATCGTTGTATGAGCTAAAGATAATCCTCTTTCTTCCATCATTTCCACCAAATCTCGAAAACTTAGATTGTACCGTAGGTACCAACGTACAGTTAATAAAATTATATCTGGTTGGTAATGCTTCCATTTAAACAAATTGTCCTTTTTCATACTGATCACATCCCTTTTGTAGAGTAATCGTATCAGTATGTCCCAAATTAGAAGATTACTTGCAATTAACCTAACTTTTTTGCACCAGAACCCAAAATTGTATACATCTCAAATTGAAAAGGGAATACCGTATCGTTCTCTTCGTAAAACAATTGCGATTAACTTATTAGATTTTTATCTGTTTCCAGATTATGAAGATCTGCATACAGTTGGTCAATTTTGGAGTCAACAACAAAAACAAGTATTACTTAATGATTTGGAGATTCACTTCATTGAGATTCCAAAGTTACTGCAGCAATGGAGGGAAGAAAAAATTAATCCGTGGGAAAATGAATTCGCTCGATGGCTGTTATTGCTACCAGCACATGAGGATGAGCATTTGACTCACACATTGGAGGATATTGCGATGAAACAAGATCCGATGTTACAAAAGGCCATGAACAAGTGGGAAGACATGAGTCAAAACAGTTCTTTCCGATTAGCTTATGAAGCCAGGGAAAAGGTATTATTTGATGAACAAGCGAAATTAGCACATGCTCGTGAGGAAGGAAAAGAGGAAGGAAAGATGCAGTTAATTCGTGGAATGCATAAAAATGGTGTATCCATAAAAGATATTGCAAAACTTACTGGATTACAAGAAACCGAAATACAACGATTCTTGGGGACGTAATTTTTTTATATAGCAATTTATTTTACCCTTACAAATATTGTTAAAGCTCTCTTTCTATAAGAGGGCTTTAATTTTATATAAGAAAACAAAGATTCATCAATTATACTCCTCATTTTTCTTCTGTGGCTCCAAAAGGAAAGAATCGTTGCCGTAACCTTATAGAGTTAAAGTATGTAAGTTTTACGTATTAAATGGAAATAACATTAGATATCGTAAAAAAATTAAAAGGAGAGAATACTCTTGAAGGATAATATTGCAAAACGTTGTATTTTATCTATTCAATATAATAAACTTGACGATTCTTTTTTTGCGTTTTCCATTACTGATGTTAAAAGTGATATATATAAAGACTGGAAAACAGAAATTACTTTGTCTGGAAATATTATCACTGAAAGATTAGTAGATGATTTTGAAAATCCCTTCTGGAATCCTGCAGAAGGGACCGTTTTTATTGGATTGAAAAAGCAGATGCTAAGTGTCAAGCTAATGCAAAGATATGACCAACATACTGAAGATGAATGCTTCTTAATCCCCGTTCAAGATTTTTCATATATTACTTCAATACTAAAAATACAATGGGGTATGTATTTAGTTAGAGTCTGTTTTTATAACAATCAAGGGGTTGTCATACATGCCAGAGAAATTAACACCAGCATTAGCAAAGATAACATCCAAGCGAGAGACATGTTGCATAAATTCTTCTTTGAAATTAATCCTGCTTTGAGTAAATGGAAAACCCTTTTAGGAGAAGGAGCGTATTGTAATGAAGGACAAATTTATATTGTATAGAGACCCAAAAGAACGTGGTTTTTTTGAAGAGAAAGAAGAATTCATGTATCCGCATTTGTTTATTGATGCCTGTGATATTAAAGATAATTTGCACATGAATTGTAACGCAGTATATGTATTGTTTGAATCAAAAGCTCATTACCCTAATACACCACTTTATATAGGTAAATCATCAAAAGTTCGTGATAGGATGCTTTATCATTTAAAAGGATATGAACCTACAACACGTTTTTATGCAAGAAGAGGACTAATAAATTTTGTACTAATTTATTTTGAGATAGGATCTTATACGTATGAATATACTAACTTAATTGAAAAACAATTGATAAGGGATTACAAGCCTTTGTTAAATACACAGTACATTAAATCCTTCCAGGAAAAAAGAATGAGAATGGAATAAGGGGATTTTTGCCCAACCCCTCCAAAAGGTATATTAGCTCGGTAGATTCCCTAAA
>NZ_JBYTEF010000003.1:0-99643 GCF_058792335.1 Bacillus sp. CPT56D-587-MTF | reverse complement strand
CAAATTGAATGCCATTTTCTTTTACATCAAATCGATATAAGAAAATTATATACACATAGTACACCCTTTTCATATGATGTGGGAAGATATAAGAGAGAATAAGAACCGTATACTGTTGTATCATCCGCTCATTCCCTCAACTGAATAAAAGAATGGTCTATATTCATTATATATCAGGAGAAGTCACTATTCAATTTGTTATTTCATTTTAGCTGGATATTTCCAATCTGGCTTATCTTTTTTATCAGATTTTATGTTTGTTTTTTGTTTTGGTTTCTTTTGCTCTACTTTGTTCTTCACTTGATTTTGTTGTTCGAATATATCTAATTTTGTTTGCATTTGTCCCACTTGTTCTTTTACTTCCTTAAGTTCCAACTTAATTTCTGATAGCAATCTTAAAATGGCATCGCCTTTATTCATAACAACCACCTTACTTCAGAAGATGCGTATTTTCTCAATGTATAATAGAATGAATTTTCTGTTTAATTTGGTATAATAAAGAAGAATAATTGCCATTATTCCCTTTTCAAAGGATGGACTATACCAATAGTCTGTTCTTTTTTTGATGCTTGTATCCTTTTAACATATGTTTAGAAAATCGATTCGGATATAATGCATTCAACATATCATACGGACTGCTTCCCCAAAACTTATCACAAGGATACTTCAATCCTTGCTGTTTGATCCATTTTCCCGTATATATTTGTAACAATGTTTCCTCCGTTAATTTTACCTTTTCTTCAATCGTCCATCGTAAAGCTTCTAACGCATTCTTTTCTGTCCAAAAATTATAAGGAGATACCGAGAATTCCCATCTTTTAAAACGACCTGGATACAAAGAATTTAACATAATAAATGGGTTACTACTCCAAAATTTATGTACTGGCACAGATAATTTCTGATTTTTAATCCATCTACCACTATATATTCGTTTCAACTCCTCATCCGACAATTGCTCCTTCTCTTCAATTGTCCACTTTAATGCTTCTAATGCTTTTTCTTCGGTCCAAAATCCATTCGGAGTTACCGGTAATTCCCATTCTTTAAACCGATTGGGATATAAATCATTTAAAAATTGATACGGACTATCTTTAAAAAATTGGTTTACTGGTGTGCGTAAACCATGTTGAATTAACCACTTCATGCTATACTTGCATTTTAGCTCTTTGTCTGATAATTTTTCTTTTTCCTCAATTGTCCATTTTAGTGCTTCTAATGCTTTTTCTTTTGTCCAAAACCCTTTTGGCGTTACTAGTAATTCCCACTCTTTAAATCGATTCGGATATAAATCATTTAAAAATGCATAGGGACTACCCTTCCAGAAAATGAAGCAAGGTGAATATAAATTTTGCTCTTTTATCCAACGCAGACTATATGTTTGCAAGAGTTCTCCCGCATTTAATTGCTCTTTTTTTTCAATGGTCCATAGTAGTGCTTCGATTGCTATTTTTTTTGTCCAAAAATATTTAGGAACACATTGAAATTGCCACTCTTTAAACCTTCCAGGATATAATGAATTAATCATCATATAAGGACTGTCTTTAAAAAAAATTCGACAAGGAGTCGTAAGTTTATGCTTTGCAAGCCATTTTGTACTATATACTTTCAAAATTTCTTTTTCATCTAATTGCTCCTTCTCTTCGATAGTCCATTTCAAAGCGTTCAATCCATTTTCCTTCGTCCAAAAATGTAGAGGGGCCATTTTTAATTCCCATTCTTTTACGTGTCCTGGGTACGCATCATTTAACATCCCATAAGGACTGTTATTATATTTTGCAAGCACTGTTGTTAATTTCATTTTTTGAATTAACTTTTGATTCCAGCCTTCACGAAGATTTTGTATATTCCATATTAACACTTGTTCAATTAAATATTTTGTAACACGCCTAGCTATATAAGTCCACTATAAAATATCATCATGTATAAACCACTTCGAGATACCCGATAATGTTTGTAAAAAACATAAGGGGAGAAAATACGCTATGTCATATAAAATACAAAAATCACAACCTTTCACAATATCAGATTTACGAAAATTAGAGAAAAAAGAAAAACAAGCTTCTCGTCAACGACGTATTACAGCTGTCCGAATGGTAATGGAAGGATATACAATGGTAGACGTAGCGGCCATACTTGGTATGCATCGTCAAAGCGTTGCTAGTTATGTAAAAAAGTTCAAAGAACATGAACTGGAAGGATTACTTACTCGTAAACAAATCCCAGGTAAAAAGCCGTATTTAACTAAGCAACAACAGGAAGAATTGAAGCAACTCATTTTAAATACAACTCCAGTGGAGTTGCAATTCGGTCAAGAATCTTTCTGGAATACACGCAATATCCAATACATCATCAAAGAGAAATTTACGATTTGTATGTCACGTGAAGGCATCCGTAAAATGTTACATCGGATGAATTTTTCCTATACAAATGCTACTTATGTATTAAAAAAAGCGAATAAAGAAAAACAAATACAGTTTCAAAAACAATTAGATATGATAAAAAAAACTTAATTGATGAAAATACTGTACTCTTGTATCAAGATGAATGTCACTTTAGAGATAGTCAAACCGTTCATGCTACATGGTTTGCAAAGGGGAAGCAAAAGAAAATTGCAGTATTAGGAAAGCGTATTTCAACATCTTTATTCGGTACAATTGATGCAATCACTGGTAAATTTCTCTGTACAACAGCAGAACGCTGTAATGCTGAAACGTTTCAGCACTTTTTAACATATGTGTTAAAAGAATATAAAAATAAGCACGTCGTGCTTGTATTAGATAATGCAAGGTATCATCATGCTAAATTACTGAAATCCTTTTTACGAGAAAATAACCGCCGTCTAACTTTGCTGTTTTTACCTCCATATTCCCCGAACTTAGAATCTGGTGCAAAAAAATTAGGTTAATTGCAAGTAATCTTCTAATTTTGGACATACTGATACGATTACTCTGCAAAAGGGATGTGATCAGTATGAAAAAGGACAATTTGTTTAAATGGAAGCATTACCAACCAGATATAATTTTATTAACTGTACGTTGGTACCTACGGTACAATCTAAGTTTTCGAGATTTGGTGGAAATGATGGAAGAAAGAGGATTATCCTTAGCACATACAACGATTATGCGCTGGGTCCATCAATACGGACCGGAACTGGATAAACGGATCCGATGTCATCTTAAACAAACAAATGATTCATGGCGAGTGGATGAAACGTATATAAAAGTAAAAGGGCAATGGATGTATTTATACCGTGCGGTTGATTCTGAGGGAAATACGATTGACTTCAATCTTAGTAAAACTAGAAATCATAAGGCTGCAAAGCGATTCTTTAAGAAAGCTTTGCAATCTTTTCATGCCTCAAAACCTCGTACAATTACAATTGATAAAAATCCTGCTTATCCAGTTGCTATCACCAAATTAAAGAACGAGAAAAAAGTGCCGTTAGGCACTCAAATTCGGCAGATAAAATATCTAAATAACGTAGTGGAGCAAGACCATCGATTCATTAAAAAACGTGTACGCTCTATGTTAGGATTTAAATCTTTTGGCACCGCTACATGTATACTTGCAGGAGTAGAAGCCATGCATATGATAAAAAAAGAACAGGTTGATTTACGGGATCAGTCTGTTCAAAATCAAAAAGAATTTATTCATCAATTATTTGGATTAACAGCGTAAAGAATAATTCCAATAGGAATCCTCATTATTTCTTGGGAACGTATCCTTTCTTTGCACCAGAACCGTTAATTTTATAATAATAACTAGCATAGTATTTTTCAACCTGTTCATAAAGGTGTACTTTTTCAGATACATAGAAACATAGGGAAAGACACGTCCATAAAAGTTAGTTTTTTATTTTACAGACATCTTTAATTTTTATATACCTTTACAGATATAAATGAGCTATAATTATGGTTGAGGTGAAAATGTTGCAAGATAAAAAGTTTGGATATGTCAGAGTTTCCAGTAAAGACCAAAATGAAGAACGTCAGATTGAAAATATGAAATATCTTGGAATAGAAGATCGGGATATTTTTATTGATAAGCAATCTGGTAAAAATATGAAGAGAGAAAATTATCAAATGTTAAAACGATTAGCTCGTTCAGGCGATACAATTGTTTTTGATTCTTTGACAAGGTTAGGTCGTAGTATGAATGATGTGTTAGAAGAATTTCGTTATTTTGAACAACAGCGTATTAATTTGCAATTTATTAAAGAGCCCTTTATTAATGTGAATTATAATGGCGAAAGTACAAACGATGTGATTCAGCAAGCTGTACAAAAAGCAACCCTGACCATTTTATCCGCTTTTGCAGAAAAGGAAAGAAATGATATTAAACAACGACAAGCGGAAGGGATTGCATTAGCAAAGAAAAAAGGAAAACATTTAGGAAGACCACCGGTACAAATTACAGATCAATTTATTGAGGCATACCGGGAATGGCAGTCTGGAGAGATTACAGCAGTCGGGGCAATGAGAAAATATAATATAAAGCGTTCTTCTTTTTATAAATTAGTCAAAGAATATGAGGGGCGAGCAACGAGGATATATATGGATAAAAATGATTGACACTTTGAAAGAAAAAATCAAGTTTCTTCCTAATTATATAAGGAGTGTGTAACTGTCCCCTTAGTAGATATTTATTATACTTAATCATATCTTGCAAAATTTGGCGAAGACGTGATACACGTGAAGAGAATCCCCTTGATAGGTTTTGATTGCTGTTGCACGCATAAATTGTATAAGTAAAACTATTGCTTTTAAACAAATGTTTGATTCGTCATGATTCATACAAATTCCGAGGAGATTCGCTATTTATATCGAATCCCTCTAAAAGAACATGGTGTTGCCGTTCAGCCCACAACATAGCGCCGTGTTCAGGAAAAAAGGGATTCGTCCTAAACATCGATCTTCATTCTCCGTTGGTTTATGTTTTTAAACTTTGTACCAAAATTGCATATTTTTATAAAAAAGAGGATACAACGAAAATAAAAATAATTTTTGATTTTTCATAAGAAGAGAGATTTATAAATTAGGAGGGGAACGAATACCATGCATATTTCTAATTTTGAGGACTACATAGACGATATGATTCTGCAACGAGGTTATACATACTTTCAACAAGGGAAGATTGGTACCACCCAAAATACTGCGCAATCGGCTTATAGAATGACAGTAGTTGGTTCGAAACGTTATCAGGTTGCAGTGGATTTAGACTCAGATAATTTCATTACACATACAACTTGTAATTGTCCTTATACGCATGGAATATATTGTAAGCATCAAGTTGCTGTACTTTATGCTATAAGAGACTATAAAACAAATAAGGATTCCCGCATACAACCATATGATATCCGGCATGCCCTGTTACAGAAGAGCAACGAAGAATTGGTAACGATTATTTGTGATATGGTGAATCAATATCCTGAAATGGAAACGAAACTCTTGTTTCAACACGCCCCTGCTCATGACGATGTAAACAGTTGCTCACAAATTATAAATGAATATATTCATGCTGTACAAGATAGGGGGTTTATAGAGTACAGGGATGTGAGCTATGCAGTACAAGGTGCCGAATTAGTCTTAGAGAAAGTCGACCAAACAGCAACAGATGGAGACACAGTGAAAGCTGTTCATATGTGTATCATCGTACTATCCATGATGATCGACATGTTGCAAGGATGTGATGATTCAGATGGTATAGTTGGTGGTATCATTGACGAAAGTATAGCAAGCATAGACCATATCGTAAGTACCTATATGGATACAATGAGTGAATCAACACAACAGCAGATTTTCCAGATACTTTTACAAGAGGCATCCCATGAGCGTCATGCCGACTGGAATGAATGGGAATTTGCTCTGTTGAACATATGTATTTATTTTTGTACGAATCCAGAATGGCGGAGGCAATTGGATAATACATTAGAACAAATGATATCCTCCAATTCAAAAGAAGGGTGGAGTGGTACCTATCGTACTTCTCAATGTAAAAAAATACAGTTACAGTTAATTCAATTATATGATGGAAGTAGCAAAGAAGAAGCATTTATACAAACCAATCTGCAATATAGTGAATTTCGAGAAAAGGCGATTCAACATGCTTTTCACCTATGTGAGTATGAAAAAGTTATAAAACTGTGCTTAGACGGGGAACAGCAGGATAAAAATGCTCTAGGGCTTTTGAAGAAATGGAAAACATATCGGTATAAAGCCTATGAAAATCTGGGAGATATAGAAAACCAACGTCAATTAGGGTTAGCATTTGTTCTTAAAGATGACTTTACATATTATGAAAAACTGAAAATACTGTATGACCCATCATCTTGGTTAGAAATACGGGAACACATTCTTTCTACATTCGAATCAACAGCATACCGATCGCATATGTATGAATCCATTCTAATATTGGAACGCTTACCAAACAAATTATTAGCCTATTGTCACAAACATCCTGCGACCATTCTACATCTATATGAATCTTTGTTGCCGGATTACCCATCTGAAACACATCAGATTTTTATCACACATATGCAAGATTTGGCTCAAGTGGCTCGGGACAGAAAGATGTATAAAAATATTTGTCAGATCATACAAACCTATCAACGTGTAGGAGATGAAAAATTAGTACGAGAATTCATTGAGAAATTAAAACAAACGTATCACAATCGACCAGCCTTTTTAGATGAATTAGGGAAAATTAACAACTAATGCAATCGTATTTGGGTGTTTTTTGCCCCTCCCCTCGAAAAGAGGGAATAAGAAAAGCATAGCGTGAAAAATCCGGATAACTAAAGGTTTTGAGTTACTTTTAGGCTTAATCACAGGGTTCTTGTTGTAGAACGCAAAATAGCAAAAATTCAAGGATTATTATAGGCAATTAGACAAACATCATATGCTCCTATTTTTGGATTATCTTTAGCTCATACAACGATTATGCGCTGGGTCCATCAATAAACGTATCCGATGTCATCTTAAACAAACAAATGATTCATGGCGAGTGGATGAAACGTATATAAAAGTAAAAGGGCAATGGATGTATTTATACCGTGCGGTTGATTCTGAGGGAAATACGATTGACTTCAATCTTAGTAAAACTAGAAATCATAAGGCTGCAAAGCGATTCTTTAAGAAAGCTTTGCAATCTTTTCATGCCTCAAAACCTCGTACAATTACAATTGATAAAAATCCTGCTTATCCAGTTGCTATCACCAAATTAAAGAACGAGAAAAAAGTGCCGTTAGGCACTCAAATTCGGCAGATAAAATATCTAAATAACGTAGTGGAGCAAGACCACCGGTTCATTAAAAAACGTGTACACTCTATGTTAGGATTTAAATCTTTTGGCACAGCTACATGTATGCTTGCAGGAGTAGAAGCCATGCACATGATAAAAAAAGAACAGGTGGATTTACAGAATCAGTCTGTTCGCAATCAAAAAGAATTTATTCATCAATTATTTGGATTAACAGCGTAAAGAATGATTCCAGTAGGAATCCTCATTATTTTTTGGGAATGTATCCTTTATTTGCACCAGAACCCGAATACGTATATAGCTGAAGTCATAAAAATTTCAAACGGTAAGGCTGAAAAGGTTCCTATTATGCAATATGAACAAGAAAAGAGGGAATCTAATAATAAACAAAAATTAGCAGCACTACAAAATAACAATACAGGCTTTATTGCAGCAATGGCGAATAGAAAAGAATATAAGGCAGAGAGAGAGTATAATTTTTATATGCCCTCTCAAAGAGCGAGTGCAACAATGAACTGTCCGACTAATGGAAATGGTTGCTCTATAGCGAAGACATATGCCATTACACAAACAGAGACCTGGGATGCTGGAGGCGGATTAGATATAAAATTTGTAAAACTAAATGGAGGATATCATTGGGCTGAGGCTTTAACCAACTCTAGTACGTATAGTTTTAATTTAAAACCAGGACAAAGGGGGGTCATTGGTTTTGAAGCTAAAAGATTCTATACTACTGGAGTGGTAAATACATATAGTGACGTCTGGGGGAACCTTATTTCTTCAAATCGGATTTCAGCTAGTACGCCGGTAGCAGTACCTGGTACTTCAGAATTAGATGGTGTAATCACACTAAGATTAGAAAGATAAAAAAGGTTAGCGAACTAAAACATTTAGTATAACAATATTATTTATCTAGTGAAAATGAGATATTAGAAGAGAAATCCATATTTCCCCTCATCTCATTACGTTTATGTAATAAATAGTATAATTGGGAGAGAGCATAACCTTCAAGAATACCCCTTTTTACTATTATTAGAAAAAGACCTACGGACTAGAGCAGCTACCCTGTCACTACAAAATAAAATAACAAATTGAACAGTGCCTTCCCACGATATATAATGATTATATACCATTCTTTTATTTGGTTATGGGGATGAGGGAATGATACAACTGTATATGACTCTTATTCCCCTCCTATAATTTCCACACAGGATATGTAAAAGGAGGCTTGTGTATATGATTTTCTTATATCGATTTGATGTACAGAAGAATCGCGTTCATTTTGTTTTAAATGAACAAATCGTTGCGGATATGCTCCCGCCATATGATGTCTTGTTGAGACCATTAGTAACATCTTTGGCTGAAACATTACAATTGTATTGCTCTTTAAGTAAGCAACCTACTTTGCTAACAAGTAACATACAAGACAGCGGTGAAATAGAAGTGATGTTAAATCAAGAATTGGGACAATGTATAGATGGATATACAAAAGACCGCATGATTTTGAAAAACGGCAAACGAATTGCGGATATTTTACTGGAAATTAGGAATGCTCATACTGTATATCACTAAGTCTATAGGACTAGTAAGATATATACTCCTTTTCAATCGAAGGATCCCATTTGAAAATAGATAATTGACGTTTTTCAAACCTCCGTAGGGGAAATGGACAGATGTCTGTTTCTCCTACTCCGTCAAAATGACATAGAAATATGAGTATGTTAAGCGTAAATGCTGAAGACAGGGGATGGATGAGAGTGGACAAATCATGGCCTAGTGATTCTACGCAGGTATTACAAGAAATAGATCAAAAGATGAGCCTCATCGAGTCTATCCTTCAACAAATTTTTGGGGATTGGCAGACAGAAGAAGTAGATGAGATCCATCAAATGATGATAGAAGTATCCCAATTGTTGCTCATCTTACAACAAGACCCCAAGGTGACATCCCTCGCAAAAGGATTAAGCCTACAACTCCAAAGTATACAGGAACAGTACAATCAATTGTTTAGTAGGAGAGAAATACAATTAAAAATTTCTAAATAATCAGACAATAACAAGTGGACATCCCTACACGAGATGCCTCTCTGTTATTGTCCCAAAATATGGCGTATATCCGACAGTTCCATATTCGTAAACTTCGCAATATCTTCGATATCCATGCCATTTTTATGCATGCTACGGATCAGTTGGATTTTTCCTTCTTGAATGCCTACTTCTTTTCCTTTTTCAATACCTTCTTCTATACCGACCTCACGAGCATGTGCTAATTTCGCTTGCTCGTCAAATAACACTTTTTCCCTTGCTTCATATGCGAGACGGAACGAACTGCTCTGACTCATATTTTCCCATTTGTGGATTGCCTTCTGTAACATTGGATCTTGCTTCATGGCGATATCCTCCAGCGTGTGGGTCAAATGTTCATCTTCATGCGCTGGTAGTAAAAGTAACCAACGAGCAAATTTATTTTCCCACGGATTAATTTTTTCTTCTCTCCATTGTCTTACTAGCTTTGGAATCTCAATGAAATGTATTTCTAGGTCCTCAAGTAACACTTCCTTATGTTGCCTGCTCCAAAATTGTCCGACGGTATGCATATCATCATAATGAGGAAAGAGCTGAAAGTCTAATAGATTGATGGCAATCGTTTTTCGCAAAGAGCGATAAGGCATCCCTTGTTCTAATTGAGATGTATATAATTTACTCCAATAATATAAGGAACGTTTCACAATTTCTTGTGTATTTCGTAACTGAATTTCAATATTGACTTTTGTCTCATCTTGAAGTGTCGCTAATATATCTAGTATGGATAATTTATCTTCTTCATATTCTTTATGGAGGTGTGGGTCTTCAATTTTTAAGGATACAATCGGTGTAGATAATGACTCCTGCAAGATTGCATTTAAGAAAGAAATCAGTAATTCCTCTTGTCCTTGTACACCAAATAATTGCTTAAAAGCAAAATCGACTCGTAAATTGACTAAAGGTTGATTCATAGCGTGAGTCACCTTTCTTCTTCTGTATGTCTTTTGTTATTCCCCTTTTTCGGGGAGATGGGCAAAGAATGTATATATCCATTGTAGCGGAGAAAAGGGGAAAGAAGCAACCCTTGTGAGTTTTTTATTGGTTTTTATTTTTAAAAACACTATGATACGTGAAATTTTAAACCATTCCCTAAAATTTTCACTATCCTTTATACGCCCCCTCGCGTTGTATATGTCGTTTTTTTCTTCGGGTATGTAAAATGTATTAACTCCTTCCTTCTGTGTTGTTAAAAAAGAATCTGAGTGTCCGTTTTTTTACCCTCCGTTAAAAACTGGATATTATGTCCATTTTTTAAACAAGAAGAACAATCAGATGAAATATATGGTGTACCACCTTTTTCAAAATTATATTATGTACAAAACTTATAAAAGTAGAGCCATATTTATATACGTATAAATAGTAGCCCTACTTTTCACACACACAGGTGCAACGGGAGGAACAGGAACCTCCCATATTATTATATATATGTTTCATAATGAAATGTAAGACTAAAATTTTCTTATTTTATATATTTTTCCTTATTTTTGTTCTCTTTCTCAAAAGCGCTAATGTTTCGTCTTCTTAACGTATAAAGAATTGGTTATTTTTGTTCAAATCGTGTCTAAACGTACAATTTTCCCAAAATGGTATGGTGAGATCTTATAGATAAACAATAGAATCACCCCATTTTTATTGCATGAACTTTGTTTGATACTAGTCATATTTTTTCTTTTTTACATAATTATGATTCAAACAACACACGCTACTATACATACCAATTCTTAACATAAGGAGTAGATATGAACGCTATTCTGAAACTCATTTTTATTGGGTCTCTTTTTTGTCTATTGTGTGCTTGTGCGGAACGAAGAGAAATCGAAGAATTAGGATTTGTTGTTGGCGCTGCCTATGATCAAGTACCGCAGTCAGCCATTAAAGGAACCTATCAAATGGTATTACCCAACACACTTAATAGCTCAGAGCGTGGAACAGCTACACAAAAAAATTTCATAAATTTAAGTTCTACAGGTGAAAGTATTTTTGCACATTTCCGCATGATTGCCAAAAGAATTAGTCGTCCTTTATTTTTTCCACATATACAAGTGATTATCTTTTCTGAAAAGGTATTACGAACACCCTATATGCTGCAAAATATTTTAGATGTATATACACGTGATGAGGCGATGCGAAGAAACATTCGGTTATTTGTATCAAAGGGGCGTGCAGAACCAATTTTAGCACAAAACGCAGGCCCTGAATATTTACCTGCTAAGTACGTTTGGATGTTATCGGAACATACGAAAAAAAACGCACAAATGGTGGAGAAAAAGCGAATTGGCGATATTCACAGTAAAATCATTGCAAAGAAAAGCTTTTTCCTTCCGGTTGTATTTCGAACAAAACAAGGAGTAGAATTAAGTGGTTCTGCCCTATTTAGGGGCAAGGATAATCGTTTAGTTTCCATGTTAAATGAAACGGATACAGCGGCTTTACAATATATAACTGACCCAAAAGTAAGGGGAATAATTTCCATTTGTTACTGTTCCTATGAACAAACAACGCATCACCTATGAATTTCACCGTGTACACCAGCGTACGGAACTCAATATTTCAAATCCCAGGTACCCTAAGTTCGATATATATGTAACAGTAGATGGAAAGGTTGCAGAGCTTCATCCATCCCTAAATCACCACTTTTCCATGGAACAGCTCAATCAGGTATTGGCAAAAAGCATGAAAAAACAACTACAAACTACGACGAAGCGTCTACAAAAACAATATAAATTAGATGTCATGGGAATTGGAGATAAGTATCAACGACAACACTTCAAAAAATGGAAAGAGATAGAGGATGATTGGGAGAATGGCAAACAATATTTCTCTACTTGTCAAATTCGTATTCACGTACAACCCCAGATTACACGATCTGAATCGACATTGCCCAAATAGCGCCGCCTCTATATAACACATCTATCAGGAAAGCATTTGTCGTTTATTTTTTATTTGGATAATATACCATATAGCGGGAGTTAAAAACAATGAAGATTAATCAGGCATATCAAGTATCTCCAATTTATATCTTCTTTTTGATACATAGTGCGCAATTTGGAGCTGGTGTACCGGGGTATTCTAGAATTATCGCAAAAAAAGCAGGATATGATGGCTGGATTGGAGTCGTACTGGCAGGGGTTTTTTTACATATTTTAATGTGGATGATGTATCGTATGCTCTCTTGGGTTAAAGGAAGCATTTTAAAACTTCAAACGTATATGTTTGGCGGATTTATCGGAACGTGTTTAAATTTCCTATTTCTCGTTTATTTCTTTATTGTAAGTACCTCTATCTTACGAACTTATATTGAAATCGTACAAGTATGGATGTTTCCTACTGCTTCTACTCTTATACTTGCGATTATTTTGTCTATTTTAGTATATTACATTATTTCATCAGGATTTCGGGTAATGACTGCAATCTGTATTGCCTCTATATTTGTATCCATATTTTATGCCGCTCTCTGTGTGTACTGTTTAGGATTATATGGGCATTGGGCGGATTTTACACCTATTTTGAATCATTCTTATTTGGATATTGCGGATGCGATGCACAAATCCGTTTATACGATGGCAGGTTCCGAAATCATTCTTATGATTTTTCCTTTTCTTCACACTCCTAAAGAATCTCATAAATTCGCACAATATGGTTTGCTGTTTTCGAATCTGTTATATGTCTTAACTTTTGTTTCTGCATTGGCATGTTTTAATGAAAAACAACTTTCGCATCTCATTTGGTCCCAACTGTCACTTTCTCAAGTGATTACATTTCCTTTCCTACAAAGGTTTGAAACCCTTATGGTATCAACATACGCTTGGCAGATGGTGACAAGTATCATTTTACCCCTTTGGGCTTGTACACGGGGTATGCGAGAAATAGCGGGGATTCGTCAAAGATATACGTTACTGATCTTGTTGGGTTTGAATATTATCATCGCCTGTTTGCTCCAAGATCGGCATAGTATTAATACATTTATTACACAAACTTTACATTTTACTTAATTTATATCTATATTCCTATACTCTTTTTGTTGTTTTGTTTGAAGACACAATATCAAAAGAAAGAGAATACACTATAAGGATTCAATCTATATAGGGTGTTCTCAAGGAGTGGCTATGTACACTTCCCCACATTCAAATGGAAATTATTACATACTATCAAAATCTTTGTGCAAATATGAACGCAAGTGTGATGCACAAAACAACGAATGTTTCCTTTTTAACGTTTCTTCTTTTAATGGGAGACAAAAGGAGAACACAGTGTATGTACCGTATCTGCAAAAAAGCTTTATGGTCTATAAAAAAGAGAAAATAAACAATGGTACATTCCTTTAAACATCTATTCGGCCATCTCTTGTTTGAATACGTCCATTATTAACTCCACCTGAATGACATTCCTTTTCTCTTACTGTTGTTTTAGCATTTCTAATTCCAATAATTTTTCTTCATACATAAATGTTCAAGTCCACCATTAGATATCAAAAAATAACTCGGAACTTTTGTGCCGAGTTATTTTTTGATTGTATTTTAGGTATAAAAACTATTAGGGACTTTTTATTGTAATATATCGAACAAAATCATACGGCTATTTCTTATATGGACTGGATAAATAAACGGCTTTATTTGTCATCTTATAGGGGAACTGTATATTGGTGATACGCAGTTCCTTGATACTGTCTAAATTGATTATAAAAATCTAATTTTCTTTCTTGTACCCATCTTCCTGGCAAAACTTCCTTTTGCTTCATATAGGTTTGAATTACCCATCCTTGCAAAGAATCTGGGCGTATCAGATACTTCTCTCCAATATGAGGCGGTAATGCAACTGGGGCTGGTGCATCCATTGCACCTGGTGGTGCTAATCGATAATATACGTTTCCATTTTGTTGAAACATGTCTTGTAACTGTAAAAAGGTCGTTCCCATATATAGATATTCATCTTGTGTGCTATAGGTATGTTGTACATGTCGCTCATCAGCTTGTGCAGACATACCTGGTATAGAATGTATGGCTAACAGGATGAATAAACTACTACACCATTTTTTTCTTTTACTCATAAGAACCCTCCTATATTTTTCATTATGTAACAATTCAGAATAGAATGTAGTACATATAGTTTATTAGCTTACCTGTTTTACTTTCTGCAAAATAGGTAAGTGAACGAATAATGGGGTAATTCCAAGGTTTCCACAACAAAACTCTATGTGAATCATATAAAACGAGTAAAAAAGATGCAATCCTTTGAAGTTGAGAAATAAATTTATAAAAAAGAGGAGAAAACTAAAAAACAGTATGGATATACACTCCATACTGTACAAGAATAGCGATTCAAACCTTTTCTATTCTATTGTAACAAGCCCCTGATACCCACCTGATTGATTATCATAACTATATACATACAAATAATATTTCCCCGGTTGTGCCGTATACGTTTCAAATAATCGTTGTCCTTGAAACTTGGCATACGCTACTGGATTTTTTAAATCCTTTTCATGATATAGAATCCAATTCATTTGAATCTGATTTTGATTGGTAACCTCAATAGCCAATTTGGCTGGTGATTGCACATCTAATTGATAAATATCTAAGGAATTATTTGCATCAAAGTGACCTCTAAAATTTGTTCGAAAAGGTAGTGGCGTTGCCTCTTGAATGGATTCATTTGGTTCTTTGGATTCTACTATATTATTTGCAATGCCTTGAAAAACAATCTCACATTCTATTTGATTATTGGTATTGACTCGGTAGTTTGTAAAATAGGCTGTCACTGTTTTGTAGCCATTCCAAGATTTCGTAGATAACTGTTCCAGTATGGTATCTAATACCGTATTTAGATTTCTCCAATCGGACTCAACACCTGCTGTTTTCTTTCCTGTGTACGTACCTCGTAAGGTAAACGTATGAAAGAAGTCAGATTGTTGCTCTGTCATATTGGTGCTTTGAAGTGGTATGATTTGGGTGATTTCCTTTTGCACTTCCGTCAAAGACTTTGCTGTTGGTTGTTGTAAATACTCATCTGAAACAGTTGGAGCGGTATATTCATTTTGATGATCAATTAGCATCTGTATATAGTTTTGATACGCTGTATTGAGTGTCAGATTCTTACTTACTGTTTCACGATATTGATCATATTGTATCACTTGATTATTTTTTATGATATGGTGCAATTGAGAAAATAAATCCCACCGATTTTGATACAGATAGGACTGCAAGGCAAATGCATAATTATAGAACTCCCAACTTCCATATGTGGCGTATAACGTCTGCTGTAAAGTGTATCGATTCCAAGGATTCACCGCTAACTGTTGAACGATTGTTTTTCTTGGTACAACTTGATGGGTACGGGTAGATCCAGCAAAAAATTCTGCACCACCTTCTTCGAACCAAGTTAAACGCTCATTTTCATAGAGCTTCCCTTCACCAAATAACCCTGGAACGAGATAACGTCCTTGAAGATAGTGTGTATACTCATGACGAAATAACTCTTCTAAACTAAAGATACTATCCTGTGGCGTTCGCTCATACGTAAAGAAGGTTCCATCTTGTTCAATATACATCCCACCATTATTCGTGTCATACCCATATAATAAACGATTCAACCGATATTCTTCTGGATTATTATAAATCACCATCGTCAAAATATCATCGCGATGTCCTTGCTCTAATGGCGTATCTGCCCCCACCACACGATAAAATTGTGCTTGTACTTCTTTAGACGCCCAATAGAGTATTTTCACTTTCTCTTCCTTTACTTGTTGCCCAGTTTTGATAATCATGGATCCATTATCAAATGTGTAGGTTTTCGGTATATATTTTTTCTTACCTTCTTCTTGTATTTGTTTGTACTGAATGGGGATTCCCTTGAAGTCCTTTCCATTATATCTTTCATTGATTTGTTGAGCGGCAGTTAGATACGCTTCGCTTAAATAGGGATATACCTGTAATGCATTCGTAATCATTTGTAACCCCTTTTGTTGCGTAGTATGAAAGACACCGACTCTACTTGTGTAATAAATCCCATTATTAATCATCCATGCTGTATCGGCATTGACTTGACCATATAATGCTATCTTTCCAATTTCATCGATAAAAGCGTTTATTTCCCCATACCAAGGCGATTGGTTAGGTGATGTACCAGTTTGATACAAATACGTTTGAAGATCATGATCAATCCCACTTAAGAGACTGTATATGGCTGTTCCTTTTGAATATTCTTTCGCATACGCCTGTAAATTTTGATTAAATTGATTTAAAATCGGAACCGCTAACGACACGATTTCTGGATTACTTGAAGCGTTTCCAATTAAATTCCCATAAGCTGCCACGACTCGATCCTGTTCCATTGTTCCAAGTCGAAAAGCTGGATTACTTGCGATGGCTTTTAAAGCCGGTAAGCACGTATCATGAAACTTACGCTCATTGAGATAGGCAAGTTCTTTATAGTAATAACCTAAATAAAATCCTGAACGCAATACTTCTACTAACGTCTCTATCCCATTTGAATTTGTTGCAGTATACGTATTTCCTCTTTTTTCTAATACTTGAATTAAGAATTGGACACGATTTTGATCTTGATAGAATGCCAGAGAGTCTGTATTAAATTGAAATAAATCCGTAATGTCACTCCATCGGATTGTTGACAGTACTTGTTCAAGATTTGCATAGCTAAGTGCTTGTAATTGTGCCATCGTATATGTTTGTTGAGTGGCTGATGTAGCAGTGAGCGTTGCAAAGTTTAGTTTCTCATCAGGTGGTTGAATCGATTGGTCGATTTGAAATGGTGTAGGGAACAAATTTGAAGTATATAGATATGGCTTGTGAAAAGGTTTTTGGGACATATATTGTCGTTTTATTTTCGATGAATGTAAATGTAAATCATATGGGCTCGGATTAGATGGTGGTACCCATGCATTCCCAAGCATACCTTGCGCTACGCTACTAACCGGCCTAGATACAATTAATTTGCTAGAAACTTGTATAGAACTTGCCTGTACAACATGTACGGAACCTAACATCGTACAACACAACAACATGATCATAATCTTACCTATACGTTTCATCCAATTCCTCCATTTCAAAAATCAAAAATTCTAGTTGACTGTCACATGATGGTTTAGATTTTCTCATAGAGTATGGAAACCAAATGGTTTGACTATGGCAAGGATTCATGAAAAACACAAATAGTTTTCATAACTATTCCTCCATTCTTCTTTTTTGTCTTGTTGGGATTGTACCAATATAAAGGTATCTAACTTGTATGAGCTTTTGGCCTATCGTTTATTGGTTTAAAATCATCCCAACAGTACTTATATATATGGCAAATCATTTTTTTAACCTTTGCCAGTGTATTGAGAAATATATTCTATTTAAATGGCTAGATACTGTGTGTAATGAAAACATTCCTCTTATCATTTTCTCAACAAAAACACGAAACATCTATGATAGAATGGATATAGGATGGGCTAAGTCCGTATGTACATCTACAAAATCATATGTTATTAAAATTGAAGTGGTTATCAAGTCAAGGGGAAACACTCGTAAGAGTGTTTTTTCTTTGACCATTTTTGATTGTCATATATATTCGAATACGATAAAATACGTATAAATTCTTCTTCAGTTATGGAATACCAGGCATCTTTATAAAAAGATGCCTACGAAATAACCATAGTGGGCTACAATTTTTTCAAGTGTAGGATTTTAGGTTTTGCTGCAAAGTGTGAAAAAACATAAACTCATTTGCAAAATATGGTTAACGTTTAAGGGAGTCTGAATAATTACTGTGCATGCAATTAAAAAAAATTCTTACGAAATGCTATTTGTAATAGTTTAGCTTATACAATTTTAGGGGATTAATATCATTTTGTGCCATTATTATTAACCTAATTTCCAAGAAATAGAGGTGAATGTAGGATGACTAAACCTTTTAAAAAAAGTAGTCGTTATATGGCTGGGTTGGACAGTCTAAGGGGCCTAGCTATACTAGGTGTTATGTTGTATCATATTAATTTTAATTGGATGCCTGGAGGATTTTTAGGAGTTACTGTATTTTTTGTGCTTTCAGGTTATTTAATTACAGATATTCTAGCGATGGAGTGGAAAAGAAATAAGAGAATTGATTTTAAAAAATTCTGGCTTAGTAGGGCAAGGAGATTACTTCCAGGAATGCTTGTTATGCTCGTTATAACGTTGGCATGGATTACGATTTTTCATAGCTCTTTACTTGAAAAAATGCGCGGAGATTCATTAGCGGCATTATTTTATGTAAGTAACTGGTGGTATATTTATCATAAAGTATCGTACTTTGATAATTTTAACCAGCTTTATCCCTTGAATCATTTTTGGTCGTTAGCAGTTGAGGAACAATTCTATGTTGTTTGGCCGTTTATCATTAGTTTAGGGCTTTACTACACAAAAAAACAATCCCGTATGATTTTATTAATTTGTCTAGGAGCCCTTGCTTCAGCTGTAGCGATGGCAACTTTGTATGAACCTGGAACTGATCCGAGCAGAATATATTATGGGACAGATACGAGGGCCTTTTCCTTACTTATCGGAGCGGTACTTGCCCTAGTTTGGCCAAGCAAGAGGCTTGCAAATAAAATTATTCCAAAGGCACGTTTTATTCTTGACGTCGTGGGAGGAATTGCACTTATTATTATTTTGGTTATGTTTTGGAAGACCAATCAATATGATCCATTTCTATACAAGGGAGGAATGGTCCTCTTATCCATTGCAACAGCATTGTTAGTGGCAAATCTAGCTCATCCAGCTAGCCGTATTGCTCAATTTTTACGATTTAGACCTTTACGTTGGATCGGGATAAGATCGTATGGCATATACCTCTGGCATTATCCAATTCTTACATTAACGACTCCAAAGGCAAATGCCGGGGATTTTTCACTAATACGAGCACTCCTTCAATTTCTTCTCATTATATTGATTGCGCAAATTTCATGGAAGTTTATTGAAAAACCAATCCGACAAGGTGCGCTCCAGAATATTCAGTTTAGGAACTTAAGATTTCAACATTTCACTTTAGGTGTTAAGTTAGCTTTAATTTGTACATTATCCGTTTCGTCGATAGCCGTCGTAGGGTTATCCAAAGCTAGTAAGGCTAAGGAACATTCTCAACACGATAAGGGGGCGGCAGCACAAACACAATCGGCGCCACATCCAGTTGCAGTTTGGGAAAATCCAAATCAAGAGACGTCTCAAAAACAAGGGGAATCCAGAGAAGTACATTCTGCGCAATCTAAAAATTCACTCACGGTTACTGCGATAGGCGATTCCGTTATGATTGATATTACTCCGTATTTAAAAAATACTTTTCCTGATATTAGGATTGATGCGCAAATTGGTCGCCAGCTGTCAAAAGCGATTCCGGTAGTTGAACAGTTAAAATATGAAGGGAATTTAGGAAACTATGTCATTATTGGATTAGGTACAAATGGAGCCTTTACTACTGAGCAACTTGTCTCATTAATAAAAGTAATTGGAAACGAACGTAAAATCATATTTATTAATACGAGAGTACCACGTCCATGGGAATCAATCGTGAATGAGAGACTGAAAGTTACGGCATCTGAATACCCGAATGTAACTCTAGTTGATTGGTATGCAGCAAGTGCTGGAAAGAAAGACTACTTTGCACCTGACGGTGTGCATTTAACCAAAATAGGTGCAGAAGCATACGCAGCACTTGTAGCCAAAGCAGTGAAGTAATAATGAAATATGTTTTAATAATTTTTGGTTCCACCACATCGCTATTAAGCTAACAAGTTCTGTTGCAAAGTTCGAAAAAGTATACGATAATTCACAAAATCTGGTTAGATTTTAAGTAACTACTCAGCTTCTTCAAATAAAAAAACAGGCCAAATACATGTTTCCGATTCGAAAACATGAAAAGAAAATACTCCAATCAGAGAAAGAATCTATGCCAAATAGAGAAATTCTCTTATGAAGTCGTGTTATTCCAAGGAACCGTTCTAGTTTCTATGACTTGGTTTATCGCTTGTAAGACCGATTGTTTTTGTTTTTTCATGGTACTCATAAAGCTTCGTATCTGACAAAAAGATTCTGCGCCTTTCTTACTTCGGAAAGTCCCAGACACTTTCTGTTTTACTTTCGTCATCCGAATATCCCGTTCTGCTTGATTGTTATCAAATGGAATGGCTGGATGTTCTAAAAACGCTAGAATTCTGTCAGAATACTTGACGAAGCGATTCCATAAATTTTGAGAAGGCGTCTGCTTTCCTTTCTTCTTTTGTTTCGTGGAAAGAATCTGTTGTTCTTTCAATATGGATTGATACATAATAAACAGATTCTTTTGCGTCGCTTTTGGCATGGTACCTTCGGATTGCTTTTTCATCGTCAACGCTTGCGTTAGAAATTTCTGCATCTGTTGTGCCCATTGTTCTCCAGTACTATCTATAATTCCTTGTAAATCTCGTAAGAGATGGGCATTACATAAAACGTGACGACAATCTGTATACGCATCATACGATTTCCAACCATCATGCATCGCAATTCCAGAAAAAGATGGCAAGATTTCTCCAGCATCCATTGCTTCTTTTCCACGTTTTTGATGAATATGTTGCAATGTCACCTCCGGTGTACTGGCAGTATGTAACCATTGTGTTTTGTTTTCTACACGCATACCAGTTTCATCAAAATGGACAACAGGAGACTGCAGAATCTTTTCCTTTACTTCTTTTATGAATGGCTGCAATTGAGAAGCGAAAGCCTGTGTATGATTTACCAGGGTTCCTTCGCTTATAGAATGTCCAAAACAATCCTGAAAGAATTCTTTTGTTCGCTTCAAAGAAATGCATTGATAATGCGTTAAATAGGGAATCAGTCTTTTTATATTTGGACCATATTGAACAGGACGAGATACTGTCGAAGGAAATTGGGCTTCTTGGATAGAATGGCAATGTGGGCATTCTTTCTGTTCTACTTTATGTTCTGTCACTTCGATCTGAATAGGTGGTAAGTCATACACTTGGCGAATGCGATACCCTTTTACAGGCTCGTGGTTCAAGGAAGTATGACAACAAGTACAATATGTAGGAGAATGTGTAATCGTATGATCTGGAGTCGCTGTCAAACCAAGAGTATGTCCCTTGTGGCCCAACTGGCCACCCGTTTGACGATGAGACGGTTTGCGCAAACTTTTTGTAACGGGCTTACCCAAACCATCTGTAGAAGGTGGCTTATGACTATTTTTGGAGTTTTTTTTTGAAGCATTTTCTAGTTCTTGTATACGTTTTTCTAACTTAGAAAATGTTTCTTCAAATAAAGAAATAACAGCTTCAGGTCCTTTTTTATATGTATCTAAAATAATTTTTCGATCGACCATAAGATTCACCTCCCCTGTTTGATATACTCAGTATTTACAAATGGGAGGCATATGAAACTAGTAAAATTTAAAAAAGACACCGAAAGGTGGCTGAGTAGTTACGATTTTAAGTACCCTGAATAACTCCTGTAATTCCTTGCACGCCACAAAAGAGAAATCAAGAATGTGACTTCTCTTTTGCTTATATAGCATGAATCGTTTCGATTCCTTTCAATGTACGTGAAGCATGGCGAAGATTTTGAAAGGAATCAAAATCCACTTATTGATTACCCTGAATGGGTTCCGCAAATTTGGAACTCATACTAAAATATTTACATAATCGCTAGTACGTTAAACCCCTTTGAAAAACGATTTCAGTTTTTCAAAGGGGTTTAACGTACTAGGGTTTCTTTGCCCATCCCCCGAAAATTTAGGGAATCGATTAGGAACCCTGATTTTCCTAGTTTAGAGCACTCCCTATTTATCCTCCCTAAATTTAAGTAACACGAGAAACAGAGGACTGTAACAAAATCATCGTTATATCATGAAATCGAAAAACGTGAGCTACTGAGGAAAGTTTAACTTTTCTGTATTTATCTTTGTAAATAGCAATACTCAAATATCCCCGAATTGAGTAAGATAGACGGATTCAGAGACATTCCTCTGTATAGAATTAATCATTAATGTACCCTTTGGGGGATGGGCAAAGATCCCCAAATTGAAACATAACGGCTTTTATGTGCATACGAAACATTGCACCGTTAAGCATCTAAATAACCTTATCGAACAAGATCATAGACATATCAAGCGATGTTTTGTTAAATCCGCAGGATTTCAAAGTCTTCGCCATGCTTCACGTACATTGAAAGGAATCGAAACGATTCATGCTATATATAAACAAAAGAGAAGTCACATTCCAGACTTCTCTTTTTCGACGTACAATGAATTACAAAAATTATTCAGAACTGCTTAAACTACAGCCGTATTTTGTAAGCCGGTTTATATTTTTTCAAATTTTGCAACAGAACCCTTGAGAAGTAGAAATTTTTTTGTTAGTCATTCGGTTCATTTTTCACCCTTCTTTTTTTTAAGTTGATACGCTTACGATTTTGAGTTTTAAAAATAGAATTTCGAAATATATTCTTTTGTATTGGGAGACGGATGAAAGTATCTTTCCAGTCTTGAGATTGATAATGAACAAAATACCCTAAATAATTCACTCCAAAATTTTGCAATTTTACAAGATGGGCACATAAGAAAAGAAATGCAAAGATAATGCCATATAGCCCGAAAATGGCAGCACTTATAATGAATAAAAAACGTAATAGTCGAATAGAAAGACCTAATCCATATTGTGGAATAGCAAAAGAACATAATGCGGTTAAAGCAACTACCACGACCGTTACAGGACTGACTAGCCCGGCTTCTACCGCAGATTGTCCAATAACAAGCCCTCCAACAATGCCCACTGCTTGTCCTCCCGCTTTGGGTAACCTGATTCCAGCCTCCCTTAGACATTCAATGGTACAGGCCATTACAAATGTTTCTATAAATGTTGAGAAAGGAACGCCGCCTCTACTAGATTGAATAAAGATAATCAATTGCCATGGAATAAGACCTGGATGAAAAGAAATAAAAGTGATGTATAAGCCTGGTAATAGTAGTGCCAATAAAAAACAAAATAAGCGTAATAAGCGGAATGCCGTTCCAATCCACCATCTTTCCGTATCATCTTCAGGAGTATGTAATAATAATGCCAAGGTAATGGGAGTGAGTAAAACAAATGGTGAACCATCTAAAATAATAGCAACTTGTCCTTTTAGTAGACCTTGTATAACCCGATCAGGTCTTTCAGTCTGTATCATCTGAGGGAATGGTGAATATGAGTTATTACTAAGAAGTTGTTCTAAACAGCTAGTGTCTAAAATATCATCTATGTCGATAGCACAAATTCCTTCAGTTATTGCGGTTACGAATTTTTTGTTTGTAAGATGATCTAAATAAACTACTGCCACATCACGTTGTGTTTGCACACCTATTGATGATTTTTGTATAGATAAATGGGAAGATTTAAAGTTTCGTCTTAACATAGATACATTAATAGACAGTATTTCTACAAAGCTTTCTTTTGAGCCATGTATGTTACTTTCAGTTGTTGGCTCAGAAATCGCTCGATTCATTATTTTAGAAGTACCTAAGATAAAAGCGATGTCCATATTTTCTAATAATAATACACAGGAACCAGCGAAAAGATGAGAAATGATAGTATCTAATTCAGAAACAATTTGGATATCGCATAATTCAATACGGTTTGTAACGGTAGATACAGTGATATTTTCGTTTTTAGATTGGGGTTTGATTGAATGTTGTAATAATGGGCGCAAGACATAATCTTGCAGCATTTGTACATCTGTGATTGTTTTTAAATAAATCAAAACAGCTTGCCGTGAAAAATCTGGAATATCAAATTCTCGGTATGTGGTATCAAAATTAGATGATAATCGATATTGTAAGTTTTGCAAATTGAGACTTAAATTACAAGATAATGTGGGTGGATGTTGCATAAAATCATGCTTCCTTTTTTGTATATTCATTTATGATATGTTTAGATATAAATTAGTATGTGACTTACTTGGTGTTTTATACCATTCTGGGTTCTGGTGCAAATAAAGGATACATTCCCAAAAAATAATGAGGATTCCTACTGGAATCATTCTTTACGCTGTTAATCCAAATAATTGATGAATAAATTCTTTTTGATTGCGAACAGACTGATTCTGTAAATCCACCTGTTCTTTTTTTATCATGTGCATGGCTTCTACTCCCGCAAGCATACATGTAGCTGTGCCAAAAGATTTAAAACCTAACATAGAGCGTACACGTTTTTTAATGAAGCGATGGTCTTGCTCCACTACGTTATTTAGATATTTTATCTGCCGAATTTGAGTGCCTAACGGCACTTTTTTCTCGTTCTTTAATTTGGTGATAGCAACTGGATAAGCAGGATTTTTATCAATTGTAATTGTACGAGGTTTTGAGGCATGAAAAGATTGCAAAGCTTTCTTAAAGAATCGCTTTGCAGCCTTATGATTTCTAGTTTTACTAAGATTGAAGTCAATCGTATTTCCTTCAGAATCAACCGCACGGTATAAATACATCCATTGCCCTTTTACTTTTATATACGTTTCATCCACTCGCCATGAATCATTTGTTTGTTTCAGATGACATCGGATACGTTTATCCAGTTCCGGTCCGTATTGATGGACCCAGCGCATAATCGTTGTATGTGCTAAGGATAATCCTCTTTCTTCCATCATTTCCACCAAATCTCGAAAACTTAGATTGTACCGTAGGTACCAACGTACAGTTAATAAAATTATATCTGGTTGGTAATGCTTCCATTTAAACAAATTGTCCTTTTTCATACTGATCACATCCCTTTTGTAGAGTAATCGTATCCGTATGTCCCAAATTAGAAGATTACTTGCAATTAACCTAACTTTTTTGCACCAGAACCGGAATGTTTATGTAGGAGGTCAAAAGGTTTTGTTTGCACGCCTCGCTTTGTATCGTCTAACCGAAAAGCAATTATGGGAACGACAGAAAAAACAAATGGAGAATGAAAAGAAAAAAGGAAAAGCGTATTCTAAGAAAAGCAAAATATTATCTGGAATGAATGTATATGTAACAAACACTCCGTGGGAGTGGGTTTCGACGAAGCAAGTCCATGAGCTACATTCTTTACGCTGGCAGATAGAAATTGTTTTTAAAACATGGAAATCATTGTTTGATATAGATCATTGTCGCACTGTCAAACAGGAACGAATAGAGTGCCATTTATATGGGAAACTAATTGCTATTTTTTTATGTTCTTCTACTATATTTAAAATGCGCCAACTTTTGTTACAGAAGGAACAAAAAGAATTAAGTGAATATAAAGCGATGGGAATGATACAAGATTATCTATTGCTGCTATATCAAGCTGTACAGAAAAACACCCAAGAGATAACAAAGCTTCTAATTCGTCTGTTCCACCTTCTACAACAAAACGGACAAAAATCTCATCGATATGAGAAGAAAACGGTCTTTGATATCATGGGTGTTCATTATGAGTATAGTATAGCTAGGGAACAACAGAAAGCTGCATAGTTTTAAAAATAAAACTCGTTAGAGTTTATTTAGCATGCGTACTTTTAAGAATAATCAATCTGTTGAACAGTTTGTAGCTCTTTTCAAGGTAATTTCATTTTATTTGTTCTCTTAAGTTGATGGGCATGGCGTAAACTCAGCATCTTCGAGCGAATCAATATTTTTGTAATTTACAGGTATTTTTCATGTTTTTGGATCTTGAAATTGGGTTTCTTTGCCCATCCCCCGAAAAAGGGGAATAAGACAAAATATACCAATTGTGTATTAACCGGTGTATTGTATAAGTTAATTTAGTTATGTACTATTAAAAAATGAATCCAAACATGTTTGGGATTCATTTTTATTTTTTTACAGCAAATATTTAAAATTTCACTTGTCACAAAAATGGACGTTTATGTGACAAAATCGATTAGTAAGGTTAATCCTTCAGTTGGATTAAGAAAACTCATGGTTGTCATACATATAGTTGTTTTACCAGCATCAAATGGTCCAGGTAATCCAAAACGTTAACTGCTATTAATTTGGAATATTTTGTATCCCCTCCTTTTCGGAGGATGGGCAAGAAACCCCAGATTAGATTCATTTTGTATAAACATATCGTTTTGCCTCGTGGATAAGTGGAATCCATATGATTTATTTGTATATAAAAGTATTATTTTACAGTAAACTACGTTTAATAAAGGTTATTTTCTTTTATTTCGTTCTTCCCTGTTCTTGTTATAATTGGACTGAAAATGAAGACGGATGTTATCTACATGTTCTCTTCATTTACATGTCGAACAGAAGGGAGAGTAAAAGATGAAGATAAAAAATATATACAAAGTGTTGGCGACCACCATGCTAGTAAGCCAACTCATGGGTCCCGCGATTTCATATGCAGCTACACAGGATCCTAGTGAACAAACCAAAGACCCAAAAGAAGTGAAACATGGTTTGTTAGCAAATTATTATACAGATGATGCATTTCACAATTTGACTATGTTTACAGTTCAATCTACAGGGAAAACGCAACTCAATACAGAAACGCTACAGGAGGCCTTATCGAAAGATAAGCAACAGTTCCAATCTGTACGTTGGATGGGCTACATTCAACCGAGTGAAAGTGGCGAATATGAATTTTCTACATCAGATGATTCACATGCAACCATTCAAATCGATGGGAAGGTAATTGTACAAGATGCTCCCATGAAAGAAAAGATGACCCTAGAGAAAGGGAAAACATATGCCATTACGGTAGAATATCACACAGATAAAAATGTAGCTTCACAATTTGAGATGTTGTGGTCTGTGAATGGAAAAGAAAAAGAAGTTGTGCCAGAAAATAATTTAGTCTTACCTAATTTTTCTAAGGATAAAGTTAAACAATTTACAATATCATCCAAAAACAATGTCATGGCAGATGATGATGGGGACGTTACAATCGATTCTGATGATGATAACATTCCAGATGATTGGGAAATAAATGGATATACGGTGAAAAACGGTCTCATTGTAAAATGGGATGACGCGCTGAAAGCACAAGGGTATACCAAATACAAATCGGATCCACTGAATAAACATACTACGGGAGACCCTTATACAGATACTGATAAAGTGTTAGATCATGTGGATGGTGGTATTTTATCAGAAGCAAAAAATCCTATTGTGGCTGCTTTTCCAAAAGTAGGGGTCAATATGGAAAAAATGATACTAACAAAGAATCAAAACGTGTCTCATGATCAAGGGGGGACGGAAACAAATGAATCAAGTCATACCGTTGGAATCTCCACTACAAATAGTACGTCGGAGTCAAATACAATAGGGGCCTCTGTATCTGCTGGCTATCCGTGGTCTGTTTCTGTATCAGCAACTTATTCTCATGATTATACGACGAGTGTATCTGTAGATCAGTCGAATTCTAATACAAGTGGGCATAGTGATGGAAAATCATGGAGCGAAACATTAGGAATTAATACAGCTGAAGCCGCCTTTTTAAATGGAAATGTGCGATATGTAAATATTGGAACTGCGCCCATTTACAATGTAAAACCTACGCTTAATTTTGTTGTAGGAGAAGGCTCTTCTGCACCGACTATCGCAACCGTTATGGCAAAATCCAATACAGTAGCAAACGTGTTAAACCCTGGTACATTTTATCCGTCCACAACACAAGGTCCAATTGCTTGGAATACGATGGATGATTTCAATGCACAGCCTATTAAGTTGAGTTATAACCAGGTACAACAAATAGAACAGGGTGATCCTTTACAAATTCAAACGACACAAACATCTGGAAACTACAAAACATACAATTCAGATGGAGATGCAATTGTGGATGATTCGCAAAAATGGGAAAATGTTATGAACGATATTGAAAATAAAACAGCAGCTATTACGATAAGTACGATCAATGATACGAAAGAAAGGTACATTTCAGCTCGAAAGGCAGCAAACTATGACCAGCAAAGCCAACCAGAAATAACTTTAGGAGAAGCCGTAGAAACTGCGTTTCCAGGAGCAAAAATCGATGGGGATAAGATTATATATCAAAACGTCAATCCAGAAGTTATGAGGATTGGGATGGATCGTCAAACATATGATGAGATACACAATCAAATGAGCCAGACAGGGGATGAAAATATCTATCATGCCAAATTAAAGCAAGGTATGAATATTTTATTCTATCAACTACTGGGTATTCAAAAAGATATAGATGGAAAAACTTATTATTTCAATAATGATGGGTCCAAAAAAACTGGCTGGTTTACAGATAGTAAGGGGAAACAATATTACTTTGATGAAAAAAATGGTGGTGCGGCAGCGAGTGGCTGGTTTAGAGCTAAAGATCAAAATACCTATCCATCAGTTCAATTTAATCATAATTATTATTTTCTTGAAGATGGTACATTAGCTAAAGGAGTACAATCCATTGATGGGATGATTTGTCAATTTCAATCCACTGGTCTATTAAGTGGTCTATTAAAATATGTAGGCCTACAGATGCCATTGAGTGAATTAAGAAATAAAAAAATTACACTCCTACCAGCTGATGAATCTGCTCATCAGATTCTAATCCAGGTGGCAAGTCGTTCAAGCGGGGTATTACAACATGTATATGATTCTCCTGGTGAGAATGCCCTAGGTGAAGTATCACTAGCTGACTGGCTCCCTAAAGATCTGCCAGATGAAAATTATGAGGTAGCAATTGTTTATAATAATACTATCGCTCCCTAAAGATCTGCCGGATGACCTGTATTCGGGAACCATGCTTTATAGATAGTCATAGCAATCCGATGTAGGAAGGTAGTAAGACGAAAGGAGTTATATAAATAATGAAACAAGGAACGATATATAAGGTTTTAGCAACAACCGCGATAGCTGGACAAGTACTGTTGGCGCCGCTTTCAGCCTATGCCGAACAGGTGTTACCTGAAACGAAGCCAACCACAGTGCAACAACAGTCGCTTCCTATGAACCTTGAATCCGCAGGCGGGAATACGGTGCGTGTAACGGCGGATGAAATAGATTTAGATCAAAAACCAGAAAAAGATGTAAAAAGTTGGGAAGACACCGAATACAAAAAAGTAGAAAGTTCACTCTCATCAACAGAAAAAACGAAACTCCGTGACTATATGAAAAACATAGAGGAAATGAACCGCTATGTAAAAGATCATATTTATACGTATGAGTATGACCAAGATACGACGTTAAATAAGTCCATTGAGGATGTAGAGAAAATATTCACAAAGTCTTCTTTGTCTCGTCCGATGGCTGTATATAAGGAGGAAACACCTGAAACATTTGGTTTTTCAGAAAATTTGTACAAAAATGACAGCCCATCTGAAATTTCGTTAGAAAATATAAACAAATTTAAAGAGCAAATTGTAAATCAAACATATAGATTAGATGGGTATACTAAGACAGATCTTACTAGTGGGAAAAATGCAAAGAATCCGATTATCCTTTGTTTACATTTACCAGCCGGTACGCATGCGATGTTGTATAAACCCGAAGAACTTGCTGATATGAATATGTTATTGAAAGATGGTTATGGTATAAAACCTGAAAATGTAAAAGTGATAACGAAACAGGGGAAACAATATGTAAAAGTGGATGCTACAGTAATAGAACCTTTAGATTTTAAAGATGATGCATCAAAAGCGAAAGAATGGGGAGAGAAGCAGTATAAAGCATGGGGAGAGAATTTAACAGAAGACCAAAAAACCAACTTGAATGGGTATATGCTGGGGCAAGAGTATAAAGAGATTAATAAATATCTGTGGGAGCAAGGGCCGGAAAAAAACCCTAATCCAGATTTAGATAAAAAAATTACAAGTATAGAAGGGGCGCTAAAAACGGAACCGATTCCGGAGGATATCACAGTGTATCGTAGAATGGGTGCGGCTGAATTTGATATGTCTTTAACAGACCCAGCTTATAATTTTAATAATCCTGAAAATGTGAAAGCATTCCAAAAAAAATGGGAAGGACAAATAAAAGAAAATTTAGGGTTTCTGAGTACGTCTTTATCCAGTGAAAAAGTAGGAGCTTTTGCAACAAGAAAATTCATATTACGTTTACATGTATTAAAGGGAACGCAAGGTGCTTATGTATCGGGATTAGAAGGTTATCAAAATGAACTCGAAGTCTTATTAAATCCTGGATATAGCTATAAAATCAATAAGATTACTTCTATTATAGATAAAGGGGTTACAAAATTAGTGATAGATGCAAATATTATTCCAAAGTAAAACTGGTAGTAAGTTTGTACCACTCTCTTTTAGGGGGTTCTAAAAGAGATTGGTTGCATATAGATAATAATGGCCTATAAGAGTATCTATCATATTACCAAATATGGGAGTGTGAATGGACCAATAGGGGTCACACGACCGAAAAAAGAAAATTGTACGTTAAGGAATATTTTTACATATTATTAAGGGGTAAAAACACAGAGAAAATAATTTTCCCTGTGTTTTTATTTTTGTTTTATTCTATTTTTCCGTAGTGGCCGTAAGTTTTCAAAATTCAATTCTTGATTTAAATTCCAAATATAATCTCCTGTAAGTGCGATATGTTCCCAACCTAATGGAGAGATGTGCTGAATATATTCCTCTGGAATATGAATACCATTATTCCGTAACGTTTCAATTGCACGAGAGATATAGATAGAATTCCAAGTTACAATCGCAGAAATAATGAGTTGAAGTCCACTTGCACGATGCAATTGATCTTCATAGGATCGGTCACGAATTTCTCCTAATTGATTAAAAAATACAGCTCTAGCCAAAGAATTTTTACTTTCGCCTTTATTTAATTCAACCTGAACTTTTCTTCTGTGTTCAGGATCTTGTATCCACTTTAACATATATAAACTTCTTTCTATTCGGCCGATTTCACGAAGTGCGATAGATAAACTATTCTGTCTAGGGTAAGATGATAATTTTTTTAAAATCAGGGAAGCTGTAACGGTTCCTTGTCGTATAGAGCTAACTAAACGTAATATTTCATCCCAATTTTCACGTATTTTCTTTACCTGAATTGTTCCGCCAACCATGAAGTTAATATGGTCATATATTGTTGGAACAGATAATGTATATATTTTATGATTATCAATCGTTTTAATTCGTGGTGAAAAGCGAAACCCTAACATATGGCACATTCCAAATATATGATCAACAAAACCCGCGGCATCTGTATAATGTTCTTCAATTTGCAAATCTGTTTCATGATACAGTAGCCCATCAATAATATGTGGTGCCTCTTCTGAGGAACTAATAACTTGGACATAAAATGGATGATATTGATCTGATATATGTGTATAAAAACTTAATCCTGGGTCATGACCATACTTACCATTTACTTGTGCTAGGGGACTGGAAGTCCCACCGGCACGAAAAAATTGTCCATCTGAAGATGAAGTAGTGCCCTCTCCCCAATAGGAAGAAAAGGGTTGTTTATGATGAAAATTTGCAATATCTCCAAGTGCTTTCGTATAGCTTTCATCTCTTATATACCAATCTGCTATCCAAGCTAGCTGAGAATATGAGATATTTGGACAAGCATCAGCCATTTTACTTAATCCTAAATTAATTCCATCTGATAAGATAGCCGCAAATAAAATTGATTTTTCTTTTGGAGCCTTTTGAGTGTGAAGATGAACAAAGTGTTTGCTAAACTGTGTCCAAGTATCTACTTCTACTAATAAATCTGTTAATTTAATACGCGGCAATAAGTCATACACAAGCCGAGTAATTTCTTCTACATCTTCTGGAACCATCTTTTTTAGAGAAGCGACTTGTATTTTACCTCCATATATCGTTACACCGTGCAAATCTTGATTTGCAAGTAAACAATTGACTTTTGAAAGCTCTATATCTAATTGTTCAAAGCGTTTGTTTAAATATTTCTCTACATCCTCTGTAAATTCCAGGGGGATTTGTTGTGTTTGCTTCATGTGCTGCCAAGTATGGGGTGGTAAAAGATACTCTTCAAAATCTTTATATTGCTTGCTGCCTTTTACCCACATATCACCAGAACGAAGGGTATTCAATAACTCTGAAAACACACTAAATTCATAGTAATGTCGATTTATTTTATCGTCTTGGTACACATATTTCATCCATTTAGACTTTATAAAATCGGTCGGTACATTATCAGGTATTTTTCGTTTTCCAGATTGATTGGCTTCTTTTAATATTTCTAATGCTTGTAATACAGTTTGGCTGGTTGAAGAAGCTTTAAACACATATCTATTGAGTAAACGCGGAGCCATTTTACGAAAATGTCCATAATGATTATCGAGCAAATCTAGATAATCAAATTCTATTGGTCTAGCTAAGCTTTCAGCCTCATGTACAGAGTGGATAAATTTCTCCCAAGATATAATAGATTGTACAGCTTCGAAAGGATCTGTTTCTAATTCTTTTGCTTCAATTAATGCTTTTCCTATTTCGACATAAAGTCTAACTTTTTCATTTATTGATTTCCCATCCTTTTGAAATAGTTTATTATGTTTATTTTCTCCACGGTTAAACATTCGTCCCATTAGTTTTGCAAACATATCTAAACCTTGATCAGTTAAAAAAGCATAGATATGGATAAGGAATGCCATGATCGTTGCATATCGTTTCCTCTCATTAAACCTAGATAAATGTTGTATAGAATAACGAGAGCCCTCACGGACCATTTGTAATAATCTATTCTGATGAATTTCTTTCCCATTATCTAAATGGTAAATCTAAACTTTGAATAAACTCTAATCGATCCAAAATTTCATGGGAATTTTTAAGCGCTATAACCCCCGGTGGTTGACGTAACCAGGATAAAAGTGAACTTTTGTTCTCTTCATGAGTATAAAGTAATGTATCTAGTTGTTCGTATTGATAAGAAGAAAGTCCTTTCGTTAAATAAGGTGGTACAGTAAAACTGGAACACAGTATAGGGATAAATTATTCTATATAAGAGGTGTTTCAGATGAAAAAACAGTATGATGAAATGTTTAAAAAACAATGTGTAGAATTGGTGGTTAAAGAAGGGCGTACAATTTCGAGTATTCAAAGAGAATTTGACCTAGGAAACGGGACCTTAAATGCATGGATAAAGAAATATTCTTCCCCATTTTTGGATAATGAGAAATCTGATATGGAAGAACTACGTTCTTTGCGGAGAGAAATCCAGGCTTTAAAAAAGGAAAATGAATTTTTAAAAAAGGCGGCAACCTTCTTTGCCAGCAACCAAAACTAACACGCTTTCAATTTATCAGGCAATATCATCACATATTTGGAGTGCGCTGGCTTTGCCATCGATTACAAGTTTCTGTTAGTGGTTTTTACGATTATACTCATCGTAAGCCCACTGAAAATCAGAAAAAACGTAAAAAGACAGCGGCTTATGTTGTCATGCAATTTAAATGTTTAAAAGGTAGAATGGGCTATCGAAAACTGTACCGTTACCTTGTAAATAAAAACGTAATGGTGAGCTTATTTCAAGTGAGACAAGCTTTATGTGAAGCTGGATTAAAGTCAAAAGTTGTCACCTATTATAAGAAAAGAAAGCACGAACATCATACATTTCCAAATGTATTAGAGCGATCCTTTAAACCTGGCAAGAAAGACGTTCCGACTGTTGTATGTGATATCACAGAATTTCGTTTAATGAATGGGATGAAAGTATATTTTTGTGCCGCATTAGATATTAGCACCCGTCGGGTGCTTGGTTATTCGTTGGATACTCACCAGGATGCTCAATTAGTAAAAGACACAATTCAGCAAGTTAAACAAGCTTATGAAAGTCAAAAAAGAATCCTATTTCATAGTGATCAAGGATCTCAGTTTGCCAGTTATAAGGTTACTGATTTTTGTAATCAGGGGTACCGCCACATGCCCATCAACTTAAGAGAACAAATAAAATGAAATTCCCTTCAAAAGGGTTATAAACTGTTCAACAGATTGATTGTTCTTAAAAATCCGCATGCGAAATAAACTCTAACGAGTTTTGTTTTTTAAATTATGCAGCTTTCTTTTGTGCTCTAGCTATACTATACTCATAATGGACACCCATGATATCAAAGACAGTTTTCTTCTCATATCTGTGAGATTTCCGCCCGTTTTTCTCTAGAAGGTGGAACAGGTGAACCAGAAACTTTGTTATCTCTTGGGTGTTTTGTATGGCTTGATAGAGGAGAAATAGATGATCTTGAATCATTCCAATCGCTTTATATTCACTTAATTCTTTTTGCTTCTTCTGTAACAAAAGTTGGCGCATTTTAAACATGGTAGAAGAACATAAGAAAATAGCAATCAGTTTCCCGTATAAATGGCACTCTATTCGTTCTTGTTTAACAGTGCGACAATGATCTATATGAAACAATGATTTCCACGTTTTAAAAACTATTTCTATCTGCCAACGTAAAGAGTATAGTTCATGGACTTGCTTCATCGAAACCCACTCCCACGGAGTGTTAGTTACATATACATTCAACCCAGATAATATTTTACTTTTTTTCGAATATGGTTTTCCTTTTTTCTTTTCACTTTCCATTTGTTTTTTTCGTCGTTCTCGTAATTGTTTTTCTGTTAGACGATACAGAACGAGTCGGGCAAACAAAACTTTTTGATCTCCTACATAAACATTACCTACTTCATAAGTTTCACCAGGTAACAAGCGCTCCATCATCATTTGCAAGTTGATTTTTACATATTCTGTCTGTTTTTTGAGTGCACCATTATGAAAAAATGTAGGATTAGGATTTTTGATATATACATTTGAATTTAACTTTAAGCGTGAAATAAAATATGTTCCCCGTTGATCCATTTGATCTAAATCCTCTAATGAAAAATACCCTAAATCACGAATACATAAATCGCCTGGTCGTAACGTATCTAAACATTCTGTGCCGAATGTTTTATCATTATTTTTTCCAGGCCCCACTTGAAAATTAAGAAATTGTCCACTATGTAAATCATATTCTAATTGAATTTTGATTCCAGCTGTTTGCGCACATCCACCTGAACCAGGGTATATATGCTCCAACGTATTAGGTACCTGAAACATGGTGGCATCCATGATGCGAATGCGTTGAAAATGAGCAAGAAGTTGATTAGAAATGTGAGTCTGTTCACAGATTTTTTGTTGTAATAACAAAGAAAAGATATGTTGTAACTACTCAGCTTCTTCAAATAAAAAAACAGGCCAAATACATGTTTCCGATTCGAAAACATGAAAAGAAAATACTCCAATCAGAGAAAGAATCTATGCCAAATAGAGAAATTCTCTTATGAAGTCGTGTTATTCCAAGGAACCGTTCTAGTTTCTATGACTTGGTTTATCGCTTGTAAGACCGATTGTTTTTGTTTTTTCATGGTACTCATAAAGCTTCGTATCTGACAAAAAGATTCTGCGCCTTTCTTACTTCGGAAAGTCCCAGACACTTTCTGTTTTACTTTCGTCATCCGAATATCCCGTTCTGCTTGATTGTTATCAAATGGAATGGCTGGATGTTCTAAAAACGCTAGAATTCTGTCAGAATACTTGACGAAGCGATTCCATAAATTTTGAGAAGGCGTCTGCTTTCCTTTCTTCTTTTGTTTCGTGGAAAGAATCTGTTGTTCTTTCAATATGGATTGATACATAATAAACAGATTCTTTTGCGTCGCTTTTGGCATGGTACCTTCGGATTGCTTTTTCATCGTCAACGCTTGCGTTAGAAATTTCTGCATCTGTTGTGCCCATTGTTCTCCAGTACTATCTATAATTCCTTGTAAATCTCGTAAGAGATGGGCATTACATAAAACGTGACGACAATCTGTATACGCATCATACGATTTCCAACCATCATGCATCGCAATTCCAGAAAAAGATGGCAAGATTTCTCCAGCATCCATTGCTTCTTTTCCACGTTTTTGATGAATATGTTGCAATGTCACCTCCGGTGTACTGGCAGTATGTAACCATTGTGTTTTGTTTTCTACACGCATACCAGTTTCATCAAAATGGACAACAGGAGACTGCAGAATCTTTTCCTTTACTTCTTTTATGAATGGCTGCAATTGAGAAGCGAAAGCCTGTGTATGATTTACCAGGGTTCCTTCGCTTATAGAATGTCCAAAACAATCCTGAAAGAATTCTTTTGTTCGCTTCAAAGAAATGCATTGATAATGCGTTAAATAGGGAATCAGTCTTTTTATATTTGGACCATATTGAACAGGACGAGATACTGTCGAAGGAAATTGGGCTTCTTGGATAGAATGGCAATGTGGGCATTCTTTCTGTTCTACTTTATGTTCTGTCACTTCGATCTGAATAGGTGGTAAGTCATACACTTGGCGAATGCGATACCCTTTTACAGGCTCGTGGTTCAAGGAAGTATGACAACAAGTACAATATGTAGGAGAATGTGTAATCGTATGATCTGGAGTCGCTGTCAAACCAAGAGTATGTCCCTTGTGGCCCAACTGGCCACCCGTTTGACGATGAGACGGTTTGCGCAAACTTTTTGTAACGGGCTTACCCAAACCATCTGTAGAAGGTGGCTTATGACTATTTTTGGAGTTTTTTTTTGAAGCATTTTCTAGTTCTTGTATACGTTTTTCTAACTTAGAAAATGTTTCTTCAAATAAAGAAATAACAGCTTCAGGTCCTTTTTTATATGTATCTAAAATAATTTTTCGATCGACCATAAGATTCACCTCCCCTGTTTGATATACTCAGTATTTACAAATGGGAGGCATATGAAACTAGTAAAATTTAAAAAAGACACCGAAAGGTGGCTGAGTAGTTACAAACTTTTGTTGAAAAATTTGCCACAGAAGCTTTTTTATTTTGGGCCTTTTATCAATAGCCTTACAAATATGTAAGGCTACTGTAAGGGGAGTCGATATTTTACTGTATGTTGTATAGGCTATAATTACAATGCATATTCACATCATAATGGCGAAAGGAAGATAGCGATATGTTAAAAGTGTTAAGTGTCCTTGGAATAATGGGAATTCTTTTCAAATGCAGACTTCGCATTGGAGAAGAATCCCTACAAGAAGGGGTGAGGGAAATAACATGAAAACCATACTAGAAGGAACACAGATAAAAAAAGTATACAGTACAGGTGGAACTACATTTAAAGCGTTAAAGGGAGTCGATTTACAGATTCAAGAGGGCGAATTCGTTGGTATTATGGGACCTTCTGGATCCGGTAAAACGACTCTTTTAAATGTTCTTTCTACTATTGATCAGGCAACAAGTGGCGAAATCTTAATTAATGGAAAAAATATTGTAAAAATGAATGATGATACACTAGCATTGTTCCGGCGGAACCATTTAGGATTCATTTTTCAAGACTATAACTTATTAGATACACTTACGGTGAAAGAGAATATTGCATTACCTCTAGCATTATCTAAAGTAAAGGCGACTAAAATTAATCGACGTATACTTGAAATAGCGAAAAAGTTTGGTATTGATCATATTTTACATCAGTTCCCCTATCAAGTGTCTGGTAGGCAAAAACAACGCTGTGCTGCATCTCGTGACCCAAGTATGATTTTTGCAAATGAGCCAACAGGGGCACTAGACTCGAAATCAGCCACAGATTTATTAGAAAGTATACAAGCATTGAATGAACAAGACAGTGCCACCATTTTATTGGTCACTCATGATGCATTTGCGGCTAGTTATTGTAAACGCGTCATCTTCATTAAAGATGGCGAAATATATAAAGAATTGTTCCGTGAATCCCTCAGTCATCAACCATTTTTTCAACAAGTCGTCAACATCATGTCGGAGGTCTCTGGAGGTATGGTAGATGACATTATTTAGTATGGCTATTCGGAATCTACAGCGGAATTTCAAAGGACACTTTGTATACGTTGCGTCCATGATTTTTAGTATTATGATTTATTTCGTATTCAAAACATTGCAATATAGCTCACAAGTTGAACAAGCAACCAGTGCCGGAATACGAATCGGTCAAGGAATAGGAGAACTTTTCAAAATTTCCAGCGTTGTGCTCATCATTTTTGTAGCTATATTCATGATTTATTCAAATGAATTTTTCATCAGAAAGCGAAAAAAGGAAGTGGGCTTATACTCTTTGTTAGGCATTCGTAAAAAACAAATTGCGCGCATGTTATTTGTTGAGAACATGCTGATGAGTTTGTTTGCTTTACTCATCGGTATCGGTATTGGGGGCTTACTGTCAAAGGGATTTCTCCAATTACTAGCACACGTAACAGGACTTGAATTGAATATGCATATGGAGATGCCATTAGCAGCGATTATGGATACAGCCATTATTTTCTTGTTGATTATGAGTTATACTTCATTACAAGGTTATCGTGTCATATATCGTTTTCCCTTAATTGAATTGTTTTCTGCAGAACGTCAGGGTGAGGCTATGCCAAATGGTTCTATACCTAAAGCGATATGTTCCATCTTCTTAATCAGTTCAGGCTATTTTTTTGCATTAATGTTTATGAAAACGGTACAACATACAGGACTGGGTGCTACAGCTGCTCTCCCCATTGCGCTATACATCTTACTGGCCACTGTGCTGGGTACATTTTTACTGTTTCAGTTCTTTACTGTATTTGTTTTACAAAAAGTGAGAAATAAGAAGTCTTCTTTTTATAATGGCATACATATCATTACTACTTCCCAGCTATTGTATCGGATGAAAGGGAATGCGAAATCACTCGCGGCTATTACAATACTTAGTGCGGTTACACTCACAGCCGTGAATAATGCTTGTATCATGTATTATAATACTTTTAAAAACGCGAAAGATAATGCCCCGTACAGTTATTCTTATGAAAAACAGGGTGAGGCGTTAGATGCGAAAGTGAATACAATTTTAGAGGAAGAAAAACAAATCCATCCAGTCATGAAACAATTTGAACTCGAAATGATTCCTTGGAAGGGAGACTCAAAAGAACCATATCACTTGATGTCTGTATCCTCGTTTAACAAGATTGCGAAATTAGAAAAGAAGTCTTTGCTTACATTAGCTAAGGATGAAGCATTTGTAATTGAGGGAAATACAAGTGTGGATCCATCGCGTACAGAGCATTATTTTACCAATAGAAAAGATACACTCACGTTCCATCAAGAAAAACACGAAGTAACGATTAAAGGCGCAACGGTACAGCGTATCACAAATTTAGGGGAATTAGTACTTGTGATACCGGATCAATTATATAACCAAGCAAAGCAGGTAGGCGAATTACGCATTGTAAAAAATATGAGTGTAAAAGATGAGAATGATAGTGCTGTGTTGACAGAGAAATTACAGAAAATCATACCAATGCCAGTAACAGATCCTATCTCATCGGGCCCTGAACTTCTGAATTTTGAAAGTTTTTACATGCAATATCACATGGGACTTATGATGAATGGCTTATTCATCTTTTGTGGTTTCTTCTTAGGACTTGTTTTTTTACTGGCCACAGGTTCTATTATTTACTTTAAACAAGTAGCAGAAGCTCATGCAGATCGTGAACGATATACGATACTTCAAAAGATCGGGGTTACAAAAATAGAAGTGAAAAGAACGATTGCAAAACAAATGGGTTTTATCTTCAGCATGCCCTTGTTTGTAGGGATTTGTCATAGCATAGTAGCTACTTTAGGAGTAAAAGAAGTATTAGGATCTTCTCTACTAGGCGGAAATCCTATGTTTTTCACACCATTAATCATTAGTACAGGGGTGTATAGTTTGATCTATGTTATCTATTATTTTTTAACTGTTCATTCTTATTATAAGATTGTGAGCGTAAAGGAATAGGGATACAATAACTATCCTAACCATACAATTTTAAATATTTGGAGGCATTTCATGAAAAAATATATAACAGTTCTCGGTTTTGTACTCATGTTAAGTGTATTTTCGGTTGGATGTCACAGTATTAAAAAATGGGGAACAGATTCTTATTACGTACAAATTACAACAGATGGACAATTACAAGATAATCACCGTTACGAGTATAGGTTACAGGGATTTAATGAGAAAGGTACAGAAAAAGAAATGGTATTTGATGCAGAGAGAAAACTTAAAAAAGATGCTTTTTTAAAAGTGTATTACGATAAAGATAAGGGCGTAAAAACGTGGGAAGAAGTAAAAAAAGATAACATTCCAGAAAAAGCAAAAATAAACTTAGGTGTACAATAATACTCTCTAAGATCTACAAGGAACACTCATGATGTAAGAAATACCATACGCTTCTTTCTTTATGGAAGGAGCGTATTTTTTGCGCAGTTGAATATATGTAAGGGAGGATGTTCTTTATCAATTGAAATACGTCTCATCCAATTTCAAAAATACATGTGTATATTTTTCCCTCCAAAATATACAAGAAATAGATACTAACACCCATTACCGATTCCCTACGTAAATACGGAATCGGTAAAATGTGTCCAAATTGTGTCCAAACGTACAATTTTCCCGAAATGGTATGGTGAGGCCATGCCCATCAACTTAAGGCTTTTTACTACCCCAAAGTACAAAAAAACGTTATTCTTTCTTAATAATCTATGAGAAAGGGTGACGTTTTTTATGAATCTCTTGCTTCAAGAGGAGTTACAACCATTTGCAGAAGAATTACAGCGCTATATCACACCTGATTTTTTGGAAGAACTAGCAAGAGAGATGAAATTTGTAAAAAGAAAACGCAAATTTTCAGGGGCAGATTTAGCTACCATTTGTATTTGGATTAGCCAAAGGGTGGCCAGTGATTCTTTAGTCCGATTATGTAGTAGGCTTCATGCAGTTACAGGTACTGTACTTAGACCGGAGGGCTTAAATAAACGATTTAATGAAAAATCAGTGTTATTTTTAAAACATATCGTAACTACTCAGCCACCTTTCGGTGTCTTTTTTAAATTTTACTAGTTTCATATGCCTCCCATTTGTAAATACTGAGTATATCAAACAGGGGAGGTGAATCTTATGGTCGATCGAAAAATTATTTTAGATACATATAAAAAAGGACCTGAAGCTGTTATTTCTTTATTTGAAGAAACATTTTCTAAGTTAGAAAAACGTATACAAGAACTAGAAAATGCTTCAAAAAAAAACTCCAAAAATAGTCATAAGCCACCTTCTACAGATGGTTTGGGTAAGCCCGTTACAAAAAGTTTGCGCAAACCGTCTCATCGTCAAACGGGTGGCCAGTTGGGCCACAAGGGACATACTCTTGGTTTGACAGCGACTCCAGATCATACGATTACACATTCTCCTACATATTGTACTTGTTGTCATACTTCCTTGAACCACGAGCCTGTAAAAGGGTATCGCATTCGCCAAGTGTATGACTTACCACCTATTCAGATCGAAGTGACAGAACATAAAGTAGAACAGAAAGAATGCCCACATTGCCATTCTATCCAAGAAGCCCAATTTCCTTCGACAGTATCTCGTCCTGTTCAATATGGTCCAAATATAAAAAGACTGATTCCCTATTTAACGCATTATCAATGCATTTCTTTGAAGCGAACAAAAGAATTCTTTCAGGATTGTTTTGGACATTCTATAAGCGAAGGAACCCTGGTAAATCATACACAGGCTTTCGCTTCTCAATTGCAGCCATTCATAAAAGAAGTAAAGGAAAAGATTCTGCAGTCTCCTGTTGTCCATTTTGATGAAACTGGTATGCGTGTAGAAAACAAAACACAATGGTTACATACTGCCAGTACACCGGAGGTGACATTGCAACATATTCATCAAAAACGTGGAAAAGAAGCAATGGATGCTGGAGAAATCTTGCCATCTTTTTCTGGAATTGCGATGCATGATGGTTGGAAATCGTATGATGCGTATACAGATTGTCGTCACGTTTTATGTAATGCCCATCTCTTACGAGATTTACAAGGAATTATAGATAGTACTGGAGAACAATGGGCACAACAGATGCAGAAATTTCTAACGCAAGCGTTGACGATGAAAAAGCAATCCGAAGGTACCATGCCAAAAGCGACGCAAAAGAATCTGTTTATTATGTATCAATCCATATTGAAAGAACAACAGATTCTTTCCACGAAACAAAAGAAGAAAGGAAAGCAGACGCCTTCTCAAAATTTATGGAATCGCTTCGTCAAGTATTCTGACAGAATTCTAGCGTTTTTAGAACATCCAGCCATTCCATTTGATAACAATCAAGCAGAACGGGATATTCGGATGACGAAAGTAAAACAGAAAGTGTCTGGGACTTTCCGAAGTAAGAAAGGCGCAGAATCTTTTTGTCAGATACGAAGCTTTATGAGTACCATGAAAAAACAAAAACAATCGGTCTTACAAGCGATAAACCAAGTCATAGAAACTAGAACGGTTCCTTGGAATAACACGACTTCATAAGAGAATTTCTCTATTTGGCATAGATTCTTTCTCTGATTGGAGTATTTTCTTTTCATGTTTTCGAATCGGAAACATGTATTTGGCCTGTTTTTTTATTTGAAGAAGCTGAGTAGTTACAAAAGTTTTTTTATCTTCATTTCATTGGAAATGTGAAATTTTATATTCTAAAATAAGGGTCATTCCAACTAAAAAGATGATGCCTATGTAGTGAATCGATGGAATAAGGATACAACATAGAATGACTTCTAAGCATAGGGTACTTCTTTTTAAAACTTCGTAATTTAATTTTTTTTTGTCATATAAAGAACAAAGAAATTGTAGATTCGGATACACCATATAAAAATTCCATAATAAGAGCGCGGGTAAACCAAACAAACACAATTCAATTATAAATATATTTGTCATCATTGTATCTAAAGCATGGTTGCCACTAATAAAGATACCTGGAAGAGCTAAGCCAAGTATGAGTACAGTAATAGGAATAATAAAAATATAATAATCGATAAGGAATGTGAAGGGCTGAATGTAAAGATGTTGTTGTTTTCTCCATCGAGATGATTTGAAATAAATAAGAACATTTACGATAAAAAATAGCAAGATAAAGAGTAGTGGCAATATAATTCCTCCTGATGAATGATATCTTCTCAATTTTTTCTTTGCTCTATAAGTATACAAGCATGTTTCAAATAACAGAAAGTTACTTCTTTTGTGTACAGAAAATTGTCGTTTTTGTGACATACAGAACGAAAAAGACTAAGATTTAAATACATCCACAACTAATATGGAATCCTTTATACCAATACTTTTTTTCAAGGAGTGGAAAAAACATTTGTGAATTGCAACATTTTTAATGGCCTTTGCGAACCCATAACTTGTTTTGTTTTTTTAATTTTGTATTGCTATAATTCAAAATGTAGCAACGAATGTTCTACTACAAATACCCAAACATCTGGAAAGGACAACAGAAATTTGCATACTAAAAATAATATTTCTACTCGTATTATATCTCTTGATATTCTTCGTGGCTTTGCTTTGATTGGAATGTTAATTATACACGCCGCTGGTTTGTCAAAAAAACAAGAAATCCCGATGTATTCTATGGATTTTTACTTGGATATTTTTAATAACATGTTTATTCATTTTAAGTTCGTTTCTATTTTTTCATTTTTATTTGGCGTTGGATCTTATTTCTTTTTTTTACGCGCGCAACAACGTGGATTGCATAGTTATCATCTTTTTTCAAGGCGATTAATTACGCTGCTTCCTATAGGGATTATATCGATACTGATTTGCCCTCAGATAACTCCTATTTTAATCATCTATAGTTTATTCGGATTTAGCTTACTTCTTTTCTTTAGACTAATGTCTAGAATGATTCTACGCATTGCGGGATTAATCATAACATGTAATATACTATTAGTAATGGGAGCTATGGTATTGGGAGGCCCCTCCTCCAAAAGTTTTAATATTTCTGTTCAAATAATTTGTTACGCTGTCACTTATCTATCTGTAATTTTTAGTATGATGCTATTAGGACTATATGTAGGGAAAATTAATCTTTTTCAGCAATTATCACAACAAACGGTCATGATCAAAAAAATTCAGAAGATGTCATGTTTTCTCAGCTTACCTCTAATTTTAGGAGGTCTATGGACTATTTATATAAACCCAGATATAGAGCATAATATTTCTTTTCAAGGACTATGTTATATAACGGCTTACCCCTTATCAATATTTTATTTGTCTTCCATCATTCTTTTATATAATAAAGACCATTCTTTGTATATTTATAAACCGCTCAGTTATGTAGGACGGATTTCATTAACGACTTATATTGGGCATGCATTGCTTCTTAAACTTCTTCCTTTATTGTTAGGTTGGACATCTGGCTACACACTAGTACAAAGCTTGATACTCTCCTGCATTATATTTACTATGCTAATTATTTTTAGTTTTATTTGGTTGCAGAAATTTAAACAAGGTCCTATCGAGAAAATTTGGCATCTATTAACATTTGGAAACAAAGCAAGAGCATAACATGAGGGGATTTCACAATTTATCCATTTTTATATTTAAAAATGGATATACAAGATCAAATTCAATAGTTTTACCTAATGAAAATTTAACAAAAAGGGATGTAGAGACGTTTTTATTTTCCACATCCCTTTTTAATTGGAAAATATTCGTATATGGCCCCATATTTTCCTTTTGGTTGTCATACCCCACATTGCATTGCAAATTGTAAATGGGGGAAAGAAGTATACCAGTTAGGAAAGCATTTGTCTGGGGAGGAAAATGTGAGAGCAAAGAATGCAGAATGGAAATGGGATCAATTGTGTGAGGATACATGCTAATATGTATGGAAGGAAGTAAATTTGTTTCAATACGATGAACATAAGCCGTATGCTAGCCAAACGAAGCCAAAACCTGAGCTTAGGTTTTGGCTTCGCAACATATGATGCATGCAAACTTAGGTGTTATTTTTTTATATTAATTTTTCCAATGGTATTAAATTCATCATCAGATTGTAAGGAACGAGTTAGTTCATTACAACGTAAAATTTTCCCATCTTTTAATTCCAAAATCGCTATGATTTCTACGACACCACGATTCCCATTTTTCTTCTTTACATGAATCTCATATCTTAGCGTTGCTGTCTGCTTCTCTTCATCAAATAAAAAATCGTAAAAAGGTGACAATGCCAGTGTGTCTACTATACTTTTTAAAGTTTCCATATGAGTATGAAACCCTTGTATATTCACCTCTGTACCATCCGTAACTTGCATATAGGGTTTCTTTACCCATCCCCTCGAAAAGGGGGAATAGCAAAAAAATAGTGGCAAAACCCTTATAAATAAAGGATTTCAATTTCTTTTTAAAATAAATATGTCAAAACATATACAGTTTAATTGACGTGTTTCAAATATTATTAAGTTGTATTTTTGAAATGGGAAATACAAGATTTTTAGCCATATCATAAAGTGTAACTTTTTGACATGATGTATAAATTTCTAATGAGTTAAGCTAGGTCACCCATTTCGGGGATTTGGGCAAAAACACCCAGATTCCACGTTCTTTTAAAACTTCAGAAACATCACGATAGCTGAAAAAAAAACAACAGTAGTAGCCGATGGTTATCAAAAGAATATCTTTTTCGAATGGTTTTCTTTTAAAATATTTCATGTGTGATCCTTCTTGCTTCTTTTTTCTAGAGTGTAGCCTCATTTAAAAAACTTTGCAACAGAACCAAACCATCTATGCTATATACAAACAAAAGAGAAGATATTTCAGATTTCTCTTTTTTGACATACAAAAAATTACAGAAGTTATGCAGAACCAAACTTTGCAACAGAATCCTGTATCCTATATATGTAAGTCGAATCCTTGTAAAAATGAAAGCGTTTAAACAAACTTTCTCAAAGGTTATTTTCGTATTCTTCGCCGTCCCCTTACCTTGTTATAATCAAGGTAGATTCAGAAAAAACATTTCACAAAGGGGGCTTATATGTATGAAGAAAAAATATTATAAAGTATTGGCTATCTTTCCATTAGCATGTATGTTAAGTACACCCATGCTAGCAGCACCCGTTTCTACCTTTGCGGCAGAAACACAAAACGAACAAGGAACAAAAGCTATTGATAGGGCAACATTTGAACAGGATTTGAAGTATGCAATGACAAGTATACCCGCGATTATTCAACCTAATGGTACTGGAAAAATATACAATCCATTTCACACCACCAATCCAGCTATAATTAATATGGTATTTTCTTTAGAAAACTTTAAAGATGTCACTGCTACAGAAACAAAAGATATAACAACAGCGGACGATATGCAAGAAGCAACGTATGAAAATGTCACAGATTTAAACCAAACACATATCACACCGTCTAAAACGATTACCAATACAGATTCCTTTACGTATTCCAATTCAGAAGGAGCAAAATTAGGTGTAGAATTAGATCATACATTCAATGCAAACGTAAGTATCCCAGGTGTAGGAGGGGCCGGTGGCTCTACAACGGAAAAAGTGTCTACTGAATTCTCTTATAATCATACAAGCTCGAATACAACCAGCCATACAGAACAAATTACAATACCTTCTCAGACTATCGTAGCGGCACCACATGGAACGACACACTATATAGGGAAAGTACAACGGGTTGAATTTTCTGGAACAACGGAGAATACAGGCTATATTACAGGTACTATAGAAGCTGAGACAAATTTCCGTAAAGCTACCGAATATGGTCCAGGGACCGGTCCTTATGATTATACGCAAAATGGAAAAGAAAAAGTAGATATCTATGATGTATTTAAACAAGCGCTTACAAATCCAGCTTATAGGGGCTTACCAAATTATATAGAATTAGATAATGTAAATAAAAGAGTCATTTTAAAGCAACCAATTACTTCTACCTTCACAGGAAAATTAGGGTTTAAATCTGATGCGAAAATTGAATTTATACCAAGTGATCCAAATAAACCAAAAGTTCAAATGTCTTTAACCGACTATCAAAACCCTGAGAAACGTGCTCAATTATTAAAATAACGAAAAAAAGATTTTATTATGCATGAGAATGGTTCTGTTGCAAAGTTAAAAAAGTATAACTAGGTCGATATAGTAAAGATAGAATTTAAGCAATCATCATTAATTGTTGTACTTCTTGGTATGACGAAAAGGCGAAGTCTTGTGAAAGACTTCGTCTTCGTTTGTAAAGGGCATGAAGAGCCTCAATCCCTTTTATTGTACGTGAGGCATGACGAATACTTTGAAACCCTGCGGATTCAGCAAAACGTCGCTTTACATGCCTATGGTCTTGTTCAATGATATTGTTTAAATATTTTTTCACACGAAGTGGCGTACTGTGTAATACACACTTTTCTTCTTTTAGTTCACGTATCGCAACAGGATGGGGGTATGGCAACATCGCCATCAAGCTAAGGAAAAAGAGATACCCCCAAGCCGAAAAAAATAGGGGTATCTTTTTTCATATATTTAATTCTATTTCTTTGTTCATGCAACAAAATTTATACTTTTTTCCGCTATTACAAGAGCAATTCTCATATATATTTTCTGGCTGTTTACAATCTTTGAGTGCTTTTTTTAAATCTGATACATGGGTGTTTTTGCCCAAATCCCCGAAATGGGTGACCTAGCTTAACTCATTAGAAATTTATACATCATGTCAAAAAGTTAGACTTTTTGACATAGCTAAAAACCTTGTATTTTTCATTTCAAAAATACAACTTAATAATATCTGAAATATGTCAATTAAACTGTATATGTTTTGACATATTTATTTTAAAAAGAAATTGAAATCCTTTATTTATAAGGGTTTTGCCACTATTTTTTTGCTATTCCCCCTTTTCGAGGGGATGGGCAAAAACACCCACCATGGTGGCATCCATGATACGAATACGTTTAAAATAATTGTAACTACTCAGCCACCTTTCGGTGTCTTTTTTAAATTTTACTAGTTTCATATGCCTCCCATTTGTAAATACTGAGTATATCAAACAGGGGAGGTGAATCTTATGGTCGATCGAAAAATTGTAACTACTCAGCTACCTTTTGGTGTTTTTTTAAATTTTACTAGTTTCATATGCCTCCTATTTGTAAATACTGAGTATATCAAACAGGGAGGTGAATAGGATGGTCGATCGAAAAATCATTTTAGATGCATATAAAAAAGGACCTGAAGCTGTTATTTCTTTATTTGAAGAAACATTTTCTAAGTTAGAAAAACGGATACTCGAACTAGAAAATGCTTCAAAAAAAAACTCTACAAATAGTCATAAACCACCTTCTACAGATGGTTTGCGTAAGCCTGTTACAAAAAGTTTACGCAAATCGTCTCATCGTCAAACTGGTGGCCAGTTGGGCCACAAAGGACATACTCTTGGTTTGACAGCGACTCCAGACCATACAATTACGTATTCTCCTACATATTGTACTTGTTGTAACACGTCCTTACACCAAGAACCTGTAAAAGGATACCGCATTCGCCAAGTGTATGATTTACCACCTATCCAGATAGAAGTGACGGAACATAAAGTGTCACAAAAAGAATGCCCACATTGCCATGCCATCCAAGGAGCCCTGTTTCCTTCTACCGTCTCTCGTCCTGTCCAATATGGTCCAAATATAAAAAGACTGGTTCCTTATTTAACACATTATCAGTGTCTTTCTTTGAAACGCACAAAAGAATTCTTTCAAGATTGTTTTGGACATTCGATTAGTGAAGGAACTTTGATAAATCATACAAACAGTTTTTCGGCTCAATTACAGCCCTTTCTCCAAGAAGTAAAAGACAAGATTCTTCAGTCTCCTGTTGTCCATTTTGATGAAACCGGTATGCGAGTAGAAAATAAAACACAATGGTTACATACTGCTAGTACACCGGAGGTGACATTGCAACATATTCATCAAAAACGCGGAAAGGAAGCAATGAATGCGGGAGAAATTTTACCGTCTTTTTCTGGAATTGCAATGCATGATGGTTGGAAATCGTATGATGCGTATACAGATTGTCGTCATGTATTATGTAATGCCCATCTCTTGCGAGATTTGCAAGGAATTATAGATAGTACCGGACAAAAATGGGCACAACAGATGCAGAAATTTCTAACGCAGGCTTTCACGCTGAAAAAGCAATACAAAGGAAGTCTGCCAAAATCGGAGCAACAGAATCTATTTATCGTTTATCAATCCATATTGAAAGAACAACCAGTCTTTTCTGCAGAATTAAAAAAGAAAAGAAAGCAGACGCCTGCTCAAAATTTATGGAATCGCTTCGTCAAATATGCTGACAGAATTTTAGCATTCTTAGAACATCCAGACATTCCATTTGATAACAATCAAGCGGAACGGGATATCCGAATGACGAAAGTAAAACAGAAAGTGTCTGGAACTTTCCGAAGTAAAAAAGGCGCAGAATCTTTTTGTCAGATACGAAGCTTTATGAGTACCATGAAAAAACAAAAACAATCTGTCTTACAAGCGATAGGCCAGGTTATAGAAACCGGAACGATTCCTTGGAATCGCATGACTTTATAAGAGAATTTCTCTATTTGATCTAGATTCTTTTTCTTATTGAAGTATTTTCTTTTTCATGTTTTCGAATGGAAAACATGTATTTGGTATGCCCTTTTTCCTAACTAAGCTGAGTAGTTACGAAAAATTATTTTAGATACATATAAAAAAGGACCTGAAGCTGTTATTTCTTTATTTGAAGAAACATTTTCTAAGTTAGAAAAACGTATACAAGAACTAGAAAATGCTTCAAAAAAAAACTCCAAAAATAGTCATAAGCCACCTTCTACAGATGGTTTGGGTAAGCCCGTTACAAAAAGTTTGCGCAAACCGTCTCATCGTCAAACGGGTGGCCAGTTGGGCCACAAGGGACATACTCTTGGTTTGACAGCGACTCCAGATCATACGATTACACATTCTCCTACATATTGTACTTGTTGTCATACTTCCTTGAACCACGAGCCTGTAAAAGGGTATCGCATTCGCCAAGTGTATGACTTACCACCTATTCAGATCGAAGTGACAGAACATAAAGTAGAACAGAAAGAATGCCCACATTGCCATTCTATCCAAGAAGCCCAATTTCCTTCGACAGTATCTCGTCCTGTTCAATATGGTCCAAATATAAAAAGACTGATTCCCTATTTAACGCATTATCAATGCATTTCTTTGAAGCGAACAAAAGAATTCTTTCAGGATTGTTTTGGACATTCTATAAGCGAAGGAACCCTGGTAAATCATACACAGGCTTTCGCTTCTCAATTGCAGCCATTCATAAAAGAAGTAAAGGAAAAGATTCTGCAGTCTCCTGTTGTCCATTTTGATGAAACTGGTATGCGTGTAGAAAACAAAACACAATGGTTACATACTGCCAGTACACCGGAGGTGACATTGCAACATATTCATCAAAAACGTGGAAAAGAAGCAATGGATGCTGGAGAAATCTTGCCATCTTTTTCTGGAATTGCGATGCATGATGGTTGGAAATCGTATGATGCGTATACAGATTGTCGTCACGTTTTATGTAATGCCCATCTCTTACGAGATTTACAAGGAATTATAGATAGTACTGGAGAACAATGGGCACAACAGATGCAGAAATTTCTAACGCAAGCGTTGACGATGAAAAAGCAATCCGAAGGTACCATGCCAAAAGCGACGCAAAAGAATCTGTTTATTATGTATCAATCCATATTGAAAGAACAACAGATTCTTTCCACGAAACAAAAGAAGAAAGGAAAGCAGACGCCTTCTCAAAATTTATGGAATCGCTTCGTCAAGTATTCTGACAGAATTCTAGGGTTTTTAGAACATCCAGCCATTCCATTTGATAACAATCAAGCAGAACGGGATATTCGGATGACGAAAGTAAAACAGAAAGTGTCTGGGACTTTCCGAAGTAAGAAAGGCGCAGAATCTTTTTGTCAGATACGAAGCTTTATGAGTACCATGAAAAAACAAAAACAATCGGTCTTACAAGCGATAAACCAAGTCATAGAAACTAGAACGGTTCCTTGGAATAACACGACTTCATAAGAGAATTTCTCTATTTGGCATAGATTCTTTCTCTGATTGGAGTATTTTCTTTTCATGTTTTCGAATCGGAAACATGTATTTGGCCTGTTTTTTTATTTGAAGAAGCTGAGTAGTTACAAGACAGCTCTTGTTTTTGATGCATATTCATAAAAAGCACGTCACCCTTTCTCATTAACATAAGAGAATAGTAACATGCTTTTAAGTTTAAGAATAGTCTAAATCCTTAAGTTGATGGATGTGTGGTTCTACCCCTAAATAACGTAGTGGAACAAGACCATCGTTTCATTAAAAAACGTGTACGTTCTATGTTAGGATTTAAATCTTTTGGCACAGCCACATGTATTCTTGCAGGAGTAGAAGCCATGCATATGATAAAAAAAGAACAGGTTGATTTACAGGATCAGTCTGTTCGCAATCAAAAGAAATTTATTCATCAATTATTTGGATTAACAGCGTAAAGAATGATTCCAGTAGGAATTGTCATTATTTCTTGGGAATGTATCCTTTATTTGCACCAGAACCAAACCATTCGTTCCATATAGATTGGTTGTATCAACATGATCAAAACTAAAATATATCATGATAATCAGATCATCGATCTGCTGTTGTTCATTTTCAACTGCATTCCTCCCCATTCAAATCCCCTTTAAAGTTAACCTTGCTACGTAAAAAACTTTGATATAACTTCAGTTAACCGAAGTTATATCAAATAAAAGAATATTTCAGGTAAAAACCAAAACAGAACAAATTCAATGAAGAAATTCAAGCTGTATATACATTTGGCTTTTTTTCAAATGAAAATAATTTTTATATCATAATATACAAATGTCTTGCATATTATTGTGTACGTACGGTAATTGGTATAGAATACAAAAAAAGCATCACTCTTTTTCATTCATTTTTCAGCTTGCGCATGAGGAAGTTATTGGGTAATCATCTTCTTCTCGCAGAATACAGTAAGGGAGAGTGTTTGTATGTTTAACCAATCGCTATTTGGGGATTCTAAACCATTACTACAAGAAATCGATCTAAAAATGAGTATAATGGAGTCTATACTTCTACTTCATTCTACTTCTGACTATGCGGATACAAAAGAAGTATATAAGGTTCATCAAATCCTTTTAGAAATGTTGAACTTGTTGCTGATTTTGGAACAAGAGCCTACGATGGCATCACTTGCAAAAGAGTTAAGTCTACAACTACAAACCATCCAAGAACAGTACAATAAAATCATTGGTACAAGTTAAAAACAGCACTTTTTGAAGAAGAAATGAAAATATCCTCATTCTGATACGAATGACACGTAACTATAAAAAAAGACTTGGATACAAATCCAAGTCTTTTTGTCAGCAAGTACATATTCGTCTAGAAGGCTTAGTGACAGGGTAGCTGCTGTAGTCCGCAAGGTGGTTTCCAGTTATAGTAAAAAATATGGGTTTATCATTAACATAATTGTTTGCTTTTTTACAAAAAGGTTCATAACTCTTAAAGTTTTGAACCTAAATTTTATATGCAGGAATTACAGGGTTTCGCTCGATGTCATAACTTATGTTTATAAACAGCAAAAAATTGAATGACTTTTGATAAAATACCGTATGCTTCAAAATATGCAATTTTATTTTACTTTTAATGGAAATTATTCTGCGGAGTAGAACAGCTAGCCCATATGGTGAATTTCATTTAGATATGGATAAAAGAATGGCTATTTAAAAGGATAACCAGCATCATTAATCAAAGAGTTATATTCATAAAATTCAAAAATATATTTCGCTCGAAGATGCTGTTTCTACCCCTCATAGATTTTAGACAGATACAAAGATTTAGCGTAAACGCAAAATCTCTTTTTGTAATATATTTCCGATTTCTTTTAGCATGAGTGCTGGGGGACTATTTTCTACAACATGTTCACTTAAATAAGTATCGAAATATAGTATGTACCCGTTTTCTTTTTGAAATACTATTTTCCCGATTTCTCCAAAGGTTTCATGGTCAAATATATAGTGAAAACTGGATTCTTCTAATTTTCTACGCACCGTTACTCCTTCAGGTAAACGTAATTTTTCACCATAAATGGCATTTGGATTTTCTATAGTGAATTTTTTTCCCAATATTTCTGAAATACGATGGTTGATTCCTACCAGGATCTCTTCCATAAGAAGAACATCCATCCCTTGCGAATGTGATTGGCAAAATAAAATAACTTCTTTTAAATTTTCATGTGCAGTTATAAGTTCTTCTTTTGTAATCATGTCAATTTCTTCTTCATAGTCTATCATCATTATGAAAAGCATTTGAACATCTTCATAAATACCGACTACAAGCGTATCTAGAACGTTTTGTGAGATAGATTTCATTGTCGTAACCACCTTTGTTTATAAATATAATTATAAAGATAATTTAATTCGAATCTTCAGCTTGTTCTTCACCGTGACCAAATAAATTTAAATATTCATCAAAAAAGTCGTAGATTACAAAAACTTGATAACCTTATAATTTCATCTGTATAAGTCGTCTTCATTCGTATCCATTCGCTCCATTCTATATTGTTAATGTGCGCTCAATGCATTGTTTATTTGATGTAAAAGCTCCAAACGCCCATTTCGTAAACGCATATATTCATTCTCCTTATTCAAGTGATAGCCACTTCTTTTGTCTAACTCATAATAGGGGACGATAACGTTTTACGCAAGACTGCATTCAAAAATCCCATTAATTGCTGTCTTCATTTCCTTGGGTTCCAAATAATTGCTTAAAAGCAAAATCAATACGTAAATTGATGCAATTATTCATTCCGAGGCCTCTCTTCTTAGCATTTCATACCTCTATCATATCAAATTTATTTCAAAAGAACGAACTGATGAAACACAACTCATCTATTCATAATGAAGGGAGACAAATAGTAGAATAATACACTAAAAATGATTATATCAGCTGTGTACGAACGATTCATACATCCAAAATCGACTATTATTTTAAATATGCAAAATTTGGTCGTTATCTAGCGAATCTCTCCAGACTTTGTACAAATCATGACGAATCAAACATTTGTTTAAAAAGAGGAGTTTCTATCAATGCCATTTATATATGTCATAGCAAGCTCATTCTGTCATACAAATATCCTTGACAATCATCGCGTCTTCGTCAAATTTTGCAAAAGATGATTGGGAATACTAGGTATGAGCTAAAGTTCCAATTACAATCCTTATATAATACGAAGAAACTCGATTGTCTTTTTTCCATATAAATCTCGATTGCTACTTTAACAAAAGGGTCGAGATGGAAAATGATTATATTTGGTTCTGGTGCAAAATTTAAAAAAATAAAGAACGGATTATAAAGTGGCGTTTGAGTTTAAGCAACCGCTACTAATTTTTGTAGTGCATCGTACGCCGAAAAAACGGAGTCTAATTCAAGACTTCGTCTCTGTTTATATATAGCCTGAATCGTTTCAATCCCCTTTATAGTACGAGAAGCATGACGGATACTTTGGAATCCAGAAGATTTGGCAAAGCGTCGTTTTACATGTCGATGATCTTGTTCAATAAGATTATTATGATATTTGATGGTACAGTGTTTGGTATGTGTATAATAATCGTCTTTCTTCAATTTTTTGAATGCACAAAGTAAAGCCGGAGCCTTGTCTGTCGTAAGAACCGATGGTTCTCCAAAAGCTTTGACGAGTCGCTGCATAAACATATAAACCGCTTGATGATCACGAGTTCTACGAAGTTGAATATCCAAAGTATGCCCATCTCCATCAATTGCACGATACAGATAGCGCCACTCCCCTTTAACTTTGATGTAAGTCTCATCTAAATGCCAAACAAGGTGTGTCGTTTTGTTTTTCTTTTTCCAGATTTGATAAATCAAATTGCCATATTCATGAACCCAACGCATGATCGTCGTAGGGTGAACGGATATGCCACGTTCTTTCAAGATTTCAGGAACATCACGATAGCTTAAAGAAAAACGACAATAATAGCCGACGGCTATCAAGATAATGTCTCTCTCGAATTGTTTTCCTTTAAAATATCCCATATGTTATGCTCCTCATCTCATTTTTTCTACAGTCTAGCTCAGCTCCAAAAACTGTGCAACAGAATCGTCTCAATTCACTTAATACTTTTTCGTCCAATTCATTTCTGCATTGACAGCAAGTATATAACATTTACGTTAATGTAAATACACTACAGAAAGCCAAAGTCCAGTAATTAAACTTAATCACTGGACTTTGGCTTTCTCAATTCTTTTCAGTACTAGCCCCTTCTCCGCCAAAAAACAACTCACTTTTATTGGTTCTGGTGCAAATAAAGGATACATTTCAAAGAGCAATGGGGGTTCCTATCGGAATCGTTCTTTACGCTGTTAATCCAAATAATTGATGAATGAATTGTTTTTGATTTTGAACAGACTGATCCCGTAAATCAATCTGTTCTTTTTTTATCATATGCATGGCTTCTACTCCCGCAAGAATACATGTAGCTATACGAAAAGTTAAGTCCTAACATGGATCGTATACGTTTTTATGAAACGATGGTCCTGCTCTACGATGTTATTTAGATATTCTATCTGCCTGATTTAAATGCCTAACGGCAGATGTTTCTCTTTCTTCAACGTTGTGACAGCAATTGGATAAGCAGGGTTTTTATCAACTGTGATTGCACGAGGTTTTGAAGCATGAAAAGACTGCAAAGCTTTTTTGAAGAATTGGATTTCGCCTTTTCCGTATACAATGAACTACAAAAATTAATAGCTACTGCATAATTATTCCCTCTTATTTCTCCACCCGTTTATGCTTTTTTCACACTTTGCAACGGAACCGTATAATTTTTAAAATTTCTCAACGTATGAAAGCTAGTCACTACTAATCCATTATTGTATGGTGGTATATGTCACACACAATCATTTATTGGAGGGATTTTCAAAGATGAAATTGAGAAAAAAGAAACCCATCGTGATTTCTAGTATTCTCGCTTGTTGTAGTTTTATGATAGCAACGCCCCATTCTACTGCAGAGGCAAGACATCAAAAAGTAGGAACGGAACAAGTGCAAATGGAAGGACATGTGATACAAAACACAATGACAGTAAATCTGCCGTACACGTTAAGTAGTGAAGTAATCACAATTATTCAGGGTAATCCCCAATATATCCAGTTAAACCGAAAACAAATCCATTTCACACAACCGGGAACATATATCATTCAAACCAAGGGATGCCTAGGAACGGTCGATAGGTATGTATTTGAAATTACAAAATAAAAGAACGTGATCCATGTATCAAAAATTTTAAACATATTTATTTTCCTTTTACCTGGTATTTCAATGGATGATACGACAATCGGAAACCGAACGGGAACACATCAATACAAACCAATATATTGCCCTCGTCGATTCTTAGAATCGGATAAAAACATTCTAACTTCAAAAATAATGAAAGAATCTTAAAAAAACTGGGAGGTAATCACTTTATGATAAAGAGAGTGAAAAAAATAATTACAATGGCTTTATTATGTATGGTAGTAACTGGAACAATTTTTTCATTCTGTACGGGAGCATTGGCTGAAGAAATGAAGACGAAGTCGCCCTCCTATCAAACTATTACAGAAATAAAGGATTGGGGCGCAGTGATAACAAAGGTGATTGTCAATGTAGGTAAAATGGTTCCTGCTAAATCTGTTACAACAGATACGTTTAAAGTACATGTGACTAGAAGTGACAATCGCTTAGCAGATCCTCTGTTGGAGAAAGGGTACCGGAAAGTGACAAGCGCTTATGTCGCGGACAAGAAAGGGAATCCTGCTGATAAAAGAGGAAGCCATGTCGTGTTAGAAATGGAAATTGGTCCGTCTCTATCTTTAGGATCACCAATGCATTTTGATGAGCAATCATTTTCAAAGGACTGGATTCATAGTAAGTATAGAATTACGCAACAAAAAGATATTGTGACACCAGGTGGGAAAATATCAGGACTACTTATTGATACCTATGCAGGTGGATCCATAGATTTAGTAGATAAATTTTCAACAGGGAAAGCTACTTATGATGATGTTACGTTAACATATGCAGATTTTAAACCCGCTACAGATTATAAGAAAAATCCTTTAATTATTTGGTTACATGGTGGAGGGGAAGGGGGAACAGATCCCACAGTTCCACTTGCTGCAAATAAAGCGGCCAACTTTGCATCCAGTCATATACAATCTTATTTCGATAGTGCGTATGTTTTAGTCCCGCAAACCCCAACCTACTGGATGGATGGGGTTACAAGGGGCGGTGATGGGACTTCCAAATATGAAAAACCTCTTATGAATTTGATTCAAGATTATCTTGCTCTACATAAAGATATTGATCCTAACCGAATTTATATTGGTGGGAATTCTGCCGGCGGTTACATGACAATGAATATAATCCGAAAGTTCCCTAAATCTTTTGCAGCTGCCTTTCCAACATGTGAAGCGTTAAGTGATCGACTGATTTCTAATGGAGATATCCAGCGCATGAAAGATATTCCGATTTGGTTTGTTGCCGCTAAAACAGATACAGCTATACCGGTTCAGGATTTTGTCATTCCGACATATAATCGTCTGATAAATGCTGGCGCAAAAAATGTGCACTTGTCCTTATTTGACAACGTTGTTGACACGTCAGGTTTGTACAAAAAAGAAGATGGCACACCATACGAATATGATGGACATTGGTCATGGATTTACGTATATAACAATGAAGTATTTGATGGTAAAATGACTCTAATGGAATGGTTAAATAATCAATCATTAAATCATAAATAAAGAAGGAATATCCCCGAAAAATACTGAAGTAGAAATCATCTATCAAAAAAGAATCGTATACGTTATCCAGACCTAAATCACGAAAGATTATATTACATCGTAGGTATCAACCATATAGTTAACAACGTGATAGCTGGTCGATAATGTTTCTACTTAAACGTCTTTTTTTCTCTATACGAATCACACATCTTTTATAGGGGGCCCAGTTAGATATTTTAACACACTGCATGAATAGCTTAGTGATGGACCATTATTAAAGTAAGATCATACAAGTGTTGTAACCGCCTGTTAAAACATCCATTTTGACTTATCTAGCATGTTTAAAATTCGGAAATTTCCGTCATAAACATTAGTTTTTTGAACCAGAACAGTAATTAATGATAGCAAGCTTAAATAGACTAATAATGTTTTTATATAAAGGAGGAATAGACAATTGAAAACAGTTAAAATGATTTGTTTAGTTGTATGGAGTATATTACCATTCATTGCGTTATTTACTTTTTCATTGCCGTCTTATGCTCAATCTGTACCAACATGTGATGGTAAAACCGCTACGATTATTGGAACAGCAGGTGATGATGTAATTCAAGGAACAAGTGGAACTGATGTGATTGTAGGATTAGATGGGAACGATCGTATCTCTGGGTTAGAAGGAGATGATATTATCTGTGGTGGAAACGGAAATGATACAATTTATGGGGAATTTGAAAATGCTACTGGTATCTTTCTAGGTGGAAACGATCGTATTTTTGGTGAAAGTGGGAATGACATATTGATGGGGGATTTTTATAATTTTAATACGCTTCTTGCTGTAGGCGCTGCGGCTGGTAATGATTATATAGATGGCGGTTCCGGTGATGATATTATTAGTGGGGGTGTGATGAATTTTAATGTTACTACAGCTGTTACGGACCTAGGATCTAGTAATGATATTCTAAATGGCGGGGAAGGAAATGATACCATGTATGGCTGGACGAAGACATTTACTACTACTCTTATAGGTACCGTATTAGTGAATGATGGTCAAAATACGTTAGATGGGGGTCCTGGTGAAGACATTATGTATGGTGATTTTGAAACTTTGAATGGAAATCTAACTACTATTAATGCTTTGCGTGATACAATTAATGGTGGAAGTGGAGATGATAGGATTTATGGTGATGTTAAGAATGGTAATGTAAATATAACACCTACGCTAAATGGAAATAATGATACGGTTGATGGTGGGAATGGTTTTGATCAAGGGGATGCTGGACCTGGTACAGATACTTGTACGAATACCGAAGGAATTTTGAATTGTGAATAGTAAGATAGAATTCGTTTTGGGCTATGACAACATCGTCATCCTCCCTTGTACGTCGAAAAAGAGAAGTCTGGAATATGACTTCTCTTTTGTTTATAAATAGCATGAATCATTTGGTTCTGGTGCAAAAAAATTAGGTTAATTGCAAGTAATCTCAAAACCTTGGACATACTGATAGTATTACTCTATAAAGGTGTGTGATCAGTATGAGGGGTAGAACCAGCATCGCCTAACAGGCCTCACGATACATGCCCATCAACTTAAGGCTTTTTACTACCCCCCAAGTACAAAAAAACGTTATTCTTTCTTACATAATATAAATGAGAAAGGGTGACGTTTTTTATGAATTTCTCGATTCAAGAGGAGTTACAACCATTTGCGGAAGAATTACAGCGCTATACCACACCTGAATTTTTGGAAGAACTCACAAGAGAGATGAAGTTTATAGAGCGAAAGCGCAAGTTTTCAGGATCAGATTTAGCTACCATTTGTATTTGGATCAGCCAAAAAGTGGCCAGTGATCCTTTAGTCAGATTATGTAGCAGGCTTCACGCAGTTACAGGTACTGTACTTAGCCCTGAGTGTTTTGTGCAAGCGGAAAATACAGAGAGTTGCAGCGAAAAGTGCAGAGGCTAGCAGCTCGATTTTTTAAATGGTAATTTTAGTATTTCCAGAAGACAACGCATTGCGTAAACGATAGCTTTCTCCTGTAAATGCAATAATGTGGGCATGATGGACCAAACGGTCCACCAATGCCGAAGTCAATCGATTATCACCAAACACTCGATTCCATTGACCAAATTCTAAATTAGAAGTAACTATCACACTTTTTTGTTCATAACAGTCGGCAATAATATGGAATAGGAGCTCCGCTCCTGGTTTTTGAAACGGTACATAACCTAGTTCATCTAAAATTAATAGATCACATGATTCAATTTGTTTTTTTATACGAGTTAAATTCCCCTGTTTTAAAGCTTCTTCTAATATACCTACTAAATCCGCTACTCGGAAAAACTTCACTTGATATCCTTGTTCACAGGCCTTTAAACCTAACGCTCTTGCTAAATGTGTTTTACCAGTTCCAGGAGATCCAAGTAATAAAAGGTTCTGTTTTCCTTCACAAAATCGCAACTCACTAATATGTTCTTTGCTTGTCGTAGAAGGTAAATGAATTTGTTCACCCCATTCATAATCTTTTAACCACTTTAGCTCTCTAAACTTTGCTTTTTTTATTAAAGTTGATACTTTCTTACTTTGTCGAGCTTCAATTTCTAAGTTTAAAATATCCTTTAAGAATTGTTCTTTATTTTCAAATACAACATCATCATAATGCTCTAAAATAGAACTCAAATGGAATACTTTACAAGCTTCTTGTAGATTTCTATGTATCATAGTGAGAATGAGCTCCTCTCTAATGTTGGATAGAGTTTGCGGTCATATTGTTCTAAATCCGTTTCATAATCTACTAAAACGGATGGTGTGTGTTTCTCTTGGTTCTGGTGCAAAAAATCGAAATGATTTGAAAGTATTCTTTCAAACTAGACTATACTGGTACTACTACTTAAAAAAGGTGTGTGACCAGTATGGAAAAAGAAAATATATTCAAATGGAAGCATTACCAGCCCGATATTATTTTGCTAACAGTACGTTGGTACCTACGGTACAACTTAAGTCTTCGTGATTTAGTGGAAATGATGGAAGAACGAGGATTCTCCTTAGCCCATACAACCATTATGCGCTGGGTTCATCAATATGGACCAGAATTAAATGAACGGATTCGAACACATTTGAAATCAACCAATGATTCTTGGCGAGTGGATGAAACATACATCAAAATCAAAGGAGAAAAAATGTACTTATATCGTGCGATCAATTCTGAAGGAAACACGATTGATTTTTATTTAAGTTGTAAACGAGATACGAAGGCTGCCAAGCGTTTTCTAAAGAAAGCCTTGGCTTCTTGTCATGCCACAAAGCCTCGTTCGATAACTGCTGATGGAGATAAGGCCTATCCTGTTGCGATACGTGAACTAAAGGAAGAGAAATGTATACCACAGGGTATACCACTTCGTGTGAAAAAATATTTAAACAATATCATTGAGCAAGATCATCGATTTATCAAAAAACGGATTCGGAATATGCTTGGATTGAAATCCTTGCAAACAGCTACAAAAATGATCGCTGGAATAGAAGCTATGCATATGATCAAAAAAGGACAAACCCTCCAGGGGGAGAAGTCTGTCCAAAAGCAAATGTATCTTATCAATGAAATCTTTGGTTTAACAGCATAAAGTTCCATTCCGCTAGGAATCTTTCGTTCTTTTTTATATCCTTATTATTTTTGCACCAGAACCAAAATATAAAATTAAACGTTCTTCTTTCTATAAATTAGTAAAAGAATATGAAACTCAACTAGCAAAATAACCAATAGATGGGAAGAAACATCATGTTTGTACTTGGCATAGATATTCTATTGGGTTATCTCATTATGGGGATAATCGTTGCATGTATTGTTTGTTATCTCGAATTTAGAGAATAACTTTCTCAATACCAATATATATAATTTCCTGTAAAATACAAGATACTAATACTTTTACTAAATTCAGATGATCTTCTCCTTAAACACCACGGATGTGGTGTTTATTTTTTTATATAAAAAAGCCCCAAAGGGGCAAATGAATGAAAACAAATAACAGACAATCATATTCTATCACGTTTTCAACATGTTAGAAACGATAAACTACATAAATGCTTTTAACAATTGTGTAACTAATGGAGCAACTCCTCCAATGAATGTTAAGACTGCGATTGCAATTGACATCTCAATTCCTCCCCTTTGAAACTTTTTCTTTTTGCCATATTTGCTTTATCTTATACGATTGATGGAGCGTTTGTCATATGTAACTTTGCATATCTCCATTCCACACTTTTCGAACTATATGAGAAACAAGCAAGTAGTTCTTGGATAAAACCCACCTTTTTGTTATGAAATAATATAAAAGAAATTAATACCGTTTATTCTACATATAAACCAATTGCAGCAACAATCGCTTCCGAAGCATATTCCCATTTTCCATCTGTTAAAGCTCCTAATTGTTGGCCAATTTGTGATAGGAGATCTGGTGTAATCGGAACGCCAAAATATTGAGCAATGATTGCACCAATAGGTGCTGTAATTTTTGTCCATCCACCACGATCGATTTTAATTTCTAAATTTTTGATTACCCCATCTTCTTTTACAAAGCGATAATAGACTTGATCATCTAAACGAAAACTTAAATGATGTGAAATTTGACCATTTACGATAGTTTGATTGCCTAGTTTCGAAATGTAAGCTGGTTTCACATTAAATTCATGGTCAAATACTTTTAATTTTTTTATTTCAGGTCCTAACAAAGCAGCTTGAACCGCTTTATCGAGATTATTCATAGGAATAGCATCTAGATTTTTCGTTTGTTCAATAAAATGGGGTGAGAATACATGAAATGCTTCTACGACTTGTTGCGTGGTCGTTTCTTTTTCTGCAGCAAATACGAATGTAGATGAACCTGTTACTAACATCGCTGCTAAAGCTGTAGCACTGATTACCTTATATCGTTTCATACTTATATTCCTCCTCTTTTCCCTTTTTATTTGCGAAACATATCAAATCATGTCATACGAAAGGGTTGGAAACATCATATCACAGCAGGAAATAAATTAAAAGTAAATATTCTGAAATTTCACAATATATTTCGTGCGCTATAAGAAAAGATTTTTAATTTTCGACTCACCCATTCTTTTCCAAAGGAGATTTTGTTCTCATATAGAATTTGTACACCATATCAATTTTTAAGAGGAGTGATTTTCATTGACAGAAATCGTAAAAATTGAGGAACTCAACACATTCTTGCCATTGGCTTCTTTAGAAGCACTACCTGTGGAAGAACAAAAGATGCGACTACAATATTGGAAAGAGCACTTTTCAATCAAAGAAATCTTAGAAGGATTAGGAACCTATAAAAATAAACTCTATGATTTGTATAAAAAACATGAAATTACAACCCAAGGGCACATGCAGGCAAAACGAAAAGGAAAAGGGAAAGAAGAGACTACTCCCAAAGAAGATACACCTAGCAATCTACAATATACTCATTCCACCGAACTAGCTCAAACGCAAATACTTCCACCAACCATTCCCATACAAGAAGTACCCGTAATACCAGAAACTGAACCGACAACAATTCCGTCAGCACCGATAGAGTCTTCTATTCCAGAATCCTTTCATATCCACTATACAGGTCGTAAATCAAAACAGAAAGTCATTCACCAATTACAAGCCCTTGCTACTCTGTTAGAAGAAGAATCACACGAGCAATATCAATTTTCCATTCAAATCGAAACAGCATGTTTAAAATAAAACAGACAAAGGATGCACACACCTATAATTTTCTTAACCTTTTGTATAAAGTACAACTTATATGAGAACACTGTTAATCATCCATAATATGTATTCCATTTTGAGTAGCCATTATTAGCTACTCTTTTTTATTACGTACTGTTCACTTACAACACTTTTTCAAATGAGATATCGCTTTATATTAGGATACAGAATATTTTTGTATCGTTTCTAGGACAGCTGACACAATGCTTTGCATATGCTGATGCAATTCCGTTACTTGTACCAACAACTTCTCTCTTTTATAGGTTGTCATGTCTCGCATCAATTCTACAGAAAGTCTTTGTATTTCTTGATATGCTTCTGAGCTTTCAAATGCTACTGTCTCTATATACGCTAATTTGGGAAATGAATTGCACTGTTCCTGTTTCTTGCTCTCCCATTGCTGAAATACATATTGAATCCATAGCTTGATTTCTTCTTGCATGAGCATAATTTTCTGTATTTGCTCTTCTTTTTTATTTCCCCTCATTACAGCCACCCCATTCTATTTCCACTTCAAAAAATCCTTCAAATTCATTTTTGAACTCTTTTATTTTAAGATTCCCCTTGTATCTAAAACATATAGCTCATTCACCATGGAATCATATTCTCTTCGTGTGATTTGCTTGCTATACAACTGAATCAATAACTCCTTATGCGCTTTTGAAAATGCCATTTTGTCAATCCATTTTGGATACATACAATACCTCTCTCCCTATCTGTTTAAACATGCTGTCACATTGTATGATTGTATCCTGCTATTCAGATTCTAGCAATCTATAAACAACGAACTCTTACACAATCTCCCGAATCATCTTTCATTTTCTTTTCTACGGTGCTGGTGTTTAGATTGCTCTTGTTTCTTTTCTTCTATCTCTTGTTCCTTCCCTATACTTCCATACAATACATTTCGATTTTCTGTCATGCGTGACAACTTATCCTGTAATTCAGATTCATTTGTTATACCATAATTCTTTTTGAGATAATTCATATCACGTTTTGCAACATCATACTCTTTAAATTCATGATAACGTTCTTGTTTAAATGCCTTTTTATTTTCAGCTTTTTTATAAGCAATAATCAAAGGATGACTCTTTTTATAAATATGGAAACACCCCTTCATTTTATTTAATCTAAAAATCTCATGATCTATACCTAAAAGTTGCTTTTCAAAACTGTCCATTAACGCTTCTTTCGTTGCTTCCAGTTCATCTAGTTCCGAAAGGGACACATTTAGCTGATACATCTTAGAACTTAACTCATGTAGATAATGAATATTTTGTTTCGTAGCCCACTTTTGAAGTCCCTTATTCTCTTTAAATTTCTCATGTGATTTGTCTATCCAATGTCTGTTCATGATACTTGTTTGAATGGGTGAATAATCTTTGTTTTCTATTCTAAACTGTATAGAGGATGCAAGGTAATGAAAACCCAATGTTTTTGTCCGCATAAACTTTCCTGACTTTGGATTCAAAAATGATAAATATTTCCCCTGCTTATGCTCATATCCTTCTTGTTGCATAAACCTTAAAAATTCATGGAATGAATTTGATTTTGATATGTTTTTATCAATCATTTCTTCTAAACTTCCTTTGAAAGATTTCTTCTTTGCTCTAGCTACATACTCGTTAAAATCTACATACTTGTTCCTTCCCTTTCTCCCTTCTTCAATGATGGACAAACCATACTTTTCCGAGATTTTATCATTTTCTTCTCGTAATCGGTCTAACGTATTCACACGCTTAGAATCAAACATTTTTAATGTAGTAAAATCGATATCATTAAAAATAATATGGTTGTGTAAATTCTCTGTTTCTATATGTGTAATCACTGCATATTGATGATTGCCTTTTAAATAATTATCAGCAAATTCTACACCATATTGATGCACTTGTTCTGGTGTCAGATTATCGTCGCTATCAAACGATTGAATAATCATTCTGGCACGCACATCTTTACTACAATGATTCTTTTCATTATAGTCAACGAAAACACTTTTAAAATCCCTATCTATCGTTTCTATCGAACACTCATACGAGGTAACCAATTCCTCATTCGTTTTATGTTCTTGCATACCGTAACGAATGAGCGCTTGTAAATTCATGACCTTTTGTATTTTAACAATTGACATTGATATCAATCCCTACCTAATAAATTTCATATTCATCTAGTATATCTTTTAATTCATACCAATCTTTATCTTCAAAAATTTGATCCAGTTTAGCTAACTTGAATTTTAACTTTTGTGAAAACATAAAAATCTTATCTGCAAATTCTATGAGTCGATTATCCTCTAATGTATACAGCGTATCTCCATATACATATTGCCACACATATTCTGCCACTCCTTTACTTTGTGCTGGCGAGTTTTCTATACTTGCTATGATATACATAAAATCTTCTTTTATCTTTTCATATACTTCTTCTAATACTAATTTTTTTGGGAGTGGAATTTGATTTTCTGATAAGGATTCTATTAATTGTTTCTTCTGTTTTTTAGTCAAACTATCGCTAGTAAACTTGGTTTTCAAATCCAATAATCGATCATATTCTTTCTGAATGATTTTGATAATTTTTTTCTGATTCACTTTAAGAAAATCCATATCCTGATCCGTGTAAATGCCATCTGTATGAATCCTTCTAATTAAGCTATTTATATTCTTACCAATGTAATTTATTTCTTTCGTCAAATCCCTATATACTTTCATATCGACTTCCAGTCTGAAATGTGTTTTTGCGCTGTCAATAAGAAACGCAGATACCGTTTTATAACCTAATTCTTCTGCTTTATTTTTTATCATTTCTTTATCTTGTTCATCTAAAGTTATTTGTAGATATGTTTTATGAATAAATGTCATAATTTCACCACCAGTTTTATAATTAATCGAGCGAAGCGACAACCGTTTTGAAAGCCTCAAAATTACATTTTTCGTCTTTCAAAACGGTAAAGGTTCTAGGAAACTTCCTAGCAAGTCAAAAACAACATTTTTGGGGATTACCATGGTAATCCCCTAGCTTGCCTTTTCCTAAAACCTCAGTAATTCTTTCTGAAAATTATATCATCTTTGACCGAAAAATGGTATGATTTATAGAAGAACTGACGAAAGGCAGGGAATCGATATGGTGACTGTAGACGAGAATACACGGATTGCGATGGAAATCGTTGCACAATCCTTAACAAAATTACTCGAGAACAACGAGAATCAGCCTCAAGATTACATCCTAGATAACAATACAAAAGTCGGGAAACAAAAAATTAGCGACCTGATAAAAAAACATGCACAAAGTGGGGGCGTCATTGCTTTAGATGAAAATTTGACAAAGCAACAATTGCAAGATTATCAAAAAGAGCTAAAAAATTAGGCGTAGATTTTTCTGTAGTGAGAAACGGTAAAGAGGATTATTCCTTTTTCTTTTCCGCAACACAGGCAAATGTCATTGAAAAAGCATTAAAAAATATAGTAGAACGAAAAATAGTTGTCTTAAACAAAGAAGAAGTCAAACAAGCAGAACAAGATTTGAAAGAAGTTCGTCAACAGGTAACACCAGACCAAGCCAAAAAAGTAAAAGAAGTCTATGATAACCTATCGACAGCTGACCAAAACAAACCAAAAGAAACAAACATATCGTACAATCGTTTATCCAAACAAGAAAAACAACTGTACAAAAAATTAGAAGAGCTAGATGCCGTCAAAAAAGGGTTATAGTAACTACTCAGCTTCTTCAAATAAAAAAACAGGCCAAATACATGTTTCCGATTCGAAAACATGAAAAGAAAATACTCCAATCAGAGAAAGAATCTATGCCAAATAGAGAAATTCTCTTATGAAGTCGTGTTATTCCAAGGAACCGTTCTAGTTTCTATGACTTGGTTTATCGCTTGTAAGACCGATTGTTTTTGTTTTTTCATGGTACTCATAAAGCTTCGTATCTGACAAAAAGATTCTGCGCCTTTCTTACTTCGGAAAGTCCCAGACACTTTCTGTTTTACTTTCGTCATCCGAATATCCCGTTCTGCTTGATTGTTATCAAATGGAATGGCTGGATGTTCTAAAAACCCTAGAATTCTGTCAGAATACTTGACGAAGCGATTCCATAAATTTTGAGAAGGCGTCTGCTTTCCTTTCTTCTTTTGTTTCGTGGAAAGAATCTGTTGTTCTTTCAATATGGATTGATACATAATAAACAGATTCTTTTGCGTCGCTTTTGGCATGGTACCTTCGGATTGCTTTTTCATCGTCAACGCTTGCGTTAGAAATTTCTGCATCTGTTGTGCCCATTGTTCTCCAGTACTATCTATAATTCCTTGTAAATCTCGTAAGAGATGGGCATTACATAAAACGTGACGACAATCTGTATACGCATCATACGATTTCCAACCATCATGCATCGCAATTCCAGAAAAAGATGGCAAGATTTCTCCAGCATCCATTGCTTCTTTTCCACGTTTTTGATGAATATGTTGCAATGTCACCTCCGGTGTACTGGCAGTATGTAACCATTGTGTTTTGTTTTCTACACGCATACCAGTTTCATCAAAATGGACAACAGGAGACTGCAGAATCTTTTCCTTTACTTCTTTTATGAATGGCTGCAATTGAGAAGCGAAAGCCTGTGTATGATTTACCAGGGTTCCTTCGCTTATAGAATGTCCAAAACAATCCTGAAAGAATTCTTTTGTTCGCTTCAAAGAAATGCATTGATAATGCGTTAAATAGGGAATCAGTCTTTTTATATTTGGACCATATTGAACAGGACGAGATACTGTCGAAGGAAATTGGGCTTCTTGGATAGAATGGCAATGTGGGCATTCTTTCTGTTCTACTTTATGTTCTGTCACTTCGATCTGAATAGGTGGTAAGTCATACACTTGGCGAATGCGATACCCTTTTACAGGCTCGTGGTTCAAGGAAGTATGACAACAAGTACAATATGTAGGAGAATGTGTAATCGTATGATCTGGAGTCGCTGTCAAACCAAGAGTATGTCCCTTGTGGCCCAACTGGCCACCCGTTTGACGATGAGACGGTTTGCGCAAACTTTTTGTAACGGGCTTACCCAAACCATCTGTAGAAGGTGGCTTATGACTATTTTTGGAGTTTTTTTTTGAAGCATTTTCTAGTTCTTGTATACGTTTTTCTAACTTAGAAAATGTTTCTTCAAATAAAGAAATAACAGCTTCAGGTCCTTTTTTATATGTATCTAAAATAATTTTTCGATCGACCATAAGATTCACCTCCCCTGTTTGATATACTCAGTATTTACAAATGGGAGGCATATGAAACTAGTAAAATTTAAAAAAGACACCGAAAGGTGGCTGAGTAGTTACCTGTTAGATAACAAGTTGCTCCATTTTTCAAGAGAAGACGTTGGTCTGTCAATTCCTTTCCTTCAAACAATCGCTCCTGTCCGTTTTCATCAAATACTTGAAACAAAACATCGACACTCATAGAGCTCACGTCTTCTCCTTTATTCACAATTGGTTCGTTTGGTATGAATACATAGTCATACCCTAATCGATATTTCACCACTATACTTCATCCTTTCTTTGAATGATTGTAGTTACTTTGGCTGTACAGGTGTTGGAAGATTACCATCGTACTAGCCCCTTAATATATATGTTTAGTTTCCAAAAACCAGTAATTCCATTTGAAATGTTAGTTTTTTTTACTATAATGAATAAAGAATAATAAATATGATACTATTATTAATTTGTTTTCTATTGCTTTTTCACTTTATAATAAGTAGGAATAAAAAAATGTTCTACTGGCTTATTAAAAGCTTCTGAAATTGCCTTAGCACGAATTGCATTGACGCCCACAGTTCCTTTTTCAATAGCATACAATACTTGGGGTTTTATATTTAATTGTCTACCTAATTGTAATAAAGACAGTTTTTTGGCGTTACGTTCTTGTATTAACATTAACTTCAAAAACCTCCTTTATTTGTAATTATTGCTAAGTATACATCACTTTTCAAGTGGTGTATACTATAAAATACCAAATTTTTATTACAAATTACTAAAAATCTGAAAATAACAACAGAACGCTAAGTTTAACTCTGTTTTTTACTACGACAAAATATCAACTTAATATATGAAAGGATGTTTTAACTTGCCTATTTTCAATGACCGCTTAAAAAAACTTCGACAACAACAACGTTGGACAATGAAGGAATTAGCTGAAGAAATAAATAAATTTGTAGATTCACCCTTTAGTGTTTCTTCTGTTTCCAATTGGGAAAATAAAGGTTCAGAACCTCCTTATAATATTCTATGTGCTATTGCTAAAGCGTTTAATGTTAGTTCTGATTATTTAATAGGGCTTAGTGATCAAGAAACTAATACTAATATCCCTTCTTTACAATTAAATGAAAATGCAAAAAAGGAAATTCAATCAACAATCAAAACAGATCAAATACAACAAGATATACAGGTAAAAGTCCAACACATCCAGGAGCAACTTGGCGTTTTATCGCCAGAAAAAAAAGAACTGTTAGATAAAGAATTAATTGAATACCTAAATTTTTTCGATTATAAATACAATATGCTATACAAGGAATTTTTAAGCTTCACTAATTATATACAACGAGAAATACACGCTCCTTAAAAATCAGGGCGTGTATTTCTCCACATTATAATAACATGTAACAATAAGCTTCTGAGTAAAAAATACTATTTTATAGATTGCTATTCCATAATAATAGAGATAAAATAGAGACGTGCTATTTTTATTTCAAATAAAATTCACCAAATAAAAAACCCTACTTCTCAGACCCTTTTAATTGATATCTCAGTTTGGCGGCTGAATCAATTAAAAAATCACACTGGGAAAGCAGGGGGTTTATCGCAACATATTTAATTACAATGAAATTATATCATATGTTAAATATGTTGTGAATAAAAAAACCTCTGTTTTCCAACATTTTCTGTTTGATGAGTGGGAATACTATAGGAGGTTTTTTCTATGGAAACTGGTTTTGAAAACATAACCGCTATGGATCTAACTAGCGATATTGATTTGGACAAACGAACTTTCAAGACAAACATGAAATTTAGCAAAAAAAATAAAACTTCAAAATACCTCATGCATGGGCCAAAGTTTTTTGATGAGCTTCGTATATATTTAATTAAAAATAACGAGCTTGGAGAATTTGCTTTGTCTTCATCCGCATTAGCCACTTACATTTTACTTCATTTTAAGGTAAATGATTTAGGGCGACTTCCTCGCGATTTCAAACTATCTACTATCGCGAACGAATCTGATATTCCCTATACAACTATTCATACAGGTTTCCAAGCTTTACTTCATTCTGGACTTGTTAAAGAAATTTTTATTAACGGAAAAATTCCAGTGTATGAAATTTGCAACTATGCAAGATTCAATCGTACAGCAAAAGAAACAAAAGATAATGATGGAAAACTTTCATATTTTCGAATCCCTAACTTATTGTTAGAAACTTCTATTTTAAAAGAGTTAGTTTCCCATCGTGACAGCAAAGGTATCATTGAACTTTTAAATCTATGTAATAATTTCACTCGTGAACTTGAACTTAAGAGTAAAGATTCCATTGAAAAATACACGTTACCTCGCAACATGGACGGCTTAAAGAAACGTTTAGGACGAAATGCAAAAAAAGTTCGTAACTACATAGAGATTATTTCACCAATCTTTAAATTTGATGCTGCTGCAAAAAAGATTAGAAACCCACGTAAAGGGCGGATAGCACGCATACGTGAAAAGATCCAACAAATTGTTATCACTCAATTTACAGTTAACATCAATTCTGCATGCGTGATTGAAAATGATCGAGCTGAAATTAGACAAACAGAAGCTAAAATGCGTAAAGAAGCAACAGCCCGTCTTGAATCCATTGGCATAGCATTAACCAATAAAGATCGTAAAGACATTGTTGTTTCTTATAAAGGAGAAGTATCACGAATCGCTACATATATTAAAAACAAACAACTTCGTGATGATTTTATGACTTATACCATGAGTTATGCAATGGATCAATGTGAAAATTTCTTATCACTTGGAGAAAAAATAAAATCAATCGGTGGCATGATACGAGCAAAACTGCGTGAATCGTTTGTGCCATGGGCGGAACGATATTTAGACGATGATACACGTCATACACTTGTACTGGAACTTATTTCTCATGATATAGATGTACCTAATGCATTCCGACTTACTTAAATTTTAAAAATGAATAGATTATAAGCCTTGTTCAAAAAAATTACTAAGGACAGGGCTATTTGTCATGTTGAAATAAAATAGACAATCTTTCTATTACCCTATAATTCTAAAAATCAGTAAGGCCATTTTTCCTCCCTAACTGTTTTTTTATATTCTTGTATACTAGATTACGCTTAAATACTTGTGGAATTGTTAATAAATCTATAATTCAATTGTGTAAACCTTAGTATATTGTTATAAAGTTTGTGTGAATCTGAATAGTTTGTAGTTGTAGTTATGGATAAGTTAGTATTCCGATTCAATTTTTTAGACAATTCATCTAACCTTAGAGCCACAAGAGTTTCCAATCTTTTCTTTTCATCTATATAGTATTTGTATTTTTTATATTATTATTGAAGCTTTTATATAGTAATTGATATTATTACTTAATAAATAAATATATACATAAACAAATGAAAAATTAATAAAAAGCATATTTTTCATACATTTAAGAGTTTATAGGGAACTTTGACAAAACTCGTAAATAAAATTAAAACTTTTAGGGAAATTCAACTAGTTTTAGCGAAGCACAAGGGTGTACATACTTCCCCCAGAATTGCTACAGCAACTGACTTAATCTCTAAAACCTTAATTAGGAGTTGATTGTATGAGTCAAGTAATCTCATTACAACGTCCACAACAAAATTGTAAACATTTAAAACAATAGTGAGAACACAATGAACAACGTGGACAAACAATGTAAACAAGTTAAGCAACCTTAGAACGCCTCTTCATCAATTGACATAGCAAATGAGATAGTAAAGATCCAGGAGGAAATGGAAGCATTAGAAACAACAGAAGCAAAAAAAGAAAAGATGGCGGCAATGCTGGAAGTAAATCAACCAAGCCCCCTTCCAAGATTGGAAGGGACTCGCTCGGCGTTTGCCTAGCAAACAGGTTCTAGCTTTTGGGATAGACGCATCTGTTCATTCCTTATTTTTGTTCGATTAATATGGGGAATGACTACAATTTATTAGGAACAACCTTCATGAAATTATACATTTACATACTCCCTGCATTCAAAAAACTTGCACGAAATAAAACGTGTAAAAACGGAATAAAATTTATACTCATTTCATGGAAAATAAAAATAGAATCTTTAATAAGATTTATTCCTTTTTCACAAAAAAATAAAACATAAGTAGAATAAAATTTATTGCATTTGTGTTTTAAATGGAATAAAATTGATGTATAATAAGGATATAAGAAGATGATGAAATAAAATTTATTTTTTATAGTTGTTATTTAGAATAAAAATGGTAGGAGGAACTGAAATGACGAATGAAAATATTAGTGTGGTAGAAAAAAATAAAGTGAATGTGGAAGCTGATCTCGGAAATAGTAATTTAAAAATTTTTATTAATGATGAATACGTAACTGTACCGAATGTCTTTCAACGTATTCATGGGGGAATGGATGCCTATGAATCTGATGAAAATAAGAATGTATTAAATTTATTGGAGAATTTATATGTTCATGTATCTAGTAGTGCAATTAAAAGGAATGGAAGTTTTTTAATCGGGAAACGTGCCATGCAAAACTCTGAAAAAATGAAAGCGATGAATATTAAGATTGCCAATAAACATGAAGAAGATCTTCCGATTATTAATACATTGAGTGTTATTGGAGCAAAAATGATTCAAAAAGTATATAAAGAGACAAAAGCGATTCCTGATGTATTGAATATAGATATAGATTTAATAACTGCTATTCCTGCAAGTCAGCATACCCCTAAGACAGCTCAATTCCTTGTGAACAGATTTACAGAGAATAAACATGTAGTAATCATCTATGTCGGTGACAGACCTATCACAGTACAAATTGAATGCTCTAGAGTACGGGTTACAAAAGAAGCAATGGCAGCATTATATGCGATTACGGAAGCTCCAGATGAAATGTTCAAAGAGTTTCAAGAACTATATAAGGATCGTTTAGATAACAAAGAGATTAAAGGAGATTTCTTTAAAGATAAAAAAATTTTACATACAGATATTGGCGAAGGAACAAGTGAGTATATTTTTACCGATGGTTTAAGTCCAGTCTTAGACAGTTGTTCTGGTGAAAGAAGAGGAATTGGCCATGCAATTGAAGAAGCATGTGCCTTATTAAATAAGGAAAGAACAACTAATTTTAAGAGACAGCAATTTACTGAAATTCTTTTAAATAAAAATGATAAATACTATGAGGATGCATCCGAATTTATATACAATACAAGATTCGAACAAGCGGAACTAATCCAAGAGGATGTAGAAAACAAATTCACGAATGATACAGGCGGTCAGGCTGAGGTGTTAGCTGTGTACGGAGGTGGTAGTATCTCGTTGAAAGAAGAATTATATGATGAATTATTAAGGTTGTGTAAAAGAACGGGTATGATGTTATTATATGTTCCAGAAAAATATGCAATAGAATTAAATCCAAAAGGTATGAATGTTTTGAGAAAAATCATTGATTAAAAAAACAAATATCAAAGTAGAAAAATACGTCATATATGTAAAAAGGTGAGTTGAAATGAAACAAGAACAATATAATTGGAAATTTAAAAAGATGACAGGTGATCCAAGTTTTAAAGAGTGGCATAGTAACCAAGATAATATCTCACACTCATTGAATACATTGGTTAGCTTTATCATTCGTTTAATTGGAACAGGTGATTTAGGAAGTTTCGATAATCAAACAAAACTGCAACAAGTTTTATTACTACAAGATGAATCATTTATTAATGCCGTTGCGAAGAGAGTTAATACTCGTTCATCAAGTAGCTTTGTTGATACAGGTCAGGAAAGAATAGATGAAAAAACAGTATTAAAAGAAATGAGTACAGAAGCTTCGAACCAGCAAATTCAAACAATAGAACAAGAAGCTCAAAAGATGATAAAAGAAGAACATTCAACAGAAAACAATAATCTAGAAACATATGAAGAAGTAAAGAAAAATGCAAAAAACTTTTTTTAAAAAATAGAATTGTCATGTATTATAAATTAGACTTTTTACTACAATACCTAGAATATAAAGAAATGTCTTGTACTTTTGTTTTACGAGGTTGAAAAGTGGAGATTAAAAGCAATTCAATCCATCAGGCATAAGTGGAATACTGAAAAAAGAAAAAATGGTAGATAATTAATAGTAGATGTATATAAATTATGTGAAAAGTATGAAGAGTTAACAAAAGAATTGGATGATATAAAAAAATGACTTTATTATGTTTTAAACGACTTTTTTGTCATCCTACACTAATTAAAGAGAGCACAGAAAATCCACTCCTTTAGGGGGGGAAGGTGTTTTTTTATGTCAAATTGTGAAAGCCCACGGGTTTAGTCGTGGGCTTTCACAATTTTCATTTGGTTGCCGAAAAGATTTTTAATATCATTAATAGTGATATCAGTTCTAATTTTTTTATTGGAATAGAATGTTATTATCTATTGAAGATTCGATTTGGGATAATGACACTAAGCATTGTAATAGGTGGTATAGGTATAGCAGGAGCCTTAGTATATAATATTTTGGAAATTGTATTATAAAGAGTATTTATATGACATAGGAGAATAATTAACCTCCTATGTCTCCGTGTGAATATTGAATTAAAACCTTATCTGTATATTTATCAGTATTCTTTGTTTGTTTAGTTTGAACTCCAATACCTAATGTTAGCGATAAAGCTATTAAAATCCCCAGAGCTTTTGACTTTTTATTCATATTAATCCTCCCTTTTTTTGAATTTCATTTCTTGTTTTACTTGCGGCTTGAAAAAACTCACATGCTTTTAAATGATTCAATTCATCTAGGTATTTATGAGCTAATAGTTCTTGATATTCTAAAGTATAATTTAAAAGGTTATTTGAAGTAAAATAATTAAGAGCCTTTTGAATCAAAGGTTCGAGTGCCAGGGCAGGAATCTTATCATTAATCCCTTTTAATATTTCAAAATGTAGAGGATATTCTTTATTCTTTAAGTAAATACAAATGTTTAAACCACGCTCAATACGTTCAGAAGCGTCTTGATGACGTTTAAGTTTCATAAGCTCTCTTGCTTCAATAAATAATGCTCTGAAATTATTTAAACTTTTTTGATTAACTTCAGCAAGACATTGAATAGCTAAACTTGGTTTGTTTTGTTCACTATACATTAAACCTAAATTATGTTTTACCATTAAAATATGCCCATCCTCTTTGAGATCATAAAACGTATTTAATGCGCGTTTGTAATATTTTTCTGCCTGTTCATATTTTTTTAAATGAGTCCAAGATAGCCCAAGTATATTATTACAAAAAGCAATATTTAATTCGCAATGCTCAGACCCTAAGAATGTTTCTTGAGCTTTTTGTATATGCTGAATTGATGATATTAGTTGAAAATCTCTATGCAACATAGAACCAAATGTGTAATGGAATTCAGCAATATCTAACTTGTCGGTACAGTAAATCAGCTTAGATTCTGTTATAATCAAGTGTTCTTCAGCTTTATTATAGTTTCCAATTGTCGTGTAATACATTGATTTGAATAAATGGTAGTAGTAAGACATAATTCCATTATCAGGAGTAGGAAAAGAGTCGATATCTTTAAAACTTTCCTGAGTCACTTCAAAACGATTGATGAAGACATTATAACGAAATTGAATAAGGGCATAATATAGCGATAAATCATTAGAATAATGAAAATCCCTTACTTTAGGTTTAATACTTTCGTTAAATTGTACGGCTTTATTAAGATTTCTAGAACGGATTGCTAAGTACCATTCATTTAATAGTTCATTTAGTTGTTCATCTCCCTTTAATTGAACGTTCATATAATCCTCCTACATAAATATTCCAATCTAGTGTGTGAAAATAACATCAGTTGTGAAATGTTTTTCGAATTTTCTTCCGATTAATATTGGTATATTAAATGATAGCAAAAAAAGAATCGGATTTGCATCTGTAAAAATATTTCTCAGCAAAATTTCTTTATAATTTAAAATTTTCAGATTTTTAATACATTCATATTCCTCCAATCCATTCAAAAATGATAATGTTTTCCCTGCATATTAAACTAGTCTTGCGCATTAGAGAAATGATAAATGAATGATAAATTTTCCTGTTTTTGAACTTTGTACAAGTATAATAAAAGATATCCAGATATATTATGTATATATGCATATCCATTATTTACTAGGTTTTGTTTGTATTTGCTGTTTTTTAGGCTGAATATTTATATGTATCCATAGAGATAAGATTAGACATTGTATATATGGTGGCGTATATTCGAAAGTTCAATAACATGTATTGTGAATTAGAAATCACTATATGCCTGCTTTATTTACGCCTACTCAACCAATGAAGAAAATAGAATTTGATTTTGAAGATCACCTAAAGAAAAAGAATAGCTTTTTTGCTGTTTTTAGTGGTACAAATTCAAAATATAAAATTTTACTCATATATATCTAGAGAACCTAGAAATTTATATGGATGGTGAGGATGTATGAGTCAATATCAAATGTTGTACAGCACACCGTATCTCTATTCTTCTCGTACCTTGCAACAAATGTACAAAAGTACAAGAAAAGAAGAGGATATAACAGCGATACAGGAGCACATGCTACGTCATGACGTGTATCTGGACCGACAGTACCGAGGTTATTATTATTTAAGTCAAAAAATTGAAGGAGATTTATATGATGATGAACATCCTGTATCTTGGAATGAGTTATTAGAAGATTATCAGTTATTTAAGGATTCCCAAGGTAATTTATCTATTCAGCCGAAAGGATGGAGATAACATGACCATTGTGGGCGAATTAGGGATTGTATATGGCGTAACAGGGGTAACAGTTATGGGTATTAAATTGCTGAAAAGAAAAGGGCTTCACCTTCCCGATTGGGTGCTACGTGATATGCTCGATGTATTTCTACGCTAGTATTCTATCGGGTAGTTGATGGGAACTGTCGTAGTACATTTGAACAACCTTTTTATGATATTCCTGATAGCCCCAACTACCTCTAAGGAGGTAAGGAGTTTATGTTTTCACTTTTGGTGATTCCAGTTACTTTTTTAACAGTAGCGTATTTTTACAAGGGAAAAGAAATGAGTGATAAGAAGAAAATCAAAGCATTTTTTGAAATTACGAAAGTGTGTGTACAGCATAAAGGAGAAATGCAGTACCCTGTATTTTTGAAACAAACAGAGGATAATAGTAGTACCACGTTTGTCTATTGGCTGCCATTAGGTGTGCCGAGTCAGCTCATACAGAAGTTAGCGCAAGTATTAGAGGAAGGTTTGCATAAACCCGTTATGATTTCCTTTCAACGACGGGAGCTGTTTATACGGGTATTCCAGCAATGTATTCCTGAAAAATGGCATTGGTCCAATGAATTGTTACGAGAGAAGACATGGAACGTCATCATGGGAAGAGCGTTAGATCGAATGATTTATCATGATTTTGAAAAAACACCGCATATGTGCGTGAGCGGGATGACTCGTTTTGGCAAAACGGTTTTTCTCAAGAATGTGATGACGAGCTTAATTTTACAGCAGCCAGATTACGTGAAGTTCTATGTGATTGACTTAAAAGAAGGATTGGAATTCAGCCCTTACAAGGACTTGGCACAAGTCGAAGAAGTGGCGGAGAATCCCATGCAAGCCTTTGACATGTTGACACGAATTCGTGAAAAGATGGTGGAACAGGTTGTTCATATGAAAGACTCGTATTTCACGAATATTGTAGATACGCCCATCAAGGAGCGTTATTTTATCATCGTCGACGAGTCAGCGAATCTTTGTCCGACACAGGGATTACCCAAAAAAAGGAGGGATATGCTCTATATGTGTCAAGAAATGTTATCGGAAATAGCGAGGATTGGCGGAGCATTGGGGTTTCGCTTGATTTTTTGTACCCAGTACCCGACTTCTGATACCTTACCAAGGCAGATTAAACAAAATAGTGATGCGAAGATTGGATTCCGTTTACCGACCGTAGTGGCTTCACAAGTGGCGATAGATGAAAGTGGATTAGAAGAACTTCCATCCATACCAGGGCGAGCGCTTTTTAAAACGGATCGTGTAGAAGAAATCCAAGTGCCTTATTTACCTAGCAAGGAAATGTGGAATGTATTAAAACAGTTTAAGGTGGTGAAGAAAACTGAAACACCAAAAAATGAAACAAAAAGCGAGACAAATCAAGATTTTATCGAGTTTAAGTAAGTTAGAATTTGCTTCTAGAAGGCAACTCCAAGCCATTCATTGTCTCGGTAGTATCAGAAATGCAAATCGTATCCTGAAGGATTTAAGACCGTATTGTCATGTGACTTCGCACAACCGAGAGCACGTGTATTATCTAAATAAGAAAGGGCTTGCTCTTCTAGGAATAGATGCAAAAGAACGAAAAAAGAAACATCAACTGGAACATATCTTATTACGCAATGAAGCATGGATGTGGCTAGATTTTCCTGATTGGAAAATAGAGCAAGTCATCACTCTGCGCTATCAAGGAGAAGAAAAAACAATTGTCCCAGACGCATTTTTCACAAAAGATAATATTCCTTATTTTGTAGAAATAGATCGGCTACAGCATATGAAGGTAAATGAGAAGAAAATACAGTATTATGCGTATCTCACTCACATATATCAGAAGCAACAGCAGGTAAAACCGATCATCGTCTTTTGTACGATATCGGATTGTAGGGAGAAACAATTACTGAACTATGCTGTGAAACATAATGTATATGTGCAGACATATTTGCTACAAGATGTGGTATAAAGGGAAAATCTATAGCCAAAAGTCACTATAATCTACATTTTTATTTGTTAATTTCTTTAAAGCTTTAATAATTTTATTACTATTCTTTAAGGATGGATGAAAAGCGTTGCCCTTACACAAACGGCTAATAGTACCTCTACTTACACCACTCTGGTCAGCAACTTCTTGTTGAGTAAGTTGGTGTTTATCTAAAAACTTTCCAAATTTACTACGGGGTTTCCCAAAATCAAACCAATTCATTGTCATCACCTCAATTAATCTAATAAATTATTACTAGCTTGTCCTAAAGTTTAATATTTAAAACATGTCAACCAATTAGCATGTTTTTAAATGAGAATGCATATAATTAAGCAACAGGTAAAAAATTATGTAATTATTTTGTGGAATATAGCATACATATTAATAGCAACAAGTTGCGAATATACATGAAGCATAAATTGCAACTTGTTGTAAAGGGTATGCTAGTAAAATAAAAAGCGAAAATTCTTACTCTCGCAAGGGGTTTCGCTTTTTGTATGAAGTGAGGAATTGGAAGTAGATAAGAAGAAAACTAATACTTTCACGTGCTATAATGTGAAAACATGTAAAATAAAAGGGAAACATCTGAAACAAGGGGTTTCTTCTGTCGTATTGTCGATATTTGCTGTATAATAGGGAAGATCAATTAATATGACTTCCAATATGCGGAGTTTAACATGTTTCACTTTTTTCATAAGTAGCTTCAATAATAATCAAAATCCCTATGGATAGCAGGCACACAATACTGACGTTGTATGGTATGCCTGCTCTTTTTTTAGTATAGGTAAGGCGTAGCAAAGCACACAGTCTTGGCAACGGAATGGCTATAGAATAAGAGAGTAGTGGCGAGGTATGTAAAGGGAATCCCCTTGAACGTCACATGCATGTTTCATGCGATTCCAAGGGGGTTTTGTGTAGGAATACATGATGGATTTTCCAGTATTCCTCTATATGAGTATATGATACAATCAAGGTGTTCCGTATATTCCATTATATTGAACACCCATAGCAAATGCCTACAAGCAGGAGGCATTTTTTCTTATTTTTCCCTTCAGGTAAGCTAACGACCTGAAGGGTTTTTATCGTTAGAAAAGGGACAGTTGGATGGGTTCGTGTTCTTCTTTTTCTTGATTTGTACAAGAGATATGTCGATGGTAGCCCGCCCCTAATCTTCGCTGAATTTCGTCATCTAGTAATTGAATCGCACGTTCTTGTGAAGCTGTATACATGACCACTTCTTGCGTCGGGTACATTTCTCCGCTAGGTGCTACGATGGTATAAGAAAGTGGATAGGCACTAATTTTCAAACAAACGCCTCCTATATCGTAGAATCATCTCTCATACTACAATTATACCTAATGGGCTCCTTACTTCACCTGTCACTAAGCCTAATTGAATACAAAAAATCTGAAAATAAGAGTAGCTAAGAATGGCTACTCAAAATGGAATACATATTATGTATAAGAAACAGTTTGAACCATCATATGGTATCAAAATTTATGCATCTTTGAAGCAAAAGCCCCAAGTGAAAAGATGACTAGTATTACAAAGAACACAAGTTTAATGATCGCAAATGAAATGATAACGGCGAATATCAATAGTTTTAATATGGTTCGTAGTGACCATTTTACAATATTTAAAGATACACGCATGATTAAATCCCCCTATCGTGACGATTTTTCTTTGTTTTCTCCCCTGTCCATTTTTCATTTTCCTCTTGTATTTCTTTACTGGTTGCGTTTTTGATGTTGTCCAAGTCTCCACCAGTTTGAACAGCATTTTTTGTATCGTCTATATCTATGCGGTCAGGTGTTCCATCATTATCTACATCCCGTTCTTTTGTGATTTCTTCATACTGCATTTGAATGATTGCATTTTTCGCTATCATCGTCTCCAATGTACCAGTGCCTAATGTGTGACGTAGCTCTTTCTCGTCTAACGATGCGATACTTGTCAAAAATGCATCTTTATATTGTTCTTCAAACAAATTTTTATAAGAAGTATATGTGAGGGATTGCGTAGGAAACTGTCGGTTTGTATCTTCCAAATCAAAAGAAAAAAATGTAATCTTTCCATCTTCCTGTTCTTTGAAATGTTCCAAGAAACTTTTTTCAAATACACATACGATTTGATAGCAGATCTCCGTCACTTTTGCATCCATCATACTCCATCCCTTTCCGAAAGATAGAAAAGAAAAACGATAGATCATGAACATATCCATCGTTTTTCTTTTCTATCGACTCATGGATTGCTTTTTGTGCTTTTCTTTTGCTATATCTTTTTGTTCTTGCTTTATTTTGTTGTTTAGCTCTTTTACACCGTTCATTGAAAATTCAATTTTCTTGTCTTTCGCAGTCTCGTTTTCTTTTCCCTTTTCTTGTAGAGTTGTCTGTTTTTTGTTTCCTTCTGTTTGCTGTTCCGTCGTTTCTTTCGTTGTTTCATTTTTTAGTTTTTTTAATATATCAGAAAATACATGCGGATTCCATTTTTCCTCTACATTTTTTTCAGCTGAAGAAACATATTCAGAAACGATTTTTTCAATTTTTTCGATTTGTTCTGGTGAAAAATTTTGGTTCATTTTCTTGAAGTCATTATCGCTCTCTTTACCAGCGACTACGTTAACCTTTTGTTGCAAAAGCGCTTGTTCTTTTTCACTCAATGCGGAAAAAATAGCTTTCACTTTCTCTAATGGTTTTTGAGACGGGATGTCTGCTTGTTTCGCCACTGTGTTCTCTTTTTCGATTCCCTTTCCTTCTTTGTTTGTTTCCGCATCTCTCTGTTGTTTATAACGGTTTGCAAACATAGTTTCTACTCGTGTTACTTCCTGTGAATATAACCCGTAACTACTCAGCCACCTTTCGGTGTCTTTTTTAAATTTTACTAGTTTCATATGCCTCCCATTTGTAAATACTGAGTATATCAAACAGGGGAGGTGAATCTTATGGTCGATCGAAAAATTATTTTAGATACATATAAAAAAGGACCTGAAGCTGTTATTTCTTTATTTGAAGAAACATTTTCTAAGTTAGAAAAACGTATACAAGAACTAGAAAATGCTTCAAAAAAAAACTCCAAAAATAGTCATAAGCCACCTTCTACAGATGGTTTGGGTAAGCCCGTTACAAAAAGTTTGCGCAAACCGTCTCATCGTCAAACGGGTGGCCAGTTGGGCCACAAGGGACATACTCTTGGTTTGACAGCGACTCCAGATCATACGATTACACATTCTCCTACATATTGTACTTGTTGTCATACTTCCTTGAACCACGAGCCTGTAAAAGGGTATCGCATTCGCCAAGTGTATGACTTACCACCTATTCAGATCGAAGTGACAGAACATAAAGTAGAACAGAAAGAATGCCCACATTGCCATTCTATCCAAGAAGCCCAATTTCCTTCGACAGTATCTCGTCCTGTTCAATATGGTCCAAATATAAAAAGACTGATTCCCTATTTAACGCATTATCAATGCATTTCTTTGAAGCGAACAAAAGAATTCTTTCAGGATTGTTTTGGACATTCTATAAGCGAAGGAACCCTGGTAAATCATACACAGGCTTTCGCTTCTCAATTGCAGCCATTCATAAAAGAAGTAAAGGAAAAGATTCTGCAGTCTCCTGTTGTCCATTTTGATGAAACTGGTATGCGTGTAGAAAACAAAACACAATGGTTACATACTGCCAGTACACCGGAGGTGACATTGCAACATATTCATCAAAAACGTGGAAAAGAAGCAATGGATGCTGGAGAAATCTTGCCATCTTTTTCTGGAATTGCGATGCATGATGGTTGGAAATCGTATGATGCGTATACAGATTGTCGTCACGTTTTATGTAATGCCCATCTCTTACGAGATTTACAAGGAATTATAGATAGTACTGGAGAACAATGGGCACAACAGATGCAGAAATTTCTAACGCAAGCGTTGACGATGAAAAAGCAATCCGAAGGTACCATGCCAAAAGCGACGCAAAAGAATCTGTTTATTATGTATCAATCCATATTGAAAGAACAACAGATTCTTTCCACGAAACAAAAGAAGAAAGGAAAGCAGACGCCTTCTCAAAATTTATGGAATCGCTTCGTCAAGTATTCTGACAGAATTCTAGCGTTTTTAGAACATCCAGCCATTCCATTTGATAACAATCAAGCAGAACGGGATATTCGGATGACGAAAGTAAAACAGAAAGTGTCTGGGACTTTCCGAAGTAAGAAAGGCGCAGAATCTTTTTGTCAGATACGAAGCTTTATGAGTACCATGAAAAAACAAAAACAATCGGTCTTACAAGCGATAAACCAAGTCATAGAAACTAGAACGGTTCCTTGGAATAACACGACTTCATAAGAGAATTTCTCTATTTGGCATAGATTCTTTCTCTGATTGGAGTATTTTCTTTTCATGTTTTCGAATCGGAAACATGTATTTGGCCTGTTTTTTTATTTGAAGAAGCTGAGTAGTTACAATTATTTTAGATACATATAAAAAAGGACCTGAAGCGGTTCTGGTGCAAAGAAAGGATACGTTCCCAAGAAATAATGAGGATTCCTATTGGAATCATTCTTTACGCTGTTAATCCAAATAATTGATGAATAAATTCTTTTTGATTTTGAACAGACTGATCCCGTAAATCAACCTGTTCTTTTTTTATCATATGCATGGCTTCTACTCCTGCAAGTATACATGTAGCGGTGCCAAAAGATTTAAATCCTAACATAGAGCGTACACGTTTTTTAATGAATCGATGGTCTTGCTCCACTACGTTATTTAGATATTTTATCTGCCGAATTTGAGTGCCTAACGGCACTTTTTTCTCGCTCTTTAATTTAGTGATGGCAACTGGATAAGCAGGATTTTTATCAATTGTGATTGTACGAGGTTTTGAGACATGAAAAGACTGCAAAGCCTTTTTAAAGAATCGCTTTGCAGCCTTATGATTTCTAGTTTTACTGAGATAGAAGTCAATCGTATTTCCTTCAGAATCAACCGCACGGTATAAATACATCCATTGCCCTTTTACTTTTATATACGTTTCATCCACTCGCCATGAATCATTTGTTTGTTTAAGATGACGTCGGATCCGTTGATCCAGTTCCGGTCCGTATTGATGGACCCAGCGCATAATCGTTGTATGAGCTAAAGATAATCCTCTTTCTTCCATCATTTCCACCAAATCTCGAAAACTTAGATTGTACCGTAGGTACCAACGTACAGTTAATAAAATTATATCTGGTTGGTAATGCTTCCATTTAAACAAATTGTCCTTTTTCATACTGATCACATCCCTTTTGTAGAGTAATCGTATCAGTATGTCCAAAATTAGAAGATTACTTGCAATTAACCTAATTTTTTGCACCAGAACCTCTTTATCAACTGCCATGTAGTACACCTCCTTTTTTCTAGTATAAGTTATATAACTATTTTAGGAGGAACGACTATGAAAATATCAGTTTCAGAATGGATGTCACTCAGTCCGCATATTAAATTGAAGTTAATTCGCTTAGCTATTTTAGAAAATAACCAGGCGAGATAAAGAATCATGTAAGGAAAATCGAAGCGTTTGAATGATTAGTAACACATTCTCTTTTATAAAAAGAAAGGTAGCGTGGTAATCGTGAACTGTCCATACTGTGCAACTCCGATACAGGTTGATAAAGAGGGTATCGTACAAGAAATTTGTGAATTCTGCGGTGGTCGTATTCGAGAACAACAAACAGGGGTCTTACAGCTGTGTCAGAATGGAGAGCGGTTTGAATTTCGAAAGCTACAACAACATATCTTCTTAGAGTGCATTCATCAGTCTGTAGAAGAGTTAAAGCAGTATCATACGTATGACTTGTATGTGTTGCTAAAGGAAGTTAGAGAAGCACGAAGTCAAACGTATTATGGTTTACAATTGCTGAATAAAGCATCTCAAACAGAAAGAACATTGCAGGTAACTGCGAATGAAACAGGCGGAGAATATGAGTATTACACGAGAAAAGCGTGGGTGATAGAAAATATTTTGTTAGAACGCCAGGGATTCTTTCCAGAAAAGGTTACCGCGCGTGTTTTGGAATATATGGGCGAACAAATTCGAAAATCGAAGAAAAAGACGATGAGGATATCCAAAGAACGACGTCCACAAAAGAAAGAAATTTGTGGATAAGGAGGCGAGAAATTTGGAAAAAGCAATACGATATGGTGAAACGACTCCGGCCGTATGGAGTATGTACAATGGTACAACAGGATGTGTATATGCCCAAGTAGGTATTCCGCAAGTTGGTGATATAGAAATACAGGTGTATCATCATGAAGGGAACGGGAGATTTTTACTTACAATTCCTGAATTCAATTGGTGTAGTTATGTAGGGGATTTTGAAATATTCCATACCAGTCCGCCAGGGAATGAAAATGACGTATTCAAGGGATATCGTGGGTATTATTTGACAATGGGGGATGTCGAAATAGTAATACCTGAATTGCAGCCGTATGTGAGAGAGATGAAATTCATTTTCTCTTTACTCCTTTCGTTGCTGTATAAGGAAACAACAAATGAGTTATATAGTAACACGGGTACAAGATGTACGATAGAGGAGCATATCCGCTACTGTAAAAGAACATTAGAATCATGGCATGTCTATCTAGCTGAAGAATGAAGTGGAGCAACTGAATCCATACCGAGAAGGTTTTCCTTTCTTTTTTGGCAGAAGCTAGCTGGGGGTATGGGGGCGAGTCCCCCATGGTTTCCGTATCCATATAGAGAATAAGTGGAATCAATGGGCGATCGTACAGGCGGTTCGGCACGTACAATATGACGTGTAAGCTGAAGGACCTAAAGATTTCCTTTTTTGTCGTCAGCTTAGCAACGATACGTTGACGTGCCGAAAAAGGTTGGACAAGGGTTTGAATGATTATGTGACAAAGTCATGTAATCCATTCAAAAAGGTGGAGATTTTCTGGAGAGAAACGGAAGAAAATACGACCTGTCCCTGGCGGAACTTTTAGCTTTTTGCGTATAGGTTCTTTTATTTCCTCTTTTACCGCATATATGTAATAGGGAGCGGTGATGGAATAAGCGGAAAGGCTTGCAATATATGTTATAATGATTGTATCTATCTATTTGAGAAGAGTGGGGGGAAGAACTGTGGAACATCATATTATCGAGGAACATCAAATTCTCCAAACCAATAAGAAGTGGTCACATCTCACACAAAATCAGAAGAATTTGATAGCAGAATGGTTACGAGAAGAATATCGAAGTTTTATTATGATGTATTTACGAAAACCGAAACGTTATGAAGAAGAATATATAGTAGATAGCGTGATGGAACGGATACACGCACGTGGTATTTGGATACCATATGGAGAAGTAAAAGCGTACTTTGCCTGTAAAAAAGGCAAATGGTATCGGAAATTAGAAAATGAGTTTGAAGATAGAAGGAAAGAAGAAGAACAAAAAATGATGTTACAGAAGGAAGAAAGGGGAATCTTGTTTGTATAGTCGGAATATTCGTTTCTTTTTTTCTATGGGTAGTAAAAATGTGGTACGATAGAAGTGACATGATAGATGTATAGTATGATTCCAGTTCATTCCTATAGGAGTGAACTGGAATTCTTTTTCATTGGATCATTCCGGATTGGCAAATATACAAGGAAAAGTGGAGAGGGGGAGAAAAATGGAAGTACAACGTGTACTGCAAGAAGAAATTCGGGAAAAAAAGCGAACTGCTTCGGGCGTTCATCATAAAACAGGAAAACGAGGATATGTCGGAAAGATGTTATTTCCAACTGACATGCTGAAAGGAAAAGAGAAACGTAGCTACCAAAAAGCATCGAAGGTGGAGATTTCAAATATGTATGAAACAATGATGAGTTGGGCAGAATTTGAAGCGTTGCCTGTAGAACAACAAAAACAAATGTTACAGGGCTACCGGATGCATTTTCATATGAAGGATATCGTAAAGCATTGGAAAATGAGCACAGCTAAGCTGTATACCTTAATTAAGGAGCTAGAATTGCCCGCTCTTCCTAAGGAAAATGTAATAGCAAAACGAAAAGAATCACGTCAGAAAAATCGGAAAACAGGGAAACAAACGAAACCAAAACAAAGAGAAGTGTTGCCACCAATAGAACAAATTTCTCTTTTTGATACAGATTCTGAAGTGGTGCACCGTATACCAGCAGCTGTACCGATACAAGGATATCGCACGACCTTATCAGGTGTATACAGTTCAGAAGAACTAATCAGTCGTTTATTGAAAATGGGTGCCTTATTAGAAGGAGAAGAAAACATGTTTCGAGTACAATTAGTGATAGAAGAACAAGAAAGATAAAAATAAGGTTGGAATGTTATACATAGAAAATGGAGGAGGAAATGACAGTTGAAATCAACAGGAATTTTACGCAAAATAGACCATTTAGGAAGAATTGTCATACCGAGAGAAACAAGAAGAGTACTGGAAATAGCAGAAAAAGACTGGGTAGAAATATTTGTAGAGGGAGAAGAGATTATTCTGAAGAAATATAAGGGATATGACGTTTGTCCCATTACAGGAGAAGCATCTTCCCAGCATATGAAACTAGGAGATGGAAAGTTGACGTTGAGTCCAGAAGGGGCGAAACAATTGAGGAAAGAATTAGAACAATATTTTGTAAGAGCCTGAGAAGAAGGGGGAAGGAAACATTGGAAAGAAAACCAAACGTACCTCAAAAGGAAAGAACAAACGATATGCTATCCTTTCAGGAACAAGTACTACAAGAAGCAGTGCAAAGAAAAAAGAGCATGATAATGATTTTAGTCAATGGATTTCATATCAAAGGAATCATAAAAGGGTATGATTTATATTCGATTTTGATAGAAGTGGACGGGAAACAACAGCTTGTGTATAAACATGCAATTTCTACACTTCGTTTCTAAAAGAAACGAAGTAGAGGAGGGGATTATATGGAATTTATTGTTATCATACTACTATTTGTTGTAATCGGAACAATCTTAACAGCTATCCCATTAAACAAAAAGAAAGTAAGCTTGACGAAACAAAATAACACACATAATTCATCACCATTATTTTCTTATTCAGGTTCAAATCATGATAGCGTGTATGATGGTAGTTCATATGATTGCGGTGGGTCTTTTGGTGGAGATAGTGGAGGTAGCTGCGGTGGTGGTGATTAAAGAAATAAGAAAGAATGAGGCGAAAGAAGATGACAAATGTTTTTTATATGGAGCTCAATGATCTTAATTATGAACTCGAACGAAGTGCGGAAATACTGAGAGTATTAGCACATCCTGTCCGTCTACAAATTGTACATCAATTATTAGGGAAAAAGACTTTAAATGTTACCGAATTACAACAGATTTTAACATTACCGCAATCTACGGTTTCACAACATCTTCATAAAATGAGAAGTCATAAAGTGTTAGCACATGAACGCAAAGGAACAGAAGTATTTTATCGAGTGGATGATGAAAAAGTGAAACAAACGGTTTACATACTGATAAGATAAATAGATAGCTGCCTAGTTATGTATAGATACAAAAATAGAATGAGAAGGGAATTTTTCTATGGGTGTAAATTCATATTACGTGTATATCACAATAAAGGAACTTATTTTTATTCATACCTATGTGACAGGGAAAGAAATTCCCTCTTCGCAAGCATTACAAATTCTAGAACAATTTGATTCTGAAGAAATCCCAGGTACAATTAGAGGAACACGTCGGTATCGCATACGGCAAAATGGGGAAGAATTGTTCCAATACTATAGACAGAAACATCCGAAATTATTTAAGAAACAAAGGTTATACACGTACGAAGAGTTGAAACACCGAGCGGTGTATTACTGTTCGTCTCATTTGACGCTTCACATGTAATGCAGGATGCACAGGAGAACGCTCTTTGGATTGGTTATTATATCCAATTTATTAGTTAAGGGATGAAAAACGACCTTCCAGATTCTTTTCTAACGAAAGATAAGGAGATTCCGAATACGTTTGAGTATCGAAAGTCCAAGAGTGCACATTCGAGGAGATAAGAGGGTGAAAAGATGGGTAGAGAAGATTTTAGGTAGCAAGGGACATAAATCAGTAAGAATAGGTGCCTACAAGTAAAGTATGTAAAATTTCACGTACCATAATTTAAAATGTATCCTTCACAAAAAAAAGAATAAGGGTTGCTTCTTCTCTCCTTTTTCCGATACAATAGCTATATACTTTCTTTACCCATTCCCCTGAAAAAGGGGACTAACAAACAAGATAGAATATGAAATAAGAAAGGTAACTCCTATTATGAATCAACCTTTAGTGAATTTACGAGTGGATTTTGCTTTTAAGCAATTATTTGGAACAAGAGGAAATGAACAGATTTTAATGCAATTTTTGAACGTGACATTAGCCTCTTCGCTCTCTTCACCGATTCAATCGCTGACAATAGAAGACCCACATATGCACAGAGAATACGAAAAGGACAAATTGTCCATTCTAGATGTATTAGCAACTTTAGACGATAAGACCCAAATTGCAATTGAAATACAATTGAATGACCACAATGATTTTCTGAAACGTAGTTTGTATTACTGGAGTCGTTTATATGCCTCTCAAATGAAAAAAGGTAGTTCGTATGATACGTTACGGAAGACGATTACCATCAATATTTTGAACTTTCCAGTCTTTCCAGAATACGAAACGTTCCATACAACAGGGAAACTGTGGGATATCAATTTACAAAAGTTACTCTTAGATGATCTCGAATTGCACATCATTGAAATCCCAAAATTAATGACGCAATGGAAAGAAGAACAAGTCAATCCGTGGGAAGACGATTTTGTACGATGGTTACTCTTATTATCTGCCAATGAAGATACACAATTAACGCATACGCTGGAGGAGATCGCCATGAACCGAGACCCGATTTTAAAAGATGCGATGCAAAAATGGGAAAAGATGAGTCAAGATCCTGGATTCCGTATGCTATATGAAGCAAGACAAAAGGCTCTGATTGATGAGACTTCTAAGTTCAAGTATGCAGAGAAAAAAGGCATAGAAAAGGGACGTAAAGAAGGAAAAGAAGAAGGCCTTCAAGAGGGTATGGAAAAAGGAAAAGAAGTAGGTATTCAAGAAGGGAAATTGGCAGAAAGAGAACAATTAGTCCGTGGCATGCATAAAAATGGCATGAATATCGAAGATATTGCAAAGTTTACGAATATGGATATGTCAGAAATACGCCATATTTTAGAAAATTAAAGTGTACCGTACACTTTTTCAAACGGTTAGATGATTCTTCGGGGCCACCTGAACTTGAAGAACTAACACCGGAAAATAGATTGAATATTCGAAAAAATAGACCGAATAAATCCCGTTATGTTATAATTAGCGTAACCGATATACTGTACTACCTTTTGCTCCCTGATTTGTATAACAAGTCAGGGAGCTTTTCGTATGTTCCACGGTCTTTGTATCAGTAAATTCCTGTACAAGAAATGATTTCCTAAAAATAAAGTTACTTTCTAGAACAAGAAGGGAGTAAGTAGATACCATTTTGTTTTTATACAGAAATATAAGCAAACCTTTTCAAGAGATAGGTTTATTTTCTATTATTCTATTTCATCAATGCGTTCTTTTCAATGTTTTACTCGTATGAGAGGGTCCTTGTGGACATCCATCCCAATATATATTAGTAACTACTCAGCTTCTTCAAATAAAAAAACAGGCCAAATACATGTTTCCGATTCGAAAACATGAAAAGAAAATACTCCAATCAGAGAAAGAATCTATGCCAAATAGAGAAATTCTCTTATGAAGTCGTGTTATTCCAAGGAACCGTTCTAGTTTCTATGACTTGGTTTATCGCTTGTAAGACCGATTGTTTTTGTTTTTTCATGGTACTCATAAAGCTTCGTATCTGACAAAAAGATTCTGCGCCTTTCTTACTTCGGAAAGTCCCAGACACTTTCTGTTTTACTTTCGTCATCCGAATATCCCGTTCTGCTTGATTGTTATCAAATGGAATGGCTGGATGTTCTAAAAACGCTAGAATTCTGTCAGAATACTTGACGAAGCGATTCCATAAATTTTGAGAAGGCGTCTGCTTTCCTTTCTTCTTTTGTTTCGTGGAAAGAATCTGTTGTTCTTTCAATATGGATTGATACATAATAAACAGATTCTTTTGCGTCGCTTTTGGCATGGTACCTTCGGATTGCTTTTTCATCGTCAACGCTTGCGTTAGAAATTTCTGCATCTGTTGTGCCCATTGTTCTCCAGTACTATCTATAATTCCTTGTAAATCTCGTAAGAGATGGGCATTACATAAAACGTGACGACAATCTGTATACGCATCATACGATTTCCAACCATCATGCATCGCAATTCCAGAAAAAGATGGCAAGATTTCTCCAGCATCCATTGCTTCTTTTCCACGTTTTTGATGAATATGTTGCAATGTCACCTCCGGTGTACTGGCAGTATGTAACCATTGTGTTTTGTTTTCTACACGCATACCAGTTTCATCAAAATGGACAACAGGAGACTGCAGAATCTTTTCCTTTACTTCTTTTATGAATGGCTGCAATTGAGAAGCGAAAGCCTGTGTATGATTTACCAGGGTTCCTTCGCTTATAGAATGTCCAAAACAATCCTGAAAGAATTCTTTTGTTCGCTTCAAAGAAATGCATTGATAATGCGTTAAATAGGGAATCAGTCTTTTTATATTTGGACCATATTGAACAGGACGAGATACTGTCGAAGGAAATTGGGCTTCTTGGATAGAATGGCAATGTGGGCATTCTTTCTGTTCTACTTTATGTTCTGTCACTTCGATCTGAATAGGTGGTAAGTCATACACTTGGCGAATGCGATACCCTTTTACAGGCTCGTGGTTCAAGGAAGTATGACAACAAGTACAATATGTAGGAGAATGTGTAATCGTATGATCTGGAGTCGCTGTCAAACCAAGAGTATGTCCCTTGTGGCCCAACTGGCCACCCGTTTGACGATGAGACGGTTTGCGCAAACTTTTTGTAACGGGCTTACCCAAACCATCTGTAGAAGGTGGCTTATGACTATTTTTGGAGTTTTTTTTTGAAGCATTTTCTAGTTCTTGTATACGTTTTTCTAACTTAGAAAATGTTTCTTCAAATAAAGAAATAACAGCTTCAGGTCCTTTTTTATATGTATCTAAAATAATTTTTCGATCGACCATAAGATTCACCTCCCCTGTTTGATATACTCAGTATTTACAAATGGGAGGCATATGAAACTAGTAAAATTTAAAAAAGACACCGAAAGGTGGCTGAGTAGTTACCGAAATTCTTTAAAATTTGATAATTTCTTCATAAATTCTCCTCCATTTTTCTTTACATTTTATACAATAGAGATAAAAAGGTTCTGGTGCAAAAAAATTAGGTTAATTGTAAGTAATCTTCTAATGTAACTACTCAGCCACCTTTCGGTGTCTTTTTTAAATTTTACTAGTTTCATATGCCTCCCATTTGTAAATACTGAGTATATCAAACAGGGGAGGTGAATCTTATGGTCGATCGAAAAATTATTTTAGATACATATAAAAAAGGACCTGAAGCTGTTATTTCTTTATTTGAAGAAACATTTTCTAAGTTAGAAAAACGTATACAAGAACTAGAAAATGCTTCAAAAAAAAACTCCAAAAATAGTCATAAGCCACCTTCTACAGATGGTTTGGGTAAGCCCGTTACAAAAAGTTTGCGCAAACCGTCTCATCGTCAAACGGGTGGCCAGTTGGGCCACAAGGGACATACTCTTGGTTTGACAGCGACTCCAGATCATACGATTACACATTCTCCTACATATTGTACTTGTTGTCATACTTCCTTGAACCACGAGCCTGTAAAAGGGTATCGCATTCGCCAAGTGTATGACTTACCACCTATTCAGATCGAAGTGACAGAACATAAAGTAGAACAGAAAGAATGCCCACATTGCCATTCTATCCAAGAAGCCCAATTTCCTTCGACAGTATCTCGTCCTGTTCAATATGGTCCAAATATAAAAAGACTGATTCCCTATTTAACGCATTATCAATGCATTTCTTTGAAGCGAACAAAAGAATTCTTTCAGGATTGTTTTGGACATTCTATAAGCGAAGGAACCCTGGTAAATCATACACAGGCTTTCGCTTCTCAATTGCAGCCATTCATAAAAGAAGTAAAGGAAAAGATTCTGCAGTCTCCTGTTGTCCATTTTGATGAAACTGGTATGCGTGTAGAAAACAAAACACAATGGTTACATACTGCCAGTACACCGGAGGTGACATTGCAACATATTCATCAAAAACGTGGAAAAGAAGCAATGGATGCTGGAGAAATCTTGCCATCTTTTTCTGGAATTGCGATGCATGATGGTTGGAAATCGTATGATGCGTATACAGATTGTCGTCACGTTTTATGTAATGCCCATCTCTTACGAGATTTACAAGGAATTATAGATAGTACTGGAGAACAATGGGCACAACAGATGCAGAAATTTCTAACGCAAGCGTTGACGATGAAAAAGCAATCCGAAGGTACCATGCCAAAAGCGACGCAAAAGAATCTGTTTATTATGTATCAATCCATATTGAAAGAACAACAGATTCTTTCCACGAAACAAAAGAAGAAAGGAAAGCAGACGCCTTCTCAAAATTTATGGAATCGCTTCGTCAAGTATTCTGACAGAATTCTAGGGTTTTTAGAACATCCAGCCATTCCATTTGATAACAATCAAGCAGAACGGGATATTCGGATGACGAAAGTAAAACAGAAAGTGTCTGGGACTTTCCGAAGTAAGAAAGGCGCAGAATCTTTTTGTCAGATACGAAGCTTTATGAGTACCATGAAAAAACAAAAACAATCGGTCTTACAAGCGATAAACCAAGTCATAGAAACTAGAACGGTTCCTTGGAATAACACGACTTCATAAGAGAATTTCTCTATTTGGCATAGATTCTTTCTCTGATTGGAGTATTTTCTTTTCATGTTTTCGAATCGGAAACATGTATTTGGCCTGTTTTTTTATTTGAAGAAGCTGAGTAGTTACCTTCTAATTTTGGACATACTGATACGATTACTCTGCAAAAGGGATGTGATCAGTATGAAAAAGGACAATTTGTTTAAATGGAAGCATTACCAACCAGATATAATTTTGTAACTACTCAGCCACCTTTCGGTGTCTTTTTTAAATTTTACTAGTTTCATATGCCTCCCATTTGTAAATACTGAGTATATCAAACAGGGGAGGTGAATCTTATGGTCGATCGAAAAATTATTTTAGATACATATAAAAAAGGACCTGAAGCTGTTATTTCTTTATTTGAAGAAACATTTTCTAAGTTAGAAAAACGTATACAAGAACTAGAAAATGCTTCAAAAAAAAACTCCAAAAATAGTCATAAGCCACCTTCTACAGATGGTTTGGGTAAGCCCGTTACAAAAAGTTTGCGCAAACCGTCTCATCGTCAAACGGGTGGCCAGTTGGGCCACAAGGGACATACTCTTGGTTTGACAGCGACTCCAGATCATACGATTACACATTCTCCTACATATTGTACTTGTTGTCATACTTCCTTGAACCACGAGCCTGTAAAAGGGTATCGCATTCGCCAAGTGTATGACTTACCACCTATTCAGATCGAAGTGACAGAACATAAAGTAGAACAGAAAGAATGCCCACATTGCCATTCTATCCAAGAAGCCCAATTTCCTTCGACAGTATCTCGTCCTGTTCAATATGGTCCAAATATAAAAAGACTGATTCCCTATTTAACGCATTATCAATGCATTTCTTTGAAGCGAACAAAAGAATTCTTTCAGGATTGTTTTGGACATTCTATAAGCGAAGGAACCCTGGTAAATCATACACAGGCTTTCGCTTCTCAATTGCAGCCATTCATAAAAGAAGTAAAGGAAAAGATTCTGCAGTCTCCTGTTGTCCATTTTGATGAAACTGGTATGCGTGTAGAAAACAAAACACAATGGTTACATACTGCCAGTACACCGGAGGTGACATTGCAACATATTCATCAAAAACGTGGAAAAGAAGCAATGGATGCTGGAGAAATCTTGCCATCTTTTTCTGGAATTGCGATGCATGATGGTTGGAAATCGTATGATGCGTATACAGATTGTCGTCACGTTTTATGTAATGCCCATCTCTTACGAGATTTACAAGGAATTATAGATAGTACTGGAGAACAATGGGCACAACAGATGCAGAAATTTCTAACGCAAGCGTTGACGATGAAAAAGCAATCCGAAGGTACCATGCCAAAAGCGACGCAAAAGAATCTGTTTATTATGTATCAATCCATATTGAAAGAACAACAGATTCTTTCCACGAAACAAAAGAAGAAAGGAAAGCAGACGCCTTCTCAAAATTTATGGAATCGCTTCGTCAAGTATTCTGACAGAATTCTAGCGTTTTTAGAACATCCAGCCATTCCATTTGATAACAATCAAGCAGAACGGGATATTCGGATGACGAAAGTAAAACAGAAAGTGTCTGGGACTTTCCGAAGTAAGAAAGGCGCAGAATCTTTTTGTCAGATACGAAGCTTTATGAGTACCATGAAAAAACAAAAACAATCGGTCTTACAAGCGATAAACCAAGTCATAGAAACTAGAACGGTTCCTTGGAATAACACGACTTCATAAGAGAATTTCTCTATTTGGCATAGATTCTTTCTCTGATTGGAGTATTTTCTTTTCATGTTTTCGAATCGGAAACATGTATTTGGCCTGTTTTTTTATTTGAAGAAGCTGAGTAGTTACATAATTTTATTAACTGTACGTTGGTACCTACGGTACAATCTAAGTTTTCGAGATTTGGTGGAAATGATGGAAGAAAGAGGATTATCCTTAGCACATACAACGATTATGCGCTGGGTCCATCAATACGGACCGGAACTGGATAAACGGATCCGATGTCATCTTAAACAAACAAATGATTCATGGCGAGTGGATGAAACGTATATAAAAGTAAAAGGGCAATGGATGTATTTATACCGTGCGGTTGATTCTGAGGGAAATACGATTGACTTCAATCTTAGTAAAACTAGAAATCATAAGGCTGCAAAGCGATTCTTTAAGAAAGCTTTGCAATCTTTTCATGCCTCAAAACCTCGTACAATTACAATTGATAAAAATCCTGCTTATCCAGTTGCTATCACCAAATTAAAGAACGAGAAAAAAGTGCCGTTAGGCACTCAAATTCGGCAGATAAAATATCTAAATAACGTAGTGGAGCAAGACCATCGATTCATTAAAAAACGTGTACGCTCTATGTTAGGATTTAAATCTTTTGGCACCGCTACATGTATACTTGCAGGAGTAGAAGCCATGCATATGATAAAAAAAGAACAGGTTGATTTACGGGATCAGTCTGTTCAAAATCAAAAAGAATTTATTCATCAATTATTTGGATTAACAGCGTAAAGAATGATTCCAATAGGAATCCTCATTATTTCTTGGGAACGTATCCTTTCTTTGCACCAGAACCCATGCCTATGTGACAGGGAAAGAAATTCCCTCTTCACAAGCATTACAAATTCTAGGACAATTTGATCCGGAAGAAATCCCAGGCACAATGAGAGAAACACGTCGGTATCGTATACGGAATAATGGAGAAGAATTGTTCCAATACTATAGACAGAAACATCCGAAATTATTTGAGAAACAAAGATTATGCACGTACGAAGAGTTGAAGCAACGAGCGGTGTATTACTGTTCGGCCCATTTGACGATTCGCATGTAATTCAGGATGTACAGGATAATGTTCTGTTCACTTGAATAATACCTAATAAATGGAAATTAGGTCCAATTTATTAGCCGAGGTGATAAAAAAACGAACGCTCAGATTCCTCTATAACGAAAGAGAAAAAAGCGCCGAATACATTTAGGTCTTGAAAGATAAAAGGCGTCCATACGAATAGATAAGGTTATGAAAAGATGGATAGTAAATATTTCAGGTAGAAAGGGATATAAATCAGTGAGAATAAGTGCATATACAAGTGGTTTATAAAATTTCACGTACCACAATGAAAAAAATAAAACACATCCTCAAAAAAAACAAGGGTTGCTTCTTCTCTCCTTTTGCAGCTACAATAGATATATAACTTCTTTGCCCATCCCCCCGAAAAAGGGGACCAACAAAAAAGATAGAATATAAAATAAGAAAGGTAACTCACTTTATGAATCAACCTTTAGTGAATTTACGAGTGGATTTTGCTTTTAAACAATTATTTGGTGTACAAGGACAAGAGGAATTATTGATTTCTTTTTTAAATGCAATCTTGCATGAATCCTTATCTATACCGATAGTATCGCTAAAAATTGAAGACCCACACCTCCATAAAGAATATGAAGAGGATAAATTATCCATACTAGATATATTAGCGACACTTCAAGATGAGACAAAAGTCAATATTGAAATTCAGTTGCGAAATACACAAGAAATTGTGAAACGTTCCTTATATTATTGGAGTAAATTATATACATCTCAATTAGAACAAGGGATGCCTTATCGCTCTTTGCGAAAAACCATTGCCATCAATCTATTAGACTTTCAGCTCTTTCCTCATTATGATGATATGCATACGGTCGGACAATTTTGGAGTAGGCAACATAAGGAAGTGTTACTTGAGGACCTAGAAATACATTTCATTGAGATTCCAAAGCTAGTAAGACAATGGAGAGAAGAAAAAATTAATCCGTGGGAAAATGAATTTGCTCGTTGGTTACTGTTACTGCCAGCGCATGAAGATGAACATTTGACCCACACGTTGGAGGATATCGCCATGAAGCAGGATCCAATGTTACAAAAGGCAATCCACAAATGGGAAAATATGAGTCAGAGTAGCTCTTTCCGTCTCGCATATGAAGCAAGGGAAAAAGTGTTATTTGACGAGCAAGCGAAATTAGCACATGCTCGTGAGGTTGGTATAGAAGAAGGAATGGAAAAAGGGAAGCAAGTTGGAAAAGAAGAAGGGCTTCAAGAGGGTATAGCAAAAGGAATGGAAAAAGGAAAAGAAGTTGGCATTCAAGAAGGGAAAATCCAACTAATTCAGGGTATGCATAAAAACGGAATGGATATAGAAGATATTGCGAAGTTTACGAGTATGGACCTGTCGGATATACGTCATATTTTGGGACAATAACAAGTAGGCATCCCTACATGAGATGCCTACTTGTTATTGTCTGATTATTCAGAAAGTTTTGTTTGTATTTCTCTCCTGCTAAACAAGCGATTGTACTGTTCCTGTATACTTTGGAGTTGTAAACTTAGTCCTTTTGCCAATGGTGCCATCTTGAGGTCTTGTTGTAAGATGAGCAATAACTGGGACACTTTTATAAGCATCTCGTGAATCTCATATGCTTCTTCTATCAAACCGTCTATATAAACCTGATGAAGAATAGACTCAATTCTGCCCATTTTTCCATCAATTTCTTGTAACAATTGTGCAGAATTACCAGACCATGACTTGTCCACGTATAATCCCTCTCCTGTCTTCGATATCTATTTGCATCCAATTTACTGATAGTTTTCATGTTACTATGGAAAAATAGAAAAGGAAATCTGGAAATTCAAACGATACACTTCTTCTGTTACATTCTTTTCAATTGTTTTTATAATTGAAATTTATATATGTATTACTATTCCTGTAAGTTTAGTGGTATATGGTATAAGCATTCCGAATTTCTATTAAAATATCAGCAATTCGTTTGCCATTTTTCAAAATCACGTGATTTTTTGTATACTCATCTATACATTGTCCTAATTTTTGATTTAACATGACTTCTATTTCACCGTTTTCTCGCATGTTACTCGTTAATAAGGTCGGCTCTTTACTTAACAAGCAATACAATTGTAAGGTTTCAGCCAATACTGTCACTAATGGTCTCAATAGAATATCATGGTGTGGAAGCATATCAGCAGCAATTTGTTTATTTAAAA
>NZ_JBYTEF010000002.1:0-448451 GCF_058792335.1 Bacillus sp. CPT56D-587-MTF | reverse complement strand
CCATTAAAGTGGAAATCTCTTTATTTTTCCATTTAACGTATACTTCTGAGAAGTTTGGAGGGAATTTATGATTTTGTTTATTTATAGAGACATGAGAGGGTTTATTTTCTTCTTCTTCTTTTGATAACCAATATAAAAATTGTAAAATACAATCATGATACAGTTTTAAATTTTTATTTTCTTGAAAGATAGGAAATTCCAAAACAAAAACAGATATTCCTATTTTTTCAATTAAATAAATCCATTCTTGTAAAATCATTGTTTTTGTCTCTCCTAAATCACTTAAAGAGGAAATATACAATATATCTTTTTTTCTTAAAATTCTTTTTAATAATGTATATTGTTCTTTAGAAAATTGATTTGGAATGTTTATATCAATAAATAAATCTAATTCATCTTGTATATATTGTTTCATTTGTTCATTTTTCATTTGAGGATATATGTTATTAACACGCATATATCCGTATTTTCTTGTATTCAAATTCAAAACACCCCTTATGTTAAAATTTGTATTTGTTTACATTATATTCTCTATATAGCCAATGTAAATAATGTGAATGTCTAAAAAATACAAGAAGGTCCTTACAAAAAACTAACTTTGTTAACTGTTTGATAAAATGTACGTTTATTGAAGAAATACTTGATTTTTTTGTCCATATCTAAATGAAATTCACCATATGGGTTAAGGTGAAAGTAAATCATAGGTGTAAATATCCAATCATCTTTTGCGTCCAAACGATTTTTCGTAACTACTCAGCTTCTTCAAATAAAAAAACAGGCCAAATACATGTTTCCGATTCGAAAACATGAAAAGAAAATACTCCAATCAGAGAAAGAATCTATGCCAAATAGAGAAATTCTCTTATGAAGTCGTGTTATTCCAAGGAACCGTTCTAGTTTCTATGACTTGGTTTATCGCTTGTAAGACCGATTGTTTTTGTTTTTTCATGGTACTCATAAAGCTTCGTATCTGACAAAAAGATTCTGCGCCTTTCTTACTTCGGAAAGTCCCAGACACTTTCTGTTTTACTTTCGTCATCCGAATATCCCGTTCTGCTTGATTGTTATCAAATGGAATGGCTGGATGTTCTAAAAACCCTAGAATTCTGTCAGAATACTTGACGAAGCGATTCCATAAATTTTGAGAAGGCGTCTGCTTTCCTTTCTTCTTTTGTTTCGTGGAAAGAATCTGTTGTTCTTTCAATATGGATTGATACATAATAAACAGATTCTTTTGCGTCGCTTTTGGCATGGTACCTTCGGATTGCTTTTTCATCGTCAACGCTTGCGTTAGAAATTTCTGCATCTGTTGTGCCCATTGTTCTCCAGTACTATCTATAATTCCTTGTAAATCTCGTAAGAGATGGGCATTACATAAAACGTGACGACAATCTGTATACGCATCATACGATTTCCAACCATCATGCATCGCAATTCCAGAAAAAGATGGCAAGATTTCTCCAGCATCCATTGCTTCTTTTCCACGTTTTTGATGAATATGTTGCAATGTCACCTCCGGTGTACTGGCAGTATGTAACCATTGTGTTTTGTTTTCTACACGCATACCAGTTTCATCAAAATGGACAACAGGAGACTGCAGAATCTTTTCCTTTACTTCTTTTATGAATGGCTGCAATTGAGAAGCGAAAGCCTGTGTATGATTTACCAGGGTTCCTTCGCTTATAGAATGTCCAAAACAATCCTGAAAGAATTCTTTTGTTCGCTTCAAAGAAATGCATTGATAATGCGTTAAATAGGGAATCAGTCTTTTTATATTTGGACCATATTGAACAGGACGAGATACTGTCGAAGGAAATTGGGCTTCTTGGATAGAATGGCAATGTGGGCATTCTTTCTGTTCTACTTTATGTTCTGTCACTTCGATCTGAATAGGTGGTAAGTCATACACTTGGCGAATGCGATACCCTTTTACAGGCTCGTGGTTCAAGGAAGTATGACAACAAGTACAATATGTAGGAGAATGTGTAATCGTATGATCTGGAGTCGCTGTCAAACCAAGAGTATGTCCCTTGTGGCCCAACTGGCCACCCGTTTGACGATGAGACGGTTTGCGCAAACTTTTTGTAACGGGCTTACCCAAACCATCTGTAGAAGGTGGCTTATGACTATTTTTGGAGTTTTTTTTTGAAGCATTTTCTAGTTCTTGTATACGTTTTTCTAACTTAGAAAATGTTTCTTCAAATAAAGAAATAACAGCTTCAGGTCCTTTTTTATATGTATCTAAAATAATTTTTCGATCGACCATAAGATTCACCTCCCCTGTTTGATATACTCAGTATTTACAAATGGGAGGCATATGAAACTAGTAAAATTTAAAAAAGACACCGAAAGGTGGCTGAGTAGTTACAATTTTTCTATTCATCTTTGCTGAGTAGTTGTTGGAGGATTAAAGTGATACAGTTTTGAAGTAATTGTAAGCTTACCTCTTGTTCTTCGAGCTCATTACGACGTATTTCCCCATCTTGGTCATGAACATAAAGTCAGTTGCTGAATGCCAACTTTCAACTGTTTTCAATTCATAATGGATTTCTTTTCTTAATTGTTCCAAAACTAAATAACCACACAAAAACATTGTTTTAATCATTTTTTCCTAATTCTTGAAACGCTAAAAACATAGGATAAATGGCTTCTATATCAGCGGTAGTTACTCGTAGCCCGCGGCATACTTAATCATTTCATTCCATATAGTTTTTTATTATCTTTTATGTTTTTTGAACTACCTCCCTTTTCACTTCGTTTAGAAAAGGGAGATTCCTAAATAAAGAGTTCTCACGAATTCCAATTTATTAGGCTAGCTCCGCAACTCCTGCGATTAGAAGCTTTGTCGCTTCATACTTTAGATTTAATTCTTACGTTCCTTGAGGAAAGAAGCTTCTTGGCTAAACTAGTCAACTATCCCCACTGAGATGAGGCGTTTCAGTGGGGGCTTGAGTTCAAACACTAGGTCTTTTCGTCTATCTCTAGACAGTTTGACGCTCTAGCACTCATGCCACCTTGAAAATAATCAGGATTAGGATTTTTTTGATAAATACGTGTATTCGATTTGATACGTGAGATATAATAAGCCTTTTTATCTTGTATATGTTGAAGATCCTTCAACTAGAAATAACCTAAACCTCGGATATATAAATCATTCGCTGTTACAGTTAGGGCGCACAGGAAACCGTAGGTGCAATCATGTTGTTTAGAACTGTGTAAATAGAAAGGAACTGTATATGGTAATTTCCACTTTTTCAAATGAATAATCGCAATCATTCTTCTCATGTATACATAAAACGAAAGTTTATAACAGCATTGTTATTCCCGCACCGCTATTTTGCTTATTTTACCTTTATTTGTGCAAACCATTTTTTAAATTCTCTACTACTATTTTCACCACTTATACGTCCTTTTTCCTTACCATCTTTAAAATGAATAATTGTTGGCGTGCCAACGATTTTATATTCATCCCAAACACTATCTACATTCTCAATATTTATTACTTTCATATCAATACCTAACTTCTTCGCAAGAGGCACAATAATAGGAGATACCTTTTTACAATGTATGCACGATGTTTGATAGAAGTAGACGATTTGCTCTTTTTTATCCCCTATATTTTTTCGCAAATCCGAGAAAGAAATGGTATTTGAGTAGTAATCTTTCTCCGCTATTCTATCTTGTTTCTTTTCAATAAAGATTGCTATACATAAGAGGATAATAATGCTAATAAACATAAGTTTTTTATTCATTTCGAACATTCCTATCTATTCGGATTACAATAAAACTACAGACACCGACCATACAAAATGCAATAAAAGCTAAAAGTGGAATTGTAATAAAACCATACCAATCGATAAAAATCTCCATACAAGGAACGCGTCCACAAATGACATCAGTTTTAGCAAATAGAGCAGATGTTTGAATGAGGTAATGATATAGTGAAATACAACCACCTATCCCAGATATTGGTAAAGAATAATATGCAATTTGATAATCTTTTCTTTTAATTGCTAAACCAATCCATAAAACAAATGGATACATTAGTATTCGTTGATACCAACAAAGAATACAAGGTTCAAATTTCATAACTTCCGAGAAGTATAAACTTCCTAGCGTAGCAAAGAAAGACACTCCCCATGCGATTCATAAAAAATGAAATCTTTTATCATTCATAGTGACAATCCTCCCGTATGTATGACATGATTTTATAAAAAGGAATACCAAATCGATAAATTCTACGATATTTATTAATTTTCACACTAGATATTCAAAAACTAAAAATCAGTATACAATGTTGTGAATTAGAAAAACTAGCTGAACATATAGTAGATAGCGATTCTGTTCATACCACCTTAACTCTTCCATCCCTTTCTATCAGGCATAACGAGTCGATTTACTTACCTTGCCGAATGTATAAGCTACTCCAAAATTAAAGCGTATGCAATGATGGATTTTGATGTAAAAATCGAGATACTCTATATAAAGTATCAATTTGAAATACCTTTTTCACAAAGAGCAATCCAGTAATACTTTCCTATATATTAGAGTACAGCCTTTAACAACCGGAACGCTTCAAATGGTAGATTCATTTAGTATCTTACACATTAATAAATCCACCTTTTGGGACTATTATCACGCTTCCCAAAAGATGGATTTTCTATGCACTGTTTTGTATATGTAAAATTTTAGTAGCACTCTCTACTTTAATTGGAAATTTATATATTTGATTTATTTTAGATCTAGTATATGTTGTGTAGGTGTATTTTGTTTCATTTCTACATTTCCTAATTTTTTTACAGGAGCCCCCACAGGTTTATTAAAATTGATATTTCCGTTTGCATCTAATTCATAAGTTTGAACGCTAGATTCATATACTGAACCTGGTTCTTTTTGGTCTCTCATATCAATCACACCATTAAAAATGACTTCTTTCGTCTGATCATCTAAAGCAAATCCTAATTCTTTTAATTTGTTCCAGATAGTCGGATTGTGTTGAGAGATGACTTTTAATTTATTATAAATCCCTAATTGTACCCATGTTGGATACGTATTAACTTGATCCGTATAGTACCCTTTAATTCTAGAAGTTCCTAATAATTTCGATGTATATACTGGTGTACTCAGCTTAGCAGTTTTTACAACTGCTGTACGCGGAGCTATTTCAAATTCTTCTGATGGCACATTGATAACATGTGAGACAGTGTCTACTGATGTAGATGCATTTGTATATCCATAGTTTGCAGAATACTCAAACGTTATTTCATTTTTTGCTTCAAGAAGGTTAAGGAAATTCGTTCCTAAGGTTAAATGCATCGATTGCTTCATCCCTAAATTCATGCTATGTGTGACCGTCAATTGTTTGCTTGACGTTAGCGTTTTGGTTATATTCTGCGTTTTAGAAGTGATTGTATTAATATAATTCTGATTACTCGCCGATGCACTAATATTTTCATATTGATCCGAATTAGGGTCTGGCTTCGGTGATTCCATATAATTATCTACATTTGGATTAGAAATTTGTAACGTGTCAACACCTGTAATTGTATTTGTACCATTATGATAGCCATTTAAATCTTTCAGAACTTGTTGAAGTTGTACATTGTCTTTTGGAATACTGCTTAATCTTATCAGGGTTATATAGGGATGTATGTAAAAAAAAGACATTTGCTAAGAGTCAAAAATCAGATTACGTTGTTTGACACTCCCACGGCTAAAGCCGCAAGTCCTACACCTTACGGTGTAACGGATGGGATTCCTGAATAACGAAACGTTCGCAGCTCATTTCTGTTTTTAATGAGGGTGTGTCATCCCCCCAACAATATCGCGGTATTTCTCAAATCCACATGGACACTTCTACCTTGTGCCTTGTTCTTCTTCGTGCATTTAGGACATGTTTGACTTGTATAAGCAGGATTCACATATTCAACCTTTATACCAACTAATTTCGCTTTGTACTCAACGAATTGTGCGAAGCGAAAGAATGACCAAGTGTGTAGATTCTTTTCGTTTTTACGGCTTGTTCGTGCCGTCTGTCTGATGTTCGTTAATTGCTCTAATCGAATGACAGAGGTTGTATGATTCGTTGCGAAATCGACGATTTCACGACTTACTTTGTGGTCTTGTATCCACCTTTGTTTCGCTTCAACCATTTCAGATACCAGTGTATGAAAGAATTGAATAGAATCAGAACTAACTTTGTTTCAATAGCCTAATTTGTTCTTTTGTTGGCAACCATTTAATTTTGACTACGATGGTTTGTGTCACAAGTTTCACCTGACTTTCTACATAATATTTTATTGTCTCACTTAATACATTTCCAGCCTTCTACTACTCCGGCGGATATATAAATTTTCCTTCAACGGCATACAAAGTCCACTTTTCTCATCCGCAATCCCAATGTATCAGCATCTTTCATTAGGTTCATAGTAACGAAGCTTAAGAAAATTCACTGTCGTTTACCTTTCTCATCGTTCCCTGGCACGGATTGAATGTACGTTCATCGATTCCTTATGCATCCCCTCATGCAACCAACGCTGTTTCGGGTGGAAATATTCTTGACAACTAGAATAGCGTATCCCTATGGATACGCACTATAATGAAGCGCCCTCTTATCGCGCTCTTATTTCTATATTAAGTTTCGTTCCTGTATCTAATGTGGCGGAAACATCGAGAATCGATAACTTATCTTCTTCACGTTCCCTGTTTAAACGCGGACCATACATTTCTATCTCTTCATCATCAATTTATTTTCTATTACCTAAAAATCAGCGCGCTATTTCCGTATTCATACCAAAACCTTTTTAATGCCCTTCACAAGCGAAATAAAAAACAAAATATTTTTTGATACCCAATTTTAGATACACACTAAGAACCCTTTATAGTCAAATCTGAGAAGTCATTTTCTGTGACATGGCAGGTTTTTTATGTTTATAATCATACAAGAACTGTTTTCCAATATAAGCAACTGCCAATCAAGTTGTGAACCTAGCTGAAAACAAGATTATAATCTGCTGCATCCGTTCTTCATCTAAAAAATGATTGGAAATATACACATTCATTCAAAGTCATTAAATAAAAGCCATACCTATCATTTTTCATCCGCTCCCTCTTGACTTTCGGATTAGAATCACTTCACAGCATTTTTTTCGCAATAAGCTCTCTATCTCTAGATAGTACAGCTTGAAAAACTTGATGTTTTGCCCACCCACGCTTTCGAATCCATTGCTGAAAGTGTATCCTTCTTAAGTAGTTTTAACTCAAAACCTAAAATTTTTTCATTTCCATTTTGGATAGAATCTGTATATTGTGTATCGCATCTATTATTTCCTGTATGTATTTTACACTCGTTATATCCTTTAGAAAGAATAATACATTGCGGCCTAAGGTTAAAGTTTCTTGTAATACTTTATATGCGATTTGTCGTAACTTTTCTTGTTCCACACTACCTCCTCCTACCAATTTTCTCGATTCTGAATCCCAGGTATTCATCACACCTATCTCTCTATTTTTCATTTTACACACTTATATGATGCGCTACTTGTTACAAAAAGGAGCTATGGCATCATTTGTACCTGTATACAGATAAGCATCACTCATCCAATATCCATTTGTTAGCTGATTCCATCTATTGGTACTACCCTTACGACCAGTAAATGTCATCCCATTTGCGGTACAAGAAACCGTTACAACCTCTCCATCATTAAGCGCACCTACAAGCGAATAGTTCGTACCAGGGCCTGTGCGGAAGTTTACCGTACGCCCTGCATTCGCATCTACAATCCCTTGATTCGCAATAAGCTTTCCGTAATTATACAAAGTATTACCTGTATATCTCACTGTACTCCCATGCATCGCATAGCCATTATAAGGTGAGGTTTCAAAGAATACCCAGCCACCCAATTCTTTTCCCTGTAATGGTATACGCGTATTGCCCTGCAAGAGGGAAAAATGCACATGACGTCCACTTGCATATCCACCACACGATACGTCCGTCCCTGTATAACCTAAAAAAGTTCCCTCTTGGACAGACTGACCATCCGGTATAATATTATTCCATAGATGATAATAATCTGTCGTGTATCCATTGTGGTGATAGATACGGAGCCATCTCCTGCAGCTAATACTCGTTAGTCTCCTCCATATAAGTCAAGAGAACTGTACGGTCTCTCTGATCCTGACCATCCATGAGGACCGCCAGACATCATCCAAGATTGCCCTCTTTCATACGGTAAATGAAGTTCTGGTCTATTCTGTGAAAAGATCTGCGCATTCCCCTGTACAGAAAATATCTTTTTTTCTTGCGCGCTCATCATTGTATCGGGAATTTGTTGTGAGAGTTCGTTGAACAAATCAGTCCCTTCTAGAGCGACTTCCCAATCTGTAGTAGATTGTTTCACAACGAAAAGCCTGCCCTCTGGAAATGCTCCTGTCATATTGGGAGCCAATATCACCACTGATCCAAACGCCCAGTACTCATCGTTAGATAACCGTTTCAGGTTCACCTGTACTTGTGTATCTGTAACCTGTAATTCTTGCCCTTGTTTCTTCTTTTGATGCGATAGTTCCTGTAAAACAGCATGTTTAATCGAAATTTCTTCTGTAACCTCATTTTTTCACCCCTTACATTTTATAAAAGCAGCTTTCATAAGGGATATATGCTATGATTTAGCATTTATTATTGAGAAAATCCATGTGGCAGGTATTTTATACTAGAGAGCAAGATGTTAGGGATACATGTAACTTTGTATGGCGATGTATTTCGAAAAATTACATGTCCATACAAATTTCTCAATATGTCATGCTTTGATTTCCATATAAACTGCTCTCTATTCATGCTATATCTATATCAAGAGGTGCTTAAATAGATTAGAATCATAATAGGAGGCACAAAAAATGACCTGGTCAAGAAAAACTGGAACCTCGATTAGATTCCACAATAGATTTTGAAAACTAATACAGGGTCATTCCATTTAACGATGGGTGAGGATAAATGAAATGATAGTACATATAAATAAATTCGACCACTAACTAATTGATTTGAGAAAGAGCAATCAATTTTTTCCATGTAAGCATTCACGTTTAAAGATACTAAAAAATAATTCCACCACCGCATTATCTCAACATTTTTCCTTGCGAGACATACTTTGTTGAATCTTGTGTTGATTATAAAAACCAGTAACTGAACATTACTGGTTAACGCTATATTCCTTTTTGTTAGACCATGGGTTCAATGATTGTACTGCATCCAACTCAAACGAACACATGGCAGAAAGAAACATAGAATAGAGATCAGAAAAAGCAAAAACGAAGATAAAAAATTCGAATAATAAATCCGGTTCCGTTGCAAAGTTTTTGGAGCTGAGCTAGACCGTAGAAAAATGAGATGAGGAGCATAACATAGGGGATATTTTAAAGGAAAACAATTCGAGAGAGACATTATCTTGGTAGCTGTCGCCTACTATTGTCGTTTTTCTTTAAGCTATCGCGACGTATCTGAACTTTTGGGAGAGCGTGGTGTTTCAGTTCATCCTACAACTATTATGCGTTGGGTCCATGAATATGGAAATATCATTTATCAAATTTGGAAGAAGAAAAATAAATCAGCACATTCCGTATGGCATTTAGATGAAACCTATATCAAAGTCAAGGGAAAGTGGCGTTATCTTTATCGTACGATTGATAAGGAAGGTCACACATTGGATATTCAACTTCGCAAAAAGCGAGATCATCAAGCAGCCTATATGTTTATGAAAAGGTTAGTGAAAGCTTTTGGAGAACCAACGGTTCTCACAACAGACAAGGATCATGCTTTACTTTGTGCGTTCAAAAAACTAAAACATAATGGCTTTTATGTGCATACGAAACATTGTACTGTTAAGCATTTCAATAATCTCATCGAACAAGACCATAGACATATCAAACGACGTTTTGTTAAATCCGCAGGATTTCAAAATCTGCGCCATGCTTCACGTACATTGAAAGGAATCGAAACGGTTCATGCCATATATAAACAAAAGAGAAGTCACATTCCAGACTTCTCTTTTTCAACGTACAAGGAATTACAGCAGTTATTTAGAACTGCTTAAACTACAACCGTATTTTGTAAGCAGGTTGATGTTTTTTCAAACTTTGCAACAGAACCCTTAAGTTGTACCGAAGGTACCAACGTACTGTTAGCAAAAAAATTGAGTTGATAATGCTTCCATTTGAATATATTTTCTTTTTTCATACTGGTCACACACCCTTTTTTAGTAGTACCAGTATAGTCTAGTTTGAAAGAATACCTTCAAATCATTTCGATTTTTTGGACCAAAACCAAATTATCTGACGGACTAGAGCACGAACCGTCTCACTACCCCTAAAAAGGATTTTTTCAAAGGTTATTATATATGCTTATGAAGAAATTCAATGGGTTATAATGTATCTATTCGATACCCGTGTTTATTGATACAAAAATTTATGACCAAGTCGTTACTTAAAAATGTATTTTTAAGTAACATATAATAAATAAAAGGAGGTTTGAAATGAAACAGAAAAGTTTTATTACAAGTATTATATGTACAATGGCTCTCGTTTTCCTGTCTCATATTCCTAATGCATATGCTGATAACGGATATAGCTTCGGAAATTCTATGGAGGAAGGCTATATCTCTATGGATTTAAAAAAGTGGATGTCTGCCATTCCCAACGAAGCGCCACTTAGTACCTTATCTATCCCAGGTACCCATGATTCGATGGCATTGTATGATGGAGATTCTTTTGGATATGCCAAGGATCAATCCGCTTCGCTATCAACACAATTAGAAAAAGGAATTCGGTACATTGATATTCGTATAAGGGATACAGACGATGCTTTTGCCATACATCACGGTATAGTATTCGAAAACGCTATGTTTGGTGACGTATTAAATATGGTGACAAGTTTTTTGAAAAATAATCCAACTGAGACAGTCATTATGCGTGTAAAAAATGAACATGAACAGGATATAAATCGCTATGAAGAAATTTTTCAGAAGTATTGGGACGCATATAAATCATATTTTTGGAACCCAACATCTTCAAATCCGAAACTAGGTGAAATTCGAGGTAAAATTGTTGTTTTACAAGATTTCCCTTCCAAAACACAATTCGGGATTCCCTACTCTAAGTTAGACGTTGAAGATGCATTTGACAATGTAACGTATGAATCAAAATGGAATATCGTATGGAATAGACTTGATAATTTGACTCTAAATCGCGATCCGAATAAGATTTATTTAAGCCATTTTAGTGCAAATACACCAGACGCTTCCCTCACTGGTAAACCGTCAGGTTATGCAGAGTTTATTAACCCAAGAGGTATAACGTATTTAAAGGAAAATAAATACAAAACTTTTACAGGCATAATAGCCGCTGATTTTCCAGATACTGTATATACCCAGTCTATTCTATATAAAAATTATTTATACTATTCTCTTCCAACTGATAAATTGTATTCCGTTCCTGTTAACATGGATATTTGTACAAAGCAAGATTATGTGCAAACATGTGTAGAGAATATGGACCCAAGTTACCGCACACATGAAATGTACGAGACAATTAATCGGTTAGTAGAAGAGGATACATTGAATGAACAAACAAATTGGAGTGGGAAAAGTTGGTATAATTTCATTCGTTTCAATTATATAATTCTCCCTGGCCACGAGCAAGGTGTATTAGACAAACTAAATACAATGTCCATAGGAACTTTCAAAATTCGTGATTTACTTAAAGTATTAAATGGTTATCATAATAATACAAATACTATTACTACGATAGTTTCTGCCAACGGGGTGCCTATTTTCCCTCCAGTTACGCTAAGAGACGCTGTTTATACGGACCAAGTAAATAATTACCCAACATGGGTTGAGTTGGGGGTATATAACAAGTTTAAAGTTATTTCTCAGCAGAACCCGAGGATTTGGAAAAGGTTGGAAGAGTTAGGGATTTCTTTGAATGACCAGACAAAAGACGTAATAATAGCATTTGATGATCCGAATGCTCCGGGCTATTTTCCTGATGTTGACGATCTACCGATAGTTGATTCTGGATCTGGCAATTCGGATTACTTCGAAGATTATCTACCTATTAAATAATGGTGGTGTACTCATAAACAACACTAAAAAGGTTCTGGTACAAAAACAGTGAGATATGAAAAAAGAAAAAGATTCCTACGGAAGTGAATTTTATACTGTTAAACCAAAGAGTTTTTGAATAAGATATATCTGCTTTTGGACAGACTTCTCCCTCAGAGGGTAGAGGGTCTGTCCTTTTTTAATCATATACATAGCTTCTTTCCAGCAATCATTTTTGTAGATGTTAAGCTGTTAATACGAAAATTCAACTGCGCAAATGTAAATACATTTAGACCCTTTTCATTTTGTTTTTTTATTACAATTTGATAGTACTGTGGCGACACCTCAATATTACCTTTGTAAAAGCCCATTATGAGGGAGGCAATATACAGTTTCCCCTTTATACTTAAGTAAGTAGGTTACTAGTATCCTACTTTATCCATACATAGAAACGGAGGAGTTTATATTGCGAAAACGTTATAAAAAGTTAGCTACTATTATACCGCTTACAAGTATGTTAAGTATGTCAGCGATTGCGGTTACACCGGCCACATCTTTTGCAGCGGAAACACAAAAAGCTGATGTTTCATCATCACAGGAGGGATTGATTCAAGGTTACCAAATGGAAAATGGTAAGATGACTCCTGTGTATAAAAACAAACTTACTAAATTTGATACGGATGGTGATGTGGACCCAGGTCTTCCATTACTCCCAGAAAATCCATATAATCCAATTCCAGATCATGGAACGGCATATGTTGAATCGACAGATATAGGAGATACTGTTTATTTTGAGCCATTTGCTAATACAATTGATGGTGGGGTATTAGGTGGTAAAAATATTAGGTTTCCTTCCGTTATTCCTTCAAAAAAATATCCAACGATAGGATATTTTGTTCAAAAACAAGCGAACGGACAAATTAGAGATGGATATTATAATCCAGAGGATTTATCTCTGATTACAGATTCAAATCATTTATCAGATTACGGATATACACAAGCCCAAATCGATCTGGTTCAAAAGGACCTGAATCAAACATATAGTGTGATATGGGACGGCACAAGTAAACTAAAACGAGAAACAAACTATAAACTGCTTCCAGATGCTTCGGGTCTGCAGAATGATGCAGCTGCATTCGGTTATAATCAAACGTTAACTTCGGGTGTATCAACAACGAATATGTTTGGATTCGCAACAACAGCTGGATGGAAGATGGGGATAAAAGTGTCGGTTGTTCCTCTTGTTGCAGATGTTACTTCAGAGATTAGCGCCAGTTTAACAGCTAGTTTTCAGCATACTGTAAATGTTACAAAACAAACGAGTTCGCAAGTTAAATTTGATATATCAAGAGTAGATAACCCTGACTATAAGTATAATGATTATGCGGCGGCTGTATACAAAATACAGTCAGATTATACACTGTTACCTGGTAAAGGATTATCATCTATTGTGGGGTCGCAAGAACTACAATACGATAATGCTCCACGTATAGCTGGATTAGCAAATACAAATTACGCATATGAAGGCTCAAAATATTACTTCACAGTAACACCTGGATCACACAAGAAAAGTGTGTAATTAAAAAGCGCAGATTACGCAACCTGAGTTCTTGAAGGGAACTTTCAGATTTCTTATGTGCACTAGCAATACGTTTGATATACATTTCTCCAATATCATCAATGGTATTTGCTAATTGAATAGATAATAAGGTTCTGTTGCAAAGTTTGAAAAAACATCAACCTGCTTACAAAATACGGTTGTAGTTTAAGCAGTTCTAAATAACTGCTGTAATTCCTTGTACGTTGAAAAAGAGAAGTCTGGAATGTGACTTCTCTTTTGTTTATATATGGCATGAACCGTTTCGATTCCTTTCAATGTACGTGAAGCATGGCGCAGATTTTGAAATCCTGCGGATTTAACAAAACGTCGTTTGATATGTCTATGGTCTTGTTCGATGAGATTATTGAAATGCTTAACAGTACAATGTTTCGTATGCACATAAAAGCCATTATGTTTTAGTTTTTTGAACGCACAAAGTAAAGCATGATCCTTGTCTGTTGTGAGAACCGTTGGTTCTCCAAAAGCTTTCACTAACCTTTTCATAAACATATAGGCTGCTTGATGATCTCGCTTTTTGCGAAGTTGAATATCCAATGTGTGACCTTCCTTATCAATCGTACGATAAAGATAACGCCACTTTCCCTTGACTTTGATATAGGTTTCATCTAAATGCCATACGGAATGTGCTGATTTATTTTTCTTCTTCCAAATTTGATAAATGATATTTCCATATTCATGGACCCAACGCATAATAGTTGTAGGATGAACTGAAACACCACGCTCTCCCAAAAGTTCAGATACGTCGCGATAGCTTAAAGAAAAACGACAATAGTAGCCGACAGCTACCAAGATAATGTCTCTCTCGAATTGTTTTCCTTTAAAATATCCCCTATGTTATGCTCCTCATCTCATTTTTCTACGGTCTAGCTCAGCTCCAAAAACTTTGCAACGGAACCTGTTAGAACGTCAATTTAAAGTAGAAAAGCCAAATCAGGTTTGGGTAGCCGATATTACGTATGTATCGACGAAAAAAGGCTGGTTGTATGTAGCAAGTCTGATGGACTTGTACTCTAGAAAAATTGTGGGCTGGCATGCTGATCGTACGATGACAAAAGAATTAGTATTGAAAGCTTTACAACAGGCTTACTTCCGTCAAAAACCGGAAGGTTCTATTTTGCATCATTCTGATCGAGGAAGTCAATATGCTTCTCACGATTATCAAAATCAATTACAACAGTATGGAATGACATGTAGCATGAGCAGAAAAGGAAACTGTTATGATAACGCTTGTATCGAATCTTTCCAGGGTGTCTTAAAAAAGAGCTCATTTATCAGCAACAGTACGCAACACGTGCTCAAGCACAGCAAGATATTTGGGAATACATTGAAATTTTCTATAACCGTAAAAGAATTCATTCAGCGAATGGTTATTTATCACCGACAGAAAAAGAACGTATGTACGATTTAGAGGCTGCATAATTGAAATTATCTGTGTCTATTTGTAACTACTCAGCTACCTTTTGGTGTTTTTTTAAATTTTACTAGTTTCATATGCCTCCTATTTGTAAATACTGAGTATATCAAACAAGGGAGGTGAATAGGATGGTCGATCGAAAAATCATTTTAGATGCATATAAAAAAGGACCTGAAGCTGTTATTTCTTTATTTGAAGAAACATTTTCTAAGTTAGAAAAACGGATACTCGAACTAGAAAATGCTTCAAAAAAAAACTCTACAAATAGTCATAAACCACCTTCTACAGATGGTTTGCGTAAGCCTGTTACAAAAAGTTTACGCAAATCGTCTCATCGTCAAACTGGTGGCCAGTTGGGCCACAAAGGACATACTCTTGGTTTGACAGCGACTCCAGACCATACAATTACGTATTCTCCTACATATTGTACTTGTTGTAACACGTCCTTACACCAAGAACCTGTAAAAGGATACCGCATTCGCCAAGTGTATGATTTACCACCTATCCAGATAGAAGTGACGGAACATAAAGTGTCACAAAAAGAATGCCCACATTGCCATGCCATCCAAGGAGCCCTGTTTCCTTCTACCGTCTCTCGTCCTGTCCAATATGGTCCAAATATAAAAAGACTGGTTCCTTATTTAACACATTATCAGTGTCTTTCTTTGAAACGCACAAAAGAATTCTTTCAAGATTGTTTTGGACATTCGATTAGTGAAGGAACTTTGATAAATCATACAAACAGTTTTTCGGCTCAATTACAGCCCTTTCTCCAAGAAGTAAAAGACAAGATTCTTCAGTCTCCTGTTGTCCATTTTGATGAAACCGGTATGCGAGTAGAAAATAAAACACAATGGTTACATACTGCTAGTACACCGGAGGTGACATTGCAACATATTCATCAAAAACGCGGAAAGGAAGCAATGAATGCGGGAGAAATTTTACCGTCTTTTTCTGGAATTGCAATGCATGATGGTTGGAAATCGTATGATGCGTATACAGATTGTCGTCATGTATTATGTAATGCCCATCTCTTGCGAGATTTGCAAGGAATTATAGATAGTACCGGACAAAAATGGGCACAACAGATGCAGAAATTTCTAACGCAGGCTTTCACGCTGAAAAAGCAATACAAAGGAAGTCTGCCAAAATCGGAGCAACAGAATCTATTTATCGTTTATCAATCCATATTGAAAGAACAACCAGTCTTTTCTGCAGAATTAAAAAAGAAAAGAAAGCAGACGCCTGCTCAAAATTTATGGAATCGCTTCGTCAAATATGCTGACAGAATTTTAGCATTCTTAGAACATCCAGACATTCCATTTGATAACAATCAAGCGGAACGGGATATCCGAATGACGAAAGTAAAACAGAAAGTGTCTGGAACTTTCCGAAGTAAAAAAGGCGCAGAATCTTTTTGTCAGATACGAAGCTTTATGAGTACCATGAAAAAACAAAAACAATCTGTCTTACAAGCGATAGGCCAGGTTATAGAAACCGGAACGATTCCTTGGAATCGCATGACTTTATAAGAGAATTTCTCTATTTGATCTAGATTCTTTTTCTTATTGAAGTATTTTCTTTTTCATGTTTTCGAATGGAAAACATGTATTTGGTATGCCCTTTTTCCTAACTAAGCTGAGTAGTTACGAATTTTTTTACGAGAGATACATTTGAAGCACATCGTGCTTCTCTTACAATTTCCCCAGTTGTTCCGTGCAATGCACATAAGCTAAAGCTTTCTTTGTGGACATCCATCCCGATATAGATTATATTTTCCATAGTGGCCTCCTATTATCATAGGGTATAAACCCATTCATAATGTTTGTTCTCACTCATTATTATGGGTTAAAATCCCTGACTTGATAATCTAGGAGGTCACTTCATATTATCTCAGATTAGACTGTATACGGTTTTAACGTAGATTCAATGGAAAAACCTTACAGAAAAATTAATGTATTATAAGTTGATACAAAGCATGTCTTATTACAGCCCTTCCCGAACGAGAAAGCCTACGAACGTTTAGTTATTCAGGAATCCCATCCGTTAACACCGTAAGGTGTAGAACTTGCAGCTTTAGCCGTGGGAGTGTCAAAAGGGAAAGATGAAAAAGGAAGAACAAAAAAATTGTGACAGAACATGATATTTTTCGATTTTTGGGAGATATTTCATCTAATGTTACAGGATTTGAAATGTCCCTGAATCGAGTAGAATAGACTGTTTCAGAGACATTTCCTTTTAGGGAATAAATCCTTAATATCCCTTTTGAAGTTGTGGACAAGAAATCTAAAATTATTTTTAACTGTGCAATAGCACTTAGCCCCTGCTGCTTAATAAGTTGGTTGCGTCTTTATATTCTATACCGTGTGCTTCTGCAACTGCTTCGAATGTTACATATCCATCTAATGTGTTAATACCTTTTAATAATGCAGTGTTGCCTAGGCAAGCATCTTTATAGCCTTTGTTCGCAATTTGTACAGCATATGGCACTGTTTTGTTAATGCAAGAGTTGATGTACGTGGAACCGCACCTGGCATATTAGCAACGCCATGTTTTTCGTAAGTTGGGTTGTCATGAGTTGTAATACGGTCAGTTGTTTCGAAAATACCACCTTGGTCAATCGCGATATCTACGACAACAGAACCTGGTTCCATTGATTGAATCATTTCTTCTGTTACAAGTTTTGGCGCTTTTGCACCTGGAATTAGTACTGCTCCAATAACAAGGTCAGATTCTTTAACAGCTTCTGCAATGTTGTATGGATTAGACATTAATGTTTTTACTTGGTTACCGAAAATATCATCTAATTGACGAAGACGTTCTGCACTTAAGTCGATGATTGCTACATCTGCACTTAAACCTACTGCAATCTTAGCTGCATTTGTACCAGCTTGACCACCGCCGATGATTGTTACTTTGCCGCGTTTTACCCCTGGAACGCCTGCAAGTAAAATACCTTTACCGCCTTTGTTTTTCTCAAGGAATTGTGCACCGATTTGTGCAGACATACGACCAGCTACTTCACTCATAGGTGCAAGTAATGGTAAAGAACGATTGTCTAATTGTACTGTTTCGTATGCGATTGATGCAACTTTGTTATCGATTAATGCTTTCGTTAATTCTGGTTCTGGAGCTAAGTGTAAGTATGTGAATAAAATTAAACCTTCACGGAAATAGCCGTATTCACTTGCTACTGGCTCTTTTACCTTCATAACCATATCTTGATTCCATGCTTCTTCAGCAGTTTCTACAAGTTTCGCACCAGCTTGTACGTATTCTTCATCCGTAAAACCAGATCCTAAACCTGCTCCTTTTTGAACAAAAACTTCATGACCACTTTGTACTAAATGTACTACTCCCGCTGGCGTCATTGCCACACGGCTTTTGTTATTTTTTATTTCTGTTGGTATCCCAATATGCATAATGAAATGCCTCCGTATCTAAATTATGAGTGAAAAACGCATGAAATGAATAACTAGGAACATACTGTACTCGAAAAATAGTGTCCTTTTCTGTTTGAGCGATAAAATATATCTTTCTAAACTAACTTATACCTCATCACGTTTTTGTTGCGTGTGTAACTTACTATTTGTATAACCGTAACTAAAATAAACAACAAGCCCTATTAAAAGCCATATAACAAAACCAATCCATGTAATGGTAGGTAGTTGTAGAGCTAGGTATCCACAAAATAAAACAGCTAAAATCGGAACCCACGGTACCAAGGGTACGTGAAAAGCACGTGGTAATTGAGGTTGTTTTTTGCGTAAAATAATAATTCCAATGGATACAATAATAAATGCAAATAACGTACCGATATTCGTTAATTCTGCTAATTCATTTAAAGGAATGAAACCAGCAAAGATTGCGACCATAGTAGCGGTGATCCAACTATTGTGAACGGGTGTTTTTGTTTTAGGATGTATAGTAGAAAGTACTTTTGGTAGTAAACCATCACGGCTAATTGAGTAAAACAAGCGTGTTTGTCCATATAACATAACGAGTAATACGGTTGTAATCCCCGCAATTGCTCCTACAGAAATAAAACCAGCAATCCAATCTTGTTGAATGTATTGTAGAGCAAATGCTACAGGATTTTTTACATCTAATTGATTGTAAGGCACAATTCCAGTTAATATTAACGAAACAACGATATATAAAATGGTACAAATTGTTAAAGAAGCAATGATACCGATTGGCATGTTGCGCTGTGGATTTTTGACTTCCTCAGCAGCTGTTGATACAGCATCAAACCCAATATAAGCAAAGAATACGGTTGCAGCCCCAGTAGTTACACCAGAGAAACCAAATGGCATAAATGGTGTCCAATTTTCAGGCTTTACATAAAAAACTCCCACACCGATAAAAAGTGCGATAACTAAAAGCTTAATTGTTACCATAAGAGCATTAAATCGAGCTGATTTTTTTACCCCTATCGTTAATAAAAATGTCATTAAAAAAATGATACAAATAGCCGGTAAATCTACATATGTTCCTACTGCAGGATTATATGCGCTTGTTAAAGAAGTAGGCAGTATAATGCCAAATCCATTTAATAGCCCTTGAAAATATCCAGACCAACCAGATGCAACAGCTGAAGAAGCTAATCCATATTCTAAAATTAAATCCCATCCTAAAATCCAAGCAATTAATTCTCCAAACGTTGTATAGCTATAGGTGTAGGCACTACCGGATACGGGTACAGTTGATGCAAATTCAGCGTAACATAATGCCGCAAATACACAGGCTAATCCAGATAAAAGAAACGATAAAATAAGTGCCGGACCTGCGTGTTCTGCGGCGACAACACCGGTAAGAACAAAGATTCCAGTCCCAATAATAGCTCCAATTCCTAACATAGTAAGATCGAATGCACCAAGTTCTTTTTTTAAAGATTCTTCTTTGGTACTGGACTGTGCTAATAATGTTGAAATTGATTTTTTTCGAAATACATTCATGTATTGCGTCAGCTCCTTTGAATAAAAAATGTATTTTATCTTATATTTTTATATTCTGGTCATCCCTATCATCTCGTTACAGGCGCTACCAACACTGTAAATATCAAATGATTTATACCTTGTTTTTAAATTCCATAACGCCCATCACTATTATTGGTAACCGTAGTTTACATTTATTTAGAAATCATTTGTAATATAACGATAGAAACAATCAAATTTTATTTTAATCCTTGTTATATCCCTAAACAAAAAATCCAATGATTCTGAGTGTATAAGAGCTTTAAATCTTATTAATTATCATGGTATATTTGTATCCTTAAAAAATATAGTGTGTCAATTCAGCCTATAACCATCATGCATTAGGTTCGTGAATACAATAAATCAAACAAATCTGGGGAAAGGTAATGTTGGGATAAGTAGTTTATTGAACAAACATTTGCGGAATAAAAAAAGCCAAGCTTCTTTAGAAAATACTTGGCAACCTTCTCATCTCGTTTACAGCTTAAATACAAATCAATTGTGCGATATAAATCCATTTTTTTCAGCCTTGATTGTGATGTATGTTTCATCCACTCGTCAAGAATCCTTAGTTGATCTCAAATGTTGCCGAATACGCTTATTTAATTCTGGTTCATATTGATGAACCCATCATATAATCGTTGTACAAGCTAAAATTTCCACTAAATCACGAAGATGTAAGTTGTATCGCAGATTTATATAAGTTCTCTTTGAATTTTTTCCATACTTATATTTGTTTGAGTCGGTGAAACCCTAGATAAGTATTGCAGGCTTATGGCCACGGAACGCTTTGTGATTTCACCGCCAACTGCGCCATTGGCATGAGCTGTAGCATTTGCACCCAGTGTAACGCCTAATTCACGGGCAATCTCTTCTTTCATCCAGTGCAACCATGGCTTTGGATTGTTTTTTCTAGTCATTTACACACCTCCTTTATGAACTTAGGATATATGTACTGGAGTCTTTGTATACAATATAAAAATTGGAAATAGAGGCGAATGGGGTCCAAATACGAAACGACAGTGTAACCACTGCTGCCTCTTCGTACAAAAAAGCGGGTATCCATGATTAATTATGAAAATCATGGATACCCGGAAATGGAGGAATAAAATTATTTTATTTAGATGTTATAATTAACATCTAAAAATTAGACTTTATGATATAGCTAAAATTTTATAATTTTTCATTCTAACAATACAATTTATACTTATGTACACTTTAATTATCTACAATATGGCGTATTCCCGATATATCCCTATTCGTAAACTTCGCAATATCTTGGATATACATGCCCTGGATTAGTTGAATTTTTCCTTTTTGAATACCTTCTTCTCGTCCTTTTATCTCGCCTCATATGACATACGGAATGCTAGGTCTTGACTCATTTTCCCCCGCTTTTGCATCGCATCTTTTTTTACAAATTTAATCTCGATTCATAGCAATCTTCTCCAGTGTATGTGTTGATTCTAGTATATCTTCTTCATGAAATCTTGCGATAAAAACCGCTATTCCGAATGTAACCAGCCTGCAATTAGATTTTTTTACTTTTGTTTTAATTGGGACCATTTTTTATTATTTTGAAGAATCTGTCCATCTACTTTTATATGATTTTTCATATCTCATCTTGTATGGACATAGAATTGAAGACAGCAAAACAACTAATTCTAGCTAGATGACTAATACTGGTACTCATTATAATGCACTTCGAGGTGAAAAATTATGTCGTTGACAATCCACATGAGACCTTCAATACTATGTACATTCAAAAATCTATGAAAAAGTATTTTGTTGAAAATCTTTCTAGACAAGTATTAAATATTAAAACTAAAAAAATTGACAGCGTCAAAAAGATTCTAGTAGGAATCCTCATTATTTTTTTGGAATGTATCCTTTATTTGCACCAGAACCCTAAATAGCTGTATTTATTTTGATAATGACGGTAGGTTATCTTCATATATAATATCAGTAGAACGTTTATTTCGATAATTAGATTCTATATCTAAAATTTCAACATCTAGCATTACATATTCTTTGTCTTTTTCAATTACTGGTGATATATTTGTAACCTTATACGTTCTATTTCTTGGCAATAGTAATTCCATTTCCCCAGGAACCTTACTTAATAAATCTACATATATAGCGGGTACCCCTTTAGGAACATGGATTTTCATCAAAATAGGCAGTAAACTAAATGTTTTTGCTGCGTCTTTAACAATACTGGTACTCATATACGCTGGATCTTCTTTATATTTTCCTTGAAACCTCTCTTTAAAGTGTTCAAAGCTTTCCGTATTTATCTTTGAAGTACTATTAACTGGATCATCCTCTTTTAAATCAAGTTTCACTAAGGAGTTTGCTGGTAATCCAAATGCACTTTCACTTACTCGGCGATAAACTATCATATCATCATGTAGTCTCACTCTCGAAAAAGCACGATCTATCTGGGTAATACTCTTCTCTGTTTTTTCTTGATCTAGAACATCAAAATAATTAGAACGAAGATATTCATTAATAGGATAGTATCCCCCTCCTGTATAGTCTCTTACGGCATTTTTTTCTGCTTGTGGGGTAAGTTTATTCCAAAGGTCAAAGAATTCTTTTCCCCAATCTGTCGCTTCCGCTTTACATTCGGGTTTAAAATTCAATAGTGTTGTGGAATGACACTGTTGATTTACAGTTGTCTCTGCTGAAATGCCTACCGGTATCGTTAATGACGATACCATACTTATACCGACTATACATGCATATAATATTCTTTTATTTTTTTTAACATCGTTTTTACTCTCCTCTAATTGTTTTATTTTAAAATACTATTCATTCCTATAAATTACTATCTGTTTCCCTTACATAATCCTTACAAAAATGTAAGATACCCCTGTAGGAATAGATTCTAAGGGGTAGAAGGCGTAACCATGCCGTGAAGTGTAAAATACATTCTAATAAACGCATTTTATGATTTGTTTTTTATTTTCGAACATTCCGCATTCCATTTTCATGAAGTTTCTTTATGGATCAGTGAGACGATTCGTGCTCTAGTCCATCAAATGATTTACATAAAATAGAAAACCCTACTGTTTAAAAGTAGGGTTTTCTATTTTATGTAACATTTTTGTTCGAGATGGGTTTGTATACATTAACACTCTCTCGGCTAAAGCCGCGAGTCTTATACCTTACGGTGTAACGGATGGGATTCCTGAATGACGAAACGTTCGCAGTCCATTTCTATTTTGAACAGCCTTTAAGATGAGGGTGTTTCATCACCCCTCCTAAGACAGATCATATAGGCTCGCTGATTGACTGTTACCGCCAACCACCGTTGCATATCGAATATTCATCGCCTCAACGATATCGCGGTATTTCTCAAATCCGCATGGACACTTCTATCTTGTGCCTTGTTCTTCTTCATGCATTTGGGACATGTTTGACTTGTATAAGCAGGATTCACATATTCAACTTGTATACCAACTAATTTCGCTTTGTACGCGATGAGTAACTACTCAGCCACCTTTCGGTGTCTTTTTTAAATTTTACTAGTTTCATATGCCTCCCATTTGTAAATACTGAGTATATCAAACAGGGGAGGTGAATCTTATGGTCGATCGAAAAATTATTTTAGATACATATAAAAAAGGACCTGAAGCTGTTATTTCTTTATTTGAAGAAACATTTTCTAAGTTAGAAAAACGTATACAAGAACTAGAAAATGCTTCAAAAAAAAACTCCAAAAATAGTCATAAGCCACCTTCTACAGATGGTTTGGGTAAGCCCGTTACAAAAAGTTTGCGCAAACCGTCTCATCGTCAAACGGGTGGCCAGTTGGGCCACAAGGGACATACTCTTGGTTTGACAGCGACTCCAGATCATACGATTACACATTCTCCTACATATTGTACTTGTTGTCATACTTCCTTGAACCACGAGCCTGTAAAAGGGTATCGCATTCGCCAAGTGTATGACTTACCACCTATTCAGATCGAAGTGACAGAACATAAAGTAGAACAGAAAGAATGCCCACATTGCCATTCTATCCAAGAAGCCCAATTTCCTTCGACAGTATCTCGTCCTGTTCAATATGGTCCAAATATAAAAAGACTGATTCCCTATTTAACGCATTATCAATGCATTTCTTTGAAGCGAACAAAAGAATTCTTTCAGGATTGTTTTGGACATTCTATAAGCGAAGGAACCCTGGTAAATCATACACAGGCTTTCGCTTCTCAATTGCAGCCATTCATAAAAGAAGTAAAGGAAAAGATTCTGCAGTCTCCTGTTGTCCATTTTGATGAAACTGGTATGCGTGTAGAAAACAAAACACAATGGTTACATACTGCCAGTACACCGGAGGTGACATTGCAACATATTCATCAAAAACGTGGAAAAGAAGCAATGGATGCTGGAGAAATCTTGCCATCTTTTTCTGGAATTGCGATGCATGATGGTTGGAAATCGTATGATGCGTATACAGATTGTCGTCACGTTTTATGTAATGCCCATCTCTTACGAGATTTACAAGGAATTATAGATAGTACTGGAGAACAATGGGCACAACAGATGCAGAAATTTCTAACGCAAGCGTTGACGATGAAAAAGCAATCCGAAGGTACCATGCCAAAAGCGACGCAAAAGAATCTGTTTATTATGTATCAATCCATATTGAAAGAACAACAGATTCTTTCCACGAAACAAAAGAAGAAAGGAAAGCAGACGCCTTCTCAAAATTTATGGAATCGCTTCGTCAAGTATTCTGACAGAATTCTAGGGTTTTTAGAACATCCAGCCATTCCATTTGATAACAATCAAGCAGAACGGGATATTCGGATGACGAAAGTAAAACAGAAAGTGTCTGGGACTTTCCGAAGTAAGAAAGGCGCAGAATCTTTTTGTCAGATACGAAGCTTTATGAGTACCATGAAAAAACAAAAACAATCGGTCTTACAAGCGATAAACCAAGTCATAGAAACTAGAACGGTTCCTTGGAATAACACGACTTCATAAGAGAATTTCTCTATTTGGCATAGATTCTTTCTCTGATTGGAGTATTTTCTTTTCATGTTTTCGAATCGGAAACATGTATTTGGCCTGTTTTTTTATTTGAAGAAGCTGAGTAGTTACCGCGATGAATTGCGCGAAGCGAAAAAATGACCAAGTGTGTAGCTTCTTGCGAACACTACGAAACTGACCTCGTGGACCAACTCTTTGAAACGGTCTTCTACTTTTGTGTGAAGAAAAATCTTTCTTCTGTATCATGAACAAACACAAAATGGTAGTTAATGAATGAAACAGTTGTTTTGGTTTTTCTATAATCATTTATCATGTTCACAATGTATCAATTTACATGGATAACCACAACAAATAGATGCAATAATATATAATACCAGCATTTTGGATACTTAAAGTGCCACAAACCTTGCGTTTTTTGGTAGCACTTCGTATTCAACCTCACTTTCATCCCATGCCTAAAGGCGATGGGCTTTCTCGTTCGGGAGGGACTATATAGTATGTATATTAGAGTAATTGGCTATACGTGCCCTTTTATATACATTGAAACCATTTTCCAATGCGCGTGAACAAAATAATGTCTTACATCATATGGCGTTAAGTTTGTTGCTAATCCCGCTAATTTACTATATTTTTAAATAAGTCATTTACAGTCATCCGGCTTAATTTGTGTCCTTTATTTAACACACACAAATAAGAGCTCTTTTTATATTTGTGTAAGCCTCGTTCTACTAAATAATGTTTTAATATTTGTATCACTTTTTGGTTTAATAAAACCGTTCGTTGTTTGTCGCCTTTTTTAGAACGAATAACTATTTCTGACGAAGAGAGATACAAGTTTTGGTTATTCCACACACAAACGAGTCTTTTTAAAACTGGAACGATTTACATAGTTACTCTTTTTTTACTTTTGTAGAAAAGATACTGTTTGCATCTGTAATCATTTGATTTTTCACCGCACTTGGAAAATTGATTTCGAAATACGGATTTCTTCCATTAGCATGCGGTCCTATGAATGTATGTCGAGTATTTTTGCCTTTGAAAGGAGGAAATCCCTGCTTTTCTTGTCTTTGTTGTGGGTAAGGGGAAAAGAAGGTTCGATACAAAAAAGACCTTGGTTATTGCCAAGGTCTTTTTTTGTATGTTGGTAAAAAGAAGACAGATAAGTCATCGCTTCCTGAACATCTTATCACATATACCGTCGTATTTATTGGTCTTATTTGTCTTTTGAAAGAGACAAATAAGACCTTTCAGAATACGTAACCTCTTAATTCATTCTCTAAAAAAGATGGAATGATGTGTTTGATACAGGGAGATGGTTTCTCATCCAATCGTTTGTTCCATGTCGTATGCCTCTCACAGCTAAATCTACCACTTTTCTATCATCTGTTTATTTTTCCTTCTCTACCAGAAAAAATGGAACGGCCCTTATAAAAATTTTTCCTGACCGATAACGTCATCTGCGGTCATTTGAACTACTTTTTGTTTACATTCATAATCGGGATAAAAACTTAAGGTCTCTATGTTTCTTTTCAAATAAACGCCTTGTATATGAGGAAGAATCGAACTAGATTTCGTATGCTCATGTAAGTGTTTAATTTCTTCTTGGAATTGTAGTGGGTCTATTGCGAAATAAAAGATTGGATTTCCAATTCAATTGTATATAGTATGATTCTTACAGTTCTTTCCGAAAAAAAAGCCCATTGCCTTTAGGCATGGACTGAAAGTGAGGTTGGATACAGAGCGCTACTAAAAAACCGAAAGAAGTCAACACGTTTAAAAGTTCGTGCCTGATTAACCGACACATATAATCGTAATTTCGAATTGTTAAAGTACAAGTTAGGCACACTTCGTCTCACAATGAAATCTGGTAAATGGATTGTTCAAATTTCTGTCACTTGATTAGAACAACTAATGAACAAGCCGTAAAAAATGAAAAAAACCTACATGCTTGGTTATATTTTATCATCTCGCGCAATTCATTGCAGACAAAGCGAAAGTCGTTGGTATATAGGTTGAATATGTGAATCCTTCTTGTACAAGTCAAACAGATCCAAAAGGTACGAGATAGAAAATATAAGTGTCCATGCGGATTTGAGACACACCGCACTATCATTGGGGTGATGGCACACCTTCACCTTGAAGGCTGTTCAAAATAGAAATGGACTGCGAACGTTTCGTCATTCAGGAATCCCATCCGTTACACCGTAAGGTCTAAAACTTGCGGCTTTAGCCATGGGAGTGTCAAATCGCTGAGTTTTTCAATTGAATTTTTCTAATCTAAAATTTTAACAATCGATGTAGTTCCCCTTTTATTGCGCTCAATAAGAGATTTAATTTGATTAGACGTCTTAATTTTTATATGTACTGGAAAATAACCGGGGATTTTCTCCATAACAAGATCGGCAATATATTGAGTAAAACCGATTAATTCCACTGTTCCTATAAGGTTTGTTAATATGTCTATTTGTAAATCATTGAGTGCCCCATCTATATAGAAACCCTTTCCTATCACAATAATACCTTCTGGGAAATATGTATGAATCTTTTCTGTAAAATTAGATAACATCATCGAATCGCCTCGATGATTTGATAATGCATCTTTAGACGGAAATAAGGCATATCTTTCATTTATATTTTCCCAATCTGTAATTTCTACTTTCCCTTTATCGACTTTTCCATACGTTAAAATTGAACCTGGTATGAGAGCGCTTTGCGCTCCTTGTTGATAAATAACAAAGATTATAGGAAGATTTTTTGTTTTACTCTTTTGATGTATTATTTTTACTTACAGTAACTAATCCATTCGCCGCACCTTTCTCAAATGGAATATGTATTTTGTAACTATCATTTGATAGTGAAATCATTGAACCCTGTGTACTTTTGTTTCCTTCATCTTTCTTTTTTAAGCCACACCCAACTAATGCTATACTCAAACTAGATACTAATAATATTAATTTTTTCAAACCACAATACTCCTTTGCATGTTTTAAACTTTATTTTTATACTGTATCAAAAAGATAAAATTTTTATTAAAAAATAATATATATTGCGATTATATGTAGTGTATTTTCTTTATAGTAATTTCACTTATTCGCTTATTTTACAAAATTCGGAAGTGATCTCATTTGTGAACAGACCGAGGCGGGAGAATGTACTACAAGGGCTCGGAGACGTTTTGGTGGAAGACCTGAAAAAATTAGGAACAAAAGAACAACAAATAATACAAATACACGTGTTTAAGAAAACCCTCATTAAAGATATTGCGCAAACATTAAAGATTTCTTGTACAACGGTGTATCGTTGTTTACAATTATTAACCTACAAATCCCTTTATTTTACCTACAGCGGGATTTGTAATTGATTTTGAAGATGATATAAGTATCAATTTAAGATATAAGTATTTCCTAGAACACATAAAATAAAAGAAGAGATGCGCTAATATCTCTTCTAAGTAACTGTTGCCGTAAGGTAATTAGTTGCGTTAAGATTATTTCTTTTTCTCAAGACTATCCTTTTGCTTCCGACGGCACGGATGGTCTTTTTACGTTATTTGCTTATATTGCTAACTAGTTTATTTCCAAAACCAGTCGCAAGGATTGTTACAAAGACTCTTAACAAACCCTGTAGCAAAGATAGTAAATATTCCATCATAGGAGTCACCTTCTTTCTCTCCCTTATATAAGAGAAAGGACAGCAACATTCTGAAAAAACGAGGGAGTTTTCAAACCATTTATGGTTAATAGTTCATAAGTTCTGTATCATTTTTTGAACTTTTAAAACATGAAATAGATCTAATATTTAATTGATGCAAAAAAATTACAGTCCGCTCCGAACGAGAAGTCCCATCGCCTTTAGGCATGGGATGAAAGTGCGGTTGGATACTCTTCATGAAAAAAACGTACACTTTGTAGTTTTTAAATTTAGAGATTAACACAAAAACTCCGCCAGAATTTTTTTGCACAACAAAAAGGAGTGTGTCTAGGGAGAATAAAGACTCTACGAAACAACTTGCTTTTTTGGGGTTGCGTGTTACCTTTTTACACCATACAAAAACCGGTTCTATTTTTGGGCTTGTTCCTATAGGAATCTATGTCTGTTTTTGTCTTTGTTTATTATTTATATTAGAATCAATTATAGTATGTTTTCCCGTCTTAGCTTAATTTTTATAAATTATTCTAAGGTACAGATTCAGAACTTTCCAATAAAATCTATGTATAATCCAACAAACTTACAAAATCTGTAATATATTATGGTTCTATTTCTTAAAAACATAATTTTTTATTTACACAAAAATGATGAGATATAAAAATTCTACAATCAAATACCACAGAAAATACACCGTATTATTATAAACAGCCCGTTTAACACTTAAAATATTGTAAAGGAAGAATTAAAAATGCATCATACAAAACCTACCTCTTCACGAATACTCTCTCTTGATATAATTCGTGGTTTTGCTTTACTTGGAATATTAATTGCACACGCTTCTGGTGGAACACAAGGGCAAAAATATCCGATTTATTCTTTAGATTTCGATTTATCTGTTTTTAACAATTTGTTTATTCACTTTAAATTTGTTTCCATTTATTCATTTTTATTTGGTATTGGATCTCACATATTTGTTTCGCACGCACAACAACGTGGATTACGTAGTTATTATCTTTTTTCAAGACGATTAATTACTTTACTCCCAATAGGAATTATACCAATATTAATTTTCCCTCAAATAACCCCTATTTTAATTATATATGGTTTATTAGGGTTTATCTTGTTACCTTTTTTTAAACTACAGCCTAGAATTATTCTGATCATCGCTGGAATATTAGCATCCTGTAATATGATATTTATAATTGGAACCATGGTATTTCGAAATCCATTAATTAAAGATTTCAGTGCCGTTTTTATGATTATACAATTTTTTATTTATTATATTTTAGTAATTGTTACGATGTTTTTGCTAGGACTATATGTAGGTAAGATAGGTCTTTTTCAGCAATTATCACACAAAAAGAATATAATTAAACGCATTCATAGGATTTCATTTTTTCTGAGTTTATTATTAATATTAGTGGGACTATGGATGGTTTATATCAATCCAGATATAGGATACAATATGCCCTTTCAGGGGATAAGTTATATAACATCCTATCCCTTATCAATTTTATATATATCTTCCATAATTCTTTTATATAATAAAAATTATTTAGTGTATTTATATAAACCACTTAGTTATGTAGGACGGATATCATTAACCGCCTATATAGGGCATGCTGTACTTCTTAAAATTCTTATTTTATTGTTAGGTTGGACAAACGGATATACACTTATACAAAGTCTGGTTCTCGTCTGCATTGTGTTTACCATCCTCACGATTTTTAGTTTTATTTGGTTGCAAAAATTTCAGCAAGGGCCTTTTGAAAAAATTTGGCGTGTTCTAACATATGGAAAACATGATTCTATTGCAAAACTTAAATAACTACGCGTGACAGGGCAGCTAGACACTTTATTCAATGAGCTACCTAGCTTCTATTGTTCTAAAATATAGCGCATATCTTCGATATCCCTACCGTTTTTTATGCATACCACACGGTTAATAGCCCACGGTGGTAAATTTGTAGAATCAGATAACAATGTTCCCACAAACCTAACATTAGCGGACATGAAAAACAATACTGAAGGAGGTAGGGATAGTACATGACTATTCGACACAATAAAAAGGTTATATACAAACCATTGGAATTCGTAACGGCATCTATAAATAGTACTTACATATGTATTTGTAAAAAGGAAGATTCTTCAATTCAGAAAATCTTCCTTTTTATGCGCGAATAATGTTTACTAATGCTTGTTAAGTAATTTTATTTCGTTGCTATACATCCTCCACAATCCATGTAAAAATATCCCAATCTCATTTCAAACCAGACGGTTCGGTTTGAAATGATTCGCAATGTAGAATACAATAATATAGGTTGTCTGTATTTGGAGTGCTCTAGTAGTGGACCCTTTTTTTCGCGTTATCTTGTAAAATGAAACACATCACTCGAAAAACCTTAAAAATTAATGATTCCATCAGAAGTGCTCTTTTTAATCTACACCCATTATTTGATTGTACTGTTCCTGAATAGTTAGTAGTTGTAGACTTAATCCTTTTACGAGTACTATCATCCTATGGTCTTGTTCCAACATAAGTAACAATTGTGTTACTTCTAAAAACATTTGATGAATCTCATATGCTATTTCGGCAACCACATAACCAGAAATATGCTGAAGAATAGACTCAAGTATGCCCATTTTCCGATCGATTGCTTGTAGTAATTGTTTAGAGCCTCCAGATAATAATTGGTTCAATATACCAATCCTCCCCTACACTTTATCTTCTTATTAAAACTCAAAAATTGAAAAGAGTTATACTCTATACTTTTTTGTATTTTATATCAATTATAATACCTATACAATAATAATTCTAACATCTAAATATAGAGAAAATCATTTATATTTAGGAAATTATAGTGCCCTAAACGTAAAAGAAACCCTGAAAAAATTTAATTCGATACATGTATTTTCACAATGTTCTATCCTTGTTCCATAAAAAATATTATAGAAATAGATTAATGAAATACATTTTTTTACATAGAAAGATTCCTTAACGTACCATCTATTCCAGCCATGTGACCCGTAGTATCATAAAATCGCTTCTCTTTTTGATATAAAAATAAACACCACAAGTAGGGGCCTGTGGTGTTTTGGAGAAAGTTATAAAAGCTACTATGAAATGTTAGTATCTTTTATTTTACAAGAAATTATAAATATTGGTATTGAGAAAGTTACTCTCTAAATCCGAAATAATCCCATAAAATGCTTCAATAAAAGTACTGCAGGAGAATAAGACAATCTTGAATTTTCTTATTTTCCTTTTTTTCTAGCGGATAGGCAAAAATACCCTAACTACACTTGAATATAAAAAAACAAAAAGACCTGGATAAAAATCCACGTCTTTTGTTAGCAAGTACATACTCGTCTAGAACAAATAAAACGCTACTCGAAAGCTCCATTAGTATAACAAATAATGAGGATTTCAGCAATGGTAGGTGTCCTTCTACTTCTTATATATCTTTTCTATGCCTTTTCATTGAAGGAGCATCTATATCTCTGTGAGAAGTACGAAGTCTAAAATATCATGGTGGTATAAGCATTTCCTAATAATTTTTCACCTGTAATGCCATAAACTCTATACTTTCTTTGATCCATTTGTATAGATATAACCTAGATGAAAATCATAGAATCTATGTAAGGATTCTATTGCTCCAGCAAACTCCAGTATTAATGGTATTTCTTTTTTAGATTGATAATAAATTTGTTTTGCTTGCGGTATTTTCCCGTCTGTTTGTATTCGTTTTAAGCCTACACCTAATTCACAATGTAACACACGAGCTATGTTGTTCAATACATCAACGGACCCATGGGTTCATTAGACTAATAAGCTATAAAATTTATATGGACTCTTACAACGTTTTTAGATAGATGGAAAATGACCATTGTGAATGCCCTTTTTTTATGTTGTTAAAAGACATATTTTATTTTATAGTATAATTGCGAAAATACTTTACTTAGTAAAACTATTTTAGGGAATACAGAATATAAAATTTTTATTAACACACGAATTACAAATTGAACCAATAAGGTTAAACTCAAAATAAATCCTAGTTGCATAAACAACTAACTAGCGTACAATTTTTCTAAAATGGTGGAAATGTGGATTAGCTACTCGAAGGCGCCGAGTCTAGTGCTAAATTCACTATTCAGTGAAATAGCTGAGTATTAACAGATATAAGTTTAAGATAGAGTCAATAGATGAATCAAGCGTCTTAATTAAAGTCCTATAACAACCATATCAAAATCCACAAATACATGTACTTTCCGAATAAACAATAAGTTTATTCGGAAAGTGTAAGGTGCTCTGAACTATACTTCTAATTGTTGGATAATGTTCAATAATTGGAAGTATAGTTTTTTTATTTCATTATCTTTACACCAAAGCTATAGAACAATTTCTCAAAGAATTTTTAGAAAAAGGCATCATTTTGTATCACTAACCGTAACCTGATTTTTAAGAAATAGGAGGGATTGTAAGGTGATTAAACCTTCAAAAAAAAATAGTCGTTATATGGTTGGATTGGACAGCCTAAGGGGCCTAGCAATAATGGCTGTTATTTTGTATCATATTAATTTTAATTGGATGCCTGGAGGTTTTTTGGGAGTTACTGTATTTTTTGTACTTTCAGGGTATTTAATTACAGATATTTTAGTGACGGAGTGGAGAAAAAATAAGAGAATTGATTTAAAGGAGTTCTGGTTTAGTAGGGCAAGACGATTGCTTCCAGGAATGCTTGTTATGCTTGTTATCACGTTCGCATGGATTGCGATTTTTCATAGTTCTTTACTTGAAACAATGCGTGACGATTCATTAGCAGCATTATTTTATGTTAGTAACTGGTGGTATATTTATCATAAATTATCGTACTTTGATAATTTTAACCAACCTTCTCCATTGAATCATTTTTGGTCGCTGGCAGTGGAGGAACAGTTCTATGTTGTATGGCCATTTATCATTAGTTTAGGACTTTATTACACAAAAAAACGATCTCGGTTAATTTTATGGATTTGTCTGGGGGCTGCTTTTTCAGCGTTAGCAATGGCAATTTTGTATGAACCGGGAACTGACCCAAGTAGAATTTATTATGGTACAGATACGAGGGCCTTTTCTTTACTTATTGGAGCAGCACTGGCTTTAATTTGGCCAAGCGCTGAGCTTACAAATAAAATTATTCCAAAGGCACGTTTCATTCTTGATGTGGTAGGAGGGATTGCTCTTATTATTATATTGGTTATGTTTTGGAAGACCAATCAATATGATGCATTTCTATACCGCGGAGGGATGGTTATTTTATCGATTGCAACAGCATTGTTAGTAGCAAATCTTGCTCATCCTGCTAGTCGTATTGCTAAATTTTTACGATTTAGACCTTTACGCTGGATAGGGGTGAGGTCGTATGGAATATATCTCTGGCATTATCCAATTCTTACATTGACGCCCCCAAAAGTAAATACTGGGGATTTTTCACTAATAAGAGCCATTCTTCAATTCATTTTGATTATTATAATTGCGCAAATTTCTTGGGAGTTTATTGAAAATCCAATCCGACAAGGTGGACTTCGGAATATTCAGTTTAAAAATATAAGATTTCAAAATGTCACTTTAGGTATTAAGTTAGCTTTAATTGGTACAATATTCGTTTCGGCCATAGCCGTTTTAGGAATAGTAAAAGCTAATAAGGATACGGTGGAAGTAACGAAAACACGACCTGCGAAACATCCAGTTGCAGTACGGGAAAATCTAACTCAAGAAGCGCCTCAAAATCAAGAAAAATCAAAAGAAGTGAATTCTGTACAACCTAAAAATTCACTAACAGTTACTGCGATAGGCGATTCCATAATGATTGATATTGCTCCGTATTTAAAAAATACATTTCCTGATATTGGGATCGATGCACAAATTGGTCGCCAGCTGTCAAAAGCAATTCCTGTAGTTGAACGCTTAAAAAATGAAGGGAATTTAGGAAACCATGTCATTATTGGATTAGGTACAAATGGAGCTTTTACTACTGAGAACCTTGTTGCATTAATAAAATTAATTGGAAAGGAACGTAAAATAATATTGATTAATACGAGGGTACCACGTCCATGGGAATCGATTGTGAACGAGCGATTAAAAGTAACAGCAGCGGAATATCCAAATGTAACGCTAGTGGATTGGTATGACGCAAGTGCTGGAAAGAGTGAATACTTTGCACCTGATGGTGTACACTTAACTAAAGTAGGTGCAGAAACATATGCAGCACTTGTAGTTAATGCAGTGAATCAATAAGTAAATATGTTTTAGTGAACGTGTCCCCCACTTAACGTCTTAACGGACTGCTTGAAGTGGGGGCTTTTTAGGATATTAGCTTTCTATATTTACCAAGCTATAAGGGTAGTACTTCCCTCTAATTAAAAAGTAATTATATATTGTAACTACTCAGCTTCTTCAAATAAAAAAACAGGCCAAATACATGTTTCCGATTCGAAAACATGAAAAGAAAATACTCCAATCAGAGAAAGAATCTATGCCAAATAGAGAAATTCTCTTATGAAGTCGTGTTATTCCAAGGAACCGTTCTAGTTTCTATGACTTGGTTTATCGCTTGTAAGACCGATTGTTTTTGTTTTTTCATGGTACTCATAAAGCTTCGTATCTGACAAAAAGATTCTGCGCCTTTCTTACTTCGGAAAGTCCCAGACACTTTCTGTTTTACTTTCGTCATCCGAATATCCCGTTCTGCTTGATTGTTATCAAATGGAATGGCTGGATGTTCTAAAAACCCTAGAATTCTGTCAGAATACTTGACGAAGCGATTCCATAAATTTTGAGAAGGCGTCTGCTTTCCTTTCTTCTTTTGTTTCGTGGAAAGAATCTGTTGTTCTTTCAATATGGATTGATACATAATAAACAGATTCTTTTGCGTCGCTTTTGGCATGGTACCTTCGGATTGCTTTTTCATCGTCAACGCTTGCGTTAGAAATTTCTGCATCTGTTGTGCCCATTGTTCTCCAGTACTATCTATAATTCCTTGTAAATCTCGTAAGAGATGGGCATTACATAAAACGTGACGACAATCTGTATACGCATCATACGATTTCCAACCATCATGCATCGCAATTCCAGAAAAAGATGGCAAGATTTCTCCAGCATCCATTGCTTCTTTTCCACGTTTTTGATGAATATGTTGCAATGTCACCTCCGGTGTACTGGCAGTATGTAACCATTGTGTTTTGTTTTCTACACGCATACCAGTTTCATCAAAATGGACAACAGGAGACTGCAGAATCTTTTCCTTTACTTCTTTTATGAATGGCTGCAATTGAGAAGCGAAAGCCTGTGTATGATTTACCAGGGTTCCTTCGCTTATAGAATGTCCAAAACAATCCTGAAAGAATTCTTTTGTTCGCTTCAAAGAAATGCATTGATAATGCGTTAAATAGGGAATCAGTCTTTTTATATTTGGACCATATTGAACAGGACGAGATACTGTCGAAGGAAATTGGGCTTCTTGGATAGAATGGCAATGTGGGCATTCTTTCTGTTCTACTTTATGTTCTGTCACTTCGATCTGAATAGGTGGTAAGTCATACACTTGGCGAATGCGATACCCTTTTACAGGCTCGTGGTTCAAGGAAGTATGACAACAAGTACAATATGTAGGAGAATGTGTAATCGTATGATCTGGAGTCGCTGTCAAACCAAGAGTATGTCCCTTGTGGCCCAACTGGCCACCCGTTTGACGATGAGACGGTTTGCGCAAACTTTTTGTAACGGGCTTACCCAAACCATCTGTAGAAGGTGGCTTATGACTATTTTTGGAGTTTTTTTTTGAAGCATTTTCTAGTTCTTGTATACGTTTTTCTAACTTAGAAAATGTTTCTTCAAATAAAGAAATAACAGCTTCAGGTCCTTTTTTATATGTATCTAAAATAATTTTTCGATCGACCATAAGATTCACCTCCCCTGTTTGATATACTCAGTATTTACAAATGGGAGGCATATGAAACTAGTAAAATTTAAAAAAGACACCGAAAGGTGGCTGAGTAGTTACTATATATTAAATGCGATTAACGTAATCGGACTAAGGGATTGCTTGCCAGCTCTGTTAAAATACAAGTATGATGTGTCATTTGATTTCTTTCGCAAATGACTGTAATTCATCTTGAATCAAGAGATTTCATAAAAGACATTGTTCTTTCTTATCTAGTCCGTCAAGAAAGAATAATGTCTTGTTGTACTTGGGGTAGTGAAAACCTAATGGTCATGAGGTTATAAACTTTAGGTCTGAATAATTTAAACGGAGGTACATTTTGGATTGGAGGTAATTATTATGAGTAAATCCGTAGTATATGTAAATAAAGTGAAAAAAGTATACGGTAGAAAAGGTGAAAATCAATTCCACGCCTTAAAAGGTGTTTCTTTTGTTATAGAAGAAGGTGAATTTGTAGGAATTATGGGACCTTCTGGTTCAGGGAAAACAACACTACTAAATGTGATTTCTACCTTAGATCAAGCCACAGAGGGTAGGATTACTATCGCTGGAATAGATATTACAAAGATGAAAGCGAATGAACTTTCTGATTTTCGATCTCAGAAATTAGGTTTTATATTTCAAGATTTCAATTTACTGGAAAATTTATCGGTCTATGAAAATATTGCATTGCCACTCTCGCTTCAAGGGAGAACCTCCCGTGAAATTAAGGGGAAAGTATATGATGTAACGAGGATATTAGGCATTACTCCTATTCTTTCCAAATACCCTGTTGAAATATCCGGAGGGCAAAAACAACGTACCGCTGTAGCTCGTGCACTGGTGCATAAGCCGGCGATAATTTTGGCAGATGAACCGACTGGAGCGCTTGACTCTAAAAATGCAACAAGTTTACTAGAAACGTTGCAACAGTTAAATAAAGAACAAGATGTCTCGATTATGATGGTTACGCATGATCCGTATAGTGCGAGTTATTGTAAGCGTATTTTGTTTATTCAAGATGGAGAGTTGTATAAGCAAATTCATCGGAGTGATACACGAGACGTTTTCTATAAAGAAATTGTAACTACTCAGCTACCTTTTGGTGTTTTTTTAAATTTTACTAGTTTCATATGCCTCCTATTTGTAAATACTGAGTATATCAAACAGGGAGGTGAATAGGATGGTCGATCGAAAAATCATTTTAGATGCATATAAAAAAGGACCTGAAGCTGTTATTTCTTTATTTGAAGAAACATTTTCTAAGTTAGAAAAACGGATACTCGAACTAGAAAATGCTTCAAAAAAAAACTCTACAAATAGTCATAAACCACCTTCTACAGATGGTTTGCGTAAGCCTGTTACAAAAAGTTTACGCAAATCGTCTCATCGTCAAACTGGTGGCCAGTTGGGCCACAAAGGACATACTCTTGGTTTGACAGCGACTCCAGACCATACAATTACGTATTCTCCTACATATTGTACTTGTTGTAACACGTCCTTACACCAAGAACCTGTAAAAGGATACCGCATTCGCCAAGTGTATGATTTACCACCTATCCAGATAGAAGTGACGGAACATAAAGTGTCACAAAAAGAATGCCCACATTGCCATGCCATCCAAGGAGCCCTGTTTCCTTCTACCGTCTCTCGTCCTGTCCAATATGGTCCAAATATAAAAAGACTGGTTCCTTATTTAACACATTATCAGTGTCTTTCTTTGAAACGCACAAAAGAATTCTTTCAAGATTGTTTTGGACATTCGATTAGTGAAGGAACTTTGATAAATCATACAAACAGTTTTTCGGCTCAATTACAGCCCTTTCTCCAAGAAGTAAAAGACAAGATTCTTCAGTCTCCTGTTGTCCATTTTGATGAAACCGGTATGCGAGTAGAAAATAAGGTTCTGGTGCAAAGAAAGGATACGTTCCCAAGAAATAATGAGGATTCCTATTGGAATTATTCTTTACGCTGTTAATCCAAATAATTGATGAATAAATTCTTTTTGATTTTGAACAGACTGATCCCGTAAATCAACCTGTTCTTTTTTTATCATATGCATGGCTTCTACTCCTGCAAGTATACATGTAGCGGTGCCAAAAGATTTAAATCCTAACATAGAGCGTACACGTTTTTTAATGAATCGATGGTCTTGCTCCACTACGTTATTTAGATATTTTATCTGCCGAATTTGAGTGCCTAACGGCACTTTTTTCTCGTTCTTTAATTTGGTGATAGCAACTGGATAAGCAGGATTTTTATCAATTGTAATTGTACGAGGTTTTGAGGCATGAAAAGATTGCAAAGCTTTCTTAAAGAATCGCTTTGCAGCCTTATGATTTCTAGTTTTACTAAGATTGAAGTCAATCGTATTTCCCTCAGAATCAACCGCACGGTATAAATACATCCATTGCCCTTTTACTTTTATATACGTTTCATCCACTCGCCATGAATCATTTGTTTGTTTAAGATGACATCGGATCCGTTTATCCAGTTCCGGTCCGTATTGATGGACCCAGCGCATAATCGTTGTATGTGCTAAGGATAATCCTCTTTCTTCCATCATTTCCACCAAATCTCGAAAACTTAGATTGTACCGTAGGTACCAACGTACAGTTAATAAAATTATATCTGGTTGGTAATGCTTCCATTTAAACAAATTGTCCTTTTTCATACTGATCACATCCCTTTTGCAGAGTAATCGTATCAGTATGTCCAAAATTAGAAGATTACTTGCAATTAACCTAATTTTTTTGCACCAGATTCGACCCATGTATGCGTAAGCGCGCGCGTTTATATAATTTTCCTTTATCTTGGCCATGTACAGTTCCTAAATCATGTAATAAGCGAATATAAGTTGCTACAAACACTTTTTCGTTAAAAATACCTTTGGGAAAAGTTCGATTTTTTTCTGAAATTGGCGTCCAGTTCATTTCCTCTATCTTTTTCACAAGCGGATGACTTTCATTTATTCCAATTTCCCAAAAATTCACTTTCCCTTCACGTTCTCTCTTGCAGTATCTTATAGAATTACTTCTCACAACTAATTCACGAAATCTCTCTGGAATTTCTTTTTTCTTATTTCTGATAGAAAAATACCCTTTTCGTTTGGATCCATATCTCCAAATAATCGCTAATATTTCTGCAAAATCATATGTTGTAAGTAATTGATTGAATTGTTTTTCTTCTTCATTCGATAATCTAAATTTCTTAGTCAATATTAGTTCTCCTATTCTCTACAGAAATATACATTTTTTATTTATAATATTATGATAAAACAAATATAATCCCTTACAATATATTTCAATGAAACAATTTCTACAATCAGCAGGATTTGCAATCTCATAGATACTATCTTCAATCTATTTAGTTAAATCATCAATACTCTTTGTAGGGAACGAAAAATAAAAATCCGTTAGATAAATTCATTTCCATGCTAAAATCGTATCAAAGATATTGCGCCACCTTTTTTCGTACCTTGCTTATTCCCCTAACAAATTTATTATTATTTTTCTATTCTAAGCCACATTCTAATTTTCGAGGTTTCAAACTTCATGATAATTCAGACAAAAAAACAAGAATAATGCGGTATATATTATGATAATATATGTATGAAAAAGAGTAGAGAATTTATTTTTGAATTCAATAGATTCAGAAGAAAAAGCTCATTTCTCACAAGAAATGAGCTTTTTCTTTTCAGACTAAAAATTTTGTATCATTTCAACCTTTACTAGGGAAAAGGTTGAAAGAAAAGTTTAGCTTGGTTACATTTTCGCATACATGTAAGGTAAAGTGAATTGATAATATTTATTCTGATTATTATGAAATCAAACTTGTGTTTTTACATTCATTAGCTAACAAATCCCGTTGTATAGTGAACCTTTCGACCGCGTAGGAAAGTCTTTTTAAAGAGTTTGATATACCTTTTATTCCTATCCTGGATCAGTTGAAGAAGCCTGTACATGAAGAAACGAGCGATTTCCGCTCGTTTCTTCATGTACAGCTATATCCCCTTTCGAGAGATATCACGTATTATTCGTCGTTTCCCCTATGTTTACATACAAAAATTTTATTTATTTTTAGAAATTGCAATAGTTACACCACGTCCATTTTCACATTCTTTTACAACTTTAAACTGAAGGCCCAATTTGGGAAGAATTTTGTCTGTATAATTATTTTGATCACTAAAAGCAGATACTCCTTCTTGAGCCGGAGAATCTACATTTCCTTGTGGTGTTTCTACTTTAATGGGTGTGGTTTTTCGTAGGCCAAAAGCTGCATCCGCATTTTGCAAGCTACTCATAGCCGGCTTCGTTTTATCATGATTGTAATACAGTATTTGTTGATGTGCATCGATAACCCCAAGCATCTCATGACCAGGATGGTTACTTTCTTGATTATCTGTATAACGTCCATCATAGTACCAAACAATCATTCCAGGATCAGCTGATAATCCTTTATAACCAGCAGCAGTCTTATTAAGTCCTTTATCCGCCCCATTATGGCTACGCCATTCTATGAGATAATAATTAGGATATTGTACACCATTTTTCATTACTGGAGGAAGGTTCACCTTGATTACTTTTCGAGCAGGATTTTTACTAGTAGCTTCTTCCAATACAAACTCTTTCTTTTTCTCTAAGTCCTTGTAATCTACCTCGATGGGTTTAATCCACTTTCCTCCATAAGTAGACTGCAAAAACATTTTGGACCATGGATCAAAGTTACTAGGTTCAATTCCACCTGGCTGTCCATTAAGTGCGCCAAAAGCCATTAATGACCACATATCAGCAGACCCTTTACCACCAAAATCATATAAATCCGGTAAACCAAGATTATGACCATATTCATGAGCCAGAGTACCTACCGCAGTGTCCTCTGGAATAATAGTGAATTTCTTTGCTTTCAGAGTCGTACCAGGAATTTGTGCAGGTTCTTTAAGCTCCCCTGTATAGGGCACAACATACATATCAGAGGTCCCCCCTGCCATAACTACTACTAAATTATCTAAGAATCCATCCGGCTCTACCTTATTTCCATCTCTATCTAAATCATCGGGATCTTTTTGATCATATAAATTTTCCTTTCCTTTAATAGATTGCCCTACTTGTGTGAGTGTTTCTTTCACTAATTCTCCAAATCCTTCAAACGGTTCACCTTTAAAATCTCTGTAATATTCTATATTATTCTTCGCCTGCATCCATGATGAAACCACTCCTTTTACATTCCAAAATCCATTCGATTGTTCGTTATAATATTCATTTAGGGAGGGCATACTTATTCCTTCCGGGGTTTTGAAAATGCCATTATTAAATAACATTCTCTCATAGTGAGCTTTGTTAAAATCTTTTGTATAAAAATCTGTTTCTGATTTAATTTGATTATGCTTCATATTCGGGAATTCAATTAAAGAAACAGCAATATGATCCGTATAAGATTTCTGCTGACGAGAGGCTGCCGTACTTGTGTTTAGCATAGATACCTGGATATTCCCTAGATTTTTGTTTACATTCTCTGGTTGTACCCCATCTAGATCAAAATTACCAGCGTTCGCTTGAATGCTTTCTGTTGGTGCTGTACTCATAATAACCGTGGTTAAAAGCATCGAAAAAATAATGCCACTCCTTTTTTTATACATATGTGTGTCCTCCTCAATTATTTATAGCCAGTAATTAATTAAATAACTAATTTTCATTTTAAAGAACACTTATAAAGATAGGATGCAAATGAAATAAAGATTGGATAAAATCTATATGTGAATGATTTTTCTCATAGTCTTGAAGCAATTTTTCTAATTAATAAGCATAAAACCATTTTCATCTACTTGGCGGACTTCACAGGAATCCTAAAGCGTTTGTACCTAAACGAAAATATGCACAATCTGAAACGTTCATTTTAACCGACATCCACTACCTTATATTTGACACTCCCACGGCTAAAACCGCAAGTCCTACACCTTACGGTGTAACGGATGGCATTCTTGAATGACGAAGCGTTCGCAGTCCATTTCTGTTTTGAACAACCTTCAAGATGAGGGTGTGCCATCACCCCTCCTAAGACAGACCATATAGGTTCTTAAGCTGATTGACTATTACCGCCAACCACAGTTGCGTAGCGAATATTCATCGCCCCAACGATATCACGATGTTTCTCAAATCCACATGGGCACTTGTATGTTCTGTCTTGCGCCTTGTTCTTTTCAGAACATTTCGGACATGTTTGACTTGTATAAGAGGGGTTCACATATTCGACCTTTATGCCAACTAATGTCGCTTTGTACGCGATGAATTGTGCGAAACGATGGAATGACCAAGTGTGTAGATTTTTTTCGTTTTTACGGCTTGTTCGTGCCGTCTGTCTCATGTTCGTGAGTTGCTCTAATCGAATGACAGAAATAGTATGATTCGTTGCAAAATCGACGATTTCACGACTTACTTTGTGGTCTTGGTCTTGCATCCATCTTTGTTCTGTATCATCAAGTTGACGAAAGGCATTCATGACTTTTATATACTCGTGGCTACTTGGTTCCAATAGCATGATTTGTTGTTTTGTTGGAAGTGTATACAAAAACAAGTGAACGTGGTCTTTGTCGCATTCCATTGCAACAATAGAAAAATCCAATTCTTCGCATATTTCTTGAACCAACTCTTTGAAACGTTCTTCTACTTTTGTATCTTGGGCAAAACACAAAATGAGAATGAATGACACGATTGTTTTGATTTTTCTATAATCATTTATCATGTTCACAATGTATCAATTTACAGGACTAACCACAACAAATCGATACAATAATATATAATACCAACATTTTGGTAGTACTTCGTATCCAACCTCACTTTCATCCCATGCCGAAAAGCGAGAGGCTTTCTCGTTCGGGAAGGGCTGTAATGAGCTAACTCGTCCCTTACAACATGATGATGAATTTAAACTATCAGAAAATTTAACACTTGCGTTTGCGGGTATCATATTATTACAAAGCCAAAGCTTAAGCTCAAGTTTTGGCTTCGTTTTGCTAGAAATACGCTGATGCTCACCTATTAAAACGAAAATTCTATACAACTACAAAAGGAATCAAATCCAGAAAATCCAGGCCATATATCAATGGAGAGGCAAATCTTCTTGTTACCCCTTTCGGACGCAAAGTATTCATTAAGATATTTTCCAACCTATGAAATCAGAATTCATTATTGTACAGTTGTATACGCCATATACAACTCTTTATTTGATACTTTTTACAAAATGCAATTGTGAAAAAATAAATCTATTGCTGTTCCAAGTATTAATCTATCTTCAATCAGCTCCAGAAGGACGATGGATGACCAAGATTATTGATTTTACCCTAAAAAATGAGTGACCTATTCATACAAACCATTTAAAAGGATGATGCATGGTTTAGAAGCAAAAACGAACAACCTATGAAAATAATCTGTTCACAAATTAAGATGATATGAAATTAACTAAACATAATAGCCATGAAAATGAAAAAAGGATAGAATAGAATCAAATAAAAAGAACGGACTGCCAGTCCGTTCTTTTGAAAAAGGAGCAATGAAAGTTATTCTTCTTTATTATAACTTAAATAACTGAAAATTAAATCTTTTTATATTGAGAAAGTCTATAACTAAGAAAGAAGGTCACTACAATGAATAAAGGTGATGCCATTTTAAGATTACTATCCGAAATCAAATTGGAACTTAAGGACGTAAAAGAACAGATGGAACAAATACAATCAAAGCTAGATACATTCGAACAACAAAATCAAGCGAAGAACAAAGTAGAGAAACAAAAAACAAAAATAAACCCTGTTAAAAAAGAGAAACGAGCTTGGAAATATCCAGCTAAGCTAAAATGAAAATTGGATTTTTCTTTCTTCTTATCTAGTCGCGGAAGAAAGCCCCCACAATTAAACAATACGTCTATGATATTGAGAACTTTGGGAGATAGATGCTTCTTCTTATTGTGATACAATCGTATACATTAAATTCTGAAGTTCCATCACACAAATCACTCCAAAACACCGCGTATTTTCAATATATCCATATTTGTAAATTTTGAAATATCCTCTATGTCCATTCCGTTTTTATACATATCCTGAATCAATTGTATTTTCCCTTGCTCCATTCCTTTTTTCTCTGCATGTGCAGCCGCCACATCCTCATCTAACAAGCTTTTCTTCCTTGCTTCATACTCGCTACGAAACGACTGATTATGACTCATATCATCCCACTTCTGAATCGCTTCCTGCAATGGTTCATCTTGCTCCATCGCAATCGCCTCCAACGTTTCTATAAGATTCTGATCTTTATGTGACGCTAACAAAAGTAACCACCGTGCTAAAACGTCATGCCACAGGTTGACTGAATCTGGTGCAAAAAAATTAGGTTAATTGCAAGTAATCTTCTAATTTTGGACATACTGATACGATTACTCTGCAAAAGGGATGTGATCAGTATGAAAAAGGACAATTTGTTTAAATGGAAGCATTACCAACCAGATATAATTTTATTAACTGTACGTTGGTACCTACGGTACAATCTAAGTTTTCGAGATTTGGTGGAAATGATGGAAGAAAGAGGATTATCCTTAGCACATACAACGATTATGCGCTGGGTCCATCAATACGGACCGGAACTGGATAAACGGATCCGATGTCATCTTAAACAAACAAATGATTCATGGCGAGTGGATGAAACGTATATAAAAGTAAAAGGGCAATGGATGTATTTATACCGTGCGGTTGATTCTGAGGGAAATACGATTGACTTCAATCTTAGTAAAACTAGAAATCATAAGGCTGCAAAGCGATTCTTTAAGAAAGCTTTGCAATCTTTTCATGCCTCAAAACCTCGTACAATTACAATTGATAAAAATCCTGCTTATCCAGTTGCTATCACCAAATTAAAGAACGAGAAAAAAGTGCCGTTAGGCACTCAAATTCGGCAGATAAAATATCTAAATAACGTAGTGGAGCAAGACCATCGATTCATTAAAAAACGTGTACGCTCTATGTTAGGATTTAAATCTTTTGGCACCGCTACATGTATACTTGCAGGAGTAGAAGCCATGCATATGATAAAAAAAGAACAGGTTGATTTACGGGATCAGTCTGTTCAAAATCAAAAAGAATTTATTCATCAATTATTTGGATTAACAGCGTAAAGAATAATTCCAATAGGAATCCTCATTATTTCTTGGGAACGTATCCTTTCTTTGCACCAGAACCGAATTTATTTATATGTACTATCATTCCGTTCGCCCTCATTCATCATTAAATGGCTTGACTCCGTATCAATATTCAAAATCAATTGCATAATCTAATTGATGTTCCAGTTTTTCTTGACCAGGTCATCCTATATTGCTACACCTAACATATAATGACTATATAGACTAAGGGGAACTCTCTTTGCTTCCATCACTTCCACCGAATTATGAACGCTGAAATTATACAATAAGAAAATCATTTCTCGTATTACAAAAAACGGTATAACTAAGTAAATAATTTATAAAATAAAACAAAGGATTTTGATTTTAACGTGCTACTTAATTATGCCATCCGCGATCCTCATTAATTGTAAAGATAATTTCTTCATGGTAAGCAAAATAAAGGGTGATGTAAAATATAAGATTAATAAAATTTATGTTCTTCATTTACTTAATAGAAAAGTAATTCCTTCGTAACCAGAATAGTTTGAATTACTCGAACAGATGAAAATCTCCGTAAATATAGCTTGAAATATATAAATCTTTCTATTCGAAAATACAGTAACCTAAGTATACTATGAAAGGAGTAAATAAATTGCTCACAAGTATCATTGTTTTAACCCATAATCAACTCCCTTATACAAAGGAGTGTATTCGAAGTATACGAATGTATACAAAGTCAGAAGAATACGAATTAATCGTTGTCGACAATGCCTCCACAGACGGAACAACGGAATGGCTAACAAGTCAACCTGATAAGAATATAACTAATATGGGGTTTCCAAAAGGTTGTAATCAAGGGATTTTAAAGGCAAAAGGGGACAACATTTTATTGTTGAATAACGATGTTATCGTAACAGAGAGATGGTTAACAAATTTATTACGGTGTTTGTATAAACACGAAAATATAGCTGCTGTTGGACCCGTGACAAATAATTCCTCCTATGATACCGCCATTCCAGCTACTTATACAACTCTAAAAGAAATGCAACAATTTCCGTCTAGATATAATATGGGTGATGAAAACAAATGGGAAAGACGGTTGAAGTTAATTGGATTTTGTTTATTAATAAAACGACACGTCCTAGATGAAGTTGGTTTATTAGACGAGCAATTCACACCAGGAAATTATGAAGATGATGATATATGCCTTCGAATCACGCAACTAAATTATACATTTTATTTGTGTAAAGATACATTTGTACATCATTACGGAAGTCTATCTTGGAAAAAAGATAGACAACAATATGCACATATTTTAACTGAAAATTCACAAAAATTCAAAAATAAATAGGGGTTCTCAGCTACTACTTTAAATATCTATACGGGCTTAGTAAATCAACTACAACAAAATATCCCTTTTAAAAATGAGTTGCGGATTTTGCATGTCGGATCAGGATGTGGTGCAACATTATTAGAAATACAAAACTGATATCCACATTTCAAGGTTTTTGGTATAAAAAATAACTACCATGCACACTTGTTTTCAAAACAAATAGCACCTACATTATGTATGCCTTATGAGAATATAACTAAAGCATTCATCAACACTAAATTTCATGCAATTTTATTAACCATTCCTCCTTCAAAACAGCAGTTAGAAAATATATGTAATTCTCTCTCGTCACTCTTAACAACTAATGGTTTAATTTATATACCAAATGAAAATTTATAATATAAATTTTGCTCCCATTCCTATATTCAAATATTTGTAACATCATCGCACAAGAAAAGTATTGCCCAAATACCTTTTAATATTTTTAGTGTTGCTAATAGGGAAACAGCACATTTCTATTTATAAATTTTATGAATGAAAATTCCATAATGAGCGCCTATATTCATTTTTTCAAACGCTAATAGAAAATTGTGCCATTAAAAAAGAAGGAAAAAATCTTTTATCCCACATCAATACCAACAGAAACACCTATTTTTTATACGATTTGTATTTCTATTTATATAAGAATGGGCTCAAATTTCCTACCTCTTAGATTTCGTCTAATCGTAGCAGATAAAGTATATCCTTGTCCTTCTACTTCACGATTTTTAGCAAAATGAACAAGGTCAAGTAACATCCTCCTTTCCTTTGAACTACCTCCCTTAGAAGTGAGGAATCCTAAGTAAATAGTTAGAACGAACTCTAATTTATTAGGATAGCTCCGCAATCCTTGCAGTTAGAAAGATTTATTGATACGAAACGTATAAGCTGTATATATGTCTGTGGAATAAGTAAGATAGCTTTCTTTCATCCCTTGTCTGAATCCCTCACTACGCGTTCCTTGAGAAAGGAATCCCCTTGGTTAAAATGGTAAAATAACCTAACGATTTATATATTATTGGCATTTTTCAGCTTAATATTGTATTTCAATCCTCCATAAAATGGTGTTATTGTTATGTCAAAATCATATATGTTCAAAAATAACTTTTTAATAGTATATTTCATATTCTCCTTGAACTCCCTCAACTTCAAACCGCTAGCAACAAAATCTCTTTTCTTGATATTTCGCCTCTATACTATTTCGTCTTGATTTGTTCAAACCATTTTTTGAACTCTGTTCTACTATGCTTACCGCTAATACGGCTCGATTCCTTACCCTCCTTAAAATGAATAATAGTAGGAGTACCTGTTATTTTATACTCATCCCAAGGACCATCTAATGTTTCAATATCCATAACTTTCATATCAATATTCAAGTGTTGCGCCATCGGTACTATAATTGGAGATATTTTTTGACAATGAACACAAGAAGTTTGATAAAAGTAAATTATTTCTTCTTTGTTCTCTTCTAAATTTTTTTGAAGATTTGAAAAGGAAATTTTGTTTGTGTAGTAGTCAGAACTATTTATTTGACTACTACTAACATTATCCTTTTGCGTATTAGTGGAATCCGTTTGTTTTTCTATTTGTACGATAATTAAAATTGTTGCAAACAAGATGATAAGACTACCACCGAATATGAACATTTTTTTCATTTTTTCATCTCCTTGTTTGTTGTTGATTACAATGAAACTACAGACAGCGCTTGTGAAAAAACGATAAGTGTTGAATTCTCAAAAAAATAGCCGCATACATACATTACTACCAACAAATTCAAAACCTATATAATCTCAGAAAAATATATGTTTCCTACCTTAGCAACACATAAAACGCCTTATTCAATTCATAAATAATTTAACCTTTTATCGCCATCTGGATACCCCTTATATAGACTTTACAATCTTTTTATGTTTTTGATACACACGTAATTTTATAAAAATGTTAATTTAAAATCGAGCAATAGTATAATTACAGATAACCTTCATCAAATTTTATTACACAGTTTAAATTCGCACTAAAATCAAATTTACTCCTTACTTACATATACTGATTTTGATAATAAGTAATACATAGTAAATATCTTGCAATATTAAATGATATAACTTTTTAAGTTTAAGACCGGCAAAATTAAAACAACCTCCATAAGGAGGCTACATAGTCATATTGATTTGAAAATCAAATTATTGCTCTATTAAATTCAAATTATTAGTAAATGCTACACTATCATCAACTGGCCAAATATACATGCTTGGATTTACTTCCCCTATTTTAAAATGATTGTATTTTGCTGTTTTTCTACTTTTCTTATTTTTTCTACAGGAGCTCCTACAGGATTGTTATAATTAATATTCCCAGCTACATCTAACTCATAAGCCTGATAGATTACCGTATACGAATCATCCGTTTCTTTCCTGTCTATCATATTAATAACTCCTTTAAAGATAACTTCTTTCGTTCGATTATCGAGAGAAAATCCTAACTCCTGTAGTTTCTCCCAAATAATTGGGTTGTGTTGAGAGATTACCCTGAATTTATTATAAATGCCCAATCGAATCCACGTTAGATAAGTATCGACATAGTCCGTATAGTACCCTGCAATTCTAGAGATTCCTAATAGTTTTGATGCATATATAGGTTTACTCAATTTAGCAGTTTTTATAACAGCTGTACGAGGAGCCACTTCTAAGTTTTCTGGTAAAATTCGAACAAACTTTATTTCAATATCTATGGTTTTAGTTGCATTCATATATCCATGATTGTAATTAAATTCAACAATTCGATCAGTTTGCGCCTTAAGAATATCTTCCAAACCACCTGATAATGTAAGTTTCAAGGGTTCTTTCGCTCCCACATTCAGAATATGTCTGACAGATAATTCCTTACTCATTTGATAAGTCGTTACTATTTCTTGAGTTGATGCGGTTATTTTATTGGTGTAAAACTGATTAATGACTTTCATATCAATAGTCTGATACTGATTTGAATTAGAGTCCGGTCTAGGTGCTTCCAAATATTTATCTGCATTGGGATTAGAAATCTGCAATGTGTCAATACCAGTAATTGTATTTGTGTTACTATGATAGCCATCTATCGCTTTAAGGATCTGCTGAAGTGTTACATTGTCTTTTGGAATTGCATTTAACTTATTTAAAACACCTTGTTCTTGGCTTGGTAAAATTAAATAATTAAGACAAACAAAGTTATATGAGTCCCCTTTCCAATTAGTTTGTTCATGTAAATCGTCAACTTCTACAAGATGATTTATAGTTTCATACATAGAATAAATACGCCTATGATTACTTGCATCATTCTGTTCCACACACCCCTGAAAAAATACCTGTTTCATATAAATCTCAAGATTAGTTGCTGTAAAGTAACTAATTGTGTGCTTAATACCCCAACAGGTGGAGCGATTTTTAACATTTTATTATATCGTTTCATACGTTTTCCTCCTTCTTATGTATGTTGCAATTTAATTTTATCAAAAAAGAGCAGACACATAATACAAAGAAAGGGATTTTACAAAGGGATAATTCGAATTAGTACTTTTACTATCAACATAAAAATATAATTTCACCTTAAATGGAATTGGAACCCTTATTTCAGATTTAATTCTACAATTATTAAACTACCTGGTGAAGATGAAAAAATACGTACATGACAAAAAGAATACATTACAGTTGCAATTCAAATAGGATTTAAATTTGACCGAAAAAAATTGAAATTGATGATAATTTTATAGAAATTTACAAAAAAGTTCTCTTTCTAAAAAAGAGGTTGGCTTTTCTTATTCTTCCTCTAGTGAAGGACCTCGCATGGGCCCTACTTGCACATATCTTTACGAGCTCAAAAGAACAGACTAATGAACCAGTCTGTTCTTAGGTAAAACGATATAATTTGAGCGTTTTTTCACTAGGACCCATTTCATATAAATAATATCATTCCATTAAATTTATTTCGGAAGCACAATTTTTTTATACAATTGAACTGTACTGAAGTAATAAATTGAGTAAATCACTACGAAAATAACAATGGGTAACCAAATTCGATAATATGGATCAACCAAAAGGACACCGAATATATTCATACCAACTAATATGTGAACAATACCGATAATTACTGGAACTAAAAATACAAATAATAACTCTTTATAAATGGATTGTGTTAATAGCTCTCGGCGAACACCGATTTTTATAAAGCATTTGATAACGTGTACAATCTTTGGATGCACCAGCAGCATTCTTACACGAAAAATGAGGCCTCTTTTGCAAAAATGATATCATAAAAGTATAAAAATTACGCTTGTCAAAAGACCTTTTCATACATATCGATGCTCTCCCGTTTCGATATAATAAATATCTCTATAATAAATATTATTTTTCACGCCACCTATTTGATAAGGACCAAAAGAAACGGACAATATAAGCATGAAGCGTATATTGTCTTTTTCGTGTGGATTCAATCATGCGAAAAAGTCGGTTTCGGATATTTCTATCAAAAAAACAAAATAGAAATAAAACATAGAAAGGAGCAAGTGATGAAACTAATTTTATACCTATGTATCGCCATCAGTATCTTTGCTACAACTGGTTGTTCTTTTAATGCAAATAAATCATACACGTCCCATTCTAAACAATCTAACCAACAAACAAAAAATACATTAAATAAAGAAGAACGCCAAACATATTTACAGCACCAACTGCAAGGGGCTAATGCTTTTATCCAAGATCCTACGATTCGTGCAAACAAATATAAAAAAATGATGGCATCACCATTCAACTTTTATAGGGGGACAACCCCTTTATATTATAGTGACCTTCGAGCCGGAGTTATTCCGATACCGGCTGGATGGAATCAACATACCCCTATCCAAACCTGGTTAGAAGGAGACGCGCATGCTCAAAACGTAGCTATTTTTGATGATTGTGAGGGGACTTTACGATTTGATGTCACTGACTTTAAGAATTCTTATATAGGACCATTCTATTGGGATATTCTTCGTTTTATGAGTAGTATCTTTTTATTTACAGATGAATTGCCTCATATTAAGGTATCGACAGCACAACAAAAACAAATGGCTTCCGCATTTTTACAAACATATCAAACAACATTACAAAAAATCATCGAAAATCCGACGGAAAAATACAAGGAACTTCGTGCTGAACAATTGAAAGATGGATTTATCAAAAAACAAATGGAAGAAATGAAATCGTCCTATACATACGAGGTCTTTCTTGGACAGACTACTACATTACTGCAAAATGGAAAGCATATCTTTCTTCCAAATGACTCCTCTTTCGTTTCTCTTGGTGCAGAAGAACAAGAAGATTTTACAAAAGGGTGGAACGGGTATATCAAAAGTATAGCGTCTTTCGCTGATACGAAATCCGAAGGATATTTTACTCGAAAAGATGTGGTGCATAAACAAAATTCAGGTGTCGGCAGTGTGGGAAGGGATATTTTTTATGTCTTGATAGAAGGAAATACGGCAGAACCAGAAGATGATATTGTGTTGGAAGTCAAAGAACAACAACTACCCGCAATGTTTACAGAAGGCCAATTATCCAAAGAAGAATATGACGGATGGTTTTCATCTCATGCAGAACGGACGCGTATTGCTACGCTTGCAACAGGTATAAACATCGATTCGCATCTTGGTACTCTATATACACGAGGGCGGTCCTATTCAGTAAAAAAATTATCTCCTTGGTATCATGAGTTTGACTCAGCAGATTTCCGTAAAATTTCAGATGTAGAAGAATTTGTACAATACGCCGCAATAGCATTTGCTCGTATGCATGCACGGGCAGATTCAGATTATAATCAAACATATATTCCCCATCGTTTTGCAGAAAATACTGTGGAATTTATGAAAAAAAATCCACAGTTCCCTCAACAATTTTTGCAATGGAGTGAGGACTATTATCATCAAGTAGTCGAAGATTACACATTATTTCAAGAGTTAGTTCAAAATAAGAAATTATAAGATTCTGCTGCAAAGTTTTTTGAACTAAGCTAAATTGTAGGAAAATTGAACAGAGGCCGATGGTACATAATGCTTTAAAGGAAAACAATTTAGGAAAAATATTATTTTGGTAGCCGTTGGTTACTACTTTCATTTTCTTTAAACTATCGTGATATATCGGAACTTTTGAGCGAACATGGCATATCCATTTATCCTACAACAACCCTCATGCGTTCAGTTTATGAATATGAAAATTTGATTTATCAAATGCGGAAGGAGAAAACAAATCAACATATTTGGCATTTAGAGGAGACCTATATGAAAGTCAAAGGTAAGCGATGTTATCTGTATCATGCAATTGATTGAGAAGGGTATCACCTTAAGTATTCAATTTCGTAAAACCAAAAATTATCAAGCTACTTATATATTTATATAAAGACTCATGAAATTTGTTGGAGACCACCGGTTCTCACAACAAATCCGATTCCAATCCTACTTTGTACATTCAAAAAATTGAAAAAGATATGAAACATTGTACTGTTACGGTTAAACATTTGAATAACCTCATCAAACATGATTATAGATATATTAAACGACGTTTTGCTAAATCCGCAGGATTTCAAAATCTTCGTCATGTCTCACCTACCATTCCTGCTATATACAAACAAAAGAGAAGTCATAGTTCAGACTTCTCTTTTTCGACATACAAAGAATTACAGCCTTTACTTAGCACTGCTTAAACTAAAGTTGTATTTTATAAACGTACTTATGTTTTGTCAAAATTTGCAACAGAGCCGTCACTCTCCCTACTGAGATGAAGCGTTTCCATGGGGGGTGAGTTAGAACACTAGGTCTTTTCGTCTATCGCTAGACAGTTTGACATTTTAGCATTCATGCTCCCTTACGGTAACACCCCAAGTATATTTTTGGTTAATACCGCAATAATACGTTCTGATTCAAGGGTATGTCGGATTCCGAAAATAAAACCAATGGTCATAACCGCAAATGTAACTTCCATCAATTTTCTCCGCCATTTATTTTATTATTAAAACCCAAGGGGTTCCATTAGTTGGTAAGCCATGAATATTAGTATTTCCTTAGAAAGCTAGGGGGTTTATTAAACCATTCGTGACTAATTATATGGTGAAATTCAGAGAATAAATTTTCAATGGTTTGTGTAGTATTAGCTAAAACTCGTATGGTGAATCCCGGAATTAATAAGGATGACAATCCGACCTTATATTCCTTTGTATTAGCATCAATAGCATGATATAAAACATCAAGTAAATCTGGATTTGCTTTTTCACCAATCACAATCATAGATCCCAGGTGCGAATACCCTTCCATTAAGCCCATCTCTTTCATATCCTGTATAGCAGGCTTTAGTTTAATATGATCATATACTACCAACTCGCTTTCCATATAAATCTCATTAATCAACTGAAGCATATCATAACTAAATTCTTCTCCATCAGGAGACCATCCCGGAGTAATGATATCCGAATAAAAAAGTGTAGAACCTTTTTTCATATAAATAACATTTTTTTGTTTATATCGTGCATCCCGATAACCAATCAAAGGATCAGGAATATATTCGAGATAGCTACCTTCCTTAAGGTTAATTTCTGTTTCCTGATAAGCAGGCTTGTTTGGTGTCTTGTATATTTTTGTAGCTGACTGTGTGGTTAATGTTAACTTTGCATGTTTCTCTAACGAAATCTGGATTTGATAGCGATCACCATCCAGATAACCACCTCCTGGATTTAAAATATAATAACAGGCTTGACCAGATTCATCATGATAAATAGGACGCATGACTTTATACGCCCCTTGAAAATATACTTTCTTTGCTACTGTTTTTCCGTTCCTTTGCTGGGCGTCTAAACGTAAAATACCTGTCCAATTCTTCATCTTTATTCCAAGCCTTTTAAAAATGCATTCTTACTAATCCAATCAACGACTTGGTCAAGTCCTTCATTAGTTTTTAAATTAGTAAAAATAAATGGCTTATCACCACGGAATACTTTAGTATCAGATGCCATAATATCCAAATTTGCTCCAACTAAAGGAGCCAAATCCGTTTTGTTGATGATAAATAGGTCTGACTTAATCATACCTTGTCCGCCCTTACGTGGAATTTTTTCTCCTTGGGCTACATCGATGATATAGATGGAAAAATCAACAAGTTCTGGGCTAAATGTAGCAGCTAGGTTGTCCCCGCCGCTTTCTACAAAAATAAGCTCAAGATTAGGATGTCTCTTGATTAATTCTTCAATGGCTGCGAAATTCATAGAAGCATCTTCACGTATGGCAGTATGAGGACATCCACCTGTTTCTACACCAATAATACGATCTTCTGAAAGTACACCGTTGGTCATTAAAAATTTAGCATCTTCTTTAGTATAAATATCGTTTGTCACAACAGCCATGTCGATATCATCTTTCAGATGACGAGTTAATTTTTCAACCAATGCGGTTTTCCCTGCTCCTACAGGTCCCCCAACACCAATTTTAATGAGTTCCATCAAAAACACTTCCTTTCCATTAAGACATGAAAATGCGAATATTCACACGTTCATGTTGCATTTGCGATAGTTCCAATCCTGGCGAGACAATACCAAAGTCTTCTTCATTCAATGCCTTTATCTTAGCTATGGTCTCCTCTGTTAAAATCGTTTGAAATTCTTGAATAATTTTCTGACCTGAAGTTTGTCCCAAAGGAATGGCTCGTACTGCATTTTGGACAAGACTCAAAACAACTGAGTATAAATAATATAAAATAGTGGTAAATGTAGGAACCCCTAAATGGTAGCCCACAATCGCAAATACAATCGCTGGATGACCGAAAGATTGCATTTGTTTAATGCGCTCACTATATTCAGATAGAAGCGGAATATCATACAGAGATTTTACGAGCAATAACATCCGGTGCCCCATTCTTTGGGTGCCCTCTCTCGTTTCTCGTGGTAAATTTTGTACAGTCACCATCCGATCAATCTTCCATATCTTTTGGAAGTCTTCCTTTTCTAGTGCCTCGTATACAAGACGGCAAGCAAGTCCATCGGAATAAACGAGCTGCTCATTTATATATACACTCAACCAATGAAAAAATGATTTCTGATCATACACTTTGTCTGCTTGAATATAAGTTTCCAGCCCGTATGAATGACTAAACGCCCCTGTTGGTAAATTAGAATCGCATAGCTGTAATAATACAAGTAAATTTTCACCCATGACTATGTCCAATATGACGGAAAGCTTTTTTCACTTTCCGTTTTTCACATTTATAAGGAATTTGAAGTTCTTGCAGTAACTCTTCTACAAGATAATCATACTGAACAAGCATTTCATTTTTTTCAAATTGAGCGGGAAGATGGCGATTCCCCAATTGATGAGCAATTGTCCCCATCTCTTTTAAGCTGTGTGGTTTAATCACAATTAAATCATCGGACAGAACATCTATTATAATTAAATTTTTATCGTCCATATATAATACATCACCAGCAACGAGGTCACGCGGTTCTTTTAATCGAATTCCAATTTCCTTACCATGGTCCGTTTTTGTTCTTTGAACCCGTTTCATCAAATCTGCGCTTTCTAGGTAAATTTTCTCAATATGACGTTTTTCAATCTCTTCTTTTTCCATATTTTCAATATTTGTTATAATTTGTTCAACTATCAATATCTTCACCTCAAAATAGGAAATATCGTTGTCCCATCGGCACTTGGTCAACAGGTTCACATGTAATTAACTCGCCGTTTACTTTTACTTCATAAGTCTGTGGATCTACTGTGATTTCAGGAGTTTCACAGTTCAACTTCATATCTTTCTTCGTCAGTTTTCGAATGCCGTGAACTGGAAGAATCATTTTTTGCAATCCAAGCTTCTCATGTAGTTTTTCATCGAAGGATACTTGAGAAATAAACGTAATAGACGATTTGGATAGAGCTTTTCCGAATTGTGCATACATAGGACGATAAATAACTGGCTGAGGTGTTGGGATAGACGCATTTGCATCTCCCATCAAGCTTTCCACAACAAATCCATTTTTCAAAATCATTTCAGGTTTTACCCCGAAAAAGGCCGGATTCCACATCACAAGGTCAGCAATTTTTCCAACTTCAATAGATCCAACATACTCAGAAATTCCATGAGTAATAGCGGGATTTATAGTATATTTAGCCACGTAACGCTTCACACGATTATTATCAGAAAACTCACTGTCACCTTCCAATGTCCCTCTTTGTTTTTTCATTTTGTCAGCCACTTGCCAGGTGCGTAAAATGACTTCGCCGATACGCCCCATCGCCTGTGCATCTGAGCTAGTCATACTAAATACGCCTATATCTTGAAGAATATCTTCAGCAGCAATAGTTTCACGCCGAATACGCGAATCGGCAAATGCTAAATCTTCTGGAATAGAGGGATTTAAGTGATGACAAACCATCAACATATCCAAATGTTCGTCCACTGTATTCACTGTATAAGGTAAAGTTGGGTTTGTTGATGACGGAAGAATATTCATATGGCTAGCGGACTTAATTAAATCTGGTGCATGCCCCCCTCCTGCTCCTTCTGTATGATACATATGAAGGACACGACCTTTAATCGCTGCCATTGTATTTTCCATAAATCCTCCTTCATTCAAAGTATCTGCATGAAGTGCGACCTGTATGTCATATTTATCAGCTACCCTTGATGCATAGTCAATGGCGGAAGCCGTTGATCCCCAGTCTTCATGGACCTTCAACCCGATAGCACCGGCGCGAATTTGTTCCACAAGTGGATCTTCGGAAGCTGCTTGACCTTTTGCAGTGAAACCGACGTTAATCGGCATTCCTTCCGCTGCTTCCAGCATCCGGTGCATATGCCATTCTCCAGGAGTAACCGTTGTGGCTTTTGATCCTGCCGCTGGACCTGTCCCTCCACCAATCAACGTGGTAAGGCCTGAAGCTAATGCTACTCTTATCTGTTCAGGATTAATAAAATGAACATGGGTATCGACACCACCAGCTGTTACAATCATGCCTTCACCAGCAATAATTTCTGTACCCGATCCAATCACGATATCCACTTTGTCCATAATCAATGGGTTTCCTGCTTTACCAATACCAGCAATTTTACCATCACGGATACCAATATCAGCTTTGTAAATACCAGTATAATCCAGAATAACAACATTAGTAATAACCACGTCTGCGATTCCATCTCCACGTGTTACTAGGGGATTTTGCCCCATACCATCACGAATAACCTTCCCACCTCCGAATACCACTTCATCACCATAGGTAGTATAATCCTTCTCAATTTGAATAATTAAGTTAGTATCTGCTAAACGAATAGAATCTCCTGTGGTAGGTCCATACATTTGTGTATATTGTTTTCTAGACATTTTGAAACTCATTTTTCTCCCTCCTTTTCTCTCGAACCGTTCATTTTATTATTGAAGCCATAAATACGACGTTCGCCAGCATAATCAACCAATTGAACTTCCTTTTTGTCCCCTGGTTCAAAACGTACAGCAGCTCCTGCAGGGATGTTCAATCTTTTTCCCAATGCCTTTTCTCTATCAAATTGGAGGGCTGCATTAGTTTCATAAAAATGAAAATGCGACCCTACTTGAACAGGACGATCCCCCGTATTTATTACAGTTAGCTTGATGGATATCCTTCCCTTATTACAAATAATGTCTTCTTCTTTCAAAAATAATTGTCCTGGCTGCATGTATATAGCCTCCCGTCTTTTTATTTAATCGGATTATGTACTGTCACAAGTTTTGTACCGTCAGGAAACGTAGCTTCTACCTGTATATCATCAAGCATTTCTGGAATCCCTTTCATAACATCGTCACTCGTTAAAATGGTTGCTCCATATTCCATCAATTCTGCAACAGTTTTTCCATCCCGTGCTCCCTCTAATACTTCATAAGTAATAAATGCAACAGCTTCTGGATAATTTAATTTCAATCCTCTCTTTTTTCGTCGCTTAGCAAGATCTGCGGCAACAACGATTATGATTTTGTCGATCTCACGTGGTGATAATTGCATAAAAAATCCCTCCTCATTTTATCATGTAATCAACAGTATTTTGCTATAAAAAACATACTCAATTAATACATTCCCCTATTCCTTCCTTATTTATGCAAACTTTACCAGTAATCAATCATCAAGTAGCTATTCACATTTAAAATATGCTTTTCTACGTAATCAATAGTTTAGTGTAGCTAATGGTTGTAGAATAAACCGATAAAACACGTTCTTTCAGAATTTTAAGTGTATCTCGATAATTTAAAGAAACCAACAAGCATAACCTGACGAATTTGTTTTTCTTTTAAAATCGTTTATTTAAAATTAATCCCATTTTCACAAAATTTTAACTTCTTTCCAAAAACATAGAATTTTCCGATTATAGATTTGGCAAAATTTTTCTAGCTCCTAAAAAAATCCATGTACTTAAAACGAAAGGCATAGTCAAAGTCGGCAGTCCGTATGGTAAAAGCCAAGTAGCTATACTACCGGTGAACACCACGGTTAAACAAACCGCGACAATACCGGTGAACAATGTAAAACGATTTGGGAGGGTTTTAAATACTACCGATACAGCTAACATAGTCAAAATAGCATTGTATCCATAAAGTCCTAAATATATTAGATTATGCTCTCCCCCCAGAGTATACGATATCAACAAAGCACACGCATTTCCTACTATAGCGTACAGACCAAGTTTCCATCCTGCCAAACAAACTGCAATAATAATTAAAATCCCTGATAGGAATCCATGGATGAAGAAAATCTGTGCAAATCCGTTAAATACCCCTTCTCCCCAATCTATTTTCCCAGATATCTCTAATTTCCAATGAGAAAGATCCTGTGGGAGCAAATTTGAAGTTAAGTGAAAAACCTTTAAGCGATAAGAAGCCAACAGCATGAGCCATGTTAAAATGATAAAAGGAAAAGTAAGGACCGGAATCTCTGTCCTCTTCATGATATGCATCATAGCAGCTGTTAAAACCGCAGCTAATGCTGCGCTAATAAGAGCAATAATCCAGTTGTATGGTCCTGTTAAAAATATGGTCAACGCCATTCCCGTCAATACAGAATTATAGCCGAATAATCCCTGACTGATGATTTTGTCCTCCACTCCCCCTATTTTTCCGACTATAATGCTAATTAAGGATGATAACAAAGCAACAGCTCCTAAATAATAGGAAAAAATGGTTATCGCGAGAAGTATGATAAGCCCAGAAATAGCATTTTCAATAAGCATAACTTGAGATATATTTTTTAAAGTAGCTGTAAAAAAAGAATACCAATTTTCTTTAATCCATAGCTTATAATTAGTAGGTAGCATGACACTCCTTCTTTCAAAATATTTTTAATTTGTTGACTACACACAAAAATTAGGATTTAATGTAGTGTAGCCTAACCATACTATTTTTGGGGTATATAATTTTTTTACCTTCTCCACATCATTCTTAAAATATTCAAAACACTGTTATCATACATATTTAAATATTTTTTCTCATTAGATTAATTTTTTCATGTTTCCAAACCGGAAACATATACTCTGTATTTTCCTGAAAATATTAAACATCACAACGATTTTGTAATTTTAAATCCATAGAATCTTCCATCTTCAATACAAACATTGTTCGTAATACCTTTCGCTATAACTCCTATCCAAAATACATTTTTAACGTTTGTTTCATACCTGTCTGGATTAAAGCTAATCACCAATATTTGAGAATTGATGGTAATACCGATATTGTGCAACATATCGGTATCTGATTAATAGTCAACCAATGAAAGTATATAATCCTTGGGGAATTGTGAGTCTACCTTTTTGGGTTTGTATGCGAATTATCATTTCCTTAATTTCTTCTACACTGGCATTATGATAAAACTTTGTTTTACTTTTCCATAACATTTCGAGCATTCAAAAATAAAGATAGTTCAATTCCTTTGCAATCGCATGAACTGTACCAAAATTATTGCTTTTAAAACAAAATCAACCTTCTGATAACAGTCAATATTAATAACTTCTCGTTCTGTTACAAGGCGATAATATTCTAACAACTCCGTACGTATTAACTGAATTTCTTGAGATAAGAAAGGGATGTTCTCTATTTCCAGACAATCTGAAGTACTATAGAAGCGCATATCTAGTGAACAATTTACATTGGAATACACTTTTCAACTATTACATAGCTAATTCTGCTTCTTGTAGGGAAAGGACGTTTACTAAGCACGGATAATAACAACATCATACATAGTTTGATAATTCTCCATTTGATTTCTCCTTTTACTATTATCATTATACCTACTGTAAGACTATTGATACTCATGCACGTTTTTTATTAGGCTCGGGTACAAATATAATAGGCTCTAAAAAAGACCATTAGCTTCCTAATGGAATCCATTCTTCTGCTGATAAGTCAAATAGATGCTCGATTAACTATATCTATTTTTCGACAGACTTTATCCATTGATATTTTCTTAATATATATATATATTAAGTAATTTCATCCCCATCGGTCGTCATCGTACAGGGTTTATGACATGCCAAGAAACCCTGGCCTTCTTTAAAAAGCGCTTGGCATTTCGTCTTTGGCTTAAGTAAAAATCAACTATGTTTCCTTCAGAATCAATCGTACGATATAAATACATTTTCTCAATCAAAATGTTTGGTACATATAATAAAATAAATATAGATAGGAAATTTACGTATATTTGTCAGTATATCGAGGGATAGTATTAAAATCAGTAACTCACAAATCAACAAATAGTTATCAAAGATTCCTTCTACCTATTGGGCAGATAGAATAGAGTTAGATTTCCGGATTTTTTATCGGAATCTTCCGAAAATAAATAATATAACTAGAATAAATGATGATAGAAGAAGACTTCCACGTGATTGAGAGAAAAACCTCCGCGGTTCATGCAGTTGTAAAATTGATAAACGCGTTCTGATTTTATTATTGCTAGAAATGTACCAAATAAACACGCTGTTGAAAATCAAAAAATAGGAGAATTAAACGCATGCCACAAACCCTAACAGTGAAAGTGATTCCAACAAAATAACAGGTCTGTTTATTGGAACAAAGTAGTCAAGAATATATACAATTTATACATAGACTTGTATCGAACATAATGGAAACAAAGAAAATTACGAAAAAAATACGGCACGAGCTCGAAAATATAAATCTCAATGCGGATTTGAGAAACACAGCGATATCGTTGGGACGATGAATATTTGCTACGCCACTGTGATTGGCGCTAATAGTTAAACCAGCCTAAGAACCAGTATGGTCTCTCAAGGGGGATGGCACACCCTCCTCTTGTTGTTATTTGTACAGGGTTCGTTTCATTAAATCTTGGATAGCTGCAACGATACTAGTACTGTGAACACTTACAAATCATTATTATGGCACTTTTCTTTTCAAGAGTATTCAATTTCAAGTAGAAAGGGTTAGTAACTATGTGGAAAAGAGAACTAAAAAAGGCAATTAACTTTTTTGTTATTATTCTATTTCTTCATGTGCTTGGAGTTCTCTTATTATTACCAGCACTGTATAAAGGTAATAGCATAATTGGGATGGCTATCATTGCATATTTTTTAGGATTGCGTCATGCGTTTGATAGTGATCATATTGTCGCAATTGATAATACTGTTCGGAAGCTAATTGAAAAAGGTAAAAGCTCACAGGGGGTAGGTTTTTACTTTTCATTGGGACACTCTACTGTAGTATTTATAATGATTGTACTAATTGCTTTAATTGGACGAACGGCAAAACATGGAATGGAGAGTTTTTCTACTATAGGTGGGATTATCGGCACAATCATTTCTAGCACATTCCTTATTATTATCGGGTTTACTAATCTGTTGTATCTTATTAAAGTGCTACAAAGCCAAGAAGATACGCAGCCAGAAAACTTAGGAGTTATATATCGGGTCACGCAGCGTCTATTTAGTTTTATTGATAGTCAGAAACAATTGTATATAATCGGTTTTTTATTTGGTCTGGGCTTTGATACAGCAAGTGAAATTGGATTAATTGCTCTTTCTACAGTAACAGCAACAAGTCAATCTATTCCACTTGCAAGTATCTTTGCTTTTCCAATTTTATTTGCTGCAGGAATGTCATTGATGGATACATTAGATAGTACATTCATGAATACAAATTATAAGTGGGCAATGGACAATAGTCGAATAAGAAATTCGTATAATATATTAATCACCTCTATATCTGTTATAACGGCTTTTCTAGTAGGAGGTTATCAACTTTTATCTTTGCTTATTGAAAACTATAATTTACAGGGACCATTTTGGAATTTCATACAGGTAGTTAATTTTGATTATTTGGGTATATGTCTTGTTGTATTCTTTATTATTTCTCTTATTATTTTTGCTATATGGAACAAAAAGGCTTTTAAAGAGCCACTTTAATCTAAAGGAGAATGGGATGAATTTTGTTCTGCGAATCTTCCTCCTCAATATGTTGTCATGTTGAAACCCTTAGTAATATCGTAACTATTCAGCTTCCTTACAGCTCTTCCCGAACGAGAAAGCCCTAAGGTTTGTAGCACTTTAAGTATCCAAAATGTTGGTTTTATATTTTTTCATCTTACTCATTGCAGGTTTTTATCGAACTGATACAACGTGAACATGATAAATGAGTGTAGAAGAACCAAAACAACCGTATCATGAATGAACTATCATTTTGTATTTTGCCCACGATACAGAAGAAAAATTTTTCTTCACACAAAAGTAGAAGAGCGGTTCAAAAAGTCGGTTCAAGAAATATGTCACGAACTAGACATTGTTCTTGCATACACTTCTAACACGTAATCCTGCTGATACAATGGCGAAAATCAAAGGAGTGACTTCTAAAAAATGAAGAAAAGAATTTCTTCATTTCGAGCATGTGCCAAGCCTGTGGACACATTCTACTATAGAACTCACATTCCCCACCCGTATAATTGTTTCCTAATAACTTCTAGTATATATTCTTCTTCATACCGTTTTGTTTTTCTAAAAACATCTCCATAAAAAGCCAATATTCCGATTGTAACCAGTCCACAATTAGATCCTGTTGATTTAATTGCGACTTGTATTACTTTGGAGAATCTGTACCTCTACTTTTATGTTATTTTCATCTCCTCCGTATCAAATTCACTCCTTTCTTTTTCCATACTTGTTTTATCACATCTCACCTTAGATGGGCATATTATAATTAGGGACAGCAAAAAGGCATCTCCCCCAGGAAGATGCCTTTTTATATAGATTTCTTTAGATGTTACTAATATTATATATAATTTAATCATAAATATACCAAATAATCGTAGGTTAGTAAATTAGACGTGTTGTTCTTTGCAAACACAGCTATTCATATGCTAGGAAAGTTGCTGGCTCCACTACCCGATCCTTCATAACAATTTCGCTTGTGCCAGCAAAGAATCACTAATACACTTTTTTTCATCATAAAGTTTACTTCTTATTTTGTCAATAGCAGACCAATATAAACAAGATAAACAATAAAATAGTATACACATTTCAATTCTAGGATTCATACCTAATGATTTTTTATCCTTGAACAGAGTTTGATTGCATGCCCCAATAGTTCATATTGGTTTACATGGCAGTGTCCACTTCTTTTAAACAATATACTTTTTTCGTCAGATTAATTTAAGTACTTGCCAACTTTCTTTGTAAGATAACTTAATTTATTACATTAATTTTTAACGTATATTCATGAATGGGCTCCGTTTCCCATGGACGAGCATATTTTAATTGTATTTTATTCATACCTAAAGAATCTCCTTTAAATACAAACGTATGTAATCCACCACGCCCCACACCAATAGGGCCATTTTCTTCAGACAAGGGATCAATATTTTCTATATAATTCGTTATTAAAGAAATATTTTGTTTCATAGGGTCTAGCATCCACACATATCCCGCTGTAGGGTTCTCTTGCAATCGGATTGCAAAGATCTCCCCTTTTTTAATGGAAAATGTTTTATTGTGACTAGCCTCTGTAAAAATTGCGGAGTACGGAGCCTTATCAAGATAATTCATAGTTTCTGTAGTTAAAACAGATTCCGCGCTCAGATTGAGTGGTATAATAGTTAAGCTACTTACAACAACACCGCTTACAAATAAAAAATCTTTTATAGTTTTACATAAATTCATAAAAAATCTCCTTTATATTTTTATTGAAAGAACAAATTCATTGTATAAAAAAATAACTATACTGCCTATAAAAGATAGGTTGAGAAATAAATATACTGTATGGATTTTCGCCTAATGAATTTTAAAAAAATATAAAGAGACGCGTTTCTATTCAACATCTACGACTTAATGACGTATCTCCTTCTCTACTGTTTATATCCCTTGATTCTCTACACACTCTAGAGTTTTTGTACCAGAACACCAAATCATACGAATAACGTTTAACATTGCCACAGTGAGGTGGTACAGTAAAACTGGAACACAGTATAGAGATAAATTATTCTATATAAGAGGTGTTTCAGATGAAAAAACAGTATGATGAAATGTTTAAAAAACAATGTGTAGAATTGGTGGTTAAAGAAGGGCGTACAATTTCGAGTATTCAAAGAGAATTTGACCTAGGAAACGGGACCTTAAATGCATGGATAAAGAAATATTCTTCCCATTTTTGGATAATGAGAAATCTGATATGGAAGAACTACGTTCTTTGCGGAGAGAAATCCAGGCCTTAAAAAAGGAAAATGAATTTTTAAAAAAGGCGGCAACCTTCTTTGCCAGCAACCAAAACTAACACGCTTTCAATTTATCGGGCAATATCATCACATATTTGGAGTACGCTGGCTTTGCCATCGATTACAAGTTTCTGTTAGTGATTTTTACGATTATACTCATCGTAAGCCCACTGAAAATCAGAAAAAACGTAAAAAGACAGCGGCTTATATTGTCATGCAATTTAAATGTTTAAAAGGTAGAATGGGCTATTGAAAACTGTACCGTTACCTTGTAAATAAAAACGTAGTGGTGAGCTTATTTCAAGTGAGACAAGCTTTATGTGAAGCTGGATTAAAGTCAAAAGTTGTCACCTATTATAAGAAAAGAAAGCACGAACATCATACATTTCCAAATGTACTAGAGCGATCCTTTAAACCTGGCAAGAAAGACGTTCCGACTGTTGTATGTGATATCACAGAATTTCGTTTAATGAATGGGATGAAAGTATATTTTTGTGCCGCATTAGATATTAGCACCCGTCGGGTGCTTGGTTATTCGTTGGATACTCACCAGGATGCTCAATTAGTAAAAGACACAATTCAGCAAGTTAAACAAGCTTATGAAAGTCAAAAAAGAATCCTATTTCATAGTGATCAAGGATCTCAGTTTGCAAGTTATAAGGTTACTGATTTTTGTAATCAACAAAAAATTCAGCAAAGTATGTCCCGCAAGGGAAACTGTTGGGATAACGCTGTGATGGAATCTTTTTTTAGCATCTTTAAACGCGAATGCTTACATGGAGAAAATCTAATTTCTCTCGCTCAAGTAAATCAGTTAGTCGCTGAATTTATTTATATGTACTATCATTCCGTTCGCCCTCATTCATCATTAAATGGCTTAACTCCGTATCAATATTCAAAATCAATTACGCAATCTAATTGATGTTCCAGTTTTTCTTGGCCAGGTCACAGCAAAAAATAAAATTACTTTCATAGATAGTTTTTTTGTAGAATATCATTTTCGAAATTAACGTAACATTCAGATGGGAAATATTTTTTGTGCGCATCCAAACGGTATGAACAGAATGGCATTTTCAAAATCCCATAAAAAATTATTGATACAATTATATTTCAAATTCAAGTTTCTGCGTTCTTTATTATTTGCTAAGCTATGAATCCAATAAAATTAATATCATTTTTTATTGGTTTAAATTAAAACGTGGCGCAGAATACATATTCTGTAACAAAAATCCATAAGATACCTTACTACAGCATTTGAAAAATCACAAAATTATCGATTTACTCGAAGTCACTAGTTTTCAGTCCAATTTAAAGGCTGTCCCACATTCATCAACGTAAGGAATATTTTTAAATATCAAAGTGCTTACCTACAGCGCACGTCTTGCTTTTACATAATGAATGGTCCACAAGATTATAAGTCCAATCAAACTGTAGGTAATAAATGTAGAAACCAGTAGAAAGGTTTCTACTGGCAATGAATATACTAGCACAATTTTAATCATCGCCTCAAAGAGTAACGTAATTCCCCATGCCCTTGTTAAAACACGAAATGTACGCCTCATACTGGCACTCTGTTCCCACTTGTAATCTAATTGTGGATTATTTGAAAACCTCCTCGCAAAATAGAATATTAATGGTTTCGAAAATAAAAGAGAAACTAAAAAAACACTGCCCATTATCCCTGTTATATAAGATTCCCTGAGTAAAATGAATCTCTCATTGCCGCCGATTAAAACAGCAATAATACTCAGAACCAATGAGAAAAAAATAACAGCTGAAAACACATCTACTTTGTGCATCCGAATTAAACTATATAGCGTTTCAAGCAACGGAGCTATCGATGAAATAATTAATGCGTTTATATGACTAGTATATGGAACTAATACTATATAACTGATGTAGGGTACTATGATATTGATAACCAATGTAAAAATTAGGGATTTTTGGATTGAATTCATTATTTTTTCATCCTCTTATAGTATGCACGTATTATAGATGGAAAAAGATTTCTATAGAATTTCCCCCAAGTGAATATCCCCTTCTCTTTCACAACTTTTGGCAAAGCGATTACAACTAATCATTTTAACAATTCATATCTCTTGTTTCTTATATCGGTATATACGAAATATATGTTCTACTCATTAACATAGGTTGCACCTTAATTTATTGTAGAATATAAAAAAGTAGGCTGACTCCTATAGACATTCATCTCTCACCTAAAATTATTGTTTCACACTTTCACATTATTGAGGGAAGAACGTTCCTATTCTTCGCTATTTTGAGACAAAAAATGACCCTCTTCTTCTTCACGTACCTGAAACCATTCATTTTTTCTTAAATATTGATATTCTCTTTTGGTAATTTTGCATTCTTTGTGTAATAGAAAACGTTTCCCAAAAGCGTAGTAAGATGCGCCTTTGATTAAAGTTGCGTAATACATGCATTAACAGTCCCTTTCATACAAAGATAAGAATAAAAAGGAAACAAACTCCTTGTTTCCTTTCAATAAAAAAGATGGATTGTACAGCCTACTCTCTTTTTACTAGGATAGTTAATTAAATGGTTTTTTATACCAATTATTTTAAAACCCTAACTCTAGGGAAGTATCTAGACTTCATTACATCAAAAAACAAATTATACATTTAGACATATTTTAGATGCGAATTAACCGGTATCTTATACGTTAAAAAATCGGTTAATAATGTTGCTGTTCTCTTACTAAGTTTATTTATATTAGTTTCGTCAACTACCCCACCACTGAGATAAAGCGTTTCAGTAAGGATTGAGTTAGAACGCTAGGTATGTTTTTAGTTGGTACTGGAAACAAACTGTTGCTTTCCCACTTGCACCACCCTTTCGAAAAAGAGCAATTCTTCCTTGTGGAAGAAGCCACCACTCAGATAAATTCGATGTGCACTACAAGTCCTGACAAGTCGCATACACATGGATTCTTCTTGTTTTAAAAATCGGATGCCTTCTTTTACATAGTTATTCTCAATTGCTGTAATCCGTTTATAAAATGGGATTGGGAAAATGTTTGATTATTCTTTTCCCCATACCAGATGTTTGTTTCCAACCAGCATTATACCTTACGACAACTGTATCTATTTTGTATCCTTTCACTTTTTTGAACAACAGGCCTACAGTCTGTGCAATGTAACCATGTATTTGTCTTTCACGTTATATGCCAAAGTGCAGCTATTTTATTCGTTACAACGCATTTTGAAAGACCCTTTTCTATATTTTTCTGTTGGAGATTACAGCCCTTCCCGAACGAGAAAGCCCCTCGCGTTTAGGCAGGGGATGAAAGTGAGGTTGGATAAGGAGTGTTACTAAAACCGCAAGGTGTGCGGCACTCTAAGTATCCAAAATGTTGGTATCTTTTCTTACGATTATTCAATCTGTATTTTTAAATTTTTAATACATTGGTTATTACAAAATATAAGTATTCATTTTCGGGCATACTAAATATCCCCACTATGAATTCGTTTTTTTAGTAGGGGTAGGATGTGGTAGAATGAATGAAACTATGATGTTAGGCCGTTAACCGATAATCATAGTGTATATTGTGTGTAATAAGGTGAAGGAGAAGCTTCAATAACTTATTTACACATGCAATGGACGCAACTTTATGACACTTGTTATAGGGTTGCGTTTTTAATTTATCGTAATACTCTACAAGGTGATTGCGACCGTACCGCCGTATTTTAATCATGTTTTGAATAATAAGGTACAGTAATTTACGTAAATGCTTATTTCCGCCTTTATTAATTTTATCTTTATAAAAGGTTTTGCCTGATTGAAAGCGACGTATATCGATACCGGCATATGCATTTAATTGTTTATTGTTTTCGAAACGTGTCATATCGCCTATTTCAGCCATTAAACGTACAGCTGTATTGGGGCCAATTCCAGGGATACTTAGAATGATACGATATTCTGGGCGTTGTTCGGCCATATCTACCATTTTGTTAATACAGCACTGCTTTTGGTGAAGAAGTTCTTGATAGCGTTTTGCGTATGCTTTGAGCTGATCACATAGTACATCGTCTTGAGAAACAGCTGGGTAAGAATGTTTAGCTAATTCAAGAATTTGAAGAGCTTTTTTCTCGGCTAGCGTAGTTGATATTTTCTTATTAGTGTTAGCACGAATACGATTTTTTATAACCGTTTTAGAGAGAGGTACTACATAATCTGGATGAGGAAATAATTGAACAAAGTTTAAAAATAAATCAGATTTACTCGTAAACATTTTTTCTAATTCTGGAAATGTTAGTTGGATTACTTTATGCATACGGCCACGAATAATAGATAACTCTCCATCCAGTTCGCTGTAAAATCTCGAAAGAGATCGTAATTGAAGGTACACATTATCGGTTTTATGAGATACCCTTCGGGGAACTGTAAAGTGGGTAAGAGCTAACCGATGTGCATCACTTCGGTCCGTTTTATGGATTCGTAAGGAATCGCATTGTAGTTTTGCTTCTAAGGGATTTAATAAACAATAGCTGTACTGATTATTTTGCATGAAGCGTTCTAGCTGTCTAGAATAAATACCTGTGGCTTCAAATACGATGGCAGGTGGTTCACCTGTTTCGTTTGTAAGCTTAAGAATCTTTTCCTGTAGTTCTTCAAATGCAGGTTTAGAATGTTTCAATTCCTGTTCAAAAATGCATTGTTTGTGAGCATTATAAATAACCATACAACTTTTACCCATACTGATGTCAAACGCGATTACATGTTTCATAAAGTTCCTCCTTATATGGAATGGAAGTCTTCGGCTTACACTTATCGATTCCCATTTCTTATACACGATTTCAAAGACCTACACACTAAAAACTGATTCAAATAAGGTAAGCGAAGAAGGCCCGTTTATTTTACGGATTCTAAATCCTAAAGAAACCTCGGCCCTTTCTTCGCTTCTACTATATAAAAAAATAGTAGTGCGAACCAATGCCTTGGTCTGCACTACTAATCTTAGTATGTTTATTTTTTGTAGGATGCCATTGCTTTGCTAAATGTGGATAGTGATTACCAAAGCTTTCTTCTGGTAACACGCGCGTCTTTGAGCAGTACGGACAACCTTCACCATGATGAGTACGTCTATTAATTCCCATTTCCCAGATATGCTGTTCATCCCTCGTGCACTGCCATATCACTTTTTTCCCTGATTTAGGTGCCAACTGCCATGGGTCTACGCCCTCATTCAATTTCGAATGTAACTCTGAGAGCAATTTGGGATGTAGGGCTGCAAAGCTCTCTTCTGGCAACACACATTTTTTGGCACAATAAGGGCACCCTTCTCCTCTTATACGATACCAAACGGGCATATCCCAGATATGGTTCTTTTTACAGCGCCACCATACTTTTTTCATAGGTTTTAAGAATGGATCATCAGGATTAATTCCGTTATTTTGTTCATAACACCATTCGTCCATAAGTTTAGGATATCGAGAAGCAAATCCATTTTCAAAGTATGTTCGTAACTACTCAGCTTAGTTAGGAAAAAGGGCATACCAAATACATGTTTTCCATTCGAAAACATGAAAAAGAAAATACTTCAATAAGAAAAAGAATCTAGATCAAATAGAGAAATTCTCTTATAAAGTCATGCGATTCCAAGGAATCGTTCCGGTTTCTATAACCTGGCCTATCGCTTGTAAGACAGATTGTTTTTGTTTTTTCATGGTACTCATAAAGCTTCGTATCTGACAAAAAGATTCTGCGCCTTTTTTACTTCGGAAAGTTCCAGACACTTTCTGTTTTACTTTCGTCATTCGGATATCCCGTTCCGCTTGATTGTTATCAAATGGAATGTCTGGATGTTCTAAGAATGCTAAAATTCTGTCAGCATATTTGACGAAGCGATTCCATAAATTTTGAGCAGGCGTCTGCTTTCTTTTCTTTTTTAATTCTGCAGAAAAGACTGGTTGTTCTTTCAATATGGATTGATAAACGATAAATAGATTCTGTTGCTCCGATTTTGGCAGACTTCCTTTGTATTGCTTTTTCAGCGTGAAAGCCTGCGTTAGAAATTTCTGCATCTGTTGTGCCCATTTTTGTCCGGTACTATCTATAATTCCTTGCAAATCTCGCAAGAGATGGGCATTACATAATACATGACGACAATCTGTATACGCATCATACGATTTCCAACCATCATGCATTGCAATTCCAGAAAAAGACGGTAAAATTTCTCCCGCATTCATTGCTTCCTTTCCGCGTTTTTGATGAATATGTTGCAATGTCACCTCCGGTGTACTAGCAGTATGTAACCATTGTGTTTTATTTTCTACTCGCATACCGGTTTCATCAAAATGGACAACAGGAGACTGAAGAATCTTGTCTTTTACTTCTTGGAGAAAGGGCTGTAATTGAGCCGAAAAACTGTTTGTATGATTTATCAAAGTTCCTTCACTAATCGAATGTCCAAAACAATCTTGAAAGAATTCTTTTGTGCGTTTCAAAGAAAGACACTGATAATGTGTTAAATAAGGAACCAGTCTTTTTATATTTGGACCATATTGGACAGGACGAGAGACGGTAGAAGGAAACAGGGCTCCTTGGATGGCATGGCAATGTGGGCATTCTTTTTGTGACACTTTATGTTCCGTCACTTCTATCTGGATAGGTGGTAAATCATACACTTGGCGAATGCGGTATCCTTTTACAGGTTCTTGGTGTAAGGACGTGTTACAACAAGTACAATATGTAGGAGAATACGTAATTGTATGGTCTGGAGTCGCTGTCAAACCAAGAGTATGTCCTTTGTGGCCCAACTGGCCACCCGTTTGACGATGAGACGATTTGCGTAAACTTTTTGTAACAGGCTTACGCAAACCATCTGTAGAAGGTGGTTTATGACTATTTGTAGAGTTTTTTTTGAAGCATTTTCTAGTTCGAGTATCCGTTTTTCTAACTTAGAAAATGTTTCTTCAAATAAAGAAATAACAGCTTCAGGTCCTTTTTTATATGCATCTAAAATGATTTTTCGATCGACCATCCTATTCACCTCCCTTGTTTGATATACTCAGTATTTACAAATAGGAGGCATATGAAACTAGTAAAATTTAAAAAAACACCAAAAGGTAGCTGAGTAGTTACGTATGTTCTTGCACCCGCACAATATATACAAGTTGTTTTTCTATTCACTCGATAGGCAATACTCGTTTTCCATACGTGCTGTGTATTGTTTCGACACATCCAATACACAGTTTTTTTGGAGTTTGGTAAAACATCATTTTGTGTTAAATCTCCATTTAATGTCGGATGCCATTCTGCCGCAATTTCTGGATATTTACTCTGTAATGAAGATAATTGATTTAAGATTTTGTTTCGGCAAACTGGACAGCCTTTGTCTTTTCTTCCTGTTCTTTTAGCTATTTCCTCTTTCCATTCATATCCACATGAACAAATCCACCAAGCTTGAACATCTGATCCATATGTAATACCGTATGGAAGGGCTCCTTTATTTAATTTTGGATGCCATTGCGCTGCTATATCAGGGTGTGTTGTAAAAATGGAGTTGCAAATCGGACAATTTCTCCCTCCTTTTTTTCTTTGTTTCACAGGCGCTTCCCACTCATGCCCTTGCTTACATTGCCACCATACAATCTTGTGAGAATTAGCAGAAATATGTTCTGGCCCTACCACACTGTTTTTTGTATGGTGCCATTCCTCCGCAATTTTTGGAAATAATACTTTTAAACTTTTTTCTTTTTTATTAGTACGGTACTGACTCAAGATTTCTATCCGATCATTATACGAAGAAATAGATTGCATGACTTTTTGAATTATGTCCTTGTTCTTTTCATAAATTGATGGATATTGTTTTTGGAGGTGTAAATCCAAAGAAATAAAAATTTCGAGAATCACTCCATCTAAAGATGAATAATAGCGCCCCTGCGAATAATAATGAGTCAATAATAACGCTTCATGTAACTGTATCATTGGTAATCCATCCGAACGTACTCGTATTAGTTCGACTCCCACTTCTTTTAGAACGTAATTTTTCTGTTCATCATTTTCCTGTTGTCTTTTTCTATCATGAAAAGGTCTTCCATCATATTCCACAGCAAATTGAACAGACGGGATATAAACATCTATTTCTTGCTTTTTATCTTTAAAGGCTTCATGATAAAATTTATTTTCAGTGTCTTCCATTGCTTGTTTCAAATAAAAATGAATTGCCTGTTCTGGAAAAGATGTCTTTTGCCCTTTCCAACATCTTGGGCATCCTCGATTTAACCGACCTACAACTCTTGTTTGCCATGTGTGATTTTTATCAAATCGGCATTGCCACCATACGCGTTCCGATGAACCAAACGCTACCTCATATGGCATTAGCTCCCCATTTAATGTTGGATGCCATTCTGCCGCAACATCGGGATAAACAATTGCTAGGCAGTTATCATCACATATCTTTTTATTGCTACAATACGGACACCATGTATTAGAATTTTTAACATCATTAGGTATTGCTTCAAATTTGTGCCCTTTGTGGCACTCCCACTTTAGAGGAGTCATGATATTTACATAATCTTCAGATAAACACTTCCCATTATTTAGTTGAGCAAGTTTACACATATCTTTAATCGACAGCCGATTACGTGTTGTGCTTTTGGGTAATTTTTGTGAAAGACTCACTTCTTCTTCTTTCAAATCTTTGAGTATCTGTTCCACATATCCAGGAGTTAATTTTCTGACTTTCGCACAGAATGGGCACCAGCTATCATATGATTTTAAATCATTCAAACGTTTTTGAAAGATATGACCTTTCTTACACTTAAAAAATAACTTTTGCTTATTATTAATGTATCTTTTAGATAAACAAACTCCCTCCTTGGCTTGAGCGAGTTTTTGAATTTCTTCTATATCTTTCCTTATAGGCACTTTCTCCGCCCCCTTACCCAATAAATAAAAAGAAGAACCCATAAACAGATTCTTCTTTTTCAAATTAAAACAGCGATATATAACCGACTATTCCTCCAATTGTCGTTTTGTGCTTTTTAGAAATCTTGGAGAGAGCCTACCTTCAAATCTCATTTCAGACATTTCCTGCTCTATAGATATCTTTCGGTTAGGCTCTTTATACTTACGTGTAAATAAGTCAGGGTTATTAATCCAGAGTAATTCGCTATCATATTTCGCCAACTTACTTCTGGTAGTAGTAAATTGTTTATAAATTTTTATTACCCAAGCGGCTAAAATTATTATTGTAACAATTAAGACTATAGAATACGTATTTAAAGAAATATCGGTATATTTAATAATTAAATCTCTGGAGAATAAAAAGATAATTGGAATAAAAATAGAATACTTCAATAACATATCTAATTTTAGTCGAAGAACTTCAAGCCTGTTCTCTATCCATAATTTATGAGATTCAATCATTTTTATAGGATGTTCATAATTATATTTTATGTTGCTTACATACTCTAAAAACTTTTGAGATTGATAACGTTTATAGCATTCTAAAGACAGAAGTAAAACTACTACTGTAAAAAGGAGGTCTTTAGAGATATTATCCCATAAAGGTTGCGCCAATGTAAGTAAATTAATATCATAAATGGTTTCAATAAATATATAAGCCATTGTAACAACTACACCTAGTAATACGAGTTCAAAAAACATATGAAATAAAATTGTCCAAATAGTATAAAATTGTTTCTTATTAATAACAACCACGCCTTTCTATATATTTAGAATTTTATAACTTTATAGTACCATCTTTTACTTACCTGTGTATCAAACATATTTATATGACATAATTTAAAATAGCACCTACTAAAGGTGCTATTTTAAATTATGTTTGTTATGTTCATGGTTGTAAAAGTTTTTGTATATCTTCTACCCTTGAGACTCCCACGACTAAAGTCGCAAGCCCGAATCCTTACGGAGTTACGGGTGGGATTCTTGAATGCCGAAGCGTTCGCAGTCCATTTCTGTTTTGAACAACCTTCAAGATGAGGGTATCTCATTGCCCTTCCTAAACCAGACCATATAGGTGCTTAGGCTGATTGACTGTTACCATCAATCACAGTTGCGTAGCGAATATTCATCGCCCCAACGATATCACGATGTGTCTTAAACCCACATGGACACCTGTACTTTCTGTCTTGTGCCCTGTTCTTTTCAGCGTATTTTGGACAACTTTGACTTGTATAAGCTGGATTCACATATTCAACCTAAATACCAGCTAACATTGCTTTATACGCAATAAATCGTGACAAACGATAGAATGACAGAAATATGATTATCCATCGCAAAATCAATGATTTCACGACTTATTTTGTAATCTTTATCTTGCATCCATCTTTTTTCTTTATCATCCAATCGTCGGGTGGCATTCACTTTTTTGTCTTTTCCTAGCTTATTACGAACACTCCGAAACTTACGCTTCCTATATTTGTTTTGCCTACCATTCCCAAAGAAACGAACCTTGTCATCGTCTGTGATTGCTACCGCAGGGACTTTGAGACCTAAGTCTACTCCTAAAATCTTCGTCCTTGCTTTTTCATTTGTAGTAAGCGTGATAGATATTTGGGCGATCCACTTATTCGATTTCTTTGTGATACGAAGTGTACCTAATTTATGTTTTAACAAATTCAAATTGCGATTGTTTTTATCGATTCATAAAGTGCGGACCTTTAAACGAGTGGACTTTCCATTTCTCTTAAACGGGATTGAAATATGAATGGCATCAAATGAGTAATTTTGATTGTTCCATACACAAACAGGTCTCTTTAAAACCGGAATGATTTTATACTTGCTTTTCTTTACTTTTGTAGCAAACAAACTTTTCACGTCTTTAATCGCCTGATTCTTCACCGCACTTGGGATATTTGCTTCCATATCTTTTGTGCTTTTTTTCGTACTTTTCTTTGCTTCCACCATTTCCGATACAAGCGTATTTATAACTTTGATATATTCGTGACTGCTTTGTTCCAACAAACGGATTTGTTCTCTTGTTAGAATCAATTTCACTTTCACTGTTAGGGTCTGTGACATACGTTTCATCCCCTTATTGTTTGATTTTCAGCATCGTTTATTTGATACATTTCTAGCAATAGAAACAAAATAAGAACTTGTCCATAAACTTTGCAACTACATAAGATGAGGAGATGTTCCTCTCAAACACTTTGAAACATTCTTCTATTATCATTTATTCTAGCTACAATGTATCATTTACTTTCGAAAAATTACAACAAAAAGACCCAAAGAAACTACCTATAATTTGGATACTTAAAGTACCACGAACCTTGCAATTTTTAGTGGTACTCCGTATCCAACCTCACTTTCATCCCGTGCCTAAAGGCGAGGGGCTTTCTTGTTCGGGAAAATCTGTAAGATGAACAGCAATTCCCCGCTCCTATAAAGTTTTAAATACATCTCAACAACTAAAAGAACAAAAACAGGGATAGTCAACGGCCACCAGACCTTTTATGGTTAAAAAACAAGTCTTTCATCAAATAGGATACACAAAACATTATGCTCCACTTTCAAGGGTTAATTTCCTTTAATATACTTAGCACATATACCTTAATTTCTTCATATAATGTTTTAACAAAATCATATGCAAAGGATGAATTACTATATCCCCTAAAAACTACCTTTTAAAAATCACATGTATGTTCCTTGTATTATTTCCTCTTCACACTGATATAAATACGGAGGAAAAACAAACTACTGCTTTATACAAAGATATTAAAACATTGCCACCATCACTACTTACTCCCCAAAAAACAATGCCTATCATATCTTCAAACTTTCTCCAACAACTTATTATTGTACAAACTTCTGGCAATTATAATCAACAAGAAGCATCATACATGATTCAGCGTATCAGCAAAATTAATAACAATATTTTATATGCACTCTATACAAGAAATGTACGTATTAAACTTATTAATTTCCCTATTACGTATCTGTCTGAATACACCTATCTACGAGGAAAAATCCCCAGAGGTTGGGAAGGAACTGGGTATACTTGGGATGATGTCCCTGGGATTGGAGGCAATCCTGTGATCGCTCGTATTGGTTATAGTAACCCTGGGCATATGCATTCCTCTATAAATTTAGAACTTCATGAAACTGCTCACGCTATTGATAACTATGTATTTCAAAACATTAGTTATTCCCAAGAATTTTTTAAAATTCACGCTAAAGAATATGCTTCCTTTTCAAACAACTCTTATTACTATTACCCCGAAGAATATTTCGCCGAAGCCTTTGCCTATTATTATTTTAATAATCAAACTAATGAAATGTTAAAAAGCGAAGCTCCTTCCAGATATCAATTTATTCAAAATTTACCTTTCCGGCTTTGAACCTGTACATCCCTTGAGAAATACATCTTTTTAACTATCATAATAAAATAATTATTTCTCAAATTCTTAATATGTATATCTATCCCAAATAAGAAACTTGATAAAAATTTTAAGGTTCCGGATTGGTATAACCAAAACAATTTGATATAGGACACACATGCATTCAATAAATAATGATGTAGCACGCCATACATGTCGAACAATTCATAGTCTACAGATACCCTCAAGAACTTAGAATTTTTTCCTAAGTTCTTGAATTTACCTACAAACTTATTATCCACTTGCACATGATCAAGAGCAAAAATGCATTCTAGTCATTTAAAAATTTATTAACCATACTTTTTAATTTACTTTTATCATAATTTATATACTGGTTAGCCATATTACGTATGGGATCACCAGCATAAAATCGTTCATATAATTCATGCCGTGATCCTAAAGGACTACCTATTATATCCCATGCTAGCTTGAACAATTTAGTTTTTTTGTCTGCAGAGATATTAGCACCTTTAAAATATTTTTTCAACAAAGGTGCTAATGGACTTTGAAAATCATTTATGCTCGAAGGTAATTGTATAAACCCGCCTGCTCCTATAAGTTGTAAAATTTCAATAGCTCTGGGATAATACTTGGGCCCTAAATTTCTTGCTGTTTCAATATATTTAAAGTTTGGTATATATACGTTACATTCATTTATTTCCCCTTCTCTTTCTGCTGCTAATAAAAGCGAACGAATCACCTCTATCTGCATAATAAGCTCTCCAAGTTTTTCTTGCACATGTAAATAAGATTCAGCACCAATAGCTTCTGCTATCTCGCAAGCAATTGCTGTGACAAATTCTAATTTTATTAATAATCGAACAACAGCTTGATGATACGCCAAACTACTAGAAGCTATATCGGCTTTTAATGCCCATAGCGCCTCTGGACTATCGTACAACAATACGCGCTCCCACGGTACAAATACATTATCAAAGATTAATAGCGCATCCATTTCATCATAGCTTGCGCTAATAGGTGCATTTTCCTGTTGTGACAAATCTGTTGCAAACGACTCCCTACAAACCATATGCAAGCCAGGAGAATTAGCGGCAACTATAAGAAAATGAGCTAAGGAACTCAATTCACTTTTTATTCTAGTCAAGGGATAAATTAGTAAGTCATTGGAATAGGGGGCTGCAGTGCCAATCATTTTAGCGCCACTTAAAAAAATTCCATCTGTAGTTTTTTTCGTAATTCGTAGTAGTCCTAATTCATCTATATTAGCTGTCTGCTGAATAGATCGATTAATTTGTGGGTCACGTTGAATAACACTTATAAAACGATGTTGATCTCTGGCTTCCTCATAATAATTTGTAATTTTATCAGGGAATTGCGAATCAAATTTTGTATATAATTTGCGAGATGAGTACCAGCCTGTTAAGCGCGAGCGAGCATAATCAGATAGACGGCTCATAACTCCATCTGTCATATAACTCCATGTTTCAAAAGCAGCTCTTCTTTTTAATATATCTTCATAAGAACTAGGGACTAAAAAAGCCCTATGAACCCATGTATTCGTTTTAGGACTTAGATAACCTACTAATTGCTGGTGAGAAGGATTCGCAAACAAATCATATAATTTCGTAATAGTAGTCAGTGTACCTTCAAAGTTCTTATTCATTGTGACATCAATTTTTTTTCCTTCAAGCCACACACTCCGCCCATCCTGCAAACTTTGGACAAAATGATTTTTAAATTGATTCATAATAGCTCCTTTCAAAGTAAATAAAGTATAAAAAGTAACTATCTCTTAGAATAATTAATTTAAGCAAAGTGAGTCTTGACTCCTTCTAATGGCGGAGAATACACATGAAAGGTAATAGTTGGAAAAAGGGTGGGATTTTGCATCATGTGAATCGTATCATTATTAATAGAAAACAAATCACCTTGTGTAAATTGCTGTACTTGAGTATATGTGGGTTTGTTCTCTCCGGTACCCTCAATATATAAATGATTTTGTAAGCTACCTTGCACGACATACACACATCCTATGGAGGTACCATGATCATGAATCAGAGTCTTTGCTAAGCTCGGAAAATAGAGGACCATTACCTCAAGTTTTTTAGTATGATAAATGATGTTTCGCCCGTATTCCAGCTGTTGTGGTTCTGTAATATAGGGCATGATATTTTCAAGTGATAAATCTAACGTTTGTACAGATTGTATTAATTCCTGTTGACTATATGATTGCAGAGAATCAAAATTATACTTTATAATTTCAATAAAATTCATATCAGATAACTCCCTATACATATACTGTAGAATTAACCAAAAACATACCGAATTCAAATCGCTCGAAATGGTTCATTTTGTGAATTTTCCCGTCTTACATACGATTATAAATTTCTAATCAAAAAATAAAAATCTAAATTACTTAAGAATAACAATCCTTTAAATTATTTGTTTATTTAGATGGAAAAATAATTGTATAAAAGATTTTTTCATTGATTAATTTATATAAAAAGCAAGTAACTCTTACAGTATATATCTATTCAATTTTTAAAAATACTTTCATAGATGCAGAAAAAATACGAAGAATCCGCATGAGCCTAGAAAACAACATAATTATGTGAACTACTCCCCCCCCCCCCGTAATTTTCTAACGACAATTTGAAAATATATCTTCTTGGAAAAATCATACTTCTATATACTAGATGGGCAGAAACACGATACTAATACCGCTATTTTAATATGCCTCGAAAAAAGGATAAATTCTTCCTAATTTCATTAAATAGTTTATTACTGTTATTATTTTTAACATTAAAAGACCCTATTTTAAAAATAGGGTCACAGACTGTTGGTAATACATATACACAGAATACTAATTACATAACTTACTACAACGTAATAACAAATATATTCCGCCATGTAATACAATTGCACACTAAATAAAATAGGCATTTTATATAATTTTGATTATGAGAGAGAATATATACTGATAGGAATTAGTAAATAATGATTTAACGTACTCTACGAATAATATTAATACAGTATGTTCCAGCTATTAATGTTTTTTCTGAAAAAGGAGAAACTGTTACAATTTTAACAGCAGGTAATGTTTGTGTTTGTGAATTATCAGGATTTAACCCATTATCTAAAATAATGGTCCCTGAAGGGGTCTTGGCTGTAACTAGAATAGGTGCAGAATTTGAATCTGCCTTAATTGTAATTGTCGCTAAGTGAAATCCCGTAAAATCATTAAAAACATCGACTGGAAAATCCGCATGAAAAACTCCACATATATTTTCAGACACAAATTGAGATGGCGGACAACAGCCACTAGCATTTGAAGAATAGCACATTTAGTTCACTTCCCATTATGAATATGATTTATAATATATAAAATGATAAATAACAGGAAATGATTGTACAAGTGTCCTATAATACATACATATTTTCACAAGACATATTGAAGCTGTAAAGAATACTCTCCTACAATATATGGAGATTTTGCAATTACGGCTAGTGATTTTAAAAGACTAACTGAAGTTGTATACGTTGTATCTGAATCGATACACATCATTCGTTTTCCACAAGAATCCAAAATAATTATAAAAAACGCCGAATCACTTTCACGGAAATTTTGAACACTGATAAAACCTACATTTTTATAAATAAACGGATTATAAAATAAAATTTTAGTATGCGAATTAGAAGAAATAGGACCACAAAAAGAATATACCGTATGTTTATTTTGTGAAGCACCCATCATTTAATTATCCTTTCTATAACAAATTTATCTTTCTTAAAGCGTGTAAAAAGCGCTAGCCTAACATTAAGTAGGCGAATTTTGTCGCTTTGGTTATACCAACAGCATTTCATAAACTAGCTACAAGAGGCTACTTGCTAACTTAATATAGGAAGTTCTAGAAAGAAAATAGAGTACGAAAACCACCCCTTTCATCTTCTCTATAAATTATCCCTAGAAATAACATTCTGTTCACGGACAGAGAAATATTCCCTTCAATCCTTACTAAATGATAGGCGTTCAATATATACGAGATGTCTAGAAGCGTTTAAATAAAGACGTTTTTCATTACTTGTAAAAAATCACCACTTAATACCCTTATGGATTAATTAAAATAGGAAGTTCTCGGAATATAGATATTTTCATTACCTATGTTTACCAATCTATAAAAGCACCCTCCCTACTCCTAAAGAACATATTCATTATATGGTTAGTTTTAACAAATTGATACATTATAGAAGAATGAAAACAACCCTATCATGAATGAACTACCATTTTGTATGTTGTCTACAATATAGAAGAAAAATTTTTCTTAACACAAAAGTAGAAGACTGTTTCAAAGAGTCAGTTCACAAAATATGTAACGAATTGACATTGCCTTCTCTTTAGCATTTACCAAGTCTGTGGATGCAAGACCAACTTCTTGCCGAAAGAGATAAAATTATCCTTTATTTGTACAAGCTCAAAAAAGAAAGCTTGTTATGATTATACAAGCTTTCTTTCACTAACAAACTTCAGTAACATGTATCTTTATACATGAAAATCAGCTATATTCAATTTTAATTTTGTGTTGAATCCTCTTCTATCTTTAAATCCTTCAATCCTTCTTTTAATGTGGTTGCATCTGTTTTTAACGTTTTCCAGTTCTCTTTTGCTGTATTTAACGTAGGAATTAGGAATGTAAATTTATCGGCATTTACTTTTTTATCCGCTGCCTCAATGCTTTCAAGTACACCCACATATTGAGCATCTAAATCATCCCATTGGGTTTTCATATATGTTACAGCTGCAATTGCATTATCAATTTCTATGTGCATTTTAGTCACACTATTCGCTGCAACTCCTACCACTCGATTCAATGTTTTTTTATAATCTATAGTTTGATTCAGTTGTAATAATAGTGGCTCTAACTTATTTAATTCAGATTGTGCTACACCTAACATTATGCCACCAGCTATCCATGTCCATATTGTCGGTACTGCAACAACAATAGTTCCATCACGTCGTACTCGTTTAAAGTGATTAATTTGATCTAACACTTTTTGCATAGCTATCTCATCATCGTCGAGACCCGTTGTTTGATTTTTTAAAATTGAATTCAACGTTTCTTTATTGGTTTGAAATGCTCTAGAATCTTCTCCCATCGCATCCCTTAATTGTTCTAATGCCTCAATTAAGACAACTGCTTTCTGCTTATTCTTTTGAATATCAGATTGCAAGTCCGTAATACCTTCTTTTAATACCTCTTTATCTCCCGTTCGAGTTGCCTGTACCAGAGTATCATAATAATTATCAAAGGTAGTATCATATACAATAATCCCTGTTAATGTATCTATCAATTGCCGCTTGACTTGCGTATCCCATGTAGTAGCATGTTTTCTCGCATTCTGTTGATCTCGTACAACTTTACTAGGTAATTCACTATGTCCTTTAATATCAATTCCTTCGAAGCTTACATCTGGGTTACGAATTAACATATATGAATATTGATTCATAACTTGTGCAAATTCCCCAGCCTTTTCTAAAGTTTGTTGCATCTTATCTGTATTCGCAGAAAGGTCATTAACTCCAATATTAGACTGATCCATTTCGGCCGCGAACGTCATTACAGGCGGTGTTAAAGCCGTACTTGTAAAGGTTAAAAGTGTAGAAAGTGCAATGACTTTATATGGTATTTTTTTAAGCATGTGTTTCCCTCCAATATAATTTAAAGCCTTCAAATATCATAACTCTACTAGCTTCATTAGACAGTCTCTGCTAATTTAGTAGTCTCACTCCACTTTAAATCCCATGTCTTTTGCGATTGAATCTGCATCTTGATAAATATCGTTCCATTCTTTTCTAGCTGCATCTAAGTCATTCACTAATAGAGATGTGTTTTGTGGTTGCATTGAATCCACACTATCTAGTAATACACTATAATTTGCGCCCATTGTGTCCCATTGCTTTTTCATATTTGTTAGAGAAACAATTGCTTGATCTACGGTTTGATATAGTTCCGTTAATGTCGCTTTTGTATTTGTAAGTGCAACCACGGCCTGCTGAGCAGCACCTACCTGTTCACTGAGTTGACCAATCTGATCCGAAATTTGATTATATGCGGTTAAATTTTTAGATAGCATTACTCCAGAAGCTGTACCAAGTGCAACGCCTGCTGCAGTTAATGCTCCAAGTGCTCCAACAACTAACGGTGTCGCTGTTCCACCCGTCACGACAATTGCCACTGTCCCACCAATAGCTCCGCCAAGCAAAAGAAACATTCCTAATCCGCCGCCAATTCCCCAGCCTAACGCATTATCTAAATGTGCTTTTTGAGTGCCACGTAAACTCTCAATTTCACTTTGAAGTTGCGGGATAAGTGCATCTTTTCCTGCTAAAATAGCTGTTAATCCACCTTTATCATCGGGTCCACTAACATCATTTTTTAACTGCGTCGAATCTACATATAGCCTTTGTTTGAATTTTTGTAAAATTTGTATAACTTCACTTACTTCTTTTGCATTAAGATTAATTGTATTATAAAGATCTTGCAATCCTTCTTTTAATTCAGGAGCCTTATTTTGTTTTGCTGCATCCACAAGCGTATCGTAGTACTGTTGAAACTGAGTATTGTAATTGACAATATTACGCGTCGTTTTTTGGATTTTCGGTTTTGCGGTATCCATCCAATATTTTGCATTTACTCGACTCATTTCTTGATCACTATGAATTTGTTTAATTAATTTTTCACCCTCTGCCCCTATATTTATTCCAGATAAATCCACATTAGGTTGTTTTAACATCGTACTTGCATATAAATTCATTACCAGTATATTCGATCCAGTCTCAGCCAACGCTTCTTTTATCCCTGTAGGTCCTAGTGAATATGTACTTTTGGGTTCTTCTTGCACTATTTGTTCCTGCGCTAAAACATGTGTAGAAGGTAGAATGTTACCTGTTGTTATTGCTGCTATAATGGTCGCAGCAGATATAATTTTATAGGGGGATTTTTTCATATGTATTCTCCTTACTTTTTCATCCACTCTTCTATGCTATTCGTCTATTTCATTAAAGTGAATTACCTGTATTATTAAATTGAGTTATTTGTTCTTCTAATTGCATGCTAAACTCTTTTAATCTTTTAAGTTGGATAACTTGCATATCATGATTACTTGTATTTGTAGAGAGTTGCGTCATACACGTTTTAATTTGCTCCCAATCTTTTTTATAATTATCTAGTAATGTTAACTCTTGATTGATTAATTCTTCAAAAGTATCTACATCATTTTGCATCTCAAGTAACATTACCTTTTGTATATCTGCTACAGTCAATTTTGTTGTTAATGTATAAATGAGTTGATTCTGTTTTTGTAAATCATCTAAATATATTTTTTGTGATGCTGTTAATTTATTAACTTCTGCAAAACTATTATATGTTTGTTGAATTTTTTCAATATCGATTGTTTTCATTAAATCATATTCTTGAGATTTTGCTGCAGCTGCGGCTGCCAATTCTCCTTTTTTACTCTCTTCAATTTTGTCTCTAGCCTCTTTTTTTGCTAATTCTATTTCTTGAGTAGATTTTCCAGCTTCTTTCGCTGCCTTCTCTGCCGCCTTTTCTGCCTCTACAATAGATTCTTCAATTTCTTTTCCTTTATTGATTGCTGCTAATGCTATTTCTGCAGCTGGTGTAATGATTCCTTTAGATAAACCATACATGTCTTTAAAAATTTCAAATCCTTTGGCATTTAAAGCTCCTGGTATCAATGCAATTTCTTGTAAATCTTTTTGTATCGTAGTCTTAGCATCCACTAAATCTTTTTTATATTGATCTATCTTACCCGATTCTGATGTTGTTAAGATTTGTTGTCCCACTGCTATTTGTTTATTTAATTCTTTTATATTATTACCCAATTGCGTTCGGAAAAATTGCAGTTCATTGATATGATTTTGTATTTTATCTTGATTAGAATTACCCAACTCTCGGAGCGCTTCTAATCTATCTGAAAATTCAATTCCAAAATCATCATTATCAACACATTGTTTTAGTGTTGGATAGTAACTATTCATTTTAGAGGTAAACCCCTTAATTTTTGCATTTATTAAGATAAGATGTGGATATATTTCAGACGACCATTCTTGTAAATCTTGTTTAATGAATACTTGACGTGTGAGTAATGCCGGAATCTCACTCATTCGTATATTAGGGCGTGTCAAAGCTTGGTCTACAAACATTTGTATCAGAGTAGACTGTGCTCCCAATTTTCGTAACGAAGGGGAAAGCCCTGTATATTCTTGTGTATTTTCAGCTAAAGCTATAGGTGTGGTCACAGTGGGAATGAAAATCCCCCCTCCTGTTAAAATTGATGTTACTAAAAATCCTTTTAATGCTTTCTTTTTCATTTCACATCTTCCTCCGTTTAATCTGTTATATATTTATTAAACCTCCTTTTGAATATTTATTACGTTTAACAAAATAAATAAGGTAACTACTCAGCTTCTTCAAATAAAAAAACAGGCCAAATACATGTTTCCGATTCGAAAACATGAAAAGAAAATACTCCAATCAGAGAAAGAATCTATGCCAAATAGAGAAATTCTCTTATGAAGTCGTGTTATTCCAAGGAACCGTTCTAGTTTCTATGACTTGGTTTATCGCTTGTAAGACCGATTGTTTTTGTTTTTTCATGGTACTCATAAAGCTTCGTATCTGACAAAAAGATTCTGCGCCTTTCTTACTTCGGAAAGTCCCAGACACTTTCTGTTTTACTTTCGTCATCCGAATATCCCGTTCTGCTTGATTGTTATCAAATGGAATGGCTGGATGTTCTAAAAACCCTAGAATTCTGTCAGAATACTTGACGAAGCGATTCCATAAATTTTGAGAAGGCGTCTGCTTTCCTTTCTTCTTTTGTTTCGTGGAAAGAATCTGTTGTTCTTTCAATATGGATTGATACATAATAAACAGATTCTTTTGCGTCGCTTTTGGCATGGTACCTTCGGATTGCTTTTTCATCGTCAACGCTTGCGTTAGAAATTTCTGCATCTGTTGTGCCCATTGTTCTCCAGTACTATCTATAATTCCTTGTAAATCTCGTAAGAGATGGGCATTACATAAAACGTGACGACAATCTGTATACGCATCATACGATTTCCAACCATCATGCATCGCAATTCCAGAAAAAGATGGCAAGATTTCTCCAGCATCCATTGCTTCTTTTCCACGTTTTTGATGAATATGTTGCAATGTCACCTCCGGTGTACTGGCAGTATGTAACCATTGTGTTTTGTTTTCTACACGCATACCAGTTTCATCAAAATGGACAACAGGAGACTGCAGAATCTTTTCCTTTACTTCTTTTATGAATGGCTGCAATTGAGAAGCGAAAGCCTGTGTATGATTTACCAGGGTTCCTTCGCTTATAGAATGTCCAAAACAATCCTGAAAGAATTCTTTTGTTCGCTTCAAAGAAATGCATTGATAATGCGTTAAATAGGGAATCAGTCTTTTTATATTTGGACCATATTGAACAGGACGAGATACTGTCGAAGGAAATTGGGCTTCTTGGATAGAATGGCAATGTGGGCATTCTTTCTGTTCTACTTTATGTTCTGTCACTTCGATCTGAATAGGTGGTAAGTCATACACTTGGCGAATGCGATACCCTTTTACAGGCTCGTGGTTCAAGGAAGTATGACAACAAGTACAATATGTAGGAGAATGTGTAATCGTATGATCTGGAGTCGCTGTCAAACCAAGAGTATGTCCCTTGTGGCCCAACTGGCCACCCGTTTGACGATGAGACGGTTTGCGCAAACTTTTTGTAACGGGCTTACCCAAACCATCTGTAGAAGGTGGCTTATGACTATTTTTGGAGTTTTTTTTTGAAGCATTTTCTAGTTCTTGTATACGTTTTTCTAACTTAGAAAATGTTTCTTCAAATAAAGAAATAACAGCTTCAGGTCCTTTTTTATATGTATCTAAAATAATTTTTCGATCGACCATAAGATTCACCTCCCCTGTTTGATATACTCAGTATTTACAAATGGGAGGCATATGAAACTAGTAAAATTTAAAAAAGACACCGAAAGGTGGCTGAGTAGTTACTAAATAAGATACGAAAAAAGAAATTATTTCGTATCTACAGAGGAAATTATACGTAGGTATAGCATGAACCTCCACTCAGTATAATACTTTTGTCAAAGGTAAATTTGGTGTGATGTATAACTTTTGATAAATCATTCTTTAGTTTCTTGTATATAAGAATTTATAGAGGCATCATAGATAAATCATAGGCTCTTGCTTCTACACAGTTGTTACAATCATTCAACCAAAAACGATCCTCTACTCATAATTCCGCATATCGTAATCACACCCTTCGGAAATAAAATGTTAAAAGAACACCGTCAACTTAAGAAACTATTTAGTAAACCAAAAGATTCTGATTCATTATGTCCAAAATCAACATCCATTTCATATTCAGCTAATTGTTGATTCATAACATGTTTATTTTTAAAAAAATTTTGGTATAATTGTAAAATTAAAAATGATTTTACAACAAAGAGGATTCCTAATGGAATCCTCCTTGTTTGAAACGTATCTTTTATTTGTACCGGAATTTATTATTTCGATATAATTCGATTCACCCTTATATAATTACAAAAAGATAGTTCTGGCAAACACACTATTTCTTTGTTACTTGTTATAATCATTGTGTGCAACTAAACGAATAATAAATCCGTTTTCCTATGGAGATTCTTATTAGAAAAAATATTAAATTAATTTTAACTAATAAAATTCAAATTAGAAAATCACACAGCGTATAAATCCTATGATACTTACAGTTGAAAAATAGCATATTTAAACCATTCGAAACGATCCGTCTTATTATTAGGAAAATTGGAACTAGGAGTAGTTTTATGGTAAATCTGTATTTGTTTCCGCTATTAATTCAATCGTATCCAATACAAATGCATTATTTTCGGATTGAATACTCACTGTAATAGAAGGTCCACTAAACGATAGATGTTCTAACATTTTAATTTGAAAAGATTCTCGATTCATAGCTAATTCATACGTGTTTGTATCATCTTGTAAGATAATCGTTCCGAGTCCCTGTGTACGAACACGTAATATATATTCCTTATCCAATTCTGATGGAACTATGATTGTTTTTTGAACTTGTGCATCCCAATGATTAAATTCTAACATAGGGCGGCCATACTGCACGGTGATATTCACATCTCCTGTTATCGACCATCCATCGAACCCTTTTGTAAAACTACCGTTTTTAATCCAATTGGTATCTTCTACTTGTTGAAAAGCACGATTTACTGCTTGTTTTAATATACGTGTAACGGCTGCGTGTGGGCCTTCTCGATCAGACATAAACCAATGTTTTTGATTTGGTAGGTCTGGTAAAGAAATGTTTGTAACATCTTGATACATTACATATGATTTAATACTTCCGTTCCAATCTTCATTTTGATACAAACGGTTTAATTTCTTCACTATACTTTGTAACGTTGTTATCACTTTTCCCTCTTCTTGATTCAGTTGTTGTCTCCATATTTGTTCTTTTCTTTGTATATCACGGATTTCTTTAGCTGTAAGAGGACGTTGCTCTCTCAGTTCGATATTACTCAAACGAGCCATTCCTGTTCGAGAAATAATTTTAAATCCAACTTCAATGCCAACATTATAATCAGATTGTAAAGAGCCAACATCAATTGTATATTGAAAATAATGTGTGTCTTGTGAAGACGAATGATTAGAGATCATTGTTGTAGGCTCACCTAGATTTGAAACGGGTTGACAACAATTTGCTGTAGCTTCAGATGTTGTTGGAAATGCTGTTTCAAAGGGGATTTGTAAGGTTTCATCGACTTCTTTTCCATAACGAGATACGATTACTTGTAAATCTTGCGCATGTGATGCAAAACCTGAGAATAGATATCGTGTATGGGATTTTAGTTTCGATTCATCTACTTTTTGATACACATAAGAAGGATATATACTCGCTGGTGGTAATAACGCATGTTTACCTTTAAATAATGGATTATGATTGGTTATTACTACCTTTCGACCTGTTATCCAAGCATTTATATTTTCAAAATTACCACTTTTCAAAAGATTACGCATTTTACATAATTGTTTGGCTTTGTTTATTTGTTGACGTAATTGTTTTTTTTCTTTTCCAAATACAGCAGGATCTAACAAATCTACTTTCATAACCACCTGGTCAATCCAATAGTCACTGGTATTTAACGCTAACTGATCTTTTGTTAAATTGGTAAATAAACCGTTAACTTGTGCAGTAATATTCCTTAAATCTTGCAGAGTGTTGAAGTTCACTTGAGAGAACATGGATTCATCCATGTTTAATATTGTCATACTATTCATCTCCTTGACTTGTCATAGTTGTTTTTTATATTTATATTATAGTAGTGAAAAATGAATTTTATCATACGGATTGTTTCGGTCCATAGATTGTACCGCTTACAGATACATCTAGCAGAAAAGTTTCAGGCCATTCTCTTTCGTGTATTTTTATTTCATCAAATCCTTGTGGTACAGGGTCATATAAAAATTGTCCATCTTGCGCTTGTTGAGTGGATTGTGATACGTTTTTTAAAAGAAAGTCTACTACATATCCCCCCAGCCATTCCGGTGGTAGTGGATATAAATCTAATTCCGCTCGTACAGCCATAACATTAGTGTTTTTCCATATGCTAGGCGGGGCAGGTGTTCCAGGAAAAAATTGGTCAGGAATACGATCTACAATCGGTCCAGGAGCATTAGGATTTTCAACAGGTATTAATTCAATCCGATCTAGAATAATTTTTTTACCTCCTGTATTTCGTAAAGTGAACTGACATTTACCTTGGCCGAAATTGATTGGTATCGTATCTGTAGAAATCATATAGGTACCCAATAAACCTTTCGTACTTGGGTAACTTAGTAATATATTTTCTTGTACATCTGAAGGTTGTTGGTTACTTAAAGTTACTGTATTGGGTAATTTTATACTACTTTGTGTAGGATAGTATTGTGCGTTATATCCATAATTAATCACACTTAATTCTGCTCCATCTGCATCTGTGGCATAATGAACACGTAGTTTATATTGCGTCCAACTACCATTTGGAGGCAATAAGTTAATAACGTTAAAAGCTAGATCCTGATTTACAGCTGTAGAAATTAATGGCGTAGAACCGGTAACAGCTTCATTTGGATAATTTAGATTGGCTTCTAGAACGGATTTCCATCCATTTATTAGGGAATACTTTTCAGCTGGAATAGATAAAATAGAATTTGCATCATTTGAGATATTTTCTGGTACCGTTAAAATATTGACAAAATTAAAATTAAAAAAACTGTTAATTTGAGATATTTTCATTCCGTTATGAATGACATTGTTTCCAAAACCAGGTTCTCCAATATACAGAAGATTGTCTATATAAGGGAAAAAGAAAATTCCATCAGGAATCGTAGTAGGATCAGTCCAAAAGGCGAATGCACGGCCTATAGGAGGTTGACCTGGATCGAAAGAATCAGGATTGCTAAAATATCTAGACCATTCAGCAAGTAATGGGAGCATTGGGTCTATAGTATAGGTCTGTGCACAGGCGGAAGGATCAGTTGGTTGTAAATACCAGGCGTATGTGTTAAAATCTACCATACCTAAACCGTAAGAATTATTAATAGTATCTATCGCTGTTACAAATGTCTTATTATTTGTACAAGGAACCGACTTTAATTGGGCTATAGGTGTACGATCAAACATTTTATACTCAGTTATCGGTGGATCCCCTGGATTTGGATTATATACTTTGTATTTAAATGTTTGAGTATTATCTAAATTATTTTTCATTTTATAGTTTATAGGCGATATTCCTGGCCATGTAGACATAAAGCCTGTAACATTTTGATAAAAGTCTATACTCTCTACTTGTTCACGTGTCATAGTTTGCATTATCTTTACAATTTGCGAACTATATTCTTGCGTAGCAGCATTAAATTGTCCTTCAAAGAATGGTATATCGTCAGAACTATACTTCCACGATAACCCATGTTTTACTTTATCAGACAGTAAAAGTAAAGATATTGTTGCAAACATAGTATAATACGGTAATCCTAGTACTTCATACTCTTTTGTTTTGAAAAAACTTAAGCCTGTTTGTAAAACATTATTTGTATAATCTATTTGATTATGAAGATCATTTGCTTGAATATCAGTAGGGTTTGTTAAGCTATAAAAATGTTCCATTGCATCTTTGTAGATGCCCAGTTGTTTTTGTAGTGCGTCAGAATGATTATTCATCTGGTTTAATTCGGTTTGAGTAAGTGATCTATCTATCATATCTTGAATTGCAGGCTGCATAGCTTTAAAAATATCTTCAACAGTCGGTGGTTCAGGTCCAGGATTAAGAAGTGAGAAAAAAAGTCCGACAAAAGGGGTAAGAAGGCCTAATGCTGGTACAGCGAAAGAGGCCAAACCTAAACTCATCATAACAATAGTTTGATAATTAATTTTATTGTCTGCAATACGTTCTAAAATACTTGCAATTGCTCTTTCACTGCGTCCAAGGAACAATTCCGTTTGTAAATCTTCTATTAATTCATCATAATTTGAAACAGGAACATCTGCGTTTTGTAAAGGGGAAATAGCTAACACATTATAAGGTCCTTTATATATATCTTGTAAAATAACCATAATACTACCTCCTTGAAAATCAATAATTTTTAATAGTATATGAAAAAACAAAAAAAAAGAACCGTTTTATTCAGAATATAGATTTTAGTGCAAATAAAAGATACTCTTCCAATAATTGATGGTAACTACTCAGCTTCTTCAAATAAAAAAACAGGCCAAATACATGTTTCCGATTCGAAAACATGAAAAGAAAATACTCCAATCAGAGAAAGAATCTATGCCAAATAGAGAAATTCTCTTATGAAGTCGTGTTATTCCAAGGAACCGTTCTAGTTTCTATGACTTGGTTTATCGCTTGTAAGACCGATTGTTTTTGTTTTTTCATGGTACTCATAAAGCTTCGTATCTGACAAAAAGATTCTGCGCCTTTCTTACTTCGGAAAGTCCCAGACACTTTCTGTTTTACTTTCGTCATCCGAATATCCCGTTCTGCTTGATTGTTATCAAATGGAATGGCTGGATGTTCTAAAAACCCTAGAATTCTGTCAGAATACTTGACGAAGCGATTCCATAAATTTTGAGAAGGCGTCTGCTTTCCTTTCTTCTTTTGTTTCGTGGAAAGAATCTGTTGTTCTTTCAATATGGATTGATACATAATAAACAGATTCTTTTGCGTCGCTTTTGGCATGGTACCTTCGGATTGCTTTTTCATCGTCAACGCTTGCGTTAGAAATTTCTGCATCTGTTGTGCCCATTGTTCTCCAGTACTATCTATAATTCCTTGTAAATCTCGTAAGAGATGGGCATTACATAAAACGTGACGACAATCTGTATACGCATCATACGATTTCCAACCATCATGCATCGCAATTCCAGAAAAAGATGGCAAGATTTCTCCAGCATCCATTGCTTCTTTTCCACGTTTTTGATGAATATGTTGCAATGTCACCTCCGGTGTACTGGCAGTATGTAACCATTGTGTTTTGTTTTCTACACGCATACCAGTTTCATCAAAATGGACAACAGGAGACTGCAGAATCTTTTCCTTTACTTCTTTTATGAATGGCTGCAATTGAGAAGCGAAAGCCTGTGTATGATTTACCAGGGTTCCTTCGCTTATAGAATGTCCAAAACAATCCTGAAAGAATTCTTTTGTTCGCTTCAAAGAAATGCATTGATAATGCGTTAAATAGGGAATCAGTCTTTTTATATTTGGACCATATTGAACAGGACGAGATACTGTCGAAGGAAATTGGGCTTCTTGGATAGAATGGCAATGTGGGCATTCTTTCTGTTCTACTTTATGTTCTGTCACTTCGATCTGAATAGGTGGTAAGTCATACACTTGGCGAATGCGATACCCTTTTACAGGCTCGTGGTTCAAGGAAGTATGACAACAAGTACAATATGTAGGAGAATGTGTAATCGTATGATCTGGAGTCGCTGTCAAACCAAGAGTATGTCCCTTGTGGCCCAACTGGCCACCCGTTTGACGATGAGACGGTTTGCGCAAACTTTTTGTAACGGGCTTACCCAAACCATCTGTAGAAGGTGGCTTATGACTATTTTTGGAGTTTTTTTTTGAAGCATTTTCTAGTTCTTGTATACGTTTTTCTAACTTAGAAAATGTTTCTTCAAATAAAGAAATAACAGCTTCAGGTCCTTTTTTATATGTATCTAAAATAATTTTTCGATCGACCATAAGATTCACCTCCCCTGTTTGATATACTCAGTATTTACAAATGGGAGGCATATGAAACTAGTAAAATTTAAAAAAGACACCGAAAGGTGGCTGAGTAGTTACAATTGATGCATGAGTTGTTTTTAATTGTGAACAGACTAATCTCGTAATCAATCTATATGAAAAGTTTTAAATCCTAGCATGACTTGCACTTTGGAATGAAACCATAGCCTTGCTCTACGAATTTATTTAGACACTTTATTTTCCTGATTTGAATGAGTATCTCTTTCTTCCATCCATTGCAAAACTTCAAATTTTATAGGTCCTTTCATCTGACAATTAGCGAACTCTTTCAACCCTACATCTATTCCTATATGCAAGTGTATTTTTTGAAACTCTTACCCTTCTGTTGCAACTAACAATCATACCAGATATCTGCCATCAGGCCCCCTCTAACTGTAACATTTATAATGCGTTCCTTTACTTCGCAACTTTTGGCAAATCAAACAAGACCTAGTTTTTGCAATTTTATTTTATGCCTTGTGATGGTAGCGTTTTCATTTTTTTGACAAAGCGTATATTAATATCCGTAAAAGCCATCAACGGATAACTGAATAGCTACTCGGTTTATTGATTATAATTCCTTTCTCCTCCATTCCAATATGTGTCTATCACAAAATACACATGTATGGGGTAGATAGTTAGATAGTTACATAGTTACATAGTTACATAGTTACATAGTCCTATTATCACCGAACGTATTTCCCCTATATTTCACAAGCAATACAAGATGGTAATACACCGATAACACTGAGTGGTTATTCCTATCTATTTTCATTTTTATACCAATATCTATTATTTATACGACTGATTTTATCAGAGGCAAAATAAAAAGCAAAGCCTTCTGGCTATGCCACACCGAAATACATCTCCCACCTATTTTTGGACTACGCTCTTCACACGCTTGAGGAAGGAGAATTCTTTCGGGGAATACATTAAATCATGAGCACTAAATCCATCAAACTTAATAAATTTAATATGCTTCTGAAGAATATTACGGATAGTTCTTTCTTGTAGTCGCCTTCCTTTTTAAGAAGAAAATAAGTAATTATATAAAATATCACCTAACTTGCTGTACTCTTCCAGTACATAACGAGTGGAACTATAATATTTTACAGTCCCCTAATAAAAATCAATGCATTCTCCTCATACCCAATAATCGATTGCACTGTTCTTGTATATTTTGAAGTTGTAGACTTAACCCTTTTACAAATGGTGCCATCTTAGGATCATGTTGTAAAGCGAGCAACAGTTGAGACACCTCTAAAAGAATCTGATGAATCCCTTCTACTTCTTCTGCAACCGCACCTTCAGAAATCTGCTGAATTATAGACTCGAGTATGCTCATTTTCCGATCAATTTCTCGTAATAACTGTATAGAATCGCACGACCATAATTTGTTCAATATACCAATCCTCTCTTATCCAATATATATGAAAAGAAGATGATAATTATATAAGACCCCCTTGTTATAGAGATTTAATACATGGTAAGGTCTTCATATTTTGTATTGTATACCAATTTTGACATTTGCACAAGTTGGATCTTTCTATACTATTATATAGTATAGAAAGTCTAAATTATTGGGTGTCCTATATTTCCCCTGTAAATAATGGATTTTTATATCTACTCTATTTTTCTTTGGAATGAAACCCATGTTAATAGCACCGTTCCTCTTTATTTATACCATTTAGTATTTATTTTAGCTTCGATATAAGTACTATTACAAAAAAAAACAGATTTCTAAAGAAAACTTTTCATTCCATCCATTCAAGCGTCATTGTATAAGGAAACCTCAACGATTTGACGATTTACATCCTAACATAGAACGGACACGACATGTTTCTTTATAAAAGAAAACTTATATTCTAACAGAATTCAAGTGTTTTTCTTTAAAAAATTCCATTTCAATATTTTCACAGTCCAACTTCAGTAAAAATATTAAAATGGATCTTTGAAGCTTCCTTTACAAGAAAAATATATAAAAATTACCCTTACTAAAAGTATTTTCTGTACCAACCGCCCCCACATCTTTCCTATATAATAAATACCTCTACTATAATAGGTTATTTTTCACACCATATATTTTGTAATTTTTAGAAAAAACTAACAATTACAGCATGTAGCACCGTATAAGCTTTTTCTTGTTCAATAAACTACAAGCAGATAAGAAAATATATGTATATTAAAACCAGTAATAGAGAAACTAACCATGAGAAATGATGTAAAAAGGCTCGATTAACATCTCAATAGAACATACTTTTTTCATTTCACAAAAATCCTTTGGTATTTATGAAACAAAATAAAAAGATATAGTCTAGTATATAGGCACTTGATTCACATCAAAATAAAATACAAAGGAGGCAAAAATATGATTAGAAAACAAGAGTTTCTCATAGTAGCATGCTGTCTTTTTCTCATACAAGGATGCTCAAAATCAGAAACAGTACCACAAAAAAAGGATACTAAACCTCAACTAAAACAAAGTGGATCAACAGAACAGCTCAATTATAAAGATCAAGCTCATTGGAAATTTGAATCAGGAGATGCACAATCTCCTATTAATATCGACACATCAAAAGTCGTTCCTATGCAGGATGTTGGGGACATACATCTCGATTACAATACCACTGTACAGGATGAAGAGGATAATGGACACACCATCCAAGTCGATGATACAGGGACAGCACAAATCAACGGAAGAACATTTGCATTTACACAGTTCCATTTTCATGCTCCCAGTGAACATACCATAAACGGACAACATTATCCTGTCGAAGTGCATTTTGTTCATAAGAGTCAAGATGGACGTCTCGCAGTCATTGGTGTACTTTTTCAGGAAGGAAAAGAAAATAAAGGGTTTCAAGATGTGCTAAATCATGTAAAAACAGGCAAGAAAAATACAGATGTCGGAACATTGGATATCGCCTCTATGATTCCAACCGATAAAAGTTATTATCATTACCTTGGATCTCTAACGACCCCACCACTTTCTGAAAATGTAGAATGGTATGTCATGAAAGAAATTATAGAAATTTCACCAGCACAGATCAAGGAATTTCAAAAGATATATTCAGCGACCAACAGAAAAATTCAACCTTTACATCAGCGTATTGTTTTATATCACCAAGACCAGGGAACTTCTCAAAAATAAAAAAATTAAGTATCCCAAAAAGAAGAGAATTAGTCTCTTCTTTTTTATGAAGAAAAAATAGGCACTGATACTTCTTATTATAATACTTATTAGATATTATATTTAATTTTTAAAAATATTTATATTACGTTTTATAAAATTATGCAGCAAAGTGATTCCAAATCAGTTTTCTATGGGCCTAATTAGATAAAAAAATATTTTTCACTGGTTTTCAGATAGTAACTTGGACATGTTTGTCATCATATTTCTAGAACCCCCATATAAAAAAAGGAAATTAATACAAAAAATAAACGCTAACATTAGTTTTAGGATACTTTAAAAATATAGTAATATCCCCTTTTTCCTCTTTTAATTGTTCACACATATCTTCTTTTAAGTTATACATAAAATACGCGCCCCTATTTGTATTTCTTTTTCCTTCTAACACTTCGTTCATTATTGAATGTTCGTATCTTCCATTCTCTGTCTAGGTTTCTAAGCCATTTCCCTAATTTGTTTACATAGTATTTTTAGTTCTGATACAATTTCTATGCACATGCTATTTCGAAGAAGGACGTATGGTCACAAACAATATTTTGTAAACCACCCTAAAAGAAAATAGTTCCATACAGTGTAAATCCCTATTTAGCATATATCTCAACTTTAACAAGAAACAAAAATCCTCACCGTCTGAATGTTACCGGAAATTCCTGGTGAAGAAAGTGGATTATAAACTTTCATTGAAAGACTTCATCCTATTTTTCAAGGTATATTTGTATTGAAGTTAAACAAACTATACACAATTATATCTATTGTTAAGGATGTGTATAGTAGATGATTTTCGAAATTGTGAAACATACACCTATATGGGTATGGCTATTGTTTTATTTTTTACTCTCTAGGGGCATAGCTGCTTCTCAGGAGCGCGAAGTAAATATTTCTCAGTCACTCATAGTTCCAGGAATTTTTATTTGTAACTACTCAGCCACCTTTCGGTGTCTTTTTTAAATTTTACTAGTTTCATATGCCTCCCATTTGTAAATACTGAGTATATCAAACAGGGGAGGTGAATCTTATGGTCGATCGAAAAATTATTTTAGATACATATAAAAAAGGACCTGAAGCTGTTATTTCTTTATTTGAAGAAACATTTTCTAAGTTAGAAAAACGTATACAAGAACTAGAAAATGCTTCAAAAAAAAACTCCAAAAATAGTCATAAGCCACCTTCTACAGATGGTTTGGGTAAGCCCGTTACAAAAAGTTTGCGCAAACCGTCTCATCGTCAAACGGGTGGCCAGTTGGGCCACAAGGGACATACTCTTGGTTTGACAGCGACTCCAGATCATACGATTACACATTCTCCTACATATTGTACTTGTTGTCATACTTCCTTGAACCACGAGCCTGTAAAAGGGTATCGCATTCGCCAAGTGTATGACTTACCACCTATTCAGATCGAAGTGACAGAACATAAAGTAGAACAGAAAGAATGCCCACATTGCCATTCTATCCAAGAAGCCCAATTTCCTTCGACAGTATCTCGTCCTGTTCAATATGGTCCAAATATAAAAAGACTGATTCCCTATTTAACGCATTATCAATGCATTTCTTTGAAGCGAACAAAAGAATTCTTTCAGGATTGTTTTGGACATTCTATAAGCGAAGGAACCCTGGTAAATCATACACAGGCTTTCGCTTCTCAATTGCAGCCATTCATAAAAGAAGTAAAGGAAAAGATTCTGCAGTCTCCTGTTGTCCATTTTGATGAAACTGGTATGCGTGTAGAAAACAAAACACAATGGTTACATACTGCCAGTACACCGGAGGTGACATTGCAACATATTCATCAAAAACGTGGAAAAGAAGCAATGGATGCTGGAGAAATCTTGCCATCTTTTTCTGGAATTGCGATGCATGATGGTTGGAAATCGTATGATGCGTATACAGATTGTCGTCACGTTTTATGTAATGCCCATCTCTTACGAGATTTACAAGGAATTATAGATAGTACTGGAGAACAATGGGCACAACAGATGCAGAAATTTCTAACGCAAGCGTTGACGATGAAAAAGCAATCCGAAGGTACCATGCCAAAAGCGACGCAAAAGAATCTGTTTATTATGTATCAATCCATATTGAAAGAACAACAGATTCTTTCCACGAAACAAAAGAAGAAAGGAAAGCAGACGCCTTCTCAAAATTTATGGAATCGCTTCGTCAAGTATTCTGACAGAATTCTAGCGTTTTTAGAACATCCAGCCATTCCATTTGATAACAATCAAGCAGAACGGGATATTCGGATGACGAAAGTAAAACAGAAAGTGTCTGGGACTTTCCGAAGTAAGAAAGGCGCAGAATCTTTTTGTCAGATACGAAGCTTTATGAGTACCATGAAAAAACAAAAACAATCGGTCTTACAAGCGATAAACCAAGTCATAGAAACTAGAACGGTTCCTTGGAATAACACGACTTCATAAGAGAATTTCTCTATTTGGCATAGATTCTTTCCCTGATTGGAGTATTTTCTTTTCATGTTTTCGAATCGGAAACATGTATTTGGCCTGTTTTTTTATTTGAAGAAGCTGAGTAGTTACTTTTATTTTATGGGGAATATATAATATTTTTGCGAACTTCTCATTTCGTTTTTATGCTTTCTTACTCTATATTATATTTCTTGGAATCGGCACATTTTTAGGCTATAAACTTTATAGTAGAAAACACCGCTTCTTTCTAAAAAATGGTATACTGTTTCGTTCAAAAAACTACCTACCATTAATGGTTATATTGATTAATTTTATTATCAAATATGCTCTAAATACCTATATGCACATAAATACCGATGCTATTCACAGTTTAGACTTTATCTTTTTATATACTATAACTAGTGGTACTACCGCTGGACTTTTCTGCGGAGGAATAATAAACACTCATCAACAGAAGAAGAAATTATTAGAACCATTAGAATAACATTCATTCTGTATTTCAAAAATACTATCGGGCACTCATCTACACATCCACTAAAGAATCTCCATTTCTCCCAACGTTATGCTTTCTAAAAAGCTACTAGTCATAGAACTAGTAGCTTCGAACAAAATAATGAGCCTTCTGTCGAAAAACAATAAAATATAAGAAAAAAATCTCTTTAAAACGGCTGTTAGATAGTAAGAGCTTTATGCTAATATAAAACACACACCATAATAAAATTAAAGCAAAAAACACAAATAATCAACTTTAGTGTACTTTATCCGCGAAACCTATACTTATCAACAAATGTACAATCCAATGATTTTTCCAGTATATCATCTATAGGTACCCACATCCTACGCAAAGAAATTTAGTTATTGTTTTTATAAACAACAGTCGTAATTACACTATATGAAAAAATCAACCACAAATCATCCTTAACTATATTTGTATTGAGCAAAAAGAAAGTATATTAAACACTTTTTTATTTAAAGAAAAAATCCACACGTAACTAGACTCATATACTCACACCATCCTTTCTAGACGAGCATAAGATGTATTAACGAAAGAAAGGGGGTAATATTATGGGTTTTGGTTTTGGTGGAGGTTGTGACTGTAACAGATGTAATGGTCATAGAGAACAGCCTAGAAGAGAAGAACAAACTTTTAATGTAAACAATGTTAATAACCCAGAGTTATTACAATTTTTAAGAACATTAGCTCCTGGAACTTGTCTTGTTATTCAGTACGCTTGTCAACCACCTACAAGTGCAACATTCCAAGGATTCCAAGGAAACAATGTAATAATCCTCTCAGATTTTGATTGTTTCCCTGGATTAGCACGAATTACCATTAATAAAATTAACGTAGTCTCTGTAAATTCACCCGATTGTGGCCGTTTCTGCTGTAAACGTAAAGAATGCGACCATCACAATGTTTGTGATGAATATGAAATCTAGAAGTTAAAATATAGAAAACACATTCCCTTAATTTTATAAGCTTGCTATTTTGACACTCCCACCCCTAAAGGGGCAAGCTGACTAACGTCAGTGGGATTCTTGCTACCAAAGGCGAAGTCCATTTCTGGTATCGCTGACGTGCAAGATTGCGGTGTGCCATCACCACTCCCACAACAGACCATATAGATTCGTGGGCTACGGTACTGTGACCATACCGTACAGATTGTTCGTTCTCAAATGTTTTTACGTCTTTTGCATGACTATAAATAAAGTATACCATGTTTTGCTATGCAAAAACGATGCTTTCATCCCACGTCTAAAGACGGACTAAAGTCTTGCGTGGGCTTTCCCGCATCATAAATTCTGTAAGAACACCACCCATGCTACCTGTTTCTTTTATTCTATAAGGGACGGGTAGTTTAACCTTTCTTGAAATATGCTTCATTCTTTTACTTTTGTCCCATATTATCAAGTTGTCGCAGAGCATGCAGCTTCTTCACTTCTCCTAGATTCTGACGAACATTACGAAACTTACGTATCATGCATTTGTTTTTCCGTTTCCCAAAAAACAAATCCTACCCTCATCTGTGATGGCTACCGCAGGCACCTTGAGATCTAAATCAATTTCTAAAAGGTTTGTTCCTATTTTTTCTACATATAGGAATTGTGACAAAAATTTGAGCAATCCACTTATCAGATTCCTTTATGATACGAATTGTATCTAACTTGTGCTTCAACAACTCGAAATTGCGATTATATGTGTCGGTTGTTTACTGTAAAACATCAGTTAAATTTCATAATACTCAGAATAAAGATTATCAATTCACTTTCTCATACATATATGCAAAAATGTAACTAAGCTAAACTTTTCTTTCAATCTTTCCCCTAATAAAGGTTGAAATGATACATGGTTGTTAGCCTGAAACAGAAAAGCTCATTTCTTGTAAAAATGAGCTTTTCTTTGGAATTTATTAAAATCGATACTAAATTCACTATTTTATATATTTTATCATAATACACACAAATTTATCACATTATTCTGATGTGTTTTAAGCGAATTAATAGCGGGCTTTAAACCGGTAATATCACTAGGATGAATTATTGTTATTATTGGATTTGTTTGTTATCCTTATTTACCTTCTATGCATGGTTTTATACAATGTGGAGACTTCGAGGCTTTTTAGACATGAATGTTTTGTATTAGGGTGCAACGTTGTATAAAAAATCGATTTTTTGTAAGGATCTTCTTAAAGAAAAATAGAATAAGTGAGCTATAGAGCTTATCTTTATAATAAAGTTAGATTTGTACATTTTAGTTTGTATTTAAAAAGCAAAACAGAGTAATTTAAATTACTCTGTTTTGCTTTTTTTCGTTTTGGGTAATTTTGAGTTGAAGTTAGTGGAGGTAAGGATTGATAGATCCTTACTAATATTTTATGAATAAGGTGAAAAGAAGCTTGTACATTTTTGATGAAATTTATTTTATTTTTATGTAAAAGGGGCCAAGAAATAATTTGTAGTTTTATTTCTTGGCATGGGTGTTTGGAACGCTTGGATGCTGTCCCTTACATTATTCTATGTTTATATTTATTAAATGGTTTGTTATTATTGTTAATTTTAATGAAAAAATGGAACATGAAAACACCTATTTTAAATGAATTGACAACAATCGATTTGAAAAAAATAATACTACACAAACAAAGAATTTAAGAATACATAAGGAATTAACACCCTTTTTAGTTGATTTTATATTTGCATTTATTAAACCTGCGCTAAATATATTCCTCTTACAGTTAACATAATAGAAGCTCATATTGATATTATTTTCTCTTAAAATCAGTTGTCCATTTGATATTAACCACAAACTTTTATTAAAATCTTGCCGTATTTTCCATGCTGTTAGATGATTTTTAGTTATTTTTAAATTTTTTTACTAATACTCTGTATTCGATATTGTCTATCTTGACACAAGAAAGCCCTCAAATACCACTACAGTAACTGTTCGTACGTTTCCATAACAGAAACTCAAACTCCTTTTTACATACAACAGATGCAAATACCGGATAATTTTACGGATAGCATGGAAAACTATCGCTTGATTCGCATTTCACTTTACTAAAGAAAGGAAGATGTTATTGTTAATAGAATATATTTGGGCATTACTGATTTTAATTATTTTAGAAGGTGTTTTAACTATTGATAATGCGATTGTGTTTGCTTTTCTTATGAAAAAATTACCAGAAAACCAACGAAAAAAAGAATTATTTTACGGTTTGACAGGAGCATTAATATTCCGATTTATAGCATTATGCATGATTTCCTTACTTCTTGATTTATGGCAAGTACAAGCGCTAGGATCACTTTATTTACTGTATATAGCTACAAAGAATTTATTTGAAAAGGAAAATCAACAAGCAACGAAAGGAAAGCATATAAAAAAACAAGAAGATTTTTGGCGGATACTCTTAAAAGTTGAACTCATTGATCTTGCGTTTGCTATTGATTCTATTTTCGTAGCGGTGGCATTAACGATGAATTTACCTAAAACAAACTTAGGTACTATTGGTGAACTTGATATAGGTCAATTTTCTCTTGTTTTAATAGGCGGTATGATTGGTTTAATCATTATGCGCTTTTCTACTTCTGCCTTCGAGAAAATAATAAAGAGTAGACCAAAATTAAACATTACGGTATCTTTAGTCATAGGCTGGGTTGGTATTAAGCTAGCAGTATATGCATTAGCCCATTCTCCTTTAAGCATGATTGCACATTCCTTTCCGGAATCTACAACTTGGAAAACCCTATTTTGGACTATATTTATTGGGATTGTAATTAGTGGATGGATTTCTTCTATGAGGGATAGGGCCAGCATCTCCGATTAATATATTATTATTAAACATTCTAAAAATAATATGTTTTAAAAATTTCCCTGTTTAAATCATGGTTTATGAGTTCTGTATCACTTTTTTGAGTTTGTGAACTACCCGCCACTTAACGTCCTAAGACAGCCTAGCTAACAAAGGTTATTTTATTACTATCTATGTTAACGCTAATAGGCGTATTACTTCATTTTTGATATTGATAGCTGCGTTACATCTCTATCGAGATTTACACCGCATATACAAGAATAGACTCGCTCAGACAATGACATATGTTTTACATTTCCACAACTGCTACATGTTTTGGTGGAAGGAAACCATTTATCTATTTTCACAAGCTGTTTGCCTTGTTCATGTAGTTTATAAGCTAGGTAAGAAGTGAACATACCCCAAGCATGATCAGCGACGCTTTTTCCAAAATGAAGTGCTTGCGATATGCCCTTCCTATTTAGATCTTCAATAGCTACAACATCAAAATGAGTCGCTAGCTCTTTAGATTTATGATGAAGGAAGTTCTTACGTTGATTTGCTACTTTTTCATGCAGCTTAGCTACACGGATACGTTGTTTATTCCAACGACCTGAACCTTTTGTACGTCTTGATAATGCTCGTTGAGCATTTGCTAATCGGTCTAATATTTCACGATAGAATTTAGGATAATTGGCTCTCTCATCCTCAGAACTGACGTATAATTGATCCATCGCAAAGTCTAATCCAACAACTGTTTCTACTTCTTTTTGTACGATTTCTTTTTCATATACAGGCAAAATGGACACATAGTACATGACTTAATTATATGGTCTTGTCGTATTTCTCTATGCTGTTTGATACGTACCATTTTCAGTTTTAGCAATTTGATATGACCGTTCAGCTAACATTCTGTTATACACGAAACGTACACAACCGAAGGTTTTACGCATAAGGTGTGCTTGGTCTTCTGTTGGATACAAACGGAATGTATATGCTTTATTCTGCTTTGCCCTATCATTTTACCTCACTTTTCACTTTGATTTTCAATATATGTTTTTACTACGTCTATTGGCGAACCACCAATAGTTCGCAAGCAAAAACTTCTTGACCAAAACATCTCTTTCCAAAGTTTCTTTTTCACTTGTAGAAAGTCTCTTTTCATAAGTCGAGAACTTGCACTTTTATAAGCATTGATGAATTTTGTCATTTCTGTATTAGGGTGTGCCTTGAATAAAACTTGAACATGGTCTACATCATGATTCCATTCAACTCATGTGATGTTATAGTTTTCAGATAGTCGAACAAACATATCTTTTGCATAGTTTGATATATCATCATCAAACACATTTCTTCTGTATTTCACGACCAACACAAGGTGATAATTCAACAAGAATACTGAATGGTTATTACTATCTCATTTCATTTATATAACATCCTTTATAATTTATACGACTGATTATATCAGAGGCAAAATAAAAAGGAAAACCTTTTGGCTACGCCAAACCGAAATTCATTAAAATATGAAATGAAATTGATATTGACGACAAAGTGTCACAGAAGCATATTTCTATGACACTGATTGTTTAAATTTTAAAAATAAAACTTTACTTGTCGATGCTAAGACCTACAATAAAGACAACGCCATCGTCCTAGATTTAAATAAAAAGGTTTTAAATAATAGTACATATCAGGATATGACAGTAAAAACGAAGAAAAGATATTCTTATAAAAGGGCGGAACGGCTTCAACAAGTCGATATTGCGATTATATGTATTGGTTATTAGACACAAACTTTTAAACAGGTTGACTTTCCATTTACCATAAAACGGATTGAAACGTATGTGTATTAAGATAAAACGTTTTATTTGTTCCACACACAAACGGGTCTTTTTAAAGTCCGAACGATTTGGTAGTTACTCTTTTCACTTTTGCAGAAAATATTACTTACATCTGTAATCGCTTGATCTTTCACTTGGAAGATCGGCTTTGATATCCTTTATACTTTTCTTTGTTCTTCTCTTTTCTTCAACCATTTCAGATACAAATGTAGTAATGAATTTGATATACTCTTGACTACTTTGTTTCAATAGCCTGGTTTATTCTTTTGTCGGAAGTAATTTAATTTTGACCGTCATGGTTTGCGTCACAAGTTTCACCCTCTTGTTTTTAGACTTTCTACATACTATTGTATGGTCTCACTTAATCCATTTCCAGCAATAGTACCAAAATCGAAACGTGGCCACAGGCTTGGCAAGTACTGAAGAGCAAGAAATTTCTCTCTTACTTTTTTAAGAAGTCACTCCTTTGATTTTGCTATCGTATCAATGCCGGTAATGTATGCAAGAACAAGTGAACATGATCTTCGTCACATTTCATTGCGATAATTACAACATCCAGCTCATTGCATACTTCTTGAACCAATTCTGTAAAATGTTCTTCTATAATCATTCATCATGTATCCGTTTAATAAAAACTACAACAAAACGATACCCACATTTTGGATACTGAGAGTGCCACAACCCTTACAATTTTTAGTAGCACTCTGTCTCCAACCTCACTTTCATCCTATACCTAAAGGCGATGTGCTTTCTCGTTCAAAAAGGACTGTAATTTCTTGTTACCCTGTTAGAAGAAGAATCGCATTGTATGGCCTAAGGATGTATGTTATTTATACATCAACTTTTGAAATCGTCACTTAAGATTCCACAAAAAGACTTTACCTTCTGTATATCTTACCGTTGCCATAAACTTATAAAAAATCTATACATCATGTTTATTTCCCTGTTCTACGTGTCTAATTTTGCCGAAGCTACTTTTGTTTGATATAACACTCCGAGAGCGTAAATTCGGATACAACGAATCCTACATATCAGCATTTTCACATTTTCAATTTGTCTTTCTAAATCATCTTTCTGCTTATGGGAACTAACTCTACAATAGCCTATCACCTTTTTAGTTATTTCTTCTTTATTGCGAATCCCTAGAAAATGATTAAGTTGTTCCTGCGAATAATAGCGAGTGCCACCAACAGAAACATGATGTGGTTTGAATTTATTATTTTTATCCCCATTCCTAAGAGTTTGTTCCGTCCTACCTATCTTTTCTGCAAAATCACCAATTGAATATAGTTTCATGTTTCTCACCTCACGAAACTATTTTACTATATCAATATTTTCATCTATAAATATTTTATCGTTACTTATAGATTTTTATAAATATAAACTAACTGTGGTTACCCTCCTTATTTTTAACAAGCCTCTATTGATGCAGTACGTGTCCTCGATCCGAAGGGAGTACAAAATACCCTTCATAATTTAAAAAGAAGCGTTCCATATTCGGAATAAGAGTGTTTACAATATGTGTATTATTATTAAAAGACGCGAGGATAGAATAATAGATATCAAATCCACAATCATTTAACCTAATTTTTAGTTCTTGAATATATTTTTCAAGAGATTGATGTGGAAATGAGCAGATAGAATCAAAAGAAACCTGTCTAGATTCCACATTCCATAGCCGTTGTGTATTAAACTCTGCGCATCTGTAATGTTGGGGATATTCTTTTAGAGCTTCTAATATAGCTACTCTTTCTTCATTAGCTTGTTCGGGAAACAAACGTATCATATGACACGTTTGAACTAATTCCGTTATTGCACGAGTGATAGCATATTCTAAGTAGAGAGAGGTCCCTAAACCCACATAGGGAATATTTCCATTTAAGCTTACAGCAAGGATAGTTGGTATATTTGTTTCTGTTGTAATATTGAGTAAAATAATATTTTTACCTATTTCACTGACAGCATTTTTCATAAGTGTTTTTAGTTCACTTGGAAATGTATTTAGGTCCATTATTTGTAAAATACTTTTATTTTGATAGTAATAATGCTTTAACAAAAATAATGACCACGCGTCACGCTCAATCACCTCATTTGTTGCGTGAATAAGAGCTTCATAAAAAGTAGAACCGATAGCAATCCCACTATTACTACTATATCGCTTTAACTTTTTATAATTAAAAGAGTCGTCTGGATGAGTAACATTTTCAGCATAATATGGATTTGTAATAAAAAGAGGGTACCATACATGTTGTTTGTTTTTTTTTAAAGAAGTGTACTTACGGCATAGTAAAACGTCTTCCCTCTCCGTATATAATAGTTGTATAATACATTCCCGATTAAATGTTTCAATTTCAGGAATCCTATGAGAAGGAAATGTACAGCAATTATGTAATGCATCTTTTTCGGTATAGTAATGTTCCAGGGCCTCAAATAAAGCACCTATCTCACTTGTTTCTCCTAATCCTTTTCCCGTACCTGAACTTACCACTTCATTTTGTGCATTTCTAAGCGTAATATGAGTTGTATATATGGTATCTCCTATCACATTTTTTTCATAAGATAATCCAGATTGTTGAATGACAGTAATAGCTTTATGGTAAGCATTTTGCATAGATGTTTCTCGTTCCCAAATGTACACATATTCCACTCCCTATACAAAAGATCTAACATGTATACAAATATACGTAGCATGTTAGATCTTATGAATTGAATTGACTTCACTTCATTATTTTGTTACTTGTTTTTTTTCTTGTTGTGTTAATTCCGGTTTTGTAACTTTTGTACCAGTTAGCATTCTTGCAGCACCCATATTTTCACCTTCTTTCATAATTAGAGTAATAAAAATATAGCACAGTTGTTACACAATTATAATTGAGAAATAATAACTGTAGTATTGATACAAAACCTAGTAGATTTTATTGCAACATTTCTTTTCAAGATATTTGAGCGATACCTTGAGCAGATTTCTTTGTGATACGAAGTCTGCCTAACTTGTGCTTCAACAAGTCGAAATTGCGATTATATGTGTCGGTTAATACGGCACGAACTTTTAAACGTGGTGACTTTCCAGTTACCATAAACGGAATTGCAATGTACGTGAAGCCCAATGAATCGTTTTAGTTATTCCACACATAAATATTTTTAAAAATTCAGAATATTTTAGTGGTTTCTCTTTTTCACTACACTTAGAAGGTTCGCCTTGATATCTGTTGTACTTTTCTTTTTCTCAACCATTTCAGATACAATTGTAGTAATGAGTTTGATATATTCCTGGCGACTTCAAAAAGTCAGATACCGAAAAAGATACGCTCCGTAAAGATGCATTGCATGTATTTGAAGATGCGAAATAACAGAAATATCAGGACAAACAGATGCATGTTTGATATTATATTTTATAAGCTATGGTAAGCTGTTATTTGGAAGATTGAGCGAATTCGCTCAATCTTTTTTTATATTTTTTACTATCCCATGACTCAATTGCAACATATGGCGAGTACACACTGCCTATCAAGGGAATTTCCATGACAGTAAAATGTTGATGTATCGACGATAGAGGACCTCTATCTCAATTTTTATGTTTTAAACAAATGTTTGATTCGACATCCTTCGTACGAAACACATACGGATTCGCTGCAATTCGTCAATACTTACATATTTTTTTGAGAAAGGAATTCTCGCATGTATAAATCTAATTTCGTTGCTTTCTTATTATTCATGATTTCTTTTTCTTGTTACGTCATCTATGTAACCAAAAATCCGCTCTATTTGCATCCAGTCGTTTTATTATCTATTATGTTGATTACCATTATAGGTATCATTCTTTTTAGTGATTTCTATGATACAACTTATATGAAATATATACTTCTCGCAGGATTATTTCTGTATCTCATTCTTATATGTCGTACAATGCTAAACATCATATGAGTGTGGGTTGTACAATAACATCCTAGTATTTTTTTACTTGAATCCCTTTACATTGGCTCTCTAAGATAGGTGACAAATAAAATCACCCCATTTTTATTGCAAAAACCCATTCTATGCGAGTCATATTTCTGTTTTCTTACATATTTATACTTCAAACAACACACGCTATTATACATACCAATTCTTAATAGAAGGAGTGTATATGAAAGCGATTCTGAAACTCATTTTTGCTAGTTCCCTTCTTTGTCTATTGTGTGCGTGTGCGGAACGAAGAGAAATCGAAGAATTAGGATTTGTTGTTGGCGCCGCTTATGATCAGGCACGAGGGTCGGGAATCAAAGGAACCTATCAAATGGTATTACCTAATACACTTAGTACCTCAGAGCGTGGCACATCTACACAAAAAAATTATATTAATTTAAGTGCTACAGGAGAAAGTATTTTTTCTCATTTCCGCATGATTGCAAAAAAAATTAGTCGCCCTTTATTTTTCCCACACATACAAGTGATTATTTTCTCTGACAAACTCCTACAAACACCGTATATGTTACAACATATTTTAGATCAAAATGCAGGTCCTGAATATTTACCTGCCAAATACGTTGACATGTTATCAGAACATACACAAAAAAATGCACAAATGGTAGAGAAAAAACGAATTGGTGATATTCATAGTAAGATCCTTGCCAAGAAAAGCTTTGTACTTCCCGCTTTATTTCAAACAAAAGAAGGAATAGCATTAAGTGGGGCGGCTTTATTTAGAGGAAAAGATAACCGTCTCGTTACAATTTTACCTGCAAAAGATACAGCCTCCTTAAATTACATGACTGGTTCACAGGTAAGAGGAATTTTTACCATTTCAATGCAGAAACAACCCATTACATATGAATTTCAACGTGTACACCATCGTATGAAACTAGATATTAAGAATCCAAAACATCCTAATATAGATATATACGTGACAGTAGATGGAAAATTTTCAGAAATACATCCCTCTTTGTATCGTCATTTTTCAGTAGAACAATTACATAACTTACTAGCAAAGAAAATGACAGAACAATTACAAAGTACGATACAGCGCATACAAAAACAATATAAACTAGATGTCTTAGGAATAGGAGATGTATATCAGCGTAAAGACTATAAAAAATGGAAAACAATATTTCACTACATGTCAAATCCGTATCCATGTAAACCCCAATATTACACACTCCGGTTCTACATTACCAAAATAGTACACGAGGAGATCTACCCGGAACTTTTATCTCATGATTTCTTTTTTACACCATACAAAAATCAATAGGAGTATAAAAATAATGAAAGTAAACCCAGCATATCAAGTATCTACCATCTATACACTTTTTTAATCCATAGTGCCCAATTTGGAGCTGGTGTCCTAGGTTTTTCTAGAATTGCAGCTGAACAAGCAGATTATGATGCATGGATAGGCGTTTTACTAGCAGGAATTGTTCTCCATATTTTGATGTGGATGATATATCGTATGCTTTCTTGGATAAATGGCAGTATTTTAGAACTCCAAACTTATATGTTTGGAAAATTATTTGGTACAGGTTTAAATTTACTATTTCTCCTCTATTTTTTTATTGTGAGTGCTTCTATCTTACGCACTTATATTGAAATTGTACAAGTATGGATGTTTCCTACCGCGTCTACTTTTATCCTTGCCACGGTTATGTGTATATGATGTTAGACTAAAAAGTAGACACAGGTTACTATAAAAAAAATGAACCAAATGGGGTGTTTACATGGGGAAAATAAAACAATATGAAGAAGAATTTAAACGCCAAAGCGTAAAACATATCTTTACAACAGGAAAGTCCGTAGCTCAAGTTGCCCGAGAATTAGGGGTTTCAGTAAATACCCTTCATGGTTGGGTAAAGAAATATAAGCAAGAGCCTAAAGTTACAAAACAACGAACATTCCGTTCTGAAGATTAACAAACAAAAGAGATGGAACAACGTATTCGAGACTTAGAGGAAGAAAATGCAATTTTAAAAAAGGCAATGCACTTTTTCGCGAAAGACCATCGGTAAAATTTCAATTTATCCATCGATACCGCTTCACATACCGAGTGGAGAAGATGTGCCAAGTTCTACATGTATCCCGAAGCGGATATTACAAATGGAAACATCATACGAAAAGTCCCAGACAAGCACAAAGAGAACAGGTCACCAAAGAAATACACTGTATTTTCTTAGAATCTCGTTCTTTATATGGAAGTCCTAAAGTAACGTCCATGTTACGCCAAAAAGGAAGACGTATCTCACAAAAAACAGTAGCAAGAATCATGAAAGAACAAGGGCTACAATCAAGAACTGTAAAAAAATATAAAGCTACTACAAATTCCAAACATTCTTATCCGGTACATGACAATGTGCTAAATCGTCAATTCAAGGTAGAAAAGCCAAATCAAGTTTGGGTAGCCGATATTACTTATGTACCGACGAAAGAAGGGTGGTTGTATGTAGCAAGTCTGATGGACTTGTATTCTAGAAAAATTGTGGGCTGGCATGCTGATCATACGATGACAAAAAAATTGGTATTAAAGGCTTTACAACAAGCCTATTTTCGTCAAAAACCGGAAGGTTTTGTCTTGCATCATTCTGATCGAGGAAGCCAATACGCTTCTCTGGATTATCAAAGTCAATTACAACAGTATGGCATGAACTGTAGCATGAGTAGAAAAGGAAATTGTTATGATAATGCTTGTATTGAATCATTTCATGGTGTCCTAAAAAAAGAGCTTATTTATCAGCAACAATACGCAACACGTGCTCAAGCACAGCAAGATATTTGGGAATACATTGAAATTTTCTATAATCGTAAAAGAATTCATTCAGCGAATGATTATTTGTCACCAATTCAAAAAGAACGCATGTACGAATTAAAGGCTGCATAACTGGAATTATCTGTGTCTATTTTATTGACTTAATATCAATATTAGTGTATTATATCGTTTCATCTGGATTTCGAATCATGACTGCAATCTGTGTACTCTCTATTTTTATGTCTATATTATATATTTTCTTATGTATATACTGCACCATGAACTATGGTGAGATGGATAGTTTTTTACCGATTTGGAATCATTCGATACAAGATATTGGCGATGCTATGCAAAAGTCCATTTATACGATGGCAGGATCAGAAATCATTCTCATGATATATCCTTTTATTCATAATCCGAAAGAATCCCATAGATTTGCGCAATATGGATTGCTTTTTTCTAATTCGCTCTACCTCTTGACTATTGTTTCGGCATTAGCCTGTTTTAACGAAAACATGCTTGCACATAAAATTTGGTCCCAACTTTCTCTTTCTCAATTGATTACGTTCCCTTTCATACAAAGATTAGAGTATATTATGGTATCCGGATATGCATGGGGGATGATTACCAGTATCATTTTACCCATCTGGGCTTGTACACGTGGTATACGAGAAATATTCGCTATTCGCCAAAGATATATATTGCTTGTCTTGATAGGGATACTGATTGCCATCGCATGCCAGCTACAAGATCGACATACGATTAATACATTTATTACACAAACTTCTCATTTTACCTTTTATTTAATCTATATCTACATTCCTATCCTCTTTTTGTTATTTTGTTTAAAGGTACAATATCAAAAAAAACAGAATGCTCTATAAGTGTTCCATCTATATGGAGTGTGATTTAAGAATGAAGTGGACACATCGACTGCTCCTAGTACATATAGAAATCCTTATAGTTCACCAAAATCTTTGCACAAATAAGAAAGCAAACGTGATGGACAAAACAATGAATCTTTGTAACTACTCAGCCACCTTTCGGTGTCTTTTTTAAATTTTACTAGTTTCATATGCCTCCCATTTGTAAATACTGAGTATATCAAACAGGGGAGGTGAATCTTATGGTCGATCGAAAAATTATTTTAGATACATATAAAAAAGGACCTGAAGCTGTTATTTCTTTATTTGAAGAAACATTTTCTAAGTTAGAAAAACGTATACAAGAACTAGAAAATGCTTCAAAAAAAAACTCCAAAAATAGTCATAAGCCACCTTCTACAGATGGTTTGGGTAAGCCTGTTACAAAAAGTTTGCGCAAACCGTCTCATCGTCAAACGGGTGGCCAGTTGGGCCACAAGGGACATACTCTTGGTTTGACAGCGACTCCAGATCATACGATTACACATTCTCCTACATATTGTACTTGTTGTCATACTTCCTTGAACCACGAGCCTGTAAAAGGGTATCGCATTCGCCAAGTGTATGACTTACCACCTATTCAGATCGAAGTGACAGAACATAAAGTAGAACAGAAAGAATGCCCACATTGCCATTCTATCCAAGAAGCCCAATTTCCTTCGACAGTATCTCGTCCTGTTCAATATGGTCCAAATATAAAAAGACTGATTCCCTATTTAACGCATTATCAATGCATTTCTTTGAAGCGAACAAAAGAATTCTTTCAGGATTGTTTTGGACATTCTATAAGCGAAGGAACCCTGGTAAATCATACACAGGCTTTCGCTTCTCAATTGCAGCCATTCATAAAAGAAGTAAAGGAAAAGATTCTGCAGTCTCCTGTTGTCCATTTTGATGAAACTGGTATGCGTGTAGAAAACAAAACACAATGGTTACATACTGCCAGTACACCGGAGGTGACATTGCAACATATTCATCAAAAACGTGGAAAAGAAGCAATGGATGCTGGAGAAATCTTGCCATCTTTTTCTGGAATTGCGATGCATGATGGTTGGAAATCGTATGATGCGTATACAGATTGTCGTCACGTTTTATGTAATGCCCATCTCTTACGAGATTTACAAGGAATTATAGATAGTACTGGAGAACAATGGGCACAACAGATGCAGAAATTTCTAACGCAAGCGTTGACGATGAAAAAGCAATCCGAAGGTACCATGCCAAAAGCGACGCAAAAGAATCTGTTTATTATGTATCAATCCATATTGAAAGAACAACAGATTCTTTCCACGAAACAAAAGAAGAAAGGAAAGCAGACGCCTTCTCAAAATTTATGGAATCGCTTCGTCAAGTATTCTGACAGAATTCTAGGGTTTTTAGAACATCCAGCCATTCCATTTGATAACAATCAAGCAGAACGGGATATTCGGATGACGAAAGTAAAACAGAAAGTGTCTGGGACTTTCCGAAGTAAGAAAGGCGCAGAATCTTTTTGTCAGATACGAAGCTTTATGAGTACCATGAAAAAACAAAAACAATCGGTCTTACAAGCGATAAACCAAGTCATAGAAACTAGAACGGTTCCTTGGAATAACACGACTTCATAAGAGAATTTCTCTATTTGGCATAGATTCTTTCTCTGATTGGAGTATTTTCTTTTCATGTTTTCGAATCGGAAACATGTATTTGGCCTGTTTTTTTATTTGAAGAAGCTGAGTAGTTACCTTTGTCGTTTCTGTATTGGGATGTACCTTGAACAAAGTCGGAGCATGGTCTACACCATGATGCCATCCGACTAAAGTTACATTGTATGTTTTAGACAGTCGTACAAACATGTCTGTTGCATAGTTTGATATAGTATCATCAATACATTTCTTCTATATTTTACAACTAACACAAGAGGATCATGCAATAAGAATACTGCATGATGATTACGATCTCATTGCATTGATATACCAACCTTTTATTTTGATAAGACTAATTATATCAAAATAAAAACAAAAAAATAAAAAGCCAAGCCAAGTTCTTTTTGGCTACGCCGAACCGAAATTCATATCCCCCTACCGTTGGTCTAGCGCCCTTCACATGCTTGTGGAAGGAGAATTTTTTCGGATAGTGCGTTAAAATTAGGGGCTCTGGTTAGTGCTAGTTAACGAATTGAATATATCTGAGCAATTATTACCCACATATTACCTGAAATGAAGTGATTATGACAGCCCTTTCGTGTTTAGGTTTTCAATAGTTACCATGAAGTGTCTACATTTGTTCGTATTCAGTCAAGGTAGATACAAAGTATTTACTATCAGATGGTATAGAAAATTCACATGATTTGAGTTTTGCTACTTTAATATGAATGCATAATACTTCCATTTACTATATAGGTTGTATAGGAAGCTTTTGTTTATTTAGTTGTTCTTAATTTATATTGTATTTCTCATATCTTCCTTCACGCTTAGTCAGATTTGATTATGTGCGCTTTGTATATAACTGAAATATATAGGCTTTATTATGTTTGGCCCCCCCTCCCCTCACTTAATGATTAAGAAAAAATTCCAAATCTTATATGAATACATGTTGCCGTTTCTGTATTAGATTGTATCTGAGACAAAATATGAACGTGTTAAACTTTCTGATGCCTCTTTCGTGGGAGAATAAGAAGTAGAGTGTATGCTAAACAGAAGTACATCTCCGCCTATCGTTGAATTCGCAAATCGATGTTGGCGGAGTTTACGTGCTTCATACCGCTGTTAGTTAATATGAAATTGATAAAACTTAATTTAAAAAGTAGACAAATAAATAAAAATAAGTCACAAGTTTATGTAGTATTCTGAAGATTCTAGAGACAACTATTAAGTTAAGGACAACTTAACATAACAATGACGTTCCTCCTATTTTTATATTTATACTATGTTTTTATTTTGAAGGTATATACCTTTTGTTGTGCAATATTTTTTGATCCGCGTTTATTCTTCAGCATTTCTTTGCTATTCAACATGTCTATCACAACTTATTTCATATGCACGAGAAATTTGATATTTTTGTTTTTTTATCGAGTCTGATTCTTATTTTTCTCGTAGTCAACAGCTAAAACAGTGCAAATTTTTATATAGAATCACAATCTTTTCTACTCCCGAATTAGTGACCTTTTCAATGAGTTGAATGATTCCTTTTTACTCTAGTTAATTCTAGTTGTTTAACGTTTAAGCTATTTTTCTTATTAAATGAGCAAATTCACCTATGGAATCGTACTGAATCTATTACTCCCTGCCTTTTTTGAATATCAAATAAAAAAAGAAAAAGAAATTATATTTTACGGGTTCATTTATACGGCGCTCATATAAAACTTATAAATAAGACTTGTTTATAAGTTTTATATGAATTTCATACTGTATTTTACATGTATGAAATTCATATTTAATCTTTCTATACAAGTGTTTTTTTATAAGACGTATTTATGCAACTTATATATAAGTTGCATAATGAAATGATTATAATAAAAGTATATTATTTTGAGGAGATATAGTTTAGAGATTTGATTTCAGAGAGAATCCTACATGTTTTTTGTGTGTTTGTTCATTTTTTAATATGTATTGTTAATTATATGAACGCTAATATTAACATATGTTATTCACTACTTGCATATACGTCTTATATATCTAATGTTGATATATAAGACATTAAGGCTAATTTTATGTATTGTAACGTATATATAAGACTTATTTATAATGACTTGATATACATCCTATAATGATGTAAGATGTTTTTAGGAATAATTAACCAACATTTTAAGGGGGGGACAAATTGAACGAAGTATTGAGTAGGAAATATAAACAAAACAAATTTACTGAAGAAGTTGTGGAAATGTTTGCAGATATTATTGAAGAAGACACTGTACTTTACAATGTGTTTCATTACATAGGATCTCAAGTCAATAAACAATATCAAGAGACAAAATATATGAGAGGTATTTCAATAAATGAGATAGTAGAACATGTTGTTGTTGATAGGAGGGTAAAGAAGCCTAGGGGTAGGTCTTACTCATTAGAATTTGAAAGGACTAACATTTCCAGAAGATCGGCAGAAGGAAGTGTAGGCACTTTAGCTGCCATGTCCTTAATAACAGAAAAGATTATGCACCCATATAAGTTTTTGGTTTCAACTATTCGAGGGCAACAAGTTTTAATCGAATTAGAGAAGCGTAAACAAAATATAAACCGAATAGAGGAGAGATAATATAATGGCGAAAAAATTTTTGAAGAATGAAGTAGCGGTGAAAATGACTATGGTCGGTTTTGGACAAGCGGGAACTAGAATGGTAGATAAGTTTGCTGAATATACCTACACGGACGGTACAGCAGTTTATAATTGTCTTGCATTGAATAGTAATGACGGAGATTTAGCAGAACTGAAACATGTTCCAAAAAGTAATCAAGTTTCATTGAAATTAGGCGGTTTAGGTAAGAATCCAGAACGCGCTATAAAGGTTTTAGAATCTAACGATGAAGCTAAAGATAGGTTGAAAAATTTTATAACGGAGCGTGTTCGACCATCTGACGAATTAGTGTTATTCTTTGCAGGATTAGGTGGTGGTACGGGTACATCTACAATTATTAAAGCGATTGAAGAATTCACTGCTTATCATAATAAACCTGTAATTGCTGAAGAACTTAAAAATATGGCCATGAAAATTCCTAGAGAAGAATTAATAGAAAATCAGCAAAAATATGCAAGAATTGCATTTAATAATGCAATAGAGCGTAAGGATTTCATTAAAATGGGGATTGTAGTTACACTGCCAGTTAGAGCGGATGGACCAGATGTGTTAAGACAAGTAAATAAGTTTTCTCAAGAAATATGGAAATTAGCAAATAATCCAGCAAAAGGCGTTGCATTTATTGTATTTGCAGATAATCAACATTTTTATGATGAGTTTAAAGGGTTAAACGAAAATGAGAAAAAGGGCATTACAAATTCACGAGACTATGCAAATCAGCGCATTGGAGATATTATTCATGAGTTAAATACAGCAGCAAATGGTGGAGGAACATCTGTAATTCTAGATTCTCAGGACTTTAAGCGGATTTTACTGGAAAAAACAGGTTGTTTAGTAATCAATAAAGTTTCGCGGAATATGAATCAAATTGAAAATAGTAAAGAGATTGTAGATTTGTTTACAGAGTCCTTGAAAGGCAGCTCCTTCCATCACCCCATAGACCTGATGAAGACAAATGAAAATGGAGATTTAGAAGCATCAAAGATACATCATTTTGGTATGTTAGCAATTTTAGATGAACAAAAAAATATTGATGATTCATTTATGGATGATGCAAAAGTCGAAGTGACAAACAGACTCCCTATTAACGGCACTGTTTTTAATGGCTATTTAGTCAGTAAAAATGATTTTATGGGGAGTGTATATACATTTTATAAAACAGATGCACTCCCATCTAGATTATCGAAAGGATTAGTTGAAGAATATAATGAATTTAAAGCAAAACAAAGCCAAATTCATTATACAAAATCCCAAATTACTACTATTAATGAACAAGACTTAGATGATGATTTTAATATTAAATTTGGGGATTATTTCGAATTAGAATCAGTTGAAGATGACATATCTGAAAAAAAAAGTGATGAAGCATTAGAAGCATTTATGGATCCAGATACCATGTTTGGAGCGGAATAAAAAAATAAGCCTGGAATTTACCAGGCTTATTTTTCTATTTTTAATGTATTTTTCATGTGTTCAATCATATTCTCATCAATATAGTTCTCTATGAAAAGTTGTTTTTTCGCAAGGTCTTCTTTTTTTTTAAACCAACCCACTTTCTTAATACGAGTTTCTTCTGATTGTGTACTCCATTCTTTTTCGGCTTTTTTTCTCAATTCCTTACGTGCTCTATGCTGGATTATCATATTATCTAGCCGTTCTTGTCTTTGGCGCGCTTTTAACATTTCAGGATCCTCTGGTTTAGGTAATATAGTGTGTATAGTATCTTTAAGTTGTTCTTGATATTTTAATTCAATAGTTTGCAAATGCATTTGAACCTTTTGCTCTACTATTCTTTCAATAGTAGTTGCTATTTCATGCATGTTAAATTGAGCTGAGATTTCACTGGTTTGATTTTCTGGAGAAACGGGTCTTAGTTCAAATTGATGTGGTAAAAGCTCAATAATTGCATCTAGTGACCATTTTTCATCCCTCTTTAGCTTTATAAATAAAGCTATGTCTAAATCCAGGGTGTTATATAATTTTTCATTTGTATTATTGGTTCTTAATGTACCGTGTATCCCCTTTTCTTCTAGAGTATTAAACCAATTGTATACAGTGTTATGATGCCGGCCCACTAATTTTGAGAATTCTGTTATTCTCCATGCTTTTTCAAAAATATCTTCATGACTAGAATGTCCGTTTGTATTATTGGTATCATGTTCAATCATTGTTATACCCCCTTGGAATATAATGGTAAAGACAAAATGGAATTAACATTAACATGTTGAGTAGTTTTCGATAGCGCGAAACCCAATACCTCCTATTAATTGAGATCTATATAAAATATATAATTAACATGTAAAAAACACGTATCTGTATGATGATATAAAATACAGATTTGAATGAATCTACTATCAATGTTATGTCGATAAAAAATAAGTGCTATTGCTATAAGATTGATAAATAAAACCTATATTAATGATAAGAAAATATAAGTGATTTGTAAACAAATTATATGAGGCCTACAAATATTAAAAAGAAAGCCTTATATTAAGGATAACAAAAATATACAGTGATATTAAAGTAACTAGTGCTAGGTTGATGACTATTAACGGTTGCGAATACTCATACCATAATCTAAAATTGCTATATTTAATGAATGCGAGTAAAACGCTGCAATAAGACAACCTTCGCTGACTTATTCAACGAATTATACCGAAAGAAATACTCTATTAATGACCGCTACAGCCAGAGCTTTCAAACTTATAGTTGACAGAGTAGATTCAAATACCTTGTCAATGTCGTGTTCATAATTCAAAGGAAATGTAACTAGAGAGTGGCACTTTCTTCAACTTACGCGATTAATCAAAGGATTTGGTTCGGATCCTTTGTGTGCGGTGGACTCAATTGAGGTAGTGATTACATATCAACACTCCCCCTCAAGATAAACAAATAACACAACATGTCAATTCTACATTTTATATCAATAGACAATCAATCTATTAGTGCGAACGATGCTCCCAGGAGAGATTGTCTTTAAATCATCGAGATAGTGTATGTCAAAATTATTTCTAAAGATGGCAACAACAAACAACACCAGAAACATTGATATGTAATTAACAATTGACATGTCAACGCTAAAACTAAACCAAGAAACAGAGCGTATTCGATTCACATTGACATGAGGTTAATAAATCAACGTATAATCAATCTAATTTCAAACGATTACGAAACATAGCTTATCACTTAATTTATGTGCAGAGGAATCAATTTTAGCAGATGAAGTTTAATTATTTTAGAAAATACAGTTTCAAATTGTGCAGTTAATCAAAAATTTAAGCGTAAAACTTATTTTTATATACTTCTATAGTAGACGCAATTGATATGTTAAAGATTTGTCAACAGCGCCTCTGGTGATTAGGAGAAAATAATATATCAATTGTGTACTCCATATCAGTAACAGATTGCTTAGTGTGAATAAGGTTTCGGAAAAATAAAATCGTATTTATACTGTTAATGTTATTTTTATGTGGTGTTAACAGCAAATGACGAAATAAACATCCGCATGTCAATAACAACCCACATGTCAATGATAACAAGAGTGTTATGTGTATCCTTTACGTTAACATGAAATGAATATGATATATATATATCTTGGGATTTAATATTGAAAGCTTGTTAAAGAAGGTTTATTACTGGTAATGCACTTCTGGAGCAGTCTATTTTAATAGACAATCATTTCATTTGGAAAACGAGGATTTGATATATACATATTAATATTATGTCAATAGTAGCTCTGTACAATCAAAAATTAATAATATAACATGTCAATTCTACATTCTATATTAATGATAAATCGACTTACTAGTGTGAACGATGTTCTGAGAGAAGGAGTTGTTATTTCAATTAATTGTATTATACTTTGTTATGCTCCCCTGATATTAACAATAAGTACGACGGGAAATTTGACATGTCAATGTTAGGTTATATGTTAATTATAAAAGTGACGATAGAAGACATTGTTATTGTAGTTTTTATTAACAAAAGAGTGAATTTTTGGATATCTTAGGATTTAATATAAACAGTTCCACAAGATTTTTAGAAAGAAATGGTGAATCAGTGTTTTTAATATCAAACAAGAATATTCACAGGAGATCGATAACTATAAATTTTGTGATATGCTAGTGGGAGCATGGACAGTTGTTTTGTAGGTGGGGAAGAAGGAAAACTGTGACAAGAATTGATCAAGGAGAGCTCAGGTATAGATATAGGCGTCACTCACAAGAACAACTTAATCACTTCTTGGGTATGAAAGAGAAAAGGCAGGTAAATAAAATGGTGATAGGATACTGTAGAGTTCGCTCGCCTAAACAGAAAGATGATTTGGAAAGACAAATAGATAACGTAAAAACGTATATGTTTGCTACAGGCTATCAATTTGAAATCATCACTGATATAAGTAGTGGGATTAACTATAATAAAAAGGGATTACATCAACTAATTGATAAGGTCACTCATTCAGAAATAGAAAAGATTGTTATTCTGTATAAAGATCGGTTCATTTGATTCGGGTATGATCGAAAACGGATGTAATACATATGGAACGACTATTGAGGTCATTGATCATACAGAAAAGACCGAGGAACAAGAATGAGTAGAAGATTTCATTCAGATTATCACTGTTTTCAGCTGTAGATTGTAAGGTAAAAGAGCCAATAAAGCCAAGAAGATGAGTAAGGAGTTGATGGAAAATGATACTTACGAGGAAAGTAAGAATAAGACCAAATAAAGAACAAGAACAGCAACTTTGGAAATCCGTCGGAACAGCCCGATGGGCTTATAATTGGACATGAGGTAAACAAGAAGAAAATCCAAGCTGTCTTGTTAGAATGATAATGTGAAGTTGAAAGTTCGAAATAACGAAGTGTGGATTGAAAAAGTTGGATGGATGAAAACTTCAAAATCATTACCAGTCGATGTCAAGTATACGAATTCACGTCTTCATTTCGACGGGAAGTATTGATATTTGTCCGTTGGCGTAGAAAACAAGTGTCCCAAAATAGAATGAACAGATGTCTCAATAGGTATTAATGTTGGTATGAAGGAACTGACTGTTTGCTCGGATGGAGAGAAAAAGAAACATATCAACAAAACCCAAACAGTAAAAAAGGGAGAGAAACGCCTTCGTAGGTTGCAACGTCAAGTTTCTCGCAAATATGAAATGAATAAGGAGGAAAACCGTTTTATCAAAACCGGCAATATTATAAAAGTCGAAAAGAACATACAACACTTGCATAGAAGGTCGACCAATATCAGAATAAATTATCTTCATCAAGCCACAAAAGATAGCGTGAAAACCAAGCCATATCGAATTGTGATGGAAACCTGGAACATCAAAGGAATGATGAAGAATAAGCACTTGTCTAAAGCGATTGCAAAACAATGCTTATATGAGCTTACGCGACAAATTCAATATAAAAGCGAAAAATATGGTATTGAATTTATGGAAGCTGATACATGGTATCCATCTTCTAAGATGTGCTCAAGTTGTGGAAGCATCAAGAAAAATCTAAAGCTATCTGATTGCATATACAAATGTACTTGTAGTTATGTCATAGATCGGGATTTGAATGCAGCCATCAACTTGTCACGTTATGAATTAGTCAATGAACCAAACGTTATGGCTAATATGTAGGATGCGTTGTATCCGAATTTATGCCCTCGGAGAGTTCTATCAAACGGGTAGTAGCTTTGGCAAAACCGGACTCGTAGAACAGGAAAATAAACAAACTTTATAGACTTTTATAAGGTTTTGGAAATGGGGCTGCGCACGTTTAGTCAATCAAGAATCCCATTTGTTACATCGAAAGGTGTAGGACTTGTGGCTTTAGCTATGGGAGTGTCAACAGAAATATATCAAAAACAGGATTTTGAGGGGATATAATCCGTGTTCATTCCTTATGGAAATAGTGGAAAATCAAATTTAGTATACAAGCATATGATATCTACCATTCAGTTAGAAAGAGATAAAAAGTAGCGCAAAAGATAATTGAAATTATCTTTTGCGCTACTTTTGGGATAGAGTAATGAAAAATAACAATATATAACAGTATTAAGGTAACCAGCTTTTAAGGGTTTCCATTAAGTCTTTTGCGCCTTCCTGGCTTAAAATTAAACGTCCGTCATACAATTCAATTTGATTTTCAGATGTTTGTCCTGTGATGAAACAAGCCCTAGGCTGTTGTTTGATGCGAACAGTTCCTTCTAGTACATACATTTCTACAGAAGTATTGGGAAGAAGATCGAGCGTCCGTCGTATCTCTTTAGGCAGAACAATTCTCCCTAAATCATCCACTCTGCGCATAACCCCTGTTTTTTTCATAAGATTCCTACTTTCCTTTTTGAATAGTATGTCCAATGTTTTACTTGTATACAATAAAATGTAACTACTATCAGATTTTTATTCCTTTTCTATTCGCTTGTGATATGTCTGATGCGAAATAAGAGGAAGTTTGTAATTTATGTGTTATTATAATAATAAATTTTTCCATAGGGGTACGTCTTTTCTTATCCACTACAATAGAGATATGACATGGGGTATTATGTAAAAATAGAGCGGGTTAAAGAAATTAATGTTAGGTAATTTAGAGCCTAACATTATTGAAATTCTGAAATTAATGGTGCAGTGAAAACAAGAATCAAAACAAGTACTCCCAAGGGAAGACGTTTTTATTTAGATATCAAAGATCGGGGATAAAAAATAATGAAGATTAACACGGCATATCAAGTATCTTTAATAATACATAGGGGGAAAATTGATGTTAGACTAAAAAGTAGACACAGGTTACTATAAAAAAAATGAACCAAATGGGGTGTTTACATGGGGAAAATAAAACAATATGAAGAAGAATTTAAACGCCAAAGCGTAAAACATATCTTTACAACAGGAAAGCCCGTAGCTCAAGTTGCCCGAGAATTAGGGGTTTCAGTAAATACCCTTCATGGTTGGGTAAAGAAATATAAGCAAGAGCCTAAAGTTACAAAACAACGAACATTCCGTTCTGAAGATTAACAAACAAAAGAGATGGAACAACGTATTCGAGACTTAGAGGAAGAAAATGCAATTTTAAAAAAGGCAATGCACTTTTTCGCGAAAGACCATCGGTAAAATTTCAATTTATCCATCGATACCGCTTCACATACCGAGTGGAGAAGATGTGCCAAGTTCTACATGTATCCCGAAGCGGATATTACAAATGGAAACATCATACGAAAAGTCCCAGACAAGCACAAAGAGAACAGGTCACCAAAGAAATACACTGTATTTTCTTAGAATCTCGTTCTTTATATGGAAGTCCTAAAGTAACGTCCATGTTACGCCAAAAAGGAAGACGTATCTCACAAAAAACAGTAGCAAGAATCATGAAAGAACAAGGGCTACAATCAAGAACTGTAAAAAAATATAAAGCTACTACAAATTCCAAACATTCTTATCCGGTACATGACAATGTGCTAAATCGTCAATTCAAGGTAGAAAAGCCAAATCAAGTTTGGGTAGCCGATATTACTTATGTACCGACGAAAGAAGGGTGGTTGTATGTAGCAAGTCTGATGGACTTGTATTCTAGAAAAATTGTGGGCTGGCATGCTGATCATACGATGACAAAAAAATTGGTATTAAAGGCTTTACAACAAGCCTATTTTCGTCAAAAACCGGAAGGTTTTGTCTTACATCATTCTGATCGAGGAAGCCAATACGCTTCTCTGGATTATCAAAGTCAATTACAACAGTATGGCATGAACTGTAGCATGAGTAGAAAAGGAAATTGTTATGATAATGCTTGTATTGAATCATTTCATGGTGTCCTAAAAAAAGAGCTTATTTATCAGCAACAATACGCAACACGTGCTCAAGCACAGCAAGATATTTGGGAATACATTGAAATTTTCTATAATTGTAAAAGAATTCATTCAGCGAATGATTATTTGTCACCAATTCAAAAAGAACGCATGTACGAATTAAAGGCTGCATAACTGGAATTATCTGTGTCTATTTTATTGACTTAATATCAAATATAGGGTTGGAGGAGGAAGTATGGACAGATGTTTTTTCATATTTTAACGTACTAATGAAAGGGAGTCTTTTTCCTCAAAAATTTTGCAATATGATATAATCCGTCTTATAAAAGTAAAGGATTGATATAACATGAAATTAGACATTAACAATCATTCAGTATTCTTATTGGAGTATCGTCTTGTACTAGTTGTGAAATACAGAAGAAATGTATTTGATGATGCGATATCAAACTATGCAAAAGACATGTTTGTACGATTGTCTGAAGGCTATAATATAATGTTAATGGAATCATGATATAGATCATATTCATATTTTATTCAAGGTACATCCGGATATAGAAATGATAAGGTTCATTAATGCATATAAGAGTGCAAGTTCTCGATTGATTAAAAAAGACTTTCCAAAAGTAAAACAGAAGTCTTGTTACATCGCAGAAAAACCGGTAATTCTATTGTAAGAATTACCGGTTTGTTGTAACGTGAAAGAAGAATAAAGGGTGTATATTTTCATTCTACATATAAGCCAATTGCGGCCACGATTGCTTCAGAAGCGTATTCCCATTTTCCATCTGTTAGAGTTCCTAATTGTTGTCCAATCTGAGATAGGAGATTAGGCGTAATCGGAATACCAAAATATTGAGCAATGATTGCACCGATAGGTGCCGTAATTTTCGTCCATCCACCACGATCGATTTTAATTTCTAAATTTTTGATTTCTTCAGCTTCTGTTACAAATCGATAGTATACTTGATCATCCAGGCGAAAACTTAAGTGATGCGAAATTTGGCCATTTACGACAGTTTGATTGCCCTTTTTAGAAATATAAGCCGGTTTTACATTGAATTCATGATCGAATACTTTTAATTTTTTAATTTCAGGCCCTAACATAGCTGCTTGAACCGCTTTATCTAGATTATTCATCGAATTGCATCAAGAGTTTGTGTTTGTTCAATAAATTTGGGTGAAAACACATGAACGGCTTGTATGTACTGCGGAGGTGTTTTTTTTCAGCAGCAAATGCGCATGTGGAAGGTCCTGTGATCAATATTGCAGCAAGAGCTGTTGTACCAATTACTTTATACGGTTTCATATTCGTATTCCTCCTTGTGCCTCTTTTTTGTGAAACTTGTCAAATCGTGTCATTTGTAAGATTGGGACCATCATATCACAAGAAAAAACAAATGGTAAGATTAAATTCTGAAATTTCAATTTTTTAATTCTGAATTTGGGTATATGTCATTCGTTATATAATGATTAAAAATAACAAAAAACAGAATTTTCTGTTTGCTTAAACGTCCAGCCAACCAATCTATTTCAGATAAAGGAATAAGTTTTATAAACAAATTATGTTTCTTTTGTTATCATAAGAAAAAAGCAAAAAGAAAAAATAGGGGAGAATGGAATATGGATGCAAAAGTAACGAGAATTCGAATTATAAATATACAAGAACAACATTGTCGTGGATGTGAATACCTACTAGGCTCTTATCAACATTGCATCGAGAATTGTGAATGGGGAAAAGAAGTGTATCAGTTAGGAAAAAGTTTGTCTGGAGAGGAAAATACGAGTAAAAAGAACGCAGAATGGAAATGGGATCAGTTATGTGAGGATACGGTTCAATTACGGAATACGGGTCTGGACTATGTGGAAATTGCAAAGTGTTTAAAATGTCGCGTCAGTAGCTTACGTGAGCATTTGAAAAAGCGAGGATTATATAAATAATAGACCAATGATTTCAATGTCAGGATGATGTGGTCGTTGTTTGAAATTCATACCGTTGTTCTTATTAGAGAAGGTGCATTTACTGTAATTGATGAGCATAGGTGATATTCTAACAAAACACAGCCAAAACTTAAGCTCAGGTTTTGGCTGTATAATATATGGTACATGTAAAATTGAATTTTAATTTTTCCATCTGTTAATTCTAAAATAGCTATGAGTTCTATTATACCATTATTTCTATTTTTTCTCTTTGCATGAACCTCAGATTTTAAGGTGGAGGCCTGTTTAATTTTTATTATATAAAAAGGTGATAATACCAGTTTCTCTACTATGTTTTTTAGTATCCATGTGAGTTTTAAATTCCTGTAAAATCTAAAATAACGTCTTCATATACTTGTTTTGTATGCAACAATATAATTCCTCCATCATTTCGTTTGTCCACCGCTCTATTCATTTATTTAAAAAGGAATACTAACATCTATGATTATTAAAAAAGAATAACGTTTTCTTGTATTTGGGGTAGTAAAATTTTTAAGTGGATAGACATGTATGGTGAGGTCTAATAATAAACTCTTCAACTCATTGGATATTAAAAAACTTTGTAACAAAATCGAAAGAGGCCATACATCCTTTATCTTTTTGTTTTTTTCTTTTTAAATGTGCTTAATACTTCATAAACGATTGGAACAATAAGAAGTGTTAATAATGTTGAACTTGTTAATCCACCAATTACTGTTACACCAAGTCCTTTAGAAATTAAGCCACTACCTTCAAATCCTAATGCAAGCGGGATAAGAGCACCGATTGTTGCAATTGCAGTCATTAAAATTGGACGAAGGCGTGTTGCACCAGCTTCTAATAAAGCTTCACGTGTTGATAGACCTTCATTTTCTTTATGAATAACGCGGTCGATAAGCACGATTGCGTTTGTTACAACGATACCGATTAACATAAGCGCACCAATCATTGCAGATACACTTAATGTTTCACCAGAGATTAATAAGGCAACAAGAGCCCCAATAATTGTGAATGGTAGCGAGAATAAAATTGCGAATGGTGCAAGAGCACCGCCAAATGTAACGACAAGAACGAAGTATACAATGGCAATCGCAGCTAACATCGCTAAGCCCAGTTGTTTGAATGATTCTTCAATATCTTTAGTAACACCGCCCATAGAAACATCTACACCGGAAGGAAGATCCATTTTATCTACTTCTTTTTGGACTGCAGCAGATGCTTTTGAAACGTCATCAGATGTTAGTTTTGCACTAACCTCTGCATAAACGCGTCCATCTCGGTGTGTTACTGTATTCGATGTTTCACCTTCTTTTACAGTCATAACATCTTTCACAGCTACTTCATTACCAAGTGGTGTTGTAATTTTGCGATTTGTTAAGTCATCGATTGTTTCATAATTTTGTTTTTCAGCTTCTACATATACATTGATATCTTTACCGTCTTTTTTAATTGTTGTCAGAACAGGGCGATCATGTTGATTAGAAAGTCCCATTCCAATTTGAGCAGCCGTTAAGCCCATTTTACTTAGCTTTTCTTGATCTGCGACTAAAGTGTACTCTGCATATGTTTTTGCAATACTAGAATCTATATCTTTTAAGTCTTTATTTTTCTTCATGATATTTTGAATATCTTTTACGACAGGCTTAATGTCTTCTGAGCTATCTCCGTAAACGTATAGTTTAATTTCATTACTACCGCCACTTGCTCCGAAGTCTTGGTTTTTCCATTCGCCTTTGCCAGACATCTTCTGTAAATCTTTAACGACTTGTTCTTTCTCTTTTTCGAAGTTTTTCGTGTCGTTATCATATTGCACGAAGAACATTGCTTGGTTTGATTGACCAGGACTCATTGGATTCTCTCCACCTAATGAGAACTGAATTGTTTTGACGTCTTTATTATCTTGGAAGTGCTTCTCAGCTTTTGTTGCAATTTTTTCAACGTCTTCTAACGTTTGACCTGGTTCAGGATTATATGTTGCAATAATCATTTTTTCTTCTTCAGAAGGTAAGAAACTTACACCGATAACTGGTACAAGTGCAAGACTACCAACCAATAGAAGGACAGCGATACTTGATGTAATAATTTTGTGATTTAAAGCCCATGCAAGTATGCGTTTATAACCATTTGCTAATTTACTTGGCTTTTCTTCATGATGTACTTCTTTTTCCCTCATACACTCTTTCTTAAATAAAGAGTGAGCTAGCATCGGTACGATTGTAACAGCTACTAGTAATGATGCTAATAAAGCGAAGACGATAGTTAAGGCAAATGGTAAGAACATTTCACCAATCATACCTTTTACTAGTCCAAGTGGTAAAAATACAGCAATTGTTACAATGGTAGAAGACATAATTGGGATAAACATTTCTTTCGTAGCTTCACGAATTAAATCTTTTCCGCGCAATTTCTCTTCTGATAACGACATACGTCGGTAAATATTTTCAATAACAACAATTGAGTCATCGACAACGCGGCCTATAGCAACGGTCATTGCTCCAAGTGTCATAATGTTAAGCGTAATATCCATTTGCTTTATGACTAAAACAGCAATTAATAAAGAAAGTGGTATTGAAACGACAGAGATTAACGTTGTTCGAATATTTCGTAGGAACAGCATAATAATAACAATCGCAAAGATAGCACCGAAAATTGCTTTGCTTAGCATTGTTTCAACTGATTTTTCAATAGGTGCACCTTGGTCGAATGTTGAAATGATCTCTAAATCTTTATATTTTTTCTCAAGATCTTTTACTTTATCTTTTACTGCATTTACAACATCAACTGTATTTGCATCAGAGGCCTTCACAATTTGAATTCCAATTGCTTCTTTTCCATTTGTTCGAGAAATGGATTCTGCTTTCCCAACTTCTTTAATGTCAGCAATTTCGTCTAATGTAACTGTTGGAATCCCGTTCATAGCAGTTGGATTCATTTGCGGCGTTTGTGCACCAGCGCCAGCATTTTGACTACCTTGACCGTTAGGTGAGGAAGGTATAGCTGGGATTTTAAGTTCTTTTAATGCTTTAATCGTTGTAATATTGCCATCTACAACAACTGATTTTTCCGTGTCTTTAAATGTGTATAAGCCAAGTGGTAAAGATACATCCGATCCCTTAATCACATTTTTTACAGTATCTTCACTTAGTCCTAGTTCTTTCATTTTATCTTTCTTGAAGACAAGCTGTACTTCATCTACTTGTTGGCCAGCAATTTGGACAGATGCAACACCATCAAGTCCTTTTAATCCTGGTACAACATTTTTTTCTACATTTTCAGTTAAGGTAGCTAAAGATTCATTCTTGCTTGCTACGCTTAACGAAATAACTGGGAAAGCATTGAAGTTTACTCGTGAAACTTTAGGATCTTTAACACCTTCTGGGAGTTTTACATTTGTGAGAGCTTCTTTAATTTCTGTTTCTGCTTTTTCCATATTTTTATCAAAATCGTATTCTACTTGAATAGAAGATGCGTTTTGAAAAGATGATGAGCTTACAACGTTAACACCGCTTAAATTTTGTAGTTGTTCTTCCATCGGCTTTGAAACTTTATCAGCTACTTCTTCTGGTGTAGCACCAGGATAGACCGTAGTTACTGTTACAATCGGTGTTGTAATATCAGGAATTGTTTCCAGCTTCATATTGAGTCCAGAGTAGATCCCTGCAATAGTAACAATAATGGTTAGTAGCCAAATTGCGAACTTATTTTTTAACGAGAAATTGATGATTGTATTCATGTTTAGCTCCTTTTCATATGTATTGGAAATGGATCAATTGATAGGATTTACAGTAAAAAAAGAGTGATACTATACTGGAATAGTTCCCCATACTATACGTAAAATACAATTATTTTATTCGATGCTGGACAGAAGTTGTAATGCATTGTATTATATATTGAAAAAATAAAATTTAATTGTTGTAATTTCGTTTATGTTTAATATGGCTAATTTGAATTTTAATGGATACCAAGGAAATGGTATTTATAAATGCATAAAAAGTCAATTGAAAATGTCTCGATCTTAAGTATTATTTATACTCTATATAAGAAAAAAACAGGAGTTTGAAGACTCCTGTTTTTCGATATACAATGAATTATTAGTATAGGTAAAAAACGTAAGAAAGGAGGAATTATCTAAAATAATGTAATCATATATGATGAGGACATTTATTTTGCAATTTATGGAGATGATATAGACCGTGTGAAACAAAGAGAGCCTCTTTAAGAAAGGGTTTACATGTTATTTAATTTGTCATTATAGAAAAAATGAGTTTTACGAAAGATGCAGAATGTTAAACTTATAAAAGCCATTGATATCATGCACAAATGCTGATATCAATGGCTTCTGATTTCGATATGTAGCAATCAGTTTTACAAAGTATAAAAAATTATAAGCTCAGTTTTACTCTTCACCAGCAATATGTTTGTGGATTTATCTTTCTTGTCCATCTATTTGATTGGCTTGGAACTCCATTTTCAGTGCAATACTATCTCCCTGGAACATATTTTGATCTGTACCATTGTCTTCAAAGATAAATTTTATCCAGAACCAATCCATTTTTCCAGCTTTTAATCCACCTGTCTCGGCCCATTTTGAAAGGAATATTTTTTGAGAAGCAATTTCTGGTTGTTGTGATTTTAATTCTGCTAAAGTTGTTTCGTGTATAGGACTTTTCTTTGGATCCCAATCCCAAAGAAATTGTACTTTAATGTGTTTACCAAAGTCTTCAACACTATTATCTTTTTTTAAATCGTTCACAGTATAATCAACTTTCATCAGAATATCTTTGATATCCAACGTACCGCTATTTTTTATATTGAATTTTTTCAATATTTTATCCCCGGGTTTTAAATTGTCTAGATTAAGAGATGTAGTAGGCTGCATAGAAAAATCTAATGTTCCTGTAGCAAATTTATTATTTGTTACCTCTTGATCGCTAAAATATGCATATGTTCCCCCACCGACTAAAGATAAACCAAGAGCGGCAGAAACCACTCCAACACCTAATTTCTTTTTCAATGACATTTTTTGTTCCTCCCATATGATTTTTATAATCTTTCCTTACTTAATCAATAATGTCCCCTTAATACAGATATAGCATAAATTGTAAGGATTTTATATTAAAATTCAAAGAATACTTGTTGAGAAAATTATGTTGCTGTCCACCTATCCTCCATAAATAAAAAGTCCCAAAAGCTTATTCCAAAAGGGTATGAATTAGATTCGTAGATATGTCATAGTAGGTAATGACAATCAAAATTTAGATGTATAAATTGAAGTACTAAAAAAAATTGAGTAGGGGAAATTTATCAAAAAAAGTAAACGGTGTATCTGAAAAGCAACCAGATTTAGACAAGTTACTTAATAATCTTCAAGAAGGAGGTACAGTTATGGTATTTTGAATGGAATGATTAGTCGGAATATTAAAATATACGTTAGAACTGGTTGGAAACTTATGGTGTTAGGAGCGAGTTGTATAGAAGTATTGTGAAAAATTACACATTTTTATTTTACAAGAAATTTATTTCTATTAAGTACTAATCTAAAGAAGAAATTTGTCTATATAATGATCTTACTATGATGTATCGATGTGGAAGTCAGTAATCATGGAACTCTGTCTTGTTATTTTTAGATATGATGATTTTCGGAACGATTGTGTCTTTTTCTTTTTTCTACAAAAAAAGTAGAATTTATCATGTTATGTCACCCATAAAACAGCAAAAAGTGCACTCCTTATTTGCTATTCTAATTTGGTTGAATCTTAATTAAGGGCATAGGGAGGAATTTTTTATGTTTAAACGTATTTTTATAAGCATTATCGTTGGGTTGTTCTGTGTTTATGTAACTGGATGTGCATCGTATACTACTTCTGTGGATAAAATATCCACTCCTTACAGGAATGAAGATCTGCAAAAGGCTTTTCCTATAGGTATGCCGATAGATACCTACATAAGCAAAAAAAATGTAATGCCAATAAAACATATTTTTAATATATCACTTTCAAATGGAGATATTGGCAGAGTGCTACAGACAAAAGATGGATTTGTTATCATTTGTGGAAATGAAAAAGAAATTTTTGATGTGAAAACATTTCAGACAATAGCAGATGTGCAGAATTATAAAGAGAGCGTGCAAAAATAACATGAGAATAGCATTTTCTCAATGTTCGTCAAAAGTATATGGGATACGGTGTAGGTAATTTTTATTAGCTGGAATCTATAAAATATTCCAGCTTAATTGAACGAGAAAGGATACATCATTCGATATTTAGAAATGAGGGTTTTCTTTTTTTTTGCAAGTGAACTGTTATAGTAATTTTTTGTACATAGTAATGCATTGAAATGGTGTAAATGACCACAAATAAATAGGGAGGTTATTTTGTGAAAAGGGCGGATGGGAAAATGAGTATATTGAAAAATTACTTTTGTGGCAAGCATAAACAATATGAACGGATAAAAAAGAAAAAGACACAAGGAAATTTAAGTATGCGAGATATTGAAGAATTAATGGGACTCCACAGACCTCGTTATGAGCGTAGGCGTGGGGCGTTAAGACAAAAATAACACCAAGGGGTAGTAAGTGAGTGATAGAGAGTAAACATATCAAGATCTAAGGTGGTATGGATAGCAGTGTTTTTTTGTAATGGTTACAATAACCAACTAACCAGTTAACTTAAAAGAAAGAGGGTAAGTTGTATAATCTTTCGAATTGTAAAGAAACAATAATTTGTTACCTTTTTTTGTCTAGTGATTTGATGAAAAGGAATGTGACTGCATGTACTATGATTCAGGAGGCCCCTTCCTATGTCTTGGGACAACGTTTTATGTTCAGTCAAAATATAAGAGTATTTATCAAATGAGAATATCTATGGAAAAAATGATTGGTTTCAAGTATATAAAGAAGAAGTGCCCCAGTACACCCGAAGAAAGATTCTAAAGACAAGAGGGAAAATAGATAAATCGAGAAATTAGTAAAACGAACCCCCGTCAATTATAGACTTTAATAATTACGAATATACATAAAAAAGAAGGTAATGATAGTTCTTAGTTCGGGCACTATAGACCTTTTAGAACGAAAAAAAACAGACTATTTTATAGTCTGTTCACAAATTAAGGTGATGTGAAACGGTTTAAAAAATAATAGCTATGAAAATAAAAAAGAACGGATTACATAATCCGTTCTTTAGAAAGGGAATCATAATAGAGATTTATCTTAATTATAACTGAAAACAAAAAAAATTAAATCTTTAAATATTGAGAAAGTGTTTATGATGATTTTAAGGATGTCCTAGGAAATCCAGTTAGAGGTTAAAGATGTAAAAGAACAGATACAGAAAATGCTAGCTGCATTAGAATGACAAAATCAAGCCCATCCCAATAGATTTTGGGGAATGTGAGTATAGAAGAAATATATGAGGTTTATCATATACTTTTAGAAATAGTCCAATCGTTGTTTACTGTGCAACAAGCCCCGAAGATGTAAGGACTAAGTTTACAACGTCAAAATACACAGAAACAGTACAAGCGATTGTTTAGCAGGGAGGTCTCGGTCTACTTTGATACCTTTTTTCAAGAACGTTGGTAATTCTTACATTTTCATACCGCTATTTGTGCCCCTTAAATAATTTCTATATTTTCTCATTTGACATTTTGTTCTCATGCGTGATCTCGTTCATTTCATATGAGAAGGATAATGTGCGCTTTCATTTGTATTTGTGTATTTAACGATATGGAGTATTAGAATGAATTGATAATTTTCCGGCAAATACATTTACAAACCCAGATGAACAGCAGCTAGTTTAAATGGATGAGTATAGACTTTTTAATCATCTGTCCCACTGAAATTAGTGCCGTGGTGTTTCTTTTCATATCAAAAGGAAGGCAATGGAATGAAAAGAAATAATAAACAAAAATATATTTTCACATTTCTAATATGTTACGTACCGTAAATTGCATCACTATTTTTATTGTATTTCTATCATTATATAAATATAATACGTTTTTAAGATAATTTACTTTTAGTTATGTCGATAAAACCAATTATATATATCGAAAAGGTTTTATCAACCAAATGTATAATTACCTGTTTAAAAACGCTCTTCAGATTATGATGTAAACGTTTTTAGATTGTATATAATACAAAAACATACGAACTAGTTAAAATGCATACACGAACTTATAAATGTGTTTAAAACGATTTCAGATAATTTCCGTGTCATGGAAATTTTGTGGTTTATCTATTATCTCTTAAAAAAGATAAAATAAAGGGATGTTCAATCCATGTTTGTATTAATAAGCTCAATGGATAAGTTAACCAAGTGATATTTGTTTAATAATTTTTCCGTCAGAATCCTTTATCAGAGGTAAAAAAGAATAAGTATAATAAGGGATATTTTTATATAATAAAAAAGTGTAACAAAAGAGAGTGTTAAGAAAATAGATTATAAACGAATATGCAGAAATGGAGCATGAATATTGAAACGAGTAACAACAGAATAAATATATTATTATTATTATTATTTAAGGTTTTTTTCAAATAAAGAAGGATTTATTAATATTACAAATTGTTCAAATGAAATATTATCATTACCAGGTTTAATTACCTTTTACTTAGAGTATGGTTTTATCCGATTGTTACTGTTCCATCTAGCGAAATCTTGTATTTAGTTAACTGCAAAAAAGGTTGCTATACTTAGAAACAAGTTAAACACACCATTGGTGGAATGGAGAGAGGACACATGCAGCTCATAACATTCTTAGCTGAATTTATAAAACACCCGAAACATACTGGTGCAGTAGCACCAAGTTCAAAAATATTAGCAAAAAAAATGGTGGATGTAATTGATTTTAATAGGGGAAAATGCATTGTAGAGTTAGGTCCTGGTACAGGAGTTTTTACGAAAGAGATTGTGAAAAGAAAGAAAAAGGAGACAACATTTCTTCTTATCGAGCTTAATGAAGTGTTTTTCGAAAAGTTAAAGACAAGATTTAAAAATGAGAAGAATGTCATTGTTGTACACGGTTCAGCCGAAAATATAAAAGAGTATATGGAAGAGTTCCATATAGAATGTATTGATTATGTATTGTCAGGATTACCTTTCACTTCTTTACCAGAAGAAGTTTCAAAGCGAATTTTGAACAATGTAATGGAAGTGATGCATGAGAATGGGGAATTTATTACATTTCAATATTCACTTGTAAAAAAAAGGTTTATACAATATTTTTTTCCTGAAATTACACTAGAAAAAGTATGGTTCAATTTTCCACCAGCGTACGTTTTTAGCTGTAAAAAAACTTTAAGGAGAACGCATTTATAATGGAATTACATGAATTATTATCCTATATTGAGCAATACGGTTATTGGGCATTGTATTTTTGCCTATGGTTAGGTATTATTGGTATGCCAATTCCAGACGAAATGATTGTGATGAGTGGTGGTTTTGTATCTTCAGTCGGTATATTAAATGTCATTCCTACTTTTTTGTTAACATATTTAGGAGTGGTATCTGGACTTTCGCTGGGATATATACTTGGGAAAATATTTGGAACAAAAGTGCTGGATAAGTTAATGAAAAAGAAAAAAGCGAAGTATCTTATAACATCGCAAGAGATGGTTAGAAAATACGGTCATTTTGCTTTAATTATCAGTTATTTTATACCTGTAGTAAGACATATTGTACCATATTTAGTTGGAATGAATAACATGTCATTTAAAAGGTATGCGATTTATTCATATGTAACAGGATTTGTTTGGGTATTAGTTTACTTCGTTATTGGGTCTATATTTGGGAAACATATAGAAATGATAGTAGTGCTTGTGAATCAATATGGTATGTATTTTGGTGGAATTATTATCGTTATTTCGGTTGTTTCCTATTTGTATTTGAACAAGAGGAAGACAGTATTAAATTGATTTAATTTAATAGACGTGGGAGCTGTTTTGTTTTTTGAAAAAGCGTTGGGGTATGTGCACTTCTTCCCTAGCTTATAAACGAAATGAACAAGGCAACGAAGCGAAGTGATTGCTTATGCGGATTAGGCTGTAGAAAGGTTACAAAGAAAATATCATCGAATGATGTATCAAGGAAAACCTAGAAATGTCGCCGTGATAGCTATCGCAAGAGAACTGGGGTGTTTTATATGGGGATTAGAAACGGGTAAAATTCACCGAAAATAAAGAAGAAGGGATATGAAGTTGATTCATTCATAGTTAGAGACCAAAGGTATCAATTGATGGTATAGATGAGCTTCATAGATAGTGAATTCCAGGTCCGGCTATCTATGACTCACCTCTTCTGGCACAGTAGAAATTCTGATACACAAGCTATTTATTAGAATGTGAAAAGTTGTAATCCATGCAGTGAGATTATAAGAGCCTAACGACGGACCATTAACCTGAGGTAACTAATCCACGAATAACAGAGTGGTTAACTGTCGATAGATTTTATTTCTGAAGCTTTTGTATGCCATCAAGAAAATATTAGGGGTAAAGAAACTATTGACAAAGGTCACTTCATAACAGGTGAGATACAGAGTGCTACTAAAAAACGTAAGGTTGTGGCACTTTAGTTATCCAAAATGTTGGTTTTATATTTTTTATCTCATTCATTGTAGTTTGTTTATTAAGCGGATACAATATAATCATAATGAATGATTATAGAAGAACGAAAACGACCGTATCAGGAATAAACTACCACTTTGTATTTTGTCCACAATACAGAAGAAAAGTTTTTCTTAACACAGAAGGAAAAGAGCGTTTCAAAGAGTGGGTTCAGGGCATATGTAACGAACTGAACATTATTCTTGTATACGCTTTCAACAAGTGACCCTGTTGATACAATGGCAAAAATCAAAGGAAATGTTATTCAGAAGGAACAAAACTTAATCAGGACATCGCTTCAGAATCGGTTATTGTGAGAAGAAGTGCAAGAGAAAAATAATGTTACGTTGATTTTGTTGAAAGGCTTTCATATAAAAGGAATAATACAAGTGCATGACTTATATTCAATTTTAGTAGAGGCGGAAGGGGAACGAACGTTGGTATATAAATATGCTGTTTCAACCATTCGTTTTTAAAAGAAAAGAAGCATGAATGTAAAAAACATGCTTCTTTCGATTAATAGATAATTATTTTTTTACAGCTTCTTTGAGTAGCTTTCCTGCTTTAAAGGCAGGTGTTTTTCCTGCAGGAATGGTCATAGGTTTTCCTGTTTGTGGATTCCGTCCTTCACGTGCAGAACGCTCTCGTACCTCGAATGTACCGAACCCAATTAGTTGGACGGTGTCTCCATTTTGCAAAGCTTTTTGGATGGATTCAAATACGGTATTTACCGCTAGACATGCTTGTGTTTTCTTTAGTCCTGTTTCTATTGCTACTTTTTGGATTAATTCGGTTTTATTCATTGTGCACCTCTTATTATGATAGTTATTTATTTTAGTATAAAGGGAGAAAGGATACCGTGCAAGAAAGTTCTTGAGGTGTGAAATTATCTTCATTGATAACGAAAAAACGTGTATGTGAGGAAAATAGCCTATAAAAAAATAAGGAGAAAAAAAGATGATAAAAGGTTTTGATATAGCGCTAAACGAACTTGAACGAAGTGTGGAAATACTGAAAGTATTGGCGCATCCTATGCGCTTACAAATTGTACATCAATTAGTAAAGGAAAGATCATTAAATGTGTCTGCATTACAACAAATTTTAAATTTACCGCAATCTACGGTTTCACAACATCTTCATAGAATGAGAAATCATAAGGTGTTATCGTATGAACGCAAAGGAACCGAGGTATTTTATCGAGTAGACGATGCACAAGTGAAACGAACGGTGACGATACTTATGGATAGGGAATAAGTGGATATATATGTGTATCTGACTAGTCAGATACACATAATAACCTACATGATTATAGTATAACAGTGAAAAAATTGATTTTTATTCATGCTTACGTAACAAGAATAGCAATCTTTCTTTAATAGGTATTACGGATTCTAGGACAGTTTGTTTCTGAAGAAATTCGAAACCGTATTACCAAAAACCGTCGGTAGTGTATACGGAAAACAGAAAGGCCCTTCTAGGATATTAGTTTTTAACGAATTTCCCGAAAGAATTCTCCTTCCTCAAGCGTGTGAAGGGGTAACCCAACGGTAGGTGGGAGATGAATGTCAGTTTGGCGTAGCCAAAGGTTTTCCTTTTTATTTTGCCTCTGATATAATCAGTCTTATAAATTATAAAGAATGGTATATAAATGAGATGATATAGTAATAACTATTCAGTATTCTTGTTACATTATCATCTTGTGTTGGTCGTGAAATACAGAAGAAATGTGTTTGATGATGATATGTCAGACTATGCAACAGATATGTTTGTTCGACTATCTGAAAGTTATAACATCAAATTAGTTGAATGGAATCATGATGTAGACCATGTTCATGTTTTATTCAAGGCCCACCCTAATACAGAAATGACAAAGTGCATCAATGCTTATAAAAGTGCAAGTTCTCGACTTATTAAAAGAAACTTTGGAAAGAGATGTTTTGGTCAAGAAGTTTTTGCTTGCTAACTATTGGTGGTTCGCCAATAGTTAGCAAGCAAAAATATATATTGAAAATCAAAGTGAAAAGTGAGGTGAAATGATAGGGAAAAGCAGAATAAAGCATATACATTCCGTTAGGACGTTAAGTTGCGGGTAGTTCACGTGTATCTATGTATATTAGAATTATATATACCCATGTACGTTCTAACAAGAAAAGTGTAAAATAGCGATATGTTTTGCGGTTTTTGAATATGTGAATATTAAAAATATTCACAAAAAAACACTCTTACGAGTGCTTCTCCCTTGACTTGATAACCACTTTAATTTTAATAACATCTTGTTTCACAGAAACAATTGTATGCATTATTCCCATCCCATATATATTCTATCATGAATACTTAATTTTTTTATCAAGAAAATGATGAAACATAAAAAATATATAAAACTATTAAGGGTGTACAAGAAAACATAGTAAGATAAGTGCTTTTATCGTACAACAGTATTCAGCAATTTGGGTGAACTATCTCTATTTTTCCTTCGTGTAGAAGAGAGGATTTCTAAGTAAAGAGTTCTAACGGACTCTAATTTATGGCTTTTCCACATATGAGATCCTTTATATCAATCATATCGTGGTTTTTGATACTTTCAGTTGAGACTTTGTCTCAGAAATCTTTTCTAGCATGCATTATGTATCATGAATATTAGCTACTTTTACTCGCTGTTTATGCCAGCTCGAAGATCCTTTTATTCTTCTAGCAAGAACATGCTACGCTTTCGCCAACTTCTCTTCTCATGACCGAAAAAACTTCGGATTTTTATAGGTTGTTCCATCTGACAAAAAGGCCAAATCTTTTCCTCCCACATCCATTCCGATGTAAGGTTGTGTTTTCAGAAGTTCTTGCACTTCTGTTTCAACTCACCATGACACAAAGTATCTGCCAGAAGAGTTTCATGTACCTGTAGTACGTACAATAGGTCCTTTTACTTCACGACCTTTGGCAAATCGAATAAGTAAGATGGCTTCTATCATCCTTTGTCCGAAGCCCATTCATCGTTCACTGACTCACTTCGCGTTCCTTGAGGAAGGAATACTCTTGGTTAAAATGCTTTTCAATATGTGTTAATTTGGGAACATATTCGCCCTACAAGGTCACGTTTTATTTTCTCCACTTCATATTTCTCAATACATTGGTAAAGGTTAAAAAGTTGATTTGCCATATATAAGTAATGTTGGGATGTTTTTTTAACAATAAGTGATAGGCAAAAAATCATACAAGTTAGATGCCTGTATATTGGTATAATCCCAATAAGACAAAAGAGAAGAATGGAGGGATGTTTATGAAAAACATACATGTTTTTCGTGAAGCATTTCCATAGTTAAACTATTTAGTTTCCATACTCTATGAAAAAATCTGAACTATCATGCGACAGTCAGCTAGAATTTTTTGATTTTTGGAATGGAGGAATTGGATGAAACGTATAGGTAAGATTATGATACTGTTTTGGTGTTGTACGATTTTAGCTTCCGTCCATGTTATACAGGCGAGCTCTATACACGCTTTTAGCAAATTAATTGTATCTAGGCCGGTTAGTAGCGTAGCGCAAGGTATGCATTGGGAATGCATGGGTACCACCATCTAATCCGAGCCCATATGATTTACATTTACATTCATCGAAAATAAAACGACAATATATGTCCCAAAAACCTTTTCACAAGCCATATCTATATACTTCAAATTTGTTCCCTACACCATTTCAAATCGACCAATCGATTCAACCACCTGATGAGAAACTAAACTTTGCAACGCTCACTGCTACATCAGCCACTCAACAAACATATACGATGGCACAATTACAAGCACTTAGCTATGCAAATCTTGAACAAGTACTGTCAACAATCCGATGGAGTGACATTACGGATTTATTTCAATTTAATACAGACTCTCTGGCATTCTATCAAGATCAAAATCGTGTCCAATTCTTAATTCAAGTATTAGAAAAAAGAGGAAATACGTATACTGCAACAAATTCAAATGGGATAGAGACGTTAGTAGAAGTATTGCGTTCAGGATTTTATTTAGGTTATTACTATAAAGGAATTCGAAACATCTATTGAAGCACCCATATTTTCTAACGCTCGCATTCTTCTCCTACGTATGGGAAACGTTTCTTTTATGGATACCTCGGCAGAGTTTGCAGTAGAAAATATTCGAAAGAAAATGATAGAAAAACAAGGAACCCTTTTGATTTCAGGCGTCCAACATCAACCGAAAGAAATATTTCATCAAACAAGGTTATACGAAAGGATTGGAGAACAATACTTTTTTACACATTCAGGATTAGCGATGCACTTCGCACTACAAAAATTAGAGACATCCCAATGTAAGGGCTGTAAACAATTTGTATTTCAAGAATGTGCGACACTTTCTGAACAATCTGCAGAAATAGACTCAGATAGGAAGTGTTTTCCATGGGGAAAACATGTAAGTCCTGAAGAAACGTTAAAATGAGAAATTTCCATATTTTTTATGTTTGTTTTTCACAAAAGATATACGTTTTTTAGAGGGATTTTCTATAGAAAATCTCCAGAGTGTTGGGAAACCCTTTAGGGTTTCCCAACACTCTGGAATCATTTTGATTTTAGCGAATAAAAACAACATAAAATTAATAGAGTTTCAAAAAAATAGCCCTCCACCAGACCTTTTTTGGTCAGATGGAGGGCTATTTTTTCATGTTTTGACAAGCTGCGGTGAGATAAGCCTGCATTTGGACAGACTTCAGCCCTCGAAATCGAGCATATCGATAGCCATGTAGTTCTTTGGCGTCTGCAAAGCTTCGCTCTATAGTTGAACAGCGTACTTTGTACAACTTTTTCCCTGTAACTGTTAGTTTGTTTTTTCTAGCGATATCCTTATATTTCTCCCATATATGATGAGTGATAATTTTTTGTTTTTGTTTCTTTGAAAAACATATCTCACGTAGCGGACAAACAGCGCAGTCTTCTGGCTTCGATTTATATTGACGATATCCTTCACGATCCGTTGTACTTATACGAGTTTTTTTGGTAGGGGTATCACTTTCCTCTCTAGGTTTTAATTCTTTTTTCCATGTACTTTACGATCTTCGATTACCGCAGCTTCTAGCTCATCTATATAAAACTTTGCTTTTTCTTTTTTATATTTATGTACAAATTTATTTTTATTGGCATTGGCCTTAATGTGCGTAGAATCTGTCATTAGCGCACGTCCTCCCACCATCCGGTGCTCTGTCGCTTGCCTCACAATCTCATCAAAAATTTCTTCGAAAATATTTGTATGAATAAAGCGGGTACGGCGATTCCAACTGATTGTAGAATGATCTGAAATAGTATCTGATAGAGAAAACCCTAAAAACCAACGGTAGGCGATATTCGTTTTAATCTCTTTTTCCAATTGACGCTCCGAACGAATACCGTAAAAATATCCAATAAACATCATTTTAAATAAAACGATAGGGTGGATTGACGGACGTCCATTGTTTTCACAGTAATAAGGGCGTAATTTCTCTTCAATAAAATCAAAACTAATTGTCGCTTCAATCGCACGAAGGAAATGATCTTGTGGAACCAACTCTTCTACAGAAACAGATACACGTTCATCACGATGATTTTTTAAAGCACCCATCATAAAAACTCTCTCCTTTTCCTCTTTTTTATCAGTGTTGACACATAAAAAGAGGTTCAGACACAAAAACAGGCTGTGGAGAAGACTTTCTCCACAGCCTGACTAAAAAGCCTCCGATAAGGAGGCTTTTTAGTTATTTTGGTACAACAATAAAGTAAATTTTGAACCCACCGATAATACATTCGCTTTCTTCATTGTTTCCACTGTTGTAATTTCTGCTTGGGTCTACCAAGGTGTTTTCCCTGTTTTTAGCTAAATCAATTCCTTATCTTTGGTGTATTTTGATTTGGATATGCTCTTCTTTTGCCAACCAGGAAAAAATTTGAAGTACAAGATTGGTAATCAAACTCCCTAAAATATTTCTATATTTGGTTGTATCTAACTCTATGATAATTTTTTGTGGAAAAATAGTAAATTTATACGATAAATTTCTGAGTATTGCAAAATTACCGATTTGTTAGGTGATTTTGGTTCTGCCCTAATAAGATTAAAGCCTATAATAGGTTTTCGAAATGGTTATTTTTAGATGTAATGGTATTATTACAGAAAATGATCCAATCCAACAAGAAAAATGTATAGAGTACAATGATTTAATCAACAATTCTGTAATTGTTCAAAATATAGTAGACATCACAATGATTTTATGGCAACTAAAAAATGAAGGTTATCGTTTTCACGCCAAGAGTTAGAAAGGCTAAGTACCTATATAGCTAGATATATCACCCGATTTGGTGATTATGTAATTGACTTATAAATAGACCCTTCATCCAGTAGAAGACGAAATACCTCTATAAAAGAAACCGGTTATAGTTGGAAGAAAGGAAATCCATGACTTATTTTTACACGGATCTCGGTTGTACCCCGACAAAAAATGATTAAGGAATTAGCCCCCAGAAATAGGGGTATGTGCAGAAAAAACCTTATAATTTCAATTACCGTAATGTAAATAAAAATAAGACCTTCCCAAACAAAACAACAAAGATGTTTTGTTTTCCTGATCTCCGAAAAAAGGGACTATCAAAAATATATAGATTGACCTACTCAGCACTTAACGTCCTTTTAGAAGCCTTAAAGCTTTATTTTTAAGATTGATACTTGCGTTAATATCTCTATCGTGATGACTATTGCACTCAGGACAATCCCATTCAGGAAGATTTAGATTCTTAACATCTTTATTTTGATACCCACAACAGCAATGTTTTTATTTGTTTGTTTTGTGGTATAAGATTGTACGTTGTTCTTTTTAGATTTGAAACGCGGGGCACTGTTTTGGTTTTTTAAAAAGCATGTATAAGCATCCGCAAGGTTCCGAACAGACGATTGAATAGCAATACTATCCACTTCTTTTAACCAAACACACTCTTTCTTCATTGCAGGAAGTCTGGCAGAGCATGTACCATATGTCAAACCTTTTCCTGTTTCTTTGTATGCATTATCCCATAGAGATAGGAAGTGATTGAATACAAAACGAGAACAACCAATCGTTTTATTGATCCGGATCGTTTGTTCTTTATTTGGATAGATACGAAATTTATACGCTTTATTGATCATCCTTCGTTTCACCTCCATTTTGATATATATCTATTATATAACAAACATACATTCGATTGATAGTGAGGTGATTATGACAAATTGTCCGGTAACACTTTACATATGTCGAACAATTAAGATGACTTCCTGCCATCTCTTGTTCGAAGCCAATTCATCTACCACTATGAATCAACCTTTAGTCAATTTACGAGTTAATTTTGCTCTCAAACAATTATTTGGCTCAGCGAAGATATCGGAAATTTTTATAAAAAATATTTTAAAATAGAATAACATCATTGCAGAATATAAAATTACACATAAATAATTTGAAAATCATCCTTGTGGAAAAGGTTGTTTCAATTGTTGTTATAATGTCTTTCATGTTTCAATAAACAAATTTGCAGGTAAGTTTCTAACATGTTTAGTCAAATAATCAGAGCCGGAATCACTACAAAACTAAAAGTATAGATAGCTATTCTATACAAAGAGAGGATTACGAAATACACAAGAAATCGTCAAACGTTCCCTTTATTATTGGAGTAAACTGTATACATCTCAATTAGAGCAAGGTATGCCTTACCGCTCTTTGCGAAAAACCATTATCATTAATATATTAGATTTTAAGCTCTTTCCTGATTATGATGATATGCATACAGTCGGACAGTTTTGGAGCAAGCAACAGAATGATGTACTTCTCGACGATTTAGAAATACATTTTATTGAAATTCCAAAATTACTAAAACAATGGAGAGAAAAAAATTAACCCGTGGGAAAATGAATTTGCTCGTTGGTTACTTTTATTACCAGCGTATGCAGATGAACACTTGACCCACACATTGGAGGACATCGCTATGAAACAAGATCCGATATTACAAAAGGCCATCCACAAATGGGAAAATATGAGTCAGAGCAGTTCGTTTCGCCTCGCATATGAAGAACGGGAAAAAGTATTATTTGATGAACAAGCGAAATTAGCACATGCTCGTGAGGTTGGTATAGAAGAAGGAAAAATCCAACTGATTCGTGGCATGCATAAAAATGGCATGGATATCGAAGATATTGCGAAGTTTACGAATATGGAACTGTCGGACATACGCAATATTCTAGGACAATAGAAGATAGGCATCTCATTGACTGAGGTGTCCAACTTCTAATTTGTCCACTAGAATCCACTCCCCGTCTTCCGAATCTATGCCTATTGTACTACGGAAAAAGGAGAACAGGACATCTGTCGGTTTCTCCTTTTGAACTGGAGGTTTGAACAACGTCATCGTGATTTTGTTTAAAGAAACCATCTTAATAATTTAAAGAAAAACGACAATAATAGCCGACGGCTATCAAGATAATGTCTTTCTCGAATTGTTTTTCTTTAAAATATCCCATATGTTATGCTCTTCATCTCGTTTTTTCTACAGTCTAGCTCCAAAAACTTTGAACAGAACCCAAGCCTATTTACCATTAACAAAGGGAATTTTCAAACATTTTCCTTATATTATAAGTAACTACTCAGCCACCTTTCGGTGTCTTTTTTAAATTTTACTAGTTTCATATGCCTCCCATTTGTAAATACTGAGTATATCAAACAGGGGAGGTGAATCTTATGGTCGATCGAAAAATTATTTTAGATACATATAAAAAAGGACCTGAAGCTGTTATTTCTTTATTTGAAGAAACATTTTCTAAGTTAGAAAAACGTATACAAGAACTAGAAAATGCTTCAAAAAAAAACTCCAAAAATAGTCATAAGCCACCTTCTACAGATGGTTTGGGTAAGCCCGTTACAAAAAGTTTGCGCAAACCGTCTCATCGTCAAACGGGTGGCCAGTTGGGCCACAAGGGACATACTCTTGGTTTGACAGCGACTCCAGATCATACGATTACACATTCTCCTACATATTGTACTTGTTGTCATACTTCCTTGAACCACGAGCCTGTAAAAGGGTATCGCATTCGCCAAGTGTATGACTTACCACCTATTCAGATCGAAGTGACAGAACATAAAGTAGAACAGAAAGAATGCCCACATTGCCATTCTATCCAAGAAGCCCAATTTCCTTCGACAGTATCTCGTCCTGTTCAATATGGTCCAAATATAAAAAGACTGATTCCCTATTTAACGCATTATCAATGCATTTCTTTGAAGCGAACAAAAGAATTCTTTCAGGATTGTTTTGGACATTCTATAAGCGAAGGAACCCTGGTAAATCATACACAGGCTTTCGCTTCTCAATTGCAGCCATTCATAAAAGAAGTAAAGGAAAAGATTCTGCAGTCTCCTGTTGTCCATTTTGATGAAACTGGTATGCGTGTAGAAAACAAAACACAATGGTTACATACTGCCAGTACACCGGAGGTGACATTGCAACATATTCATCAAAAACGTGGAAAAGAAGCAATGGATGCTGGAGAAATCTTGCCATCTTTTTCTGGAATTGCGATGCATGATGGTTGGAAATCGTATGATGCGTATACAGATTGTCGTCACGTTTTATGTAATGCCCATCTCTTACGAGATTTACAAGGAATTATAGATAGTACTGGAGAACAATGGGCACAACAGATGCAGAAATTTCTAACGCAAGCGTTGACGATGAAAAAGCAATCCGAAGGTACCATGCCAAAAGCGACGCAAAAGAATCTGTTTATTATGTATCAATCCATATTGAAAGAACAACAGATTCTTTCCACGAAACAAAAGAAGAAAGGAAAGCAGACGCCTTCTCAAAATTTATGGAATCGCTTCGTCAAGTATTCTGACAGAATTCTAGGGTTTTTAGAACATCCAGCCATTCCATTTGATAACAATCAAGCAGAACGGGATATTCGGATGACGAAAGTAAAACAGAAAGTGTCTGGGACTTTCCGAAGTAAGAAAGGCGCAGAATCTTTTTGTCAGATACGAAGCTTTATGAGTACCATGAAAAAACAAAAACAATCGGTCTTACAAGCGATAAACCAAGTCATAGAAACTAGAACGGTTCCTTGGAATAACACGACTTCATAAGAGAATTTCTCTATTTGGCATAGATTCTTTCTCTATTTGGCATAGATTCTTTCTCTGATTGGAGTATTTTCTTTTCATGTTTTCGAATCGGAAACATGTATTTGGCCTGTTTTTTTATTTGAAGAAGCTGAGTAGTTACTATTATAAGTAGTAAAATAGAATTATAAAACGTATATAGGAAAGGGAAAGCCATGAAACAGAACTTTTTCACTAGTAAACATATATCCGAATTTTCTTGTATTGGATCTCAGTGTGAAGATAATTGTTGTAATACGAATTGGACAGTTTTTATTAATAAAGAAAAATATGAACTATATAGGAAAATGGATGAGAAAAACGACTCTAATCTTTTACAATCTATAGAGAAAAATGTAGAAGCTACGAATGAAGAAAATTACGCTATACTAAAATTTAATACGGCTGGGGCTTGTTCATTTTTAACAGAAGAAAAATTATGTAGTATTCATTTAGAGCATGGCTCGTCTGCACTATGTAATACGTGTAGGTATTACCCTCGAGTGACTCAAACGGTTCATCACACCTATTATGAAACAGGTTATCTTTCCTGTCCTGAAATGGCTCGTTTAGTTTTATTATCTACAATCCCATTCGAATGGACAACATCTGTCGATCGAGACAGTCAAGATGCTCTAGTAGTTCCATACAATTCTCCAAGCAATTTGAACTATGTAAAAAAGGTTCACACCTATATTACTCATCTTCTGAGTCAACGTGAAATCCATTATCAAAACGTCTTTGGTTGATTGGGCTATTTTTCAATGAATTATATGACTCTCTTCGAAAGAAGGCTGGGACAGATAAATCTATTAAGCTAGCAAAGAAAAAAATAAATAGCTCTATGAAAAGTCAACCAAATGATTTTATACAACCTAAGATGCAAGTCATATTGAGAACGATATTACAGTTATTGAACGATTCCAATATATACTCTGCGTTCCCTAGATTTCAAAAATGCTTACAACTTTTTAAAGAGGGTATGGGAATACAAGAGGGGGAGAATATTAATATAAATGAATTCTCAAAGATTTACCAGAAGAACTATCGTACATACAAAATTTTTTTCAAAACATGAATATATCTTAGAAAATTATTGTTTATATTATTTTCAACACAAAATATTCCCTTATAATAAGTAAGAGTTTTGCTAGAAGCTTTTTATTATTTAATATAGAATTTGCAATTTTAAAGCTTATTCTAGTAGGTATTTCAGGTTCTACGACTCAATTAAATGAAAATATAATCATTCAATTATTTCAGAGTTATTCAAAGATATTTCAACATAATCCTTCGTATTACAAGGAATGTATTGGCACTATCCATGATGAATTATTAAAATATACCACAGATTTTAAACAATTAACTGCGATATTAATTAGTGAATAAAAATCAATATTTTATAAGTTTTGAAAATATATCTTTGTACTAACATTTTGATTGGATATAAGTTAGACGCCCTAAAATATACTGAATGTAAAGGTAGTAAGGCGTTGTATATTTTTATGCCCTGTAGACAATCTACTAACTTTACAGCTCTTCCCGAACGAAAGCCCCTCGCCTTTAGGCACGGGATGAAAGTGAGGTTGGATACGGAGTACCACTAAAAATTGCAAGGTTCGTGGTACTTTAAGTATCCAAATTATAGGTAGTTTCTTTGGGTCTTTTTGTTGTAATTTTTCGAAAGTAAATGATACATTGTAGCTAGAATAAATGATAATAGAAGAATGTTTCAAAGTGTTTGAGAGGAACATCTCCTCATCTTATGTAGTTGCAAAGTTTATGGACAAGTTCTTATTTTGTTTCTATTGCTAGAAATGTATCAAATAAACGATGCTGAAAATCAAACAATAAGGGGATGAAACGTATGTCACAGACCCTAACAGTGAAAGTGAAATTGATTCTAACAAGAGAACAAATCCGTTTGTTGGAACAAAGCAGTCACGAATATATCAAAGTTATAAATACGCTTGTATCGGAAATGGTGGAAGCAAAGAAAAGTACGAAAAAAAGCACAAAAGATATGGAAGCAAATATCCCAAGTGCGGTGAAGAATCAGGCGATTAAAGACGTGAAAAGTTTGTTTGCTACAAAAGTAAAGAAAAGCAAGTATAAAATCATTCCGGTTTTAAAGAGACCTGTTTGTGTATGGAACAATCAAAATTACTCATTTGATGCCATTCATATTTCAATCCCGTTTAAGAGAAATGGAAAGTCCACTCGTTTAAAGGTCCGCACTTTATGAATCGATAAAAACAATCGCAATTTGAATTTGTTAAAACATAAATTAGGTACACTTCGTATCACAAAGAAATCGAATAAGTGGATCGCCCAAATATCTATCACGCTTACTACAAATGAAAAAGCAAGGACGAAGATTTTAGGAGTAGACTTAGGTCTCAAAGTCCCTGCGGTAGCAATCACAGACGATGACAAGGTTCGTTTCTTTGGGAATGGTAGGCAAAACAAATATAGGAAGCGTAAGTTTCGGAGTGTTCGTAATAAGCTAGGAAAAGACAAAAAAGTGAATGCCACCCGACGATTGGATGATAAAGAAAAAAGATGGATGCAAGATAAAGATTACAAAATAAGTCGTGAAATCATTGATTTTGCGATGGATAATCATATTTCTGTCATTCTATCGTTTGTCACGATTTATTGCGTATAAAGCAATGTTAGCTGGTATTTAGGTTGAATATGTGAATCCAGCTTATACAAGTCAAAGTTGTCCAAAATACGCTGAAAAGAACAGGGCACAAGACAGAAAGTACAGGTGTCCATGTGGGTTTAAGACACATCGTGATATCGTTGGGGCGATGAATATTCGCTACGCAACTGTGATTGATGGTAACAGTCAATCAGCCTAAGCACCTATATGGTCTGGTTTAGGAAGGGCAATGAGATACCCTCATCTTGAAGGTTGTTCAAAACAGAAATGGACTGCGAACGCTTAGTCATTCAAGAATCCCACCCGTAACTTCATAAGGATTCGGGCTTGCGACTTTAGTCGTGGGAGTCTCAAAGACATTATAAAAAGAGTTTATTGATAGGGAAATTTACTTTAATATCGAAATAAGATAATCAATACAGCACAAGTAACGCTAATTAATAAAACAGTGGGTGGTTCTCGCTTTGTGTGCAATCATTTCCCATTTCTGTGGGATCATACATTTAAAGAAACAGGAAAAGGTTTGACATATGGGATATGCTCTACTAAACTTGTTTTCCTCAAGAAAGCACTTGTTTGGCAAAAAGAAGTGGCTCGTATTATGATTTCACGGTCTGTTGGAAACTCTGAGGATGCTTATACAAGCTTTTTCAAAAAATAAATCTCGTGTTTTAAATCTAAGAAGAACAACGTACAATCTTATATCACAAAACAAACAAATAAAAAATTTTTTGTTGTAGAAAACAACAGAAAATTGCGAAGTAAAGGAAAGTATTTTAAATGCTACAGTTAGATGTAGGTATAGGGATAAAAGAATTCGTCATGTTGTTAGCTGGAACAACTCAAAGCTTATTTCTCGTATTGTTGACGTGCAGGTATGTCGTGTATTAACGCTCCATTTCTACAATTGAATCCTTTTAGCTCAAGCTCACACTTAAAAATGAATGAAAGTCGGATATGTATTTCTGTATTTTGACTCCCTATTTGTTTGAAATCTATTTAAGTTGTATTAGCATTATGTGGGATTGAATGTTATTGGATTTGTCATAGGTGATTTGCTGTATATGTTATTTTTGTAGAGGGAGAGAAAATAGTGATGATTTTTTAGGGACATGCATATATTTTGTTGAGTAATGAATTACTCGTCTTTTTTCTTACTATAGTTTTGTTTTCATAGCTTTCACAAACATGTTTGTTTACCCACAACCATTAGGCTATCTTTTGTCCAATTGAGGAGAGGATCTTTTAGTTCGAAGAGGGGAAATACAGTGGGGAGGAAGTGAAGAGACCATGGTACATCGATACGAATTTGAATTTTCAGTGATGTATAATGACAAGATAACAGATGCACAGTCTACAATTATCTCAGCAAGCTCTTTGGAAGAAGCCCATAAAAAATTAGAATTAGAAGTAAAGCGGCGATTAGGAAAATGTCAACTGAAGGTTGACATAACAAGTTTATTGGTTTCAGAGAATAATCGGTATACAATTGAATAAAAAAAGAAAGACCAAATACCACTTAAAAAATGGAAATGGTCTTCTGACCTTTTCTTTTGGGACATTAAAAGAAAAAATAGAGGCATAGCGCAAGAAATACAATATTTTAGTGATGTATAAAGTTTTAATATTCAAAAAACGGTCGAGTAGCGTATGCGTGCTACATAGGGATGCTATCGTTAGTTGGATAATTTTCTACTATTTTAGTAAGGATAAGTGACTATGATTATATTGTACAGTTATGCAATATTAGGGTTAACCAAGTTGTATAACAGTTAATGATGCAGCGCGGATGTCTATTGTACCCATTATTTCAATTGGTACAATTTGAATGAGGTCATTAGAATTTAAATTAATGAGGATGACACCGCTAGAAACATCAATTTCACCGGTGCCTATGGTGTTAGAACGTACGGCGATTCCAGATCCTGGGATGATGTTATTTGGCGTGTTTAATGTTAGAAAGAATCGACCTGTTTCAGGTGCCGTAGGAATGTTATCAAGGCTGATTGTTAGCGTATAACTGATTTGATAAATACCATTTTTTTGAACTTCAATACCAGTACCTGTACTTATGGTATCATGTATAACCGGGATTGTAATATTGGGATTTGGACTTGTGCTAGGTAAGGATAGTGGGGTTCCTAGAGTTGCAAATTGGGGATTTGTAGCATTGAAAGCGAAACCAAAGGCAGGAAGTATATGAATTTTGGGTGGTGTGCAGCATATTTCCATACATTTAAAATCAAAGGAATCCATATTTTTTTCACCTCTTTATTTAATCTATTTGTAGTTAATACTGTGGATAAATCATTTGTTCTAGAAAAGATTTCAGATGATTGAGTCAAAAGAAATACATTGCTATTCTTGTGAAGAAATATACTCTTTGATTCCATTCATTATATTATACTGTACATGGTTTGTTGATTCCATCTTAGGTACAGAAATATACTTTATCATTTTAGTCAAGAAGGCTTCTTGTTCAAAGCATATGAAGTGAGTGAGAGATGAATAGGATTCGGACAAGAGATGACAGAAAGTTATCTGTATTATTCGATATATAGTATATTTGTTGTACAATACGCACATGTCGAAATGAATGATAATTAATAAAGTTTATATGTTGTGTATCTATCTAAATAAAGCTTGAGCAATTTTAATAAATAAAAAATAATTGGTTGTTCTTGTTTTGTATGCAATCTTTTCTTAGCTCTTTGGGATTATACATACAAAGAAACAGAAAAGGTTTCACATATGGGATATGTTTTGCTAAATTCCTTGTTCTGAAGAAAGCGTTTGATCGATTTGCCAAGAGTCGTGAAGTAAAGGGATGTATTGTATATGCCATAGTTAGATGGCCCTTTTCCGGCAGCTACTTTGTGTTCTTGGTCTTGCCCTCACCTTTGTTCCTTATCATCAAGTTGTCGAAGGTCATTTCGTTTCTCCTAACTTCTTACGAACACTACGAAACTTATGTTTCGAACGTGGTCTTTGTCACATGCCATTGCGACAATAACAATATCCAGTTCGTTACATACCTCTTGGACCTATTCTTTGAAACGTTCTTCTACTTTTGTGTGAAGAAAAATCTTTCTTCTGTATCGTGGGCAAACACAAAATGGTAGTGAATGAAACAGTTGTTTTGGTTTTTCTATACTTATATATCATGTTCATATTGTATTAGTTAGATTATAGAGCTACAACAAAAAGATAAAAAAATAATACCAACATTTTGGATACTTAAAGTGCCACAAACCTTACGGTTTTTTGGTAGCACTCCGTATCCAACCTCACTTTCATCCCAGGGGCTTTCTTGTTCGGGAAGGGCTGTAAGAATGAAGCGATAAGGCTTCTAACTGCGAGAGCAGCGGAATTAACTTTAGTATATTAGAGTTAGTTAGAACTTTTTACTTAGGAACCCCACTTTCAATTCGTTTAGAAGTGAAAGTGGGGTAATTCAATTATAGGGAAACAGCATATTGGTGATAAGCAGACCCTTGATATTGTCTAAATTGGTTGTAACTACTCAGCTTCTTCAAATAAAAAAACAGGCCAAATACATGTTTCCGATTCGAAAACATGAAAAGAAAATACTCCAATCAGAGAAAGAATCTATGCCAAATAGAGAAATTCTCTTATGAAGTCGTGTTATTCCAAGGAACCGTTCTAGTTTCTATGACTTGGTTTATCGCTTGTAAGACCGATTGTTTTTGTTTTTTCATGGTACTCATAAAGCTTCGTATCTGACAAAAAGATTCTGCGCCTTTCTTACTTCGGAAAGTCCCAGACACTTTCTGTTTTACTTTCGTCATCCGAATATCCCGTTCTGCTTGATTGTTATCAAATGGAATGGCTGGATGTTCTAAAAACGCTAGAATTCTGTCAGAATACTTGACGAAGCGATTCCATAAATTTTGAGAAGGCGTCTGCTTTCCTTTCTTCTTTTGTTTCGTGGAAAGAATCTGTTGTTCTTTCAATATGGATTGATACATAATAAACAGATTCTTTTGCGTCGCTTTTGGCATGGTACCTTCGGATTGCTTTTTCATCGTCAACGCTTGCGTTAGAAATTTCTGCATCTGTTGTGCCCATTGTTCTCCAGTACTATCTATAATTCCTTGTAAATCTCGTAAGAGATGGGCATTACATAAAACGTGACGACAATCTGTATACGCATCATACGATTTCCAACCATCATGCATCGCAATTCCAGAAAAAGATGGCAAGATTTCTCCAGCATCCATTGCTTCTTTTCCACGTTTTTGATGAATATGTTGCAATGTCACCTCCGGTGTACTGGCAGTATGTAACCATTGTGTTTTGTTTTCTACACGCATACCAGTTTCATCAAAATGGACAACAGGAGACTGCAGAATCTTTTCCTTTACTTCTTTTATGAATGGCTGCAATTGAGAAGCGAAAGCCTGTGTATGATTTACCAGGGTTCCTTCGCTTATAGAATGTCCAAAACAATCCTGAAAGAATTCTTTTGTTCGCTTCAAAGAAATGCATTGATAATGCGTTAAATAGGGAATCAGTCTTTTTATATTTGGACCATATTGAACAGGACGAGATACTGTCGAAGGAAATTGGGCTTCTTGGATAGAATGGCAATGTGGGCATTCTTTCTGTTCTACTTTATGTTCTGTCACTTCGATCTGAATAGGTGGTAAGTCATACACTTGGCGAATGCGATACCCTTTTACAGGCTCGTGGTTCAAGGAAGTATGACAACAAGTACAATATGTAGGAGAATGTGTAATCGTATGATCTGGAGTCGCTGTCAAACCAAGAGTATGTCCCTTGTGGCCCAACTGGCCACCCGTTTGACGATGAGACGGTTTGCGCAAACTTTTTGTAACGGGCTTACCCAAACCATCTGTAGAAGGTGGCTTATGACTATTTTTGGAGTTTTTTTTTGAAGCATTTTCTAGTTCTTGTATACGTTTTTCTAACTTAGAAAATGTTTCTTCAAATAAAGAAATAACAGCTTCAGGTCCTTTTTTATATGTATCTAAAATAATTTTTCGATCGACCATAAGATTCACCTCCCCTGTTTGATATACTCAGTATTTACAAATGGGAGGCATATGAAACTAGTAAAATTTAAAAAAGACACCGAAAGGTGGCTGAGTAGTTACGAATTTTCAAGTATTCCTTGGACAAGATACGCAGATGATGGAATAGCACACTGCACTTCATTGAAACAAGCAAAATATCTTCAACGAAGACTGGAAGAAAGATTTAAATTGTTTGGACTAGAGCTAAACTTAGAGAAAACGAAAATTGCCTATTGTAAAGATGATGATAGACAACTGAACTATCCGAACATTTCTTTTGATTTTCTTGGGTATACGTTTCGACCAAGACACGCAAAGAACAAACATGGAAAATTCTTCACAAACTTCTCACCAGCTATTGCCGATAAAGCTAAGAAAGCAATTAGAAAAGAAGTGAGAAGCTGGCGCTTACAGTTGAAAGCAGATAAAACATTACAGGATATTTCTAATATGTTTAATAAGAAAATCCAAGGATGGATCAATTATTACGGGCATTTCTACAAATCAGAAATGTACGGTGTATTGCGGTATATCAATAGTGGTCTAATAAAATGGGTTCGTCGGAAATATAAGAAACGAAAACATCGAAGGAAAGCAGAATATTGGCTAGGCACTATTGCGCAACGAGACCGTAAACTATTTATTGGAAATATGGGATACTACCGGCAACGAATAATGGGAGCCGTATGAGCTGAGCGGTTCACGTACGGTTCTGAGAGAGACTTAGGGGGAAGTTCCCTAGGTCTACTCACTTCCTAATTGGTGTAATTGGTTCAAAGTACGATGCGAGATATATTAAGAAAACGTTAATTGAGTATCTAATGAAGACACTTCAATTGGAATTGTCGTCAGAGAAAACGCTTATTACCTATGCTTCTGAAAAACATGCAGGATTTCTCGGTTACAATATTCGTGTTTTTAGAGGAAGTGCACCTCGAAAAGATGCGATTGGAAGAGTATGCAGATACCTTAATGGAAAAGTTCAATTAAAAATGCCTCATGAGGCTTGGGTCAACAAATTGAAGAAATACCAAGCTATCAAAATGAGTGCCGATGGCACTTGGATGCCCAAAGACAGAGGATACTTCATTCATAATGAAGATTTAGAGATTGTCGCTCAATATAACAGTGAAATAAGAGGATTGTATAACTGTTATCGGCTAGCAGAAAACGTGAGTAATCATATGCATCGTTTTGCTTACTTTATGTATTACTCTATGCTAAAAACATTTGCATCTAAGTATAGAGTTAAAACAAAAGAGATTCGAAAACGTTATGAGAAAAACAGACGATTTACTGTCACATATAAAACATCTCGAGGAGAAAAGCAAACGCATTTTATTGAACGTAGTTTGCCACGAGAGAAACAGTCCAAAGAAGCGAACTTAGATTTAATTCCAGATACAAAATATGTGTTAAGTGAAACGAAACTCTCTGATCGAATCAAAGCTGAACAATGCGAATTGTGTGGGAAAGCAAATATCACAATTCATATGCACCACGTAAAAAGATTGAAAGACATTAAAAATAAGCCGAGCAAGTCCTTTCTAGAGAAACGTATGGTTTCAAGGAATCGTAAAACCATAGCGTTATGTAAAGAGTGCCACGTAAAAAGGCACAAAGAAGAGGTTTAGTAGGAGACAGATGGAGAGCCGGATACATTGAGAGATGTAAGTCCGGTTCGGGGAGGAACACTTAAAAACCTACTACAGTAATGTAACAAGGCGTTGGGTGCTTACTCTACTTGTACGTTGATGCAGTTTTAAAATATTATCAGCCGGGTTCTGTTGTTTCTGGTGGAGGAGGAAATCCAGGAAGTAGCGGTTCAAAAGTTGCCGATGTAGGTCGCCAATGGATAGGGCGTTCTACCTATGTATTTGGTGGAGGACGTAACACAAATGACATCGCAAGAGGGATTTTTGATTGTAGTAGTTTTGTACGCTGGTCATTCGAACAAGTAGGAATGTATACCAGTCCGATTGGCGCTGTGAGTACGGAAACATTAAATAAAATTGGTACAAAAGTATCAGCAAATGATATGAAACCGGGTGATGTTATTTTCTTTGATACCTACAAACATGACGGACACGTTGGCATTGTAATTGATAAAAATACGTTCATTGGATGCCAAACGAATAAAGGTGTTTCTATTGAAGATTTAAATAATCCGTATTGGAAAAAAGTCTTTTCTGGTCATGTAAGAAGGTTCTAAAAACCGAAAGAATAGGAGACTAAAAGAATGAAAGATAAACGAAAATCTTTGTTTATTGTGTTTGTCATTTTAGTTGTAGGTGTGACAGCTTTTAATATCTATTTGAGTAAAAAATCAATGAGTGATGGTAAAGAAAAACAGCTAAAACTTTCAAATGAATTACTAACAAAACAAAATGAAGACTTAAAAAAACGACTGGATAAGGTGCTTCCTTCCGCACAAGAACAACAGAGAAGGGCGTATTTATCGACAGCCGAAACGTTTATTCAATTATCATTTCATCGAGAAAAAGAAGGCTACAGTGAGCGAAAAGAAAAAGCAAAATCCATTATGAGTGAAGAACTATTACAACAATTTTATCCAACTGATAAATACGAATTAGGAGATACGTATAAAACGAAACCAATAGAAATGAAGTTTTATTTACAAGAAAATGAACCCGATAAAAAGGAGGTAAATGTGTTAGCTGAATTTATAAATGTCACGACAGATTCAACGCAAAATCGAGAAGAAAAAGTAAACAATGTATTACGAATCATCATGAAAAAAGAAAATGAAACATGGCGAGTTACAAGTGTGGAAGAGTTAAATATGAAAGTTTTATAACGAAAAAGGTGGGGTGAGAATGTGATAGGTGCAATTGGTAAGAAGAGCGAAAGAATCAATCTAAGAAAAAATAAGTCGTGGATCTATTTAACAATTATCAGTTTTCTATTTTTAGGTTTTTTCACTTTCTTAACATCTAAAATTTACATGCCAAACGATGAAAAACTATTTCATACAGAGACGAATAAAGTAATTAAGTTGTCGGGTATGGGGAAATTGATTGTAGAAAAAAGAGAATACAATCCACACAAAAACTTTATACAAATTTACTTTCGATTAGAAGGATATGAAGAGACAGGATATACATTTAAAGCACAGCAAAAAGCCAATCCAGGTGTCCAATTACCTGTCAAAGTATTGTATGAGGAGAACGGAAAATACGTAGTAGAAGTAAAAGACTTATCTCCGAATTGGGGAGCGTTAGCTTTCGATATTTACAATAAAAATGGTGAGAAAGAACAAATGGATATTTGTAAATTTACACAGGATGTGAACGAATATGAAGAAGAAAATGCAGCAACAAAAAGTCCAAATAAATTAGTTCAAACGATTTTTACCGATCAAAGAAAAACAAAAGCGAATGACGAACTGATAGCTGAAGATAAAAAAACATATGAGTTAGATTTTATAGAAAGAGACAAAAAGGATATCTAAACAAAGATAAAAAATTATGGGAAAGCAATCAAACTGGAAGAAGAAAATGCGAAGGCAGTTTATGAAAAAGTAAAAGAATTACAAGATGAAATGAAGTATCAAACGGAAGCAGAAAAAACGGAAACACAATCAAAAATAGCATCCTTAGAATCAAAAATAAAATCATCAGAAAAGAACGTGGAATTGTTTAAAGGTGAACAAAAAATTGCACGAGAAAAGATCAAAAAATTAGAGGAAAAGGCACAAGAAATTAATGAAAAGTGAAAAAAGTCATGTCGTCAGTGAGTACTCACCAGTGAAATTTGAGTACTCATTGAGTGCTCATTTGTTGGTTTTTGTATCGTCAGTGAGTACTCACCTTGCAGGTTTTCTTGTTCCCATCGTTTTGCTAGGATCTGCCTAGCTTCACACCTTAGGTGGGAACAAAAACCCCTTATGCTCTTCTTCTTCTTCTTCTTCTTCTTCTCGCTATTTTTGATCTCTACCCAGAATTGTAGGAGAGGGAAAAGTGGAAATTAGAATAAGAGAAGTAGATCCAATTGCCGTAAAGAAAATAGATGAAATGGCAAAGAGAAAGGGAATATCCCGACAAAAATTTTTGAAAGCTCAAATTGAAATGCTGGCATTTTTTCAGCAACAAAATAAAAGGGAAATGGAATTAGAAAATCTCATTGAAAAGAATATCCATATGATGAGTGATTGTTATAGCGCAATGGAAAAAATGAATGAGTTTATTCAGATGATGTTGCAGGATGATGAAAATGAGTAGTGCTGTTCCTGTTCAGTCTTCCGTCACACCAGGTGTTGTTTTAAAAACGAAATTTGTGTTACCAGGTTCGAAAGCCTTTCAAAACTATGTTGATTATGTAGATCGGGAGGAAGCGAAAAGTGAAGTGAAGTTGAATCCGAAAATGTTCGAAACGTATCAAGACTATATGGGTAATTCAGAAAAGACATCGGCACTATTTACGGAACACGCAAATCGGTTAACAGAAAGTGAGAAAAAGTCCTTAAAGGAAATGTTTAAAATCGCTCATGAGAATGGAAGTATCATGTGGCAAGATGTCATTTCTTTTCATAATCCCTGGCTAGAGAAACAAGGAATTTATGATGAGAAAACAAAAACGTTGGATGAGAAAAAGTTAATGGATGTAACAAGGCTTATGATGAAGGAAATGCAAAAAAGAGAGGGGTTGGAAAAAGGCTCTATCTGGTCAGCAGCCATTCATTTTAATACGGATAATATTCATATTCATGTGGCAACTGTTGAACCATTTCCAACGAGAGAACGTGGTAAAAGAAAACCAAAAACATTAGATGCGATGAAGGGGAAAGTCGTAAATAATTTGTTAGATCGTAAGCAGGAACAAAAACAAATTAATGATCTGATTCGAAACAATATGGTGGGAAGGAAAAAAGAAGATTCCGTTTTTGATTGGCGTAATCAACATTTGAAACCATTGTTTTTACAAATCTATAAACAGTTACCAAGTGATAAAAGACAGTGGCAATATAGCTACAATACGATTCAACCATTAAAGCCATAAATTGATGAATTAAGCAGTCGGTATATTCAACATCATCATAAAAAAAATTACGATCAGTTTCTCCAAAAGTTAGATAAAGAAGTGCAAGTTTTTAAAGAAGCATATGGGGAAGGAAAGTATGATAAGAAGCAATATGAAAATTACAAGACGAATAAAATAGGTGATTTGTATAAAAGAATGGGTAATGCTTTTTTACAAGAAATGAAGGCATATGATAAAGAACAAAAAAGAATCCATCACATGAAAAAATCAAAGTCATTTCGAAAATTTCAGCAGAATGTATCTATTCAATATTCTATGAGGAAAGTGGAAAGTGCTTTTAAAAGTGAATATGAAAGCTGGAAGAATCAAAAGTATTATGAGCGTATGCAAAAAGAGAGTGCGTATCAAAATGAAAGGGGTTATTAAATGAGTACAATTAGAAGACAGGTAACGATGGATCAAGCGACAGAAGATTATATAAATGATTATATGGAAGAACACGGAATGCGATATACAGGCGAAGCAATGGGACGAATTTGCAAAGAGCATGAAGCGGCAAAAAATACAGAATGGTCGTTAAATTATGTAACGGAAGTGGTATCAAAAAACTTACATGATGTGTTAAAAAGTGAACTAACAAAAATCCGTCTTGGTGCAAATAGTGCGGATAGAAATACGCAAATTTTAATTGAGTTATTAAATGGCTATTTCTTTTTAGAGGGTGTAGATAGTCTTATTACGACTGATAAACAAGAGATGGGAAGTGTGAAGATAGCAAAAGAAGTCGTAGCCGAACGGATTAGTAACGCAAGACAAAAACGTTTAGATCATGAGGCATCAAAGAACAATGTAACGTAAGCTACATTGTTTCTTTTTATAAAAAAACAGGAGGTTAGTAGGATGTTATTATTTCGTGAAGATATCGCATTAGGGGTCATTAAAGAGGTTGGAGAAGGTGAACTTGTTTTACTTGTAAAAGAGGAAGAACTAACAATCAAAATTACACGAGAACAAGAGGAAGAACTTGCAGTACATGTCATGAATCAAGAAAATATGTTAGTTCCAGTTAATGTGAAAACTCATGAGCTTTTCTTTGATACAGCTGAGAGATGGAATGAAGAGGAAATGGAGGAATTACAAAAAGCAAGTGAAAGAGTAGGAGAAGATCATGAGTAAAAGTTATAAGAAAAAGTACCAAACGAAATCACCAGAAGAAAAGAAAGAAGCGGTGCAAGCTTTAACAAAAAAGATGGAAAAAAGCGTTGAAGGTTATTTTGGTTCTGGTGCAAAAAAGTTAGGTTAATTGCAAGTAATCTTCTAATTTGGGACATACTGATACGATTACTCTACAAAAGGGATGTGATCAGTATGAAAAAGGACAATTTGTTTAAATGGAAGCATTACCAACCAGATATAATTTTATTAACTGTACGTTGGTACCTACGGTACAATCTAAGTTTTCGAGATTTGGTGGAAATAATGGAAGAAAGAGGATTAGCCTTAGCACATACAACGATTATGCGCTGGGGCCATCAATACGGACCGGAACTGGATAAACGTATCCGATGTCATCTGAAACAAACAAATGATTCATGGCGAGTGGATGAAACGTATATAAAAGTAAAAGGGCAATGGATGTATTTATACCGTGCGGTTGATTCTGAAGGAAATACGATTGACTTCAATCTTAGTAAAACTAGAAATCATAAGGCTGCAAAGCGATTCTTTAAGAAAGCTTTGCAATCTTTTCATGCCTCAAAACCTCGTACAATTACAATTGATAAAAATCCTGCTTATCCAGTTGCTATCACCAAATTAAAGAACGAGAAAAAAGTGCCGTTAGGCACTCAAATTCGGCAGATAAAATATCTAAATAACGTAGTGGAGCAAGACCATTGCTTCATTAAAAAACGTGTACGCTCTATGTTAGGTTTTAAATCTTTTGGCACAGCTACATGTATATATTTTCTTTATAGAACAAATGTATGTATAGCCTTATCTTAATAAAGGTAACTCACTAGCTTCAGTTTATTAAAATATCTAACTGGATATATATTATAAAACTTTGCTAATTTTTTACGAATAGTATAGGTAGAATATTACTACTAAGAGAAAAAGGAGTTAAAAAAGTGAATAGAATGAACATACGAAAGAAAAAAATAAAAAAATCCATAAAAAGATTTTTTCTTCTTTTTTGCATCATGCTGTTATTAGGAGCCTGTACTTTATTTGGTACACCTTATGGTCATAAATTGCGTGTAACATTAGCCGAAATCATTTTAACCTCACAACATCAATACTTAGCACCTATCAGTTTATTATCAAAAAAGGAGCTAGATGATATTTCGTATAAAATTAACAATCCAAAATGGAAAAATAGTAGCGAGATAGAAGGGGCAAAGTTCACATCTAAGCAACTGCAACAACAAAAGGATAAACCTCTAGAGATTAAAATCGAAACAATCCATTCTACCAGCAATGCAGAATATAAATTTGAAGGTAAACTGCTCACAATAAGTAATCCATTTAATGTGAAATTAGTAAACCAACAAGGAACTCAAGGGCAGAAGTTAGGGGAAAAGCTTAGTGTGATGGCAAAACGTAACCATGCTTTAGTAGCAGTCAATGCAAGTGGATTTTCTGATGAAACAGGTAAAGGAGGAGGGGCTACAGGTACCGGAATCGTTATTGAAAATGGGAATGTTATTCATCGAGCTGATGAAAATGATTCGCCAACCTTGGTTGCAGGTTTAACATCCTATGGAGGACTATTAACGGGAAAATACACATCTAATCAACTGTTAGAAAAAAACGTAATATATGCTGCTGGTTTTATGCCACAACTCATAGTTAACAGAGAAAAGCTAATCAAAGATGATGATGGTTCATGGGGATCTGGCCCCCGTACTATTATGGCACAGAAAAAAGATGGCTCGATTATGTTTTTAGTGATAGATGGAAGACAGTTGCACAGTATAGGTGCTACACTACGAGAATGTCAAGATATTTTGTATGAAAAAGGGGCTGTAAATGCATTAGCTATGGACGGCGGTGCTTCTACCATTCTGTATGCAATGGGTGATATTATAAATAAACCAGTTACATCTCATGAAGGCCGTTTTATTCCAAATGCTTGGGTAGTTACTGCAAAATCAGGTCAAGAGGTAAAGGTAACGATTGATGGAAAAGAAGAAGCACAAGATCAGATAAAAGAAATAATAACGAAGTAAAATGGAATATAGCCGAGATATACACGTGTAAAAATAGGTCATAGGCTTACTGTTATTTCTAATCCCATTCAGAACCTTTTTGTTACTTTGTCTAAAAGTACGGTATTTGTCAGCAAACGAGAGTGCACAATTAACACGGACACTGGAAAAGGTCTCTATGAATCGAGACCTGATTTTAAAAAATGTCATTGAAACGTGAGAAAAGATGAGGTAAGTCCCTGCATTTCGCATGTTATATAAGGCAAGACAGAAGGCTCTTATCGATGAAGCTTCTAAACCTAAAGAATTAACACTAAAAAATGATTGAATGTTCAGAAAAAATACAGACCGAATGAACCTGTTTATGCTATACTTAGCTTAATCGATACTGTACTACCTTTTTCTCCCTGATTTGTATAACAAGTTAGGGATTTTTTTGTATTTTTTATGTCCTATGGCTCTTTTATCAACAGATTCCTATATAAGAGCACCAGAAAATAATCTACAAATGGGAAAAGATGAGTTAGAGGAGTTCATCTCGTCTTGCATATGAAGCCAGAGAAAAGATATTATTTGATGGACAATGACAGTCAGTAAAGACCTAATGTGAAAAATGATTGATAAAGAACTGAGAAACAGGGAATATGTGAGAAGTGGGGAGGAATAGCAAAATGTAGCTTATCCTATATCAAGAAACGCATTCTTTTAGTATTTTGTATGTAAATTTCCTTTTTAAGATAGCAATAAAATCGGAAATCAAAGAGGTTAGAAATAGTGTTGACATTTACAAGTAATTCTACATATTGAGATTCGCAAAATGGTTTTCAGATTATAAATAAACCTAAAGGAGATTCTAAATGAAACCAATAGCAGAAACTATGGATATGAGGTATGAACATATGGTGTTCTTTAAGTCGAATCAAGACTTAACACGAGAGCATGAGTCAGCGCTTGTAAAAGAAATTTTACGTTTTAAAAAATTCATACCGGGCATTTTAGATATCTCTGCTGGTCATAATATAACAGAAGAAACAGATAAAATTCAAGGTTATACGCTAGGATTGCGTATTACATTTGAAAATCAACAAGCATTAAAGGATTATGCTATACACCCCGTTCATCAATCGTTTAAGAGGAAAATCCAGGGTATATATAATAATATCTTGGTTACTGACTATCCAATTCAAAACTAACTAGCACAAACAATGTCTACTCATACTTGTTCCAGGATTGTATTCCATTGCTACACTCATCCCATATTGACTAGGAAATTGAGATTATCAAATGCACAGATAAAACAATTCAACTAATTTCTTACAATAGATGATTTTGCAGAAATACCCTTTTCGTTTGGAGACATAGGTCCAAACGAAAAGGGTATTTTTCTATCGGAAATCAAAAATTACAGAGCTATTTCGTGAAGATCCCAGTAAGTAATGGAATACATGGATTGTTTTTTGGAATATGTTTACTTGGCAATGGCAAGACCCAGAGAAGGATAGGGGACTTTTAGGCTACTGGGAAATTAACATTGAGGGATAACCAATAATGATTTTTTTGATTGGAAACAAATGATGAGGGAACCTTGGCACAGCTGGAGATGATGTTTCATAGGTTTCACCGTATGTTTGGAAATAGGAACACCGAAAAATACAAATAAGAAAATATATGGAGGTTGTACTGTAGAGGAGAAACACCTATTTGCAGTTATAAGAGACACAATGCCCCATTTTAGTGTACGACCAGATAGGAGCATTAGGAGAGAATCAGGAATCTATTATGTATTTATTTGGGTATATATTTCTGAAGATTACCGGAATTTAATTATTTGTAAACTCAAGCGCTTTTCTTGAAACGAAAAAGAGGAAGAAAATAAAAGTATTTCTATTTTTAAATGTTATTAAGAAAGAATTTATAATAAATCATCTGGTATCAATTGGGAGGTAAAGTATTTTGGTTTTACTTATTAAACATTCAGGGCATCTTCTTATCTTTTTTAGGTATTACCACATTTATTTGATGAAATCAGCAAAAAACTAGCACGAAGGGCTTGGGTCTTGTATAACATACAGTAAGCAACGGACATATTGTTTCCTGTCTCGATTGTTCTTTTGCATTTTCGATGGGGATACTCGATTGGGAATGTGTATCGTAGAAACAATTGGGCTGGATGAATTGACCTGGTCAAGAAAAACTGGAACATCAATTAGATTACGCAATTGATTTTGAATATTGGTACGGAGTCAAGCCATTTAATGATGAATGAGGGCGAACGGAATGATAGTACATATAAATAAATTCAGCGACTAACTGATTTACTTGAGCGAGAGAAATTAGATTTTCTCCATGTAAGCATTCGCTTTTAAAGATGCTAAAAAAAGATTCCATCACAGCGTTATCCCAACAGTTTCCCTTGCGGGACATACTTTGCTGAATTTTTTGTTGATTACAAAAATCAGTAACCTTATAACTGGCAAACTGAGATCCTTGATCACTATGAAATAGGATTCTTTTTTGACTTTCATAAGCTTGTTTAACTTGCTGAATTGTGTCTTTTACTAATTGAGCATCCTGGTGAGTATCCAACGAATAACCAAGCACCCGACGGGTGCTAATATCTAATGCGGCACAAAAATATACTTTTATCCCATTCATTAAACGAAATTCTGTGATATCACATACAACAGTCGGAACGTCTCATGTGACCATTTTGACAGAGTTACAAGACATCTACGATGTCCTCTATCGTAATGAAATCTGGGAATGGTGCGGGTATCCGGAGTGGAAGTGGAATGAGACGCTATTTTCTTCTCGTAAACGAGAACCGCTTGTGCCGACGGCTTATTGGTATCAAGGGCGGCGCCTGCATGTCGTCGAAATCGATACAGGGGAGAATTTGCATGCAACACTTTGTAATATGCGCCGCTATGAGGGACTCGTGAAACAAGCCGAAAAACGTAGCACACCCGTTCCCCAAGTCTATTATTTTACAAGTGATCGGCTGCGTTTAACGTGGCTGGAAGAAGCGCTGGGTGGACATAAACCGTGGTTGCGGTGTGTGCATACGCCGAAAAGAGGGGGCGGTTCGTCGTGAAGGAAAAAATTACGCGGGTTCCTTTGCTTTCGCGCGATACGGATGAAACGTTCGTTTCTGTTTATCGCTGCCTCAAGTGGTTTACATGTATAGGGTCTTTGCGCCATCAAAACAAAAACAAGGAGGGATTGTAGCATGAAGCAAGAAGATCACAATGTGGTACCCATGTTGGTACCCACGATACCCATTACACCAGCGGAAGAGGCACAGCTGATTACGCTGTTTCAGCAGTTACAAACCGCGGTGGTGAATTATTTTGCCAATCCGACGATACTATCAAATCAAGCGCTGCAGCAAGTCTTAACCCAGTTATACACGTTTTTACTCAATACATTTCCGACGCCAGATGGGCGAAATGCGACGCGGTATAATATGTTTCTTTTACTTGGTACGACAAATTCGTTAGCCAGCTTGACTGCACCGGTTGGGCAAATCGCAGAGATGTTAAATGCGCTGTATAACGCGCTTTCTGTATTTGTCGCGTCTCTGATTACGTCTTCGCCATCCGTTCAAAATCAATTGTTCGTCATTCTCATCAATTTATTTGCAGCAACATCCACAAAGCTGAATACGGCACAAGGTGCACAAGGTGCGGCTGGATTTACAGGACCACAAGGGTTGCAAGGGCCTGCAGGACCACCCGGCTTACAGGGACCGCAAGGTGCACAGGGATCACAAGGACCAGCGGGTCCACAAGGCGTGCAAGGACCTGAAGGAGACAATGGTGTGACAGGACCAACGGGTTGCAAGGGGCACCGGGCGCACAAGGTGCACAAGGCTTGCAAGGACCTGCAGGGATTCCGGGCGTGAAAGGTGATCAAGGAACGCAAGGGGCGCAAGGATTGCAGGGACCTGTGGGAGCACAAGGAAGTGTGGGGCCAGAAGGTGATAATGGAGTGACCGGGCCTACAGGGCCGAAGGGGAATGTGTTTGTGACGAACTACGATATTGCAAATGTATCAGTGATTGATGGGACTTCATTTGAGAAGGTGACGACAATTACCACGGGAACGGGTCCTAGAGGTGTAGCTATAGATACAATTAACAACAGGGGATGGGTGACGAATAGAGGCAATAACACCGTATCAGTTATCAATACTTCGATATATACAAAAATTACTACAATCTCTGTTGGAACATCATTTCCTTACGGTGTAGCAGTGGACATGAGTAATAACAAAGTATGGGTGGTCAACTATGGTAATGGCAACGGAACTACTGTTTCAATAATCGATGCCTCGACGTACGCAATGATTACCACAATCTCTGTTGGAACAGGTCCTATCGCTGTGGCAGTAGAGTCAACACACAACCAAGTGTGGGTGGTAAATTACACTAGTAATAACGTATCTGTTGTTGATGCCATAAATTTCGAAAAGATAACGACTATCACCATAGGTTCACATCCTTGGGGTGTAGCAGTTAACCCGCCAAGCTTATAAGGTTTTCCTATCTCCTGTCGATTTTCGGCTGGGGATAGTACATAAAGATAAAATCAGATATTTACGTCACAGAAGAGTCATTCTGTGACGTTTTTTGTTATAATAACTTTAAAATACATCAAATTTGGAGGTACTAAGGGTAAAGAAGTGACATAGAACTCAAATCGTTTAAACATTTTCTTTTTGAGGAAAAGAAACGTCCAAATACTGTAGAGGATTATTCCCGTCATATTTGTAATATTTGCTAAAACTTATAGGAAAGAATAAAAAGAACGGATTTGTACTATTAAAGGCATGGATAAAGCAGCATGCCAACTTTCGAAAAGTGTTCATTACCTTCTATAAACATAAAAGCCCTAGAAAGGGATTTGAAATAGGCTATCTATACAGTACCTTCATTAACACGACCACTAGATAAAAACACCAGTATATTCAGAATTACTGAATCATTACAGTCCGTAAGTTCTTTTCGTTACGTATGGAAAAAATTACAATCCGTCACACAGTATCAATCCAAAGAGAAAGGAGAAGACTAACGACCTATACTGAAGTTTGATAAGTTTATTACTTTTTTCTAGTATACATAATCTTTATTATAGGCAGTTGTGAAAAATATTAGAATCACGTCTCAAAAAGACTATATATATTATCTTATTGAGATGAACTTCGAAAATTTTTTTGAAATTATATATGATACTTTTTATTTACATACCGTTTTATTTTGCAGAATTCATTTTTTTCATCAATATTTATAGGTAGAAAAATCGCTTGTATCTCAAAACAAAAAGTATTCTTGATTTTTGAGATATTATAGAAAAAATAGAATTTTTCCATCTATCTTTTATCCTAGCTATAGGATTATTGTTCTAGTTTAGTAGCAAATAAAATTCGTTCCACGCAAGATTCTCTACTTATTGTTTCTGCTGCCGGGTTCCCTGTATACCCCACTCGCATTTTACAGGATATGTCATCTATACAATAGTCAGTTTTTGGTGTTTGTTGGCGTACGAACGGCTCTTGACATTCCCCTTTTTTTCTACAAGGGAAGGATTGATCGAGTATCCCCGCACTGGAAGTGCGATTGACATCTCCCGTGTCTTTCCTTAACTTATTACGCGAAAAAATAAAAAGTCCCTCTTCCCATCATAAGAGCCCCTCTATCCCCAAAACTGTACGCATGACGGTAAGAATAGCTATTTGGATGTTACGTTATTCAATAGTGTATGTACTATCTCCTGTCAAAAATCAACAGGAGATTGACAAACTTTATAAGCTTGGTGGATTAATAGCGACACTAAATATGTTAGGTCCCGTACCCACGGTTAAGGTTGTAATTTTCACAAATGTAGATGCGTTAATCACCGAGACGTTATTGGAGAGAAAGTTCGCCACCCAAATTTGATCATTATTTGCATCCACTGCCAGACCATTAGGACTCGAGCACGCGCCCACCTCTATTGTCGTCACTTTCATATACAATGTCGCATCCATCACTGAGACATTATTACTATTTTGATTCGTCACAAACACATTCCCCACCGGCCCAGTCGGTCCAGTTGCTCCCGTAGGTCCTGTAGGCCCCTGTGGTCCAGTCACGCCATTATCTCCCGCAGGTCCCGCACTTCCTGCGCCCCTTGCGTTCCTTGGTCGCCTTTCACGCCTGGAATCCCTGCAGGCCCTTGCAACCCTTGTGGTCCTGTAAATCCAGCCGCACCTTGTGCACCTTGTGCCGTATTCAGCTTTGTGGATGTTGCTGCAAATAAATTGATGAGAATGACGAACAATTGATTTTGAACGGATGGCGAAGACGTAATCAGAGACGCGACAAATACAGAAAGCGCGTTATACAGCGCATTTAACATCTCTGCGATTTGCCCAACCGGTGCAGTCAAGCTGGCTAACGAATTTGTCGTACCAAGTAAAAGAAACATATTATACCGCGTCGCATTTCGCCCATCTGGCGTCGGAAATGTATTGAGTAAAAACGTGTATAACTGGGTTAAGACTTGCTGCAGCGCTTGATTTGATAGTATCGTCGGATTGGCAAAATAATTCACCACCGCGGTTTGTAACTGCTGAAACAGCGTAATCAGCTGTGCCTCTTCCGCTGGTGTAATGGGTATCGTGGGTACCAACATGGGTACCACATTGTGATCTTCTTGCTTCATGCTACAATCCCTCCTTGTTTTTGTAACTACTCAGCCACCTTTCGGTGTCTTTTTTAAATTTTACTAGTTTCATATGCCTCCCATTTGTAAATACTGAGTATATCAAACAGGGGAGGTGAATCTTATGGTCGATCGAAAAATTATTTTAGATACATATAAAAAAGGACCTGAAGCTGTTATTTCTTTATTTGAAGAAACATTTTCTAAGTTAGAAAAACGTATACAAGAACTAGAAAATGCTTCAAAAAAAAACTCCAAAAATAGTCATAAGCCACCTTCTACAGATGGTTTGGGTAAGCCCGTTACAAAAAGTTTGCGCAAACCGTCTCATCGTCAAACGGGTGGCCAGTTGGGCCACAAGGGACATACTCTTGGTTTGACAGCGACTCCAGATCATACGATTACACATTCTCCTACATATTGTACTTGTTGTCATACTTCCTTGAACCACGAGCCTGTAAAAGGGTATCGCATTCGCCAAGTGTATGACTTACCACCTATTCAGATCGAAGTGACAGAACATAAAGTAGAACAGAAAGAATGCCCACATTGCCATTCTATCCAAGAAGCCCAATTTCCTTCGACAGTATCTCGTCCTGTTCAATATGGTCCAAATATAAAAAGACTGATTCCCTATTTAACGCATTATCAATGCATTTCTTTGAAGCGAACAAAAGAATTCTTTCAGGATTGTTTTGGACATTCTATAAGCGAAGGAACCCTGGTAAATCATACACAGGCTTTCGCTTCTCAATTGCAGCCATTCATAAAAGAAGTAAAGGAAAAGATTCTGCAGTCTCCTGTTGTCCATTTTGATGAAACTGGTATGCGTGTAGAAAACAAAACACAATGGTTACATACTGCCAGTACACCGGAGGTGACATTGCAACATATTCATCAAAAACGTGGAAAAGAAGCAATGGATGCTGGAGAAATCTTGCCATCTTTTTCTGGAATTGCGATGCATGATGGTTGGAAATCGTATGATGCGTATACAGATTGTCGTCACGTTTTATGTAATGCCCATCTCTTACGAGATTTACAAGGAATTATAGATAGTACTGGAGAACAATGGGCACAACAGATGCAGAAATTTCTAACGCAAGCGTTGACGATGAAAAAGCAATCCGAAGGTACCATGCCAAAAGCGACGCAAAAGAATCTGTTTATTATGTATCAATCCATATTGAAAGAACAACAGATTCTTTCCACGAAACAAAAGAAGAAAGGAAAGCAGACGCCTTCTCAAAATTTATGGAATCGCTTCGTCAAGTATTCTGACAGAATTCTAGGGTTTTTAGAACATCCAGCCATTCCATTTGATAACAATCAAGCAGAACGGGATATTCGGATGACGAAAGTAAAACAGAAAGTGTCTGGGACTTTCCGAAGTAAGAAAGGCGCAGAATCTTTTTGTCAGATACGAAGCTTTATGAGTACCATGAAAAAACAAAAACAATCGGTCTTACAAGCGATAAACCAAGTCATAGAAACTAGAACGGTTCCTTGGAATAACACGACTTCATAAGAGAATTTCTCTATTTGGCATAGATTCTTTCTCTGATTGGAGTATTTTCTTTTCATGTTTTCGAATCGGAAACATGTATTTGGCCTGTTTTTTTATTTGAAGAAGCTGAGTAGTTACTTGTTTTTGTTTTGATGGCGCAAAGACCCTATACATGTAAACCACTTGAGGCAGCGATAAACAGAAACGAACGTTTCATCCGTATCGCGCGAAAGCAAAGGAACCCGCGTAATTTTTTCCTTCACGACGAACCGCCCCCTCTTTTCGGCGTATGCACACACCGCAACCACGGTTTATGTCCACCCAGCGCTTCTTCCAGCCACGTTAAACGCAGCCGATCACTTGTAAAATAATAGACTTGGGGAACGGGTGTGCTACGTTTTTCGGCTTGTTTCACGAGTCCCTCATAGCGGCGCATATTACAAAGTGTTGCATGCAAATTCTCCCCTGTATCGATTTCGACGACATGCAGGCGCCGCCCTTGATACCAATAAGCCGTCGGCACAAGCGGTTCTCGTTTACGAGAAGAAAATAGCGTCTCATTCCACTTCCACTCCGGATACCCGCACCATTCCCAGATTTCATTACGATAGAGGACATCGTAGATGTCTTGTAACTCTGTCAAAATGGTCACATGAGACGTTCCGACTGTTGTATGTGATATCACAGAATTTCGTTTAATGAATGGGATAAAAGTATATTTTTGTGCCGCATTAGATATTAGCACCCGTCGGGTGCTTGGTTATTCGTTGGATACTCACCAGGATGCTCAATTAGTAAAAGACACAATTCAGCAAAGTATGTCCCGCAAGGGAAACTGTTGGGATAACGCTGTGATGGAATCTTTTTTTAGCATCTTTAAAAGCGAATGCTTACATGGAGAAAATCTAATTTCTCTCGCTCAAGTAAATCAGTTAGTCGCTGAATTTATTTATATGTACTATCATTCCGTTCGCCCTCATTCATCATTAAATGGCTTGACTCCGTACCAATATTCAAAATCAATTGCGTAATCTAATTGATGTTCCAGTTTTTCTTGACCAGGTCAATTCATCCAGCCCAATTGTTTCTACGATACACATTCCCAATCGAGTATCCCCATCGAAAATGCAAAAGAACAATCGAGACAGGAAACAATATGTCCGTTGCTTACTGTATGTTATACAAGACCCAAGCCCTTCGTGCTAGTTTTTTGCTGATTTCATCAAATAAATGTGGTAATACCTAAAAAAGATAAGAAGATGCCCTGAATGTTTAATAAGTAAAACCAAAATACTTTACCTCCCAATTGATACCAGATGATTTATTATAAATTCTTTCTTAATAACATTTATATTCTTATACCTAACACAGCTAAGTTTTTAGTGGGCTCAATTTACTTGTAGGTTAAACAAAGACCAATTCTTTCATCAAATGAGTAATATTAAATATATCCCAAAAATTTGAACACAGAGTTTGCTTTTACTCCACTTTTCGACGGGTGAGATAAAATGAGGCTGTTCCGAATTGTTTTTCATTTTATTCTTCCTCTACTAAAGGACCTTGCATAAACTAAGCTATACATATCTTTACGCACGAAAAAAACAGACCATTAAAATAGTCTATTTTCAGATAAAAGTTATCATTTATGAATAAAAATTAATTTTTTATAGCCCATGGTACCAGCCTATTTATTAATTTAAAATTTCTTGTACCTATTCAGGTTGATTCAGTATACATAACATAATTACGTTAACCTTCTTTCGGAAGTACGATTCTTTTATACAATTAAACTGTAATCCAGTAGTAAATCACGATGAAAATAACAGTGGGTAATCAAATTCGAACATACGAATCAATTAAAAGAGGCGCAAACATATTCATATCAACTAATATGTGAACAGTACCTACAATTGCTGAGACTAAGGATACAAAGAATAATTACTTATAAATTGATTGTATTAATAATTCCCGGCGAACACCCATTTTATGCAGTATTTGATGACGTGTACTGTCTTTAGGTGCACCAGACCGTTAAGCAACTTGTTATCATTGTTAACAACGCAATTCCAACGAAGAGCCCCATACACATTGTTCCGTTGGAAAAACCTTGATTTACAATACATTGTTGATACTTTCTATACAGCTCTTCAGATGGACATTTTGAAGTATGGCTGCAACAGCTAACATATCCGCTACTTTTTCTACTTTCGGTTCAATATTATGTGGTGGAACACCTTGAAGAGAAAATAGGAGTGCAATGTTTTCGTAAATAGATACTTTCTCTAAAATAAATTAAAATCTTGAAAATCCTAAATTTTGAGAACAAGCACCAGAAAACGCACCTCATCTTACTTTACTTTCATAATATCTGTTCCTACAGTTTCCATAACACCGCCTATCGTCTTATCCAGTACTGAAATTACATGTAACGGTATTGTTTTACCGAAATCAGATGATTCTATACTACTGAGAAATTCACCCTCTTGAATGAAAAATGATACATTTATTAACACATGGGATTGGTTTCCCCCTTTTTTACCGTACATTTTTTGAATATTTTTTACATCTACAACTGATTTCATCAGGTGAATTCTCCTATATTTGCTATTCTTTTGTCTATTTTTTGCTTTTTAGAGGTGAACTACTACTGATGAATATGACCGTAACCTTACACTTTTGTAAAAATCTATGCACTTTGTAATGGAGTCTTATAAAAATGTAGGGAGATATTTTTTCTATTATTTGTAAGTGACAAACCAAAAAATAAAACAATATTGGTTTGATAAACCAAATACAATTGCTAACGTTCCATTTATGATGTTCAGATTGGCTTTAAAAAGGTTTTTTATAAAAAATAATATCCAAAGCACATAAATCCAACATTGTCTGTTTACAGATGCGTTAAGCGTTTTAAATTAGCTTTCTGTTTTTTCGCAATAACATACAGCTCAATTTATACTTTATTTTCATCAATATGAAACTGAAAATCAGCATAATAATTATAGCTACTTGAAAAATGTGTATATATTCTTTCGTTATGTGTCTGTTTATAGTTTTTTCTGTTTATGTTTCTGATAATGACACATTAGGCTGTAATGGACTTTTGTCATACTAAAATCCGACGTAAGAAATTAGCTTGGCCTTTTTTGTATAAGAAATCTTAGAAACAATCCTAGATATAATAGGAGTGTTTGATCTCTGAATATGTTCTCATGAAAAATAGCCTTCCATATGAAATCAGCTCAAGTATTTATTCAGTTTCATCTATACAGCAAAGTCGATAGTTTTTATGACTCACAACGGTCTTATCGTATGGAAAATCACCACCAATTATTTTTATAATTTCTATTAATACAGATTTCTCATACAGTTTTATTACGATACCTGTAATTTCCATACCATTTCTCTCAAATACGATTGCATCATCTAGTTTTGCTTGCATATTAAACCTCCTCATTATTTTGATTTTGCATTATATATGCGTATAATAAATCTACAAATTCTACATTTTCCTCTTGTAACACACGATCCTCATTTTCTCAATGTAAATTAACATGCTATACAAAACGAATATCAAATATCAATTTTCCTTACTTTTAGCAAAATACAGTATTACTACAGTATGCTCTACACGCAAATGGGCTTTTCCTCATATCCTTGTAAGAAGGGATAAAGCTATGAATTAAAAATACTATACTCTATTATTATGAGTGTTATCCGCTATAAAAAAGGATACATGGATGAAAATATATTTACATATCTAAGTAGAACTATTAAGTTTTGATGCATTAGCAAGTTTGGTATTTATAATGCAACAGTATTTTACACATGTATGTCTAAATTGTATCGCCCCCTTCCTTTCATGTTTATAAAACCTAATATATCTTGATTTTATTCAATTCCTCATATCATCATGTAGAATCTTTAAATTTACATGTAATAGGAAGTACTTTATAGAACAAAGCTCTATCACGACTCTATTATGCCACTTAAAATGATTTTATATAATTTTTACATCATAAAATATAAAAAAATTTTTTTCTCGTTCGAAACAGGAGGAAATAAAAAGTTCTTTCTTTTATAATATAGGACTTCTCTTCCTCGAAAAAGAATTGTATTTTGAGTATACCTACTGTAAATACGTTCATACCATACATCTAGGAATAAAATATCAAATGAAAGAAAAGCTGAAAATCGATACGATTGTAATGCTTTTCGCTTTTTCTAGTAGGATAATTGCTACAAGTAGGCGTAAGAAAATACTTCCACTTGTAGAACAACAAGTCCTATCAGATATGTTGCATCAAACAACAGATGCTATTCCCTATAGAGAAATAGCATTGAAGAAATGAAATTAGATGCGAAATTTATCAAAGGTACAAAAAAATGTGATTGTGTTTGATTTAAATGAACCAATCATGGATAATAATCCATATCAAACTATGGCCATGTAATAGGAAAAGGCTATTCATTATAAATTGAAAACATAGACTCCATAAGGAAAAACGATATCCTTACGTATTTTCGTTTCTTTTTTACATTATATAAATAAAAGAAAAGTGCCGATTTGTTACAATTCAAACCAGTAACTAAATCTGTTAAATGCTACATTAAAAGATTCAAAAAATTGATAAAGTACATGTTTTATTGCATAGAGGCTGACAAAGGGAAAGAGGAACGAGGAAAACAAATTATAGCGCAACATGCTATTCTCTTTTCTTTAGAGATAATCTATTTGATTTTACTGAATTTGATAAAAAAACCATAAGAGATTGAAAAACACACCATAGAAGAAACAAACACTTCTTTTGGAGGTGCAATTATTATGTTTCCAAGTCAAATGTATAGTGATGGAGAATAGGTTTAATTTCAATATAATTTGAAACAATTAAATGTGAAGAAAGATAAATTTCATAATTTTTTTACCCGTATTTAACAAGAAGAAATAGTGAAAAATTGAATTATAACAGAGCGCAGCAAGATTGGATGAATATACTGTACCTATTAAAAAGGAATGTCACTGATAGCTAGATATATCGCTATCGTTATGCAACTGTAGGAGGGGGATGGCACACCCTCATCTTGAAGACTGTTCAAAACAGAAATGGACTGCGAACGCTTAGTCATTCAAGAATCCCATCCGTTACACTGTAAGGTGTAGGACTTGCGGCTTTAGCCGGGGGAGTGTCAAATGTTATTTACTTTCGTTAGAAGAATCAAAGATTCTTCTAGAGAGGGATACGTGGAATTATTGCTAATTGCTCTTCTAACGTACGAAAAAAGCATAGTTCAGACACAAAAATATGCTGTGGAGAAGACTTCCTCCACAGCATGAAAATGAGTAATAAACTTATGCCTTATTGTAATTCTTTCAAGCTGTTTTTTGTGACTTCATATTTTTTGATAACAGCTGTATATGGACTTCCTAATTTAGTAGTCTCGCCATTATCAATAGTGTAACGCAGTCTATCTCCTTCAGTATGTACAATTTCAATTGTATAACCTGCTTTCATTGGAATCATTTTTGATTCATCCGCTAGTTGCTGAGCATTGTTTATAGCTCGATCATACACTACTTCACCAGTAGATTTTTTAACTTTGATATTGGCATAGTGTGAATTTGTAGAATAAATATTAGGTATACTTAGATTAAATTTAATCTGTAATTCTAAATTTTTTGGAGTAAAGATCATATTTACGAATTCGTTATCCATATATCCTACTAATGACCATTTAAATTGTTGTTCAAGTTGTTGATCATTTATTTTTACTAGACCTACATTTAAATCTTTTAAATTATTTTGAGTTACAGTTATGTACTTTGTTAATCCATCACTACCAAAATAAGGAACGCTTCCACCAAAGCGATAATTTTGTGGAACGTTTACTTTCGCATAGTACTTCTCATCGGCCACATCACCAAAAGAATACTTCCCTTGTGAATCCGTTGTAGAACTTTTAATTAAAGAGCCATTAACAGTAAATAAATCCATTTTAATATTATTGATTCCAGATTCCCCTGCATCCATCTTACCATTTTTGTTTTTGTCTTCCCACACCACACCTGTATTTTCAGCAGCATATGTTGGCGTAGTCATCACATATTGACTACTTAATAGTGTGGTAGATAATAGTGTTCCATACATTATTTTGTTTAATTTCATAAAATGATTCCTCCCAAAGTTATTTTTCATTGACTTACTAAAGATAACGAATCCGAAAGGTCATATTTTATATTTTGATGACATGAACGTAGGAAGTTTTCAAAATATAAATTTGCACATTTTGTATTACATTTAGATGAAATTTACATCCATATCAAAAGTGATTCATGTTATAAGATTGATTAACAAAATACCGTATATAAAAGAAATTCCCTAACTTAATTTTGGTTTTTAACGTGCAATGAATTACATCATTCATTGTATATAAATTTTGGTTCTGGTGCAAATAAAGGATACATTCCCAAAAAATAATGAGGATTCCTACTGGAATCATTCTTTACGCTGTGAATCCAAATAATTGATGAATAAATTCTTTTTGATTGCGAACAGACTGATTCTGTAAATCCACCTGTTCTTTTTTTATCATGTGCATGGCTTCTACTCCCGCAAGCATACATGTAGCTGTGCCAAAAGATTTAAAACCTAACATAGAGCGTACACGTTTTTTAATGAAGCGATGGTCTTGCTCCACTACGTTATTTAGATATTTTATCTGCCGAATTTGAGTGCCTAACGGCACTTTTTTCTCGTTCTTTAATTTGGTGATAGCAACTGGATAAGCAGGATTTTTATCAATTGTAATTGTACGAGGTTTTGAGGCATGAAAAGATTGCAAAGCTTTCTTAAAGAATCGCTTTGCAGCCTTATGATTTCTAGTTTTACTAAGATTGAAGTCAATCGTATTTCCTTCAGAATCAACCGCACGGTATAAATACATCCATTGCCCTTTTACTTTTATATACGTTTCATCCACTCGCCATGAATCATTTGTTTGTTTCAGATGACATCGGATACGTTTATCCAGTTCCGGTCCGTATTGATGGCCCCAGCGCATAATCGTTGTATGTGCTAAGGATAATCCTCTTTCTTCCATCATTTCCATCAAATCTCGAAAACTTAGATTGTACCGTAGGTACCAACGTACAGTTAATAAAATTATATCTGGTTGGTAATGCTTCCATTTAAACAAATTGTCCTTTTTCATACTGATCACATCCCTTTTGTAGAGTAATCGTATCAGTATGTCCCAAATTAGAAGATTACTTGCAATTAACCTAACTTTTTTGCACCAGAACCTAAATTTTTCCTATGAAATAAAAATTGAATTTTCGATTTTAATACATTAAAATAAAGTATGAGATTCATGAATTTTCTGTCATCGAAACCCTTGTACGAATTAAGATAGGATTACCTCTATCTTTTCCAGGGTGTTGGGAAGCTCTTTAGGGCCCCTCAATATTCTGGAATCTTTTTTGATATTAAAGAAAGAAAACAATATAATTTAGAAAAAATAGCCCACGCCTTTAGGCGCGGGCTGACAGTGAAGTTGGATACAAAGTACAATTAAAAATCGTAAGGTTTGTGGCACTTTAAGCATTCAAAATGTGGGTATCTTTTGCTGTGATTTTTATTAAACGGATACAATCTGAATGTGATGAATGATTATAGAAGAACGAAAACAACCGTATCATAAATGAACTACCATTTTATGTTTTGCCCACGATACAGAAGAAAGATTTTTTAACACAAAAGTTGAAGAATATTTTACAGCATTGGTTCAAAAGGTATGTACTCGGTTGGATGTTGCAATTATCCGTGACAAACCATGCTACAACCGATACACAGTCCTACTGATACAATGGTACCTGAAATAATATGAAATTGCTCAAGTCTTAGAGACTATTGGAGAAGTGATGGTAATAAAGCTGTACTCTGTTGCAACACTATTCTGCACAAACTATCTTTTTTTGTTTTATTCAGCTTCTTTTTGATCATCAGTCCCTATCTTTAAACAAGGATTCCCCCAATAGCTTCATTTAAGAATTTATTGGGAGAATCCTAATATCATAATTTGGATTTATTTTTATACAACATACAATCTTTTTTCATTATTTTAATAATTGAGCTCGTTTTTCAGGATTTTGATAATCGGCTAAAGACATTTGAACTTTGGGTTTATTTGGATCACTTGGTATAAATTCAATTTTCGCATCGGATTTAAATCCTAATTTTCCTGTAAAGTTTGAAAGAATCGGCTGTTTTAAGACGACCCTCTTATTTACATTATCTAGTTCTAGATAATCCGGTAATGTATACCATTGATTTGTGAGAGCTTGTTTAAATACATCATAGATATTTAATGTTTCTTTTCCATTTTTTGTATAATCATAAGGGCCGGTTCCGGGACCGTTCTCGGTAGCTTGACGGAAATTTGTCTCCGCCTCTATAGTACCTGTAATATAGCCTGTATTCTCCATTGTTCCAGAAAATTCAACCCGTTGTACTTTTCCTAGATAGTGTGTTGTTCCATGTGGTGCCGCTACGATAGTCTGAGAAGGTATTGTAATTTGTTCTGTACGCGTCGTTGTATTAGAACTTGTATGATTATAAGAGAATTCAGTAGATACTTTTTCCGTTGTAGAGCTACCGGCCCCTCCTACACCTGGGATACTTACGTTTGCATTGAATGTATGATCTAATTCTACACTTAATTTTGCTCCTTCTGAATTGGAATACGTAAAGGAATCTGTATTGGTAATCGTTTTAGACGGTGTGATATGTGTTTGGTTTAAATCTGTGACATTTTCATACGTTGCTTCTTGCATATCGTCCGCTGTTGTTATATCTTTTGTTTCTGTAGCAGTGACATCTTTAAAGTTTTCTAAAGAAAATACCATATTAATTATAGCTGGATTGGTGGTGTGAAATGGATTGTATATTTTTCCAGTACCATTGGGTTGAATAATCGGAGGTATATTTGTCATTGCCCTCATCAAATCCTGTTCAAATGTTGCCCTATCAATGGCTTTTGTTCCTTGTTCGTTTTGTGTTTCTGCCGCAAAGGTAGAAACGGGTGCCGCTAGCATGGGTGTACTTAACATGCATGCTAATGGAAAGATAGCTAATGCTTTATGATATTTTTTCTTCATAAAATATTATCCCTCTTTTGAATTGTTTTTTTAGTCTATTTTAATTATATCAATGAAATGAGAGACGAAAGGTTCAAAAATAGCATTTGGCAAAATGTGGAACGCTATAAACAAATGAAAATAGAACGTACTCAGAGAAAAGTAAAAGTTTAGCGAAATTTTAAGCGTGTACGTGGCGAATACACCTTGAGAATGTGTTAAACAGGTACACAAATTATATTGGCGTTGACAAATGGAAATAGTCTTTAAAACGTGGAAATCACTTTTCAAAATAGATCCTAAGTGTAATGTAAAACAAGAACGATTAGGGTGCCAACTATGTGGCCTCACTATACCAGTTCGAGAAAATCATACATTATCAAAATTTAAATTGTATAAAGTCATAAAAAAGTAAAAGGTGATACATATTAAGCATGCCTAATATGTATCACCTTTTACTTTTTGTTAAACAAACGCGCCCGATTCCTGTAAGTAAGAATTGTTTATTTTAACAATAATCGTCATCAAATGTTAATCAGTTTTAACTACTCATTTATTAATTTTTGGCATTTTCTTCAGCCCAGTCGAGATTGACTGTGGTTCAATAAATTTATCTTGTTTTCTACAACGGCAATGTTTTCGTCTGTTTGTTTTGCGATAAAAGATTGTACGTTGTTCGTCTTAGATTTGAAACACGAGGCACTAGTTTGTTATTTTTGAAAAAGTGCATACACACAAAGTTGCAAACAGACGACTTCATCGCAATACGATCCACTTCTTTTAGCCAAACACACACTGTCTTCTTGGCAGGAAATTGGACAGAGTACTATAGTCAAATCTCTCCCACCTACTCACGTCACTTTCCTTGAGGAGAGAATCTTCTTGGCTAAAATAATAAAAGTAGTGCTACATTTATATACGTATAAATAGTAGTCACTACTTTTTACAGGTGCAACAGGAGGAACAGGAGCCCCCTATACCATATATATGGTTCATAATGGAATTTGTGAATAAAATAATTTATTCTGATTATTATTTTTCTTTGTACGAAAATGGTACGTATTTTTAGCGTACAAAGAATTGGTAGTTTGTATCTAAATATACAATTTCTTTTAAATAGAATTGTTATGTCATTTCAGTTGAACAACATAACTTTAGCCACTTTCTCTATATTTATTAGTCTGTTCAAAATCAAAAAGAATTTATTCATCAATTATTTGGATTCACAGCGTAAAGAATGATTCCAGTAGGAATCCTCATTATTTTTTGGGAATGTATCCTTTATTTGCACCAGAACCCTATAAACGCTTATCCTTTTGGAAATTTAGACAAAAATGATCTGCATCATCATATACTCCAAACTCATACCCTTGCTCTTTATAAAATTTAATAATTTCAGGAAGAACTTGTAGTGTTTGTGGTCTTTCATGCATTAAAACCACTTCTACATCTTCTGTTGTTTGCTTTTTTACATTTTCTATAATCTGGTTTGGATTATCTTTTAATTTCCAATCATTTGAGTCAATTGTCCAATCCCAAACTTTTATGCCTGCTTCTACAATTTGATTTCGAATCTCTTCTCCTTTTAAACCTGGTGCAGATCCATATGGTGGACGAACCAGCTTAGGAGTGGTGCCTGTAATATCGTGAATAAGAGCTAACGTTTCTTTCATCTCTGGTACAAATTGTCCTTTTTGGTACAACTTCTCACTATTATGTGTCATACTATGTGCACCAATATAATGCCCTTCTTTTACTGCTCGTTTTACATTTTCCTGAAAACGTGTATTTTGTAAATTGCTACCTTGCATAAAAAATGTTGCTTTAATATTCTGCTCTTTCAGCATATCTAAAAATTGTCCTGTTAATTCGCTAGGACCATCATCAAATGTTAAATAAACCACTTTCCCTACAGGTTTTCCATCCGGTCTTTTTTGTTTCGGCGGTGGTGTTTCATTTTTCTTTTCTGGTTTCTGTGTGTTAACTTGTGTAACGCTTTCTTTAGCACTTTCTTTAACGCTTCCTTTTGCTGGAGTAGAGCTAAGTTGTCCCATTAAAAAGATCATGGAAATAGATGCTACTAGAATAACGCCTACAGATAGGAGTATCTTCATTATTCCACTTCTTTTATTTTGTGATTTTTTCATTATTTGTCACTCCTCCTTTTACAGTAATTATTTATAAAACTGATTCTTTACTCGGTTAAATTATTAGTTTCAACCGATACTTATAGTACATAGATTACTAGAAAGAGATAAAGATAAAGTGCAGATAATGTCGAAATTCGCTAAATTCTCTCTCTACTTCAATTAAATTTATTCTCAAATTCACAAACTAGTTATATACTAAAAAAATAACAAACAAGCATTCCGTTTCTGATGAATGTATCTAATGTGACAACTATTAGCTTTATGCACAAAAAGTACTATCCTTCATGATTAAGATATAGAAAAAATAGTATTTTTTATTTACCTGTTTTGCTAGGTAGTAAAATAAGTAATAATAGCATCTACAATACCCTTTTGTGATTTTACTTGGAAGTCTGCTGAATTCATTCTTTTTTCATCACTCTTATTGGACATAAATCCTAACTCAATTAAAATAGCCGGAGAAGAATTTTCTCGTAAGACAAGAAAATCACTTGCTTGAATGCCTCTATCCCGAGTATCTATATTTTGATTAAAAATGGCTTCTTGTACAATTTCAGCTAACTTTTTATCCTGTCTCTTATTAGCTCCATAATGAGTTGTGATTCCTTTTACTTTTGTATCTCCAAAAGTATCATGATGAATGCTGATATAAAGATCCGCTGCATTATCTTTAGCTACTTTGACACGTGCTTGTAATTCTTCCTTTTGTTTTGTTTCTGGAAGTAAACTAGTATCTGTTTCACGTGTAAGTATCACTTTTGCATCCGTTCTTTCTTCTAATTCTTTTTTTATATTTTGTGCCACTTTTAAATTAAGAGCCTTTTCAATTGTTCCATAATTTTTTCCTTGCGCCCCTCTATCGCCCCCGCCATGCCCTGGGTCAATTACAATGGTTTTTCCTTTCAAGCGTAAATCTTCTTTTGATATATTTTTACGTCCTTTAGCATGTATTAAACCAAATCCTGTACTCATTATTAATATAATAAAGAAAAACAGTATCGCTCTTTTTTTCATTTCAACAACCTCCTTATTAGCTTTTCATTCTGTTTCTAATGAAAATAATAATAAATTCAGGTAAAGATTACGTGCAGATAATGTCGATTTTAAAAAAATAATACGCCATCTTCTGTATTTGATACACCATATTCCGCGTCATGGAGCTCTAATATATTTTTTGAAATAGCAAGACCCAGTCCTGTCCCACCTTTTTTAGATCGCTGACGAGATGTATCCCCTCGATAAAAACGATCCCATATCTTTTCTACATGTTCTGATTCAATATGAGTCCCTTTATTTTCTATACATATTTTCACACGTTCATTCTCTTCTATAGTGGAGATAATAATATTCTCGCATTCTGGTGTGTAACGGACTGCATTCGTAATAAAATTAGTAAGTACCTGTTCTATTCGATGTAGATTTGCAACGACTGTGCGCCACGAAAGTGTGCGTGAGTAACGAGAATTACTCAAAGCAACTATGCTGTACAAATGATGACGGCGGGCCCGTCGGAGTCGCCATACAGGTGGAGATTTCAAACCGCCTTAAGGTGCTGTAGTCAAAAGCTATGGTATTGAGCGTTAAGGAAAAGGCAATCAAGAATTGTCAGGTGGGTGTTATGGAGATGAACGAACATGTGAACCACTTACGGAAATGTCGAAAGCGTAGAGATTCCATCAAAACTAGGGGGGAGTCGTTAACCTAGGATAAGCTTAGAGGAAACCTGTTTACTGTCTAAGTGGTGGGCGGCATAAAGGTGGCATGAACATAACACAGGCGTTTGTGCGGAACGTGGGAACCTACGGACTGATGCGAAGGGAGTATTTCAAGTGGAAGAACCACAAGAAAAGAGTACCGATGCAGTCATAGGGGCAGATTGGATTGTAGTAGTGAGGAAGCCTCTGTACTGGAGGATGAGCGAAGAATCCAAGTTATTCAGTTTCCAGGATAAGTCAACTTTGAGGAGGAGGAACTTATGCAAGAAACAAAACCGTTTAGTATTTCAAAGAATGTTGTAATGATGGCCTTCGAACGAGTAAAAGCTAATAAAGGGACATATGGAATTGATGAACAATCCATCGAAATGGATTTGAAGAATAATTTGTACAAATTATGGAATCGTATGTCTTCAGGAAGTTATTTTCCAAAACCAGTAAAAGCAATAGCTATTCCTAAGAAGAATGGAGGAACAAGAACACTAGGTATTCCAACAGTTGAAGACCGAGTGGCACAAATGGTAGCGAAACTCTATTTTGAACCAAATGTGGAGAAGTTGTTCTATGAAGATTCTTATGGATATCGACCAAATAAGTCAGCGATTCAAGCTATTGAAGCGACAAGGAAAAGGTGTTGGCGGAAGGATTGGGTATTAGAGTTCGATATTAAAGGGTTATTTGATAACATCCGACATGACTATCTAATTGAAATGGTAAAGCGTCATACCAATCAGGAATGGATTACGCTCTATGTACAAAGATGGTTAGCAACACCTTTTCAAATGGAAGATGGAACATTAATAGAGAGGACAGCTGGGACACCGCAAGGTGGTGTTATCAGTCCAGTTCTTGCGAACTTGTTTCTTCATTACACATTTGATGATTTTATGGTAAAAGAATTTTCAAGTATTCCTTGGACAAGATACGCAGATGATGGAATAGCACACTGCACTTCATTGAAACAAGCAAAATATCTTCAACGAAGACTGGAAGAAAGATTTAAATTGTTTGGACTAGAGCTAAACTTAGAGAAAACGAAAATTGCCTATTGTAAAGATGATGATAGACAACTGAACTATCCGAACATTTCTTTTGATTTTCTTGGGTATACGTTTCGACCAAGACACGCAAAGAACAAACATGGAAAATTCTTCACAAACTTCTCACCAGCTATTGCCGATAAAGCTAAGAAAGCAATTAGAAAAGAAGTGAGAAGCTGGCGCTTACAGTTGAAAGCAGATAAAACATTACAGGATATTTCTAATATGTTTAATAAGAAAATCCAAGGATGGATCAATTATTACGGGCATTTCTACAAATCAGAAATGTACGGTGTATTGCGGTATATCAATAGTGGTCTAATAAAATGGGTTCGTCGGAAATATAAGAAACGAAAACATCGAAGGAAAGCAGAATATTGGCTAGGCACTATTGCGCAACGAGACCGTAAACTATTTATTGGAAATATGGGATACTACCGGCAACGAATAATGGGAGCCGTATGAGCTGAGCGGTTCACGTACGGTTCTGAGAGAGACTTAGGGGGAAGTTCCCTAGGTCTACTCACTTCAATTTTTGAAAGCTGTTTATGGACATATAATCGCTTAGCTGTTATATCTGACGTTAATTGCTCACATATATAATCAATCATCTCATCAACATGGAAAACGTCCATTTTCATTTTATATATACCAGACTCGAATTTTGCTAACTCCAATATATCAATAATGAGCATATCCATTTTATCTATTTCTTTTGACATTGCTTTAAAGTAATAATCTTTTTTATTACTCGCAACACCATCCGCCAAAATGGAAATACAGCTCTTCATAATACTTAAAGGTGTTTTTAATTCATGCGACACACCCGAGATAAATTCTTTACGTGTATTTTCTAATTGTTTTTCTTTCTCTATATCTTGTTGTAATTGATTAATATACGAATGCAAAGTTTTAGAAAGCGTATTAATATTTTGTGATAAATCACCTATTTCATTATTTGTAGTAATAGGTATTGTCTCTGAGAAATCTAAACCAGCAATTTTTTTGTCGTATCATTTATTTGTAATAATGGTTTGGCGATTTTTTTTGAGTAATAGAACGATATCAAAATGATTAAAATCAATACAAAGATAATTAAATATATATAATAATCCTTTATCATTTGCACAGCTTCATCCACTGGCTGCAATGATGTCATAGTGAATATATAATTTGTCTTCCCAGTTGTATCTTTTGTTGGTTTGATTAATAATTTATATTTAATATCATTTTCTTCATAATCCATTATTTTTGTAGAATTACTATTTTTCGGTGTTTGATTTAATATTAGATCGGCTTGAAATTGTTTTATTCTATCTATAAAGCACACAATTTCCATAAATAGAGTTAGTCCCTGCGGTAGCCACTGGTAATCGTACATTTTTAATGCTTCCTGCTAAATATAATTGTGAGCCTTCTGTTGAAGATATGTTTTTTTTTCCATATAGCCTTTCTGATAATTGCTCATTTTCCAGCCCGACATTCTCATTTGTCATTGTTAAAATTGCAGGGACAACAATATCCCCTCTTTGTACCCCATCGATAATAATATGATATCCCTGTTCTAACCTATATTTTATTCGTTGTATATCTTCTATATGTACAAAGCTATACAATGGAATTTGAATGATATGCTCTGAAAAAGTCTTATTTTCATTAGGATCTAATTGAATTTCTAAAGAAAAATCATTTGCATATTTTATATTGCCCACATTATCTAACGTTGTGATCCATGTCCCATTATCTCGATAAAACGTCTGTTCTAATTCTTGGATTATTTTCTCGTCATCTCCAGCTTTTACATATGCTTTTTCAAAGGATTGAATATTTGTTTTAATATCATTGATTTTTCGGTTCGCGTAGTATTGCTTAAAAAATATGGTTTGCCCAATAAAAATAATGACTAAAATAAGAGTGCATAATACTGTTGTTAATATAAATAATTTTAATACAATTCCTTTTTTCATACTTGTCCCTCAAACTTATAACCCGCTCGTACGACAGTTACAATACAGTTTGCTTTTCTTCCTAATTTATGACGCAAATTACGTATGTGACTATTAACAGTGCGGTCATCCCCTGTAAATTCATAGCCCCAAATTTTAGTAATTAATTGTTCTCTTGAAATTACAATCCCTTGATTTTGCATTAAATACGCTAATATTTCAAATTCGGTATGTGTCAGCGTTATGTTTTCTTCATATACAGTAACTACACGAGAAGATAAATGGACATGGATATCATTGCTAGTTAAACTAGTTAATTTGTCTTCAGTAGACACATCGACAGTAGAAGCATAGCCTTTCTGAATTAATTGTTTTACTCTTGCTAATAAAATAGGAGGACTATATGGCTTTGTAACATAATCATCCGCTCCTAGTTCAAACCCGAGTAAAATGTCATCCTCGTCCACCCGCGCCGTTAACATAATAATTGGTACATTAGATTTCTTACGAATTCGCCGACAGACCGCCCAACCATTTAATTCCGGTAACATAATATCTAAAATGATTAAATGCACCTCATTTTCTTCAAATATACATAGTGCTTCTTTCCCATTCATCGCCTCTAAAACGTTGCATCCTTCGTTCAGTAGATAATCTTTCATTATTTCACGTAAAATGTCTTCATCCTCTACAATTAAGATTGTTTTTTGCATATTTTATCTTCCCTACGATCCATTTTATTTTCATGCAGAAATAGTCCATTTTTTTAGTGTAACCAATTATATATTTTTCACTATTTTTATCGTTACTCATGTATCATACATGATATGTTTCCTGTATGTATTTCTCCTACTGTTTCCAAAGAAACGAACTGTATCATCATCTATGATGGCTACCGCAGGCAGTTTGAGACCTAAGTCTACTCCAAAAATTTTTGCTCCTGCTTTTTCTATTATAGGAATTGTGACAGAAATTTGAGCAATCCATTTACCAGATTTCATTATGATATGAAATCTGCCTAACTTATACTTCAATAAATCGCAATTGGTCGGTTAATACGGCACGAACTTTTAAACGTGTTGACTTCTTATGGTTTTTAGTAGCACTCTGTATCCAACCTCTCTTTCATCCCATGCCTAAAGGCGATAGCTTTCTCCTTCGAAAAAGACTGTGAAAACTTTCACGCATTCTCCCACTCCTCACCTACAACCTACTTATGTCTACCCTGTAATTTCATTATAAAAGAAAAACAATAGGTAAATTTTATATAATAAAATTTACCTCAGAGTGTTGAGAAACCCTTTAGGGTTCCCAACACTCTGGAATCTTTTTTGATTTTAGCGAATAAAAACAACATAAAATAATAGAATTTTAAAAAATAGCCCTCCACCTGACCAAAAAGGGTCAGGTGGAGGGCTATTTTTTTCATGTTTTGACAAGCTGCGGTGAGATAAGCTTGCATTTGGACAGACTTCAGCCCTCGAAACCGGGCATAGCGGTAGCCATGTAGTTCTTTGGCGTCTGCAAAGCTTCGCTCTATAGTGGAACAGCGTACTTTATACAACCTTTTCCCTGTAGCTGTTAGCTTGTTTTTTCTAGCAATATCCTTATATTTCTCCCACACATGATGAGTGATAACTTTTTGTTTTTGTTTCTTTGAAAAGCACACCTCACGTAACGGACAAACAGCGCAGTCTTCTGGATTCGATTTGTATTGACGGTATCCTTCACGATCAGTTGTTACATATTCTAGAATACATCCCATCGGACAAGCGAAAACATTCATTTCTTCTACATATTTAAATTGGCTTTTCGGTACTTCTTTATTCCGTTTTCCAAATCGGCGATACCCCATCACCATAAATATATTCCGTTCTGATAGTTTCTTACAGATATATCCTGTAAAATAGCCAGCATCAAGGGCAACAGCTTCTACTTTGAAGTCGAATTTATCAATCTGAGCTTGGAGGCGTGCTAAATACGGCTCGGAATCTGCCATATTTCCAGCCGTTACATAGGTATCTGTAATAATATTGTACTTCGCATCAGTCGTACGATGATCCAAGAAATGAAAACCATTTGGTTTTCCATCTCTCATTAAAAATCCACTATCTGGATCCGTTGTACTTATACGAGTTTTTTTGGTAGGGGTATCACTTTCCTTTCTAGGTTTTAATTCTTTTTTCCATGTACCTCACGATCTTCGATTACCGCAGCTTCTAGCTCGTCTATATAAAACTTTGCTTTTTCTTTTTTATATTTATGTACAAATTTATTTTTATTGGCATTGGCCTTAATATGTGTAGAATCTGTCATCAGTGCACGTCCTCCTACCATCCGGTGCTCCGTCGCTTGTCTCACAATCTCATCAAAAATTTCTTCGAAAATATTTGTATGAATAAAACGAGTACGACGATTCCAACTGATTGTAGAGTGATCCGGAATAGTATCCGATAGAGAAAACCCTAAAAACCAACGGTAGGCAATATTCGTTTTAATTTCCTTTTCCAATTGACGCTCAGAACGAATACCGTAAAAATATCCAATAAACATCATCTTAAATAAAACAATAGGATGAATGGACGGGCGTCCATTGTTTTCACAGTAATAAGGGCGTAACTTCTCTTCAATAAAATCAAAACTAATTGTCGCTTCAATTGCACGAAGGAAATGATCTTGTGGAACCAACTCTTCTACAGAAACAGATACACGCTCATCACGATGATTTTTTAAAGCACCCATCATAAAAAATCTCTCCTTTTCCTCTTTTTTATCAGTGTTGACACATAAAAAGAGGTTCAGACACAAAAACAGGCTGTGGAGAAGACTTTCTCCACAGCCTGAGGTAAATTTTATATAATAAAATTTACCTATATTGAAGATAGACACTCTCAGTAATGGCATCACTTTACATGTTGTTAAAAAGGATAAGTTAACTTTTACACCGTTACATTTAGAAAGTATCACGCCGAAGTCGACTTGACTTTTATCTGTTTCCACAACTCATGCGATTACTTTTGAAAAAATCTAACTTATTAACTTTCTATCGAGAAATGAAAGAAAAAAGATGCCTACAGACATCTTTTTTTACATCCACATTTATTCGCTAATCAAGATATTAAGTATTCGCGAATAGTCTGTCGTATAATTTAATAGTTCATCATGTAATTTATTAATACATTCAATTTTATATCCGGGATAATGTTGAAAAATTTTAGAATAACTTTGGAATAATTGAATGATAATATCCTCATTTAATCCTATATGTGACGCAGAGATACCTACTAGAATAAGTTTTAAAATTGAAAATTCTATGTTAAATATTAAAAAATTTCTCGCAAGTATATTACCATCATATGGAAAGAGCTGGTGTTGAAAATAATAAGAACAATAATTTTCTAACATCTGTTCATGTTTTGTAAAAAATGGTTGGTAATACGCATCATAATTATGTTTATATATTTGTAGGAAGTCAGTTTGATTAACGGTCTCCCCTTGTTTGATTTTCATACCTTCTTTAAAAAGTTGTAAACATTCTTCAAACCGTGGTGAAACATCATGTGACTGCAAAGCATTTTCTATTTTTAGAATAACATGTAACAGCAGAGATATCTTAAGGTCGAACGTATTTTCGTTTTTGTTTTTCAAGTCGATGTTTATTTGTTTTTGTGCTAATTTCATGGCTTTATTCGTACCTATGTTATTTTGAAGTGCATGACAAAATCTGTTCACAAATATCCCAATTAACCGAATTCGTTGCGTTAACGCATATTCCTTTTGTGTGAGAAAATATGTGATATGTTTATGCATTTTTTTTACATAATTTAGATTTCTGTCAATATCAGATGATCCTACAAACGTGGTCTTCAGATTGCTATCTATCGATGTAATCCAATCAAATGGCGTGTTAGCCAACAAAACTAACCGTGCTACCTCAGGACAAGAAAGATGACATGTTTCATAGTAGCTATGCTGGACTTTCTGTATGACTCGAGGATATATTTTACAGGTATCGCATAACGTATGCAGTCCATGATCTAATTGGATTTGGCACAATTTTTCCTCGGTTAAAAATGAACATCTCCCCGCAGAATTAAATTGTATTGTCGCATACGCACCATTTGATATAGCGTTATCATTTTTCTCCATATATTGTAAAAGATTAGTTGCGTTTTCACTATCCAACTTTTGATATCCTTCATATTCTTCTTTGCTTATAAAAACACCCCAATCCCCCTGACAACAATTGTCTTCACATTTAGAACCAATGCAAGAAAATTGAGAGGTATACTTGCTTGTAAAAAAATTTTGGTAACTACTCAGCCACCTTTCGGTGTCTTTTTTAAATTTTACTAGTTTCATATGCCTCCCATTTGTAAATACTGAGTATATCAAACAGGGGAGGTGAATCTTATGGTCGATCGAAAAATTATTTTAGATACATATAAAAAAGGACCTGAAGCTGTTATTTCTTTATTTGAAGAAACATTTTCTAAGTTAGAAAAACGTATACAAGAACTAGAAAATGCTTCAAAAAAAAACTCCAAAAATAGTCATAAGCCACCTTCTACAGATGGTTTGGGTAAGCCCGTTACAAAAAGTTTGCGCAAACCGTCTCATCGTCAAACGGGTGGCCAGTTGGGCCACAAGGGACATACTCTTGGTTTGACAGCGACTCCAGATCATACGATTACACATTCTCCTACATATTGTACTTGTTGTCATACTTCCTTGAACCACGAGCCTGTAAAAGGGTATCGCATTCGCCAAGTGTATGACTTACCACCTATTCAGATCGAAGTGACAGAACATAAAGTAGAACAGAAAGAATGCCCACATTGCCATTCTATCCAAGAAGCCCAATTTCCTTCGACAGTATCTCGTCCTGTTCAATATGGTCCAAATATAAAAAGACTGATTCCCTATTTAACGCATTATCAATGCATTTCTTTGAAGCGAACAAAAGAATTCTTTCAGGATTGTTTTGGACATTCTATAAGCGAAGGAACCCTGGTAAATCATACACAGGCTTTCGCTTCTCAATTGCAGCCATTCATAAAAGAAGTAAAGGAAAAGATTCTGCAGTCTCCTGTTGTCCATTTTGATGAAACTGGTATGCGTGTAGAAAACAAAACACAATGGTTACATACTGCCAGTACACCGGAGGTGACATTGCAACATATTCATCAAAAACGTGGAAAAGAAGCAATGGATGCTGGAGAAATCTTGCCATCTTTTTCTGGAATTGCGATGCATGATGGTTGGAAATCGTATGATGCGTATACAGATTGTCGTCACGTTTTATGTAATGCCCATCTCTTACGAGATTTACAAGGAATTATAGATAGTACTGGAGAACAATGGGCACAACAGATGCAGAAATTTCTAACGCAAGCGTTGACGATGAAAAAGCAATCCGAAGGTACCATGCCAAAAGCGACGCAAAAGAATCTGTTTATTATGTATCAATCCATATTGAAAGAACAACAGATTCTTTCCACGAAACAAAAGAAGAAAGGAAAGCAGACGCCTTCTCAAAATTTATGGAATCGCTTCGTCAAGTATTCTGACAGAATTCTAGGGTTTTTAGAACATCCAGCCATTCCATTTGATAACAATCAAGCAGAACGGGATATTCGGATGACGAAAGTAAAACAGAAAGTGTCTGGGACTTTCCGAAGTAAGAAAGGCGCAGAATCTTTTTGTCAGATACGAAGCTTTATGAGTACCATGAAAAAACAAAAACAATCGGTCTTACAAGCGATAAACCAAGTCATAGAAACTAGAACGGTTCCTTGGAATAACACGACTTCATAAGAGAATTTCTCTATTTGGCATAGATTCTTTCTCTGATTGGAGTATTTTCTTTTCATGTTTTCGAATCGGAAACATGTATTTGGCCTGTTTTTTTATTTGAAGAAGCTGAGTAGTTACAAATTTTGTTTCATTTTCACACAACCTTTTTTATGGAAAATATAATGATTAAAAAATATTGTGATACAGGAAATTCAAAAATATTAAAGAGGGGCGCATTTTCGGCTGTAATCAAAGATGCAAAGTATTCTGGGACTCTTTCTCATGAAAGATTGATTATTTTCTAATTATACTAATCAAAGAAGAGGACGAAGAGACAAAAATAAACCTTTGACAAAGTCTTTTTTTAGCTTTTCCTATATTTTTTTATAGGACTCACAAATAACACGAAAAATTGAACTTCTAGCACTATCTTAATAACAAGATGTTTTTGCTCAACGACATAGATTTTATTATTAAAAAGAGTTTGAGTAGCAGGCAGATAGTAGAAATCATCTCCAGAATATACATAAGTTGAAACTATAATACTTCACTACTCCATAAAGATAGGAAGTAATTGTATACAAAATAGCTGCCTACTCTCCCTTATCAGAAGCCACATCTACTCCTTAGAAGGATGGGTCCCGGTAAGGCGTCTACTTAGCTAAAATGAGAAATGAGATACTATCTATCCCTCATAATGTCCGTTTGATTTATTTTTCATTGCAACATATCTGCAAATGAAGCGCCCACATTATTTTTCCGTTTCATATATTTCTCTAAATAAATTTTTGTGGTTTGGATATTTTCATGCCCCAACGTTTGCATTAAATGATACAGATCTGCCTGCCCTTGTTCCACTGCCATAATTGCAAAAGCATGACGGAATGTATGCGCCGTTACAGGATTTTCACGATACAGTAGAAACTCTAGGTTTGTCTTTTTGATCATATCTGTTACCTGATTTGATAACGTTTTCGAATTATAAGACTTCCCCCTTTGATTTATAAATAAGGACCTTTCATCTCCTCTATCCAATACAGTGTGGAACCCTCTTCTCCGCCTCATTTCACAAATACACTGATATAAATGTTCCGAAATGAAAAGTTCACGCACTTTATCCCCTTTTCCAGTGACTTTTAACCAGTACTTTCCGTCATAATGTAAATCTTTCACTTTCGCGTTGCACAATTCTTGAATTCTTGCACCAGTACTTGCGAGAGCCAATAAAATTGTATAGTTAATTACATGCCCTCTCTCTTTATAAAATCCTAAAATTTTCACAACTTCATCATAAGATAAATCTCGGTTTGGTCGATCTTGTTCATTTACATTTGCACGCTGTAGTTCTTCATGAAGTGGTTTTGCAATATAAGAAAATATATGAAGGTGTTTTAGAAAAGAACGGATAAGCACTGCTTTCTTTGCAAATGTTGCGACCGCATAGGTGTTACCGTTTCGACCATTCTTTACCTGCTTCAACCATGTATTGTACTTACGAATATGCCAAGGCTGTAATGTTTTTAATAAAGAGTCTGTTTTCTGTACCTCTTCCCCATCTAATTCGAATTCTTCTGCATGCTGAACCATGCACTGACAAAACGACAGGATTTCAGATATATAACTCTTTTTTGTATCCTCTTTCCTATTCTTCTTCTCATCCATATCTTTTTGTAAATGTACGAAATGATAAATCACTTCCAGGTCACTTACATACGTATATTTACTCTTTCCCTCTTTCTCTGCAACTTCCATCTTCTCTTCTACTTTATCTATATAACCCTTGTTATGTAAAAATGGAATGATATCTCTTATATTTTCTATATATCTATCAATATAATTACTTTGATTGTTTATAATAAATAAATTGTCTTTTTCATTTGTATTATTCATATGTTAAATTCGCCTCTCTTACTAAAGATTATAAACGTAATTTAGTTTATTACCTATACTCATTATTTTATTTTACTTCTATCATTTATACAAATGATATTTACTATTCTTTCTGTAAGAATCCTACATTCTTCTCCATTATCTTATACTTATATTTTTTTATAATTTATTAGTAAATATATATCTATATGTAATTAATGATTATATTTTTACAGCAATCATATTATTAACTCCACATATAAATATAATTAAGATAGGAAGATAATCTTAACTATTTATAACTTGTAAATAGTTATTTATTTTATAAAAAGATTTTTTAAAGTTTTAAATACAAATAAATTTTTGATATAATATATATAAAATGTATCCATTATTAAACAACAATTAAGGAGGTCTTTTATGACAGAAGATTTATTGTTCATTACAAAACCTACTGTGACAACAAAAGAGGCAGCAGACTTATTAGGAGTAACTGTACAGACCATATTAAAAAAAGAAAAAGATGGATTAATAGAATGTGTATATAAAGATAATTGGAAACAATTTGGTAGTAAGATTTTCTATTTGGGAGATATTGAACGCCTAAAAAATACAGCAGAGCTTAAGGGGCTTAGTACAACCGAAGCAGCTGAAATTCTTAATGTAGCACCTTCCACTATCTTTACCTACATCAAATCCGGAAAATTACCTGCGAAAATGATAGAAAAACGTGGAAAACAAGTATATCTAATTGATGAAGAGGAACTAGAAATTTTTATGCTTGATTATGAAAAAGTTAAAACAAAAGAACGAAAAACATTCCTTACTAAAATTTACGATAAAGATATATATTTATATCAATTATTAAGACATATACATACCGAAAAAACAGCTAGGGTAATAGAAATCAATGGTAATGATGGTAAAATTCTCACAGAGGATGAAGAGGTTTTTCCTCTATCCACTTATAAAGAACATGAGTACTCCTTCGAAATTCTCCCGAAACAAACCGTAATTACGAAGCGAGGATATTTATCTTTTACATTTAAAAAGCCGCAATTATTTAATTCCATCACTTATAATTTAATTAACTTATTTTATAAAAAACTTGGTGCCACAAATATGCGATTAAATATTACACCAGATACTATCAAATTAGAAATTAAACCTTTTGTTTTACAAGTAGACCCCTTGCAATTCCAAGAAGAGCTTAAGTATTTACATGCACATATGAATTCTGGCATGATTCTTCCACATGTAGAAGGGGTTTACTTTAAAAGTAATATAGAAGCACTAAGTTTTCATGCTACTCATGAATTTAAACAAAAAGTAATTCAAATGGCCGCCGATGCTGGCATGAAGCAAGAAGAATTTTTATTACATGTCGTACAAACCTATATGAATCAAGAAAAATAATAAAAAAACAGCAACTGACTAATACTGTTGGCTATAAAATACGAAGACTCCTTTTATTAAATACAAAAATGGATTGGCACCTTGAAAAGCCAATCCATCTTTCTGACTATCTATATAACAACAGTACTTAGCAAATACCCCTGTTAACTATCTGTCCCCACATCAGCTTAAGCACTTTGTGCATCAATTTTAGTAAATGCAACTCACATAGCAATATACCGTTGATGGAGGTATTCTTATGAAAGAAATTCTAAATATATCTTGGGCTTATAGTAAAAAGTATTTTAATCGGATATATTTTATTCTTTTTAGGGAGTGGATGTTCTCTAAAAACAATCATTGATGATGTGAATCTTGTACAGCATATTTTCTGTTGTATTCGAGTATAAACTGGATTTAGAATCCATTCATATTTACAACTTTATTTGAATTCTTCGCATAACACTGAATTCCCTTAGGTAATTTGGTGTCTTCATTTCTATCCAATCTTCTTTGCACCAGAACAATTTGGTAAAGGTATTAAAATGTTGTATATAGTAGCTTCTATTGTGGTAATCTAGTAAAGTATCCAATCACGCCAGGATTGTGATATAAGTAACGCGCATATTTCTGAATAGCAAGGATCTTATATTGTACCTCACGCTATAAGATCCTTGTCATAAGCACATATGTAGCTATAATGTGAACAAAGATACTTTTCCTCACATTATTGTTTTTTTAGATGACAAAACAGTATGAATTATACAGCAAAAGAAAGGATAGTTCTTACATGAAAAAATTTGGCCGTTGGTTTGGCATTTTAATAGTAGCTTTTATTTTTACTGTGGTTATCAATATGTTTATTTTTCAAACGTATAGAGTGGAAGGACATTCTATGGACCCAACGCTTTCCAATCAAGAATTACTATTTGTGTCAAAGATCGTACATACTTTTTCAGCAGAACCTGATTATAACGACATCGTTATAATTGATAGTCAATTAGGAAAAGCAGAAACCCTTCAAAATCAAATTCTTGATATTGGCTTAATCGCTATGTTTACAGGGGATACAAATAAAAGCATATATGTAAAACGTGTCATAGGAAAACCCGGCGACAGCATTGAAATTAAAGATGGCTATGTGTATCGAAATCACAAAAAAATAAAGGAACCTTATATAAAAGAACCGATGAATGCTCTTATAAAGGACCAATGGGTCGTTTCTCCAAATCATATTTTTGTAATGGGAGATAATCGTAACAATAGTAAAGATAGCAGAGAAATTGGACCAATTCCAATAGATCATATTTTAGGGAAAGTCATATGGTAAATATTCTTGATATGGTGTGATTGAATCTGTGGTTACTTTGCAAGGTTTGAAAAAACACAAATAGTTTAAGCGATTCTGACTGAATAACTTTTATAATTCCTTGTACGTCGAAAAAGAGAAGTCTGGAATTTGACTTCTCTTTTGTTTGTATATAGTATAAATGGTTTCGATTCATTTTCAGACATATTAAATATCCTTACGAAGATAATCACTAAAATGTCTCTGAATCGAGTAGGGCAGACGGATTCAGAGACATTTCCTTTTATGGAATAAATCCTTAATGTACCTTTTGGAGGGGATGAGCAAAAAACCCCCAATACTAATTTTAGGGATAAAAAAAGAAGACTAAAAAATAATCTGTACCCTTCGTAAAGGACATTTTGAAAAAAGTTAGGCAACATCAAGAAGATGATTTCTGTATCCAACAGGAGTCATCTTTTTTAAATTCCATTGGTATCTATAATGATTATAATACGTCATATATTTCTTAATCTCTTGTTTCAATTCATTAAAGGACGCGCAAGGTTTTATATGGGCTTCATCTTTCAGATGACCAAAAAACGATTCTTGTGGGGCGTTATCCCAACAGTTTCCTCTTCTTGACATGGATTGTCCAAGGTTTAGCTTTTTGACTAGCTTCTGATAGGTAGGGCTTGTGTAGTGGGCTCCTTGATCTGAATGAATATAAGCACCTTCAGTCAATCGAATCCGCGGATTCCTGTTTAGTTTATGGAGAGTTGTCGTTACGAGCTCTAATGTCATCTTTATCTGACGAGCCCCCTTCTTTCTATTTCTAAATCGAAGTGCTTTTAATATGGTTTCCTTCAAGATTTCATCTCGATCACTCTTTTGTTTCCGTTGTTCTTGAGCTGAAATTGAAAAGTATTTATAGTATCCCGAACGGGATACACCGGCTACTTTACACAAATAACTGACCATATTCCTTAAGTTGTATTTCATGATGACAGAACGAATCAAGATGAATTTTTGACTAGGTGGTAGTGTTATTTCCTTCTCCTCCTCCCTTCCATAAGTTTGATTTTTTTTAGCAATTCGTTTTCCGCCTTTAGTAAGTTTCGTTCGGCTTCTAAACGGGCATACTTTTCTTCTAACGTAAGCTCTCTCTCAAGAGTTCTTCCAGTGTTTTCAATACGTGTATCCCTTAAACCCAATACACCATTTTTTCTATAAGCAGCACGCCATCTACTTCCCGATGACATAACCCGTTTCATTCCAATCATATCTATATCAAAACCACATTCTTCAAAAATATTTCGAGGTAGCTTTCCTTTTTCATTTTCCTCAATAAAAATATGCTTAAATTCCTCTGTATAAGTGATACCTTTCTGACTTACAGATTTTACGTATAGGTTATTTGATAGAATTTGAATTTCTCTTTCTCTAAATAGCTTTTTTGTCATTTTTAACATTCTCCGATCTCAATTTTTCTTTTATTATACAAGAAATACCCTATAGGATAGACTTTTTTCAAGTGTCTATTCTATAGAGTACATTTTAAAAATCCCCTTAATTTTTATCTTTTCTATTTAACTTCATTGCATGTAGTCCAGTGATTCCAGCTAGATATTCAATGCTAGATGTTTGATTCTCAGTTTGTTCTTTTATTACCTCAGTATCATTTTTAAGCTTATCAAATTCTTCACTAGCCACACCATGAAACTTTCTAGCTTCAACTAAAACATCATCGACTTTCGCTTCTAAACGTTCTAGCCTATTATCCATTTTATCAAGTTTTGTATCCATCGTATTAAATCTATTATCAATCTTTTCAAGTTTTTCCATGATTGCTTTTAACATATTATCCATGATGGCGTTTCCTCCTTAATCTTCATGCACCATTAAAATATAATCAATCATAATATTAGTGTATGTATTTGTAAAGTTTGAAAGGTTTTGTTGCGAAGTTAAAAAAATAGAGAATGGGTTACAAATTGGATGTTGTATTTAAGCAACTGCGACTAATTTTTGTAGTTCATTGTACGCTGAAACGACGGAGTCTGGTTCAAGACTTCGTCTTTGGGTTCTGGTGCAAATAAAGGATACATTCCCAAAAAATAATGAGGATTCCTACTGGAATCATTCTTTACGCTGTGAATCCAAATAATTGATGAATAAATTCTTTTTGATTGCGAACAGACTGATTCTGTAAATCCACCTGTTCTTTTTTTATCATGTGCATGGCTTCTACTCCCGCAAGCATACATGTAGCTGTGCCAAAAGATTTAAAACCTAACATAGAGCGTACACGTTTTTTAATGAAGCGATGGTCTTGCTCCACTACGTTATTTAGATATTTTATCTGCCGAATTTGAGTGCCTAACGGCACTTTTTTCTCGTTCTTTAATTTGGTGATAGCAACTGGATAAGCAGGATTTTTATCAATTGTAATTGTACGAGGTTTTGAGGCATGAAAAGATTGCAAAGCTTTCTTAAAGAATCGCTTTGCAGCCTTATGATTTCTAGTTTTACTAAGATTGAAGTCAATCGTATTTCCTTCAGAATCAACCGCACGGTATAAATACATCCATTGCCCTTTTACTTTTATATACGTTTCATCCACTCGCCATGAATCATTTGTTTGTTTCAGATGACATCGGATACGTTTATCCAGTTCCGGTCCGTATTGATGGACCCAGCGCATAATCGTTGTATGTGCTAAGGATAATCCTCTTTCTTCCATCATTTCCACCAAATCTCGAAAACTTAGATTGTACCGTAGGTACCAACGTACAGTTAATAAAATTATATCTGGTTGGTAATGCTTCCATTTAAACAAATTGTCCTTTTTCATACTGATCACATCCCTTTTGTAGAGTAATCGTATCCGTATGTCCCAAATTAGAAGATTACTTGCAATTAACCTAACTTTTTTGCACCAGAACCTTATCACCAGCATGTCCCGGAGAGGAAATTGCCATGATAATGCCGTCATGGAAAGCTTCTTTGGTCATTTGAAAAGTGAAGCCTTCTATTCACAAGAGATAACAAAAGTATCCAACACAACTGTGCGAAAGATTGTGCTAGAATACATTCATTACTACAATTGTGTGCGAATTCAAGAAAAATTAAACCACCTATCCCCTAAAGAATTTAGGGAACAAGTGGTTTAGGTGTTTTGATAGGTGTCCCGTTTTCAGGGTTCACTTCAAAAACAATGGTTTTTTACAATCATTTGTATTACATTTTATTAATTATAAATTTTGACTAATTACAACATCATGTGTAACAGATTTTGCAGAGTCAGTATCATTGTTATATTGGAATTGTGAAAGTTCTATTCCGGTATCTGTTTTATAAGTGATAGTTAATTGACTATGTGGAGGTACTTCTAATGTGTCTCCACCAAATTCAACAGCTGCGGATAATTGATTTTGTGTTTGTACAGTTTTAATTGGCTCATGTTTCTCGGCAGCAAAGGTCATGGAAGGAGATAATAAAAGAGATGTACCTAACGCAGCCATTGGTGCTAAGGTTGCTAATTTTTTATACATTTGCATAGATATTCCTCCTGAACTAATATATTTAGAAAAATTGTTGATATACTGATTATATATGTTGTGATTTTATATTAACAAATATAAAAATGTACGTTTCCTGTTGTTTAGTATTTCCATATTAAAGAAAAAAGAGTTCTGTTGTAAAGTTTTCAAATGAAGCTAAGCTGTAGGAGAAATGCATGAGGGAACGTGATACATGAGATATTTTAAAGCAAAATCGCTCAAGAAAGGCATTCTTTTAGTATCCATTAGCTAGTACTGTTGGTTTTCTTTAAGCTATCGTAATGTCTTGAAATTTTACATCCTTTTCAAATAAAAAGAGCTTTTATAAAGGAATTTTGTAACTACTCAGCCACCTTTCGGTGTCTTTTTTAAATTTTACTAGTTTCATATGCCTCCCATTTGTAAATACTGAGTATATCAAACAGGGGAGGTGCATCTTATGGTCGATCGAAAAATTATTTTAGATACATATAAAAAAGGACCTGAAGCTGTTATTTCTTTATTTGAAGAAACATTTTCTAAGTTAGAAAAACGTATACAAGAACTAGAAAATGCTTCAAAAAAAACTCCAAAAATAGTCATAAGCCACCTTCTACAGATGGTTTGGGTAAGCCCGTTACAAAAAGTTTGCGCAAACCGTCTCATCGTCAAACGGGTGGCCAGTTGGGCCACAAGGGACATACTCTTGGTTTGACAGCGACTCCAGATCATACGATTACACATTCTCCTACATATTGTACTTGTTGTCATACTTCCTTGAACCACGAGCCTGTAAAAGGGTATCGCATTCGCCAAGTGTATGACTTACCACCTATTCAGATCGAAGTGACAGAACATAAAGTAGAACAGAAAGAATGCCCACATTGCCATTCTATCCAAGAAGCCCAATTTCCTTCGACAGTATCTCGTCCTGTTCAATATGGTCCAAATATAAAAAGACTGATTCCCTATTTAACGCATTATCAATGCATTTCTTTGAAGCGAACAAAAGAATTCTTTCAGGATTGTTTTGGACATTCTATAAGCGAAGGAACCCTGGTAAATCATACACAGGCTTTCGCTTCTCAATTGCAGCCATTCATAAAAGAAGTAAAGGAAAAGATTCTGCAGTCTCCTGTTGTCCATTTTGATGAAACTGGTATGCGTGTAGAAAACAAAACACAATGGTTACATACTGCCAGTACACCGGAGGTGACATTGCAACATATTCATCAAAAACGTGGAAAAGAAGCAATGGATGCTGGAGAAATCTTGCCATCTTTTTCTGGAATTGCGATGCATGATGGTTGGAAATCGTATGATGCGTATACAGATTGTCGTCACGTTTTATGTAATGCCCATCTCTTACGAGATTTACAAGGAATTATAGATAGTACTGGAGAACAATGGGCACAACAGATGCAGAAATTTCTAACGCAAGCGTTGACGATGAAAAAGCAATCCGAAGGTACCATGCCAAAAGCGACGCAAAAGAATCTGTTTATTATGTATCAATCCATATTGAAAGAACAACAGATTCTTTCCACGAAACAAAAGAAGAAAGGAAAGCAGACGCCTTCTCAAAATTTATGGAATCGCTTCGTCAAGTATTCTGACAGAATTCTAGGGTTTTTAGAACATCCAGCCATTCCATTTGATAACAATCAAGCAGAACGGGATATTCGGATGACGAAAGTAAAACAGAAAGTGTCTGGGACTTTCCGAAGTAAGAAAGGCGCAGAATCTTTTTGTCAGATACGAAGCTTTATGAGTACCATGAAAAAACAAAAACAATCGGTCTTACAAGCGATAAACCAAGTCATAGAAACTAGAACGGTTCCTTGGAATAACACGACTTCATAAGAGAATTTCTCTATTTGGCATAGATTCTTTCTCTGATTGGAGTATTTTCTTTTCATGTTTTCGAATCGGAAACATGTATTTGGCCTGTTTTTTTATTTGAAGAAGCTGAGTAGTTACGGAATTTTTTATACAGGTTTTATTATTTTTATCTGCTACTATAGAAGTTGAAACATCAAATAAACTTAACAAGTGGGAGAGGTGTATGATGAAAATAACTAAATATAAAAAGTTATTAGCTGCTGTACCATTAGCATGTATGCTTAGTGCGCCAGTTATTGCAGCACCTGTGAATGCTTTTGCTGCAGCACCAACAAATTATGAAGAAACTAGTCAATTTTCTAAAGATAGTTTTAAACAGTGGTTAGATGAAAAAATATCACCTGCACTTGCGGATCCCGTCAAGCAAATTTATACAGGTGCTAGCAGCATAGATCTTGATGGTAACTATACTAATTTAGATTCAGGTGACATTAATTTAACCGCAACTACTGTGGGAGATGGAAAGCCTACATTTGTAAGTGTAGGAACCTTGCATAATACTACAGATGTAGATCAAGTATTAAAAACAGATAGTCAAGCAATAACGAATACGCATTCATTTACAGAAACAAATGCAGAAGGTGTAGCATTGAAGATTGGTGCCGAGACAAAAGTATCAGTAGGGATACCTTTTGTAGCAGAGGGTAATGTCACACTTAAAATGGAAGTTGATACGTCTTATACTCATACAACTGGTAATACATATACTAAAACAACAACAGACACGTTCCCATCTCAAGATATAAAGGCCGCACCACATGGAACAACAGAAATGAATATTGCGATATTTAATCAAGAATATTCAGGAGCATACGATGGGTATACCGAAGTTACATCGAGAATTGGACAAGCTGATTATATAAATCAAACGTCAACATTAGGCGTGATGAGTTTATATGATTTTATTAAGAAAGGACTTGCTAAGGATCCATCTATTAGTCTACCATCTTATATAAAATTAGACGACATAAATAAAAGAGTATTTGTAAAGGTACCAATGAGCTTTTCTGGTGTAGCGGGTTATCATACAAAAGGTGAAGTAACATTTACACCAGATGATCCAAATAAACCAGCTGTAAAAATGTCAGTAGAAGATTATAAAGATCCAGTAAAACGTGCTCAATTATTAAAATAAAAAAGATAGGATTCCGTTTTGGATTGACTGACTATTATGTTAAATCAAGGAGAATTATACATGAGAACCTGACGATGTCTTTAAAAGAGGTATCAAACACGACATTATATAAACCAGAAAAAATGGATTTGTTCTTGTTATACAAAGGAGAAAATCTATTCGCTCCACTCCCTACATAAATAAGGGTTCTGCATTACCAAAGCAGAATGAGAAACATTTAGTTTACAGGGACGGACTTCTGCCACCAACTATTTTAACCTTAGAAAATCAAATGACAAGGGGGGCTACGAACAATTTCAAAAGTGCCAAATCTCCTTCAAAAAATAGTTTGTTAAATGATTTACCCAATCCTTCATTTTGTTTTTTACTACTGACTCTTATATACCTTGAGTTTCTATTATTAAATTCATATGAATCCCTTCTGTTTTGTTTACATAATGATATAAAGGCTGACTTTTCAAAAATGTCCGTTTTACTCGGAGTTGCTGGTTTTACCCCATGCCCATCAACTTAAGAGAACAAATAAACTGAAATTCCCTTCAAAAGGGTTATAAACTGTTCAACAGATTGATTGTTCTTAAAAATCCGCATGCGAAATAAACTCTAACGAGTTTTGTTTTTTAAATTATGCAGCTTTCTTTTGTGCTCTAGCTATACTATACTTTTTAGTACACAAGGGTTTAGATGACAGAAAATTCATTCATCTTACACTTTATTTTAAATTATTAAAAGCGAAAATTCAATTTTAATTACAGATTTCTCATTATGTTTTTTGAATAGTAATGGACAAAAAGGTTCCAACTCTAGTAACTCGATAATGTGTCTCATACTATGTTCAGAATCATAATACATATAAGTATGTTATATATTGATATTTTCGCTTCGCGCAATTCATCGAGTATAAAGCGAAATTAGTTGGTATACAGGTTGAATATGTGAATCCTGTTTATACAAGTCAAACATGTCCCAAATGCACGAAGAAGAACAAGGCGAAAGATAGAAAATATAAGTGTCCATGCGGATTTCAGAAACACCGCGATATCGTTGGAGCGATGAATATTCGCTACGCAACTGTGGTTGGCGGTAACAGTCGATCAGCCGAAGAACCTATATGATTTGTCTTAGGAGGGGGAGGACCCCCCCATCTTGAAGGCTGTTCAAAACAAAAATGGACTGCCAACGTTTTCTCATTCAGGAATCCTATCTGTTACACCGTAAGGTGTAGGACTTGTGGCTTTAGCCGTGGGAGTGTCAAAAGATGTAGAAGTGTTCAAGGAAATACATCCAACTTTATATTCGAACTTTATGAATTTGAGCATAGATATCTTGTAAATGTAAATACTATACAGTATAATTATAACGTAATAACAACAAGATGCTATAACAAGAAAGATAGGAATAAACACAGACAAACATGTCGTATTAAAACAAACTAAAAGGAAATAAGATACCTACTGACAATATCACGTAGTAATTGTCAGTAGGTATCTGCAAAGTGAGGAAATTCAAATGACTGTAGTAACTATAGGAGGTGCACTAACGATGAAACCAGTAGAAAGAAAGGTAACAAAGATAGGGAATTCTTTAGGAATAACTGTTCCGCAAGAAATTATGAATTTGTTAGATGTTAATTTGGGTGACATCGTTAGTCTAGAAGTAAATGATAATAATGATGAAATTATTATCAAAAAACAAAAGAAGGTATCGCTACCTAAAGATGTTGACCCTATGTTTTTGGATATTGTTTCTGATGTATTCGAAAGATATGATGAAACTCTAAAAGGTTTGGCGAACCGTTAGAGAGGAAGAAGTAGTAAGATGAATGCAGTAAAATATATAACAACAACCGAAGTAATCCTTCTTAATGAAATTGTCATTAAGAGAATAACACCAAGTGAACCCGTAGGTGTAAAAGAGTTGGGGCTTTTAGAGTCTGCGGTAGACCGTCCTAAATCTTCAGCATTTGGAGATGATGCTTATCCTACGATTTTTGAAAAAGCAGCCGCATTATTCGAATCAATAGGGAAAAACCATGCTTTTTTTAATGCAAACAAAAGAACTGCATTCACAGCTATGAACTTATTTTTAGGTTACAATGGTTATAAATTAGTAATGGGACAAAAGTTCGCTGAAGACTTTACTGTGAATATGGTTAATAAGGAATACACCTTCGAACAAATAGTAGCCATCATAAAAGAATACTCAGTAGAACGATAAAGACATAGAAGTGAAATAATCTATGTCTTATTTTTTATTTAAAATATATAATTGTACCCATACGCCCATTATCCTTGCGCAGCCGCTTTATTCAACTAATTTGCCAATATACAAGCGGCGATCACGCATTATTTTAGCAATCCCACTTCAATTAGAATAGGGCATGCCTTACCGTTCTTTGTGAAAAACGATTACCATCAATCTATTAGATTTTAAACTCTTTCCTCATTATGATGATATGCACACTGTTGGACAGTTTTGGAGCAGGCAACATCAAGAGGTGTTACTCAAAGCTTTAGAAATCCATTGTATTGAAATTCCAAAGTTACTACAGCAATGGAGAGAAGAAAAAAATGAATTCGCTCGTTGGTTACTTTTATTACCAGCACATGAAGCACGAGAAAAAGTGTTATTTGATGAACAAGCGAAATAGCTTATAGAAATAATCTTGTCAGAAAATTTAGCAAAAACGCAAAAAGACCTCTCTACGCCGTCGAAAGTGTGGGAGGTCTACCAAAAGAAAATAATATTTAGTAACCAACCACCTTGCGACTATAGTTACCAGAAGAGATGTTGACAGCATCTCTTCTTTGATTTTATGTGTTTTAGAAAATACTTATGCGTTTAAGTTGATATTTATATTATGCCATCTTCAAAATAACTTGCAAAACCATAAGTTAAGTTTCGAAATAATCAGCATAAATATTATCAATTCACTTTATCTTACATGTATGCAAAAATGTAACCAATCTAAACTTTTCTTCCAATCTTTTCCCCTAATAAAGTTGAAGTGATACACAATTGTTAGTCTGAAAAAGAAAAGCTCATTTCTTGTGGAAAATGAGCTTTTTCTTCAGAATTCATTGGATTCAACAATAAATTCTCTACTCTTTTTCATACATATATTATCATACTACACATAAAATTACCATACTATTCTCATGGGTTTCATTTGAATTGTTTTGGAATTTTAAACTCGAAAAATATTTAAAAGAACTTACTATAATAAGTGGGTTCTTTTTTTTATTATTTCTTTGTCGCAAAAGGGCTGATTTTTTAATATAGAAAAGAATCATCCTTTTTCATGTGAAAATATTCCTTAATATACAATTTTTTAGGGTCGAGTGATTCCTAGTACCAAATATAATTTCTGAAAAGTTGAAAAACTATTGCATCTATATCCGTTCAACGTTATAATAAGAAAAATTCTTTATTAGGGAAGGGGATTTATACATATGGCCATCACAATCGCTGTGTTAACATTTTTAGGAGCTGTTATTCCAGCAGCTATAGAATTATTAAAAGTACTAGGTACATAGTCTAATCCCATCTTTTTTATCTTGTCATATATATAAGTATGATAGATTATTATCTTGTTCCGGAGTAATTAGCATATGAGTACCTGTTCCGTAAATATGTGCTTGCTCATCATCCTGATTGGTACGCCTTGGTTTTGATACCAAGGCGTACTTTTTGTTTGAAATCCTTGTAAAGGCCTTGAAAAAGATTACATGGTGTTCGTTTTTTCATTTGTTTTAGAAAAAGAATTATATAACATATAGCGATTAGATGTTGAATAGGTCTCGTATGGGTAGAACAGGTTTATAATATGTTTTCTGCCACTTCGATGCCAAGTAACGATCGTACATGTTCGATCTGGTTTGCGATTGTAACTGAGGCTGAACCAGCAAATAACAAGCCAATGGCAACGCCATCATTTGTCGTGATTAAAGAGCCAGAGTCTCCGCCTGAAGAAAGGTTGGTTGTGACAATTTGATCTCGAAACCGTGCAACCCTACCACTTCCGTAATTTACATCTTCGGTTGCGTTTACTGCAGTGATGACGCCATGTGTATGATTTGTGGTCCGTCCCGTTTTCATGACGCGTGTACCGACGGTAACATTTTGTTTTCGTCGCCAGCCTTGCACAGAACCAATCCAATGAATTGAACGATCTATCTGATGAAAAGGTGCTTCTGCAATCGCGGCATCAACGAGATTGTTTTGATTTTCAAGTGGTACTTGTGAAGAAAAGGTAATTGGGATAAATCTTGATAAGGTTGCAATCCGATCTGTTGGATCGCTTCCCCCATCAATTGGACCAGGTTGTAAAATGGGATCGCCTATGTTCGCGTTATTACTATTCGCTAATACATGATTGTTACTTAATATATAGTATTGATTTGGGATACCATATCCATGTGCTGGCGGATTGGTAGAACCATTCGGTAATATATCATATACGCAAGTCGCAATCGTACCAGCCGTCACATTTCGATGAGCAACGCTATATCCCCCTTTGGCTGGACGTTGTGTATCAACTTGTAATGTTTGTTGATTCCCAGCAAATAGATATCCTGTTTGAATGACGTCGGTTTTGATTCCGTTTATTTCTTTCGGAATGACTTGATTCGTTTCTAATGTTTCAATAGGTAGTTTTTGGTCTACAAATACAAGTAAAGAGGGTTTGCCTGTCATAACCCCGTTTACCTGTTGAATACCAGCTCCAATACCTGTTACATTCCGAAACTGTAAGAAAGCATCCTCTACATCTTGCTGCACTTTTTGAATGTCTTGTTGTTCCTGAACAGTCAACACCTTTATATTTGAATGTTTCCCCATAACACTCTCCTCCTTATCCCGTGTAATGATTTGTAATGGTCCCCACTTCTATAATGTTCGTTGGGTATGTTTCTAATTGTGTAGGTATTTGTTCCGCTGCTTTTAATTGAGAACGTGGTACTTTTTTCGAAACAAATACTTGAATCACTTCTTTTTCTTGTACAAATCCCATTCCTACTCCTACAACATAAGGTAAACGTAATAAATCTGTTTCATATTTGCGCACAACTTGTTCTAATTCCATCGGACCGCTCCCTCTTCATTTAGATGATATATTCGGTTTGTCTTCGATGGTTTTAAAAAAATGGTGTATGACACCACTATAAGTATTTAACTATACTCCTGTATTTTCCTTCTTGAAGCATAGATGAGAAAGAAAAAAAAGACCTTCTATAGAAAGTCTCTTTAAAAAACTTATTTTGTTTCCTACTCTTACAAAATAAGTTACATAACAGCTTACTTATAAAAAAATACTAGAAATTTTCTGTATAAAAAAGCGGGAAAATATGTAAAAATATAGAACTTCGGAATATAACATTGCAAAATATAAGCCCCACTGAATTATAAACAGGGCTTAAGCTATTGATAAAACATAGATACAATTCGTCCTTTTCATATTCAGCAGTAACAGATGGTGTACGAGTATGTATTCATATTTTGTAGACAAACGAACATATAGGATTAGAAATATGCCTATTTATTTTCTCAATAGATTCCCTGTATTTCTACATAAAAAATGATAACAAAATGATAACGCTCTTATTATAATAGACAGCGTGGAAAGAACTTCTGAGAATGTCTTACATGTCTGCATTCTACAATTAAAAGTGAAAGGCGTGGAAAAGATGATGAAAGGGTTATCAAAATTTACATTAGCTGCCTTGATTGGCTGCAGTATCATTGTTGCACCGCAAGCCCATGCAGCTGGTCAAGAAAAAAAGACTGCTATGAACCAAGAATTTCTACAAAATGACCAATATGTCTATAATGGCTATCGTGTAAAGGAAGTAGGAAAACCAGCCATCTATTTAGTGGATAGAGGCATGAAACGTTACATTACAGATTCAGATACGTATAATCGTATTTTTAAAAATTGGGATGGGGTATTAGAATTTCAAAGCTTACATACGATTCCAAATGGAAGAAGTATTGATCCGGATATGGGATTAGTACGGTTTGAAAAGGATTCGTTCCTCTATTTTCTTGATAAAGATGCGACTGGAAAACCAATGAAACGCTGGATTACGAGTCCGTCTATCTTGAACAAGTATGCTTTTCATTCAGAGGCAGCTATGCTTCCTCAGTGGATGAAAAATGCTATACCAAATGGCGCAGCTATTCGTTAAATATAAAGATTCCTAACATAAGTAATAGAAAATAGAACTTTATTTTTTATAAACTTGTATGCTAGCTATGGAATTTAGAATCTTTATACATACAACAAACAGAGGCGTATACCAAAGTACCTTCTGTTTGTTGTATAAGAAGAGATTCTGGGTTCTATCTTAATAAAAATAATGATTGGAATCATCCGAATTGGAGGCTATTCCATGTAAGGGAACCTCTCAATTTTTCATTTTACATACATATATGATGCGCTACTTGTTACAAAAAGAAGCTATCGCATCATTGGTACCTGTATACAGATAGGCGTCACTCATCCAATACCCATTTGTGAGTTGATTCCATCTATTTGTGCTCCCCTTACGACCAGTAAATGTCGCCCCATTTACGGTACAAGAAACCGTTACAACCTCTCCATCATGAAGAGAACCTACAACCGAATAGTTCGTACCAGGGCCTGTACGAAGGTTTACTGTACGCCCTCCATTGGCATCTACAATTCCTTGATTCGCCAGAAGTTTTCCGTAATTATACAAAGTATTGCCTGTATATCTCATTGTACTCCCATGCATCGCATAGCCATTATAAGGAGCGGTTTCAAAGAATACCCAGCCACCTAGTTCTTTTCCATGTAAAGGGATACGCGTATTGCCCTGCAAGAGGGAAAAATGCACATGGCGACCACTTGCATATCCACCACACGATACATCCGTCCCCGTATACCCTAAAAAGGTTCCTTCTTGGACTGGCTGACCATTTGGTATCATATTATTCCACAAATGATAGTAATCCGTGGCATATCCATTTTCATGATAGATACGGATCCAGCCTCTGTTATTTGCGCACATGGTGTAAGCGATGCCATCTCCCGCAGCTAACACGCGTTGGTCTCCGCCATATAAATCAAGAGAACTATAGGGTCTATCTGATCCTGACCATCCATGAGGACCGCCAGACATCACCCAAGATTGTCCTTTTTCGTAAGGTAACCGAAGTTCAGTCCTATTTTGTGAGGAGTCCTGCGCATTCCCAAGTAAAGAAAATGTCTTTTTTTCTTGCACGCTCATCATTGCATTGGGAATTTGTTGTGAGAGTTCACTGAATAAATCCACTCCTTCTAAAGCAACTTTCCAATTTGCAGTAGATTGTTTTGCAATGAAAAGTTTTCCTTCTGGAAATGCTCCTGTTACATTTGGAGCCAATATCACTACAGATCCAAATGCCCAGTTCTCATCGTTGGATAACCGCTTCACATTAACCTGCACTTGTGTATCTGTAATCTGTGATTCTTCCCCGAGTGTCTTTTTTTGTTGAGATAGTTCCTGTAAAACAGCATGTTTAATCGCAGTTTCTGGTGTTTGCACGGGGAGTGCGTTTTTCATCGGTTTTGGATTGTCTTGTCGTAATATGGAAGTATATCCCACTCCTATTAGTAGTAATACTAGAAATACCCCCAATAAAATCCATCGAGATTTCTTCTGTAACCTCATTCTTTTCACCCCTTACCTTTATAAAAATAGCTTTCATAAGGGTTATATGCTACATTCCAGCATTTATTTTTGAGAAAATCATGTGGATAGGTATTTTATACTTGAGAGCAAAAATGAAAAGTAGCAAGATGTTAGGGATACACGTAACTTTGTATAGCGATGCATTTCGAAAAGCAAGATGACCATAGAATTTTCTCAATATGTCATGTTTTGATTTCCATATAAACTTCTCTCTATTCGTGCTATATCTATATCAAGGGGTTCTTACATAGATTAGAAATAGAATAGGAGGAACAAAATATGTCATTCAAAAAGAAATTAGGGGTAGGAGTGGTTTCTGCCGCTCTTGGTTTATCTTTCATCGGTGGGGGAACATATGCCTATTTTAGCGATCAAGTGGTAACGAATAACTCATTTACGGCGGGTACATTAGATTTAGCTATGCAACCTACTACTTCATTGGATTTAAATCAGTTGAAACCAGGGGATAAAATATTAAAAAAATTCAACTTAAAAAATAGTGGTACGTTAGCTATTCAAGATGTTGTGATGAAAATAGATTATACGGTAAACGATGTTCTAAAAAATAATCAGGCAGATGATTTTGGTAAGCATATAAAAGTACAATTCCTTTGGGATTGGGACCCAGCAAAGAGCCCTGTTTATGAAACAACCCTTGCGGAGCTAAAAGAACAAGGATCAGAAGTCGTTTCAAAGAAAGTATTTGCATCCAAGTGGACGGAATCACGAGGGTTACAACCTGGGAAAATGGATTGGTTTTGGATGAAGTTTATATTTGAAGACAATGAAAACGATCAAAATATGTTCCAAGGAGATAGTATTGCTTTGAAAATGGAATTTCAAGCAACTCAAACAGCAGGACGGGAAAGATAAGAAATACTGCACAGAAAATTCGTGATACAATAAGCACTTAATGTATCAAGCTATCGTATAGAGTAATTTACAAATTCAAATGATACATAAAAAACCGTTATATTTGTTTTATTACAAAATGTAACGGTTTTTTATAGATGCCTATCCCTTTTCACTATTCTTTTCATCCTACATCCTTGCGCATGATGATTGTACTTTTCTATCTCTTTATTTACAAATAGGGAATTCCGCCTTTAGCCATGCTAAATATCCACCTTGTACATTTATTACGTCCTTTACACCATGTTTCTGTAATATACTTGCTGCAATAGCGGAACGTATACCAGAACGACACTGTACAATAATCGGACGATTTTTTGGAATGTCTTGTACATGCTCTGTCAAGTGTTCTAGCGTAATATGTTTGGCATGCGGAAGATGTCCCTCGTTCCATTCCGATTGATTTCGAACATCAATAACGGGATGGGTTCCCGATTGTATAAGAGGAAACAATTCTTGAACAGTTCTTTCTTCATACGTCTCTAATGACTCTATATCTTCCAGTGTGTTTGAAGGCATATAGGCTATCGTACGATCTAGTCCAATTGCTTCCAAATCTCTCCGTACCTCGTTTATATTTGCAGATAGAGGATCGATAACGATGATAAGGTCCTGGCTATCCTCTAGGAGCCAACCACACCAGGTTGTAAAAGACTGGTTATAAGGAATATTCAGGGACCCCTTTACGTGACCAGATGCAAAAAACGTTGGTTCTCTTGTATCAATGATTTGTTGGTCTGTATGTGCTAGTTGTTGCCATGCAGGGAAAGAATGTATTTCTTTTATGAGACCCTGTGTACGAATCGGCGGACCAGCTTGATTGATTCGTTTCATTTTAGAAAAATAAGGTGGTGGTTCCGGCTGTCCACTTAATACATGTCTCACAAAAGAATTTTGTTCCTCTGTTTGAAAGGCCCAATTAAAAAGTTTCTCATAGCCCATTGTAGAAGAGGGAATGGCGCCTAATGATTTTCCGCATGCGCTACCAGCACGATGGGAGGGCCAAATTTGTAGGTATACCGGCATCGTTTTGATTTTTTGGATCGAATGAAATAAGTCTTTGGCGCTATCCTTCGCATGATGTGGAATACCCACAGCGGTTTCTAATAAATCTAGTCTACCCACATCACCAACAAATAGAAAATCTCCTGTAAAAATCCCTATCGGTTTATCATTGGTTTCATTATGCTGTTTTGTATCTATGACTAGAAAGGAGATACTTTCAGGCGTATGTCCTGGTGTGTGAATAACCTGAAATTGGATCGTACCAATATGAAATTCACTGCCATCTCTGACAAGATGGTATGGCACTTGATCGAGATACTGATACTTCCACGTGCTTCCCCCTTCAGCTGATGCATAAAACATTGCGTTACAAGATAATGCAAGCTCCTTTGCACCAGATACAAAATCAGCATGAATATGTGTTTCCGTTACCGCAATGATGTCTACTCCTCGCTTTCTAGCAAATTCCATATATTGTTCGATGTGACGTCCTGGATCGATAACGATGGCCACTCCGTGATCCTGGCACCCCATGATATAAGAAGCATGAGCCAATTTTTCATGATAAAAACATTCTAATAACATACATCAGCCCCCTTATATTTCAAACTCTTTTTTAACCAGAATTCCTTTTGACAATGTTTTATTTCTTATACAAAGCCTTTCAGCATATATTTCCAATACAGAAAGGGAAGTGCATATCTCTTTAACAAAAACATACTATATCTTTCTTTTGATTGATCAAACGGAAATGTTTCTTGTTCTTCCTGATGATAATCAAATTCTGCTAAAATCAAACTTTTATATCCCGTGACAATGGGGCAAGATGTATAGCCATTGTATGTCGCTTGTACCTCCTGTCCCTGTAAAAATGCCAACAGGTTTTCTCTTACAACAGGGATTTGTTTTCGAATAGCCGCCCCCGTTTTAGAAGTTGGCAAATTGGTACAATCCCCAATCCCAAATATATTGGGGTACCGTACATGCTGCAGTGTATAAGGGTTTATATCTACCCATCCTTCTTCGTCTCCTAGTAAACTATTCTTGATCATATCAGGTGGTCCCATAGGCGGGACAACATGTAAGAGGTGATACGGTATGCTTTCTCTATTACCTGTTTGTATATCTTCAAAAATCGCTTCTTTTTTTTCCGCGTTAATTTCTACTAAATTCTGATGAAAGCTCGTTATAATTTGTTTCCTCTGAATTACCTTTTCTAAAGAGGAAGCATAGCGAGGTACATGAAAAATATGTGGATTTGCTGTTTGAAACATAATCTTACTTTTCTCCCGGACACCTTGGCGACAAAAGTATTCCTCGGCTAAATACATAATTTTTTGAGGTGCACCGCCACACTTGATAGGGGTATTCGGATGCGTAAAGATGGCGTTTCCTCCTTTAAATTGTTGGATTTCTCTCCAGGTTGCATCCGTATAGTCATACGAGTAATTACTACAAATCCCATTTTTTCCAATCGCTTCTTTCAATCCTTTAATGTGATCCCAATGAATTTGAATACCCGCAGCTACAATTAACATTTCATAGGCAATAATAGTTTCATTCTCTAGCAGCAACCTGTTTTCTCCCGGACTTATTTCCGCAACTTTCCTTTGTATCCAATGTACGCCTTCTGGAATGAGGTCGGATTGCTTTTTCATTGTTGCTTCTTTTTTGACAATCCCAGCTCCCGCAAAGGTCCATAGTGGCTGGAAATAATGTGTTTGAGCAGGGTCTATGATGGCCACCTGTTCTTTTAATACAGGGGCATGACGGAGTAAATGAGCAGCCAAGGAAATTCCAGCTGTACCAGCTCCGATAACAACAATTGTATATGCTTGTTTCATGTTTATTCACGTCTCCTAAACGTTTATTCAAACGTATGTTTTCCGCTCTACTGTAATTGAAAAACAGCACTCACAGGATTATGATCACTATGTGTAAACTGTAAATCGTGTCCCTTGACTGGAAGGATTTCCGCATTAGGTGAGACGAAAAATCCATCAATAATGGTCACAAAACTTTTTCCTTTGATGTATGCCGTACGATTATCGCGTACCGTATACACAGAAGAATCTACAGCCCATTGAAATCCTCCTTCTGTAAAATATTGGGGTAATCGCACTAACCATTTGGGCCAGGCGGCTAGAAATGCGGGGTCTTGTAACTGAATATCTGACAGTAGCTGATTCCAGTCGCCACCTACAATCACATAATGGGTGTTTTTGCCCAAATCCCCGAAATGGGGGAATAAGACTATGTTATTTAGGTGTTATACCCAGTGTCCAAAAGTATAACTTTATGACATAGCTAAAAAGCTAGATTTTTTCATTTCAAAAATACAACTTAATCGTATTCTAAACACGTCAGCATAGTTGTATATGTTTTGAAACACATACTCTATGAGTAACGAAAAATCCTTATAAATAAGGGTTTTTCGCAATAATTTTTCTTATTCCCCCTTTTCGAGGGGATGGGCAAAGATACCCGACATGCATTCCTGCTTAAACTCTTCATCTTATTACTAGGTTGGACACACGGATATACAATTATGCAAAGTTTGGTGCTTGTTTGCATTGTGTTTACAATACTCACGATTTTTAGTTTTATTTGGTTACAAAAATTTCAACAAGGGCCTTTTGAAAAATTTGGCGTGTTTTAACATATGGAAAACTCAAATAAGGACGAGAGACACTCCCTTTATTACAAAGTCGTAACAAATTATTTGTCTGCTAGACCTAAAGTCAGCATCCATGAGTGGAAAAATAATTTGCAACGTTTTTCATAAGTTTTATGCCACTTTTTGAACTGTTAATACATGTTTTGAAAGGATAGGACATGGTCAAGTGTATGAGTTACATGATGTATATGTAGGGAGTAAAGACAAACTGCCTACTCGTATTGTGGTTTACAGATGTACGGAGGAACAAAAACAAAAATGCTTACGTGATCGAGCTATTCGTGAAAAGAAAAAAGGGATTACATATACAGAAGAGCGTAGGAAGCTTTTACAAGGAATTACGGTATAATATTCACTTCGTTGGCAAATTGAGCTGTTATTTAAAATATGGAAATCTTTATTTCGAATTCATCGTTGTTACTGGGCGTACATAAGAAATAATGTTCTTAAGAAAATGTAATGTATATGTAATTAGGTACAAAGGAGATAATGAAATATGAAAGTTATACATATTAGCTTTGGAGATTCTGCACATGAAAATTTAAAAAGCATTTTTCATAAAAGTAATGAATACCAAAACGAACAAATCATTTGTATTAATGAGGATTTTTTAGCAGGACCTATTTATAAATTAGAGTCTAATGAAGGAGTACAAGAAAGAAAACAATGGCTAAAAGAAGTACTAACAAAAACAGGATCAACCTTAGATAAAGATTGTTTAGATTGGATTGAAACAATCTTAAAAAAAACTCACAAATTGCACTAGAAGTTCCAACTGGTAGTAAAGTAATTTTATGGCATGGTAATAATACATCTGATGAAATTGGTTTGAGATTTGTAGCATTTTTACTTCAAAATAAAAATATTCAATTTGAAGAAGTGAATGTAACAGAGTACAGTCGCCATATCAAATACAAAGTGCGCGATTTACGGGATAAAGAAATTCCTAATGTGGTAAGAAGTTTAGGTGGAATACCTCAAGAAACAATTCTAGATGCTCTTCAAATGAAAAAAACATATCTCATTTAACAATTAACAGTCTAATAAATGATTGGGAAAAATGGTCTCAAACGAAAGATATATTAAGAATATTATTAAATGGAAAAATAGTAGCAGTATCTGAAGATTATTATGATACATTTATTTTAGAAAATACATCAAAGGAATATCAAAAGGCATCCCGGATTGTTGGGATAGTAATGGGAGAAAGTAATCATTGTATAGGGGATACTTATTTAGGTTTCGAGTAGCCCAATTAATTCGACAAGGAAAACTAATTTATCAAGGAGAATTGGGTTTTTTAGGGGATTTTGAGATTCGATTACCTTAAATAACGTATCAGGGGTAAAACCTCACATCCATTAACTTAAAGTATATATTTAGACAAAATACGGTCTTTCCACGTAGTTTTTTATTATTTATTATAGATTTTATAACAGTAGGCATATCAAATAAACCCTGACGGATTTCAATTTTTTTACTATGCTACCTGATGAGTAGAAGTGGTATACTCATAAACAACACCCAAAATATCAAAGTCTGTCTTTTTCTCATATCGATGAGATTTTCGTCCGTTGTGCTGTAGGAGGTTAAACAGTTGATAACTTTTGGGTGTTCTTCTGTAATGCTTGGTGAAAAAGTAAAAATAATCCTGAATTATGTACATCGCTTTATATTCACTTAGCTCTTTCTGTTTCTTACGTAATAGGAGTTCTCTCATTTTAAATATAGTAGAAGAACATAAATAGGATACTAATGAGTTGTCCATAAAGGCTTAATCACAGTGTTCTTGCTGTAGACCGGTTCTGTTGCAAAGTTTGAAAAAAACTAAGCCTATTTATAAACTACGGTTATCGTTTAAGAAATTCTGAATAATTGCTGTAATTCTTTGTACGTCGAAAAAGAGAAGTCTGGAATCTGACTTCTTTTTTGTTTGTATATAGCATGAATCGTTTCGATTCCTTTCAAGGTACGTGACGCATGACGAAGAGTTTGAAATCCTGCGGATTTAACAAAACGTCGTTTTACATGTCGGTGATCTTGTTCGAAAAGATTATTGAAATGCTTAACAGTACAATGTTTCGTATGCACATAAAACCCACTATGTTTCAGTTTTTTGAGTGCACAAAGTAGAGCAGGAGCCTTGTCTGTTGTGAGAGCCGTTGGTTCTCCAAAAGCTTTCACTAACCTTTTCATAAACATATAAGCGGCTTGATGGTCTCTTGTTTTACGAAGTTGGGTATCCAAGGTGTATCCTTCTTGATCAATCGCACGATAAAGATAACGCCACTCCCCCTTGACTTTAATATAAGTTTCATCCAAATGCCAAGCATGGTGTGCTGATTTGTTTTTCTTCTTTCAAATTTGATAGATTAGATTTCCATATTCATGTACCCAACGCATGATAGTTGTGGGATGAACGGATATGCCACGTTCTTTCAACAGTTCAGATACATCGCGATAACTTAAAGAAAAACGACAATAGTAGCCGACGGCTACCAAGATAATATCTTTCTTGAATTGTTTCCCTTTAAAATATCTCATTTTAGATGCTCCTCAATCTGTTTTGCAAAAGTTTAGCTTACTTTCAAAAGTTTTGCAACAGAACCCTTTTATACATCATTATGGCGGTCTGTCTTGGAAAGAAAATATACAAGAATATGCGCGGAATTTAACTGAAAATGCCCAAAAATTTTAAAAAAAGTGGGGTTTCTCAGCAACAGATTTAACTATATGTATGAGCTTAATCGATCAATTACAACATAATCTCCCTCTTAAAAATGAGTTAAAGATTTTGCATGTCGGATCAGGATGTGGTGCAACATTGTTAGAACTACAAAACCGATATCCACATATCAAAATTTTTGGTGTAGAAAATAACTATCAAGCATATTTATTTTCAAAACAAATCGCAACAACGTTATGTATGCCTTATGAAAATATATCTCAAGCATTCGGCGATACTAAATTTCATGCCATTTTCTTAACGATCCTTACTTCGAAAACACAATTTGAAATGGCATGTAACTCGCTCTCATCACTTTTAACAACAAAGGGCTTAATATATATACCAAATGAACAAACATAATATACATTTTGTTACGATTTCAAAATTTGAAAACATATCGATAAGATTTTATCATAAAATGTAAGAAATGCCCATTTTATGATAATTGACAAATGGATAACATCATACATGCACACGGTTTAATAAAATAAGTTCGTTATATTTTATTGTCCCATGGAAATAAAAGTAAGTCTATACCCTATTCTTACACGTATCTCGGCTGTACCCCTAATACATTTTATAGAAGAGTCAAAGAATACGAATATACTTTACAAGAAAGCAATCCTTCTTAAAAAAAGAGGTTGCTTCTTTGCAGTGACCCCTATCAAGTAGACAGTATTAAAAAAGCGCAACTAAGCAACCTGAGTTCTATATTTATATGGACTCAGGTTATTTAATTTCTTTTGAAATCTTTAATGATTATAAAAGTACATATATTTACGCACGGCAAGTTTGACCTCATTCTTTAGAATTATTTTTCATCTTATTCTCCCTTTAGTGAGGGACCTTGCATGAACCGGCTTACACATGTCTTTACGAACGAAAAAGAACAGATTATTGAAATAATCTGTTCTGAGAGAGATGATACAATTTGAGTTTTTTTGCACAAGAACCAATTGTTTAACCATAGTGCGAGTCCTTTTTTTATTTCCAGTTTTTTTGTCCTCCTTCAAAATAATCAATACATGAGGGCTGATTATTTTGACACTTCATATAAATCATATTTACATTACTTTTCTTTCGGAAGTACAATTCTTTTATATAATTGAACTGTAATGAGGTAGTAAATCAAGTAAATCACTACGAAAATCACAAGTGGTAACCAAATGCGGGCATACGGATTACTTAAAAGACCGCTGAACATATTCATACCAACTAATATGTGAACAATACCCACAATTGCTGGGAATAAGAATACAAAGAATAGCTCTTTATAAATCGATTTTGTTAATAATTCTCGGCGAACACCAATTTTACGAAGCATTTGATAACGTGTAATATCTTTTGATGCACCAGACAGAACTTTAAACATCAGGCAGCTTGCCATCATTGCTAAGAACGCAATTCCGACAAATATGCCCATAAACATCAATCCACTGAAAGCACTATAAAAAGAATTGTACGTTTGATACTTACTACCCCATAGTGCTTCAGATTTCACATTTGTATATTTAACTACTTGTAATTCGTCAAGTTTTTTCCATTCTTTTAAGTATGCTTCAAAATTATTTGTTTTCCCCATAAATACAGTATTTTCTCTATTCTCCATACTATTGTACATGTGTTGATCTACAATTTTTATGCCATGATTAGGATATATATAATCTGGCTGAATAGTGTTGAAAGCGTCGCTCCATTGTGTTGGTAATTTTTTCGTATTCGCATCTTTTTTACCCCATTTTGTTGAAAATGCACCCATGGGTAAGTCTTCTGAAACCCTTTTTTGTCCCGGTAACATGTTTGTCCAATCTTTTGCTAAGGGACGATTTTTTTCTAACTCTTCTTTTATATAGTAAACATACTTATCATCTACTTTGTAGTGATATTCAACTTTCTCTTTAAATGGGATACCACTCAAAACTTTATTTTCTTCCGCTGTTGGATTATGAACGACTGAATCGTAAATTCCCACTGTATCAACCATCGGCATAATGTTATTTTTAAATGCTAGACCCGACGAGATTCCACCAGCTCCAAGAGCCACTAACATCGCTACCGTAGCAAGCACATTTGTTAGACTGTTAATGCGGAAGTTTAATTGAGCAAACGTAAAAGCATTAAGCCTTTTTTCACTACGTTTTTTATTACTCTTTAACTTTTTGATCATAACGGGGAGAAGTGATCCAAATAACATGTAAGTACTAATTGTTGCTGTAATTAATCCAAGAGCCATGAATCCGAGAATCTCCGGCCCCTTTCCCTGTCTCATATAAATCAGTGATGCATAACTAATACCTAGCAAAATCAGACCAAGTAATGCAACGACAGATGTCAGTTTCCCTTTTACTGTGACAGGCTCTGTTTGTGTATCTGCATGTACAAGTTGTAATACAGAAATCCGTGCTAATTTAATACTATTCATACCTGCTGATAGTACAAATAATGCAAGGAAGAAGATACCAGTAACAGTCATAGATGGTATGTAAAATGCTTGATACCCATCGCCAGAGAATTCTAACTGTTTCATTAGTAACTGTCCGATACCAGATGCAAGTCCTACACCAATTGTAATTCCAATCACAAGAGACGCTGCGCCTAATAGGATTGTTTCAATAAACATAAGTAGTGTAACCGTATGCTTTTTTGCTCCTAACATCATATACATACCAAACTCTTTTTGGCGAAGAGAGATTAAAAAAGAGTTTGCATATAAAATGAAGAAAAATGTGATAATCGCTAGCAACGTGGAACCAATGTAGAATACAAATGCAATATCCTTAATAGAGGAGCTAGAGTTAAGAAACGCCTTATTGAGTGCTAACGTTTGAAACATATAAAAAGTTGAGATAGATATAATAAGACCAATGAGTAAGACAATATAATCTTGTAACTTACTTTTTAGCCCTGACATAGAAAGTTTAAATAACATGTCCTTAGGCCTCCTCTTATGCTTTTTGTGTGCCTAAGTCTGCCAGCACGTCTAAAATTTCTTTATAAAAACCTTCGCGTGTACCACCGCGATGAATTTCTTTATATAACTCACCATCTTGAATGAATAAAATACGCTGACAATAACTTGCACTATATGGATCATGTGTAACCATCATAATTGAAACGCCTTGTTCTGTATTTAAGTTTGTCATGGCATCCAGTAAACTCGTTGCGTTTTTAGAATCCAAGGCTCCCGTAGGTTCATCCCCTAAAATAATGGCCGGTTCATGAACTAATGCACGTGCGGCTGCTGAGCGTTGTTTCTGTCCACCAGATACTTCAGATGGATATTTTTGTAGAATTGCTGAAATTCCTAACATATCGGCTACTTTTTCTACCTTCGGTCCAATCCTATGTGATGAAACACCTTGAAGCGAAAGTGGAAGTGCAATATTTTTATAAATAGATAAGTTTTCTAATAAATTGAAGTCTTGGAAGATGAATCCTAACTTTTGTGAACGGAAATCTGAAAGCTCACCTTGCTTCATTTTTGTAATATCCGTACCTGCAATTTCAACAACGCCGCCTGTTGCTTTATCGAGGGTTGAAATAACATTTAATAGTGTTGTTTTTCCCGAACCAGATGGTCCCATAATGCCAACAAACTCACTTTCTTGAATGGAGAATGAGACACCTTTTAATGCATGTGATTCGTTATCCCCTTTTTTACCGTATACTTTTTGAACGTTTTTTACATCTACAACTGGCTTTATCATATATATCCTCCTATTTTCGTTTTTCATGCAAATCAAATTCTGAGAACGCCTCCTAGTTTATGATTCAAACTAAGAGAAGAACTTTAATAGCTTGTTTTTATAAGTCAGCTTTTTTACTATAAATAAAATAGCAAACATTTATAATATACGGAATAACAAGAATACCAACAATAATCGGATATGAGATTATGTTGTGCTCTAATATATATAAAAGACTGATAATCGTTATGAATGGGGCTAATATCCATAATATTGTATTTACATAAGATTTTTTTTTCATAAGTTTCACCTCTGTACTAATTATTTTGTAAGATAATTTGAATTATAAATGGAATTTCTTAATAAACCCTGCATATATTTCTTAAGTTTTCTTAACAAAAATAGAAAATTTAAGATCTATAGGTAAAACTTTAAATTTTTAGCTACGTTACAAGAACGGTAATTTTTCCCGTCTGAATGAAACTTATCTCATTTTTTGAGAGTCTGGAAAAGAACATCCCAGTATCGGTATAGAGTACGAATATCCTGTATGTCTAATAGGTCTTTCCTTTATAGAATAGGGTGAGGAGCGTCCTAAATGAGATATTTTTAAGGAGAGATATCTCCACTTTTTTCTAAACAGAGACCCTATTTTACACCAGACTTAAATTTTTAAATGTACAGTGAATTACGACATAAAAAGAGCATAGAATTCTAAATTCCATGCCCCTTTATATATTTCTAGGTTGCTCAATAACAAAGGTTATCCGTCCGTCTTTATATTTTGCATAAATGCTACCATTATGAAGATCAACAATTCTTTTCGAGATAGCCAGTCCAATACCAGTTCCTCGTTCATTTATTCTAGCTTGATCTCCCATAAAGAATCGCTCAAATAATTGATTTACATCATTTACGAGAGGCCTTTCGGCGGTGTTTGATATTTTTAAAATTGCTTTGTTGCCAACACATTCGAGATATATTGATAATTCAGATGGTTTTACACTGTATTTTATCGCATTTATAAACAGGTTTTCATAAACGCGGACCATTTTTTCTATATCCATGACAATAGGTATGTTTTCGTTCGTTATCGATTTTTTAACACTTAAACCTTCTTTCTCAAATATAGGAGTGTATTCTCCAACTAATTGCTCCAATAACACTGATAAATCAACTTTATTAAGGTGTAACTTAGTATCAGGACTTGATAAACGGGTATACTCAAACAGCTCATCAATTGAATATTTCAATCTCTGTGACTTTGAATAAATGGTTTCAATATATTCTTGAAGTTGCGTTTCAGTGTTATATTTTCCCTTTTTCAATAAATCTAAATAGCCTATAATAGATGTCAAAGGTGTACGTAAATCATGGGATATATTTGTAATCAATTCATTTTTTATCGTTTCTAATTTTCTTTCGTACTCAAATTTATTCGTTAGTTCTTTGGACATATAATTGATATTTTTTGCAAGGTGAGCCAATTCATCCCTACTCTCTATTCTAATTGTTAAACCCAGTTTTCCATTAGCAATATCATGAACACTTTTTGTAATGGATTTCAAATATAATAATTTTCTTCTTACTATTAACCATAATATACTAATAAAGGTGACTATCACCACTGAAAAAAGGGAGGTAATATTCAAAAAGAAACTTGGACTGTTAATAGATAATAAACTCAAGAAGCTTAGTATTGTCACACCAAATGTGATAACAATACTAATTGCTACCGCAATAATAAGTTTTACCATTAACTTAGTTTGAAAATCAAACATTCTCATATCTTATACCCTATCCCCCAGATGGTTTTAATATAGAGAGGGTTCTTGGCATCTTCGTCTAGTTTACCTCTAATCTTTGTAATGTGTACCATTACAGTATTATCCGATTTATAAAAATCCTCTTTCCAAACAGTTTCATATATTCTTTCTATGCTCAAGACAACCCCTTTGTTGCGAGCAAGAAGTTCCAGTATATCGAATTCTTTAGGAGTGAGTCTCACTTCTTTACCTTTTACCCATACTTGGCGTGTATCTGTGTGTAAAGTTAAATCATCTATTTCAATCCTATGTGTATGCTTGTTCGTTGTAATGTTGTATTTTGAATGCCTTCTTAATTGAGATTTTACTCTAGCAATTAATTCTAATGGGTTAAACGGTTTGGATAAATAGTCATCCGCACCAGAAGTAAGCCCCTGAATTTTATCCATGTCTTCTGATTTTGCAGAAAGCATGATAATTGGAATCGTTCGTTCTTCTCTAATTTTCATACATACTTCAATTCCATCCATGTTAGGCATCATAACATCTAAAATAATGAGATCAAATTCTTTTTCTTCCAATAATCTAAAAGCTTCAATAGCATCTTCAGCTTTTTGAATTTGCAAACCTTCATTTTTCAAATAAACAGAAATAAGGTTTCTGATTTCTTTATCATCATCAACAACAAGAATATTAGTTTCCATAATACACCTCCTTGTTTTTTTGTGTTGAGCAGCTAAAGACATAAGCTGGAGGTACATTTCTAAGCTCCCGTTTCACATCTATTTTAGAAAAAAACTGCTTAAGGAACTTCGTTTTAAATTTTGTATATTGAAAAGTAATAAATACCTCCTCTGTCTTTAACACTTTGGTGGTAGTGAATAAGATTTCATCTGAAATATGTTGAGGTAGACTAGCAAAAGGAATGCTTGAAACAATATAGGTAACTACTCAGCTTCTTCAAATAAAAAAACAGGCCAAATACATGTTTCCGATTCGAAAACATGAAAAGAAAATACTCCAATCAGAGAAAGAATCTATGCCAAATAGAGAAATTCTCTTATGAAGTCGTGTTATTCCAAGGAACCGTTCTAGTTTCTATGACTTGGTTTATCGCTTGTAAGACCGATTGTTTTTGTTTTTTCATGGTACTCATAAAGCTTCGTATCTGACAAAAAGATTCTGCGCCTTTCTTACTTCGGAAAGTCCCAGACACTTTCTGTTTTACTTTCGTCATCCGAATATCCCGTTCTGCTTGATTGTTATCAAATGGAATGGCTGGATGTTCTAAAAACCCTAGAATTCTGTCAGAATACTTGACGAAGCGATTCCATAAATTTTGAGAAGGCGTCTGCTTTCCTTTCTTCTTTTGTTTCGTGGAAAGAATCTGTTGTTCTTTCAATATGGATTGATACATAATAAACAGATTCTTTTGCGTCGCTTTTGGCATGGTACCTTCGGATTGCTTTTTCATCGTCAACGCTTGCGTTAGAAATTTCTGCATCTGTTGTGCCCATTGTTCTCCAGTACTATCTATAATTCCTTGTAAATCTCGTAAGAGATGGGCATTACATAAAACGTGACGACAATCTGTATACGCATCATACGATTTCCAACCATCATGCATCGCAATTCCAGAAAAAGATGGCAAGATTTCTCCAGCATCCATTGCTTCTTTTCCACGTTTTTGATGAATATGTTGCAATGTCACCTCCGGTGTACTGGCAGTATGTAACCATTGTGTTTTGTTTTCTACACGCATACCAGTTTCATCAAAATGGACAACAGGAGACTGCAGAATCTTTTCCTTTACTTCTTTTATGAATGGCTGCAATTGAGAAGCGAAAGCCTGTGTATGATTTACCAGGGTTCCTTCGCTTATAGAATGTCCAAAACAATCCTGAAAGAATTCTTTTGTTCGCTTCAAAGAAATGCATTGATAATGCGTTAAATAGGGAATCAGTCTTTTTATATTTGGACCATATTGAACAGGACGAGATACTGTCGAAGGAAATTGGGCTTCTTGGATAGAATGGCAATGTGGGCATTCTTTCTGTTCTACTTTATGTTCTGTCACTTCGATCTGAATAGGTGGTAAGTCATACACTTGGCGAATGCGATACCCTTTTACAGGCTCGTGGTTCAAGGAAGTATGACAACAAGTACAATATGTAGGAGAATGTGTAATCGTATGATCTGGAGTCGCTGTCAAACCAAGAGTATGTCCCTTGTGGCCCAACTGGCCACCCGTTTGACGATGAGACGGTTTGCGCAAACTTTTTGTAACGGGCTTACCCAAACCATCTGTAGAAGGTGGCTTATGACTATTTTTGGAGTTTTTTTTTGAAGCATTTTCTAGTTCTTGTATACGTTTTTCTAACTTAGAAAATGTTTCTTCAAATAAAGAAATAACAGCTTCAGGTCCTTTTTTATATGTATCTAAAATAATTTTTCGATCGACCATAAGATTCACCTCCCCTGTTTGATATACTCAGTATTTACAAATGGGAGGCATATGAAACTAGTAAAATTTAAAAAAGACACCGAAAGGTGGCTGAGTAGTTACCAATATAGTCTGCATAAGGAATAGTAAAGTCTTTTAAATACTCATCGGTATTTTTCGCAGACCCCCATACAATGAATACATTCTTCTTTGTTGCAAACTTTTCTTTCAATATTAAATAAAACTCTCTATTATTTTCCACTAATAAGAGAGTGATATTCAAATTTCGTTTTTCAAGTAATTTTTCAGTGAATACACCCGTACCTGGTCCATATTCAACAATAGACCTCTTCGAAAATTAATTATTCAGTATCAAAATTCAAAGTTATACATTCCATAAGTAAGATGTACTTGATAGCTAGTGCCTGATTTTGCTTGTTTTCTTCTCTGGTCAGCTCGCATTTTTCCAAGTGTTTTTTAGGATTTTTTTGCAATAAATTCCTATCCGGTTTTAATTTTCGAAGAGGTCTAATATATTTAGCTTTCTCAAATTTGATACTTTCCATCATTTTTTCTGCAAGAAACTTTGGACCGGGAAGTACAGCACCTACATTTCTTGGATTAGTTATATATTGAGATACAAAAGATATATACTTCATACTACATCATTCCAATAAATCATCTTTTTATCCATACCTTTACAAACAAAATAAGCATCCAGATGGACGCTTATTTTGTTTACTACTTTAAATACAATAGGACTATTACATTGATTTTAAAAATACAAAAACTGCATATTACGTTAATTGATACTATTTTGCTAGCGATGGTAAACTGTCTTCATATATAATGTCGGTAGAACGTTTATTTCGATAATTAGATTCGATATCTAAAATCTCAACATCGAGCATTACATATTCTTTATCTTTTTCGACTATGGGTGATATATTGATAACTTTATATGTTCTATTTCTCGGTAAAAGTAGTTCCATTTCTTCAGGGACCTGACTTACAGGGGCTACATAAATAGCTGGGACCCCTTTAGGAACATGAATTTTCAGTAAAATAGGTAATTCATCAAATCCTGCCGCTGCATCTTTCACAATACTAGTACTCATATACGCTGGATCTTTTTTATATTTTCCTTGAAATATATTTTTAAAAAAATTAAATCTTTCCATATCTATCTTTGAAGTACTGTTAACTGAATCGTCTTCTTTTACATCACGTTTCACTAATGAACTTTCCGGTAATCCAAATGCCCTCTCACCTACTCGACGATAGACTATGATATCATCATGTAGTCTATCCCTAGAAAACGCACGATCTATCTGTTTAATACTCTGCTCTACTTTTTCTTGATCTAGGATATCATAATAATCCGAACGAAGATATCCGTTAATCCTACCATAATCCAGCGCAGTATATCCTCGTATCGCATCTTTCTCTACTTGTGGAGTAAGTTTATTCCACAAGTTAAATCTTTCATTTCCCCATGCTATTGCTTCTGATTTACATGTTGAATGAAAATCCAATGGATTTGTAGAATGACACTGTTGATTAGAAGTCACCGTCTCTGCTGAAGTATGTATAGGTATTGTTAGTAATGACATCATACCTATACATACACTACATATATTTAGTATGTGTTTATTTTTCAAAATCATTGCTCCCCTCTTGTAGTTGTTACATTTCTTTCCTACAGTACTATGAATGAGGGCAGACTACTATTCATTTTCCTTACGTAAACCTTACAAATACGTAAGGTTATTTTTTATAAAAGTTCTATTGATATATGGTAACTACTCAACTTAATCGTATTTAAAACATATACAACTATGCTGACGTGTTTAGAATACGATTAAGTTGTATTTTTGAAATGAAAAAATCTAGCTTTTTAGCTATGTCATAAAGTGTACTTTTTGACATGATGTATAAATTTTTAATGAGTTAAGCTAATTCCCCAATTTCGAGGCGATGGGTAAAGAAACCCAAATTCGGAATGCTTATACCATATACAACTAAACTTACAGGAATAGTAATACATATATAAATTTCAATTATAAAAACAATTGTTACAAGAAATTGATTGGGAAATGAGCAGAATTGAATCGATTCTTCAGCAGGTTTCTATAGATGGTTTGATAGAAGAAGCATATGAGATTCACGAGATGCGTCTAAAAGTGTCCCAGTTATTGCTCATCTTACAACAAGACCGCAAGGTGACACCACTGGCAAAAGGACTACATTTACAACTCCAAAGTATACAGGAACAGTACAATCGATTGTTTAGTAAGGGAGAAATGAATCGTAAATATCCTGAATAATCAGACAATAACAGAGAGACATCCCACCGCTTGAGATGTCTCTCTGTTATTGTTCCAAAATATGGCGTACATCCGACAGGTCCATATTCGTAAATTTTGCAATATCTTCGATATCCATGCCGTTTTTATGCATGCCACGGATAAGTTGCTCTCTTTCGGCTAATTTACCTTCTTGAATGCCTACTTCTTTTCCTTTTTCAATTCCCTCTTGAAGCCCTTTTTCCATACCTTCTTCTATACCAACCTCACGAGCATGTGCTAATTTCGCTTGTTCATCAAATAATACTTTTTCCCGAGCTTCATATGCGAGGCGGAACGAACTGCTCTGACTCATATTTTCCCATTTGTGGATGGCCTTTTGTAACACCGGATCTTGTTTCATAGCGATGTCCTCCAATGTGTGGGTCAAATGTTCATCTGCATGCGCTGGTAATAAAAGTAACCAACGAGTAAATTCATTTTCCCACGGGTTAATTTTTTCTTCTCGCCATTGTTTTAGTAATTTTGGAATCTCAATAAAATGGATTTCTAAATCGTCGAGAAGTACATCATTCTGTTGCTTGCTCCAAAACTGTCCGACTGTATGCATATCATCATAATGAGGAAAGAGTTTAAAATCTAATAGATTGATGGTAATGGTTTTTCGCAAAGAACGGTAAGGCATACCTTGGTCTTATCTTGAAGGGTAGCTAATATATCTAGTATGGATAATTTATCTTCTTCATATTCTTTATGAATATGGGGATCTTCAAGTGTTAACGATATAATCGGTGTAGATAATGACTCATGCAAGATCGCATTTAAGAAAGAAATCAATAAGTCCTCTTGTCCTTGTACCCCAAATAATTGCTTGAAAGCATAATCGACTCGCAAATTCACTAAAGGTTGCGTCATAAAGTGAGTCACCTTTCTTATTTCATCTTCTATATGTTTTTTGTTATTCCCCTTTTTAGAGGGAATGGGCAAAGAAGGTATATATCTATTGTAGCTGAAAAAGGAGAGAAGAAGCAACCTTTGTTGTTTTTTTTGATGTGTGTTTTATTGGTTCTGTTGCAAAGTTTGAAAAAACATCAACCTGCTTACAAAATACGGTTGTAGTTTAAGCAGTTCTGAATAACTGCTGTAATTCCTTGTGCGTTGAAAAAGAGAAGTCTGGAATGTGACTTCTCTTTTGTTTGTATATGGCATGAACCGTTTCGATTCCTTTCAATGTACGTGAAGCATGGCGCAGATTTTGAAATCCTGCGGATTTAACAAAACGTCGTTTGATATGTCTATGGTCTTGTTCGATGAGATTATTGAAATGCTTAACAGTACAATGTTTCGTATGCACATAAAAGCCATTATGTTTTAGTTTTTTGAACGCACAAAGTAAAGCATGATCCTTGTCTGTTGTGAGAACCGTTGGTTCTCCAAAAGCTTTCACTAACCTTTTCATAAACATATAGGCTGCTTGATGATCTCGCTTTTTGCGAAGTTGAATATCCAATGTGTGACCTTCCTTATCAATCGTACGATAAAGATAACGCCACTTTCCCTTGACTTTGATATAGGTTTCATCTAAATGCCATACGGAATGTGCTGATTTATTTTTCTTCTTCCAAATTTGATAAATGATATTTCCATATTCATGGACCCAACGCATAATAGTTGTAGGATGAACTGAAACACCACGCTCTCCCAAAAGTTCAGATACGTCGCGATAGCTTAAAGAAAAACGACAATAGTAGCCGACAGCTACCAAGATAATGTCTCTCTCGAATTGTTTTCCTTTAAAATATCCCATATGTTATGCTCCTCATCTCATTTTTCTACGGTCTAGCTCAGCTCCAAAAACTTTGCAACGGAACCCTAACAGAGGAGAAACGATGAAGCTTTCCCAAACATTTGAATTTTCATCCTAAAGAAATACGCGTGAAAATTACATGTAGAATATATAAAAACATCTTTGTTATTTAATTGTCAAGGGATGAGATACTTCATATGATTTCCCATTATATTTCGCTGTAATCACAATTGTATAGGTGCCCTTCGGTACCTTCTTTTTATTTTTATCTTTTCCATCCCATTTAAATTGTTGATACCCTTTAGATGGATGTCGTGTGTCCATTAAAGTCGCAGAAAATGGTTGCTGCTCCACTGTATGTCCTGTAATAGAAATTGTTAACTGTTTTGGTGGGAATGGTGTATCATATTCTAACAAATAAGGGAATTGGTTACGCGAAACTGTCTCTTCGCCATGAACAATTGATAAAAATGGATAATCTTTTGGATCTACTGACACGATATACGGGATATGCATTTGTTCCTCACCTTGTCCAAGTGAAATCAACCCTATATGTTTATCTATTGTAAGAGAGGTATCTACCTGTAACTTGACAGGAATTTCAATCGTCTGATAGGCAGGAATGGTAATATACTCTGGTATATTTAGGTCTACTTTCCCATCTAATAATTGATTTTGAGTAGATAAAGTACAATTCTTATTTGATACATTCTCAATTCTTAATGTTTGAGTCACGGTTTGAACTCCTGTATTTGCATGTAAGAAACCGAAATTTAGATTATTCGTTAAGGGTAATATTTCTGCGCGTAAAGCTTTTTCAATATTAATTTGTCCTGATCCCTGTGCCAAAGGGGTTGTGACTTGACCAGATCGTTCTGTAAGTAATGTGGTCGTACTCGTAAGAGCTGCACGGATTTCATAAGGTGTCCAGTCAGGATGCTCTTGCTTGAGTAACGCCGCGGCGCCTGTCACATAAGGGGCTGCCATACTCGTCCCAGACATAATAGCGTACCCCGTCTTTTGTGAGGAGGGCATTTCCTCTAAATTCAGTGGGAATGTACTTTCTATATCCACTCCTGGTGCAGCTAAATCAGGTTTTATTCCCCAAGAACCTACCGTAGGTCCATGCGAGCTGCTAGAATCAACTCGTGCCTCTGTGTCATTTAAAATGGTTACTATTTTTTGTTCTTGAGCTGCCTTTATTACCATTCCCTTTTCCTCTTTCGAAATCCCTATCAGTACAGGAATTTTTTCTTGGATATTCAACATTGTCCTATATAAAGATGCATACTGTTTGACCGATTGGTTTTCATCATTCAGACTGTCCAAAATGGCTACTGCACCCCGTTTTTGAAGTTCTTGTAAAGTATTCATAGCTTGTTCACCATTGAAATCCGCATTTTCAATCACCACAATTTTATTTTTGAAGTCAGTTTCCTTTTGTATGTTATCAAGATTGAAATCATGTAAATACACAATACCATACTCTCCCGTATGCAATGTTTGATTTTTGTCCAGTAGATGAAGCCCAATTTCTTTTTGTATACCTGGAATTTGTAATATCGTTTCTTTTATCCCCTGCGCCTTTGCATTCCCTACCGTGATAGCCTCTGGTGTACTAGCTAAACTATGTATAGACCACTGTGTAGGTCCTGCATTTCCTGCGGCTACTACCACCGTAATATTACGATTGATCGCTTTTCGAATTGCTTGATTTAATGGTGTATCAGTACCATCAATGTTTTCTCCTAATGATAAATTAATAATTTGTGCTCCATCTTTAATCGCTTGCTCAATGGCTTTTATAATCGCTTGAGGACCTCCTCTGGAACCACCCCAAACACGGTATGCTAGAATGGATGCATCTGGCGCTATTCCTTTCATCGCTCCGTTTGCAGCAATAATGCCCGCTACATGTGTACCATGTCCATCCCTATCTTCAGGGACCGTATCATTATCGAGAAAATCATATCCTTTTACATAATTTTGTTTGAGATCTGGGTGTGTAACATCTATACCAGAATCTATTACAGCAACTTTTACACCCTTGCCTGTAAGGGATTTATTTGTAGGTATTGTGTCAGCGTAACAATAGGAATGCATACTGGATGCGATAATAATGGAACTCAAAGTTACTTGAATACTTTTTTTCATGTGGTGTCTCCTCCTTAGCAAGTATGTTTCTATCAAACAAAGCTGGTTATCTAACATACTTTATATAAAAAAAGAAGGAAGAGACATCGATTAAGCTTACAAATAGATGACAAGTTTGTAAGAAAGCAACGTATTTTTAGTACAAATACATGATAAATTTAACAAAAAAAGAGGATTTCTATTGGGTGTTTTTGTAAGAGGTTACTCTTTCTTATTTCTCCTTTTTGAGAGATAGTTAAAGATAAAAAATCTCGAATTATTTTTCATCTTATTCTTTCTCTAGTGAAAGATCTTGCTAAAGCTGTGTACGTATTTCTTTACAAACAAAGAACAGGTTATTGAAATAATCTGTTCTTAAATAAATAATACAATTGTGAACAATACCCCAAAAACAGAGTCAAAGGTTTCGTTGCAAAGTTTTTGGAGCTGAGCTAGACCGTAGAAAAATGAGATGAGGAGCATAACATATGGGATATTTTAAAGGGAAACAATTCGAGAGAGACATTATCTTGGTAGCTGTCGGCTACTATTGTCGTTTTTCTTTAAGCTATCGCGACGTATCTGAACTTTTGAGAGAGCGTGGTGTTTCAGTTCATCCTACAACTATTATGCGTTGGGTCCATGAATATGGAAATATCATTTATCAAATTTGGAAGAAGAAAAATAAATCAGCACATTCCGTATGGCATTTAGATGAAACCTATATCAAAGTCAAGGGAAAGTGGCGTTATCTTTATCGTACGATTGATAAGGAAGGTCACACATTGGATATTCAACTTCGCAAAAAGCGAGATCATCAAGCAGCCTATATGTTTATGAAAAGGTTAGTGAAAGCTTTTGGAGAACCAACGGTTCTCACAACAGACAAGGATCATGCTTTACTTTGTGCGTTCAAAAAACTAAAACATAATGGCTTTTATGTGCATACGAAACATTGTACTGTTAAGCATTTCAATAATCTCATCGAACAAGACCATAGACATATCAAACGACGTTTTGTTAAATCCGCAGGATTTCAAAATCTGCGCCATGCTTCACGTACATTGAAAGGAATCGAAACGGTTCATGCCATATACAAACAAAAGAGAAGTCACATTCCAGACTTCTCTTTTTCAACGCACAAGGAATTACAGCAGTTATTCAGAACTGCTTAAACTACAACCGTATTTTGTAAGCAGGTTGATGTTTTTTCAAACTTTGCAACAGAACCTTGAAAAACAAGGAACCCTTTTGATTTCAGGTATCCAGCATCAACCGAAAGACATATTCCATCAAACAGGGTTATACGATTGGAGAGCAACACTTTTTCACGCGTACAGGATTAGCGTTAAACTTTGCACTACAAGAATTAGAACTATCCACATGTAAGGGCTGTAAACAATTTGCGTTTCAAGAATGTACAACACTTTCTGAACAATCTGGAGAAACAGAATCAGATAAGAAACGTTCTCCAATGGAAATTAATATGTAAATCATGAAGTAACTCTATAAGTATATAGAGTTCTGTTGCCAAGTTTGAGAAAACATAGACCTGCATACAAAATCCTATTGTAGTTTAAGCAGATTTGAATAATTCCTGTAATGCGTTGTATGCCGAAAAGACGGAGTCTGATGAAAGACTTCGTCTCTGTTTATATAGGCTTATTGACAGGGTAGCTGCTATGGTCCGCAAGATAATTTCCAAATTATAGTTAAAAATAGCGGTTCATCATTAACATAAATGTTTGTTTTTTATAAAAAAGGTTCACAACTCTTAAGTTGATGGGCATGTATCGTGAGGCCTATTAGCAAATTGTTATCATGAAACGATGGATTATTTAGTGGATTCAATCTATCAATTTATAGAATCTATTGATAAAATCCTGATGCAATCCTCAGTCGTATTCAACGTGCAGATATGTCGATTTTTTAAAGAGGACTTATATAGTTTTGTAGGTTCTTGGAGAGCCGTATGCCGTGAAAGTGGCATGTGTACGGTTCGGGAAGGGGGAGTTGATGCGACCTGAGGGCGCTTGGCTTCCTACTTCACCTGTCACTAAGTCAACTTAATAGTACTGTGGCGACACCTCAATATTACCTTTATAAAAACCCATTATGAGGGAGGCAATATACAGTTTTCCCTTTATACTTAAGTAAGTAGGTTACTAGTATCCTACTTTATCCATACATAGAAACGGAGGAGTTTATATTGCGAAAACGTTATAAAAAGTTAGCTACTATTATACCGCTTACAAGTATGTTAAGTATGTCAGCGATTGCGGTTGCACCGGCTACATCTTTTGCAGCGGAAACACAAAAAAACGAAGTTTCACTACAAGAAGGAACGGCCCAGGGTTACCTAATGGAAAATGGTAAGATGACCCCTGTGTACAAAAATAAACTTACTAAGTTTGATACAGACGGCGATATCGATCCTGGCCTTCCACTACTCCCAGAGAATCCATATAATCCAATTCCTGATCATGGAACTGCATATGTTGAATCAACCGATATAGGAGATACTGTATATTTCAAACCATTTGACACCCCTCAAAATAATGTATTAGCGTTAGGTGACTCTGATGATAATACTTCTCAGTGGGCCGTAGTTGTAGATTCAAAGAAATATAAAAGTGTAGGATACTTTGTTCAAAAACAAGCCGATGGTCAAATTAGAGTTGGATATTATAATCCAGAAGATTTATCTCTGATTACAGATTCAAACTATGCTTTCGCAGGAGTACCAGGTTTCGGACTGTCAGCAGAAGCGAAAGCTAAGATGCAACAAGATTTAAATCGAGCATATGGCGATATATGGGATGGCACAAGTAAACTAAAACGAGAAACAAACTATAAACTTCTGCCAAATGCCTCAGGTCTACAGGATGACGCATCGGCATTTGGTTATAATCAAACGTTAACTTCGGGTGTATCAACTACAAATATGTTTGGAATAGCGACAACAGTTGGGTGGAAAATGGGGATAAAAGTATCGGTTGTTCCTCTTGTTGCAGACGTTACGTCAGAGATTAGTGCAAGTTTAACAGCTAGTTATCAGCATACTGTAAACGTTTCAAACCAAACGAGTTCGCAAGTAAAATTTGACATATCAAGAGTAGATAACCCTGACTATAAGTATAATGACTATGCGGCAGCTGTATACAAAATACAAACAGACTATACATTAGAACCGGGTAAAGGATTATCTCGTGTTGTAGCAAAGCAAGATCTTAAAGATCCTGTGCGTACAGCTGCATTAGCAAATACGAATTATGCATATGAAGGTTCAAAATACTACTTTACAGTAACACCTGGATCACACAAGAAAAGTGTGTAATTAAAAAGTGCAGCTACATAACCTGAGTTCTATATTTATATGGACTCAGGTTATTTAATTTCTTTTGAAATCTTTGATGATTATAAAAATGTATGTATTTGCATACGGCAAATTTAACCTCATCCGCTTTGCGAAAGGAATATAAATAAAAGCATTCTGCTTAAAGGGGGCACACGACCGAAAAAAGAAAATTGTACGCTAAGGAATATTTTTACATATTATTAAGGGGTAAAAACACAGAGAAAATAATTTTCCCTGTGTTTTTATTTTTGTTTTATTCTATTTTTCCGTAGTGGCCGTAAGTTTTCAAAATTCAATTCTTGATTTAAATTCCAAATATAATCTCCTGTAAGTGCGATATGTTCCCAACCTAATGGAGAGATGTGCTGAATATATTCCTCTGGAATATGAATACCATTATTCCGTAACGTTTCAATTGCACGAGAGATATAGATAGAATTCCAAGTTACAATCGCAGAAATAATGAGTTGAAGGGTCAACATGGCAATGGTGGCTGCTCACGGAGATACAGGGCATCATATTAACGAACCTGGTGTAGGTTGGAAATATGCAGATGGGTGTATGGGGCACCATTGTGAACCAGGAGGTAGCTGACGGACTAGAGCACGAATCGTCTTAACTACCCCTTTGAGAAGTATTTACACAACACACTCTATACGTATAGGCTTTTCTTTTGTATGGTAGAAGCTATTTTGATATGATATATATGTACGAATGCTTGCAAAATCACAAACACAACAAAGACAGTCTGGCATAACTGTCTTTGTTGTGTTTTTTCGTAAAAAAAGCGGTCCAAAGTCCGCCTCTTTTATGCTTGCTCTATGATTTTCTTTACTTCTTCAATCGTTAGTTCGCTTGCTTGTGCAATGGTTTCTATTGGGATTTGTAATCGATGCATACCCAGAATCATTTGACGTTTTCCCTGTTGAACCCCTTTATTTAATGCATGTGCAATACCGGCCGCTTCATCCATCAAAGTTTTTTCCCTTGCTTCATACTCTTTACGAAAAGAAGCATCTTGACTCATATGTTCCCATTTATCCATCGCTTTTTGTAAAATTGGATCCTGATTCATCGCAATCTCCTCCAGTGTATGTGTTAAATGTTCATCTTCATTGGCTGGTAACAATAATAACCAACGAACAAACGAATCCTCCCATGGGTTTACTTTTTCCTCACGCCACTGCTGTAGCAATTTTGGAATTTCAACGATATGAATTTCTATATCGTCACTTAGGAGTTGCTGCTGTTGTATATTCCACAGTTTCCCCGTCGTATGAAAATCTTCATATTCTTTAAACATGGCGAAGTTCAATAAATTAATGGTAATGGTTTTATGAAGGGAACTATATGGCTTCCCTTTTTTAATTGAGATGCATACAATCTACTCCAATAATAAAGGGAGCGTTTTAGTATGTCGTGGTGATTATTCAGCTGAATTTCTATGTTAATCCTAGTTCCTGTGTCTAACGTTGCGCATACATCTAGAATCGATAATTTATCTTCTTCATGTTCCCGATGTAGATGCGGATCTTCAAATTGAAGCGATTGAATCGGTGATTCTAGCGAATCTCTTAACATCGCGTTCAGAAATGTAATGAGAATTTCTTCGCTTCCCGATGTACCAAATAATTGTTTAAATGCAAAATCAATGCGTAAATTGACCAATTTTTGATTGGACATGGGCTTCCTCTCCCTGTCTGATAAGATCTCTTTTTTCTTATTGTACATAAAAACAAATTGAACATGCAAATAGGCTCTTATGATGAACATAAGAGCCCGACTGCAGATACATACAATAGATTAGATAACGACCATAAATTGACTTGAAAAACACCTAAAAAATTTACAAAAGAAACCATATGTAGTATACATCTAATTAGAAATATATATAAGGAATGGTGAAATATATCGCTTTTTCATCATTGATTTATGATATAATAAACTTGCGGATTCTGTTTGTGCAACAAGCTATGTAGGGATAATATACGTTTCTCAATTAGCACATTTTCTGAAAGTGGCATGTCTTACTACTCATAAGACATGCTATATGTATAATGTTCAAATAAAAAAACGTCTTTTACGTGCTGATAAAAGACGTTTTTTTATGCCTAAAACCGCATAATATAGTTCTTGCTTGAGCTTCTTTAGTATACAACAAATGAGCTATGAGAAGTTGTCGCGACCTTTTGACTCATCCATACATATAAAGCCACTAAATCTTGTGCTTGATATTTACTACTCCGCTTTACAAAACCAACATTTTTTGCAATAGACCGTAAGGTATTTTGAGATAGAACACTTTGAATCTCTCGAGCAAATAATTGTAATTCATCAGATACAGAAATAGACATATAAAAACGCCATCCTTTCCTATGATTCTACAGAAAGAATAGCGTATTTTTCATTTTAGGGGGAATTTTATTTTGTTAGCTTGATGGCGATGTGGGGTTCTACCCCTATAAGAGGTACAGCCGAGATACGTGTGAAAAACACCATTTGTCAATATATAAAATTACATTTAACAAATCTATTTTTCGTGAATCTAAAAATCTAAATTTAATGTTATTATACAAATTGTCAGAAATACAATTCATATGTGAATATTTCTGAAATTATATTTGGAGGAATTATACTATGGTAAAATCTAAAACAAAATTAAAGAAAATCATTCCAGCAACAATGCTATTAGCGGCTACACTAACATCTGCACCACTGTCTTCTTTTGCGGCTGAAAAAAACGATGTGCAAAACAATTATGTTTCTTCTCAAAAAGCTAATAAAGCATTTCAACCTACAGAAGAATCAATTACTTTTATGTCTAAAGTAGTAAGCAGTGGGGCAATTAAAGAATTTGATTTTAGTCCAGATTTAAAAACAATGACATACAAACATGATATGGCCACAATGAAAAATACTTACAACTTTAATGATGAAGAGATTGCTAAATTAGAGCAAATCGTAACCTTCTATAATGAAAGTGTGAAGAATAATTCTAGTTCAGGTTTAACTAATCCAAATATGAACGCAGTTAAAAAAGGTGGTCCACAATATGTAGTAACTGATTACGGTTGGACATGGATTAAAATGACGTTCACGAATGCAGAAACAAAATTACTTTTAGCAGGCGCTGCAGCTGAAGGAGCATATGCTATGTATGCTGCATTTGTTGGGTTATCAGCAATTACCGCTACACCAGTAGGAGGAGCGATTATTTCTGCTTTAGCTTTGATGGGTCTTCCTAAATTTGCTTCAATTTGCCAAACTGTTCTAAGAGCTCTTGCTGCAGGAAAAGGAGTTTTCATTGAAATTGGAATGGATGGTGTAATTCCATATATCTCTGCCAGTGTGGCGAGACATTAAAATGAATCAAGGATGTGGTACTATGACAAAGAAAAAGAGGGATACGTTTAAAATGGCGTGTGGTTTCGGAGTCTGGGGTTACACCTTTTTTTTAGGCGCTATGCTTACACATGTATATTATGCTGGTGATCTCCTCCTGGCAACATGTATCTATGGATTTATCGGCAGTGTAATGCTAACTGTACAATATCATATGTTACGGGATTTACCATTTAAGGAACGTTTACTTGAAGTAGTGATAGTATTATCAATACAAGCATACAGTATTTTTTCAGAACATCAAAATATGACTGTTGTAATGCTAATATTTGTTGCTGCTGTTGTAAGTTGTGTATTAATTAATCAAAAAAAGGTACGAAAAGTGTATAGGTAAATAACAATGTCATTATAAATTTCTTAAAAAAGAGAAGGGAGCATAACCGAAATGGTATGCTCCTTTTTTATTTAAAACTTTATCTTGGATGTTTTTGCCTAAATCCCCGAAATAGAGGAATTACTCATTGTCAGGCTTAGTGACAGGGTAGCTTCTCTAGTCCGCAGGACTTTTTCCATTAAAAGTAAATAGCGAGATAAATGCTATGATGTAACTGTAATTTCTGTAGCATTCTCTTTTTTTAATTGCCTCTTCGCTCTGATTAATGTACTTTTGGAAATACCCATTTTTTCTTCCACTTCTTTGTAAGAATGATTATGTAAAAGAAATAAAGCATGTTGGGTGTTTTTGCCCAAATTCCCGAAATGGGTGACTTAGCTTAACTCATTAGAAATTTATACATCATGTCAAAAAGTACAACTTTATGACATAGCTAAAAATCTTGTATTTTCCATTTCAAAAATACAACTTAATAATATTTGAAACATGTCAATTAAACTGTATATATTTTGACATATTTTATTTTAAAAAGAAATTAAAATCCTTTATTTATAAGCGTTTTGTCACTAAATTTCTTGCTATTCCCCCATTTCGAGGCGATGGGCAAAGACACCCTATTCAGAATATTCAAAAATGTATATTTCACTCGAAGATGCTGGTTCTACCCCATGCCCATCAACTTAAGAGAACAAATAAACTGAAATTCCCTTCAAAAGGGTTATAAACTGTTCAACAGATTGATTGTTCTTAAAAATCCGCATGCGAAATAAACTCTAACGAGTTTTGTTTTTTAAATTATGCAGCTTTCTTTTGTGCTCTAGCTATACTATACTCATAATGGACACCCATGATATCAAAGACAGTTTTCTTCTCATATCTGTGAGATTTCCGCCCGTTTTTCTCTAGAAGGTGGAACAGGTGAACCAGAAGCTTTGTTATCTCTTGGGTGTTTTGTATGGCTTGATAGAGGAGAAATAGGTGATCTTGAATCATTCCAATCGCTTTATATTCACTTAATTCTTTTTGCTTCTTCTGTAACAAAAGTTGGCGCATTTTAAACATGGTAGAAGAAAATAAGAAAATAGCAATCAGTTTCCCGTATAAATGGCACTCTATTCGTTCTTGTTTAACAGTGCGACAATGATCTATATGAAACAATGATTTCCACGTTTTAAAAACTATTTCTATCTGCCAACGTAAAGAGTATAGTTCATGGACTTGCTTCATCGAAACCCACTCCCACGGAGTGTTAGTTACATATACATTCAACCCAGATAATATTTTACTTTTTTTCGAATATGGTTTTCCTTTTTTCTTTTCACTTTCCATTTGTTTTTTTCGTCGTTCTCGTAATTGTTTTTCTGTTAGACGATACAGAACGAGTCGGGCAAACAAAACTTTTTGATCTCCTACATAAACATTACCTACTTCATAAGTTTCACCAGGTAACAAGCGCTCCATCATCATTTGCAAGTTGATTTTTACATATTCTGTCTGTTTTTTGAGTGCACCATTATGAAAAAATGTAGGATTAGGATTTTTGATATATACATTTGAATTTAACTTTAAGCGTGAAATAAAATATGTTCCCCGTTGATCCATTTGATCTAAATCCTCTAATGAAAAATACCCTAAATCACGAATACATAAATCGCCTGGTCGTAACGTATCTAAACATTCTGTGCCGAATGTTTTATCATTATTTTTTCCAGGCCCCACTTGAAAATTAAGAAATTGTCCACTATGTAAATCATATTCTAATTGAATTTTGATTCCAGCTGTTTGCGCACATCCACCTGAACCAGGGTATATATGCTCCAACGTATTAGGTACCTGAAACATGGTGGCATCCATGATGCGAATGCGTTGAAAATGAGCAAGAAGTTGATTAGAAATGTGAGTCTGTTCACAGATTTTTTGTTGTAATAACAAAGAAAAGATATGTTTTAAAAATAACACTGATTTTTCATTAAATCGTTTATTTAAGCCCTCCGGGCTAAGTACAGTACCTGTAACTGCATGAAGCCTACTACATAATCGGACTAAAGAATCACTGGCCACCCTTTGGCTAATCCAAATACAAATGGTAGCTAAATCTGCCCCTGAAAATTTGCGTTTTCTTTTTACAAATTTCATCTCTCTTGCTAGTTCTTCCAAAAAATCAGGTGTGATATAGCGCTGTAATTCTTCTGCAAATGGTTGTAACTCCTCTTGAAGCAAGAGATTCATAAAAAACGTCACCCCTTCTCATAGATTATTAAGAAAGAATAACGTTTTTTTGTACTTTTGGGTAGTAAAAAGCCTTAAGTTGATGGGCATGTGGTTCTACCCCACATCCATCAACTTAACGTATATTTTTATACAAAATGCGGTCTTTCCACGTAGTTTTTCATTATCTTTTATAGATATTATAAAAGTAGGCACATCAAATAAACCCTGACGGATTTCAAATTTTTCGCTATGCTACCTGATGGGCAGAAGTGGTATACTCATACACAACACCTAAAATATCAAAGACTGTTTTTTTCTCATATCTGTGAGATTTTCGTCCGTTTCGCTGTAGGAGGTTAAACAGACGAAGGAGAATCTTTGATAATTCTTGGGTGTTTTTATGTAGTGCTTGATGAAAAAGTAAGAAATAATCTTTAATTATGTACATCGCTTTATATTCACTTAGTTCTTTCTGTTTCTTACGTAACAGGAGTTCTCTCATTTTAAACATAGTAGAAGAACATAATAGGATACTAATGAGTTGTCCATAAAGGTGGCATTCTAATCGCTCTTGTTTAATAGATTTACAACGATGAATTCGAAACCAAGATTTCCATATTTTAAATAACAGCTCAATTTGCCAACGCAGTGAATATAAATCATAGATTTTCTCTTTCGGTACCCATTCCGTAGGAATGTTTGTCATATATACCGTAATTCCTTGTAAAAGTTTCGTACGCTCTGTATATGTAATCCCTTTTTTCTTTTCACGAATAGCTCGATCATGTAGACGTTTCTGTTTTTGCTCCTCTGTACATCTATAAACCACAATGCGAGTGGGTAGTTTGTCTTTGCTCCCTACATATACATCATGTAATTCATACACTTGGCCAGGTTGTAATTGGTTCATGATGTCTTCCAAATGAATTTGTATATATACCGGTCTCAATTGAGCAGGTTTTGTTTTAAATACCACTGTTTCGAATTCTTTTCTATATATTTTAGTTGGTAATTTAAGACGCGATAAATAATACCCTTCTTTATCTTGGATTGATTTAAAGTCTTGTAAACGAAAATACCCTAAGTCACGAATATATAGTTCATTCTTTTGTGTCATGTCCATTCGAGTCGCCCCATATGCCTGATCACTTCGTTTTCCTGGTTCAATTTTCACACCAGCTGTATGACTACAGCCTCCGGCACCAGGATAAGTAGCTGCGAATCGATCTGGAACTTGAAAGGTTGTAGAATCAAGGATGCGAATCCGCTCAAAGCAAGCAGAAAGAGAATGAGAAATTGTAGATGACCCTCCAATTTTAGCTTGTAGAAGTGTAGTAAATACATTTCGAAAGAAGGCTACAGAAGCTGAGTTAAATCGTCGATTCAGTCCCTCAGGACTTAATAAAATTCCTGTTGAAGTTTCTAATTGACTACAAAGTTGAGTAAGAGAGGTTGTAGCGCTTTGTTGATTTAACCATACACACAAAGATAAAAAATGGTGCCCATGGCACTTACGTTTTCGTTTCATTCCACCTGCTTCTATAGCTAATTGATTAAGTGTAGCGGGAGACATATATCGATATAACTCTTCGGCAAATAAAGACAGCTCTTGTTTTTGATGCATATTCATAAAAAGCACGTCACCCTTTCTCATTAACATAAGAGAATAGTAACGTGCTTTTAAGTTTAAGAATAGTCTAAATCCTTAAGTTGATGGATGTGTTGTCATACCCCATCGCCATCAAGCTAAGGAAAAGAGATACCCCCAAACCGAAAAAAATAGGGGTATCTCTTTTCATATATTTAATTCTATTTCTTTGTTCATGCAACAGAACTTATATTTCTTTCCACTGTTACAAGCGCATATATCATATATATCCATTGGACGTGTACGTCCTTTAATCGCTTTTTTCAAATCCGTTAGATCTTCATTTAATTCTAAACTAATGATGTAATAAAAATCATATTCATTACAAATTATTGCTATATTTTCTGCTTGTGCTCTTGTTCTTACTTTTATCATAATCGGATCCTTTTCTGGACACGCTTCTTTTTGATTTAAAAGAAGCGTTTTTTATTGTCTTATATGTAATAAAACTCTGTTCATTATTCTATGTTCAATAACCAATGTATTTATATCTTATGTTACAATGGTAATAGAGTAAAAATTAGAAAGAGTGATAATTGGTGTTAATTGGATATGCACGTGTATCTACAGGATTACAAAATTTAGATTTACAAACAGATGCACTAACTCAATATGGTTGTAAGAAAATTTTTCACGATAAAATGAGTGGAACAAAAAAACAACATCCTGGTTTAGAGGAAGCAATTCATTATGCACGTGAAGGCGATACAATTGTAGTTTGGCGATTGGATCGTCTAGGACGTAACATGCAAGATTTGATCCAAATTGTGAATAACTTAAATAAACGTGGTATTGGTTTTCATAGTCTTCAAGAAAACCTAACAATGGACAAAAGTAATGCAACAGGACAATTGATGTTTCACTTATTCGCAGCTTTTACTGAATTTGAACGTAATTTAATAGAAGAAAGATCGGCTGCCGGTCGAGCAGCAGCTAGAGCAAGAGGAAGGCTCGGTGGCAGACCAGAAAAGTTTGGATTGAAAGACATAGAAATGATGAAATCCCTAATTGAAAGTGGTACACCTATCAAAGATGTCGCAGAAAAATAGGGTGTATCTCGCACTACAATTTATCGCTATTTAGAAAAACAATAAATCGGAAAGGTGGGTATTAATGCAAAATGAACATCCTCCATTAACGGCTTATTCAGAAGAACAACGTCGAGAAGCAATGGTAAAGTATAAAACCATTGCGCCTTATCTTACTGATGAGAAAACATTAACTGTTATTATAGAAGAAACCGGTATTGCCAAAAGAACGCTGCAATACTGGATTCAGGACTATAAACAAAATGGATTAAAAGGTTTAATTCGAAAAACACGAAGTGATGCCGGCAAAACACATTTAGAGCCGGAAGTTGTCATATCGATCGAACAATTGATATTGAAGTACAAAAGGAATTCATTAATGTCTATTCATCGGATGATTTGTGAGCAATGTCAGAAAAAAGGCTGGGAAAAACCAAGTTATTATCAAGTGCATAAGGTATCACAGTCCCTTTCGCCAAGCTTGAAGAAGTTAGCGCATGATGGTCAAAAAGCATACAACAATCAATATGATTTAATTCATCGAAGAGAGGCAAGCTACCCTAATGAAATTTGGCAAGCAGACCATACCCCATTAGACATTATAGTTTTAAATGAAAAAGGAAAACCAGAAAGACCTTGGCTAACAATCATTTTAGATGATTATAGCCGAGCAGTCGCTGGATATTTCTTAACTTTCGAAAATCCCTCTGCTATACATACTTCTTTTGTCTTACACCAAGCAATATGGAAAAAAAGTAATCCCGATTGGCAAATATGTGGTATTCCTGAAATATTTTATACAGACCATGGGAGTGACTTTACATCCAACCATTTAGAGCAAGTAGCAGTTGATTTAAAAATTAATCTAGTTTTTTCTACAGTTGGTGTTCCAAGAGGGCGTGGGAAAATAGAGAGATTCTTTTTAACCATTAATCAATTGTTTCTGCAAGATTTACCCGGTTATTTGGGAAATCAGACTAGCACCTCACTTCTTACCATTAAAGAATTAGATGAAAAATTATCAAATTTCATTATAAGTAACTATCACCATAGGGTTCACAGTACAACAAAAAAAGAACCGATACAGGCGTGGAATAATTCTGGATTTCTTCCCAATATGCCTGAGAGTTTGGAAAGTCTTGATTTATTATTGCTAAATGTAGCGAAACCAAGGAAGGTTCATTCTGACGGGATTCACTTCCAAGGACTTAGATATATAAACACAAATCTAGCTGCATACGTTGGAGAAACAGTCATTATTCGTTATAATCCAAGAGACATTGCAGAGATTCGAGTGTTTTATCAAGATAAATACTTATGTACGGCTATTTCCCCTGAAATCTTATACAGTAGATTTAAAAGAGATTGTTTCAGCACGAATACGGAGAAGCCTAAAAAAGCAACTCGATTCTAGAAAAACTGTTGTAGAAGAAATTACCTTGTCAAAGCAAAAGGATCTAGAGAACAAAATAAATGAACCTACCAAAAAGTCAAAGTTAAAGAGGTATTTCAATGAATAAAGGTCAAAAATTTATTGAAACAAAAGAATATAAGCGATTTGCCGAGTTTTGTGATGCATGTATTAAATATATAGGCATTTGTTATGGATTACCGGGTGTAGGAAAAACATTGTCCTCAAGGTATTATGCAAATTGGGATTCCATTGAAAAACAAATAGCTTATAAAACAGCAAATGAAATTGGCCAAGATGCAGATGAAAAGATACTTGAAGCTAGGACAACTTTTTATACAGCTCCAGCTGCACGAGCCACTAAAATGCCTGACGAGATTCATACTATTGGAATTAGAATGAACATGGTAAGAACTATGTATAAAGTACTTACTAAAGGAGAAGAAGAAAAATACTCCACTGACGCTTATGAAGATATCGACTTGATTATTGTTGATGAAATAGATCGCCTAAAAGTACAAAATTTAGAACAGCTTAGGGATATCTACGATCGAAATGATATAGCGATGATATTAATTGGAATGCCTGGCATTGAAAAGCGATTAGCTCGATACCCTCAACTCTACTCTAGAATTGGATTTGCCCATGAATTTGATAAACTTAGTAAAGATGAAACCCATCATATTTTGGAATATAAATGGGGAGAGTTAGAACTTTCTATAAAGCTTGAGGCATTTTCCGATTATGAGGCAATAACCAGCATAATAAAGATTACTGGAGGGAACTTTAGGCTCATACAGAGACTGTTCACTCAAATTGAAAGAATACTCGAAATTAATAAGCTTGAAACAATAACGACAGAAGTTGTTGAAGCCGCACGAGATAGTTTAGTAATCGGAATCAAGTAAATATAAAACGCTATCGTTTTATATGATGATAGCGTTTTAATATTTACTTATAATGCAAAATATTACTTAAAACAATCGCAAAATAACTCCAAAAGTGACACTTTACTTGTCTAGAATATGGCGTATTTCCGACAGTTCCATATTCGTAAACTTCGCAATATCTTCGATATCCATGCCATTTTTATGCATGCCCTGAATCAGTTGGATTTTCCCTTCTTGAATGCCAACTTCTTTCCCTTTTTCCATACCCTCTTGAATCCCTTCTTCTTTTCCTTCTTTACGTCCCTTTTCTATGCCTTTCTTCTCTGCATACTTGAACTTAGAAGTCTCATCAATCAGAGCCTTTTGTCTTGCTTCATATAACATACGGAATCCAGGATCTTGACTCATCTGTTCCCACTTTTGCATCGCATCTTTTAAAATCGGGTCTCGGTTCATGGCGATCTCCTCCAGCGTATGCGTTAATTGTGTATCTTCATTGGCAGATAACAAAAGTAACCATCGTGCCACATCGTCTTCCCACAGATTTACTTGTTCTTGTTTCCATTGTGCCATTAATTTAGGGATTTCAATGACATGAAGTTCCAAATCGTCTACAAGTAATTTTTGTAACTCAATATCCCATAGTTTCCCCATCGTATGGAACGTTTCGTACTCTGGAAAGACAGGAGAGTTCAAAATATTAATCGTAATTGTCTTTCGTAATGTATCATAAGAATCACCTTTTTGCATTTGAGAAGCATATAAGCGACTCCAATAATACAAACTACGCTTGAGGAAATCATTTTGGTCAGAGAGTTGAATTTCAATGGAAATTTGGGTCTCATCGTCTAACGTTGCTAATACATCTAGAATGGACAATTTGTCTTTTTCATATTCGCGGTGCATATGTGGGTCTTCTATTTTCAGCGTTTGAATCGGTGAAGAGAGCGAAGAGGCCAACGTCACGTTCAAAGATTCATCATATGAGTTACCTTTCTTATTTCAATTTCTATCTTTTTTGTTAGGTCCCTTTTTCGGGGGAATGGGCAAAGAAAGTATATGTATCTATTGTATCGGAAAAAGGAGAGAAGAAGCAACCCTTGTGGAGTTTTTGGGAGGATTTTATTTTTAATACACGATACAGTACGTGAAATTTTATATTATCCTCTAAAATTCCCCTACTACTCTTTATACATACTCATTGTGTTGTATCTGCCGTTTTTATTAAATGCATTCACTATTCCTTTTTGTGTTGTTAGAAAGGAATCTGAGCGTTCATTTTTCACACTCTCCGCAAGCCAAATGGATATTATACCTATATTTTAACAGGAATAACCATCAGATGAAATATATGGACTAGAGGTGTATCGTCAAATGGACCGAACAGTAAGACACCGCTCGTTGCTTCAACTCTTCGTACGTGCATAATCTTTGTTTCTCAAATAATTTCGGATGTTTCTGTCTATAGTATTGGAACAATTCTTCTCCATTATTTCGTATACGATACCGACGCGTTTCTCTAATTGTACCTGGGATTTCTTCCGGATCAAATTGTCCTAGAATTTGTAATGCTTGTGAAGAGGGAATTTCTTTCCCTGTCACATAGGCATGGATAAAAATGATTTCTTTTATTGTGATATACGTGTCATATAAATTCCCACCCATAGAAGCCCCCTCTTCTCGTTTTATTTTTATATCCGTACATAACTAGGCAGATACACGAAACTAGCTGTTTAGCCCATCAGTACGTAAAGCGCTTGTTTCACTTGTTTATCGTCCACTCGATAAAATACTTCTGTTCCTTTGCGTTCATGTGATAACACTTTATGATTTCTCATTTTATGAAGATGTTGTGAAACCGTAGATTGCGGCAATTTCAAAATCTGTTGTAATTCGGTCACATTTAAAGTCTGTTTCCTGACTAATTGATGTACAATTTGTAGACGGACAGGATGTGCCAATACCCTCAGTATTTCCGCACTTCGTTCGAGTTCATGATCAAGATCATTGAGCTCCATGTAAAAAACATTTGTCATTTTCTTTCGCCTCATTCTCTTTTTAGGGTACTTTCTCATGTACACGTTTTCTCGTTCGCAAAGAATCTGATCTGTTACACTTACAAACTACCTTGCACCGTTTTCATTCTCCCCTTATACTAAGATAATAATCATGACAATAAGAGGTGTTTTATGAATAAAACAGAATTAATTCAAAAGGTAGCGATGGAAACAGGATTAAAAAGACCACCAGCAAGCCTAGCAGTAGATACCGTATTAGAATCCATTCAGCAAGCACTGCAAAAGGGGGACAATGTTCAGCTAATTGGATTCGGTACATTCGAAGTCCGAGAACGGGCTGCACGAGAAGGGCGAAATCCAATTACGGGAGAGTCTCTTATCATTCCTGCGAAAAAAGCACCTGCCTTTAAAGCCGGTAAACAATTAAAAGAAGCAGTCAACAACTAAATATGTATCTGTCTATCAGACTACAGAAGCATGAAATCATTAGGATTCATGCTTTTTTATAATCGAATCGTTGAAATCGCATGTTTATAAATCAGATGATTTTTATCATCGAATTCTACCAAAATAGAAAATGCATCATATTCTTTTACGATTCCTTTCATATGAAATCCGTTGATTAAAATCAGCGAAGTGATCTTCTTCTTTTGTATGACTTCTTGTAATAACCGTTCCTGCATCGATACGGTATTTCTAGCTCTTTCTTTTAAAACAGGTTGTGATTTTTTCTCCATCCTTCATTCCCCCTCGTATTCTCAAACTCTTTCCAGATACTGTTCTAATTCCTCCAGAAGCTGTTTCGCTCCTTCTGGACTCAACGTCAGCTGTCCGTCCGCTAGTTTGATGTTCTGGGAAGAAATTTCTCCTGTTACGAGACACGTACCATCCGATTTATATTTCTGTAAAATGACACTTTCCTCTTCTACAAATATTTCTATGGCATCTTTTTCGTGGATATCAAGCGTACGCCTTGTTTCCCTTGGTATCACAATCCGTCCTAACTGGTCTATTCTTCGTACAATCCCTGTTGATTTCATCCTTCTGTTTTTCTCCTTTTCAAATAGAATATTTTCTCTCTTGTTACCGTTTTTATTCGGGTGAAATGTATGTATACTTTATAACATATTGTTTACAACACGGGAGGCTTTTCATGTCTACATCCTATATTTCCTATTTACAAAAGAAAATTAAGAAGAAACAAAAAACACTTCGGAAATTAACAAAACTATATGGATTCACACATCCGTTAGTTGTCGCCTATAATCAAGAATTAGATCCATTAGTCGTTCTTGCCATGCGCTATCTTTCCTCTTGATGAAGAAGAGATTCGAATTCGGCAAAAGAACCGAATTCGAATTCTTTATACACACATCTCCTCTATTTTACCATACTTTTTCATAGAATGGTTTTTATAACCATTTTCGCATAAAATTTTTCTTTTTGCACATCCTAACATGACAATCCCATCCTACTACTGTTATTTGCACCAAAACTACATCTGTTTCGTTGGGTTGTCATTGCTTATTTTTCCTTAACTCCATTCAAAATGAGGACAAGACATGTCAAAATACATCGTCTTGTCCTCATTTTATGATTTCACTCAAAAATAAAATGAATCACCTAAAAAACGTATAAAAAAACGGCCTTCACATATAGTAAGAACAGCATTCCCACCATACAATTCATTCATTGCACATGAAGTCCCTACACCATACTACAAAGTGACATTTCGTTTTCTCCTGAAAGGCATAAGGGTACAGAAAGGCGTATTGTTCTTCCGTACGTCTTTTCGTAATGTATACATTGATACCTTGTAATTTTTTTGTTCTATCACTAAACGACATGTTTTTCTTTTTTCTTTGTATGCTCGATCTTTTCTACGTTGTGCCTCCTGATCTGGAGTAAGCCTATAAATCACAGCTCTTACAGGCAATAAATAATCCCGTCCAACATAGACTATAGGAATTTCATACAATTCACCTGGTTGTAGCTGTTCCATAATCGCTTCTAAATCAATCATCGTATATTGATATTTTTTCTTACTTGCTCCATTTTTAAAAGTAAGGGCCCCTTCATTTTTTTGAAACAGTTTGGTATTCATTTTGAGTCGAGATAGATAGTAAGCCCCGTTTTGCTGAATTGCATCTAAATCTCTCAAACTAAAATACCCTAAATCCCTTATACAGAGGTCTTGTAAATCCACGATAGGTTTCACTGTTTTTCCATAATTCACATCATTTTCTTTTGCAGGCCCTAATGCAACATGTAAAAACTGACCACTTAACAAATCATATTCTAATTGTATTTTCACTCCAGAAGCTTTTCCACTTCCGCCTGAACCAGGATAAACTGTTGCAAGTTGATCTGAAATTTGAAATGTAGTGGCATCTAAAATTCGAATGCGCCGAAAGTATTCTGAAAAAGAAGAAGGTAGCGATATAATGGCTAATAATTGTTTTTGCAAGAGTTGCGAGAAAAGCGAACGCAAAAATTCTACCGCTTTTTCGTTTAACCTTACATTTAGTCCTTCCGGACTCATAAGTACACCTGTTTCTGATTCTAAAACCCCACATAGCCGTGTCAGAGAATAACTGGCAATATCTTAGCCCATTCCTATGCATAAAACAGCTAAATCTTGTGCCCTAAATTTACTGGTACGTTGTACAAATTGTGTTTCTTTCGCTAGATGTGTTAAAAAATTAGCTGAAAATACACATTGTAATTCTTTTGCAAGTAAACGAAATTCTTTAAAATTTGATAATTTCTTCATAAATTCTCCTCCATTTTTCTTTACATTTTATACAATAGAGATAAAAAGAAAAGAGGAAAATAACTATGTATTCATTAGGTTCGAAAGAACGTCCAATCATTGTAAAGGTTTCATCTAAAGAAAAAGCAAATAAAGTAGCTGCCATTTGTGATGCACATAATTTCTACTATATCGTAGGATTAGAATTCAATGAAGATGTATCAGATTTAAAAAAAGCACTCAAAGATTGTAAACAGCCAGAAAATATATATGAGAATTGCTCTTGTAATAGCGGAAAAAAGTATAAATTTTGTTGCATGAACAAAGAAATAGAATTAAATATATGAAAAAAGATACCCCTATTATACCATATTCTACTTTCTTTTCGTTGTACTCCCCCAACCTATCCCAAAACGGAAAAACACGTCCCCACAGCGATGGGAACGTGTTTTAGGAAATGACCTGGTCAAGAAAAACTGGAACGCGAAATAGATTATGCAATTGATTTTGAATACTGATACGGAGTCATTCCATTTAATGATGAGTGCGGACGAATGGAATGATAATACATAAATAAATTCAGGCACTAACTGATTGATTTGAGTAAGAGAAATCAGTATTTCTCCATGTAAACATTCACGTTTAAAGATGCTAAAAAATGATTCGATCACAGCGTTATCCCAACAGTTTCCCTTACGGGACATACTTTGTTGAATCTTTTGTTGCTTACAAAAATCAGTAACTGTATGGCTGGTAAACTGCGATCCTTGATCACTATGAAATAAAATCTTTTTGTGATTTCCATAAACATTTTTGACTTGCTGAATTGTATCTTTTACTAGTCCAAAAATACATTACATATATTAATTCCTCTTCAAATTTACGAAAACATTTTGGATGAAAGGATAGCCCACCTATGTATGTTCCAAATAATACTGTTTTTTAAACGTCTTACACCTAATGACATGTATCACCTATCTGTTGTTAGATTAACGTGTTTCACGTGCTTTAAAGAATGTGAATGCTTTCCGTCAATGATACGATACTAAATAAAAAATGTAATAGATTAGAAAAAGTTACACATACGGTAAACAATACATTTTCTTATGCTAACATGTCTGTTTCAGTCTTAAATCTTGACGTTTGCTAAATTACTATTTAATTTTGACATGCTCTTTCTAAAGGTACTACTTACAACGATACAATAAAGATTTATTTACTCTTTTGCTGGTCAATCTGATTAACCTGCAGCTATCACATTAATAAATCCACCCTTTTCGATTATCATCATTCTTTCAAAAAAGGTGGATTTTTCATAAATTAATTTAGATATGTACAAATCGAGCAGCTTTCTCTATTTTTATCTTTGATTTATTTTAGAGGTAGCACGCGTTTTGCTGTTACACTTTATTGTATGGCTAATTTTGCTGGTTTTACTACAGGAGATCCTACTGGTTTATTAAAGTTAATATCTCCATTTGCATCTAATTCATAAGTTTGAACCTTAGATTCATATACAGAACCTGGTTCTTTTTTGTCTTTCATATCAATTACACCTTTAAAAATAACTTCTTTTGTTTGATCATCTAAATCAAAGCCTAACTCTTTTAATTTGTTCCAAATAGTTGGATTGTGTTGAGAGATGACTTTAAATTTATTATAAATACCTAATTGTACCCATGTTGGATACGTATTAACTTGATCTGTATAGTAACCTTTAATTTTAGAAGTTCCTAATAGTTTCGACGTATATACTGGTGTACTCAACTTAGCTGTTTTGACAACAGCTGTGCGAGGAGCTATTTCGAATTCCTCTGAAGGAACATTCACAACGTGTGAAACCGTATCAACTGATGTAGATGCGTTTGTGTACCCATAGTTTGCGGAAAACTCAAATGTAATTTCATTTTTCGCATCTAGAAGGCCAAGGAAATTCGTTCCTAATGTTAAATGCATCGATTCCTTCATTCCTATATTCATGCTATGTGTGACTGTTAATTGTTTGCTTGACGTCAATGTTTTTGTTATATTCTGAGTTTTACCAATAATTTTATTAGTATAATTTTGATTACTCGCTGATGAAATAATATTTTCATATTGGTCCGAATTAGGATCTGGTTTCGGTGCTTCTACATACTTATCTACATTTGGATTAGAAATTTGTAATGTGTCAATACCCGTAATTGTATTTGTTCCATTATGATAGCCATTTAAAGCTTTCAGAACTTCTTGAAGTTGTACGTTGTCTTTTGGAATCGTATTCAACCTATCTAGCACACCTTGCTCTTGACTCGGCAAAATAAGATAATTCAATCTGATAAAATTATAACTATCCTTTTTCCAATTGGTCTGTTCATTTAAATCATCAATTTCTACAAGGTGATTTATTGTTTCATACATAGCATGAATACGACTAGGATCACTAGAATCATTTTGTTCTACGCATGTTTGTTCATATCCTTTTCCTTGCTTTAAGCACATATCCAAATTAGTTGCTGCAAGTGAATTATTTGGGGCTATTAGTAATGACGTACTTAATACTCCAGCAAGTGGGATAACTTTTAATATTTTTTTATACTGGTTCATATTTTTCTCCTCTTCTCATACATATTTTTTATACAATTTAGATTCTATCAGAAATATATAAAGGGGTTCTCCTAGAAAAGGACATTTATTAAAAGTAAAAAATATAATTTATCTCCTTGTGATTTTCATAAGAAAAACTGAAAAAAACCGGTCCTTATAGGGGTCACACGACCAAAAAAAGAAAATTGTACGTTAAGGAATATTTTTACATAAAAAGACGATTCTTTTCTATATTAAAGAGTCGTCTTTTCATCTTTTTTCAATTCTCTTAATTTCCGATATAACGCAGCTTGACTTACACCTGTGATAGCACAAATTTCTTTAATCGTTTTCTTCGTTTGTTGGCGTAATTCCATCGCATGGTTCATTCCTGCATGTTGTTTTGTATATTTTTTTATTCTCCCCCGGTAAACTCCTTTTTGTTTTGCAAGTTTGATTCCAGCAATTTGTTTTTCCTTAATCATTTCTCGGTCTAACTCACTAAAGGCTGACATAACTGTTAAAAAGAATGTTCCTGTTGGAGTTCTTGTATCAATTCCTAAATTTAAAACAGCAAAGTGTACGCCTTTTTCCGAAGATGTTCAACAAATTGTAGTAATTGAATTGTATTCCGTCCTAGGGGTAAACCCACATGCCCATCAACTTAAGAATAGTTACCTAAATAATAAGGTTCTGAAAATACAGTTCGATCTGTGGGGGTTACATTTACCAATCCTTGTGCGGATCCTGTGTTAGCCATCATAAAAAAAGATATTGAAAACAGGGAAATCCATTTTATTATTTTTTTCATCGATAGTACTCCTCGTATATTCAGAATTGATGTGGAAAATTAGGTGCAATGGGATGTTCCTTTGCATAAGATTCAAACTCTATTTTAGTATCGAATCCCACTATGGTAGTTTTTCATTTCCATCCTCTGGTGTCACAACTTGATACGGCCATGAAGAAGTATTAGCATACGCTGATGTATGAGATACACTGAATATCATTGTTCCAGTTAATAAACCGTTAGAAACTACACCCATTATACGTTTTAAATTCATCACTCTTAGTAAAATAGAATATGTATTCACTTAGTGTATAATAATTTTTTTCCTATGGTAAGTTTTTCATTTATTTCTCAATAGGATTTTGATAAAAATATAATGGGTATACAATTCATTCGTATAATACTATAATCGTATGTGTTGCTATAAAAATGATATTGTTACAGTAAATAGAGGGGGTTTTTATCACTTTGCATGGAGCAGTCACAAAATTCATAATAATGAAGCGTGTGGATCGAAAATTAGGGAAGTATGACATTAAATTAGTTCATTTTATTCCAGGACGTATCCGCCTTCAATCTGCTGAATGGAAAGTAAATGATATTTTGTTGGAAAACATTATAAAACAATCACAAGCGCAACCGTTTTTATTTCCTGTTCAGTCAACCAAAGAAACAAGAAGTCTAATTATTACATATGATACAATTTTCTGTACACAAAAAGAAGCTAATTTTTTGAATATCCAAAAATTAACTTCTTTTTAAAATCTATATAAAGGAAACGACCATTTACTTATAATTCAATCACAATAGGCTAAACCTTTATTCACTTCTTGTATATCGAAGAAAGAAGGATCAAAATCTAATAGGTCCCATTCCGCATACATCGTATGTTGCGGATGTGAAGAATCTTTTATCGCTTCTAAAAATTCAAGATAACCTGGAATACCTCCAATATCCTCTAATGGAGCTGCATTTTCTCCTCCGATACATGTTATTTCATCAGAATTTCGATCAAGTATATCTTCAACTTGAATCTGTAGCAACCAATGATCTCCAAAATCGTATACATATTGAAAAGTTTGACCTTTCTTTTTAATTTGTTCAAGTAGCATGGTTCTATAAGTACGTAGCATGCGAGATGGTGTTGTGTATTCCAACATAGCAAAAGAAATGCTCGAATCAGGTGGATCCGATATAGTATATTTTCCTACAGTAAATTCAAATAGATGTTGGTGCTCCCACTGAAATAAGCATTGGATTACGTCATGTAAATCATCGAAAGTTAATTTCGCGGGTAAAATAACTTTTCTCCAAATGGGGAAAGGACATCCCACTAGTTCCAAATGTAATTGATAACATTTCATTTTTGTTTCCTCCCTCATTTAGATATCCCATGCTTCGTATGAAATATAAGGTACATATCTAATTTCTTAATTTTTAAATAAAAACAAAAAAATTAATGATACAGCATTCAGTACAGATTATTTAAATGAATCCACGTAGTGCCTATCATATCTTTTGGAAATAAACATCAAAATTACGTCCAAACTTCTCAAGCACCCCTAGTATAAATGTATCTCCTTTTTAACATAATACTTTTTGATTGTGACACTTTCATATTTTAATGTTAAATGGGTAATCATCACCACAATTTTAACAACAGCTAAATTAGTGTCTGATTGAGCCAAAATGTTTGTTATGTTTACAAAATCATTATTCCAAACGTTCTTGTAATCGTTTTGCTATTTCCGAAGAATACATTCTTAATGCTAGTTCATTATTTTTTTGTCTTGATTGATTCGGCACGAGCCAGACCAAGTTGCCATCAATGACTACAAAGGTTTGATGAATATTACACTTAAAAATAATTCGATACCCAATACTCATCAGTTGGTCTACATATTGTCGAGATTTTGAATCTACCATCATTGCTTCGGGTAAAAATAAAGTCCGCTCAATACCTCTTACAAAATGAACTGCGTTCAAAAATTCGATTATAGACTTACTAAGATACGGCATAATCAATAAAATTTTTTGCTGTGCATTTGCTAAATCTTTTTGTAAAATCGGTTCATATCCCTCACTAAATAAATTACTCTTACAAAGTTCTGTATATTCATCTTCAAACAAGTGATATCCTAGTTTTTTATATGTTCGAAGTCGCTTTTGATACATACGATACATCATCGGAATCGCATAGTCTATATAATCATAGACACGGAGGTCCTCTTTTTCATCTAGATTACGTAATAACCTACCTAAATACTGCTGCAAGTTTCCCTTACTTGAAATAGGCATTACCAATAATAATGTATCTAATGCTGGCAAATCAAATCCTTCTCCTGCATAACTTCCTGTAGTTAATAGTACAAATGGCTTTCCTTCTTGTTTCAGATTTGCTAATTCTTCACGTAGTTGTCTGTTTTTCATTTTGCTATTCAGAATATATATTGGAGCTGTTACATTTATTCGTTCCAATTCATCTTTTAACAAATCAATATGTTTGATACATCTTGAAAGTACGATTATATGTCTATTATCTTTTAAGTTGCTCAAAATATCAGAAATAATTTGCTGATTTCTATCTTTTGACTCTATCATCATCTCGTAATTTTCATGAATGGTTTGATTAATGATAGTTGCCATTTGCTCACCTAAAAAAGTAAAGCGAATAAACAATTTTTGTTTAATGTGCTTTGGGATTTCTTTTTCCGCAGTATAACTTATTTCTCCTACACGCATAAATATAATGTTTTCTAGACCATCCTCTCGCTGTGGTGTGGCAGTCAATCCGTAAACATATTTGCTCGCTACTTGTTTCATAACATCTTCAAAAGTTTTTGCTGCTACATGATGCGCTTCATCCACAATAATCATTCCATAATCCCGTAACAAATCTTGTGAATTTTCATATCTTGTTACTGTTTGAAATAAGCCAATATCTATTAAGCCTCTACGACTCTCTTTTCCACCATAAATTCTGCCTACTTTAGATTTCCTTTTTTTTTTCACCTTTCTCTGTTAGTTCTACAAAGGGCTCGTCATTAATCTTTAAAAAATGTTCTAATTGAGATTTCCACTGCCCAGCTAAATTTGTATTATGGGCTAAGATCAAAGTGCTTACCTTTTTATCAGTAATTAATTTGGCCGCTATAATTGTTTTTCCAAAACCTGTTCCTGCACATAAAATCCCCATATCTTTTTCTTCTACAGCATGAAGTGCTTGCTGTTGTTTGGGATAAAGATCACCCACAAATTGGACGTCAATGATTTTTCCTTCCACGCATTCATATGAAAATTCAACATTTGGAAATACCTGTTTCACTTTATCTTTCAATCCTCTCGGTAAACGGATTGTTTCTTTATCTATTTCTACCAAGCTGATAACTCGAGGAATATCTTTTGTCGACAGTCGTTTTCTTTGCGCTGTATAGAATGCTTTATTATGAAAAGTAGCTAAAAATTTCAATTGAACAATCTCTTCCCTCGTTAAAGCTGCTTTTTGAATGTTTAAATGACTAGTAATGACTATTCGAAGAGGCCTTTCAAAAATAATATTTTCTTGCTCGGAAAGTTTAAATAAACAAAGTTCTTCCTCTACATCTGAGGTGCTGGATTCATAATATTTTACAGGTAGTTTTTTTTCGATTATATCAGTCACCTTTTTCAAAATCCTCATTGATAATTTAGGAGTGGTTTCTAGAGCCCCCACACATCTTCAATTAAGTTGAATTGTTTATCAATAAAGCGACTACATCCCTTCTTAACTCGACTTCCTTGTAAAGGCAAAGCAATTAAATTTCCAAACCCACCAACAGAGAGTTCATTTTGATTCGGAAACATACGATCATAAGATTCAAAAGATAATTCAGGATTCTCTAACATCGAATACTTCAGTAAAGCATTCCCAAAATTTCGTGCTATCTTTGCCTCAATCGCTTCTTCAAAAAAGAACCATATATGACATCCATTTCCTGACTGAGAAATTTCTAAGAGTGGACTTACTTCAAAATATTCCGCAGAATGTACCATTGCTTTAACGGATTGCCGCCAATCCTTTTTGTCAAAATCGATAACCAAAACATACACTCGATTATCCTCCATCAGTGGATACATACCATAAAATGCTTCTCGTCCCTCCTGGTCTACGCCACGTAAATGATTCCAAATAATTTTATCTGTAATCGACTGGAATTTTTGAACTGTACAGTTCACACAAGGGAAAGTTGATTTTTTCACTTTAGGACAAGGATATTTTTTACGTGATAAGCACCACGGATAATAAACCCTTTTTCCTTCTGAATTTGTAAAACTTGTAGCAACCATCGCATCACGTCCGCGGAAGTAAGAACGATATAAATGAATTTTTTCTTGATTACTTCTTTTTACACGTTTACTTTCATCCGTAATATGTGATTCAAATTCAAATCTTCTTGCAATAAAGACTTGTTCTGCCTGCTTAATTACAACAAACTCTTCTTCAGAAAAGAAATCTTGATACATGCGTAACAAATAAACTTCGTTTCCATTTTTCATTGTGTAGTTTTTTCCTATTCGAAGCACCATATAAATAAAACTCCTTTATACATACATTCTCAAAGTAACTACTTTTTAAGAAAAAGTTAATTTAAGCTATAGTTCTTATTATAGATGAATGATGCGAACCCAAAACATAGAATTGTCCAATTTCTACTACACATTTAAAATGTATTTACACTGAATATTTTAGTAAACGTTGGCGATATGCAATACCTTGTCCTTGGGCTATAAGGGTTTAGTTGTTTAGAAACTTATAATTTAAAAGGTTATATGTCGTTTCGGATAGAGTTTATGTTACGGGGATACTACATCTTTTATCGCTAGCAAATGTAAGATGTAACGAAGAAATTTAAAATCTGGTGACTTTACGAGGAATGCGTTAATATGTGTCCAAATTGTGCCTAAACGTACAATTTTCCCGCAATGATACGGTGAGGCCAAATAGTATAATTAAGAGAGAGCATAACCTTCAAGAACACCCTGTTTTACTATTATTGGAAAAAGTCCTGCGGACTAGAGCAGCTACCCTGTCACTAAGCCTTTATGGGATGGCTACAAAATCCATATGGGAACAATAAAGTAGTATCTATTTCCATTTCGCCCCTACCAAGAAAGCCAAGAACAATTAATCCTGTTTTATATTAATACTTTAATCATCCAACAACTACTCAGCGAAAATGAATGGAAAAATCGTTTGGACGAAGAAGATTATCGGGCACTTACACCTATGATTTACTCTCACATTAACCCATATGGTGAATTTCATTTAGATATGGATAAAAGAATGGCTATTTAAAAGGAGAACCAGCATCATTAATTTTGTAGTTATTTCCATAAAATTACAAAATGCCGATTTACTCGGAGATGCTAGTTTTATCCCTATAATTGTATCAATATGTTACATTATAAAGAATACTTATAATAATTTTGAAGCATTTCCGGCCTTATCCTATTGTGGAATTAAAGAAACATCAACCTTCAGCGATTGTATACCATTATCGTTGATAATAGTGAATTTGTCGTATTTATACGTATACCCTTTCTGTACCAGCAATTCTATTTGCTCTGAATATTTACTTAAATCACCTATATAAGCGGCAGCTGTACCTTTTGGAAGTTTAATATGCAATAAAATAGCATAGCGCTGGGGGCCAAATGATTTATCTGGATCCTTCGATAGTGACGTACTCATAAACTTCAAAGGCTCAAATGTTTTCCCCTGAAAATCATTCTGTATTTGTTGCACTTTTGCTAAATCAAGACCACCATTTGGACCATTCGGACGTAAATCACCAGCATCCATATCAAATTGTTGTTCACTCACGCGTTTATAAACCGAAAGTGTTTCAGGTGTGCTAGCTTTTTCCAAAGCCCCTTCTAGTTTTGTTATTTTTTCATTTAATTTTTTTGCATCAGACAGTGTGTATCCTTCTGGTAAATCTTCTTGTTTCTCAACCAACTTACCCTCGGTGGCTTTTAAATACTCATTAATAGCATCCGCCCCACTACCCGTATAATATTGTACTACTTCTTTTTCTTCCTTCGTTATTTTTTTCTCTTCCCAGTCTTTATATTTTTCTTCTCCCCATTTTCTAGCTGCTTCTTTATCCGTATTAAAATCTCTATCTTCTGTATTTGCAGCATATGCTGTATTCACTGGTACATGATACGGTGCATGAGAAATAGGGATACTCCATGCGAAACTTGTTAACAAACTTACAATCATTAATTTTCTTATGTTCATTTGTAACATTTCCTTTCTATATTACGTATTTGTACTAAAATTCCAATACAAGAAAGCCTAGATTAAATTTCCCTAGCAGACACATATAAATATATAGGATGCCTATTGACCCATTCACTCCCATAATCAGTAAAGTGATACGTACTCTATAGACCATATGTATGTGCTATTATCTATATGTAACCACTCTCTTTTAGCGGAGCTAAAAGAGAGTGGTACAAACTTACTACCAGTTTTACTTTGGAATAATATTTGCATCTATCACTAATTTTGTAACCCCTTTATCTATAATAGAAGTAATCTTATTGATTTTATAGCTATATCCAGGATTCAATAAGACTTCGAGTTCATTTTGATAACCTTCTAATCCCGATACATAAGCACCTTGCGTTCCCTTTAATACATGTAAACGTAATATGAATTTTCTTGTTGCAAAAGCTCCTACTTTTTCACTGGATAAAGACGTACTCAGAAACCCTAAATTTTCTTTTATTTGTCCTTCCCATTTTTTTTGGAATGCTTTCACATTTTCAGGATTATTAAAATTATAAGCTGGGTCTGTTAAAGACATATCAAATTCAGCCGCACCCATTCTACGATACACTGTGATATCCTCCGGAATCGGTTCCGTTTTTAGCGCCCCTTCTATACTTGTAATTTTTTTATCTAAATCTGGATTAGGGTTTTTTTCCGGCCCTTGCTCCCACAGATATTTATTAATCTCTTTATACTCTTGCCCCAGCATATACCCATTCAAGTTGGTTTTTTGGTCTTCTGTTAAATTCTCTCCCCATGCTTTATACTGCTTCTCTCCCCATTCTTTCGCTTTTGATGCATCATCTTTAAAATCTAAAGGTTCTATTACTGTAGCATCCACTTTTACATATTGTTTCCCCTGTTTCGTTATCACTTTTACATTTTCAGGTTTTATACCATAACCATCTTTCAATAACATATTCATATCAGCAAGTTCTTCGGGTTTATACAACATCGCATGCGTACCGGCTGGTAAATGTAAACAAAGGATAATCGGATTCTTTGCATTTTTCCCACTAGTAAGATCTGTCTTAGTATACCCATCTAATCTATATGTTTGATTTACAATTTGCTCTTTAAATTTGTTTATATTTTCTAACGAAATTTCAGATGGGCTGTCATTTTTGTACAAATTTTCTGAAAAACCAAATGTTTCAGGTGTTTCCTCCTTATATACAGCCATCGGACGAGACAAAGAAGACTTTGTGAATATTTTCTCTACATCCTCAATGGACTTATTTAACGTCGTATCTTGGTCATACTCATACGTATAAATATGATCTTTTACATAGCGGTTCATTTCCTCTATGTTTTTCATATAGTCACGGAGTTTCGTTTTTTCTGTTGATGAGAGTGAACTTTCTACTTTTTTGTATTCGGTGTCTTCCCAACTTTTTACATCTTTTTCTGGTTTTTGATCTAAATCTATTTCATCCGCCGTTACACGCACCGTATTCCCGCCTGCGGATTCAAGGTTCATAGGAAGCGACTGTTGTTGCACTGTGGTTGGCTTCGTTTCAGGTAACACCTGTTCGGCATAGGCTGAAAGCGGCGCCAACAGTACTTGTCCAGCTATCGCGGTTGTTGCTAAAACCTTATATATCGTTCCTTGTTTCATTATTTATATAACTCCTTTCGTCTTACTACCTTCCTACATCGGATTGCTATGACTATCTATAAAGCATGGTTCCCGAATACAGGTCATCCGGCAGATCTTTAGGGAGCGATAGTATTATTATAAACAATTGCTACCTCATAATTTTCATCTGGCAGATCTTTAGGGAGCCAGTCAGCTAGTGATACTTCACCTAGGGCATTCTCACCAGGAGAATCATATACATGTTGTAATACCCCGCTTGAACGACTTGCCACCTGGATTAGAATCTGATGAGCAGATTCATCAGCTGGTAGGAGTGTAATTTTTTTATTTCTTAATTCACTCAATGGCATCTGTAGGCCTACATATTTTAATAGACCACTTAATAGACCAGTGGATTGAAATTGACAAATCATCCCATCAATGGATTGTACTCCTTTAGCTAATGTACCATCTTCAAGAAAATAATAATTATGATTAAATTGAACTGATGGATAGGTATTTTGATCTTTAGCTCTAAACCAGCCACTCGCTGCCGCACCACCATTTTTTTCATCAAAGTAATATTGTTTCCCCTTACTATCTGTAAACCAGCCAGTTTTTTTGGACCCATCATTATTGAAATAATAAGTTTTTCCATCTATATCTTTTTGAATACCCAGTAGTTGATAGAATAAAATATTCATACCTTGCTTTAATTTGGCATGATAGATATTTTCATCCCCTGTCTGGCTCATTTGATTGTGTATCTCATCATATGTTTGACGATCCATCCCAATCCTCATAACTTCTGGATTGACGTTTTGATATATAATCTTATCCCCATCGATTTTTGCTCCTGGAAACGCAGTTTCTACGGCTTCTCCTAAAGTTATTTCTGGTTGGCTTTGCTGGTCATAGTTTGCTGCCTTTCGAGCTGAAATGTACCTTTCTTTCGTATCATTGATCGTACTTATCGTAATAGCTGCTGTTTTATTTTCAATATCGTTCATAACATTTTCCCATTTTTGCGAATCATCCACAATTGCATCTCCATCTGAATTGTATGTTTTGTAGTTTCCAGATGTTTGTGTCGTTTGAATTTGTAAAGGATCACCCTGTTCTATTTGTTGTACCTGGTTATAACTCAACTTAATAGGCTGTGCATTGAAATCATCCATCGTATTCCAAGCAATTGGACCTTGTGTTGTGGACGGATAAAATGTACCAGGGTTTAACACGTTTGCTACTGTATTGGATTTTGCCATAACGGTTGCGATAGTCGGTGCAGAAGAGCCTTCTCCTACAACAAAATTAAGCGTAGGTTTTACATTGTAAATGGGCGCAGTTCCAATATTTACATATCGCACATTTCCATTTAAAAAGGCGGCTTCAGCTGTATTAATTCCTAATGTTTCGCTCCATGATTTTCCATCACTATGCCCACTTGTATTAGAATTCGACTGATCTACAGATACACTCGTCGTATAATCATGAGAATAAGTTGCTGATACAGAAACAGACCACGGATAGCCAGCAGATACAGAGGCCCCTATTGTATTTGACTCCGACGTACTATTTGTAGTGGAGATTCCAACGGTATGACTTGATTCATTTGTTTCCGTCCCCCCTTGATCATGAGACACGTTTTGATTCTTTGTTAGTATCATTTTTTCCATATTGACCCCTACTTTTGGAAAAGCAGCCACAATAGGATTTTTTGCTTCTGATAAAATACCACCATCCACATGATCTAACACTTTATCAGTATCTGTATAAGGGTCTCCCGTAGTATGTTTATTCAGTGGATCCGATTTGTATTTGGTATACCCTTGTGCTTTCAGCGCGTCATCCCATTTTACAATGAGACCGTTTTTCACCGTATATCCATTTATTTCCCAATCATCTGGAATGTTATCATCATCAGAATCGATTGTAACGTCCCCATCATCATCTGCCATGACATTGTTTTTGGATGATATTGTAAATTGTTTAACTTTATCCTTAGAAAAATTAGGTAAGACTAAATTATTTTCTGGCACAACTTCTTTTTCTTTTCCATTCACAGACCACAACATCTCAAATTGTGAAGCTACATTTTTATCTGTGTGATATTCTACCGTAATGGCATATGTTTTCCCTTTCTCTAGGGTCATCTTTTCTTTCATGGGAGCATCTTGTACAATTACCTTCCCATCGATTTGAATGGTTGCATGTGAATCATCTGATGTAGAAAATTCATATTCGCCACTTTCACTCGGTTGAATGTAGCCCATCCAACGTACAGATTGGAACTGTTGCTTATCTTTCGATAAGGCCTCCTGTAGCGTTTCTGTATTGAGTTGCGTTTTCCCTGTAGATTGAACTGTAAACATAGTCAAATTGTGAAATGCATCATCTGTATAATAATTTGCTAACAAACCATGTTTCACTTCTTTTGGGTCTTTGGTTTGTTCACTAGGATCCTGTGTAGCTGCATATGAAATCGCGGGACCCATGAGTTGGCTTACTAGCATGGTGGTCGCCAACACTTTGTATATATTTTTTATCTTCATCTTTTACTCTCCCTTCTGTTCGACATGTAAATGAAGAGAACATGTAGATAACATCCGTCTTCATTTTCAGTCCAATTATAACAAGAACAGGGAAGAACGAAATAAAAGAAAATAACCTTTATTAAACGTAGTTTACTGTAAAATAATACTTTTATATACAAATAAATCATATGGATTCCACTTATCCACGAGGCAAAACGATATGTTTATACAAAATGAATCTAATCTGGGGTTTCTTGCCCATCCTCCGAAAAGGAGGGGATACAAAATATTCCAAATTAATAGCAGTTAACGTTTTGGATTACCTGGACCATTTGATGCTGGTAAAACAACTATATGTATGACAACCATGAGTTTTCTTAATCCAACTGAAGGATTAACCTTACTAATCGATTTTGTCACATAAACGTCCATTTTTGTGACAAGTGAAATTTTAAATATTTGCTGTAAAAAAATAAAAATGAATCCCAAACATGTTTGGATTCATTTTTTAATAGTACATAACTAAATTAACTTATACAATACACCGGTTAATACACAATTGGTATATTTTGTCTTATTCCCCTTTTTCGGGGGATGGGCAAAGAAACCCAATTTCAAGATCCAAAAACATGAAAAATACCTGTAAATTACAAAAATATTGATTCGCTCGAAGATGCTGAGTTTACGCCATGCCCATCAACTTAAGAGAACAAATAAAATGAAATTACCTTGAAAAGAGCTACAAACTGTTCAACAGATTGATTATTCTTAAAAGTACGCATGCTAAATAAACTCTAACGAGTTTTATTTTTAAAACTATGCAGCTTTCTGTTGTTCCCTAGCTATACTATACTCATAATGAACACCCATGATATCAAAGACCGTTTTCTTCTCATATCGATGAGATTTTTGTCCGTTTTGTTGTAGAAGGTGGAACAGACGAATTAGAAGCTTTGTTATCTCTTGGGTGTTTTTCTGTACAGCTTGATATAGCAGCAATAGATAATCTTGTATCATTCCCATCGCTTTATATTCACTTAATTCTTTTTGTTCCTTCTGTAACAAAAGTTGGCGCATTTTAAATATAGTAGAAGAACATAAAAAAATAGCAATTAGTTTCCCATATAAATGGCACTCTATTCGTTCCTGTTTGACAGTGCGACAATGATCTATATCAAACAATGATTTCCATGTTTTAAAAACAATTTCTATCTGCCAGCGTAAAGAATGTAGCTCATGGACTTGCTTCGTCGAAACCCACTCCCACGGAGTGTTTGTTACATATACATTCATTCCAGATAATATTTTGCTTTTCTTAGAATACGCTTTTCCTTTTTTCTTTTCATTCTCCATTTGTTTTTTCTGTCGTTCCCATAATTGCTTTTCGGTTAGACGATACAAAGCGAGGCGTGCAAACAAAACCTTTTGACCTCCTACATAAACATTCCGGTTCTGGTGCAAAAAAGTTAGGTTAATTGCAAGTAATCTTCTAATTTGGGACATACGGATACGATTACTCTACAAAAGGGATGTGATCAGTATGAAAAAGGACAATTTGTTTAAATGGAAGCATTACCAACCAGATATAATTTTATTAACTGTACGTTGGTACCTACGGTACAATCTAAGTTTTCGAGATTTGGTGGAAATGATGGAAGAAAGAGGATTATCCTTAGCACATACAACGATTATGCGCTGGGTCCATCAATACGGACCGGAACTGGATAAACGTATCCGATGTCATCTGAAACAAACAAATGATTCATGGCGAGTGGATGAAACGTATATAAAAGTAAAAGGGCAATGGATGTATTTATACCGTGCGGTTGATTCTGAAGGAAATACGATTGACTTCAATCTTAGTAAAACTAGAAATCATAAGGCTGCAAAGCGATTCTTTAAGAAAGCTTTGCAATCTTTTCATGCCTCAAAACCTCGTACAATTACAATTGATAAAAATCCTGCTTATCCAGTTGCTATCACCAAATTAAAGAACGAGAAAAAAGTGCCGTTAGGCACTCAAATTCGGCAGATAAAATATCTAAATAACGTAGTGGAGCAAGACCATCGCTTCATTAAAAAACGTGTACGCTCTATGTTAGGTTTTAAATCTTTTGGCACAGCTACATGTATGCTTGCGGGAGTAGAAGCCATGCACATGATAAAAAAAGAACAGGTGGATTTACAGAATCAGTCTGTTCGCAATCAAAAAGAATTTATTCATCAATTATTTGGATTAACAGCGTAAAGAATGATTCCAGTAGGAATCCTCATTATTTTTTGGGAATGTATCCTTTATTTGCACCAGAACCCAGAATGGTATAAAACACCAAGTAAGTCACATACTAATTTATATCTAAACATATCATAAATGAATATACAAAAAAGGAAGCATGATTTTATGCAACATCCACCCACATTATCTTGTAATTTAAGTCTCAATTTGCAAAACTTACAATATCGATTATCATCTAATTTTGATACCACATACCGAGAATTTGATATTCCAGATTTTTCACGGCAAGCTGTTTTGATTTATTTAAAAACAATCACAGATGTACAAATGCTGCAAGATTATGTCTTGCGCCCATTATTACAACATTCAATCAAACCCCAATCTAAAAACGAAAATATCACTGTATCTACCGTTACAAACCGTATTGAATTATGCGATATCCAAATTGTTTCTGAATTAGATACTATCATTTCTCATCTTTTCGCTGGTTCCTGTGTATTATTATTAGAAAATATGGACATCGCTTTTATCTTAGGTACTTCTAAAATAATGAATCGAGCGATTTCTGAGCCAACAACTGAAAGTAACATACATGGCTCAAAAGAAAGCTTTGTAGAAATACTGTCTATTAATGTATCTATGTTAAGACGAAACTTTAAATCTTCCCATTTATCTATACAAAAATCATCAATAGGTGTGCAAACACAACGTGATGTGGCAGTAGTTTATTTAGATCATCTTACAAACAAAAAATTCGTAACCGCAATAACTGAAGGAATTTGTGCTATCGACATAGATGATATTTTAGACACTAGCTGTTTAGAACAACTTCTTAGTAATAACTCATATTCACCATTCCCTCAGATGATACAGACTGAAAGACCTGATCGGGTTATACAAGGTCTACTAAAAGGACAAGTTGCTATTATTTTAGATGGTTCACCATTTGTTTTACTCACTCCCATTACCTTGGCATTATTATTACATACTCCTGAAGATGATACGGAAAGATGGTGGATTGGAACGGCATTCCGCTTATTACGCTTATTTTGTTTTTTATTGGCACTACTATTACCAGGCTTATACATCACTTTTATTTCTTTTCATCCAGGTCTTATTCCATGGCAATTGATTATCTTTATTCAATCTAGTAGAGGCGGCGTTCCTTTCTCAACATTTATAGAAACATTTGTAATGGCCTGTACCATTGAATGTCTAAGGGAGGCTGGAATCAGGTTACCCAAAGCGGGAGGACAAGCAGTGGGCATTGTTGGAGGGCTTGTTATTGGACAATCTGCGGTAGAAGCCGGGCTAGTCAGTCCTGTAACGGTCGTGGTAGTTGCTTTAACCGCATTATGTTCTTTTGCTATTCCACAATATGGATTAGGTCTTTCTATTCGACTATTACGTTTTTTATTCATTATAAGTGCTGCCATTTTCGGGCTATATGGCATTATCTTTGCATTTCTTTTCTTATGTGCCCATCTTGTAAAATTGCAAAATTTTGGAGTGAATTATTTAGGGTATTTTGTTCATTATCAATCTCAAGACTGGAAAGATACTTTCATCCGTCTCCCAATACAAAAGAATATATTTCGAAATTCTATTTTTAAAACTCAAAATCGTAAGCGTATCAACTTAAAAAAAAGAAGGGTGAAAAATGAACCGAATGACTAACAAAAAAATTTCTACTTCTCAAGGGTTCTGTTGCAAAATTTGAAAAAATATAAACCGGCTTACAAAATACGGCTGTAGTTTAAGCAGTTCTGAATAATTTTTGTAATTCATTGTACGTCGAAAAAGAGAAGTCTGGAATGTGACTTCTCTTTTGTTTATATATAGCATGAATCGTTTCGATTCCTTTCAATGTAGAGGTATGGCAACCAAAAGCGAAATGTGGGGCCATATGCAAATAAATTCCAATTAAGTCCATGATCTTGTTAAAACGAATCTACAAATATAGTGGATTCATTTTTCTTTTTTCTGAATAAAACCAGATAATAGAAATTCCCGTTGTAACAAAAATGATCGTTTTTGTTACATATAGAACGAAAAAGACTAAGATTTAAATACATCCACAACTAATATGGAATCCTTTACATCAATACTTCTTTTCAAGGAGTGGAAAAAACATTTGTGAATTGCAACATTTTTAATGGCCTTTGCGAACCCATAACTTGTTTTGTTTTTTTTATTTTGTATTGCTATAATTCAAAATGTAGCAACGAATGTTCTACTACAAATACCCAAACATCTGGAAAGGACAACAGAAATTTGCATACTAAAAATAATATTTCTACTCGTATTATATCTCTTGATATTCTTCGTGGCTTTGCTTTGATTGGAATGTTAATTATACACGCCGCTGGTTTGTCAAAAAAACAAGAAATCCCGATGTATTCTATGGATTTTTACTTGGATATTTTTAATAACATGTTTATTCATTTTAAGTTCGTTTCTATTTTTTCATTTTTATTTGGCGTTGGATCTTATTTCTTTTTTTTACGCGCGCAACAACGTGGATTGCATAGTTATCATCTTTTTTCAAGGCGATTAATTACGCTGCTTCCTATAGGGATTATATCGATACTGATTTGCCCTCAGATAACTCCTATTTTAATCATCTATAGTTTATTCGGATTTAGCTTACTTCTTTTCTTTAGACTAATGTCTAGAATGATTCTACGCATTGCGGGATTAATCATAACATGTAATATACTATTAGTAATGGGAGCTATGGTATTGGGAGGCCCCTCCTCCAAAAGTTTTAATATTTCTGTTCAAATAATTTGTTACGCTGTCACTTATCTATCTGTAATTTTTAGTATGATGCTATTAGGACTATATGTAGGGAAAATTAATCTTTTTCAGCAATTATCACAACAAACGGTCATGATCAAAAAAATTCAGAAGATGTCATGTTTTCTCAGCTTACCTCTAATTTTAGGAGGTCTATGGACTATTTATATAAACCCAGATATAGAGCATAATATTTCTTTTCAAGGACTATGTTATATAACGGCTTACCCCTTATCAATATTTTATTTGTCTTCCATCATTCTTTTATATAATAAAGACCATTCTTTGTATATTTATAAACCGCTCAGTTATGTAGGACGGATTTCATTAACGACTTATATTGGGCATGCATTGCTTCTTAAACTTCTTCCTTTATTGTTAGGTTGGACATCTGGCTACACACTAGTACAAAGCTTGATACTCTCCTGCATTATATTTACTATGCTAATTATTTTTAGTTTTATTTGGTTGCAGAAATTTAAACAAGGTCCTATCGAGAAAATTTGGCATCTATTAACATTTGGAAACAAAGCAAGAGCATAACATGAGGGGATTTCACAATTTATCCATTTTTATATTTAAAAATGGATATACAAGATCAAATTCAATAGTTTTACCTAATGAAAATTTAACAAAAAGGGATGTAGAGACGTTTTTATTTTCCACATCCCTTTTTAATTGGAAAATATTCGTATATGGCCCCATATTTTCCTTTTGGTTGTCATACCCCACATTGCATTGCAAATTGTAAATGGGGGAAAGAAGTATACCAGTTAGGAAAGCATTTGTCTGGGGAGGAAAATGTGAGAGCAAAGAATGCAGAATGGAAATGGGATCAATTGTGTGAGGATACATGCTAATATGTATGGAAGGAAGTAAATTTGTTTCAATACGATGAACATAAGCCGTATGCTAGCCAAACGAAGCCAAAACCTGAGCTTAGGTTTTGGCTTCGCAACATATGATGCATGCAAACTTAGGTGTTATTTTTTTATATTAATTTTTCCAATGGTATTAAATTCATCATCAGATTGTAAGGAACGAGTTAGTTCATTACAACGTAAAATTTTCCCATCTTTTAATTCCAAAATCGCTATGATTTCTACGACACCACGATTCCCATTTTTCTTCGTAACTACTCAGCTTCTTCAAATAAAAAAACAGGCCAAATACATGTTTCCGATTCGAAAACATGAAAAGAAAATACTCCAATCAGAGAAAGAATCTATGCCAAATAGAGAAATTCTCTTATGAAGTCGTGTTATTCCAAGGAACCGTTCTAGTTTCTATGACTTGGTTTATCGCTTGTAAGACCGATTGTTTTTGTTTTTTCATGGTACTCATAAAGCTTCGTATCTGACAAAAAGATTCTGCGCCTTTCTTACTTCGGAAAGTCCCAGACACTTTCTGTTTTACTTTCGTCATCCGAATATCCCGTTCTGCTTGATTGTTATCAAATGGAATGGCTGGATGTTCTAAAAACCCTAGAATTCTGTCAGAATACTTGACGAAGCGATTCCATAAATTTTGAGAAGGCGTCTGCTTTCCTTTCTTCTTTTGTTTCGTGGAAAGAATCTGTTGTTCTTTCAATATGGATTGATACATAATAAACAGATTCTTTTGCGTCGCTTTTGGCATGGTACCTTCGGATTGCTTTTTCATCGTCAACGCTTGCGTTAGAAATTTCTGCATCTGTTGTGCCCATTGTTCTCCAGTACTATCTATAATTCCTTGTAAATCTCGTAAGAGATGGGCATTACATAAAACGTGACGACAATCTGTATACGCATCATACGATTTCCAACCATCATGCATCGCAATTCCAGAAAAAGATGGCAAGATTTCTCCAGCATCCATTGCTTCTTTTCCACGTTTTTGATGAATATGTTGCAATGTCACCTCCGGTGTACTGGCAGTATGTAACCATTGTGTTTTGTTTTCTACACGCATACCAGTTTCATCAAAATGGACAACAGGAGACTGCAGAATCTTTTCCTTTACTTCTTTTATGAATGGCTGCAATTGAGAAGCGAAAGCCTGTGTATGATTTACCAGGGTTCCTTCGCTTATAGAATGTCCAAAACAATCCTGAAAGAATTCTTTTGTTCGCTTCAAAGAAATGCATTGATAATGCGTTAAATAGGGAATCAGTCTTTTTATATTTGGACCATATTGAACAGGACGAGATACTGTCGAAGGAAATTGGGCTTCTTGGATAGAATGGCAATGTGGGCATTCTTTCTGTTCTACTTTATGTTCTGTCACTTCGATCTGAATAGGTGGTAAGTCATACACTTGGCGAATGCGATACCCTTTTACAGGCTCGTGGTTCAAGGAAGTATGACAACAAGTACAATATGTAGGAGAATGTGTAATCGTATGATCTGGAGTCGCTGTCAAACCAAGAGTATGTCCCTTGTGGCCCAACTGGCCACCCGTTTGACGATGAGACGGTTTGCGCAAACTTTTTGTAACGGGCTTACCCAAACCATCTGTAGAAGGTGGCTTATGACTATTTTTGGAGTTTTTTTTTGAAGCATTTTCTAGTTCTTGTATACGTTTTTCTAACTTAGAAAATGTTTCTTCAAATAAAGAAATAACAGCTTCAGGTCCTTTTTTATATGTATCTAAAATAATTTTTCGATCGACCATAAGATTCACCTCCCCTGTTTGATATACTCAGTATTTACAAATGGGAGGCATATGAAACTAGTAAAATTTAAAAAAGACACCGAAAGGTGGCTGAGTAGTTACTTTTCTTCTTTACATGAATCTCATATCTTAGCGTTGCTGTTTGCTTTTCTTCATCAAATAAAAAGTCATAAAAAGGGGACAACTCTAGTGTGTCTACTATACTTTTTAAAGTTTCCATGTGAGTATGAAACCCTTGTATATTCACCTCTGTACCATCCGTAACTTGCATATATTGGTCACTAAAATAATCTGATATTTTATCTAACTTCAAATCTAAGATAACATCTTGATACACTTGCTTTAAAAATGTATAAGCTTGTTCTTTATGCAACACGATCACTCCTTCCATATCTCGTTTGTCCATTCATTTCAAAAGGGAATAATAACATCTAATCTTACTTCATCAAATGTATTAAAAAAATGATGATGGTTCTCTGCTTTTTAATGAAGCTTTTCATAAATGGAGGCTCATTGGCTTTCAGAAATAGTTACAATAAAATACAGCGATTTCTATCACCTTCTTTTTATTACCATCTTAATTGCCTTTATAATCGCTAGTTTAGATGTTTTTATAAAAAACCTCCTTTATTTATAATTCGTATGAAATGAACCAAGTTTATTGTATAAGAAAAACCATGTTGTCCCTATAGCTAAATGATTGAAAAATAAATATGTCTTGTAGATCTGTATGGAGTAAATTTTTATTACATACAGAGTGGATGGCAGTTAAAATGAACGATTAAGATTGCGCATATTTCGTAGGTACAACCTCTTTAGGATTCCTATAATCCCCTACAAGTAGATATTCAAGGGTACTGATCAAGATTTTAAAATTCAGAATTTTAAAATTGTTTTTTATCAATATTTGAACTAAAATAAATCTATATTCTATCATTCACACAGAAGGGATTAAAAAGAGATGAAAATAGTTTTATGTTCATTGTTAGAAAAGTTGCTGCAAGACTATGAAAAACATCATTCACGTATGTATTTTATGTTCAAAAAAACGAAGGGGACTATGTTTTTACAGATGTGAATCAGGCATTATTACAAACTGTTCATCAACAAAGAACTGATTTTGTAGGGCAAACCATAGATACTGCACCGCATCTGGGAGATGAAGCAACAAGAGCAAAATTAAAAACCATTTATCCATTAGCTTGGTCCGGAAAAAAAGTAATTTTTTACTGTTTTCCAGATCGTAATGTAGATATATTTGTAATCACATATCTTGAACCTCAATATGAAAAGGGGAAAGTGGTACAAGTGAGGGGGCGCTGTGCATCCTTTGATAAAAATGAATTTCAGGATACGTTACAATATCTTGAAGAGTTCGTTACTTTTGAAATGCTACCTGAATAATTCACAGTAAGTTCCTTCTCCCATCACATATATCAGCTGTGTATATATGAAATCATAGTACGCGTGATTATTTTCTCAACAAAAATGTTGGGTACATATGATAGAATAAATCTAGATAAGGTTTTTATGTATATTTGTCAGTAGATTAAGAGATGTTATTAAAATTAAAGTGGTTATCAAGCTAAAGGAAGACACTCATGAGAGTGTTTTTCTTTTTCAAAAAAGGATGAGGGTTAAGAAAAAGATCATGTAATACATATATACTCCTTATCCATATGCTTTTCTAGGGACCTTTAGCTCAGTTGGTCAGAGCAGACGGCTCATAACCGTCCGGTCGTAGGTTCAAATCCTACAAGGTCCATCACTATTTGTATACCTTTCTTATTAGAACATGCATGGGTATGGACCATCCTAGTCCAGAAACAGTTACATGGATCATGATAAAATTGAAAATGAATACATGTAACAAACAGAAAAAGGTGCTCCTAGGGGCACCTTTTTCTGTTTATAGAATTTTAATATATATTACTTCTCAATATATATAGAACGTATAATCGTACGTGTGTATGGATGTCCGGCTTTATTTTTCCCTTTCACATCAATGGTAAAATTGTATACACCTGATTGCTCTATATGCTGTAACGTGGTAGATAACATATTTGCATCTCCTTGTTGAACGCCATCAGATTGTGAAATCAGTGTACCTGTCTGATCGACAATTCGAACCGTCATAGAAACATCCTCCGCTTCAACTGGGTTTTTATCAGCAGATTGGATTTGTAATTTTGCTTGATTTACTTTCAGCTTAGCCGGTATTTTCAAATGGAAAGGTGCTTCCTGTTGATACTGTACCATCGCTAAATAAGCATCTTTCCCTTCCGTATTCATACGTATCTTCCAGTCTCCCACTTCCATACTTTTTATTTGAAATGTATGAATAAAGGCCCCTTTAAAAAAGGTATCATCACCCGTTGTTACTACCGCATCCTGTTTGGTGTAAACCTTCCCTGATGGCGAAATAAGTTGTATCTCTACTTGTTTACTCGCAGTCAAAACCGATACAGTTCCTGCTGTCAATGTATCCACAGAAAACACAGCGCGATTTTCTTGATGTGGGATCAGCTCTCCGCCTAAAACCGTTTGGTTTTCTGTCGGTCCTAACTCTGTATAGGGCTCATTCCTAGAAGGCGCGGCAGACGGTGACCATGCTGGCCCCATTTTTTTCGTTCGTAAGTAAGGTTCTATGCGAGAAAAGACGGCACTTCCCGTTCGAATCGAATCATGATCTAATGTAACATCAGAAAAAAGGTGGGCACCGTACGGCAAAGTGGTACTCCATTCACTGACAAGGCCATCGTTATTTCCATATGGTGACAAATACAATCCTCCCATAGATAAAGCAGAAAAAGTAGGCCCCCAACTGGTTCCTGCTATCGTGTAATATTGATTGGATTTTGTGGCAGGATTACTATCAATAATCGAGCGAAATCGTGCCATTTCCCCAGTTTGTAACGCATACGTTCCTTCATCTTGTTGCCCTAGTAAAGAGGCAAGCCATCCCGCCCACCAACTATAGGATAAATCTGCTAGATGTGTCCCATAATGAGGAGATCCAAGTGTGATGACCTTATCAACAAAACGATGCGCCCCATATTGTACAAGAGCCGCTTGTGTATCAATGCCCCCTTTGCTATGCGCGATGATGTTGACTTTTTTTCCAAAATGTTGCGAAATGGCTTCTAATTTTGCAGCTAATAGTTTCCCATTTGTCCAAGGACTTACGGAACCTGTCCCAGCTGCATCATACAGTTGTACAAAAGCAGTTTGATAGCCAGCATCGTAAGCAAGGTCATACATCGTATTTTTTCCATGATAGTACGTATCTCCATACCAATCATTTGCCTTTCCGTTTTTTCCTTGCACAAATACAATCGGTGATTTGGTAGGGTCTACCTGTATAGGTGTTGCTCCCACAAACCAATCCCCTGGCCGGAATGTTTCTTTTGGTGGAAATACCTTTCCGTAATTTGGATGTGTTTCTGCAGATACAGAAGGTGCGTTATAAAAAATGAAAAATAAGAAAAGCAAAAGAAAGGATTGCAGTAGTCTTTTACAATGTTTCAAATGAATACCCCCTCATATTTTTATCTTTACATACACTTTCAAATGAAGATTACATCTTCTCGGCCCCCTTTTGTACATATAATTTCTCATGATATTCGGTCTCCAAAAGAGAAAAACCTTTTATTCTAGCCGTTTCGAGATATTTCTCAAAATACTTCCCTTATATCCGATATATAATGGGGAGACCTGGAAGGATTGTCTAGGAACATAGAAAAAGGAGGGGAAGAGGATGAAAAGTGGCATCCGAATATTGGTTACTTTCTCATTGGTTTTGCTCGGGCTGCCTATCATCTTTTTAGCTTTTATCACATGTAAGCATAAAAAGCCATCCGAATCTATAAATCTTATGATAGAAAACTCGCAAGAAAACAGATTACCATCCTATACGCCATTCCAAGTTACTACCTTTAACATTGGTTACGCAGGATTAGATGCAAAACAAGATTTCTTCATGGACGGAGGAACGGGCTCACGTTCTCGTAGTAAAGAACAAACCAAACAGAATTTACAACACATGTCGTCCTTTTTAAAAGAAGATCATGCAGATTTTTTCTTGTTACAAGAAGTCGATATCAAAGCATTCCGTTCTTTTGATCAAAATGAATATCAATTTTTTCAACAGGAGTTATCCTACCACGCTTCTACATTCGGTTATAATTATAGGAATCCATGGGTTCCGGTTCCCTTTTTGCGTCCCATAGGATATGTGGAATCGGGACTCGCTACGTTTTCGACCTACTTCATACAACAAGCAACTCGGCTTCAATTACCAGGGAGAGATCCTTGGCCAAAGCAACTCTTTGATTTAGATCGTGCGATGGTAGAACATATTATCCCGGTTGAAAATGAGAAGAACTTACGAATCGTAAATCTACATGTATCGGCATATGATGCAGGTGGGAATATCCGCAAACAACAACTGCAATACGTAAAACAGTATATGCATACACAGTATCAGAAGGGGGATTATGTGATTGTAGGTGGCGACTGGAATCAGCTACTGTCAGATATTCAGTTACAAGACCCCGCATTTCTAGCCGCCTGGCCCAAATGGTTAGTGCGTTTGCCCCAAGATTTTACAGAAGGAGGGTTTCAATGGGCTGTAGATTCTTCTGTGTATACGGTACGCGATAATCGTACGGCATACATCAAAGGAAAAAGTTTTGTGACCATTATTGATGGATTTTTCGTCTCACCTAATGTGGAAATCCTTCCAGTCAAGGGACACGATTTACAGTTTACACATAGTGATCATAATCCTGTGAGTGCTGTTTTTCAATTACAGTAGAGCGGAAAACATACGTTTGAATAAACGTTTAGGAGACGTGAATAAACATGAAACAAGCATATACAATTGTTGGTTCTGGTGCAAAAAAGTTAGGTTAATTGCAAGTAATCTTCTAATTTGGGATATACGGATACGATTACTCTACAAAAGGGATGTAATCAGTATGAAAAAGGACAATTTGTTTAAATGGAAGCATTACCCACCAGATATAATTTTATTAACTGTACGTTGGTACCTACGGTACAATCTAAGTTTTCGAGATTTGGTGGAAATAATGGAAGAAAGAGGATTATCCTTAGCACATACAACGATTATGCGCTGGGTCCATCAATACGGACCGGAACTGGATAAACGTATCCGATGTCATCTGAAACAAACAAATGATTCATGGCGAGTGGATGAAACGTATATAAAAGTAAAAGGGCAATGGATGTATTTATACCGTGCGGTTGATTCTGAAGGAAATACGATTGACTTCAATCTTAGTAAAACTAGAAATCATAAGGCTGCAAAGCGATTCTTTAAGAAAGCTTTGCAATCTTTTCATGCCTCAAAACCTCGTACAATTACAATTGATAAAAATCCTGCTTATCCAGTTGCTATCACCAAATTAAAGAACGAGAAAAAAGTGCCGTTAGGCACTCAAATTCGGCAGATAAAATATCTAAATAACGTAGTGGAGCAAGACCATCGCTTCATTAAAAAACGTGTACGCTCTATGTTAGGTTTTAAATCTTTTGGCACAGCTACATGTATGCTTGCGGGAGTAGAAGCCATGCACATGATAAAAAAAGAACAGGTGGATTTACAGAATCAGTCTGTTCGCAATCAAAAAGAATTTATTCATCAATTATTTGGATTCACAACGTAAAGAATGATTCCAGTAGGAATCCTCATTATTTTTTGGGAATGTATCCTTTATTTGCACCAGAACCCTCCCTTCTACTCCTCTTGATTTTGCAAAGCGAACAAGGTCAATTTTCGATCATTTCATTTTGTTGCTCACAACTGTAATATTTCCGTTCGTTCGTTTGCTTATTTGTGTAGAATTGAATCTTATTCTTTTTAGACTTGAACCGTGGCATATCATTTTGTGTCTTGAAAAACTGTGAAGAAGCATCTGTGAAGTTTTTAATGTGGATTAAAGAGCAATACTATCTGCTTCTTTTTTTATTGAGTGAGCTCGGCAGAGTAAGAAATATGAATTACTAAAGCGACTGCATCCAATCATTTTAGTAATTCATATTTTTTGTTTCTCATTTGGGTAGATACGAATTTTGTATGCTTTATTTACTGACATAGATCGTACCTCGCTTTTTTGTAGGATGATGCCTACAGTATACTTAAAGATGTAAGCTTACGCCCCTCACACGCTTGGGGAAGGAACATTCTATCAGAAAACGATAAAAAAGGTTACGTAAACCTCTCATGGATTTTTATCCACGGCAAAAAGACGAGAATTCTCTCGCCTCTTTCCATGAATTATGCTTTAAGAAGAAAAATCAAAGGTCAGGAGATAACCTTAACCATATTATAACCTATTTTTGGTATTATATACAAAAAATAAGGTATTGTTAGTTTCTTTAATTACTTTTTCTTTCTGTCGGCTTACCGATAAAAGTTAATTGAGCCGAAGAAAATTTTTGCAAAAACTCTAGAAAAAAGAATAGGCATTAGCCTCTAGGCGAGGATATACGAACCGACTTTCCCCCGCAAGACTCTTAGTCCTAAATATTAAGAGTGAGATAGGTGAAGTAAAAAAATCCAATTATGTTAGTATATCCCTATATCCTAGGTTTCAAAAATCGAATAGTCTGTGATTTTATTTTTAATGGTATTCCCATACTAATCGTCATACATTTATTTACTTAATCGTAACATATATGCCTCTCCTTCTGTATTATTACGCCAAGCTTGAAGCTCTTTTTTAGATACACTTTCAGGCGTAAATTTCAATATACCCGATGTCAGTTCTTTTATATTTAAAATTTCATACACTTTATCATCGACTATAATTAACTTAGATTGCTTTTTTCGGATAGGACCAGCTCCAATGACTGCATCCCCATTTAACTTCACAATAAGTGTATGACCTCCGACTTCAACTTTATCTACATGTTTTTCATCCTTATTTTGATATACGATCCCTTGTTCTGTTGTAATCTCTGGTAAAGATTCAATTGGTCTAGTTGTAGACTGATCTTGTACCATTTGTAACGCATGCATCTTCAGCAAAGCTTCCGCAGCTGTTTTACTAATTACTCTAATTTTCCCATCAAACTTTTCCTTGTATATAACTTTAACTGACTGTACATATTCATTGTCCCCGGTTACGAGCATGCTATCAGCACCTCGAAAAAACTCCATGATCTTGTCAAAAAATACACATGTTCCTCCTAACAATACTACTACAACAATCCCTGTTACTATCAGTAATTTTTTCATAAAGATATCGCTCCATTTAGTTTATAAAATACATAATTTGAATGATAAATCTAATTTCTGAATAAATACTGATGAAATTACTTAATGTTTTCTTAACAAAATAAAAAATACGAGCCTTTTAGATAGGCTTCGCTATTATTGCTTGCATATTCACTAGATAAGCAGAAAGAATCGATACAGCATTGTACACTACAAATTAAAAAACCATAAAGAATTAACCTGATCTCGCCTACAGCCCAAGAATTTTAGATTTTACATGTATGTAAATGAGGTAATGACCAAACCGACAGGTATTGTCGATTACCTAGATATTGTTACCGCCCCATTGTATCAAACAAACACCTATTTTCTGTCCCCATCCTCTCACTTATATACATCTTCTTTGATAGTCTCATTGTTTACACATAAGTTGGTCCCTTTTTAATCACACATATACCTATCCAACTGAGAGGCCTCTAACCAATTCTTAATCCAGTGACTATGTAACACGCCTTCTGATTAAGGCGTGAAAAAATCTTATAAGCTTGGCAAATTAATCTTTCCACCGCTGGTAATCATCGCACCTTTGGAAACATTCGTTCTCATCCAAACTTGATTATTCTCCGTATCCTAAGACGCTATACCTACGTCGATGGATTAACACGTACATTCCCAAACAGCGCCAATGATCCGCCCGTTGCGCCTTTAGGTCCCGTAGGCCCAGTCGGTCCTGTCGCACCTGCATCTCCCTGAGGTCCCTTCATCCCTTGAGGTCCTTGTATACCGCCTATCCCCGGAGGACCTGGGTCCCCTTGAGGTCCCTCTGGTCCTTGAGGCCCTGGATTTCCTTGTAATCCTTGTGGTCCTTGAGGCCCTGGCAATCCCTGCGGCCCCTGTAATCCTGAAAGTCCTGTTGGGCCTATGGGCCCTGTAGGTCCTGGTATACCAAATGATGTAATTGCTGTAATAGAAACTAAGGATAGAAGTATATTAAAAAGTTGATTTTTAACGGCAAGGCTAGAGGGTATTAATTCTGCTATAAAGATAGAAAGTGAATTATATAGAGCTTGTAATAAATTCGCAATTTGACTAACCTCAGGTGCTCCAGCTAACTGATTCACTGTTGTTAAAAGAAGAAACATACTGTATCTAGTCGCATTACGTCCATCTACCGTTGGAAATTGATCTCGTAAAAAGATGTATAATTGGTTTAATGATCCCTGTAATTCTTGACGATTAATAACGTCTGGATTTGCAAAATAAGCTGTGGCAGTCGTTTGTAGAATAGAAAATAAGTTGATGAGCTCCGTTTCTTGTATAGGTGTAATAGGAACAGTTGGTGTAATCATAGGTATTATATTTCCACTCATTTATTTTCCCCCCTTTTATACTGTTTTGTGAATCTGGCAAACAAGAAATATACCCTCCATTGTAAAATGACGTTTCTTGAAATATAGTGGATATATTGTAAATCAAACTATATTCCCCTCCTAATCAGCTTTCGATTCATGTATTCTGTATCCATTTTTGCAAACTAGTGAAACTATCTTTTTGTGTTTGTCAGAGGGAAATATAGTCTGTTTCTAACACCATTCTACATACCTAACATAATTAGTTTTATATGATGTGCAAATAGATCTAGACCGTGTTTATTGTAGGGAATATTAGTGGTTAGGGGTTGGATGTACTTCATTCGAATGAATGAGAGCTACTAGAAAGTGAATCTAGGTTAATAAGGGGTTTTAGTAAAATCATTTGACACTCCCACGGCTAAAGCCGCAAGTCCTACACCTTACGGTGTAACGGATGGGATTCCTGAATGACGAAACGTTCGCAGTCCATTTCTGTTTTGAACAGCCTTCAAGATGAGGGTGTGTCATCATCCCTCCTAAGACAGACCATATAGGTTCTTAGGCTGATTGACTATTACCGCCAACCACAGTTGCGTAGCGAATATTCATCGCTCCAACGATATCGCGGTGTTTCTCAAATCCGCATGGACACTTATATTTTCTATCTTTCGCCTTGTTTTTCTCCATGCATTTTGGACACGTTTGACTTGTATAAGCAGGATTCACATATTCAACCTGTATACCAACTACTTTCGCTTTGTACGCGATGAATTGCGCTAGGCGAAAGAATGACCAAGTGTGTAGATTTTTCTCGTTTTTACGGCTTGTTCGTGCCGTCTTTCTGATGTTCGTTAATTGCTCTAATCGAATGACAGAGATCGTATGATTCGTTGCGAAATCGACGATTTCACGACTTACTTTGTGGTCTTGCATCCACCTTTCTTCCTTATCATCAAGTTGTCGAAGGGCATTCAGTTTCTTCGTTTCTCCTAACTTCTTACGAACACTACGAAACTTACGTTTCATGTATTTGTTTTTCCTACCGTTTCCAAAGAAACGAACTGTATCATCGTCTGTGATGGCTACCGCAGGAACTTTGAGGCCTAAGTCTACTCCTAGAATTTTCGTTCCTGTTTTTTCTATTGTAGGGACCGTGACAGATATCTGAGCGATCCATTTACCAGATTTCTTTGTGATACGAAGGGTACCTAACTTGTGTTTCAACAAGTCGAAGTTGTGATTATGTTTGTCGATTCATAAAGTACGAACCTGTAAACGTGTTGACTTGCCTTTTATCATGAACGGGATGGAAAAGTGCGTATAGTCAAAGGAATCGTTTTGGTTATTCCACACACAAACTGGTCTTTTTAAAATCGGAACGATTTTGTATGCACTCTTTTTCACCGCACTTGGGAGATTGGCCTCCATATCCTTTGTACTTTTCTTTGCTTCAACAATTTCAGATACAAGGGCATTCATGACTTTTATATACTCGTGGCTACTTGGTTCCAATAGCATGATTGTTCTTTTGTCGGAAGCAATTTAACTTTGACCGTGATGGTTTGTGTCACTCGTTTCACCCCCTCTTTTTTTGACTTCCTACATACTGTTGTATTGTCTTTCCAGCAGTAGAAACAAAATTGGAACGAGTCCACAGACTTGGCAAGTGCGCGAGATGAGGGAACTCTTCTCTTAAACGCTTTGATGTCACTCCTTTGATTTTCGCCATTGTATCAGCAGGACTGCGTGTTGGAAGTGTATGCAAGAACAAATGAACGTGGTCTTTGTCACATTCCATTGCGACAATAACAATATCCAGTTCGTTACATACCTCTTGGACCAATTCTTTGAAACGTTCTTCTACTTTTGTGTGAAGAAAAATCTTTCTTCTGTATCGTGGGCAATACACAAAATGGTATTGAATGAAACAGTTGTTTTGGTTTTTCTATACTTATATATCATGTTCATTTTGTATCAGTTAGATTAAAAAACTGATACAAAAAGATAAAAAAATGATACCAGTATTTTGGATACTTAAAGTGCCACAAACCTTACGGTTTTTTGGTAGCATTCCGTATCCAACCTCACTTTCATCCCATGCCGAAAGACGATGAGCTTTCTCGTTCAGGAAGGGCTGTAATTATCACATGGCTTTCAGTGGACCTGACTTCTATGAGGATATATACACACTTTACCAATGGGCAAATTACACCTAAAATAAACAGAGAGCTTTTCTCAAAGAATCTCTCTGCATAACGGCTGAGAAAGAAACAAGGTCCTTATTGTCGTTCTCATATATAAAATTGTGATGGAAGCGCACCTTTTTAGGTGATCAGATAAACGGAGGTTTTATTCTTCCCCTTGTTTCTCTACAAGCTTTCGCAATTTACGCTGTATTTCTTCATCTGGTAGATACGTCAGTACCTGCTCATAATGCGAAATCGCTTTTTCCTCCTGTTTGAGATGTTCATAACACTCACCCAATTGTTTATGTGGAAACCACGTGCGAAAGGCAATTTTATCTTGAGACCAGGAATATGTTACTGGTACTTGGAGAGCCAGCTCATACCAAAACATAGCGGTATGGACATCTCCTTTTCGTAAGAACGATTCTCCTAAACGGCAACAAAATACAGGTTGCGGCATTGCATATGCCAGGGATTGAAATGCCACCTCTTCTTCTTTTTCTATATTTTGTATAAAAAAATAACACGAAGCAAGTTCATTTAGAATAAAGAGCCGGATATCTGGTGCAATCCCTGGTGTCTTTAAGTAAGTATTAAATATGTCAATCGCATCCTCGTAACGTTCGTGCATTGACAATTCTCTGCCGTAATGAAATAAATCGTGTGGTGTTAATGTGCCGCCTCGTTTCAGGTAACGTTCATATAAGTCCAGATTCCGTATGGAACGCTCATTATTTGGTGGTTGGTGCGTCACGACAATATCACTGGCCCAAATGGTATCTGTCGAGGGCACTTCAATATGCTCATGCACCACACCCGTCCATCGATATTGTTTTTCTCGCTTGAATAAGCGATGGCGGATGACACTCCCCGTCACATTACCTTGTACATCAAAATCAGCATGGTATTTCATCGATACGGCATCCACACTTTGGTCTAACACATTTTTTAACATCCTCAGCCTGTTCGCCTCTTCTCGCATCAGCACATCGTCTGCATCGAGCCAAAAGATATAATCCATGGTAGCATGTTGAAATGCTTCATTCCGTGCAGCTGAAAAATCATACACCCATTTGAAATCATAGACGCGCTTCGTCCATCTGTTTGCTATTTGTTTCGTCTGATCTGTAGAACCGGTATCCACAATAATAATTTCATCGGGTATTCCTTTTACAGATTCTAGACAACGTTCCAATACATGTTCCTCATCTTTTACAATCATACATAAACTAATAGTAACCATATTTCTCCCCCTCATGGCTTGAGATACTTATCGGGTGTAAAGCGTTTTGTTTCATATATATATGCACAAGAGATCACACCATACATGAAAAGATATACCTTCTTACGTTATGTAATACACTTTCCCTTCCTACGTACATCAAAACAAACGCTCACTACCTTTCCATCGCCACATGCAAAGATGGTTTCACGATGTTTCTCAAACCCACAGAGGCACTTATATTTTCTGTCTTACGCCTTTTTCTTTTCAGTGCATTTGGGGCTTGTTTGGCTTGTATAAAAAAGACTTACATATTCAACCTTTATACCAACTACTTTCGCATTGTACTCAATGAATTGCACGCGGCGATAGAATGAACAAGTATGTGAATTTTTTCTTTTTTAAAGCGTATTCTTGTATACACTACCGACACACAGCCCTGCTGATACAATGGCGAAATTCAAAGGAATGACTTCTAAAAAGTAAGAGAGGCATTTCCCCATCTTCAGCACTTGCTAAGCCTGTGGACACGTTCTAATTTTGTTTCTACTGCTGGAAATGTATCAAGTGAGACTATACAACCGTATGTAGACAGTCAAAAAACGAGGAGTGAAACTGTCTTCCCTATCGTACACATATGCTAAGCAAATTTCAGTTCCCTGTATCGTCTAACCTACACTCTATACTCACTTAGATTACCTTTAAGTATCTTACCGATACCTAATTTTTTTCAAATCATTTCATTTTTTTCATATTCATCTACAAACTTTTTTGTCTTTTTTCTAACTTTCTAATCCGTTTCTCCATCTTTTTCGCCAAAAGAAATTTCAAATATATGAAAATTATTATCCTTACTACAGAACCTCCCCTCTTTTTTGAAATTGCTCAATCTTATAATCTAAAAACTGTTCGTATTCTGCAATTCTTTTTGAAAGCTTCTCAGCAAGTTCGACACCCCTTATAGCCCCTGGCAATTAATCCCGAAACATTTTTTGAATATCTTCCTCATATACTGTGTGATCTTTCTTAGATGGCTTTTAAAAAATTCCTTGAGGGATAAGGATGGTGTGGTGGGAATCCTTCATACCTAAATAATCATTGTAATTTTTAGGTATGATTATTTGTGTTTTCCCTGTAATTTTTTTACTTTCAATGAACTCAAATTCTTTTTCAAAAAAGATAGCGCTTGTGTCAGGCGCCTTATTTAATTGATTGAATACAATCATTAAATCTGAATCCGATTAAGATCTTTATTGTTCTAAAATTTCACATAATATGTTCCTATCATTAGCGATTTAAAGAGATTAGAAGAATTTCCAGGAAACATCATTTTTAAGACTTCACCATTTGCATTTTCAATGGTAGCTACATTATTTATAATTATTTCCAAATGTTTTTTTACGCCATTTTATACTATTACAAAGATGTAAGAATAGTGTAATAGAATTCGATAGAAATAAACGCAGTGTATGGATAGACTAGAAAAAAGTTGGTAGCCCTACTGGTTAAAAGGGATATCAACTATACATTTTATTTTTTGGAGGAAAATGAACTTGGGAACGTACCTACTATCCATTAAAACTGCTTTTCTTATATTTCTAATTGTTGTCGCTATCGTCTCCATTCCATTTTTATTGTGGCAATATAAAAAATATGGTTATATTCATTATTTTCATACGTTTATTGTGTATTCTTTGTTACTATATGGCATATCCGCATATTGTTTAGTTATCTTCCCTTTACCAGATACGTTCAATACTTGTAGTATACAAAAAGCATGGATGCAACATTACTCTTTAGTTCCCTTTACATTTGTTACAGATTTTTGTAACTACTCAGCCACCTTTCGGTGTCTTTTTTAAATTTTACTAGTTTCATATGCCTCCCATTTGTAAATACTGAGTATATCAAACAGGGGAGGTGAATCTTATGGTCGATCGAAAAATTATTTTAGATACATATAAAAAAGGACCTGAAGCTGTTATTTCTTTATTTGAAGAAACATTTTCTAAGTTAGAAAAACGTATACAAGAACTAGAAAATGCTTCAAAAAAAAACTCCAAAAATAGTCATAAGCCACCTTCTACAGATGGTTTGGGTAAGCCCGTTACAAAAAGTTTGCGCAAACCGTCTCATCGTCAAACGGGTGGCCAGTTGGGCCACAAGGGACATACTCTTGGTTTGACAGCGACTCCAGATCATACGATTACACATTCTCCTACATATTGTACTTGTTGTCATACTTCCTTGAACCACGAGCCTGTAAAAGGGTATCGCATTCGCCAAGTGTATGACTTACCACCTATTCAGATCGAAGTGACAGAACATAAAGTAGAACAGAAAGAATGCCCACATTGCCATTCTATCCAAGAAGCCCAATTTCCTTCGACAGTATCTCGTCCTGTTCAATATGGTCCAAATATAAAAAGACTGATTCCCTATTTAACGCATTATCAATGCATTTCTTTGAAGCGAACAAAAGAATTCTTTCAGGATTGTTTTGGACATTCTATAAGCGAAGGAACCCTGGTAAATCATACACAGGCTTTCGCTTCTCAATTGCAGCCATTCATAAAAGAAGTAAAGGAAAAGATTCTGCAGTCTCCTGTTGTCCATTTTGATGAAACTGGTATGCGTGTAGAAAACAAAACACAATGGTTACATACTGCCAGTACACCGGAGGTGACATTGCAACATATTCATCAAAAACGTGGAAAAGAAGCAATGGATGCTGGAGAAATCTTGCCATCTTTTTCTGGAATTGCGATGCATGATGGTTGGAAATCGTATGATGCGTATACAGATTGTCGTCACGTTTTATGTAATGCCCATCTCTTACGAGATTTACAAGGAATTATAGATAGTACTGGAGAACAATGGGCACAACAGATGCAGAAATTTCTAACGCAAGCGTTGACGATGAAAAAGCAATCCGAAGGTACCATGCCAAAAGCGACGCAAAAGAATCTGTTTATTATGTATCAATCCATATTGAAAGAACAACAGATTCTTTCCACGAAACAAAAGAAGAAAGGAAAGCAGACGCCTTCTCAAAATTTATGGAATCGCTTCGTCAAGTATTCTGACAGAATTCTAGGGTTTTTAGAACATCCAGCCATTCCATTTGATAACAATCAAGCAGAACGGGATATTCGGATGACGAAAGTAAAACAGAAAGTGTCTGGGACTTTCCGAAGTAAGAAAGGCGCAGAATCTTTTTGTCAGATACGAAGCTTTATGAGTACCATGAAAAAACAAAAACAATCGGTCTTACAAGCGATAAACCAAGTCATAGAAACTAGAACGGTTCCTTGGAATAACACGACTTCATAAGAGAATTTCTCTATTTGGCATAGATTCTTTCTCTGATTGGAGTATTTTCTTTTCATGTTTTCGAATCGGAAACATGTATTTGGCCTGTTTTTTTATTTGAAGAAGCTGAGTAGTTACAGATTTTTTAAGGGAAACGAATATTGTTTGGAATTCTCCCATTACATATAGTAATATATTTAAAGAACGTGGGTTCATACAAGTGACATGTAATATGCTATTATTATTTCCATTAGGAATATATTTACGTTATTATTTCTGTTACAAAATTCTGCAAACATTACTTATTATCAGTTCAATTTCTCTTTTCTTTGAAATAACACAATTAACAGGGGTCTATGGTCTATATAATTGTCCCTATCGTTTATTTGATATTGATGATATCATTCTAAACACTGGTGGAGGCATACTTGGCTTTTACGTCGTTTCGATAATTTTCTATAACAAAAAAATAATATATAAAAATAGTTATATAAAAAACTCTAAAGCCTAAAACCAGCATTTTTTATTAAAATTTAATTTTTTTTATTTAAGAAGCATGCAGACAACTCTAATACTACAAACTATGTTTTAGAAAATTATGTTAGTCCTTGAACTGGATTTCAAATAGAATCCTTATTTCATCGTCTAACGTCACGTTCGAAAATTGTATTAAATCTGTTCATTTCCTCTTGATTCAGATAATTGCTTACATGCAAAATCAACTCATAAATTCACGAACGGTTGATTCATAGAGCCAGTCACCTTTCTTATTTTATATCATTTTTTATTAATTCCCTTTTCGAAGAAAGTGGCAAAAAATCTATATATCTATTGCAGCGGAAAAGATAAACTAAAAGTAACCCTAATATTTGATTTTGAGATTTTTTCTTTCATTACGGTACATGAAGTTATAATTTTTCCATCTTAACATACCTCTCTTTTTGCTTGTATTACTTATCTCCACAGAGATATAGGTAGTTTTAACCTGTAGTTTAGCTGCGGTTTCCCTACTTGTATTTTCGGTATCATGTTTAAAACGTACAATAAATTATTCTGTTGCAAAATTTGTAACTACTCAGCCACCTTTCGGTGTCTTTTTTAAATTTTACTAGTTTCATATGCCTCCCATTTGTAAATACTGAGTATATCAAACAGGGGAGGTGAATCTTATGGTCGATCGAAAAATTATTTTAGATACATATAAAAAAGGACCTGAAGCTGTTATTTCTTTATTTGAAGAAACATTTTCTAAGTTAGAAAAACGTATACAAGAACTAGAAAATGCTTCAAAAAAAAACTCCAAAAATAGTCATAAGCCACCTTCTACAGATGGTTTGGGTAAGCCCGTTACAAAAAGTTTGCGCAAACCGTCTCATCGTCAAACGGGTGGCCAGTTGGGCCACAAGGGACATACTCTTGGTTTGACAGCGACTCCAGATCATACGATTACACATTCTCCTACATATTGTACTTGTTGTCATACTTCCTTGAACCACGAGCCTGTAAAAGGGTATCGCATTCGCCAAGTGTATGACTTACCACCTATTCAGATCGAAGTGACAGAACATAAAGTAGAACAGAAAGAATGCCCACATTGCCATTCTATCCAAGAAGCCCAATTTCCTTCGACAGTATCTCGTCCTGTTCAATATGGTCCAAATATAAAAAGACTGATTCCCTATTTAACGCATTATCAATGCATTTCTTTGAAGCGAACAAAAGAATTCTTTCAGGATTGTTTTGGACATTCTATAAGCGAAGGAACCCTGGTAAATCATACACAGGCTTTCGCTTCTCAATTGCAGCCATTCATAAAAGAAGTAAAGGAAAAGATTCTGCAGTCTCCTGTTGTCCATTTTGATGAAACTGGTATGCGTGTAGAAAACAAAACACAATGGTTACATACTGCCAGTACACCGGAGGTGACATTGCAACATATTCATCAAAAACGTGGAAAAGAAGCAATGGATGCTGGAGAAATCTTGCCATCTTTTTCTGGAATTGCGATGCATGATGGTTGGAAATCGTATGATGCGTATACAGATTGTCGTCACGTTTTATGTAATGCCCATCTCTTACGAGATTTACAAGGAATTATAGATAGTACTGGAGAACAATGGGCACAACAGATGCAGAAATTTCTAACGCAAGCGTTGACGATGAAAAAGCAATCCGAAGGTACCATGCCAAAAGCGACGCAAAAGAATCTGTTTATTATGTATCAATCCATATTGAAAGAACAACAGATTCTTTCCACGAAACAAAAGAAGAAAGGAAAGCAGACGCCTTCTCAAAATTTATGGAATCGCTTCGTCAAGTATTCTGACAGAATTCTAGGGTTTTTAGAACATCCAGCCATTCCATTTGATAACAATCAAGCAGAACGGGATATTCGGATGACGAAAGTAAAACAGAAAGTGTCTGGGACTTTCCGAAGTAAGAAAGGCGCAGAATCTTTTTGTCAGATACGAAGCTTTATGAGTACCATGAAAAAACAAAAACAATCGGTCTTACAAGCGATAAACCAAGTCATAGAAACTAGAACGGTTCCTTGGAATAACACGACTTCATAAGAGAATTTCTCTATTTGGCATAGATTCTTTCTCTGATTGGAGTATTTTCTTTTCATGTTTTCGAATCGGAAACATGTATTTGGCCTGTTTTTTTATTTGAAGAAGCTGAGTAGTTACCAAAATTTTTAAAAAAACACAAATAGTTTCAGCGGTTCGGCATAACTTTTGTAATACTTTGTTTGTATATAGCATGAATGGTTTTAATTCCTTTAATGGTACGTGAAGCATGACGAAAAGTTTGAAAGCCTGTGGAATTCAAACAAACAACCTTTAATATGTCTATAATCTTGTTCAATGAGATTTTTGAGATACTTAATGGTACAATGATTCGTATCCGCATAAAAAGAATGTGCAAAGTATAGCGGGATCCTTGCCTGTTGTGAGAATCTTTGGTTCTTCAAAAACTTTCACTAACTTTTTCATAAACATATACTCAGCCTGATACTCTCTGTTTTACAAAGTTGGATATCCTTCATACATACAGCTACATCCGTTGTCTTTTTATAATTATTTACCCTTGTAAAAAGTTATTTTTATCATTCTCTGTACCTTCATTCCCTTCTATAGTAAAAAAATAGAGCTAACACCTCTTGCCATCCAGGCCAAAACATATTTGGATTTACCCTTTATTTATCTTTAGCCAAGTTGCATTGTCAGCCACAAATGACAATGCAACTTGGCTTTTTTATTACCACTCCTTCAACAATTTATCTATTGTTTTTTTCCAGTAAACGAACCATCGTACTTCTGCGTTCACACGTCGTTACGTGACCATGATACCTCACTACTTGCTTTTATTAACCTATGATTCTGTCATCACATATACGATACTTGCAAATCCTCTATACCCATCACATCATGGCTTTTCATGATTTCAGTTGCGACTTTGTCCAAATCATCTTTTCTAGCATTTGTCATGTATTTCATAAATGCATGCTGCACTTTTGCTAACAAATAACTAAATTACAATGCGATTCTCTGCCTTTAACCAGACAAACTCTTTCTTCCTGTTTTTTTGTATGTATCGATAGGAAAAGATTGCATACAAAACGATCCCAGTCAATCGTTTTATTGACTGGGATCGCTTGTGCTTGATGTGGATAGATACGAAACGTAGAGGCTGTATTCATCGTCATTCATTATAAGGTTCCTTTTGAGTTTCGTTTCCTACAATTAGCTCCTATAGGTATTTGTCTATGTGAACTATCTGACAACTGTCCCATCAAATACAATCCGACGTTTCTCCTATACAAAAAAAGAGAGCCACCAAAATAAAATGGCTACTCTTAAAATAAACACTATTAGAGAAAGGGATGCGTATAAACAAATAGGTACCAATGAAGTGGTTATCCTATATTTTAATGTATGCTCTTTTTGCAAAAAGGTTCTAGTCCAAATAATGATACAAAACACAAAAAGAGCATGTAACCAGCATGCTCTCAGAAAATGTTTTTATATTACCCTACACTCTAATATATACATTCGTAACCCAAAACGTGATAATTTCATTATAAATTTACAAACATTTATATGAATATAACATAAAACGTTTCTATTTATCCATTTTTTAATTTAACCTTTAGAAAACATCATTTTCTACATCTACCACGATGCCCAGCACATTAAAATGAATGTATCATTTAATTTCTGTGAAGGCACAACCCTATTTGTCTTCACATCTGACCACATGACTTTAATAAATATGCAAACAAAGTGATTTTTTCATCAAATCCTTATGTTATTACCATAATTCATGTTTTTACGAATTTCAATTGACTTTGACAGTGACTCTAAATAGTACCTTTTTATTCCATGAATGCGATAAAACGAATGCTTTCCGCTTGCTTTTGTTTTTTTCGCTATTCATTCTAACATCATTCCCTGCACATCCCTCATTTTAAATATTTAATTACTATTTCATCCGCTAATGTATTGGATAAACAAATATAGCGCCTTAATTTCTATTTCATTCAATCTACGCTGTATGTTAAATACGTAGTCCCATCTTCTAATCTTTGATATTCTTTCCCATCAATTGAACGTTCACAATCCACCTATTCTTTTTTCTATTATTTCCATCTTAACATATATATACTTTTATCATTTTGTTGTTTTATAGGCATACCTGTTTTACGTTTACTTTAATCCTCTTTTTTCGAGTTGTTGATACAAACCGCTCCTACTACACCCTAATTGCTGACATATTGCTTTATAAGTAAGCCCTATTTCACGTAACATGATAGCTTGTTCACATCGTTCATCCCATCTTTTGCCCGCATTTTCTTGTATTTGTTTTCTACTTGTCGGATGCCATAATCCCATTTTTTTAAGTCGCTTCCGTAACGTGTTTGCTTCGCATCCTATCTCTCCAGCGATTGCACTCATCGAAATTTTTTTTTGTAACATTTCTAAAATTTTAGGCATCAATGTTTCCCAATTTCTCCGTCTAGAACTTTCTCTAACTTGCTCTGCACGCGGAGCTAATTGTTTCCCCAGTCTATACAAATCTGCTCCTACCTTACAATTCACCATACAATACTTAGGTGCATCGTTTGTCCGATGTTCACATGCTGCGCAATGCTGATCTTGCAAATCCAATATGTAAATTCTGGTTTCTTTCGCATTCATGATATGGGCCCCTTACGTTAAGCTGCTTTTCATACTATCCAGATAGCCTGTACAACAGCCATCCCGAAAACACCTTATATTCTTAATCCTTCTTTTGCATACTTAACCCCACTTACAGATACTTTACCTCGGAAATACGTATGATATGCATAAAAATCATCAGGGTCATTTTTCAGGTTTGTGAAAACACGTATCTGATTCTCTTAACTCTTTGAGATACTTACACTGATTTTTTCAATTCATACTACTTGTTCAACTGTCGTTTCTAAATCAGTTGTTTTGTTTACTAGTTCTGTAAACTCGACAGATATTTCAAATTAAAAAATATTGTTATTTTTTCTCTCCTCGTGTATAAAAATTTTGATTTAATCCATACTATTCATAAGCTGTATTTCCTGCAGCAACGAAACACCGAAACCTTTTTCTGTTCTTACAAGTTTCAACAAAGCAACTTGCTTATGTAAGTTGCTTTGTTGCCTTGTGTGCATTTTTATAACTTTGACATATTACTCTTGTATTAAAATATTGTTGTATTTAGAATTCACTTATTTTCCTCTCAGAACTCTATTTAGAGTCCTTCTTTTAGCTGAAAAATACCCTGTAAGTAACCGTTCTTTTGCAACGACTACTTGTATCTTCGTACCAAACTCCATCAGCGTACGAATATGTTTATCTAAATTTTACAGACGTTATTTATTGATATATACCATATCCTGTAAAAAAGCAGATGGAATATTAGGAAGTTTCATAAGTTGGTTGGGTTAATTACGATATTACTTGTAACATTGTTGCTCGTAGAGTCACTAACAATAACGGTTTTAATGAAACGCGTTACGTTAATAGAAGCAACATTTTGTATATTTGCATTCCGCACCAACACCTGATTATTCCCTGTGTCTATTGCTATACCGGCAGGATTCGTACTAACACTAATGAGGGTCGGCGTTACAAACGTAGACTCATTTATTAATGAGACCTTGAAGCTAGACCGATTTGTTATCCAGACCTAATTATTTCCCTGCCCACTATCGCTCGGGATACCCGTACCATTCCGAAGTATCACTTCATAGACTCAATTAAGATAGTCATATGAGTCGTTCGAACATATAAAGTGTACTACCATGAAAACAACACCTATTTCTCCCCAAAAATAGTAAAGATAAAAACAGACGTAATCGTAAGGAATGATATAGCTACCAGTTGAGAAAAATATGAAACAAGGTGATTTCGTTGCTCACTGAGTACCCGAATTTTTTATTTCTTTCAGTCTTTTTATCACAAATCAACAACAATTCAAGAACTATAGAAGGCCCGTAAGATAGTATAATTGAATTATAAACTATACAATAGATTCTACTGTATTCAATACAGACCAAGTTCTCACCGTCGATGAAAGAGTTAACCATCGAGTGTACTAATGAAAAAAGGATATTTATATATTTGGTTCTGGTGCAAAAAAGTTAGGTTAATTGCAAGTAATCTTCTAATTTGGGACATACTGATACGATTACTCTACAAAAGGGATGTGATCAGTATGAAAAAGGACAATTTGTTTAAATGGAAGCATTACCAACCAGATATAATTTTATTAACTGTACGTTGGTACCTACGGTACAATCTAAGTTTTCGAGATTTGGTGAAAATGATGGAAGAAAGAGGATTATCCTTAGCACATACAACGATTATGCGCTGGGTCCATCAATACGGACCGGAACTGGATAAACGTATCCGATGCATCTGAAACAAACAAATGATTCATGGCGAGTGGATGAAACGTATATAAAAGTAAAAGGGCAATGGATGTATTTATACCGTGCGGTTGATTCTGAAGGAAATACGATTGACTTCAATCTTAGTAAAACTAGAAATCATAAGGCTGCAAAGCGATTCTTTAAGAAAGCTTTGCAATCTTTTCATGCCTCAAAACCTCGTACAATTACAATTGATAAAAATCCTGCTTATCCAGTTGCTATCACCAAATTAAAGAACGAGAAAAAAGTGCCGTTAGGCACTCAAATTCGGCAGATAAAATATCTAAATAACGTAGTGGAGCAAGACCATCGCTTCATTAAAAAACGTGTACGCTCTATGTTAGGTTTTAAATCTTTTGGCACAGCTACATGTATGCTTGCGGGAGTAGAAGCCATGCACATGATAAAAAAAGAACAGGTGGATTTACAGAATCAGTCTGTTCGCAATCAAAAAGAATTTATTCATCAATTATTTGGATTCACAGCGTAAAGAATGATTCCAGTAGGAATCCTCATTATTTTTTGGGAATGTATCCTTTATTTGCACCAGAACCCAAAAAACAGACGTAAAAATAAAAATACAAAAAATACCAATTGTGTGGTGTATATAATACAAAAGTGTATGATAGCTTTCTATTTTTCCAAACACCTATACCTTCCATTCGCTTTCTATGCATCCACACCGGCTACTTCCCTTATGCCCAAAACAAGATGCTCTCACCCTAAAGGCTTCGCTTTCCCTTCCGCCGGTTTCTATATCTGCGTTTTTCACCGTTTTTATTTTCTCATAAACGGTGTGTCTACCCATTCTCTCCACTACACCCAAGTCGCCTCTAGCCACAGAAACATCTTTTGATATTTCCGCATACTTTGTATCTCACTCACATATAGTAAAATGACTCCTGTTGTGTCGTACCAAAAACCGTTTCCACGGAACAGCATGCCCACCCAGCACATTGGAATGCTGTTCTCCCTTTAGTCATGCGCTCTGACTTTTTACCTATATATATAAGATTCCATAACACCAAAATAAAACATATCTTTTTTTCCATCATACACATCCTTTCATTACAGCCCCTTTTATAATCATAGGATACAAAGGAGGCTTTGGTTTGGATATTCATGATTTACACCTACAACTAGAGGAACTGCAGCAAAATGATTACCTGTACTTACATACATGTAATGTAAAAGAAATTACCTTCACCATGATGCAACATATCGGTACAATCGATGCCTACACACGAGAAATGCTCATTTATCCATGTTTTCAATATTTTATACAGCATAGCCTTTTAGAAAGTTCACAATTAGAAATATTACTAGCTTCCTGTCTTAATGCAAATTATTTATATTTTGAAATATCTCCTTCACAAAATGATGGCATTTTCACTCGTTCCTATACACTTGCACTTCTAGCTTTAATCATACAGTACGACACAGAACACCCTTTTTTACCAGAAAATCAACTCGTAGACGCTCTAGAAAAAATCCTTCAATACTTTAAATTAGAAAAAGACTACCGTGTGTATATACCTGACAAAGGATATACACGCCACATACTACATGGCTCATCTGCCCTACATGCCTTGATTAAAAATCCGAACATTTCAAATATTCACTACGAAAAAGTAATTCATTGCTTACTAAATACAACATTTCACCATCAGGATGTACTTTATAATAACGAGGATGAATATCTCATTACACCACTCCTAGCGATTTTACAACATGAATTTCCACAAAAACAGTTTCTATCGATTCTTACGAAGAAAATACAACGTCTTTCTCAAGTGAAAGAAAGGCTTACACCAACACAATTCGCTGTTTTATATGGAAATATCAAAACCTTTTTACGAACTCTATTTTTCCGAACGAAGAAAGATATAAGCTTAACAAACATTCCAAATCAAATTGAAAAGATCCTCTATCAATTTCCCCAATATTTTTAAACTAGTACCAACATACAATTCGGTATATAAAAGAACCTGTCTCTGGAGTAGAGTATCGAAAAGGAGATATGTGCAGCATTGTTTCATTTTTAGAACAAGGAGGTGAAATCCTCCTTGTTTTTTCTTGCCTACTTCACATACACATAGGCTTTGTTTTCCGTTAGATAGAATGTGTATCTCTAATATAAAAAATCCACTTGTTGTGCCTATCATTTAGCAGTGTATCGGTAATAAACAATCGTTTATTTAGGGGATTTTGATACTGTAAGTTTCACAGGTTGATGAGTTTGCACATATGGTATACCAAACCCAAAATACTATCATAAAAATCACTACATTTATATTTTGAATGGTGAAACATATGAAAGAGAGGTTATAAACATGTATCCTAATCCTTATCAAGTAGGCTCTGGAGCTCAGCCCTACCACCCGTATCATATAGGTTCTGGAGCTCAACCATATCACCCGTATCATATCGGCTCTGGGGTTCAGCCATATCACCCGTATCATATCGGCTCTGGAGTTCAACCATATCACCCGTATCATATCGGCTCTGGGGTTCAGCCATATCACCCGTATCATATCGGCTCTGGAGTTCAACCATATCACCCGTATCATATCGGCTCTGGAGTTCAACCATACCCTATGGGTTCTGGGTGTTCTGAATCTAAAGCATCTATGTATAATCCGTATTATAAATAATATGTATAGTTTAGTTAAAGTTAATTCAATCCAATAAATTTGTGAGTATAAAGTAAAAAACGTCCAATTTTGATGGACACCTTCAATTGTTAGACACCATCAACAATTGAAGGTGTCCTTTTTATGGCTAAATTCTCACCAGAAGAAATAGTAAAAATCGGAAAACTACAAGGGGATTAGCTCCTAACATGTTAAAATACCAATTCCACTCATCTAAACGTAATAGAAATGAATTTCATTTACATGATAAACAGTTGTATGTATCACCTGTTTTAGACTTATTATAGCTCGTAGATAGAGACGATACACCTGCACATTCTCTTTTTCTAAAATGATAAATAATGCGGTCATAATGACCTTCTTTGGCTTATTCAAGTCTGAATTACATTATCTTAAAGAATCCGAGAGTATAAACCATTTCAATCTAAAATTAGATAATTATATTCATTACAATCACAAAAGAAAAAACAAAATTAAAAGAGATGAGCCCGATACAATACCGGACTCATATTCAAACAGCCACTTAATTCTTCTGTCTAACTTTCCAGTTCAATTAAGGGCTGTTTTCCTACTTCACATACACATAGGCTTCATTTACTGTATAGTATGTTGTTCCGCTACTAATGTGCAATTCCCACTTCAAACCTTATATACTTCGCATAAATTCATTGATTTCCGACAACCATGTATCAATCATTTTGAATGCCCCATCCCTCACGATACATATTCTTCACAATCCCATTATTCATTCCTAATTTTGTACGAATACGTAATTATGACAACCCTATAAAATATTATTAGCAAATGGTACTTGTAAAACCGCCTCTACTATATACATTTTAACGAATTTCCCGAAAGAATTCTCCTTCCTCAAGCGTGTGAAGGGCGTAGCCCAACGGTAGGTGGGAGATGAATGTCGGTTTGGCGTAGCCAAAAGGTTTTCCTTTTTATTTCGCCTCTGATATAAGCCGTCTTATAAATTATAAAGGTTGGTATATAAATGAAATGAGATAGTAATAACCATTCAGTATTCTAGTTGTATTATCACCTTGTGTTGGTCGTAAAATACAGAAGAAATGTGTTTGATGATGATATGTCAGACTATGCAAAAGATATGTTTGTTCGACTATCTGAAAACTATAACATCACATGAGTTGAATGGAATCATGATGTAGACCACGTTCATATTTTGTTCAAGGCACACCCTAATACAGAAATGACAAAATTTATCAATGCTTATAAAAGTGCAAGTTCTCGACTTATGAAAAGAGACTTTCCACAAGTGAAAAGAAACTTTGGAAAGAGATGTTTTGGTCAAGAAGTTTTTGCTTGCGAACTACTGGTAGTTCGCCAATAGACGTAGTAAAAACATATATTGAAAATCAAAGTGAAAAGTGAGGTGAAATGATAGGACAAAGCAGAATAAAGCATATACATTCCGTTTGTATCCAACAGAAGAGCAAGCACATCTTATGCGTAAAACCTTCGGTTGTGTACGTTTCGTGTATAACAGAATGTTAGCTGAACGGAAAGAAGCGTATGAAAAACATAAAGATGATACGGATCAACTAAAGAAACAAAGGCTTCCCACTCCTGCAAAATACAAAGCAGAATTTGAATAGCTAAAAGAAGTTGATTCATTAGCTTTGGCAAATGCGCAACTCAACTTGCAAACTGCCTATAAAAATTTCTTTCGTGGTCAAAATGACTTCCCAACATTCAAAAGCAAAAAAGCCAGAAAGCCTTATATAACGAATGTAGTGAACGGAAATAGTATGTTGCTTAACGGTCCTATCAAATTGCCAAAACTGAAAATGGTACGTATCAAACAGCATAGAGAAATACCACAAGGCCATATCATCAAGTCATGTACGATTTCTATGACACCTACTGGTAGATACTATGTGTCCATTTTGACTGAATACGAAAAAGAGATCGTACAAAAAGAAGTAGAAACAGTTGTTGGATTAGACTTTGCGATGGATCAATTATACGTCAGTTCTGAGGATGAGAGAGCCAATTATCCTAAGTTCTATCGTGAAATGTTTGACCGTTTAGCAAAGGCTCAACGAGTAGTATCAAGACGTACAAAAGATTCAGGGCGTTGGAATAAACAACGTATCCGTGTAGCTAAGCTGCATGAAAAAGTAGCAAACCAACGTAAGAACTTCCTTCATCATAAGTCTAAAGAGTTAGCGACTCATTTTGGAAAAAGTGTCGCTGACAATGGTTGGGGTATGTTCACTTCTTTTTTAGCTTATAAACTACATGAACAAGGCAAACAACTTGTGAAAATAGACGAATGGTTTCCTTCCACAAAAACATGTAGCAGTTGTGGAAATGTGAAACATATGTCATTGTCTGAGCGAGTCTATTCTTGTATATGCGGTGTAAATCTCGATAGAGATGATAACGCAGCTATCAATATCAAAAATGAAGCAATACACCTATTGGCATTAGCATAGATAGCAATAAAATAACCCTTGGAACAAGGGCGTTAGCTCGGCTGTCTTAGGACGAATTCGTTAGCTACCAAAAGTAACGACTAACCGAGAAGCCCCCACTTCAAACAATCCGTTAGGACGTTAAGTGGCGGGTAGTTCACATTCTTTCTACAATGGTTTTACATCGTCCAACATACGATATGGGCAGTGCTTCCCACTCCATGATTGATGTATGCCCACTCTGTTAGAATGTTACATCGTTTCATTAATTGAGCGATATGGCGGCAGTTTCTTTTTCTTTGCCGTAGTATTTATCTGCAACAAATTTCCATACTAATCAATTTTCTGTTCCTACTCGTCTCGTTTTACATTTAACATAATTATCCATATCCTCTACATCTTAAAAATTCTTTTAAAATAAGATACTTGTCCTATCACTAACATCATTAAATTTTTATATAATATTTTAAAGTAATTTTATTAGGAGGATAAAAATTTGAATATCAAAATGTTTTTTACATCTTTAGCGTTTAGTACACTCTTACTACTACCTTTCACATCTAATCCTACACATGTACATGCACAAGAACTGAATAGACACTCCATATCTAGCAAACTACCGATTGTAAGTGATCCTTTACCGAAGATTAATCCCGATAAAAATTCAATTCACCTCGACTCCTTCTCCCCTACAGACGTCGAAAATCTTAATTCTCTGCCCCATACTTTAGCTCCCACTCGAACCGTTACCATTTTAATCGCAGCTGATGAAGAATATCGAGCTGCTCATCCTGACTGGAAAACAATTACTACGCAAATGATAGAAAAAGCAGATAATAGCTTTTGGGCAGAACATGACATTAACTTCATTGTAACAGGTTACGCAAATTGGAAATCCGATGGTGCAAATAGTAGTGCACTGTTAGCTGATTTAAATACCGAATGGAAAAACAATACACAATACGATTTTGTAATTGGATTTACTAAAGACAACAAATTTACAGCTGGCGGCATTGCTTATGTCTATTCTGCCGCACCTCAAAGCGGTATTAGCGTTGTGCTTGATCAAGGAACAACCTTTACTCCTTATGCAATCCAACATGAATGGTCTCACAATTACGGACTATCGCATGATGCTTCTGGTAGTGGTATCATATGCATGATGAACTATGACTACGTGTATTCCGTGAATTATTGGGATGCTGCGCACGATGCTTTAATTGAAAGCCACCGTAATTGGTATGGTTATTAATTCAAAAATGAGTAAAAAGTATGTACAATAGTTATATACTCTTTCTTCTATAAAAACAAAAGGGCATCCTTTACGGATGCTCCTTTGTTTTCAACGGCTACATTCAATCTTGCACCATCGATATCTGGTTTCGGATTTTAGATGCCATCATTATAGATCGTTTAGACAAAATTAAAAAAATCTATATGAGGCGTGTTTTCCGCCACTACTCATACCTCAACTATAACACATTTATTCCAAAACAAGCGGCAGTTTTTATAATTCAAAGGTTTCAATATCATTTGTAAATATAGCTTTTACACCAAATAAACTTTTCTTCTGCTCCATCTCTTTCTTTTGAATAAGCCATTCTGGATAATTTAGTTCTTTCAGTACATTGTTATAATATGTCGGATGTACTTTGATTATATCTGGATTTTTTCCTTCACGCCTCTGATAACGATTTAATGCTTCCAATAATTTTTCATTGAACATATAGTTCCTCCCTTACCTTTTCTTTATATAGGTATACGTCAAGTATTTAATTTATGCTTCTCTATTCCCCTACCTTAGTAGGTCATTCACGGAATTCCTAGACTCCTTATTATCTATGATTTCATCAATTTTTCACCTTTCCATACGGCAGTTCGTAATACTACAATATCAAAGTTCGTAGTTAATTTTTTAAACTTATAGATGAAGCAAATTTTTACATTGATTGGCAACCTTTTCATAAAGCTTTACTACACACATACAATTCAACCATTGCAACGTCTAATCCAACTACACTCTCCACTACATGAGTATTATATATTTTTATCATTATACCAAATTTCACCTTTTATAAGACTGATTATATCAAAGGCAAAATAAATAGAAGTTCATCTCCCGCCTATCTCTAGACTATCATCTTTCACACGCTTGGGGAAGGAGACTTCTTTCGAAGAACACGTTAAATTTTGAATCGTGCCTACTATACCATTCCAAAAATAATTCAATGCCTGACTAATTCAATTAGGCACTGTCTCCATCCATTTTCCATGTTTATTTTGTTTTAAATCCACAAAATTACGACAATTTATATAACTTTCCCCAATTGCATGCTCTTTCCCTTCTTTACACATCATTCTAAACTGCTTATAGAATGAAAATGTGTCCCTTTATTTTCTCAATAGATTTCCTGTATTTCTAAACAAGAAATTATATCATGATGATAACGTTATCATTATAATAGACAGCGTGGAAAGAACTTCTGAGAATGTCTTGCAAGTCTGTATTCTACAATTAAAAATGGTAACTACTCAGCCACCTTTCGGTGTCTTTTTTAAATTTTACTAGTTTCATATGCCTCCCATTTGTAAATACTGAGTATATCAAACAGGGGAGGTGAATCTTATGGTCGATCGAAAAATTATTTTAGATACATATAAAAAAGGACCTGAAGCTGTTATTTCTTTATTTGAAGAAACATTTTCTAAGTTAGAAAAACGTATACAAGAACTAGAAAATGCTTCAAAAAAAAACTCCAAAAATAGTCATAAGCCACCTTCTACAGATGGTTTGGGTAAGCCCGTTACAAAAAGTTTGCGCAAACCGTCTCATCGTCAAACGGGTGGCCAGTTGGGCCACAAGGGACATACTCTTGGTTTGACAGCGACTCCAGATCATACGATTACACATTCTCCTACATATTGTACTTGTTGTCATACTTCCTTGAACCACGAGCCTGTAAAAGGGTATCGCATTCGCCAAGTGTATGACTTACCACCTATTCAGATCGAAGTGACAGAACATAAAGTAGAACAGAAAGAATGCCCACATTGCCATTCTATCCAAGAAGCCCAATTTCCTTCGACAGTATCTCGTCCTGTTCAATATGGTCCAAATATAAAAAGACTGATTCCCTATTTAACGCATTATCAATGCATTTCTTTGAAGCGAACAAAAGAATTCTTTCAGGATTGTTTTGGACATTCTATAAGCGAAGGAACCCTGGTAAATCATACACAGGCTTTCGCTTCTCAATTGCAGCCATTCATAAAAGAAGTAAAGGAAAAGATTCTGCAGTCTCCTGTTGTCCATTTTGATGAAACTGGTATGCGTGTAGAAAACAAAACACAATGGTTACATACTGCCAGTACACCGGAGGTGACATTGCAACATATTCATCAAAAACGTGGAAAAGAAGCAATGGATGCTGGAGAAATCTTGCCATCTTTTTCTGGAATTGCGATGCATGATGGTTGGAAATCGTATGATGCGTATACAGATTGTCGTCACGTTTTATGTAATGCCCATCTCTTACGAGATTTACAAGGAATTATAGATAGTACTGGAGAACAATGGGCACAACAGATGCAGAAATTTCTAACGCAAGCGTTGACGATGAAAAAGCAATCCGAAGGTACCATGCCAAAAGCGACGCAAAAGAATCTGTTTATTATGTATCAATCCATATTGAAAGAACAACAGATTCTTTCCACGAAACAAAAGAAGAAAGGAAAGCAGACGCCTTCTCAAAATTTATGGAATCGCTTCGTCAAGTATTCTGACAGAATTCTAGCGTTTTTAGAACATCCAGCCATTCCATTTGATAACAATCAAGCAGAACGGGATATTCGGATGACGAAAGTAAAACAGAAAGTGTCTGGGACTTTCCGAAGTAAGAAAGGCGCAGAATCTTTTTGTCAGATACGAAGCTTTATGAGTACCATGAAAAAACAAAAACAATCGGTCTTACAAGCGATAAACCAAGTCATAGAAACTAGAACGGTTCCTTGGAATAACACGACTTCATAAGAGAATTTCTCTATTTGGCATAGATTCTTTCTCTGATTGGAGTATTTTCTTTTCATGTTTTCGAATCGGAAACATGTATTTGGCCTGTTTTTTTATTTGAAGAAGCTGAGTAGTTACTAAAAATGAAAGGTGTGAAAAGATAGTGAAAAGGTTATCCCGTCTTACATTAGCTGCTTTAATCGGCTGCAATGGGTGGAGTATACTGACTACACCGCAAGCCCATGCAGCCGGTCAAGAAAAAGTTACTACTTTGAACCGAGAATTTCTACAAAATGACCAATATGCTTATAATGGATATCGTGTAAAGGAAGGAGGGAAACCAGACATATATTTAGTGGATAGAGGCATGAAGCGTTACATTACGGATCGAGATACGTATAATCGTATTTTTAAAAATTGGGATGGAGTATTAGAGTTTCAAAGCCTTCACACGATTCCAAACGGAAGGAATATTGATCAGGATATGGGGTTAATACAGTTTGAAAATGATTCGTTTATCTATTTTCTTGATAAAGATGCGACCGGAAAACCAATGAAACGCTGGATTACGAGTCCATCTCTCTTAAACAAGTATGCTTTTCATTCAGAGGCATCTGTGCTTCCCCAGTGGATGAAAAATGCTATACCTAATGGTGCAGCTATTCGTTAAAAACAAAGTTTCCTAACGTAAGCATTAAACTACCCCCACTTCTAAACGACGTGAACGTGGGGGATTTCTAATGAATTAGACTAACTCCAGAGTCCCTGCGGTTAGAAGTATTATTGCTTCATTTCTAAGATTTTGTCCTGCGTTAATATCCCTGTCATGATGTGTGCTACAAGAAGGACAATCCCATTCACAAAAATTTAGATTCTTAACATCTTTATTTTGACACCCACAGTATGAATACAATTGAGAACTTGCAAACCCTCTATACCCATCACATCGTGGTTTTTGATGATTTCAGTTGAGAATTTGGCCAAGTAACCTTTTCTAGTATTCATCATGCATTCATGAATGCTAGCTGCTTTTACTCACTGTTCTTTCGCCAACTTCTCTTCTCATGACCGAAAAAATTTCGGATTTTTATAGATTGTCTCCTCTGACAAAATGGCCAAAGCTTTTTCTCCCACACCCATTCCGATGTAAGGTTGTGTTTTCAAAAGTTCTTGCACTTCTGTTTCAACTCACAATGACACAAAGTATCTGCCAGCAAGGCACCGTCGATCTGTAGTATATACAATACGTCCCTTTATTTCACGACCGTTGCCAAAACCTTATATAAGTCTATAAAGTTTGTTTATTTCCCTGTTCTACGAGTCCGGTTTTGTCCAAAGCAACTATCGTTTGATAGAACTCTCCGAGGGCGTACATTCGGATACAGCCCATCCTACATATTAACATAACGTGACAAGTTGATGGCAGCATTCAAATTCTGATCTATGACATGACTACAAGCACATTTGTATATGCGATCAGATAGCTTTAAATCTTAAAGAAAATTCAATTTATATATGTTGAGAAAATACAAAAACGTTAAATGTATTAAAAAGAGGGCTCTCTCATCAAAAAATAGAAGAAATTAAAAATATCCTCCAAAACGAAATAACAAATTGAACAGTGACTTCCCACGATATATAATGAACATATACCATTCTTTTATTTAGTTCAGGGATTGGGAGAATAGTACGACCGTATATTCTCCTATTTCCTACTATATCTTCACACATAACATGTAAAGGGCGTGCTGTGTATATGATTTTCTTATATCGATTTGATGCAAAAGAGAATGGCATTCATTTTATTTTAAATGAACAAATTGCTGCGGATATGCTTCCACAATATGATGTATTATTGAAACCATTAGTGACATCTTTGGCTAAAACGTTGCAATTGTATTATTTACAGAGTCAACATGCCACCTTGTTAATGAGTAACATACGAGACAACGGTGAAATTGAAGTGATGTTAAGTCAAGAATTGGGTCAATATATAGATGGATATACCAAAGACCATATGATTTTGAAAAATGGAAAACGAATTGCAGATATTTTAATAGAGATTAAGAATACTCATACTGTATATCACTAAACTTATTATCCAAGTAAGATATATAAGTATTTTTAATCAAGGCGCTAACTTGAAAATGGGCATGAATGCAATGGAACAATCCAAATTCCAATTAAAAAGAAGAATTTGACAGATGTCCTTTTTCCTTATTAAAATAAAAAATACCCGTAAGATTGATACGCATAATGGTATAAGACAGGAGAGGAATCATAGTGAACAAATCATATGTTAGCGATTCTACACACTTATTACAGGAAATTGATCGAAAAATGAGTATAATCGGATCTACGCTTCAACAAATTTCTGAACCTTTGATTACAAAAGAAGTATATACGATTCATTATATGCTTTTAGAAGTGTCCAAATCATTGCTCACCTTACAACAAGACCCTAAGATGACAACACTCGCAAAAGAACTAAGTTTACAACTTCAAGACATACAAGAACAGTACAAGCAATTGTTTGCCAAGAAAGAAAAATACCCTTAATTTTCTGAATATTTAAAATATATACATATCCGTACTGGTTTTCCTTTCTTTTATTGTTCCAAAATATAGCGGATACCCAAAAATTACGTAATTAGGTGATTTTCTTTTGGATATTTATATTATTTTTATGCATACCATGGATAAATAGCTCTCTTTCGGTTAATTCCTCCCCTCCCACGAAGACCTTCTTCTCGTCCTTTTACCTCGTCTCATGTATCTCAAAGTACAAGATTACCACCTCCCATTTTATTACTTGATCACATGGAGTAAATTCATCCCTTTCTCCATTGAATATAGGACAAGCAATCTCACAAATTGTATATTACCAACATAACTATATGTCTCGACAATTTTAATTAAACTCTGCTCTTAGAATTAAGAAGAAAATTCCCACCCATTCTTCTGATTAAAGCACCTCAGATAGTGTACCTCCCTTTAGTAAAAAAACGAGTATATATTAGTAGTCTTTAATACATGAGAATAAGCACCTGTTTATTCTCATACTCACCCCAATAAAAATATAGTCTGACGTAAGAAAAGCACCCAAATGGATGCTAAATTAAATGTTACTCTAGCATTCGACTCGATCTACGAATCCGAGCAGAAGACACTTGTTGCACAGAAACGATGTGTTCTGGATTAATTACAATATCATTAAAACGTATCAAACCTTCCTTAAAACATCCATCTGGAGCAACTACTTTATCTAAAAATCTTTCCAGACTCATTTGAAAAATATGTACTTTTCCATCCATAAGACCAACATGGGTCGTAACTATTTTATCCATTTCAACTTCTCCCCATCCTCAGTTATTTTCCCTGTATTAAATAGCATCTTTCAAATCCTCCTGTAACGCCCTTCATGTTATGATAAAAACCAGTCAACATAATCCTTCCCTCGAAGAAGCTCATTATGTTTTTCAATATCTATTCACTCTCTACACAGCCAGGTTATGTATTAATTTGGCTGTGCTTTTTCTGGCGAATAAGAAAAACATTCTATCTCTTTTCTTCCTTTGAATGTTTCCGGACCCATTTTGCCACTCCCCCTAACGATTTCAACTTTCCCTTCCATATCCATACATCCACCTTTCTTTTTAACCGATCAAAAAAAGAGGGACTGAATTGTATATACTTTTCTTTATCCTTTTTCCACAACTCTTCCAAATTTGAGCACATGATATATTCTTTTGAATAGGGCGCCAAACGTTCCCCATATATCTTGTAATATTCAAAACGTTGTATATCAATTCCTAATTCCTTATAAGCTTTCAAATGTTCATGATACACACAATTATCCATAGGACATAGCTGTAACATATCAATTTTCATTTGTAAATCTGTGGATATAGTTTCCATATTCCAACACCCTTCTCGCTGTTTTCCACTAAAACAACATCCTAGTGGTACTTATCACATTTATATGTTCTTATTTGGTATATAAAACCAAAAAACAGTAAATAGTAAGAGTGGATGAAGAACTGACAATCAGATTTGTACATTGCAGGCCCCCAATTAGCTAATCTACTGCAATGTTTGAATACTTTCCATCACTCCATGAAGGGTGAGGAACATGTTGTATACTTCCTATTAAACCTAAACCATTATTTTCCTTTGTGGTAATAATACAACTGTTCCTTATTCCTTCACTTCTATAGGTATTCTCTATGCGTTGCAGATTGTACTCTATATCCCCTAACAATACATACATCTCTCACCACCTGAACACTTATCTTTACATTTGCAAAAGGTTATCTTTATCATTTTATATTTGCATACTGCCTGTTATAGTAAAAGTATCCTAACATTCCAAATGCCAATTGTGGTTACAACGGATTTTTTTCTTACCCTTTCTTAGCACAGCTACTCGTCTCCCGCGGATGATGTAGCTGTGTATTTTTTTCCCTACTTATTTTCTGTTCTACTTGCCCTTGGAAAAGGTTATTTTTATCATTATCTATACTTTCGTTTCCTGCTATAGTAAACATAGGTTAAACCTCTCTTGCTAATCAGGCTAAGATATATTTACCCTTTATGTCTCACCCTAAGCACAGTTGCTTGTCGTCCACAGATGATAATTGCAGCTGTGCTTTTCATTTCTTTTTACTCCTACGATTATCATCGATTCCCTCCATTGCTTGAGCGCTATGTTATCCTGCAACCTATTGAGAATATACAGGAGTATATGTAAGAGTGGAATAAGGTAACGTAACAAGCATTAGCGAACATTATCTGTACATAAAAAAGGAAGCCTCTTCAATTTAGAAGATCTTCCTAATTAAAAGTACATATTTGCATTATTTATAGATGTCACCACGATTTCCACCAATAGCTTGTATATATGGCTTTCTCATCAAAATGTATTTCCATTGAACTATCCCCACTTTCACTTCGTTTGGAAAAGGAAAATCCCCAAGTAAAGCGTTCTAATGAACTCTAATTTATTAGGTTATCTCCGCTGTCCTTGCGGTTAAAAACCCTATCGCTTTATTTTATTGATTAGAGTCGTTTGTGTTTGACTTGGATAGACACGAAATGTATATGTCTAATAATTCAGAGGGCTTCTTACCATTCCTTGCTGGAAGCCAATTCATCTCCCTCCGACCCAATTCGTCTTCACTAAGGAATGAGAATTCTTTCCGGCAATACGTTAAATACAGTACTGCCTAAAAAAAACATTCATATATATTTATGGGATATATTTTGAAATCTATAGAGTATCAACGACTATTAGAAGCTAGTTGTTCCACTTTTATTAGCTTTTTACAAAGTTATTAAAAATATAATAAGAATACAAAAAATCTACATTTTAATGAATCTGCAATATTAAGATATACAAAGGAGGTAACTATCTGTGAACCACCAAGATAATAGTAACTCAAAAATTCACAAGCCCTGTTCTTGTCCATCACCCACGGCTAACAGTTTAAATGTTGTTCAAACTACCCCAACGATAGTGGCTGTAAATTCTGCGATTCCACTCGATACAGTCGTACATTCTAACGGTACAGCGATTTCATTTACACCACCAACAACAGTATTGCTTGAAGGAGGGAGAAATTACTTAGCAATATATGAAGTAGCAGTTTATATTGAAGCAGGAGGGCATTATGCAGGTATCACTATGCGACTTAATGATAATGTAATCGTTGGCTCAGCTACTTCTCTAGGGTATACTGCAGGGTTTACTTCTGTATCAGCACCCGCAATTTTCACTACACCTTCAGGTGTAACAAGTACCCTTACTGTTAATGTAGGACCGTACTCTGATCCATTAAATACTTGGGGATTAACCCTTACAATTGTAGCACTAACATAATCAAATCTTATTCTTTCTCAAGTTATTCCCCTTGTATTTTGTGGTTAACCTATAAATTTGATATTTCATCATCAAACACTTGCCTGCGGTATATTTTATTACAGCCCTTCCCGAACGAGAAAGCCCATCGTCTTTCGGCATGGGATGAAAGTGAGGTTGGATACGGAGTGCTACCAAAAAAAAACGTAAGGTTTGTGGCACTTTAAGTATCCAAAATGTTGGTATTATTTTTTATCTTTTTGCATCAGTTCTATATTCTAACTGATACAACATGAACGTGATATATAATTATAGAAAAACCAAAACAACTGTTTCATTCACTACCATTTTGTGTTTTGCCCACGATACAGAAGAAAGCTTTTTCTTCACACAAAAGTAGAAGAACGTTTCAAAGAGTTGGTCCAAGAGGTATGTAACGAACTGGATATTGTTATTGTCGCAATGGCATGTGACAAAGACTACGTTCATTTGTTCTTGCATACACTTCCAACACGCAGTCCTGCTGATACAATGGCGAAAATCGAAGGAGTGACATCAAAGCGTTTCAGAGAAGAGTTCCCTCATCTCGCGCACTTGCCAAGTCTGTGGACTCGTTCCTAGTTTGTTTCTACTGCTGGGTATGTACCAAGTGAGACAATACAACAGTATGTTGAAAATCAAAAAAAGAGGGGGTGAAACTTGTGCCACAAACCATCACAGTGAAAGTTAAATTGCTTCCAACAAAACAACAAATCAAGCTATTGAAACAAAGTAGTTCTGATTCTATTCAACTCATCCATACACTGGTATCTGAAATGGTTGAAGCACAGAAAAGCACGAAGAAAAGTACAAAGGATATGGAGGCCAATCTCCCAAGTGCGGTGAAAAAGAGTGCATACAAAATCGTTCCGATTTTAAAAAGACCAGTTTGTGTGTGGAATAACCAAAACGATTCCTTTGACTATACGCACTTTTCCATCCCGTTCATGATAAAAGGCAAGTCAACACGTTTACAGGTTCGTACTTTATGAATCGACAAACATAATCACAACTTCGACTTGTTGAAACACAAGTTAGGTACCCTTCGTATCACAAAGAAATCTGGTAAATGGATCGCTCAGATATCTGTCACGGTCCCTACAATAGAAAAAACAGGAACGAAAATTCTAGGAGTAGACTTAGGCCTCAAAGTTCCTGCGGTAGCCATCACAGACGATGATACAGTTCGTTTCTTTGGAAACGGTAGGAAAAACAAATACATGAAACGTAAGTTTCGTAGTGTTCGTAAGAAGTTAGGAGAAACGAAGAAACTGAATGCCCTTCGACAACTTGATGATAAGGAAGAAAGGTGGATGCAAGACCACAAAGTAAGTCGTGAAATCGTCGATTTCGCAACGAATCATACGATCTCTGTCATTCGATTAGAGCAATTAACGAACATCAGAAAGACGGCACGAACAAGCCGTAAAAACGAGAAAAATCTACACACTTGGTCATTCTTTCGCCTAGCGCAATTCATCGCGTACAAAGCGAAAGTAGTTGGTATACAGGTTGAATATGTGAATCCTGCTTATACAAGTCAAACGTGTCCAAAATGCATGGAGAAAAACAAGGCGAAAGATAGAAAATATAAGTGTCCATGCGGATTTGAGAAACACCGCGATATCGTTGGAGCGATGAATATTCGCTACGCAACTGTGGTTGGCGGTAATAGTCAATCAGCCTAAGAACCTATATGGTCTGTCTTAGGAGGGATGATGACACACCCTCATCTTGAAGGCTGTTCAAAACAGAAATGGACTGCGAACGTTTCGTCATTCAGGAATCCCATCCGTTACACCGTAAGGTGTAGGACTTGCGGCTTTAGCCATGGGAGTGTCAACAGTACAAAGTGTTACTGTAAAAGAAACACTGAATATTTATTACTATCTAATTTCACTGCACTATAACCTATCTGTATGCACAGACAGGTTATAGTGCAGTGATCAGATAACTACAAATACTTTGGCTAATACCAACCAAGATGCATCTCCCACCAATTATTGGGCTACGCCCTTCACACGCTTGAGGAAGGAAAAGGCTTTTAGGGAAGAGTAAAAAACTCAAAAATAAGATTGCATCTCCATTTGTAAATGGGTTCATCTTAATTATTTTTATACTTCAAAGGAACACGGACTTTGCCGACCAAATATTTCCCCCACCAATATTTATGGCACAAAAGTACAATACATACTGGGATTCCGATTCCTAATATCTGCATACTCACTATATACCATAAAGTAGATAGTTGAAACCTATATATGTATATCGCAACATACTTTTGAACAAGCGGATGCAACAAATATATCCCGTAAGAACAAGAACATACCAACTTTATAGAATATGGCGTATCAATCCAATATCGAGAAAAAAGAAATAATCCAATAAATATAAAAACAGTATAGAGAACTACATCATACCTTGCAGAACTAACCATATGAATTATACCGTTATAAAAAAGGATATGTACCACACAAAAAGTAATAAATAAATTTAAATACATATATTTTCTATATCGATAAATGAAACTGCGAAATTGATCGATATTTTTTCCTGCATAAAAGGCCATTGTAAAATAAAATAACCATCCTAAAAAAGGAATTCTAAGCAAAATCTCCCAGCTATACTTAGAAGAAGGTACATTAGGTACGTATAAATCAAACATCAACCAATACCCCATGCTTAATAAACCTGTATACGTAAGTAAAATGGCGGGATTGCTATCATAAAAATATTTAACAAAAAAGATATGAAGAAGGTACATTTGGCAAATGATTAAAACAAAATAACCATGCCATTGACCAATTAAATATAATCTCCATATTTCAAAAAATCCCTGATTAATATTTGATGTAGAAAAAGTCTTATCTATTGCATAAATAATGCTCATAATGAAATACGGAACAATAATAAACTTTATTTTCCTCCATAAAAACCCCTTAGGGATACAATTTTTAGTGGAATGAGCTGTTATCATTTCCGACACCAGGACAAATAAAGGGGTTGCGAACATCAAAGATAACTGTATAACCATTAACATATGATTGAGTTCTTGGTTCCATACCTCTCGTCCATATATTGTTCGGTGAAGAGTATGAATCATTACAACACTAAAACAAGCAATGAAACGTATAAAATCTAATTCTTTAATTTGATTGCTAGATATATAAACACCTCCTAGGAAACGTTTCCCCTCTATCCTTTCCTTTTTCAATTAGCTTTTTTCTTATCAGTTAGCGCCAATAAACAGTTTATACACTTGAAATCTTACCCTTGATAGGATAAAGATGCGTCATCACCCCTCCTAAGACAGACCATATAGGTTCTTAGGCTGATTGACTGTTACCTCCAACCACAGTTGCGTAGCGAATATTCATCGCTCCAACGATATCGCGATGTTTCTCAAATCCACATTGGCACTTGTATTTTCTATCTTGTGCCTTGTTCTTCTTCGTTCATTTGGGACATGTTTGACTTGTATAGGCAGGATTCACATATTCAACCTATATACCGACTACTTTCGTTTTGTACTCGATAAATTGTGCTAGGCGAAAGAATGACCAAGTGTGTAGATTCTTTTCATTTTTATGGCTTGTTCTTGTCGTCTGTCTGATGTTCGTTAGTTGTTCTAACCGAATGACAGAAATCGTATGATTCGTTGCGAAATCGACAATTTCATGACTTATTTTGTGGTCTTGTATCCACCTTTGTTCCTTATCATCCAGTTGTCGAAGGGCTGTAAACTAATAATGACGAATTCTTCAAAATAGACATTTTATTTACATACATTATATGTAATTTGTAATTCCTAAGTTTTAGGATCGAAAACACTATTAGCAAACTCATAGTCACTATACCCTAGTAATAACCTTGAACTATCCCCCTTTTCACTTCCTTTAGAAGTGGAGATTCCTAAATAAAAAGTTCTAATGCACTCTAATTTATTGAGCTAACGCCGCAAGACTTGCGGTGAGAAGACTTATCGATTCATTCTTTAGATTACTATTTGTTTTCCTATCTCTATCAGTCACATCGTGGTTTTGATGACTTCGTAATCTTTTTCCAGCACTTGTTATGTATTCATGAATGCTAACTACTTTTATTCGCTGTGTATGCCAGCCAGTATATCCTTTTATTTTTCCAGAAATAACACGCTGTACTTTCGCTAACTTCTCTTCTCATGACCGAAAAAACTTCGAGTTTTGATAGGTTGATCCATCTGATAAAATGGTGGGATTTTTCCGTCCCACATCCACCTCTATGTAAAAATGTGACTTCAGAAGTTTAGTTTTTATCTTCCTAAACTCTCCTTTTATTTTTCCTCAACATAAGTTGGTGTAGACAATAGTACCCTGTGCATTATTTTATTTAATTTCATAAAATGATTCCTCCCAAAGTTATTTTTAATTGACTAGCTAAAGATAACGAATCTAAAAGATCTTAACAAATATAAAAATAACCTTAGTAAAAGGTCACTTTTAATGATAGTGCAAAAATCTAACACTTGTACAACGAGTTTTTAACGCACGATCCGAAAGAATTCTCCTTCCTCAATCGTGTGAAGGGCGCGAGACCAACGGTAAGGGAGATGAATTTCGGTTTGGCGTAGCCAAAAAGAACTTGACTTGGCTTTTTATTTTTTTGTTTTGATATAATTAGTCTTATCAAGATAAAAGGTTGATATATCAATGAAATGAGATCGTAATCATCATGCAGTATTCTGATTGCATGATCATCTTGTATTAATTGTAAAATATAAAAGAAATGTATTTGATGATACTATATCAAACTATGTAACAGACATGTTTGTACGACTGTCTGAAACATACAATGTAACTTTAGTCGAATGGCATCATGGTGTAGACCATGTTCCTATTCTGTTCAAGGCACATCTCAATACAGAAATGACAAAGTTTATTCAGGCTTATAAAAGTGCAAGGTCTCGACTCATTAAGAGAGATTTTCCGCAAGTAAAAAAGAAACGGTGGAAAGAAATATTTTGGTCAAGAAGTTTCTGTTTAGTGACTACTGGTGACGCAACACTAGATGTAGTTAAAAAGGAGATTGAAAATCAAGGTGAAAAGTGCGGTGGAGGTCATGTTGAAAGCATATAAGTATCATATCTATCCGAATGATGAACAACGATTATTTTTCGCAAAAACATTTGGTTGCGTTCGTTTTGTATATAACAAAATGCTTGCAGATAGAATGAGTTCGTATCAAGAATCCCAAACATGCATAGATACATCCATCAAATATCCTACACCTGCACAATATAAAACTGATTTTCTTTTTCTAAGGGAAGTTGATAGCTTGGTAAATATAGATAACTAACAAAAGTATCTAGTTCCCAAGAAGCCCCCACTTCAAACAGTTTGTTAGGACGTTAAGTGGCGGATAATTCACATCTTAATCATACTGATACTATTACTCTATACAAAGTCTGGCTATTAGTATGAATCGGGAATATTTGTTTACATAGTGATAATACCTGTCAGATTTTATATGTCTAACAATGAAGCGAAACCATTCATGTTATATAAAAAAAGAGAAGCGAACTTCCAAACTTCTCTTTTCGACACGTAAAGATTTACAGCAGTTACTCAGAACCTCTTAAACGCTAACTAAAGTTTGAAAACGAGCCTATATTTTTTCAAACTTTATAACAGAACTTTTTCACACGAAATATATAGGATAGAGAAACATAGAAAGCAACACAGATATTCCGAATGTTTGCCGTATTTCAGGACAAATATACGGTTTAATAACAATCAAATGCATTATAGCGTTTTTTAAATTTATTAAAAGAGTTTATTTATATGAATCCTATACTTGCGTTACTTTTAGAAGTTGGGGGTACTTGCGGTCCCGTCCACTACCGCTGCTGAGTTAGATGCTTTGGTTCTTTTATTATCTTAATTTCAAACTACTTTTGTATAAAAATTATTTTTATAAACATTAACAATGCATATTTTTTGTATACATTTTAACATCATTTGAAGTATACCCCAGAACCGTCAGCCAGGTTGTCAAAAACAACTATTAACACTTTGTATAGAAAGGACACACATCATGAAACAACATCTTCAAGAGAGTTCGAACAACGCGCCATTGAATTAACAAACACTGAGCGTGCAAAACAATAACTACTTTAATCATAACAGCCCTACATATGCATCTCCATTTGATATGATGAATAAATTTGGTTTTCTTTGCAAGGGAAAACATTACTCAAGGCCCAACGTATACCTCAAGAAGTAGGGCACGCCTGGATGAATAGTGCTGGACACCGTACAAACATCCTACATAACGGCTTCACTCACATTGGTCTTGGCTATGGGATGCAAGTGAGATTCGATACAGAACGCTGCTAAAAGATCGTAAGGTGTAAGACTTGCGGATTTAGCCATGAGAGCGTCAAAAAAAACAAAATAAACATGTAATTTTACGAATAAAAAATCAAACGAACATGTAACAACGATACCGCATCACACACTACATATTAGCGGATATTATTATTTGTATACAAAAATAGAAAATTATTCAATTTATGGTGCCCAACATACCATCAGCACAATCTTTTTTATTTTCATTGTCATTATTTTTCTTGCCAAGTTATTAACTTGTATCTTTAAACAAAGATTCCCCAAATAAATTAGCTTACAAATTTATTTGGGGAACCTTATATAATAATTTGGTTTGGTTTTATTTCTATACACAATCTTTTTTCATTATTTTAATAATTGAGCACGTTTTTCAGGGTTTTGGTAATCTGTTAAAGACATTTGAACTTTCGGTTTATTTGGATCACTTGGTATAAATTCAATTTTTGCGTCAGCTTTAAATCCTAATTTTCCTGTAAAGGTAGATGTAATTGGTTGCTTTAAAATGACTCTTTTATTTACATTATCTAATTCTATATAATTTGGTAATCCACTATAAGCTTGATTTGTAAGCGCTTTTTTAAATACATCATAAATATCCAATTTTTCTTTTACATTTCTAGGATCATCCGCTCGGCCGTTCCAATGCCCCTCTTCTCCAGGATACGTAAAGTACTGCTCGGTATCTATTGTGCCAGTCAGATAACCGCTTCCTTCCGTTTTCCCAGAAAATTCAACCCGTTGTACTTTTCCTAGATAGTGTGTCGTTCCATGCGGTGCCGCTACAATCGTTTGAGAAGGTAGGGTAATTTCTTCTGTATGAATGGTTGTATTCGAACTTGTATGACTATAAGAGAATTCAGTAGTAGATTGACCTGCCCCTCCTATATCTGGAATCGCCACGTTTGCAGTGAATGTATGATCCAATTCTATGCCTAATTTTGCTCCTTCTATATTAGAATAAGTAAAGGAATCTGTATTAGTAATCGTTTTAGACGGTGTTACGTGTGTTTGGTTTAAATCTGTCGTATTTTCATAAGTAGCCTCTTGTGTCTCGTCCGCTGTTGTTATATCTTTTGTTTCTGTAGCAGTTACGTCTTTAAAATTTTCCAAAGAAGGTGTAACATCAATCGTTGCTGGATTTGTAAGATGGCCTGGAAGATAACTTTTTCTACTGCCATCAGATTGTGGTTCTGGTGGCATGTATTCATTTGCTGTTATAAGATCTCTTTTAAATTGTTCCATATCAATAGCCGGTACCGAATCTGTGTTAGTACTTGTATCCGTTCCTGCTTTTATATCCGCACTCGCACCTGTATCCGTCCCTGCTTTTATATCCGTACTCGTACTTGTATCCGTCCCTGCTTTTATATCCGTACTCGCACTTGTATCCGTCCCTACTTTTATATCCGTACTCGTACTTGTATCCGTCCCTGCTTTTATATCCGTACTCGCACTTGTATCCGTCCCTGCTTTTATATCCGTGCTAGCACTTGTATCTGTTCCCGCTTTTGTATCTGTACTCGCACTTATGCCAGCTGCTGCTTTGTTTTTTGATTTTTTTGGAGAATGTGTTTTACTATCAGCACCTATTTTAGAGTGCATACGATGTGTTAGGTTGGTTTTGGCATGGGGAAGTCCGTTCGTTTCAGCTGCAAAAGAAGTAATTGGCAGAATGCTACCTATCGTTAACACACTAACTACTGGAATAACGACTGAAAATTTGTTAGGTTTTTTCATTCATAACGCCTCCTCGGCTACTTTTTTGTGGCTGTTTTACTTTGATAATTTAAATATACCAGCGTCTTCAGTAAAAAATATACCATGTAACAAGTCGGCTTAGAGGCCCGTATACATCGCTTGTGTTACTACTCTCAAATTTCAAATGTATTGGTACATCATTTTGTTGCATCCTTTGTCTCTTGTTATACATAGAAAAGTAGGATAAATCATTGTACTATTCCAGAGTAATTAACATATGAGTACCTATTCAGTACTATATTTGGCAACATCGTATGTATTTATGGTTTTAATTTTTTGCAGTGATTCCTTTCCTATTTTCTGTCTGTATTTTGAGAAATTTCCGTAAACAGATCAGAGTATTTTTAATTCCTGTAACACTACTTGCAACAAGCAGATTACCTAAACGTTCTAGATACGTTCTCTTTATTTTTTGGTCTACCTAAAAAAGTTTTTCTAATTTTTTTCTGAGCGTTATCTAAAAGACAACAGCACTTTCTCCATATATTTCTATATGCATGATCACGTACCGTCGATATTAACCTTGTTAGTATCGATACATTCGTTTGTACAAGACCTTTTTGCTTCGCCCCGTCAAAATGCCGTTTAATAGAATTCATGCGCCGGTTAATGCTAGCAGGTTTAATAATCTTGTCATTTGCATATGTTCTTGATATCGGGCAATAGTACGGGCGGTACTTGTATGTGGATAAAAAAGAGTATCCTCAGATTGTTTTCTACACACCTTTTCAAACCAGAATACAAAATCTTTTAAATCACTCATAATGAGAACATCATATACATACCATTGGAAATCGTGGTGACATCTATAAATGGAACTTACATGTATTTGTAAAAAGGAAGATTCTTCAATTCAGAAGATCTTCCTTTTTTATAGCGCATAATATCCGCTAATAATTGTTACTCAATATATAGTATCGACATGGGATACCTTACCTATGTGCTAGGGGATTTAAACATTATCCTGGAAACAATCTAGCAGGGGCTAGTATTTACAATCTATAGTAATTGATCTTTTATTTAGGGACAGCTGGATAAATATAGAACACTAATAAACGTATCTAGTTCCCAAAAAGCCACCACTTCAAACAGCCCGTTAGGACGTTAAGTTGTGGGTAAGTTCACTATCTGTCAACTTTCACCTAATAAATCTTGAATAATTTTGTGAATTCCACTTCTTCCCGCCTCTATCATTTGTGCGAGTGTTATATCCTCATTTAATATCTCTTCAAGTTCTATCTCTAATTGTTCAAATGTAAATTCATTTATCAACGTCTCAAGTTCTACTTTCCCCAATGATGCCATAAATGTAGTAACAATCATTGCCCTCTCAAGCTGAGTTAATTCCATTCTCTCTCCTCCTTAATTATACGCACCTTTTTGGTATCGAAAACCAAAATATGTACATACTACAAGTGGATGAAAAAATATACACTGTAATCTATACATGAAATGATCCCAATTAGCTATTCTATTTCTTTAAAATGTATAAACATGTATATGCTTCATCCGTTCAATCATTTCTCGAAGGATAAGGAGCGCGTTTGTTATTCAGAATAACGATCAAACCATTACTTTCTTTTGTTGCAGTCATACAGCCGCCCGTTTTCCTTTGCTTGTAGGTTCTTTCTCTATCCAAAATACAATATAACCCTTCTCATACTAATTCTTTTATTTTACTCCAGTAGAAATTCGTAACAAATAAATTTAATTTTATTGGTATAAAAAACCAAAATATGTTGCATATTAATAATGAGCGAAGAACATACGTAAAGATTTATACTTAAATAAATCTCTTTTTTTGTATCCTACACCTATACTCTATGTACAAAGATCATATGTTCTCGTTCAACTTTTCCATTTAAACGGATGATGAGCGCTTATATCTCATTCATAAAGTTCCTCTTTATCGTATATAGTCGCTCTTCATCCGCTTTTATTATAACCTTTCCCCATATATCATGGGGGCATTTTATTAGGTTAGTTTCTCCTTACTAATATAAATAAAAGCATCCAAATGGATACTTTTAGCCCTAATCTTGATTTATTTTTTCACTTCTAAATATTAATGGAATATTGGGTTGCATTTTTACATTGAATTCCTCAATTATTACTATGTATAAGGAATTTAAAGCCACTTGCAGTTCCTTTCCTGTTTCTACATCTATATGAGGAACTAAAATCCATGTATTAAACAATTCTCTTTCTCCATTAACTAGCTTTTTTCCAATTAGTTCATTAAAACGAAGCGGTACCATATATTCTTTCCCATTTGATAAAATAATTTTGGAATAGCAATCCATACATATCCCCACCCCATATTTTGTAAAGTTAACCAATGCATCGGTCTTTTGTATATTGGTCTTCTAGATTTTGAATCGATAAGATAAAATCGTCAATCATAAGAAGAGAGCAATCTCTAAAGAATAGTTGCTCTTAAAGTAAATTCTATGCTTGAAAGGCGTTCTTATGAGCAAATAGATGACCATAAATGGAAACCTATACTTAAATATATGCTTGCACCATTAAAAGAGTGTCATTTCTACGATTATGTTGGTGTACAAAATTAACCATATGCGGAAGCATTTTGTTCTCCAAAGAAGTTTTTATATTCCCTCAACACTATAGCTAAAGAATTCGTCCTAAGACAGCCAAACTAACTCCCTTGTTACAAAGGTTATTTTATCGCTATTTATGCTACGCTAATAGGCATATTACTTCCTTTTTGACAGTGTTAGCTGTATTTATAATCTCTATGCGATTTATAGAACAGATTCGTTCAAACAATCCCACATGTATTACACATTCCCATAACTACTACATGCTTTTATGGCTAGAAACCATCTCTATTTTCACAAGTTGTTTTTGGGTTTAAACAACATAAAAAACCTATACTAAAAATGACTGAACAAGAAATACGATAACTTCTTATTTTCAGCCCCATAACTTAACCCGTAATAACAATATATCCGTTTCTCTCCACAACATCGCCATCTCTAGGATGCTGATATATTGTAGTGTCTATCCATTGCATATGAATTACCTATGTGATTTATAATAACCGTTACGCTTTATGCATCTGATCTTCCAATTCAGAAATTTGTTTATCATGCTGTTGATATTTCTTTTCCAAGTATCTTGTATCTTTTCTCATCCTTACCACTTGTTGCTTCACAATTGTAGTGTCTTCACGTAATGAGGCAACCTCAGTCTTTACTACATTTAAATGATTCTCTAATCCATCTAAACGTTTGTTCAAGCCATCAAATCCTTCTTGCATTACCTTCATTAACATATCTAATTTCTCATCCACCACAATTCCCTCCTTATGCAATCATCTTGATTACCCCTCATTGTAGCATGTTTCATTCCAAAATAACTAGGAGGAAATATTCTATTCAAGATTCCTTTTCAAATGAAAGAGCGCTCCTCAAAATAAGTGCTCGTTCGCAAACAATATCGATATTCCTATTTACAGCGACTCTACAGCAGTCTATACTTTTTCCATTCACGTTATATCAAAATTTTTTCTATTTAAACATCATAAATATCCGCCACTCTATTAAATGGTATACAAGTAATGCATATGGTCAAAAAGTACAAATGACTTTCCGTTTTTTCAACTGAACCATTCAACATCTATTAGTACTTTTTATAGAAAATAAAATAGCCGGTAAGATAATATAACCGGTTACCATCGCTAAAATAACAAATGAAAAAACACAAAAATAACAGATACAAAAAATTATTATGTGGATAGACGGTATTATTCAACCTCAGAGCATTTCTAAAAGCCTAATGGCATATACGACTTCACCAATAGAAAAATTTGTCGTATCAATAATTTGTATTTTTTCAATATGTAATATCTCGTCATTTACATGCAGCCATTTTTTTCGTTGAATTGGATTTTGACCTTTATTATCATTATTAATTCTATTAATAATAGTTTCTTCGTTCGCTTGAAGACCATATATCTTATACTCAAACTTTGTTTTATCGCTAACAAAATCTATGATATGTTTGTACATGCCCTCTGGTATTAATACACCAGTAATTATCAATAATTGATATTTATGATTATGAAAATTATTAATACACGCCTTAAGATTCTTACCCACTAATTCATAAAAATCATCATCTATCTTAAATGGTTGAATGCTGCCAAGTTTATCTGTGTCTATTAAGGCGGAGTTATTAGGACAAAAATGAATTAATTTTTGTCCTGTTTCAGTTTTTCCAACACCAGGAGCACCAGTGATAAAGACTAGTTTAGTTTTCATGTTTCCCCTCAACCTACTTATATTATATTCTTCTGGATAGCACAGCTGTATATTTTGTTTTCCTACCAGTCAATATACAAATTCCAGCATCTTCGTTTGCTAAAAATCCTAAAATTTTACCCTTACACATTTTTTTGTCAAACAGCTGAGGTAATCCCGTCGCCAAAACCTTATAAAAGTCTATAAAGTTTGTTTATTTCCCTGTTCTACGAGTCCAGTTTTGCCAAAGCTACTTTCTCCGAGGGCGTAAATTCGTATACAACGAATCCTACATATCAGCAGTAACTTTTTAGGTGTTAGCTTGCTAATTCATATCGCGACAAATTCATAGAAGCGTTTAAATCCCTATCGATTTCATGACTACAATTGCATTTATATATTCGGTCAGAAAGTTTTAGTTCTTTTTTGATGTTTCCGCAATTTGAACACATTTTTGAAGAGGGGTACCATGTATCAGCTTCTACAAATTCAATACCATATTTTTCACATTTATATTGTATTTGTCTTTTGAACTCATATAAACATTGCTTCGCAATAGCTTTAGACAAGTGTTTATTCTTCATCCTACCTTTGATATTCAAAGTTTCCATCACAATACGAAATGGCTTGGTTTTCACCATTTCGCTCGTTGATTGATGAAGATGATTATTTCTGATATTTGATAATCTTCTATGTAGTTGTCGTATCTCTTGCTCGTTTTGACAAAACGGTTTCCCTCCTTATTCCTTTCATATTTGCGAGAAACTTGACGTTGCAACCTACGAAGGCGTTTCTCTGCCTGTCTTACTACCTTTGTTCTGTTGATATTTTTCTTTTTCTGACCATCAGAACAATATGCTAATTCTTTGATTCCAATATCTATTCCTAATAAAACATCCGTTAGCTTCTCTTTTTCAAACTCCTGTTCCATACCTACAGACAAATACCAATATTTACGATCAAAGCTAACTCTTGGATTCGAGTATGTAACATCTAAAGGTAGCTTTTCGGATATTTTCATCCAACCAACTTTCTCAATCAAGACTTGTTTTTTCTTTATTTTCAACTTGATATTGTCGTTATAGAAAGATGGTTTTGATTTCCTTCTGCTTTTGAATCGTGGTTTATCAGCCAGTCCCTTGAAGAATCGCTTATATGCTTCACAAGCATCTTTAATCGCTTGCTTTGTCATGTTATTGGATACTTCGTATAGCCATGCATATTCTTCTACTTGTTTCAGAACTGTTCATTCTTTACGAAGGATGCCGTCAGATAGAAATTTACCACCGTGCTTGTGATTTTCTTCTTGTTTACCTCATGTCCAATTATAAGCCCATCGGGCTGTTCCAGCGGATTTCCAAAATTGATGTTCTTGTTCTTTATTCGGCTTGATTCTCACTTTATTCGCAAGTATCATTTTCCATCAACTCCTTACTCATCTTCTTAGCTTTATTCGCCCTTTTCCCTTGCAGACGGCAACTACATACTGTGATAATCTGAATGAAATCTTCAACTCATTCTTGCTCCTCAGTTTTCTCTGTGTGATCTATGATTTCAATAGTTGTACCCTACTTATCGCATAGATTTTCGATTCGTTCATATCCAAATCTAATCAATCTATCTTTGTATAGAATGACTATCTTTTCAACTTCTGAGTTTGTAATCATATCGACTAGTTGATTTAATCCTTTTTTATTGTAGTTAATCCCACTACCTATATCTGTGATGATTTCAAATGGATAACCTTTGGCAAACATATAGGTTTTCACATTTTCAATTTGTCTTTCTAAATCATCTTTCTGCTTATGGGAACTAACTCTACAATAGCCTATCACCTTTTTAGTTATTTCTTCTTTATTGCGAATCCCTAGAAAATGATTAAGTTGTTCCTGCGAATAATAGCGAGTGCCACCAACAGAAACATGATGTGGCTTGAATTTATTATTTTTATCCCCATTCCTAAGAGTTTGTTCCGTCCTACCTATCTTTTCTGCAAAATCACCAATTGAATATAGTTTCATGTTTCTCACCTCACGAAACTATCTTACTATATCAATATTTTTTATCTATAAATATTTTATCGTTACTTATAGATTTTTATAAATATAAACTGACTGTTGTTACTCTCCTTTTAAGAGTATTATGAAGAGTAAAATAGATTTTTTGTAACTACTCAGCTTCTTCAAATAAAAAAACAGGCCAAATACATGTTTCCGATTCGAAAACATGAAAAGAAAATACTCCAATCAGAGAAAGAATCTATGCCAAATAGAGAAATTCTCTTATGAAGTCGTGTTATTCCAAGGAACCGTTCTAGTTTCTATGACTTGGTTTATCGCTTGTAAGACCGATTGTTTTTGTTTTTTCATGGTACTCATAAAGCTTCGTATCTGACAAAAAGATTCTGCGCCTTTCTTACTTCGGAAAGTCCCAGACACTTTCTGTTTTACTTTCGTCATCCGAATATCCCGTTCTGCTTGATTGTTATCAAATGGAATGGCTGGATGTTCTAAAAACGCTAGAATTCTGTCAGAATACTTGACGAAGCGATTCCATAAATTTTGAGAAGGCGTCTGCTTTCCTTTCTTCTTTTGTTTCGTGGAAAGAATCTGTTGTTCTTTCAATATGGATTGATACATAATAAACAGATTCTTTTGCGTCGCTTTTGGCATGGTACCTTCGGATTGCTTTTTCATCGTCAACGCTTGCGTTAGAAATTTCTGCATCTGTTGTGCCCATTGTTCTCCAGTACTATCTATAATTCCTTGTAAATCTCGTAAGAGATGGGCATTACATAAAACGTGACGACAATCTGTATACGCATCATACGATTTCCAACCATCATGCATCGCAATTCCAGAAAAAGATGGCAAGATTTCTCCAGCATCCATTGCTTCTTTTCCACGTTTTTGATGAATATGTTGCAATGTCACCTCCGGTGTACTGGCAGTATGTAACCATTGTGTTTTGTTTTCTACACGCATACCAGTTTCATCAAAATGGACAACAGGAGACTGCAGAATCTTTTCCTTTACTTCTTTTATGAATGGCTGCAATTGAGAAGCGAAAGCCTGTGTATGATTTACCAGGGTTCCTTCGCTTATAGAATGTCCAAAACAATCCTGAAAGAATTCTTTTGTTCGCTTCAAAGAAATGCATTGATAATGCGTTAAATAGGGAATCAGTCTTTTTATATTTGGACCATATTGAACAGGACGAGATACTGTCGAAGGAAATTGGGCTTCTTGGATAGAATGGCAATGTGGGCATTCTTTCTGTTCTACTTTATGTTCTGTCACTTCGATCTGAATAGGTGGTAAGTCATACACTTGGCGAATGCGATACCCTTTTACAGGCTCGTGGTTCAAGGAAGTATGACAACAAGTACAATATGTAGGAGAATGTGTAATCGTATGATCTGGAGTCGCTGTCAAACCAAGAGTATGTCCCTTGTGGCCCAACTGGCCACCCGTTTGACGATGAGACGGTTTGCGCAAACTTTTTGTAACGGGCTTACCCAAACCATCTGTAGAAGGTGGCTTATGACTATTTTTGGAGTTTTTTTTTGAAGCATTTTCTAGTTCTTGTATACGTTTTTCTAACTTAGAAAATGTTTCTTCAAATAAAGAAATAACAGCTTCAGGTCCTTTTTTATATGTATCTAAAATAATTTTTCGATCGACCATAAGATTCACCTCCCCTGTTTGATATACTCAGTATTTACAAATGGGAGGCATATGAAACTAGTAAAATTTAAAAAAGACACCGAAAGGTGGCTGAGTAGTTACGATTTTTTCTTTAAGATGTTAGGTAGCTATTAAACAATACATGTTTGAAATGTAATTTAACATACAGAAATAGTAATGATAACTTTAAATTAGGGATTTGTTAAGAGTCACATTCCATTGAAAATCAAAATGATATATGTATACTAGGATTCCTTGTAACTTAAAATGGCGAAAAATAGTCCTAACGTTCTTGCTCAACTGCACAATAAAATCTCTCAAAGTAAAGCTTATTTCCCTTTGAACTTCCCCAGTATACGAGCCGAATCGTTTCACTTTTGCGCTCTCCTCGCCTTTCGGCATGGGATGAAAGTGAGGTTGGATACGAAGTGCTACTAAAAACCGTAAGGTTTGTGGCACTCTAAGTATCCAAAATATTGGTATCTTTTATGTTTTTATCTTTTTTGTTGTAGTTTTGTAATCTAACAGATACAATGTAAACATGATGAATGATTATAGAAAAACCAAAACAACCGTGTCATTACTTAACTATCATTTTGTATTTTGCCCAAGATACAGAAGAAAGATTTTTCTTCATACAAAAGTAGAAGAACGTTTCAAAGAGTTGGTTCAAGAAATATGCGGAGAATTGGATATTTCTATTGTTGCAATGGAATGCGACAAAGACCACGTTCACTTGTTCTTACATACACCTCCAACACGTAGTCCTGCTGATACAATGGCAAAAATCAAAGGAGTGACATCAAAACGTTTGAGAGAAGAGTTTCCTCATCTTCAACACTTGTCGAGCCTATGGACGCGTTCTTATTTTGTTTCTACTGCTGGAAATGTATCAAGTGAGATAATACAACAGTATGTTGAAAATCAAAAAACGAGGGGGTGAAACTTGTACCACAAACCATCACAGTTAAAGTTACATTGCTTCCAACAAAACAACAAATCATGCTATTGGAACAAAAAGTAGCCACGAGTATATAAAAGTCATGAATGCCCTTGTATCTGAAATGGTTGAAGCAAAGAAAAAAGATGGATGCAAGACCAAGACCGCAAAGTAAGTCGTGAAATCGTCGATTTTGCAACGGATCATACTATTTCTGTCATTCGATTAGAGTAATTAACAAACATCAGACAGACGGCACGAACAAGCCGTAAAAACGAAAAAAATCTACATACTTGGTCATTCCATCGTTTCGCACAATTTATCGCGTACAAAGCGACATTAGTTGGCATAAAGGTCGAATATGTGAACCCTTCTTATACAAGTCAAACATGTCCGAAATGTTCTGAAAAGAACAAGGCACAAGATAGAAAATATAAGTGTCCATGCGGATTTGAGAAATACCGCGATATCGTTGGGGCGATGAATATTCGCTACGCAACTGTGGTTGGCGGTAATAGTCAATCAGCCTAAGAATCTATATGGTCTGTCTTAGGAGGGGTGATGACACACCCTCATCTTGAAGGCTGTTCAAAACAGAAATGGACTGCGAACGTTTCGTCATTCAGGAATCCCATCCGTTACACCGTAAGGTGTAGGACTTGAGGCTTTAACCGTGGGAGTGTCAAAATGTAAAGTTTCTCTTAAATATAAAAGAAATAAGAAGAATCATCGTTTCGTCAAAACAAGCAACATGATACCACTTGAAAAGCAGATACAACACTTACAATCGCGAAAATCAGACCTTGTGGAATTGTACTGGGAATGATGAGTAAATATTTATCCAAAACCATTGCACAACAAAAATTATATAAATTCAAAATAAAAATACAGTATACGTGTGCAAAATGTAGAATCAAATATATCAAAGTTGATACGTGGTTTCCTTAGTATAAGATATGTTCAAATTACGGTGCAGTCAGAAAAATTTGCTTTTATCCGAACGGATATATACTGGAAGGGTCGCCATGAAATAGCCAGAGAAATCCACACACCTTTCAATTGGTTGAATTATCGCTAACCTAGAATGCGCGTTCTAAATTTATGCCCCAGGAGTGTGATATCAAACGAAAGTAGCTTTAACAAACGAGGGTCCAGCTCGGAAAATACGGAAACAATACATAATAATCTATAATTTAAGCTGCAAAGTTCGCAGTCATCTCAAAAAGAATTATCTTACTTTAGACCATAATAGAGAATTGAATTCTGTACGGAACAGAATTCAATTCTTTTCATATTGATTGTCACATTTATTATTTCAAATATAGTAGCTTTAAGTAGTAATTTTTATGCCTTACGTATTTCTTTGGGAATACCAAAAAAATAAGTTAGGATGAAACCAGCTAGATACCCGGTAAATAATCCAGTGATATATTTTAACCATTCTCCGTTTGCGATTAAAGGAATTAAAGCTATACCAGATGGTCCAATTGCAATGGCTCCCACGGGTTGTAATAGACCTATGACTGCCCCGCCAATACCACCACCAATACAAGCCGTAATAAAAGGCCGGCCTAATGGCAATGTGACACCATAAATAAGTGGCTCGCCAATCCCAAGGATACCGACAGGAAGCGCGCTTTTTATTACAGTTGTCAATTCTGAATTCTTATTACAACGGACCCATAAAGCAATGGCTGCTCCAATTTGTCCTGCTCCTGCCATTGCAAGCATAGGAAGTAATTGTGTTGTACCTGATGAATGAATCATTTCAATATGAATTGGTATTAACACCTGATGTAAACCCAACATAACAAGTGGTAAAAATGACATTCCGAGTACCATTCCTGAAAGGATACTACCATGTTTTAATATCCAGTCGATACCCCACATTAATTTATCTGATAAAAAACCAGCGAATGGCATAATCAAAAAAATTGTAATTAATCCCACCATTAACAATACAATTGTGGGCGTAACAATAATATCTAGTGCATCTGGAATCCATTTGTGTAACTGTTTTTCAAAAACTGATAATATCCAAACAGCCAATAAAACACCTAAAACCCCACCTTGCCCCGGTAATAATGGCTCACCATTAAATATATTGTTTATTGGAGAATTGGATGGCATTCCTGTTAAAAGAGTTACGCCCCCCATAATTCCACCGAAAGCTGGTGTTGCTCCGAATTCTTTAGCTGCGTTAATTCCAACATAAATAACCAAATAACTAAATAAGGCATTTGTAATAATATTCATAATAGTGATATACGGTTGCCATGTAGCGTAGTTTAATGTCCCGATAGTAATATTATTTTGTACAATAGATGTAATACCAGAAACTAAACCCGCTCCGACAAAGGCCGGTATTAAAGTAATAAATATATTTCCAATTTTTTTGAGTAACGATTTAAAAGGTGTATTATTTTTTTTCGCTTGTTCCGCTTTGATATGAGCACCTTTTATTTGTAAATCTTCCGTAAAAGACGAGGATGGATTAAGAGACACGTTTGCTTCTTGTGTATTCATAATATGGAATTGTTTTGCCACTTTTGTAACTACACCTGGCCCCAAAATAATTTGATATGTGTCATCATCCACAACTCCAAGGACTCCCTCTATTTGTTGGATAGCATCTTCATTTATTTGATTGCGATTTACTGCCGTTATTCGGAGGCGAGTCATACAATGTGTATAAGATAATATATTATCTTTTCCACCCATCGCCTCTAATATTTTCGAAGCTATATTTTGGTATTTATCCATATTAAATTCCTCACTATTTTGCAGGTTTAATTGCTTGACGAATAAATCCTTGTGTTTCTTGTAGGCGTTGCATAGCCTTTTCTTTTGAAAAACCTGTTAGAATCATTACAATTGCTGTTTTTGGTTTATTATCAGCTTGTGTTAAATATAATGCTGCTGTTTTATAATCACAATCCGTAGCGTCCATTATTATATGTTTTGCGCGTTCTGCTAGTTTCTCGTTTGTTAACTGTACATCCACCATTAAATTTCCGTATGTTTTTCCTAACCCGACCATAGATGCTGTTGAAAGCATATTACAAATTAACTTTTGAGCTGTCCCCGCTTTTAATCGAGTAGATCCAGTTAGTACTTCAGGTCCATTATTAATTTCAATTGCAATATTTGCTTTTTCTCCAATTATAGATCCTTTATTACAGCTTATCGCTACTGTTTGAGCACCAATAGAGTTTGCATATTCTAAAGCACCAATTACATAAGGGGTCCGCCCACTCGCAGCAATTCCAACTACAACATCTATATTTTTCAGATAAATGTCTTTCAAATCTTGTATTCCTAATTCTTTACGGTCTTCTGCACCTTCTACTGCTTGGATAAAAGCTTTTTCACCACCAGCAATTAACCCCACTATTTCTTTTAGATTTGTTCCAAACGTTGGTGGACATTCTACAGCATCTAATAAACCAATCCGTCCGCTTGTTCCAGCCCCAATATAAACTAAGCGCCCGCCCTGTTTTTTTGCTGATATAATCGCTTCAACAGCTTTTGCAATTTGTGGAATCTCCAATTTTACGCTGTTAGCTACTTTTGCATCTTCTTCATTCATTGTAGTTAAAATTTCCATGATTGACATCTCGTCTAAATTCATAGTTTTATTATTACGAATTTCTGTCGTTAAATTTTCTAACATCTATATCACCTTTTCATATAATTAATTGACACTCCCACGGCTAAAGCCGCAAGTCCTATACCTTGCGGTGTAACGGATGGGATTCCTGAATGACGAAACGTTCGCAGTCCATTTCTGTTTTGAACAGCCTTCAAGATGAAGGTGTGTCATCACCCCTCCTAAGACAGACCATATAGGTTCTTAGGTTGATTGACTGTTACCGCCAACCACAGTTGCGTAGCGAATATTCATCGCTCCAACGATATCGCGGTATTTCTCAAATCCGCATGGACACTTATATTTTCTATCTTGTGCCTTGTTCTTCTTCGTGCATTTGGGACATGTTTGACTTGTATAGGCAGGATTCACATATTCAACCTATATACCAACTACTTTCACTTTGTACTCGATAAATTGTACTAGGCAAAAGAATGACCAAGTGTGTAGATTCTTTTCGTTTTTACGGCTTGGTCTTGCCGTCTGTCTGATGTTCGTTAGTTGTTCTAACTGAATGACAGAAATTGTATGATTCGTTGCGAAATCGACGACTTCATGACTTACTTTATAGTCTTGGTCTTGCATCCACCTGTATTCTTTATCATCAAATTGTCGAAGGGCCTTTCGTTTCTTAGCTTTTTCTACCTTCTTACGAACACTACGAAACTTACGTTTCCTGTATGTGCTTCAATAAGTCGCAATTGGTCGGTTAATACGGCACGAACTTTTAAACGTGTTGACTTCTTATGGTTTTTAGTAGCACCCTGTATCCAACCTCTCTTTCATCCCATGCCTAAAGGGCATCGGCTTTCTCGTTCGGGAGGGCTGTAATAAAAAAGTCCTCATAAAGAAACCAATTCAGTCTACATTTACAGAATAAGCTGGATTTCAAACAGATACAAAAATTGAATTTACATCAAGCACCCCAAATAACAGAAAATTCAAAGGTCTTTAGCATATTACCAAAATTCGTGAGACACATGCTCAATTATTAAAATAACCGAAAAAAGGTTTTATTATGTATAAAAATGAAGACGAAGTAGATAATGGAGTATTTATCGGTTAAAGATAGTATTTTAACGATCCAAAAGAAACAAAGGAATTTCAGTTGACAGGCTATATTCGATATATACGACGCGAACAACGGATAGGAATATTGTGATGGAACCATCAAAAGGGGCATTTACTTTATGTGAATTTTAAAAAGAAGCTGTTTTTTGATATGTAATAGAGTTAGGTGCTTTTTTATGCACAGAAAAGTTGATATTTCTGTACATTTTATTTTTAAGTAATGAAATAGATATTTTTTAGTAACTATCTATATTTACCAAGCTATAAAGTAGTCTCTATCTTATTTCTGTCCTCAAACATTTTAGCTACGATAGTAAGAGATCTATTTTTTTCTTCGGTTAAATCTCGATAATAACGATTAGGATATTTTTGAAAGGCCTGTAATCGTATATCTCAATACGCTTTGACATCTGCTGACGTCAGGTATCTGAACGTTAATTCGTTAAATGGGCCTATTTGTTTTTTATGGGTCTGAATGAAACATACTTATAACCGTTGCCATAAACTTATAAAAATCTATAAATCATGTTTATTTCCCTGTTCTATGTGTCCAATTTTGACGAAGCTACTTTTGTTTGATATGACACTCCGAGGGCGTAAATTCGTATACAACGAATCCTACATATCAGCAGTAACTTTTTAGGTGTTAGCTTGCTAATTCATATCGCGACAAATTCATAGAAGCGTTTAAATCCCTATCGATTTCATGACTACAATTGCATTTATATATTCGGTCAGAAAGTTTTAGTTCTTTTTTGATGTTTCCGCAATTTGAACACATTTTTGAAGAGGGGTACCATGTATCAGCTTCTACAAATTCAATACCATATTTTTCACATTTATATTGTATTTGTCTTTTGAACTCATATAAACATTGCTTCGCAATAGCTTTAGACAAGTGTTTATTCTTCATCCTACCTTTGATATTCAAAGTTTCCATCACAATACGAAATGGCTTGGTTTTCACCATTTCGCTCGTTGATTGATGAAGATGATTATTTCTGATATTTGATAATCTTCTATGTAGTTGTCGTATCTCTTGCTCGTTTTGACAAAACGGTTTCCCTCCTTATTCCTTTCATATTTGCGAGAAACTTGACGTTGCAACCTACGAAGGCGTTTCTCTGCCTGTCTTACTACCTTTGTTCTGTTGATATTTTTCTTTTTCTGACCATCAGAACAATATGCTAATTCTTTGATTCCAATATCTATTCCTAATAAAACATCCGTTAGCTTCTCTTTTTCAAACTCCTGTTCCATACCTACAGACAAATACCAATATTTACGATCAAAGCTAACTCTTGGATTCGAGTATGTAACATCTAAAGGTAGCTTTTCGGATATTTTCATCCAACCAACTTTCTCAATCAAGACTTGTTTTTTCTTTATTTTCAACTTGATATTGTCGTTATAGAAAGATGGTTTTGATTTCCTTCTGCTTTTGAATCGTGGTTTATCAGCCAGTCCCTTGAAGAATCGCTTATATGCTTCACAAGCATCTTTAATCGCTTGCTTTGTCATGTTATTGGATACTTCGTATAGCCATGCATATCCTTCTGTTTGTTTCAGAACTGTTCATTCTTTACGAAGAATGCCGTCAGATAGAAATTTACCACCGTGCTTGTGATTTTCTTCTTGTTTACCTACTGTCCAATTATAAGCCCATCGGGCTGTTCCAGCGGATTTCCAAAGTTGATGTTCTTGTTCTTTATTCGGCTTGATTCTCACTTTATTCGCAAGTATCATTTTCCATCAACTCCTTACTCATCTTCTTAGCTTTATTCGCCCTTTTCCCTTGCAGACGGCAACTACATACTGTGATGATCTGAATGAAATCTTCAACTCATTCTTGCTCCTCAGTTTTCTCTGTATTATCTATGATTTCAATAGTTGTACCATACTTATCGCATAGATTTTCGATTCGTTCATATGAATATAGTTTCATGTTTCTCACCTCACGAAACTATTTTATCACATCAATATTTTTTATCTATAAATATTCTATCGTTACTTATAGATTTTTATAAATATAAACTAACTGTTGTTACCCTCCTAAATTAATGATTGTGTGGCGTTGTAAATAAGTAATACAAAAAATGCAATGAAGAACATGTTGTCTAAAAACAACATTTAAACATAATATAAAAATATTACGTTAAAATGTTAAAGCATTGGCAAGAAAAATACTCCTCCCAAGCTTGTAAAATTCATCTCCCAGCGGTAAGTGGGAAATGAATTGTGTAATTTAGTATTCTCGCCAAAGTTTTGATAAACAAGCTACATGAGATTCTTAAGTAACTTGATATAAGAAGGCGACAGAAAGAAATAACGTCCGAAAACCTAGCCATTCGGTTCTTGCCTAAAATAGCAACCGTACTAAGAGAGACAGACAAAAAGTTCCTTGCATCGCGGAACTGAAAATTAGTTTGTACAAAACATTCTATTCTTTTATATGATTTTCTTCTATTCTTTCCGTTTTCAACCAGTCTTTTTTTCTTATCAATTGACGCCAACAAGCTAACCACACACTTGGAATTACTAGTAAATTATACAGTGGCATACTTACTCCTGCTAAAGCACATTGCCCAAAAGTACAGCTGTTCGCTACTTCCTTCTTAGTGACTTGATAATAACGAATCCCCCAAAATAACCCAGGTCCGAAAACTAAAAACCCCCAAAGACAAAGAGCTGATACATTCCATATCCATTGTTTGGATTCAATAAAAAATTGAAAATCATATGAATACAGAAACACCCCTATCAATCCCCATGATAAGACCATAATCAAACTACCTATTAAACTTGTCCACGGCTGTAATAAAAAATACAAAATATCAATTTTTGCGAGAAAAGGTATTTTTGCTTGTGAAACTTCTCTTAATCGACGAAGACATTGCATATTCCCTTGTGCCCAGCGGCTTCGTTGTCTAATGTAGCGAGTGATTGATGTAACACCTTGCTGATACATTATACTATTAGATAGATGACGGATTTTCCATCCACAAATTAATAAGGATAGACCAAAATCAAAATCCTCTAACAAACAACTTGACCAAGGATTTTCCCCTAATTCTTGCATGGCGCTCAATCGAGAAAACTGTCCATTTCCCCCTAACCCAACACTCTGTAAATATTCACGACTATTTTGAATCGCTGCCACACTAGAATAAAACTCCACATCTTGCATAAAAGATAACCAACTTTTTCGGTTAGTCATACGAATATTCGTTTGTGCAGCCCCAACCGTTAAATCTGCAAAAGCATGTTGTGCCTCTTGTAAAATATTATTACTTGGCCGACCATCTCCATCTACAATCGTCAAGATAACTTGGTGAGGATCAATAGATAGACGATTTACCGCTTTGCAAATTTTTTGAAATGCATCATTTAACGCATCTCCTTTACCAAGGCGTGCTTGTGGATACTTTCTCTGATACACTCGGACTCTACTATCATTCATCTGTCGGACGACCTGTACCGTATCATCATCTGAAGCATCATCAATTACAACGACCAGCAAACGATGATAATCTAATTGTAATAAAGATTCTACTGTTTTCTGAATTACTTTCGCTTCATTTAAACAGGGTATACAAAAAATAAAGTACGGTTTTTCTTTCTCTAAAGGAATCTTCCTATCTCTGGAATTATATCTAGGTAGAAGTGAAATAAATGTGATATACATGTAATACAAAAATACAAGTGGAACAGATATTATTCCACAAACCCATAAAGCATTTCCCACTCTTAGCCCCCCCTTTTTACTCAATTATCTATATGAAAAAATCTTATACCAATTGCAATATAACAATTACACGACTCTGATATCCTCCCTTCTCTCGAATAAATTCACCTGTACAGGTAATAAGAGTAACACGTGATTCCCCTTGTATATTCATAACCGCTTCAGGGACCTCATTCATCGGATATACATTTTTTTCCACAACCTGAAATGCGCGAATTTCTTTATCGTCATATTGAATAAGAACTGTTTCGTTTTTTTGAATTGTTTCTAAATATTGAAAATCCCCTAATTCACCTTTCCAATCTCGATGCCCCGCAATTAAAGAATTTCCTGAATTGCCAGGAATCGCACTGTTCCGATACCACGAGGCCGTTTCTAAACCATCCTTCACAACCATTCTCCCATCTTTGTCTAATCCTACTGGAAGAATATTAACCGTGCCTTGTGTTCGTTGAAAAGTGAGTTTCACAGGTACGGAACTAATATTCATTGATGATTCTTGCTCTTTTACATTTTGTGCATTTGGTACAATAGGCTTAACCAAAATCGTCTGTTGAACCGTTGCATCAGCTATACCAAGTAAACTCTTTTGTTGCACGTAATATCCTCCCCCCAATATCAGCAAACAAGTAAGGACAAACACTATTCGTTTTTTCATATCCGTTCTTTTTCTTTGCGCATATTTGAGCAAATTAATCCAGTATACAAAACAAACATCGCTGATTTATCATAAGAATTTACATACTCTCCCCTTATTAATTTAGTTAGGACTTGACGAATAGAAATACGACTTATCTCAAATTGAGTTGTTAAACGATACTGATGAAATACCTTCCATTTTTTATATAAATTATTCATAATACTTAATTTCATAGATTTGTATACTTGTTGCTTTCGAGACTGTTGTTGCATATCTATTCTCCTTTCACGCTATTTTCATTCCTACTATTAAACAATAATTTAGATCGATTATTGCATTCCTAATTAAGCAGCTCATAGGTTATGTGAACTACCCGCCACTTAACGTCCTAACGGATGGTTTGAAGTGGGGGCTTCTCAGTTAGTCGTTACTTTTGATAGCTAACGAATTCGTCCTAAGACAGCCGAGCTAACTCCCTTGTTCCAAGGGTTATTTTATTGCTATCTATCGCTAATAGGCGTATTGCTTCATTTTTGATATTGCTAGCTGCGCGTTAATTTCTATTGAGATTTACACCGCATATACAAGAATAGACTCGCTCAGACAATAACATATGTTTCACATTTCCACAACTGCTATATGTTTTGGTGGAAGGAAACCATTCGTCTATTTTCACAAACTGTTTGCCTTGTTCATTTCGTTTATAAGCTAGGTAAGAAGTGAACATACCCCAAGCATGATCAGCGACGCTTTTTCCAAAATGAAATGCTTGCGGAAGGAGAATTCTTTCGGGAAATTCGTTAAAATTTCCCCATTAAAATTTAAGGACATCTCATTACTTCCTTCAATTCGAACATAGTTTCGTAGTGAATATTCATCATCCCAACGACGTCAATCTAATGCCGGAACAAGCCTCTTGATAAATACACAAAAAAACGATTCAAAATCCAAATACAGGACTTTCAGCAAAAATACATCTAATATAAGCAAACCATTTTACAAAAGTAAATTATACAAGACGGTCGTCAATTACTATAGATAAAAAAAGGGATTTGCATAAAGACTATTTCACTCCATCCCATTCATTCCCTTTTACATAGCGGGTCTTTTACAAATTCTATAAAATTTACTTTTTCGAAAGGTAATTATATGTATATTCATTAATAAGTCATATTCATTACAATGTATATGTTCTAACAGCACTCTTTAAAATTAATTTAGAGAATTTCTGTTATATCATAATTTTCGAAAAAAATACTTGCAATTTCATTGTACGTACAAAAGGAGGGGAGTAAGAAATGAGCAGCAATTTAGGAATAAATCCACTGGTCCCAGCAACAGGATTCGGCCCTGTTATTGGTTTTGCATTAATAGATGGATACCCTATTTTAGCCATTATTTGTGGAATATGTTGTGCCACGATATTCGCAAGCATGATGTATCGATATACAAAAAAAAACACCCATATGGACGTGGAAAGCAACTTTCCTGTAAAGAATGATAGATAATCTCCTCTTTGTGAAAAGTTAATTTGTTATAAAGTTGATGTACACATGCCCATCAACTTAAAGCGAGAACAACCTGAATTTCCCGTTCATCGAATTAAACCATTTCTAAACTAAGCCAAACCTGTATGGGTTTCATTTTTCACATTATGCAGCTCTCTTTTATTTTTTTCAATTCGTTATCTTCATAGAAAACACCCATGATATCAAAGACAGTCTTCTTCTCATATCTGTGCGATTTGGCGTCCATTCTTTTATAAGAGGGATGGCTCAAGCAGATTAAGATTTTTGTTCTTTCGTGGGTGTTTTCCTGTGTAGATTGATACAAAAGAGATGGATAATACCTAGATATAAAAGAATCTACTGCTTTTTTGAAATTAATAGCTTGATACATAATCGAAACACCAGATACTTGGTGTATGCTACTAAATATCAAGTATACTTTTTTTCTAAAAACCCGACCGCTAGCTTTAGAACTGTCAGATTTGCTAAGTCAAAGATAGTCACATTAAGTAATTCATCGATAAAAATATGTATAGAGTATTAGTTTTTGTAATTAAACTGATACACAAAAACACAATACATCATTATAAAAAAAGCGTTTTCTTAGCCCGCAAGTTGGAGAACGTTTCAAAACGTTGGTTCCAGAGGTATGTGACGCACTAAATATTGTTATGTTTGCAATATCAAACTGTTTAGAAATAAAAAAGCGCTCTTATGAGCGCTTTTTTATTCAGAGTGTTGGGAAACCCTTTAGGGTTCCCAACACTCTGGAATCTTTTTTGATTTTAGCGAATAAAAACAACATAAAATAATAGAATTTTAAAAAATAGCCCTCCACCTGACCCTTTTTGGTCAGGTGGAGGGCTATTTTTTTCATGTTTTGACAAGCTGCGGTGAGATAAGCTTGCATTTGGACAGACTTCAGCCCTCGAAACCGGGCATAGCGGTAGCCATGTAGTTCTTTGGCGTCTGCAAAGCTTCGCTCTATAGTGGAACAGCGTACTTTATACAACCTTTTCCCTGTAGCTGTTAGCTTGTTTTTTCTAGCAATATCCTTATATTTCTCCCACACATGATGAGTGATAACTTTTTGTTTTTGTTTCTTTGAAAAGCACACCTCACGTAACGGACAAACAGCGCAGTCTTCTGGATTCGATTTGTATTGACGGTATCCTTCACGATCAGTTGTTACATATTCTAGAATACATCCCATCGGACAAGCGAAAACATTCATTTCTTCTACATATTTAAATTGGCTTTTCGGTACTTCTTTATTCCGTTTTCCAAATCGGCGATACCCCATCACCATAAATATATTCCGTTCTGATAGTTTCTTACAGATATATCCTGTAAAATAGCCAGCATCAAGGGCAACAGCTTCTACTTTGAAGTCGAATTTATCAATCTGAGCTTGGAGGCGTGCTAAATACGGCTCGGAATCTGCCATATTTCCAGCCGTTACATAGGTATCTGTAATAATATTGTACTTCGCATCAGTCGTACGATGATCCAAGAAATGAAAACCATTTGGTTTTCCATCTCTCATTAAAAATCCACTATCTGGATCCGTTGTACTTATACGAGTTTTTTTGGTAGGGGTATCACTTTCCTTTCTAGGTTTTAATTCTTTTTTCCATGTACCTCACGATCTTCGATTACCGCAGCTTCTAGCTCGTCTATATAAAACTTTGCTTTTTCTTTTTTATATTTATGTACAAATTTATTTTTATTGGCATTGGCCTTAATATGTGTAGAATCTGTCATCAGTGCACGTCCTCCTACCATCCGGTGCTCCGTCGCTTGTCTCACAATCTCATCAAAAATTTCTTCGAAAATATTTGTATGAATAAAACGAGTACGACGATTCCAACTGATTGTAGAGTGATCCGGAATAGTATCCGATAGAGAAAACCCTAAAAACCAACGGTAGGCAATATTCGTTTTAATTTCCTTTTCCAATTGACGCTCAGAACGAATACCGTAAAAATATCCAATAAACATCATCTTAAATAAAACAATAGGATGAATGGACGGGCGTCCATTGTTTTCACAGTAATAAGGGCGTAACTTCTCTTCAATAAAATCAAAACTAATTGTCGCTTCAATTGCACGAAGGAAATGATCTTGTGGAACCAACTCTTCTACAGAAACAGATACACGCTCATCACGATGATTTTTTAAAGCACCCATCATAAAAAATCTCTCCTTTTCCTCTTTTTTATCAGTGTTGACACATAAAAAGAGGTTCAGACACAAAAACAGGCTGTGGAGAAGACTTTCTCCACAGCCTGAATAAAAAAGCGCTCTTATGAGCGCTTTTTTATTTGAACCATATCATGACATAACACATGCTGTATTATTTCTACTGAAAATCTATACATACATTTTAATGGACCTTGTAGGACTTGAACCTACGACCGGACGGTTATGAGCCGTCTGCTCTTACCAACTGAGCTAAAGGTCCCTGAGGCAATAGAATATACATATCTTATCATATTAGCGTAAGCCTGACAATCAGAACTAGTCAAAGAAAAAGTACTCTTGCGAGTGTTTTTCTTTGACATGATAACCACATTAACTTTAATCACATCTTGTTTCACAGAAACAACTATATGAATCATTTCCATTTATTTAAAAAAGGCGCTTTGTTACCAAATCCTTTTAATACTTTTCATCACGTTCCCATTTATTCTGCTTCTTATTGAATACTCTATCCTATTCTTTACTATAGAAAATCCACACAGACTGTTTCTAAATTATCTATCACTACTGCAAATCCTAGATAATGTTCTAGTTCTATTCCATGATGAACAGCGAATTACGTCTTCTTACACTTAGCACTATCATTGTATCCATCACTATCTGTTTGAACACGATCACTATGTTTATTAGATTAACATTCATAGTTATCACACTTCTTTACTATTTCCTTTCACCATTCTTTTCCCCTGTTATTTTACATTTGTAAAAGGTCATCTTTAGAATGCTCAGTTTGTCTTTTTCGGTTATATTAAAAGTACCCTAATCTTGTTCCTTATAGCAATAAAGTTATAATGGACCTTTTTCTACTCTTTATATCCACAGCTACTTGTCTACTACAGATGATGTAGCTGTGCTTTTTGTCTACTGCTTTAAAAGTATCTCCACCATTTTAGCTCGAAAAGACATCCACACCTCTCTTAACCTTATATTATCATTCACCTTATTCTGAATAACACTTACTCTCTCTAAATTCCGTGAATCCAGTCACTATCTATTTTCTCCTCCAATATGGATATGCATGTACCGATAATTACGGTTTGTTCTCAGTTGGTTGGTCTCCTGTATTCATTCCTCCTCAACTAAAAAACAATCCTTGTTTCCTGTTACATGTAAATATAGATAATACGTAAATATTCTCTTGTAACCTCGCTGGATTAATGCCAGGATTTCCGCATATTTTCTCTGTTGTTATGATTCAATGCATTTTGGTGTGATTGATTAAACGAGATAGAACTCAACATAAAGTATCACCATTTCCCCTAGATTAATTGATATCATCAATCTAGCAAGGCAACTAAATGATATCAATTAAGATAAAAATTATATATATTTTAATAACATAGGGCTCTGCGAGATCCACGTCGGCTTTATCACAGCATAGCAAATACCAACCCTTGGGCATTGCCCAAATCCACTGAGGAATCCCCCCTCGGCTCCTCACTCTTTAAATGCTCCCTAACCGGTAAGCATCTCCAAAATCCGTCATTTTGAAGAACTATTAAGAGGAGTTGCATCGGCTGCACGTGTCCATTCCGTTATGCATTCCCTTTCTTATGGAAGAAGATCTACTTTATCCATCGAAAATTGAAAAAATGATGAATTATTTTTTATTAAACCATAGTTTTAAAATCGGTTGTACACGTTTCTTAATAAAACAATGATCTTGTTCCACTAGGTTTTGAGATATCTAACTTTCCTTAGCTGCATACCGGCATATGCTTTTCTTCATTCAACGCTCGAATTGCTACAGGATATGCGTGGTTCTTATCTACTATTATCACGCGAGGTTTAGAAACGTACGAAAAAGCAATTGGCTGCTTGTATATTTCTTGACTTACTTAGATAACACCAAATGGTATTCCCTTCTAAATCAACAACATGATATAGATACGTACAGTCTATATCCCTTTTACTTTAATATAAATTTCACCAACTCTCTACGAATCATTTATTGATTTAAGGTGATGTTGTACTTTCTCTTTTCTCTTCTAGTTGAGGTCTATATTGATGAACCCAGAACATAATGGTTGTGTAAGTAATAGGTATCGCTCTTTGCCCAATCATTTTCACCTGGTTACAAAAGCTCAAGTTAGACCGCAGATATCATCTTACTGTTAGTATAATCAGTTCCGGTTAATACTATTTCCACTTGAATCGGTTTTGCTTTTTCATACAAGTCACGCCCTATTTAGATTAGTATGGAAAAGATTTAAAAATTCATCGTAATTTCCGTGGCTTCTTTGCACCAAAACCTACTTATCTAACTCAAATCACGAACGTTTACAAATAAAAATTATATAATAAAATGTATAAACATATTATTTCATGTCGAAAGGAGAAATTCATATTCGTACAACTTTAATCTCACATTTTTATAATGAAGAATATTTGCTTCCTTGGTGGTTAATGCATCATACCAAATTATTCGATCATGGCATTTTAATAAATAGAGGTTCAACGGATCGGTCCGTTGAACTATGTCGTCAATTCGCTCCTAACTGGGAGGTGCTTGATTCGAAGGTTCCAGAATTTGATGCAATATTAGTCGATCAAGAAGTAATGGATATTGAAAAAGAAGTTACAGGTTGGAAAATGACATTAAATACGACTGAATTTTTGTGTTGTCAGGATAAAAATAACTTTTTTTCTTCCCTTGATAACCTAGGAGAAAACATGTATTCCATTCGGTGTATTCCTCTAATCGATGATCCAAATTACAATTATAAAGATCCCATTTATACGAAACCCTTAGTAACACAACGTTATCATGGCCTATTTCCATATGATACTACTAATGAATACATCGGTAGATTTATTCATAATTATGAACATGGCAACTATACAGCTGGAAGGCATTGGTCTCGAAATAAATTTCAGATTTATTTATTTTCTGCCTTCATAATAAAATTTTTTTACAGTCCTTGGACTGAGCCTATGCGAAAAAGAAAATTACAAATAGGACCCACTCTTTCAAAACACAGTATCCAACATGATTTGGGAACCTACCATATAACCTCATCAGAAGAATTAGAAAAAACATACATGCAATGGGCCAAACATACTCAAGACCTACGCTTAATTGACGAATATCAACAACTATTTTCAATCTAAAATTATTAGAATAGTTCTGCTAAAAAGCACTCCATGAGAATAGAAGCTTTTATTTCTTTAGTTGATCCGTATCATCTTTATGTTTTTCATACGCTTCTTTCCGTTCAGCTAACATTCTGTTATACACGAAACGTACACAACCGAAGGTTTTACGCATAAGATGTGCTTGCTCTTCTGTTGGATACAAACGGAATGTATATGCTTTATTCTGCTTTGTCCTATCATTTCACCTCACTTTTCACTTTGATTTTCAATATATGTTTTTACTACGTCTATTGGCGAACTACCAGTAGTTCGCAAGCAAAAACTTCTTGACCAAAACATCTCTTTCCAAAGTTTCTTTTTCACTTGTGGAAAGTCTCTTTTCATAAGTCGAGAACTTGCACTTTTATAAGCATTGATAAATTTTGTCATTTCTGTATTAGGGTGTGCCTTGAACAAAATATGAACGTGGTCTACATCATGATTCCATTCAACTCATGTGATGTTATAGTTTTCAGATAGTCGAACAAACATATCTTTTGCATAGTCTGACATATCATCATCAAACACATTTCTTCTGTATTTTACGACCAACACAAGGTGATAATACAACTAGAATACTGAATGGTTATTACTATCTCATTTCATTTATATACCAACCTTTATAATTTATAAGACGGCTTATATCAGAGGCAAAATAAAAAGGAAAACCTTTTGGTTACGCCAAACCGAAATTCATCTCCCACCTATCGTTGGATTACACCCTTCACACGCTTGAGGAAGGAGAATTCTTTCGGGAAATTCGTTAAGTTTATTTTTATAAGTTTTTTTAAATCCCTTGTATGATAAAGTTAGGTTTTTTAGGAAAGGGATTTACCTATAAACCCGTGGGTATCTAGTTATATGAGATACTTATATTTGTAGATAGAGTGGTACCGGTCAACCCCTTGAATTTTGTATTCGGTTAAAAGATTGATACCTCTGTCCAATAAGTAATTTACAAATGAGTGGGATGTCGATGGCTTTCTTAGCCATTCTTCGTATCTTTTACGAGGTAGTAACACTTATTAGTTCAGAGGAACACAAACACTATCTACTACTTATCAAAATAAGAGTGTAGACGATGTTGTATTTAGGTATTGATATTGTCTAACATAAGCATTATGCATCTATTATGGATTCCAACGGGATTCCTGTAGAAAAACCCTTCCCAGTCTATAATCATAGAAAAGGAGATCGAGCATTATTAACAAAAATATATCAATACATTGACTCCCAAAATGAAATTAAGATTGGAATGGAAGCGACTGGACATTACTGGCTAGCGTTATATTCCTTTTTGTTAGACCATGATTTCTCCGTGATTGTACTGAATCCAATTCAAACGAATGCATGGCGAAAAGGAACAGAGAACAGAGATTAGAAAAAGAAAAACAGATGCCATTGATGCGACAATGATTGCTGATATCATTAGATTTGGTAATATGTCAGCGGCCAGTTGACGTACTTCTAACATCCTTATACTTCATTACAATACCCGTTTAGAATACATGAAAAAAGGATGCAGGTTCATAAGGAATGAACATTTTTAGTTACATAATCGTTAACGTAGGCATATAATGTTATCGTTGATTATTATCCTAGTATGCTATATATACTCTCCTTTTCCTGTAACTAAAATTGACTACTTTTTATTTAGGTTATTCATAAATCTATGATTACCGAATTTATTAATTACTACTATAAAGATTAGAGTAAAAGCATATAAAATTTTTCTTTTTAAACTGGGGGATATTAGATATGAAATCTGTCATTCTTGCCGGTGGGTACGGTACCAGAATTGGGGAAGAAACACATTTAAAACCGAAACCTATGATTGAAATTGGAACAAAACCCATTCTATGGCACATTATGAGTTTGTATAGTCATTACGGGATTACTGAGTTTATTATTTGCTTAGGCTATAAAGGATATGCAATTAAAGAGTTCTTTCTAAATTACAACTTACACATGTCTGATTTCACAATACATTTAAGCGATAATACAATTACTAGCCATTCATACCCTATCGAACCATGGAAAGTTACACTAATCGATACTGGTGTAAATACCGAAACGGGTGGCCGAGTGAAAAAGATTCAAAATTATGTCGGAGACGAACCTTTCTGCCTCACTTATGGTGATGGATTAAGTAATGTAAATATAAAAGAACTTATTACATTCCATAAAAAACATGGAAAATTGGCTACTGTTACTGCCGTACAACCTCCTGGTAGATTTGGTTCTCTCATATTAGATAAACAGTCTGTAACATCTTTTCAAGAAAAACCATTAGGTGATGGCGGATGGGTTAACGGTGGATTTTTCGTTTTAAATCCTGAAGTTTTCAATTACATTAGTGGAGATAAGTCTGTTTTTGAAACAGACACTTTAGTTCAGTTAGTAAACAAAAATGAATTGGCCGCATATCAACATTCTGGTTTTTGGCATCCGATGGATACATTGCGCGATAAAAATAAATTAGTCGAGCTATGGGAAAGTAATAACGCTCCATGGAAGGTTTGGTAATATGCCTTCATCATCTTTTTGGAATAAGAAAAAAGTATTTATTACGGGACATACTGGATTTAAAGGCTCATGGCTCACCCTTTTCTTAACTTCTTTAGGTGCAGAAGTAGTAGGCTTTTCTTCTCATCCCCCATCCATTCCTAACATTTTTGAACAAAGTAACGTAGCAAAAGAGTGCACGACAATGAAAGGCGATATTACAGATTACCATTCTTTATTTCATGCCATGAAGCAGCATAAACCTGACATAATATTCCATTTAGCAGCTCAGCCAATCGTAACCGCTTCATACAAAAATCCTATCGATACATTCAAAACGAATGTTTTAGGTACTGTCCACGTGCTAGAAGCAGCAAAGTCCGTCGAAAGCGTACGTGCCATTATTAATGTGACAAGCGATAAATGTTATGAGAATGACGGTAGTGGCGACCGAGCGTTCGTGGAACATGACCGACTAGGAGGTTTCGACCCTTATAGCGCTAGTAAAGCTTGCGCTGAATTAGTCGCAACATCTTATCACAAATCTTTTTTTCACACGAATACTACTTCGCTTGCTTCTGTAAGAGCAGGTAACGTTATTGGTGGTGGTGATTGGGCAGAAGATCGATTATTCCCTGATATCATTCGGGCATATTTGCACAATCATACTTTGTATATTCGAAACAAATATGCCGTCCGTCCGTGGCAACATGTTTTAGATCCTCTACATGGCTATATCCTTTTAGCTGAGAAACTTTGGAATGATGATAAATATGCAGAAGCGTGGAATTTCGGCCCAATGAATGAACCTAACAGAACCGTTCATGATGTCATTGAATCTGTAATAAAATTATGGAATAACCCACTAACAATCATTTCCTCCTCTACAAATACTCCTTATGAATCACCTGTTTTAACACTCGACAGTACAAAAGCAGTAAATAAACTCGGCTGGACTCCTAAGTTATCAACAGATGATGCTATCGCTTGGACTGTTGATTGGTACAAAAAATATGCATCTGGTGAAAATATAGAATCTTTCACACGACAACAAATCGATGCATTCAAAAATTTATAAGGAGGCTATAAAATGGAACCGAACAAATGCCGTTTTTGCCACTCATTACTAACCAACACTTTTTTAGATTTGGGCGTTTCCCCTCTTGCTAATTCATTTGTAGCTCCTGAAAGCTCATATAAAATGGAACCTTTTTATCCGCTGCACACATTTGTTTGTAACTCTTGTTTACTCGTACAGCTAGATGAATTTGAATCCCCACAAAATATTTTTCATAACTATTTATACTTCAGCTCTTACTCCTCAAGTTGGCTACTACACGCTAAACAATATGTAGAAATGGCGATTAAGCGTTTCAACTTAACGAAACATTCAAAAGTGATTGAAATCGCAAGTAACGATGGGTACTTATTACAATACTTTAAAAAAGAAAATATCGAGACATTGGGAATTGAACCCGCGAAAAACGTAGCAGAAATTGCTATCAAAAAAGGAATTCCTACTCATGTGAATTTTTTCAGTAATGACTTAGCAAAAAAATTGCCACAAGCTGATTTAATCGTCGCAAATAACGTATTAGCACATGTTCCAAACTTGCATGATTTTGTTGCCGGTTTAAAAACGTTATTAAAACAAGATGGCACGATAACAATTGAATTCCCACACTTATTAAACCTCATATCCTTTAAACAGTTCGATACTATCTACCATGAGCACTTTTCCTACTTCTCACTTATAAGCCTTCAAAAAGTTTTAAGTTATCATCATTTACAAATTGTTGATGTAGAAGAACTTTCAACGCATGGTGGTTCCTTACGGATTTTTGTAAACCATCTAAGTGCCCAATCAACTATCCATTCCAATGTTACAAAATTAATTCAAAAAGAAGTCGACCACGGGTTAGATACTTTAGATTGCTATCTCCTTTTTTCTAAACGCATCGAACAATTGAAAATAAATATTTTAAAGTTTTTTATTGAAGCGAAAGCTTTAAACAAACAAATTATCGGTTACGGTGCTCCAGCTAAAGGAAACACCCTTTTGAATTATTGCGGGATAGGTAAAGAATTTCTAGCTTATACAGTAGATAAAAATCCTCACAAACAACATCTCCTTTTACCAGGAACTCGTATTCCAATAAAATCTCCAGCAGAAATTAAACGTACAAAACCGGATTACATTCTTATACTTCCTTGGAATTTGAAAGACGAAATTATGAAAGAATGCTCTTTCATTCGTGAATGGGGCGGTAAATTTTTAGTGACGGTTCCAGAAATTGAGGTGATCGAGCCATGAAGAAAGTTGTTGTAACAGGTGGTAGTGGCTGGATAGGTAAATATGTTGTACATTCACTTATACAAGAGGGATATGAAGTGCACGCCACGTATAATAAAAATAAACCCTCTCACCTCCCTTGCCATTGGCATAAAGTAAACTTGCTTCGCGATGACGAAGTAAAACAATTCATTTACGACGTTCAGCCTAGCCATCTCATTCACCTTGCTTGGGAAGCAGTGCCACCAGCATGCTATATATCTATTAATAATTACTATTGGCTAAAGTCTAGTATTTCATTGATTCAACACTTCACAATATGCGGTGGAAAGCGTGTTGTCGTTGCAGGTACTGGCGCAGAGTACGAATGGTTTAACGGCGTATTATTTGAAGATTCACCGCTCCTTTCCTATAAAACCCCGTATTCTTTATGTAAAAATGCACTGCACTCCTGGCTAGAAACGTATGCACAACAAACAGGACTCAGCATGTGTTGGGGCCGCATTTTTCATATGTATGGACCTCACGAACAAGGTAATCGGCTCGTTTCTAACATTATCACTTCCTTATTAAAAAACGAGGAAGCACTATGTACACATGGAAAACAATCGAGAGATTTCCTCCATGTGAGTGACGTCGCTGACGCTCTCGTAACAATATTAGAACACAGCGTTACAGGCACCATCAATATCGCTTCTGGTCAATCTGTACAAATTAAAAAGTTAGCTTCTATCATCTCTAAAAAAATAGGGAAAGAACATTTAATTAAACTAGGCGCGATTCCCTTCTCTAAGGATGAACCTTTATTCGTCGGCGTTAGTGTAGAACGTTTAAAGACTGAAGTAAACTGGAAACCACAATACGATTTAAATACTGGCATTGAAGATACAATCTTGTGGTGGGAATCATTTATACAAAAGCATAACGATACGCAGCATTAAACCGTAAATCCTTCGTTTCTCTCGCTAATTCCTTATACCATTCTTCTAATCTTTCCGGCGTAACAATATGATGCGTACCCATTCCTCCATGCTTACTAGCTTCAGAAAGAGTCGGACCAATTTGTAACTTTCTCTTTCTCATCGCATCGTTCCACGGACTAAATCCAAACCATAATATACAAGCAAGAGGTGGATAGCCCATAGATTCATGCGCGGATAAATGTCTTCCAACCGTATAACTTCCGTGTTCATGGTTATGAATAAATCTACCTCTTCTCCATAACGCCCAACTGACATTCATCTCCCACCTACCGTTGGGCTAGCGCCCTTCACACACGCTTGATGAAGGGATATTCTGTAAGAAGACGATAAAAAAAGCATACCACTAAAATATAAGTGATGCGCTAATTTTCATATAGTATGTGACATTAAAGATACGTTGCTGTTCTCAGAATAAAAACATACATTCATTTATCTTTAATTTTACAATATTGGTCCCCAATCATTTAGAAAATGATTGCGTCTGGCTTATAGATACTTGTAATTATGATGATTTTCTAAAGAAGTCTTATATATTATTCTCGCTTTTTATCTAGTAATATCAAAGCCTATCGTTACATTATCCTTCATTCTTCAATCACTAATTTTACCTTATCTAAGTATTTTTGTATGCATTGTTTATAAAATAACAATAATTTTCTTTTACTTGTAGATATTTGATTTGAATATAGTACTTCTAACTCATTTACAACCTGGAGGCTTAATTTTAGCCGTTGAAATAAATGATCAGGATGTTCTAAAAATTTATAAAGAGGACCATGAAATGTCATATGCATCCAATCATAAAGGGCATTTATTCTCATATCTCTATCTTTTCCAACATTAAATGGATGCATTCGTACATAGCTTAGTGTATCAGAAATATAGACAAGGTTTCCGTTCAATAAGAGACTTAACCACGATGCCATATCTACAGCTGAAAAATATTGTGCACCACAAAATTGACCAAAAGGTTCAACTAAATCCTTTTTTCGAAATAGTACTGTAGTAGGTTCCCCAATCCAATTTCCATCTAATAACATGGAATTACCTGCCTTATTTCCATTTATTACCGTATCGCAGTCAAATCTTTTTTTTGTAAAAGAAAAATCCGGGAGATTTTTCCCTTCTGCATCAATGGGTTGTCGATATGATGTAACCAATTTAATACTATTTATATGATTTGATAAAAAGTATTTCATCATTCTTTCAATCTTATGATGATGAAATAAATCGTCATCCATTAGATAATTTATATATTCACCCGTTGCCCTTTGAAAAGCTAGTTGGAAATTCGACCTAAGACCGATATTTGTTTGATTCTGATAATATTTTATTTTACATGGGAACTTTTCAATATATTGCAATGCTATTTGTTTCGTGTCATCGTTCGTACTATCATCACATATAACAATTTCGATATTAGGATATGTTTGTAAAGCTGCACTTAATAATGCTTGTTTAAAATATGTTGGGCGATTATATGTGGGAATTAATATACTAACTAGCGGCATTTCCATATAATTATCCCCTTCTTGTTTAAATGTATATATAACATAGCGAACTACTTGCTATATAAATCCTCTTTAGACATTCACCATTACTAAATTCATTTGAGTGTACGAACCTGTCTAAAATCTATGGTACAGTCTATGTAAAAAAGGACGCGCCAGCTCACAACAGGCTGTCAATGGCACAATTTACCAAGTGATTTGTTAGTTTTCTTGAAAAAAATTTTATAAAACATAGTATTATAAAGCTACCTTCCGAAAAATATATCTTTTTTATATACCTAGTTTATTAAAATATAAACAATATTAGACCTCTTCGAAAATTAAAAATTTCATGATAATACATTGTACAAAAACAAAACATACCCAAAAAGTTCCCAAAATAATGCCGCTGACTAGAGAGGCAAACGGAAAAAATCGGGCACTGTCCATCGAGCGTATTTTGTTTATGGGATATATAACTTTGAATTTTGATAATGAGCGATTAATTATTGAAGAGGTCTATTGTGACCGGTTCTGTTGCAAAATTTGAAAAATATAAACCCGTTTATACACTATGGTTATCGTATAAGAAATTCTGAATAATTACCGTAATTCCTTATACGTCGAAAAAGAGAAGTCTGGAATGTAACTTCTCTTTCGTTTGTATCTTGCCCGCGATACAGAAGAAAAATTTTTCTTAATACAAAAGTAGAAGAACATTTCAAAGAGTTGATTCCAGGAATATATAGAAATTTGGATATCCCTATTGTCGCAATGGAATGTGACAAAAACCACGTTCACTTGTTCTTACATACACCTCCAACACGTAGTCCTGCTGATAAGATGGCGAAAATCAAAGGAGTGACATCAAAGTGTTTAAGAGAAGAATTCCCTCATCTCGCGCACTTGTCAATTCTGTGGACTCGTTCCTATTTTGTTTCTACTGCTGGGAATGTACCAAGTGAGACAATACAACATTATGTAGAAAGTCAAAAAAAGAGGGGTGAAACTAGTGACACAAACCATCGCGGTCAAAATGAAATGATTGCCAACAAAAGAACAAATCAGGCTATTGGAACAAAGTAGCTACGAGTAGATAAAAGTCATTAATGCCCTTGTACCTGAAATGGCTGAAGTAAAGAAAAGCACTGGGGATATTGCGGCCAATATCCCCAGTGCGGTGAAAAAGAGTACATACAAAATCGTTCCGATTCTAAAAAGACCTGTTTGTGTATGGAATAACCAAAATTATTCATTTGACTTCACACACATTTCAATTCCATTTATGGTAATAGGAAAGTCAACTCGTTTAAAAGTTCGCGCTTTATTAATCGACAAATATAATCGCAATTTCGAATTGTTAAAGTACATTTCAACAGCCTCTCCCGACAACCCTTCCGTATCTATTTCATATTCGACTACTTTCTCGGATTCATGTCACAGTATATAAATCCTACTATATTTTCCCTTTATAACATCCTTAGTTAAGAATTTTTTAATGTTCTATCTTCATACAGATTAGCATAGTAGATAAAAAGGTGACATTGTAATAACTAATATAAATAAAATGCGCCGGCATCTTTTAAAAATAATTTATAATATCTTTCCACTCTACCCAATGACTTTTGTCTATGGAAACAAACGTTAGAGGATTAATATATTCTAGAAAATATTATTACGTTAAATATTATTAAATACGTCCAAGAAATTCATATCAAATTTAAAATCCTGTTCTAAAATAAATAAGTAAGTAAGTGAGGAAAGATCATATGTCAAATAATAAAATGCCATTAGTGAGTGTCCTAATTCCAACGTATAATCGCCCCACATATTTCCAAATCGCTTTAAAAAGTGCAATTAAACAAACATATAAAAATATTGAAATTATCATTACAGATGATAGTACAAATGATGAAACTTATAACTGTATACAACCTTATTTAAAAAAGTATAACAATATTTTTTATTATAAAAACCCTACTACATTAGGCGGTCCACGTAACTTTATTAATGCATATAAGAGAAGCAATGGAGAATATATAAACTTTTTAATGGACGATGATATATTTGCTCCAAATAAAATTGAAAAAATGTTATCATATTTTTTAGATGATCCTACACATAAAATTACATTAATCACTTCATACAGGTCATATATTGATGAAGATGGGAATAGTATTCCGGATTCAATCCATAACCAAAGAAAATTCCAACAAGCTACAGTATTAGATGGAATTCAAGCTGGAAATAGCATTATTGCGGAATTTAATTGGATTGGCGAGCCTACTACACCTTTATTCCGAAAAAAAGACTTAACGGAACCTTTTGGTTTTTTTTCTAAAAGATTGTATCGATGCGGTGTTGATATTGCAGCATGGCTTAATTTATTATCAAAAGGAAACCTTTTATACATTCCTGACCCTTTAAGTAAACTACGTTTACACACAAAAAATGCCGGGAAATCCTACCAAATGATTGTAAATGCTTTACAGGATTTAACGCATCTTTTATTTCATGCAAATAAATGTTCTTTTTTAAAAGAAAAAGATACATATCAACTCGCGATTAAGAATGTTTATAAGCTTTTGTGGCTAAGAAAAAACCAAATAAAATTTAATAAGGAACAAAATCAAGAAATAAATTATTATTTTCTCCTTCTGCAAAAACTTTTATATTATCAAATACAAAGGTAGGAAATAATGTTCTGGCGCAAAAAAGCTAAAGCTTGTGCAATGAATCTGTAAATCTTAAATATACTGATAGTACTATTCTATAAATGATGCGTAATCAGTATGGAAACAGAAAATGTATTTAAGTGGAAACATTATCAGCCAGATATCATTCTATTAACTGTACATTGGTACGCGGTACAACCTCAGCTTTCGCGATTTGGTGAAAATGATGGAATAAAGAGATGTATTCTTAGCACATACAGCCATTATACTTTGGGTTCATTAATATGGGTCTGAGTTAGAAAGGCTTATCCGGCGTCATCTGAAGGAAACACAATTGATTTTTGCTTAAGTAAATCTAGAAATCCTAAGGCTGCAAAACGATTCTTTAAGAAAGCTTTGCGGTCTTTTCATGTTTCCAAACCTCATGTAATCACAGTTGATAAAAATCACACTTATCCGATTGATATCATATGATTAAAGAAAAAAATGCCGTTAGGCATTCAAATCAGGCAAATAAAATATCTAAATAACATCGTAAATCAAGACCATCAGTTCATTAAAAACGTATTCGCCCTATGTTAGGACTTATGTTTTTTCGTACACCTGATTTATTGGCATAATAACATTTTGACTTTTCATACAACAAAATATTATTTGAACAACACCATGATTTGATTAGGTGTTATCCGTTTTATTACGCGATAACCTTTCTTACTGCTTGTAGCAATACCCTCCATATTCGGGAGGCAATACGAACCAATCACACAATTCCCATCATCTCTAACCCGCATTTGTCCTAACAATCCCACTGCTATCCATTCAGATCTTTCAATTCGAGATATATATTTTTTCTCCGGGTTCCATTGAGGATTCAATATGGGAGGGGGTTCAATTTCCCTTGAATCATTCATTTTCTCAAATTGTAATCTTCCCCATTCATCTACAAGATACTTTTCTTTCCATCTCATTTCAGCACTATTTCCTAAAACACTAGGTGAATCACTTGTTATTCCTAAAATATACTCATCTTGTGCGGTGGCTTTGCGTATAAACTCTCCATCAAATGTCACAAAAAAGCCAATATCAATAGTTCCGTTCTTTACTTCAAACATTTCAGCATAACTAATTCCACTAGCTATATATGTGGTTCCATCAATGTACATATTTCTCGTACTAGCCAACCATTTTGCACCCAACTCCTTATTATTAGGGTCTATACCATTACCGATAAACCATGAATACGATTCTTGAGCATCCCCATATTTCCCCATGATATGAGCTCCCTTAAACCCTGAAAAATTCCCAACTCCTTCTGCATGTGAAAAATCTCCTTTAGCAACTGTATGAGTTCCTTCCGCATGCGAAGCTTTCCCTTGAGCTATTGTGTAAAATCCCTCCGCATGTGCACTTTCCCCTTTAGCAACTGAAAAATGTCCTTCTGCATGTGCACTTTCTCCATAAGCGCATGTGAAATGTCCTTCCGCGTGTGAAGAAATCCCCTCTGCTGTTGTATTGATTCCTTCTGTATGCGCAGCCATTCCCTCTGCTATTGTATAAATGCCTTCCGCATGTGAAGAATCCCCATTAGCTACAGTGTTTGTTCCTTCTACATGTGAAAAATCTGCGTTTGCTATTGCATAAGCTCCTTCTGCATGTGAAGCAATTCCTTTTGCCTTAGTATGAGTTCCTTCTGCATGTGAATAATTTGCGCTGGCTATTGTATGAATCCCTTCCGCATGTGCACCATTTCCTTGTAAAACATCGTCAGCATTCCCAGCAACAGTATAACTTCCCTCTGCATGTGAATTTTCCCCATAAGTTATTGTACCATTTCCTTCCGCATGTGAAGAATCCCCATTAGCTACAGTGTTTGCTCCTTCTACATGTGAAAAATCTGCGTTCGCTGTTGCATGAGCTCCTTCTGCATGTGAAGCAATTCCTTTTGCCTTAGTATGAGCTCCCTCTGCATGTGAATAATTTGCGCTGGCTATTGTATGAATCCCTTCCGTATGTGCATCATTTCCTCTTGCTACAATATTAGCCCCTTCTCCTATTTCATTAATTTTTCTCTCTTCACTACTTTTTTGTTTTAAAATCCTATTCGTATCTTCTAATCTTATATTTCTATTTTCATCACACGAATAAAATCTAAAGTTCATGTGGGCTAATAAACGAGTATACATTCCCATTTCAACGCCTTCTTTCTTTAAAATTAATGTAACTGCTTAGTTTATTGAAAAAGATAAGATAAAAAATAATTGACTGTTATACATTCCCCATCCAATTAATTGATAAAAACAAGGTCTATCGTCCCTTTACAAATCAATCGTTCTATTATGTGGAATACAGGTTTACCTTGTTTTTGTGAGGTTTGGATGCAGCTTCTCATTAAACAAAATATTCGTACTCCTTCTTCAGTACGGAACGTACCTGATACTTTTTGTTTTACTTTTTCCATTCGAATATCTCGCTCAGCTTCATTATTATGCAATGGAATATCAGCATGTGTGAGAAAACCTAAAATGGCATCTTTGTTTCGTACAAATCGGTTCCGTAAATTTTTTAAAGGAGATTGTTTAGAACTCTTTTTGGACGGCCTCTTTTCTGAATGAGAGCGGTGGCATGCAGCTCCATCTTACCGGATGACTTCATATGCTTGCTCAATTTCTAGAAAACCCCATAATGTAAGCTTTCCCTCTTGTTGTTCTTTGCGTTATTTGGCATTGCATAATAATTTTTTCATATTTTCTACCCATTTTTCACCGGCTTGCTCAAAAATACCTTGTAAATCCTACAAAAGATGAGCATTACATAAAACATGTTTGGACTAATTATATCCAAAATAAGAAGCCCATCCATCCTGAATAGCGATTCCTGAACAGTGGGATAGCACACCCATTTCGTTCATCACCTCTTTTCCACGCTTTATAATGTACAACTTGAAAATTTATGCCTTTTATACTCATTGTATGGAGCCACTGACGTGCTCGATTTACATGAATCCCGCTCTCATCAAAATGGACAATATAAGACTGTAGCAAATGAAATTTTTCCTTTTCTCCAAATATATCCAAGCGCTCTCCGAATACACAATTCATATGTACAAGTGTTCCTTAACTAATGATATGGACGAATCGACTATACCACACGATACGTGGCTCTTTAGCTATTGTATCCAAGCATGATTCTCCAAACAAACCACGTTTAATCAATTGTTTGTAATCTATACAAATATTCTTTATAATTTTGAATCGTTTCTCTTTCTATCACTGTAAGTACATTTGTTTTTTTCAATAACAAATAATCTATCCATCCCAATATTTTTTGAATAAGCAATTTTTCAGTAACCTTAGTAATTATCCCGCCATTTTGTTTGGTCAATGTAACTATATGAATCCAATCTGTTATAAGATCCACTTCCACTTGAATATTTTGATGATTCTGGTTTTTACGTTCAGAAATTAATTTTTCTGCAACTAACACAAAAGAACCCTGTTTTATTAAAGTAAGCCATGATGCCATTGCAATTTCTTTTGTAAATTGATGTCCGGAAAAACATCCAATTGGCTGAATTAAATCTTGTTTCCGAAATAAAGGAACTGATAATCCACCAATATAATCTTTATTTTTCAACAGAAAATTACTACCCATGATGCTATCCCACTGCATATCTATTTCATATTTTTTTTCTATTCCATTATGAAGGTTAATTATATCTCCATGTATATCTATAAAATCTGTGTATGATGTGACTAATTTCACAGAATTTGTACCGTCTGTTAAAAAACAATCCATCATTTTCTCAATTTTTGTTGGATAAAACCAGTCGTCCTCCATCAAAAAATTAATATAGGTACCGTTTGAAATCCTTAATAGTTCCTGCAATATATTTAATTTAGACATATATTTATTATCCCTGATATACGTTATCTTGTCAGAGTATGGTAAAAAATCTTTTTCTAATAGTATTTGTATCGTATCAGTGGAAGAAGGATCTCTAATTATAATTTCAATATTAGTATATGTTTGTAGTAATACACTGGTTAAAGCAACTTCCAAATTAATATAGTTTCCCATAGATGGTATTAAAACACTCACAAGTGGTTTTTCCATATATATACTCCTTATAAACTATAGTTTAGCTTGTAGATAACTTCTACTATGAAATTATCTGGCAACTTATCATCCTTATCATATGGTGCAAAGGCTTTTAGGAAATAAACGTTTTTAAATATTTTTCTATTACTAAGCTAGTTTTTGGCGTTAAAAGAAATTACCCTTACAAATTCGAAAAGATTTAAAAACCTCACGAAAACGGACACATCCACGCAAAGTTGATTTATATGAAGTATTCTGCGATTCGCTATACATGCTTTCCACAGGATTCCAATGGCATAATCTACCCATTCATTGGTTTTCTAAACTGACAAACAGCTTATTTCTACTATCAGATTGGGCAGAAAGTAGATGAGAATGGCATCAGTCTTCTCGAAAAAGTGCATAAAAAAATCGGTTTAAACCTATCGCGAGTACGATGGGGCAGGCACAAAAAAGCTTTGAAAAAAGTGACAGATATACAGGGCCATCTTTTGCACAATCCATAAAAAAACGATTAATTGTTAAGTTGAAATCATCAAACGCTCTGAACTTCATAAGTTTGTCATGCTACGGAAACGTTGGATTGTGGAACGAACTTTTCTTGGTTAGAAAATTACCGCAGACTGTGGAAAAATTGTGAACGAACACTTAAAAATAGCAGAAAAAGTTACTTATTGGCAGGAGTGGCCATTTTATTAAAAAAATTTTAAACAAGCTCTAAGTTAGCTTTACCATTCAAGTGGAGGGATAAAAAGACTAGGTAATCCTAATCATTCAAACGCTTATAATCCATTATTATCAAGATGGACGTGTCTCTACTTTTCATTAATGATGTACAGTAAAAATAGCACTTTATACTTTTGAAATATATTCATTGTAAATAATAAATATTCTCTGTAAACATCAAATTACAGAACTAATGAGCGGGAAAACCCACGTGTTTCAGCCGTGGGCTGAAAGCGAATAAGAAACTTCTCATTTTTATTTTTCTGTTATAGAAAAAATACGATAAGAAAGGAGAATACAAAATGCTTGTCTCTCCTTCATTTCAGATCCCATACAAAAAAATTGTACGATTCTCTTCGTTCTATGCAAAAGGAAACAGCGTCTGTTTGGAATGATATTGTTCGAAAAGCGACAAGTTATTATTTCATGTGGAAAAAATGGCTAATTAAAACAGATATACCATCTGTTCGTAAACAAACATACAATTTGCATTCCCAAAAGGTGCAAGCAATCGCAGATAAAGACGAAATCAACCGCGAAACGATTCGCAAATTGAGAAAAACAGATAAAAAAGCAAAATATCCGTGGCGGAAAATGATTCATCCGGACAGAAACCAAAAGTAGCTGGCCGGGATTTAGGCGAAATCCATGCAGTGACAGTCGCAACAGAAGATAAAGCGTTATTGGTTTCTGGAAGAGCGATACGTAGTATTTCACAATTTCATGCCAAAATCATTGGCAGATCTCAACAAAAATGTAAGACGTTTTATAATTGGAAATGTTTTAGGGATTGAAAAAACACCAAGCGAATGGATGGAATTTCAAATGTTCTGTTCACAAAACAGAAATCCATCGTGATGTAAATGCTGCTCAAAATATTGCACGTAAATTATATGAGATGGACATAAAATCAATCCTATTGATTGTATATAAACAACCCGTTTGACATAGGCGTTTTTTATCTGAAGAAGTCAGACAAGAAACCAAACATCAAAATGACAAACCAAAGAAAAGTATCGCCTGTTGAAAGGCGTAGTTGGCACGGACCTTTCCTTTTTTTAGTGTATGTAGAGTTGTTCGCCCAAGTTTTTCCTCTGCGGTTTCCTATGGAAACATGTAAGTAAGATGTTCGCGAACAAGAATCCCATGGCTTTAGCCGTGGGATTGGTCAAAACTGTAAGAACCCATTTCTTAAAAATTTTAAGATAAGAGCTTTCCTGCATCGTAAATTCTGGATTTTGTTGTAAAGGTTGAAAACACAAAGACTCGTGTACAAAAAACGATTATTTAAATACCTTTCGAAAATGACTGTAATTTCATTGCACACCAAAAAGACGTAATTTGTTTGAAGACTTCGCCTCTGTTTATATATGGACCGAATTCTTTCGATTCCGTAAATACTCAGCTACTATATGTTGATAAATATGAGTTATCAAACCTTAACATTGTGTTTTATAGATGTATACCAGATTAATAGATTCTATTTTTTCACCATCTTTATAAATATGACGCCCAAAAAATCAATATTCAGGTGAAAAAATTGAATTATTACACTAAATACGGACTTTAGTAGGCTGAGTAGTTACACGATTCCTTTAAGTTTTGACTCTGTTTTTAAAGTGCAGTAATATCAGTATGTATACCGGTGTCATAACTTAAGATCTAAAGTCATGTGTAAAAGGAGCAATTTTTATGAAATATGGCTATGCAGGCGTAAGTAGTGCGAAACGTTCCTCTGAAAAGGTTAGGCACTAAATGTAAATTTAGGAGAACTAATCATTTGTGAAGGAAAGTTTTATGAACACAGTTATGGATTTAGACCAAACCGCAGTACACATCATACACTTGCTCGATTTAATCATCCTATCAACAAAGGAAATTTGTATTATTCAGTAGATATTGATATTAAAAGTTTCTTTGACAAAGTTAATCATGGTAAATTATTAAAACAAATATGGAGCTTAGGAATCCAAGATAAACCTTTATTATCTATTCTTAGTAAAATGTTGAAAGCAAAGAGACTGGGCATTGTGACTCTTACAAGAAAAGATTATGGAGAATACAGGACTAATCCGAAAACTGGTAAGAAAACGATACATCGTTCCCATATTTACAGGATTAGTCTGTTCACAATCAAAATGAATTCATTCATCAATTTTTTGAATTAACAGCGTAAAAAAGATTCAGGGAAGAATCCTCATTATTCTTTAGATTGTACCTTTTAGTTGCACCAGAACCCTATTTTTTAAGTGTATTTCATTTAAGTAAAAGGCGAAAATTCATGGAGTTCTTTTTGCTTATTTATATTTAATGCATCAATTTTTTGTTTTAATAACTGCTTTGTAAACAAATATAATTTTAAATCTAATTTATTATCGAGATAAATTAAGTTTATAAGTTCATTTGGAATATCTTTTATTAAATCTGGATTTACAAAATGATTCAACTTTTGGTATTTAATATTATTCCAATTGAACCTTTCTTTCATTAAAAATATAGATTCATTGTACATATCGGTAATTCCAACTATAGAAAAATCATTAACAATATTATATTTTGCAATATTCAAATCAGGAATATCTGTACCAGATACACATAACGTTTGATAATTAGGATAATATAATTTTTGTTTGATAAAGGTTTCAAAATTCATATCAAGAGTTTGTATATTAAAATAACCATTCCGTTTGTAATGATTATATAAAGAAAATATATTTTCTACAGGGTTTCTTAACATAGTAATATAGGTGATATTTCGTGGGATATTTATTAATGATAGTAAAGATTCCCGTGCTATATGATCATCATATTTCATTCCATAGCTAAAGTGCCCACTAATACTTTTAGCTGTATGAATATGTTGTAAAACCTTATTTATGATTTTTTCTTTAGTATTCAACATTGATGCATCTGCATACATACTTAATGACTTAGCACCATATTGTTTATCAAGGATATCCCTTAAGGTAGTACCACCGTTTTTGGCAATATGAACAAAAATAATTAATTCATTAGTAGCATCCAATTTTTATCCCTCCTCAGAGGTAGATTTTTTAATACTTCAAAACAGACCAATAGAATTTATATATTACGTAATTCATCGAGACTCGATATTCAATCGGCGCTTGATAAATTAAGCCTTTTTTGGAATCGTTTGTAGTTTTAATAATAGATATATGTTTCAATAGCTTGAATTAGTTCCTCCTTTGTTTGAAAATAAGTCAGATAAAACATTTCCGAAAAGGAGGATAATACAAAATATACCAATTTCATATTAACTTATGTGTTTTTATTATTGTATTATTTTTATATTAGTTATTATCATTTACCTCCCTATCAATGAAAATCTTCATAGAACTGTTCATTGCATAGACATATATTTCAAAACATTATTCTTAAGAATTCAAGATAAACAATATAATTCCTTTTCACATAACTATTATTACTTTTATGCTGAAAAATATATCTCGATTTTAGTATATTAACCATCAGACTTTCCGCCTATGTTCTTAAATTCACCTACGATTAAGCTCTCGACTAACAAATGATTAAACAGATCAAATTCTTTCAAAAAAGATATCGAAAATGAATTCTATTTATTTAAATGTAGATAATATGTAATTCTTATCTACAACCTTATCCTCATTTAAGACATAGTAATAAAGGATACCCTAGCAACATCTTTTTCTTCTTTAATCCGTTGATAGAAATTAGATAAGTGAAATTCTCATCAACTGTGATTACACGCGATTTAGAAACATGAAGAGATTGCAAAGTCTTTTTGAAATCGCTTAATTGCCTTAAAATTTCTCGTTTCACTTAAATAAAAATCAATTGTGTTTCCTTCAGAATCAACAATCCGATATAGACATATCCATCGTCCTCTTACTTCTATGTTCCTCTACTCTTCATGAACCATTTGTTTACTTGAGATGAATAATACACACCTTTAAGGTTCTATCTTTATATAATTCCGCATATTAGATAAAAAGCTAATATTTCTCCTTTTCACAGCTAAAATCACATGTTAACTCATTTCAGTGCAATTCTTGCTACTAAAGGTGCACCAAAATTGTGCATATTACTAAAATACTTGATTACAAAATATATAACGAATAGATATGTTTTTTTGTAAATATCATAAAATGTGTTCATTGAAAACTACTTATCAACTTAGCAAAGCTTTCATCTCCCCCAGTATTATTTTAATACGGTTAATAGTTTACACAAAAATCAATTAACTCGTTTATAAAAATATTTATTATTATAAAAACGCTATTATAATGGAGGGCTAATGCAACTTTATTAATGCCTATGAAAAAAGTAATGGGGAATATATAAACTTTTTAATGGACGATGACCTATTTTCTCCAAATAAAGTCAAAAAAATGTTAGCATACTTTTTTGAAGATGTGCACATAAAATTACATTGGTTACATCATATAGATCCTATATTGATGAAAATGGACATAGTCTACCAAATACCATTCACAATCAAAAAAATTTTCAACAAACTACATTAATAAATGAAATTGAGGCTGGAAATGGTATTATTGCTGAATTTATTATCAAAAGGACGTATTATATATATTCCAAAATCCTTAAGTAGATTACGTTTACACACCAAAAACATTAGTAAATCCCCCAAAATAATTCTAAATGCCCTACAAGATTTAATGCATCTTTTATTTCATACAAAAAAATTTTGTTTTTTTACACGAAACAGATATATACCAACTTGCTATCAAAAATATTTATAAACTTTTATGGCTACGAAAACAAAAACAGGAAATCAATTATTATATCCTGTTTTTCTGAAAACTATTAAATTATTATATACAGAAAGGGCGTTAAAAAAATGTCTTTACCGCTAGTAAGTGTTTTAATTCCCACATACAATCGGCCTAATTACTTTAAAATAGCTCTAGATAGCGTTCTGGCACAAGACTATCCAAATATTGAAATCATTATTACTGACGATAGTACCAACAATAAAACATACTCAATAGTTGCTCCACTAATAACTTCTTTTTCAAACATACGTTATTACAAAAATAATGTAAGATTAGGAGGAGTTAAAAATTTCCAAAAAGCTTTTCTACAATCAAAAGGTGAATATATAAATTTTTTAATGGATGACGATTTTTTTCATCCACAGAAAATTAGTACTATGATGAAACACTATCTAAATGACCCAGAGCAAAAAATAAAGTTAATCACCTCTCACCGACAACCTGTGGATAGTGAAGGAAATCTAATTCAGAACTTTCCTTTCACACAAAAAAGGCATACCACTTTAACTCTTATAAACGGATTAGAAGCAGGTGGTTCTATAATATTAGACACTAATTGGATTGGTGAACCAACTACACCCCTATTTAGAAAAAAAAATCTACAAGAACCATTTGGATCATTTTACGGGCATCAATATCAGTCCGCAGTAGATATGGCTACTTGGCTAACATTATTAATCGAAGGCGATATATTATATATTCCGGATACCCTTAGTTATTTACGTATGCACGCCACTAACATCGGAAATAACCTGACTATGAAATTTTATTCGGCTCATGACTGGTTTCACATGGTATATTTTGCACCAATTCAAGGATTTATCTCTGAAAACAAACTCATCCTAAAAAATGCGAAATCGTGTCTGCGCTATATTGTATATATTAACACTATATATTTTAATGAATACGATAATTCAACAAAACAAACTTTACAATTTTATATAACCTGCTTAATGAAAAAAATTAGGGAGTTAGCTACATTTATTTAGGGGGACATAAAAATGATTACATCGTTACCATTAGTAAGTATTTTAATGCCATTAACTCAAGATACGATTTATTTCAAAGCGGCATTAACCAGTGCATTATTTCAAACATATGACAATACAGAAATTATTATTAGAGATAACACTTCAACCAACGACATGCAAACTATGATAGAAAAAGAATTTTTACCCTACTATAACAAAATACATTATATAAAAAACGATATACTGATGAACACAATAGAATTATCACAAAAATTAACAGAAGATTCCAAGGGTACTTATATAAATTTTTTATTCGAAAAAGACTTGTTTTATCCTCTTAAAATCGAAAGAATGATGCAATATTTTTTGTCTGACAAATCTAATACAATTCAATTCGTTACATCATCACAAGTACAAATAAATGAACAAGGACAGTCCATTCAAAACGGGGATACAAACAGATTGTTTACTAATGATACAAGATTAAATGGAATAGAATACGGAAATTATATATTACAAAAACAAAACGAGATATGTGAATTAACAGCACCTTTATTAAGAAAAGAAAAATTGCATGAACCATTTGGATATTTAAGAGGACTACCATTTGTTCATGAGTATATCACAGCAACTTGGTTATCCCTTTTAGCAAAAGGAGAAGCTATATATATTGCAGATGATTTAAGTTTTAAGCGCAATCTTCCAGAACAAAAAACAAAAAATATAATACAGAACAACGAATGGATTCAGTTAATTTCAGTTGCCACTCAATTAGGATATTTAACATAAATCAAATCCTATTACGAAACTTGAAAAAAAAGCGAAACCTTTCCGTCCCACATCCATTCCTAAAAAAATGTTGTCAAAATAGATACTGACATATATTTTCTTATAGAAAAAACCGTCTTTTTTTGTGAAAACACTCCTTAACTTACCATTTTTTGGTTAGTGTAACCCCTAGTATCATAAAATCGCTTCTCTTTTGGATATAAAAATAAACACCACAAGTAGGGGCCTGTGGTGTTTAGGAGAAAGTTATAAAAAGCTATTATAAATGTTAGCATATTTTATTTTACAAGAAATTATAAACATTGGTATTGAGAAAATTACTCTCTAAATCCAAAATAATCCCATAGAATGCTTCAATAAAAGTACTGCAGTAGAAGAAATATAAAGAGTAATACATTTTATAGAAGCGTAACGGGATTCCAAGAAATTACTTTAGTAAATGGGATGAAAGCTGGTAGTTCTATAATTTCTGAATTTAATTGGATTGGATTGGATTAGTGAACCCACAACTCCACTTTTTCGAAAAAAACTTACTCGATCCCTTTGGTGTCTTTTCTGGAAGATTATATCGATCTGGTGTAGCTATTGCTGCGTGGTTACATATACTATCTAAAGGAAAGCTAGTATATATACCACTACCTCTTTGTAATCTACGTATGCATTCAAAAAATATAAGTAAAGAGAAAAATATGCTATTGTATGTAGACAACATAAATATCTTTTAAAGCAAAGTGAATATCAAAAAAGATTAAAAACCACATATCATTTTCATGCCGTTCTTTCAACCTAATTATCTAACCATCAATCAAAAAATGAAACTAAATTATTATTCTTTACTCTTACTTAAATTAAGCAAGGAATCTAATCAAGACTTCAATTCAGTACATATAAAACAACATTAACGGATAGTGAATCCCCCCACTTAGTATCTCTTACGAGCTTACTTGAAGTGAGAGCTTTTCCGTTCATCGCTGCGTTGTAGTCACGACGGATTTTGAGTCCCCACGAACACGAATACACACGTTCGTATAATGACATTTCTTTTTTATTTTCACAACGTCTACACATCTTTGTAGAAGGAAACCATTTATCTATCTTTATAAATTGGTTTCCTTGTTTCTTGTAGCTTATATGCTAAAAATATCGTCGAAATGAAGTGCTCGTGATATTCCTTTCCTATGCAAGTCTTCAATTGCTACAACGTCCAAAGTTCCTAGCTCATTCTTTAGACCTGTGATAAAGGATGTTTTTACGTTGATTGGCGACCTATTCATGCAACTTCTTTTTGTACAATTTCTTTTTCATATGCAGTCAAGATGGATACACAATATTTACTAGCAGATATCATCAAATCGTACATGATTTGATGATATCTTTTGGCGAAATTTCTCCTCTATGTTGCTTCCGTTTCACCATTTTTAATTTTGGTAATTTGATTAACCATGAAATAACATACTATTTCCGTTTACTCCATTCATTGTATAAGATCTTCTACTCTTTCTACTTTTGAATGTAGGAAAGTCACTTTGACCACTAAAAAAATTCTTATGCGTAGTTTGCAAGTTGAATTGCGCCTTAGCCCATGCTAAGGAATCGACTTCTTTCAACCATTCATACTCTACTTTGTATTTCGCAGGAGTAGCGCATTTTTGTTTCTTCAGCTCTTTCTTGTGCTCTTTGTACGTTTCATATCATTTTTTCCGCTCAAGCCAGCATTTTATTATACACAAGGCGTACACATCCGAACGTTTTATGTATGAGATAAGCTTGTTCCCTCTGTTGGATACAGACAAAATTTGTACATCTTATTCTACTTTGTCATATCCATTCATCTCACTTTTCGCTTCATTTTCCATAAGCTATGACAGTGATTCCACAACCTGAACACTACATGATCATTATCTATTTTCCTTTTCACACCAAACTTTACCTCTTATAAGTATCCCGTACTTACAATCTATACACCAAATAACCCTTTCATTTAAACGGACGAGAAGCGTACTTATATCTCATTCATAAAGTTTGCCTTTACCATATACTGTCGATTTTCATCCTTCTTTATTTTCCCTTTACTATCTATCATTTTTCAATTCATCATATTAGCTTCGTTATGCTATTATGAAAATGTAGTCAACATATCCCCTTCCCTATGAGAGGATATACGCTTTCTTTATCTATTCACACTTGGCACAACCAAATTATGTATCACAACATGATTTGGTTGTGCTTTTTAATGGTACTAAGAAAAATGTTCAATATCTTTTAAATCTCTATAGATCCACGCTGCGCCCCTTTAATGATTCCATCTTTAAACGCATTACATATTTCTTTGCATAGATATGCCTAATCGAACACACCACACTGTTTTCTCCTATCAAAAAGAGAGTACCCAAAATACAATTTGGGTACTCTTAAAATAAACTTTTTATAGAAAGGATTTCATGCGCGGATAAATACCAATTAAATGGTTGTCCTATACTTCAATGTATGCTTACCCTTAAAAAAGGTTCTTGGCACCTCTTTAAAATGGTTCAAAAAACCAAAAAAGCACATAACCATCGTGCTCTTTTGGTTTTATTCCCTACAGCATATCATACACAATTAATTTAAAATGGGGATTATTTGGTTTAAAAAACCATTTTTCAGTTCATAATAGAGATGGAGGAAGAACTTATTATCAAATTGGTACACTACATGTGCTTATCTGCCCGTATACCGTACCAATAGTACCTGTCTTCCTCCTCCTACTATTCAGAAGGTCGAAGAATGCATAGGATACCTTATATGACATCTAAGATTACCCCACACACTTGTATATCCTTGCATTCTTCATTCCTTCGCCTGTCTATACTTTCACAATCCAATATCCGGTCGTTAGACTTATTTTCCCCTTTGCTTCCATACCCTGTTCTTTTTATAATACATAGCATCTTTATTCATAAAGTCCGCAATGTGACCCGGAATATTAAATTTTTTATTCTTTTTCTTTTCCCTTTTTTTTCGCCTTTTTTCCTCTTGAATAGCTTGAACATCCTCTTTCCATTGCTTTAACATATCCTTCGTCGTTCGCATCAGATTTTATTTCTCCTATGCACATGTATAGAATTACTTTAACTGAAAAAAGAACAAAGAAGAAGCATATATACTACCTATATCAAGAGACTAATTTAGAGGTGTAAAAAGGATAACTCTACACCCGATGCTCTTCCGTCAAAAACTTATATTATTATAAATTATCTTTTCAATAAACTTGTTGGTTTCCATGATTCTATTTTTAGAGGTGCTTCCGTAACAGGTTTGCTTTGCACCATATCTCTCCAGCGATTACATACAGCGGGATTTCTTTTTGTAACATCTCTAGAATTTCAGACATCAATTCCTCACACTTTTTCACAAGATACGTATGGAGCCGATTTATCCTATGCTAGCGGTGGATTGCGAATAAACCGTCCCGAAAATATCTCTCGAGGCGTTCAACAAGAGTATAACGGAACGAATTCCCTAAATTTCTAATCTCCCTGTGCCCTTCTGAAAACATTCGCTAGATTCACTTAATCAACTCTTTGAAATACTTACAATAATTTTTTCAATTAACTCTTCTAGTTCAGCAGCTGTTTCCAAATCTGCAGTATTATCCGCAATTTCTTGTAATTTTGCAGATAATGCAATTAAAAAGTCTGTGGGTACTTTCATTTTTGTCTCCTCCTCGTATAAAATTATTACTTTAATCCATACTAGCTATAGGCTAGTGAATAGCCTATAGCTTCTTGTTTTTTCTCTTCTTCTACTGAGCAGTTAGCGTTTGCTAGCTGCTTTGTTGTATAAATTTTTATATTTTGAACGTGCTCTTCGTAAGCTAATTTTTTGGTATTTACGATTGACCTAATTTCCTTAAATCAATTCATGTTATAATGAACTCGACATATGTTTTTATTAAACTGTCAGCCCCAACTGGCACTTTCTCCTTTAATATATTTCTCAACATAACCTTTTGATAAAATTCTCCATAATGACTAATAAATACATTCCCAGTATCTCGAATCCTTATATCTAGATGCCAAATACCCTTGAAAAGATCTTAAATCATAGGTACCCTAAATAGAAAGACGAATCACTGATGTAATTTGATATCGTAGTCATCTATTTTTTTCAAATTAATTGCTATATTCCCTGTTTCCATAGATTCTTCAGAACTATAGCCCTCATTAGCATATGCCGTGAACTACCCGCCACTTAAGGTCCTAACGGACTGTTTGAAGTGGGGGCTTCTCGGTTAGTCGTTACTTTTGGTAGCTAACGAATTCGTCCTAAGACAGCCGAGCTAACTCCCTTGTTCCAAGGGTTATTTTATTGCTATCTATGCTAATGCCAATAGGTGTATTGCTTCATTTTTGATATTGATAGCTGCGTTATCATCTCTATCGAGATTTACACCGCATATACAAGAATAGACTCGCTCAGACAATGACATATGTTTCACATTTCCACAACTGCTACATGTTTTTGTGGAAGGAAACCATTTGTCTATTTTCACAAGTTGTTTGCCTTGTTCATGTAGTTTATAAGGTTCTGTTGCAAAGTTTGAAAAAACATCAACCTGCTTACAAAATACGGTTGTAGTTTAAGCAGTTCTAAATAACTGCTGTAATTCCTTGTACGTTGAAAAAGAGAAGTCTGGAATGTGACTTCTCTTTTGTTTATATATGGCATGAACCGTTTCGATTCCTTTCAATGTACGTGAAGCATGGCGCAGATTTTGAAATCCTGCGGATTTAACAAAACGTCGTTTGATATGTCTATGGTCTTGTTCGATGAGATTATTGAAATGCTTAACAGTACAATGTTTCGTATGCACATAAAAGCCATTATGTTTTAGTTTTTTGAACGCACAAAGTAAAGCATGATCCTTGTCTGTTGTGAGAACCGTTGGTTCTCCAAAAGCTTTCACTAACCTTTTCATAAACATATAGGCTGCTTGATGATCTCGCTTTTTGCGAAGTTGAATATCCAATGTGTGACCTTCCTTATCAATCGTACGATAAAGATAACGCCACTTTCCCTTGACTTTGATATAGGTTTCATCTAAATGCCATACGGAATGTGCTGATTTATTTTTCTTCTTCCAAATTTGATAAATGATATTTCCATATTCATGGACCCAACGCATAATAGTTGTAGGATGAACTGAAACACCACGCTCTCCCAAAAGTTCAGATACGTCGCGATAGCTTAAAGAAAAACGACAATAGTAGCCGACAGCTACCAAGATAATGTCTCTCTCGAATTGTTTTCCTTTAAAATATCCCCTATGTTATGCTCCTCATCTCATTTTTCTACGGTCTAGCTCAGCTCCAAAAACTTTGCAACGGAACCATTCTCATGCATAATAAAATCTTTTTTTCGTTATTTTAATAATTGAGCACGTTTCTCAGGGTTTTGATAGTCGGTTAAAGACATTTGAACTTTTGGTTTATTTGGATCACTTGGTATAAATTCAATTTTCGCATCGGATTTAAATCCTAATTTTCCTGTGAAGGTAGAAGTAATTGGTTGCTTTAAAATGACTCTTTTATTTACATTATCTAATTCTATATAATTTGGTAAGCCCCTATAAGCTGGATTTGTAAGCGCTTGTTTAAATACATCATAGATATCTACTTTTTCTTTTCCATTTTGCGTATAATCATAAGGACCGGTCCCTGGACCATATTCGGTAGCTTTACGGAAATTTGTCTCAGCTTCTATAGTACCTGTAATATAGCCTGTATTCTCCGTTGTTCCAGAAAATTCAACCCGTTGTACTTTCCCTATATAGTGTGTCGTTCCATGTGGTGCCGCTACGATAGTCTGAGAAGGTATTGTAATTTGTTCTGTATGGCTGGTTGTATTCGAGCTTGTATGATTATAAGAGAATTCAGTAGACACTTTTTCCGTTGTAGAGCCACCGGCCCCTCCTACACCTGGGATACTTACGTTTGCATTGAATGTATGATCTAATTCTACACCTAATTTTGCTCCTTCTGAATTGGAATACGTAAAGGAATCTGTATTGGTAATCGTTTTAGACGGTGTGATATGTGTTTGGTTTAAATCTGTGACATTTTCATACGTTGCTTCTTGCATATCGTCCGCTGTTGTTATATCTTTTGTTTCTGTAGCAGTGACATCTTTAAAGTTTTCTAAAGAAAATACCATATTAATTATAGCTGGATTGGTGGTGTGAAATGGATTGTATATTTTTCCAGTACCATTAGGTTGAATAATCGCGGGTATACTTGTCATTGCATACTTCAAATCCTGTTCAAATGTTGCCCTATCAATAGCTTTTGTTCCTTGTTCGTTTTGTGTTTCTGCCGCAAAGGTAGAAACGGGTGCTGCTAGCATGGGTGTACTTAACATACATGCTAATGGAAAGATAGCCAATACTTTATAATATTTTTTCTTCATACATATAAGCCCCCTTTGTGAAATGTTTTTTCTGAATCTACCTTGATTATAACAAGGTAAGGGGACGGCGAAGAATACGAAAATAACCTTTGAGAAAGTTTGTTTAAACGCTTTCATTTTTACAAGGATTCGACTTACATATATAGGATACAGGATTCTGTTGCAAAGTTTGGTTCTGCATAACTTCTGTAATTTTTTGTATGTCAAAAAAGAGAAATCTGAAATATCTTCTCTTTTGTTTGTATATAGCATAGATGGTTTGGTTCTGTTGCAAAGTTTTTTAAATGAGGCTACACTCTAGAAAAAAGAAGCAAGAAGGATCACACATGAAATATTTTAAAAGAAAACCATTCGAAAAAGATATTCTTTTGATAACCATCGGCTACTACTGTTGTTTTTCTTTCAGCTATCGTGATGTTTCTGAAGTTTTAAAAGAACGTGGAATCTCAGTTCACCCGACTACCATCGTGCGCTGAGTTCATGAATAGGGTAACCCTATTTATCAAATCTGGAAATAGAAAAATAATATGGCACGGTTATTTGGGCATTTGGATGAGACTTATATAAGGGTCAAGGGGAATGGTGTTACTTATATCGTGAGATTGATAAAGACGGATATTCAACTTCGTACACAGCGAGACAACAAGGCTGCATATGTCTTTATGAAACGATTAGTAAAAACGGTTCTCACAACAGACAAATCTCCAGCGTTACTTTGCGCGTTCAACAAATGAAAAGAACAAAGCTTTTATAAACGTACAATCCATTGTATAATCAAACATTTAAATAATCTTATTAAACAAGACCATAGGCATATAAAGCGACGTTTTGCTAAATCTGCAGGATTTCAAAGTATTCGTCATGTCTCACGTACAATAAAAGGGATTGAGGCTCTTCATGCCCTTTACAAACGAAGACGAAGTCTTTTCAGCATACCAAAAATTACAACAGTTAATGATGATTGCTTAAATTCTATCTTTACTATATCGACCTAGTTATACTTTTTTAACTTTGCAATAGAACCATTTGAAGTGTATAAATAACAAATACGCATGAATTTTATTGCTCCTCAACATACAAAAGGAAATTAAGTATAAATATTTAAAGTACTGCGCATTCTCTATAATCTTTGATTATAAACTTGATTTGGAATCAGTCCATTTCCTTACGATTTAGCTCTACAACTTTATTTGAATTCCTTGCATAACACTGGATTTTATTAGGTAATCTAGTAAAGTATCCAATCACGCCAGGATTGTGATATAAGTAACGCGCATATTTCTGAATAGCAAGGATCTTATATTGTACCTCACGCTATAAGATCCTTGTCATAAGCACATATGTAGCTATAATGTGAACAAAGATACTTTTCCTCACATTATTGTTTTTTTAGATGACAAAACAGTATGAATTATACAGCAAAAGAAAGGATAGTTCTTACATGAAAAAATTTGGCCGTTGGTTTGGCATTTTAATAGTAGCTTTTATTTTTACTGTGGTTATCAATATGTTTATTTTTCAAACGTATAGAGTGGAAGGACATTCTATGGACCCAACGCTTTCCAATCAAGAATTACTATTTGTGTCAAAGATCGTACATACTTTTTCAGCAGAACCTGATTATAACGACATCGTTATAATTGATAGTCAATTAGGAAAAGCAGAAACCCTTCAAAATCAAATTCTTGATATTGGCTTAATCGCTATGTTTACAGGGGATACAAATAAAAGCATATATGTAAAACGTGTCATAGGAAAACCCGGCGACAGCATTGAAATTAAAGATGGCTATGTGTATCGAAATCACAAAAAAATAAAGGAACCTTATATAAAAGAACCGATGAATGCTCTTATAAAGGACCAATGGGTCGTTTCTCCAAATCATATTTTTGTAATGGGAGATAATCGTAACAATAGTAAAGATAGCAGAGAAATTGGACCAATTCCAATAGATCATATTTTAGGGAAAGTCATATGGTAAATATTCTTGATATAGTGTAGTTGAATATAGGTTGTTTTTTGCCCAAATCCTTGACACCCGGACCCGGGGTTAGCTAAAAATTGAACGTTTTTCATTATGTCAATTTCATTGTATATATTTTGAAAGATTTTTTTAAAGTAACTTTCTCATTCCCCTGTTTTGAACCAATTTAAAAAATTTGCTTTAACATCTTGATTCGTTGCTTGTTGTTTACTTAAGAATTTGTTGGCGCTAGAGTAAAAGCAATAACTGACGATCTAAGCATACCTGCTCATGGTACAACAGCTAATAACTTTTTAGATTTAGTACTCATCATGGCACTCTATTTTTAACCGTGTCATAAAACTACACTTTTTGAAATTGAGTATAACCTCTAAATTGCATACGCTTACTCCCAAAATTCTAGGATTTAGACAACGCTATCCTGATATGAAATCTTACATCAAAAGAAAAGTACATTTTGAAAAGTATCTTTTATATCTGTTAATATAAAATCCCACCCTATATAATTAGTGTATGAAAGATTTTTTTCACTACACTTGTTCAGGAGGAATATACATGAAAATTGGTTCTGGTGCAAATAAAGGATACATTCCCAAAAAATAATGAGGATTCCTACTGGAATCATTCTTTACCCTGTGAATCCAAATAATTGATGAATAAATTCTTTTTGATTGCGAACAGACTGATTCTGTAAATCCACCTGTTCTTTTTTTATCATGTGCATGGCTTCTACTCCCGCAAGCATACATGTAGCTGTGCCAAAAGATTTAAAACCTAACATAGAGCGTACACGTTTTTTAATGAAGCGATGGTCTTGCTCCACTACGTTATTTAGATATTTTATCTGCCGAATTTGAGTGCCTAACGGCACTTTTTTCTCGTTCTTTAATTTGGTGATAGCAACTGGATAAGCAGGATTTTTATCAATTGTAATTGTACGAGGTTTTGAGGCATGAAAAGATTGCAAAGCTTTCTTAAAGAATCGCTTTGCAGCCTTATGATTTCTAGTTTTACTAAGATTGAAGTCAATCGTATTTCCTTCAGAATCAACCGCACGGTATAAATACATCCATTGCCCTTTTACTTTTATATACGTTTCATCCACTCGCCATGAATCATTTGTTTGTTTCAGATGACATCGGATACGTTTATCCAGTTCCGGTCCGTATTGATGGACCCAGCGCATAATCGTTGTATGTGCTAAGGATAATCCCCTTTCTTCCATCATTTCCACCAAATCTCGAAAACTTAGATTGTACCGTAGGTACCAACGTACAGTTAATAAAATTATATCTGGTTGGTAATGCTTCCATTTAAACAAATTGTCCTTTTTCATACTGATTACATCCCTTTTGTAGAGTAATCGTATCCGTATGTCCCAAATTAGAAGATTACTTGCAATTAACCTAACTTTTTTGCACCAGAACCGTTCATTCTTTTGTGTCATGTCCATTCGAGTCGCCCCATATGCCTGATCACTTCGTTTTCCTGGTTCAATTTTCACACCAGCTGTATGACTACAGCCTCCGGCACCAGGATAAGTAGTTGCGAATCGATCTGGAACTTGAAAGGTTGTAGAATCAAGGATGCGAATCCGCTCAAAGTAAGCAGAAAGAGAATGAGAAATTGTAGAAGTGTAGTAAATACATTTCGAAAGAAGGCTACAGAAGCTGAGTTAAATCGTCGATTCAGTCCCTCAGGACTTAATAAAATTCCTGTTGAAGTTTCTAATTGACTACAAAGTTGAGTAAGAGAGGTTGTAGCGATTTGTTGATTTAACCATACACACAAAGATAAAAAATGGTGCCCATGGCACTTACGTTTTCGTTTCATTCCACCTGCTTCTATAGCTAATTGATTAAGTGTAGTGGGAGACATATATCGATATAACTCTTCGGCGAATAAAGACAGCTCTTGTTTTTGATGCATATTCATAAAAAGCACGTCACCCTTTCTCATTAACATAAGAGAATAGTAACGTGCTTTTAAGTTTAAGAATAGTCTAAATCCTTAAGTTGATGGATGTGTTGTCATACCCCATCGCCATCAAGCTAAGGAAACTGAATTAACAAAAATACATACAAATTCTTTTTCGATTATGGAATATTAGGAATCTTTATAAAAAAGGGCATATGAAATAACCCTAGCGGGCTACAATTTTAAAAAGTGTATGTATTCATTTTATTGTTCTATATGCTGCTCATATGCAGTACCTAAAATATCAAATACAGTTTTCTTCCGATACCGATGTGATTTTCGTCCATTTTTATCAAGTAGGTGGAATAAACGAAGAAAACTTGTTAGTAATTGCTTCGATTGTTCTTGTATTTGTCGATATAATACGCGGAAATAATCATGAATCATATACATAGCCTTCCATTCACTTAATTCTTTTTGTTTTTTTATCAACAATATTTGTCTCATTTGGAACATCACAGTAGAAGAGAGTAAAAGCGCAATTAATTTCCCATAGATATGACATTCTAATCGTTCTTTCTTCACATTTGTATTGGAATGAATACGAAAAATAGATTTCCAGGTTTTAAAGATAATTTCTATTTGCCAACGAAGAGAGTAGAATTCATGGATAGCTTCTTTAGAAACATATTCCGATGGAATATTTGTAATGTATACATTGATGCCTTGTAATTTTTTTGTCCGGTCACTAAACGTTATGTTTTTCTTTTTCTCTTTGTATGCTCGATCTTTTCTACGTTGTGTTTCCTGATCAGAAGTAAGCCTATAAATTACAGCTCTTACGGGAAGTAAATAATCACGCCCAACATAGACAACAGGAATTTCATATAATTCCCCTGGTTGTAACTGTTCCATAATCGCTTCTAAATCAATCATGGTATATTGATATTTTTTCTTACTAGCTCCATTTTTAAATGTAGGGACCTCTTCATTTTTTTGAAACAGTTTGGTATTCATTTTGAGCCGAGATAAATAGTAGGCTCCTTTTTGTTGGATGCCATCTAAATCAATCAAACTAAAATAACCTAAATCCCGTATACAAAGATCTTGCAAATCAACGGTAGGTTGAACTTCTTTACCGTAGTTCACATCATTTTCTTTCGCAGGTCCCAAGGCAACATGTAAAAACTGACCACTCAGTAAATCGTATTCTAATTGTATTTTCACTCCAGAAGCTTTTCCACTTCCGCCTGAACCAGGATGGTTCCGTTGCAAAGTTTTTGGAGCTGAGCTAGACCGTAGAAAAATGAGATGAGGAGCATAACATATGGGATATTTTAAAGGAAAACAATTCGAGAGAGACATTATCTTGGTAGCTGTCGGCTACTATTGTCGTTTTTCTTTAAGCTATCGCGACGTATCTGAACTTTTGAGAGAGCGTAGTGTTTCAGTTCATCCTACAACTATTATGCGTTGGGTCCATGAATATGGAAATATCATTTATCAAATTTGGAAGAAGAAAAATAAATCAGCACATTCCGTACGGCATTTAGATGAAACCTATATCAAAGTCAAGGGAAAGTGGCGTTATCTTTATCGTACGATTGATAAGGAAGGTCACACATTGGATATTCAACTTCGCAAAAAGCGAGATCATCAAGCAGCCTATATGTTTATGAAAAGGTTAGTGAAAGCTTTTGGAGAACCAACGGTTCTCACAACAGACAAGGATCATGCTTTACTTTGTGCGTTCAAAAAACTAAAACATAATGGCTTTTATGTGCATACGAAACATTGTACTGTTAAGCATTTCAATAATCTCATCGAACAAGACCATAGACATATCAAACGACGTTTTGTTAAATCCGCAGGATTTCAAAATCTGCGCCATGCTTCACGTACATTGAAAGGAATCGAAACGGTTCATGCCATATATAAACAAAAGAGAAGTCACATTCCAGACTTCTCTTTTTCAACGTACAAGGAATTACAGCAGTTATTTAGAACTGCTTAAACTACAACCGTATTTTGTAAGCAGGTTGATGTTTTTTCAAACTTTGCAACAGAACCTTCAGATGGTTTTTTATATTTCCATGAGATAAAAGTAAAAAAAACGATAGGCAGTCCGAGCAAAAACAGTGAGAAAGCAACTAATATTTGGCTTCCCTTTTTCATCCTCTTCCCCTCCTTTTTCCATACCCCTAGAAAATGACGCTAGGTAATCTCTATTATATATCGTATATAAGCGAAACATTTTGAGAAATATAGCGAAACTGCTAGAATGAAAGGTTTTTCTCTTTTGGAGACCGAATATCATGAAGAATTATATGTACAAGAGATGTAATCTTCAATTGAAAATACATGTAAGGATAAAAACATGAGGGGTATTCCTTTGACACATTGTAGTTTCCTGTTTTGGACATGGTTATAGAAGTAACTTATATTAGAATTTCAGCTGCGCCAGAAGAGGGGGTGTCATAAGCCAGACCTGTAATTCACTATCTCTGAAGCTCATCTATGCCATCAATTGATACCTTCGGTCTCTAACTATGAATCAATCAACTTCATATCCTTTCTTCTTTTATTTTCAGTGAATTTTACCTGTTTCTAATCCACAGATAAAACACCCAAGTTCTCTTGCAATAGCTGTAATGGCCACATTTCGAGGTTTCCCTTGATACATCATTCGATGATATTTTCGTTGTAACCGTTCTACTGCCCGATCCGCATAGGAAATTACGTCGCTTTGTTGGCCTTTTTGTCTTGCTTTCACTCGTTTTGATTTTAATCCAACTGTTCCTTTTACCAAGGAATTTGCACATTCTACAAGTGTAGACCTGACGGTCGAATTACCTTGCTTTGTAATCGAACTTCGACTGATTCTCTCCCCACTTGAGCTTTCACTTGGCGTCAACCCTACATAAGCCATAAATGCTTTAACCGTTGGGAACCGAGTAAAGTCAGCAATTTCCACATGAACAGTCATTGCTGATGTTGTGTCTATCCCTTTTAAGCATCTTAACTTTGCGATTGATTCTTCGTATCTTTCACTATGAGATAATTCGTCTAACCTCAGACTAAACCGCTCAATTTTGTCAACTAAAACATCGTACTGTAATAGGTATTCGTCTAACGTTTCTTTTAATAATCCTTGCACATCAAGATTCTTTAACCATTTCATATAAGCGATTGTCCAGCTTGTTTTTCCTTCATACACATAGCCATGTCTTAAAAGGAATGCTTTTATCTGTTGTTTTATTTTCTTCAATGATGTTTTAAAATCACCTAACATTCGGACATACTCTTTTACGGCAACATCCTCTTCTTCTGGAACATATACTTCTTTATAGGTGCCATTAGCTAAATTCAGAACAATCATTTTAGCATCGAATCTGTCGTTTTTCACCATCTTATTTTTAGATGAACTGTACATGGTTGTTGGAGCTAAAATATCACAATCAATCCCATTTTGTTCAAGAAGATTATGGAGTGAATACCCTAAACAACCAGCCTCATAGCCAGCTTTAATTTTTATATCTTCACCATATTTTGTTTTCAGTTTCTCAACGAATTTTTGTAACTACTCAGCTACCTTTTGGTGTTTTTTTAAATTTTACTAGTTTCATATGCCTCCTATTTGTAAATACTGAGTATATCAAACAGGGAGGTGAATAGGATGGTCGATCGAAAAATCATTTTAGATGCATATAAAAAAGGACCTGAAGCTGTTATTTCTTTATTTGAAGAAACATTTTCTAAGTTAGAAAAACGGATACTCGAACTAGAAAATGCTTCAAAAAAAAACTCTACAAATAGTCATAAACCACCTTCTACAGATGGTTTGCGTAAGCCTGTTACAAAAAGTTTACGCAAATCGTCTCATCGTCAAACGGGTGGCCAGTTGGGCCACAAAGGACATACTCTTGGTTTGACAGCGACTCCAGACCATACAATTACGTATTCTCCTACATATTGTACTTGTTGTAACACGTCCTTACACCAAGAACCTGTAAAAGGATACCGCATTCGCCAAGTGTATGATTTACCACCTATCCAGATAGAAGTGACGGAACATAAAGTGTCACAAAAAGAATGCCCACATTGCCATGCCATCCAAGGAGCCCTGTTTCCTTCTACCGTCTCTCGTCCTGTCCAATATGGTCCAAATATAAAAAGACTGGTTCCTTATTTAACACATTATCAGTGTCTTTCTTTGAAACGCACAAAAGAATTCTTTCAAGATTGTTTTGGACATTCGATTAGTGAAGGAACTTTGATAAATCATACAAACAGTTTTTCGGCTCAATTACAGCCCTTTCTCCAAGAAGTAAAAGACAAGATTCTTCAGTCTCCTGTTGTCCATTTTGATGAAACCGGTATGCGAGTAGAAAATAAAACACAATGGTTACATACTGCTAGTACACCGGAGGTGACATTGCAACATATTCATCAAAAACGCGGAAAGGAAGCAATGAATGCGGGAGAAATTTTACCGTCTTTTTCTGGAATTGCAATGCATGATGGTTGGAAATCGTATGATGCGTATACAGATTGTCGTCATGTATTATGTAATGCCCATCTCTTGCGAGATTTGCAAGGAATTATAGATAGTACCGGACAAAAATGGGCACAACAGATGCAGAAATTTCTAACGCAGGCTTTCACGCTGAAAAAGCAATACAAAGGAAGTCTGCCAAAATCGGAGCAACAGAATCTATTTATCGTTTATCAATCCATATTGAAAGAACAACCAGTCTTTTCTGCAGAATTAAAAAAGAAAAGAAAGCAGACGCCTGCTCAAAATTTATGGAATCGCTTCGTCAAATATGCTGACAGAATTTTAGCATTCTTAGAACATCCAGACATTCCATTTGATAACAATCAAGCGGAACGGGATATCCGAATGACGAAAGTAAAACAGAAAGTGTCTGGAACTTTCCGAAGTAAAAAAGGCGCAGAATCTTTTTGTCAGATACGAAGCTTTATGAGTACCATGAAAAAACAAAAACAATCTGTCTTACAAGCGATAGGCCAGGTTATAGAAACCGGAACGATTCCTTGGAATCGCATGACTTTATAAGAGAATTTCTCTATTTGATCTAGATTCTTTTTCTTATTGAAGTATTTTCTTTTTCATGTTTTCGAATGGAAAACATGTATTTGGTATGCCCTTTTTCCTAACTAAGCTGAGTAGTTACGTCTATTTTATTGACTTAATATCAAAGACAGTAAATATTCCATCATAGGAGTCACCTCCTTTCTCTCTAATATATAAGAGAAAGGACAGCAACCAACCACCCCACGCTATACAGTTGTACTCATTCTATCATAATTTCCATGGACTTACTAATATAAACAAAGAGACAGCACTGCCTAGCTTTCTATATTGTGCATTTAAAGTATAACAGTTCTTCTAAAATCTGTGAACTTTCTATACATAAAATAAAAGGACACTCCAACGAGTGCCTTTTTTCACTTAATAACTACTTTACTTTTATGTTGGATTTTCACCCAAATATAATTATACCATATTTATCTATTTTATTAACTGAGAAATAATAAGTTCTTTCGTTAAGTGAGACGGACTCTCTTGTATCGGAGAATGGAGCGAAGAAGCAACACTTGTTGGTTTGTGTTTGGGTAGTTATTTTTATATACAATATGGTATGTGAAATTATCTATAAATGGTGGATAATTTCACGTACATTCTTCATTAATAGGGATTTCCGAATAGCGATGTTTTATTTTTTCAATCACTTGTTATACATGCATGTCTATCTACTCATTGCTACAAAATACACAACTCTATTTAAAAGAGATTCCGCTGTACACAAAGCTTTTTTGTTGTTTATTATATAAAACCATTAGCTATAGTCATAATATCTCATATAGAAGAAACTGAGAGGTCGTTTTTTCAGGGATTTCAAAATGTACGCTGAATTCCTCTATTTTCACTCCCAGTATGCCTTTTTCAATCCCCATTTTACTTTCCAACCTTTGTAACTACTCCGCTTAGTTACAAAAAATCTCTATTGGGTCTTTTTCTGCTATTCCTAAAGTTCGTCTTAATTCAATTGGTAGTACAACCCGACCCAATTCATCTACTTTTCTTTTCATTCCTGTAGATTTCATAACTTCCCACCTTTTTTCTCATTTTATTTAATAATATTATTTTAATAGAAAGTCACTACAAATTAAAAACATAAACACCCAAAACACCATTACCATAATAAAAGCATTTTTTACATCCCACAAAAAAGGAAAGTGATTTCTATTCATCTTTCATAAAAATACTCCTCATACATTAATGTACTTGTCAGAATGGTAAATTGTCGTCGCTTATATCAATTGGTTGCCCTACTTTTAAAAATGGATTGTCATTCTTGGTTGAGCCTGTATTATTTGCATCAACATGGGCATATCCGCTATTAAGGGTCACAAGACCCAAAAAAGAAAATCGTACATTTAGACATAATTTTTAAAAAAACCAATCCCTTAACTCATAGGGAATCGGTTAATCATTTTAACAAACTTATCGGCTATATTTGCGTTGATATCACCCCAAAACCCTATTTAGCTTTGTCTTTCAAATATTCAAGAGGAAGCGGGTAATAATCATCTTTAAAATGTACACCCTCTCTTTCTTCGTCCACATATGGGACTTTATGTTTTTCAAATATTGGAGATAAATCAACGAAATCTACTTTTTCAGTATTTGCTAAATCTTTAAATGCCGCATTTAAATTACCTATCTCTTTATATTCGGGACCTATCTTCAAAGCCTGTTCGGAGACTGGGGTAACAGATAAAACGTGTATTTTTGAATTTGGAAGTTTTTCTTTTAGTTTTTTTAATAAGTTAGCATAACTTGATGTTACAAATTCGACTGGCCCTTCAGCAGGTTTATTTTCTTTTTCTGCGAAACGTTTTAAATCATTACCTCCCAAAGAGATAAAAATATGTTCAGGTTTTCTTGTCGCTATCTCATTAACTAGATTTAAAGCTTTTATTGTATCGGATCCATTTTCAGCAACAACATTATTACCATCTAAAAAATCACCAGATTTGAGCCTTTCTGTCATGGAATCTCCCACAAACACACTATCTTTAAAAATAGTTTTATACGAAGTATCTTGAGTTTCTGTAGTCGATTTTTTCTCATGTGAAGTATCTTGAGCTACTTTAGTTGATTTTTGTTCAGCTCCATTATTTGCATAGGCTGCAGAAGACAAAGCAACACTTCCCATAAGTAGAGAAACACATACTTTTTTTAACATTTCAATCTTCCTTTCAGTATTTAATTTACAAGTGATCGTATAACTAGTAATGTAGAATTTCTTGTGATTATTCAAATGTAAATTTTTATTTATAAAATATATATTAATCCTTGTACATAAAGATAAAATGCAGATTTGGTCAATTTATAATGAAAAATTAACACTTCTAGTGCAAAGTATCTTAACATACAAATAGAGATTTCTTTTTGACATGTACAGAAAACCGTAACTTTTTGACAATGAGTAATTCCTCCATTTCAGGGATTTGGGCAAAAACATCCCTATTTAAAAGGAGAACCAGCATCAGTAATTAAATAATTCATTCTGAATATTCAAAAACATGATTTATAGATTTTTATAAGTTTATGGCAACGGAATACTATATCTTAATTGGTATTTATGTTCTGTACAGCAAGGTATCTGCTGATATAAGTAAGGAGCCTCTATGGAAAAGAAAAATACGTATTAAAAACATCTTTTGAATTATAACTTATTCAGAAGCCTTCCTATCAGATTTCTGTTCGTCAATCCAAAATTTTATTCTACTCTCCCTTAGTCGTTGGTCAATGTATACCTCCACAGTAGAGTTTCACCACTTAAATAATTTCTATACCTGACACACTGAAAAAAGGTTGAGCGCATTCGCTCAACCTTATAAATGACAGACAATAGAATATCATAGCAAACATTTATTATTCTTTAGTCTTCCATTATTTTCCACCTTCAAATATACGCAATGCATCTTTACGGATTTTGTCTTTTTCAGCATCTGATTTTTTGAAATCATATTGATATAAAGCTGATTCCCAATCCCCATACATCGGATTTGGGAACACAATAAACTTTTCTCCAAATACTTCATGTATCTCTTCGACCGCTTTATTTCTATCTTGTACCGATTTCTCATCAAATCCCGTAAAATCAGATAAATTATCTCCAAAAAATAGAACAATATCATGTTCTATCGCAACTTTTTTTCTTCTCTCTTCCTTCCCCTTTTCTTCATTTCCTTGCAATAAAACATGCTCCTTATCAGCTTGTGGGATATTCAATTTCTGTAAATTTTGCAAAGTGGCGTCTAACTGATTTTGTTTGCGATTGGAAATGTAATAGATTGATACACCTTTTTCATTTGCATATTGTAAAAAAGAAACAGCTCCAGGGAGGGCTTCTGCTGTCGCTTGTTGAATCCATTCTTCCCATTTATAGGGAAATCCTTTCTTCTCTTTCACAGTCATAGCTTGATACGGACTATTATCCACGACTGTTTCATCTAAATCTAAAACAATAGCAGCAGGCTTTTTTTCGGTACCTTTGGCAAGCGCCGCGTCTAATTTCATTTTTCCTAGATTATATCCTTGATGATAGAGCGCTTTGGCTTCTCCAGCCGTTTGATACCAAGCATCTGCCATGACTTGTTGTTCTGTTAGTGAAGATGTTTGTTTCGGCTGTGTTGATGGCGACTGACACCCCATGAGAGAAAGAGAGACTAGCATTAGAGCTATACTTGTTTTTAAAATTGGTTTCATTGTGTATCACACTCCCGATATATGTTTTATATGGTATGCGCTTACCTTATAGAATTTATACCCAAAATACAATCTTCTTTTATCCTTTTATAAGGACGAAATGGTACATTTTAAATTTTTTAGATACAAAAATTCCCTTTTAATATTTTAAAGAAGATTATGAATTCCTGGGTGAACAATGAAACTGAAAACCATTTACAAATTAACTTGTAGGATGTGATAAAGTTGACGATACATACATTGTTCAATCTATAAAATATAAAACTATAATCTTATTACAGATTGGTCTTACAGACATATTTTAAACCGTTATATGCAATCGTTAACATTAAAAATCCTTAATGATTGTTATTGTTACTTATATTCTGATAGTATTTTTAAAAAATTTATTTCACATAGTTTTTAACCTCATCAAAAACGTGATTTTTTGATAACACGATTAGACCATTGCGTTCTAATTCTATCACTACATAAACTCCATTTTGTACTTTTTATACACACAAAAACATTTTATTTCTAATCTATATATTATGTGGTGTATAGTCATGTGTCATCCCCATCTTATAGAAAAAAGTACTTTCTAAAAACGTATCAATAATCTTACTTTGTCCTATTACAGGACAAAGTATCTCTTTAACAACATTTTAATGCATTATAAACTTATAAAGTTGTTTAAATATATTTAAGGAGTTGATTTATATGGGTCCTATACTTGCATTACTTCTAGCAGGCGGGTTACTCGCATCCCCACCTACTATCGCTGCTGGATTAGATACTTTGATTGATTTATTATCTTAATTCAAAAATACTTTTTTATACACAGGTAATTTCATAAAAACCCTACACTACATAGGAGTGAAAAAATAATTATGATTTTTGAAGTTCCAATTGATCATTTTCCTACCCATCATAACAGCTCTGTAAAAGAACAATATAATCTATCTGTTGAAGATGTAGAAACGCTTTCGATAGGGATTAAATGCTTTGTTCAAAATCATCTACAATCTGTAAAAGAGTTTATACCTCAAACAATTGAAAATGTTGAAGGTACTGCAGGTACAGTTAACAACGTTACAAGTTTGAAAAATCGTGCGTAAATCAATATAATTACAGAAAAAATGTAAAAACTCATTATGAATTAGTGTGATTTCTGGTATGTTAAGAAAACGAAGTCCTACGACAGACTTCGTTTTCTTTTGTACAGAGAGCAGCCACATCTATTCGTTATTTCTCTCATGTTCTCTCACTATTTTATAAAAAAATTATACCCTTGAACGAATTGATTAGCATAACCCACTCTTTAGAAAAAAACCAAAGCAGGGTTTATCGTATTTTTTAAGTAAATCTATATAACTAGGGTTTAACTAACTCTCGAAAAACAAACATTTTTCACATAAAAAAATAATGTTTTTTGTTACACAGTCTGTACGTACACGATTTGATAGACTAGGGTCGATACACTGACCCAAATAGAAAATAAACATCTCTTTCATATAATAATAATATTCCTTAATGTATAATTTTCTTTTTTCGATTGTGCGCCACCTAAAACACCCTTGTGAATGTTGCTACTTTGTTCTTGTGTGATCCAGGTGTTACTGTGAAGTAATATTTTGAACCTTCATATGCGTAATTTGTATTTGCTAATGCAGCTGCATCATTCTGTAGACCCGAAGCATCTGGAAGCAGTTGATAATTTGTTTCTCGTTTTAGTTTGCTTGTTCCATCCCATATCACGCTGTATGTTTGATTTAAATCTTTTTGAATCGCATCAATTACGGACGGTGTATAGCCGTAATCTGCTACATGATTTGAATCTGCAATCAAAGATAAATCTGCTGAATTATAATAGCCATCTCTGATTTGTCCATTCGCTTGTTTTTGAATAAAATACCCTATTGTCGGATATTTTTTCCCATCAATGAGTGCAAGCGACTTAATCCTTACGCCTAGCAATCCTCCATTGGTTTATCAAATGGCGGGAAATAAACAGTATCTCCTATATCTGTCGATTCAACGTATGCCGTTCCATGATCAGGAATTGGATTATATGGATTTTCTGGGAGTAGTGGAAGACCCGGGTGATATCACCATCCGTATCCAACCTCACTTTCATCCCATGCCGAAAGACGATGGGTTTTCTCGTTCGGGAAGGGCTGTAATCTTACCATTTTCCATTTGGTAACCTTGAATCAATCCTTCCTGGGATGATGAAATATCAGCTTTTTGTGTTTCCGCTGCAAAGGATGTAACAGGTGCAATCGCTGACATACTTGTAAGCGGTATAACGACTGCTAATTTTTTATAGTGTTTTTGCAAGCTAAGCTCCTCCATTTCTATATGCTATATGTATAAAGTAAGTTACGAGTAACTCACTAAGTTCAATATACTAGAGTATAAAATATATCAAGGCTATAATAATAACCTTTTAAAAAGGACATTACCAAGGTGTATTGACCTTCTGTTCTAAAATTTTCGAAAGTAAACTATATTTCCAAAAACAGAATGAGTAAAATTTCAAATGATGTATTCTCCCCACCCTTAATTATTTGTTAACAGATGACAAGTGACAGACTTTATGCAGTAACTAGTACACTTCCTAGTCCAGGAGGTTAAATATACCGCTTACTACAAAAGCAGTATTATTTTTAATTCAAATCTTTTTGCTATTGTCAAAACCAAAATTGTTGAGCAAACTCACATTGCTAATTTACTTTTTATTTAGTTTAAATATGAGTAAAAATACCATGGTCCAAAGCAGAAAACAACAACAAATAGACTGCTTCAAATCCAAAGCATCTATGTGTGCTCCCTATATCTCTAAAAGAACCATCCACCCGTCCATATTATTTAAGAATAATATACTTATGTTGTATGTAGTTATTAAAAACATACGGACTGTCTCACAATTTTTTTAGTTTAAACATAGTATACATATATAGGAGGTTTGTATAATGACATTAAAATATAAGCAATATAAATACGAGGCTTTAATAATAAAGACTACAGCTCCAGATTGGAATTCACCCTTTACACACAATATAGATATATCTTTATCAACAGATAAAAAATTGTTAAAAAGAATTATCTATAGTCATCTACAGTGATATGCAATGGTATATGGAGAAATGATTTCATGGAGAGAATACCAAGATTTAATAATATTTGAAATTTTTTATAAAGACACTTACATCGAGTTAATAAGCTATAAGGATGGGGTTTTTAATTTAGAGCACATTAATGGCGGGAAATATATATTATTTGATAGTTTAAAAAAAGAAATATTCATTATTTAGAGAATCTAGAATTTCTAAAATATAATTTATAATAGATGAATGTAGCCAATTTCATTAATAGTGACTAAAACAAAATTTGCAAACATCAATTGAAAGAGCATAATGCTCTTTCAATTGATGGAGAGGATACCCTTCTTTACCTATCTGTTGTATATCTGTAGTTATGCTTTTTGTGAATTGAGTGCAGTTAATTGAATTTCAATAGGAGCGTTGTTTAATAATTTTTGATTTGCTTCTCTTATAGGTTTAATGGCCTTTAACTTTACAATCATTTCTATATTTGTAGACATCATCCAAAATTTCTTTAGCATATTTATTTTTATAAGTTTCACCATCTACAATTAGAGTTATTTTTTCAATCGACCAGTCTCCTTTATAACCATAATCCGCTCGCCAATAACTAGGTTGTGAACAATAAGAAAAAGAGTTTAAGAAAAATTGCCGGATATGTGTAGGATCTTCAAATGCATCATCACTAGATCCATAAGGAACATGGCAAATCATCGTTGCATTTGCTTTCGCAATACGATGCAATTCCTCCATTAAGTCTAACAAATTATGAATATGTTCTAGTACATGCGAAGCAAAAAATTCGTCTACACTATTATCTTCGAACGGTAAAGGCTCCACTTTGCATTGATTTAAATCTGCTATTACATCTACTCCTTCCATAGGCATCATATCTAAATTAATCCACCCTTTCAAAATAGTTCGTCCACAACCCAAATGTAATTTTTTAGTCACGATAATTCCTCCCATCTATCTCACTTTCCCCCTTTATATATATATGCTTTTTTCAAGTATAGATGAGAACATTCTTACACTACATATTCTTATAAATCAAAGAACAATAAGGGTTATATTAGTGATGAGGGGCCTTTGGCATTGAAAAATGACTTAGATACCTAAGTGTTTTCCTATGATAACAGCAAAGTGCGAAACACAATTTTTTACGATATACAAAGTTTTACATCTTCTTTATATGGCTTACTTTCGTATAACTTCTTTCGCATTGAAGATATGTGACCTATCTTAGAATTTTTCAATAGACATATTATAATTATGGTAAACATATAATAAGTTTATAGCTGTTAATGCAGTTCTTTTGTTTGCATTAACAAAGCATGATTTTTCCCTATTGATTCGAATCATGCGGCTGCTTTTTCAAAAATTGTAGGATAAGCATCATCTCCAAATACTGAAGATTTAGGACGGTCTATTGTAGATTCTAAAAGCCCCAACTCTTTTACACCTACGGATTCACTTGGTGTTATGCTCTTAATGACAATTTCATTAAGAAGGATTACTTCGGTTGTTGTTATATATTTTACTACTCCTTCCTCTCTAACGGTTCGCCAAACCCTTTAGAGCTTCATCATATCTTTCGAATACATTAGAAACAATATCTCAAAACACAGGATCAACATCCTTAGGTAGCGATACCTTCTTTTGTTTTTTGATAATAATTTCATCATTAATTTCTAAGCTAATGATGTCACTCAAATTAAGACCCAACAAATTAATTCTTTCTTGTGAAACAGTTATCCCTAAAAAACTCCCTATTTATGTTACCTTTCTACGGGTTTCATCGTTAGTGTTCCTCTCACTTTTAACGTCTTTTTATATCACCCCTCTCATTTTACGCCTATTTTGAAAAACGAAATGCTCCTTCAGGTAAAATCATATTTTCAAAAAAAATTATGTCCTATTGAAATATAAAAGAAGCACGTCTGAGTCAACCTTCGCACATATTTATATTATATTTTTTACCTTTATAAAAGTACAAACACACATATATTTTATCTTAATTTATATGATATAGTTAATTTAAAGTTGTTACTTGTTTTATGTATGCATTAGATTGGAAAGCAAAACTTTTTATCAAATCCAACCAAGAAAAACACTCTTCCGAGTGTTTTTTCTTGGTCAGAGTGTTGGGAAACCCTTTAGGGTTCCCAACACTCTGGAATCTTTTTTGATTTTAGCGAATAAAAACAACATAAAATAATAGAATTTTAAAAAATAGCCCTCCACCTGACCCTTTTTGGTCAGGTGGAGGGCTATTTTTTTCATGTTTTGACAAGCTGCGGTGAGATAAGCTTGCATTTGGACAGACTTCAGCCCTCGAAACCGGGCATAGCGGTAGCCATGTAGTTCTTTGGCGTCTGCAAAGCTTCGCTCTATAGTGGAACAGCGTACTTTATACAACCTTTTCCCTGTAGCTGTTAGCTTGTTTTTTCTAGCAATATCCTTATATTTCTCCCACACATGATGAGTGATAACTTTTTGTTTTTGTTTCTTTGAAAAGCACACCTCACGTAACGGACAAACAGCGCAGTCTTCTGGATTCGATTTGTATTGACGGTATCCTTCACGATCAGTTGTTACATATTCTAGAATACATCCCATCGGACAAGCGAAAACATTCATTTCTTCTACATATTTAAATTGGCTTTTCGGTACTTCTTTATTCCGTTTTCCAAATCGGCGATACCCCATCACCATAAATATATTCCGTTCTGATAGTTTCTTACAGATATATCCTGTAAAATAGCCAGCATCAAGGGCAACAGCTTCTACTTTGAAGTCGAATTTATCAATCTGAGCTTGGAGGCGTGCTAAATACGGCTCGGAATCTGCCATATTTCCAGCCGTTACATAGGTATCTGTAATAATATTGTACTTCGCATCAGTCGTACGATGATCCAAGAAATGAAAACCATTTGGTTTTCCATCTCTCATTAAAAATCCACTATCTGGATCCGTTGTACTTATACGAGTTTTTTTGGTAGGGGTATCACTTTCCTTTCTAGGTTTTAATTCTTTTTTCCATGTACCTCACGATCTTCGATTACCGCAGCTTCTAGCTCGTCTATATAAAACTTTGCTTTTTCTTTTTTATATTTATGTACAAATTTATTTTTATTGGCATTGGCCTTAATATGTGTAGAATCTGTCATCAGTGCACGTCCTCCTACCATCCGGTGCTCCGTCGCTTGTCTCACAATCTCATCAAAAATTTCTTCGAAAATATTTGTATGAATAAAACGAGTACGACGATTCCAACTGATTGTAGAGTGATCCGGAATAGTATCCGATAGAGAAAACCCTAAAAACCAACGGTAGGCAATATTCGTTTTAATTTCCTTTTCCAATTGACGCTCAGAACGAATACCGTAAAAATATCCAATAAACATCATCTTAAATAAAACAATAGGATGAATGGACGGGCGTCCATTGTTTTCACAGTAATAAGGGCGTAACTTCTCTTCAATAAAATCAAAACTAATTGTCGCTTCAATTGCACGAAGGAAATGATCTTGTGGAACCAACTCTTCTACAGAAACAGATACACGCTCATCACGATGATTTTTTAAAGCACCCATCATAAAAAATCTCTCCTTTTCCTCTTTTTTATCAGTGTTGACACATAAAAAGAGGTTCAGACACAAAAACAGGCTGTGGAGAAGACTTTCTCCACAGCCTGACCAAGAAAAACACTCTTCCGAGTGTTTTTTCTTGGTTGGACCTTTCAATTGACTCATAACCATCGTTTTTAGGCTTATATAAAACATCTATTAAACTAATAAGGGCTACATGTTTTATTGTAACTACTCAGCCACCTTTCGGTGTCTTTTTTAAATTTTACTAGTTTCATATGCCTCCCATTTGTAAATACTGAGTATATCAAACAGGGGAGGTGAATCTTATGGTCGATCGAAAAATTATTTTAGATACATATAAAAAAGGACCTGAAGCTGTTATTTCTTTATTTGAAGAAACATTTTCTAAGTTAGAAAAACGTATACAAGAACTAGAAAATGCTTCAAAAAAAACTCCAAAAATAGTCATAAGCCACCTTCTACAGATGGTTTGGGTAAGCCCGTTACAAAAAGTTTGCGCAAACCGTCTCATCGTCAAACGGGTGGCCAGTTGGGCCACAAGGGACATACTCTTGGTTTGACAGCGACTCCAGATCATACGATTACACATTCTCCTACATATTGTACTTGTTGTCATACTTCCTTGAACCACGAGCCTGTAAAAGGGTATCGCATTCGCCAAGTGTATGACTTACCACCTATTCAGATCGAAGTGACAGAACATAAAGTAGAACAGAAAGAATGCCCACATTGCCATTCTATCCAAGAAGCCCAATTTCCTTCGACAGTATCTCGTCCTGTTCAATATGGTCCAAATATAAAAAGACTGATTCCCTATTTAACGCATTATCAATGCATTTCTTTGAAGCGAACAAAAGAATTCTTTCAGGATTGTTTTGGACATTCTATAAGCGAAGGAACCCTGGTAAATCATACACAGGCTTTCGCTTCTCAATTGCAGCCATTCATAAAAGAAGTAAAGGAAAAGATTCTGCAGTCTCCTGTTGTCCATTTTGATGAAACTGGTATGCGTGTAGAAAACAAAACACAATGGTTACATACTGCCAGTACACCGGAGGTGACATTGCAACATATTCATCAAAAACGTGGAAAAGAAGCAATGGATGCTGGAGAAATCTTGCCATCTTTTTCTGGAATTGCGATGCATGATGGTTGGAAATCGTATGATGCGTATACAGATTGTCGTCACGTTTTATGTAATGCCCATCTCTTACGAGATTTACAAGGAATTATAGATAGTACTGGAGAACAATGGGCACAACAGATGCAGAAATTTCTAACGCAAGCGTTGACGATGAAAAAGCAATCCGAAGGTACCATGCCAAAAGCGACGCAAAAGAATCTGTTTATTATGTATCAATCCATATTGAAAGAACAACAGATTCTTTCCACGAAACAAAAGAAGAAAGGAAAGCAGACGCCTTCTCAAAATTTATGGAATCGCTTCGTCAAGTATTCTGACAGAATTCTAGGGTTTTTAGAACATCCAGCCATTCCATTTGATAACAATCAAGCAGAACGGGATATTCGGATGACGAAAGTAAAACAGAAAGTGTCTGGGACTTTCCGAAGTAAGAAAGGCGCAGAATCTTTTTGTCAGATACGAAGCTTTATGAGTACCATGAAAAAACAAAAACAATCGGTCTTACAAGCGATAAACCAAGTCATAGAAACTAGAACGGTTCCTTGGAATAACACGACTTCATAAGAGAATTTCTCTATTTGGCATAGATTCTTTCTCTGATTGGAGTATTTTCTTTTCATGTTTTCGAATCGGAAACATGTATTTGGCCTGTTTTTTTATTTGAAGAAGCTGAGTAGTTACGTTTTATTTTTCACCTTTTTAAAAGTTAAAAATTGCAGGTCATTTTCATTCAAAAATGCGGTATAATGATATTGCCATCGAACAAACCGTCTTAGTTGTTTTTCGACTTCTAAGATAAGAAATCCCCCATCGTCTCACCAGACAATGGGGGATTTCTTTTGATAAATAGTTTCTTCTCATACCACATTCGTACAGCTATAGTAAATTTTGATATTCGTTTATTATTGTTCTATTGATGCCGTTTCCTCTTAATAACTCTCAATTTCATAGCTGATATTATTTTTAATAAACTCATATCTATATTCCTCCTTTTAATAAAAATGTGAAAATTGCTCCAATAATACCACCTACAACTAGACGTAATATCCAAGTTGTATTTGCACTGATTTTATCCAAGTGTTTGTTAATATTAATAATATCTTTTTCATTTCCTGTTGTTCTCATTTCTAAGCTCTTCATTTCAAGTTTTATTTCCTTAATATCTTGTTTAATTTCTTGTACTGCCCTTTTTACATCTTGTAATTCTTCCACGTTGACCACTCCTCTTTTAAATAAAGAAAAGCCTTTTTACCCTCCTTTTTCTTTAGGTCACATATACTTGCTCATTTTGTGAAAAATCTATTATAGTGCTCACCATTATACTATGAGACAAGCTCTTTCACTGTGAATATATATGAGAAATACATTTATACAATGCATCTGGCGCTTTTTTGCTCACCCTAAAAAAGGGAGATAATACAAAGTGTGTCAATTTAATCTTATTCCTCAATGATTTTCCCACACTTTAACCAGTTTAACATTTCCTCTTCATTGATCCTTTCCAAGATTGTGTCCAAATTGATTATATAGGGCAGTTATTAAGTTCATACCAGCCTTGAACTACCTCACTTTTACTTCGTTTAGAAGTAGGGTGTTTTTGCCCATCCCCTCGAAAAGGGGGAATAAGAAAAAAGCAAGCTTTTCTTTTAAGCGAGCTTGCTTTTTTCTAAGCTATATTCGTATTCTTTGACTCTTCTATAAAATGTATTACTCTTCATCCCTACTCTTTGCATGGCTTCTACTGCGGTAATTTTATGATTTTTCCATTCTTGATAAGTTTCTTTAAAAGTATCATCAATTTCAACTTTTTTGCGGCCAAATTTAACTCCTTTTTGAAGTGCAATTGTAATTCCCTCTTTTTGTCTTTCACGGATTCTTTTTCTTTCATCCTCAGCCATATAACTTAATAACTGCAAAATTAAATCTGAAATTAGGGTTTCAATTCCATTTAAATCTTTATAGTTCATGGTGTTAAGAAGGTAGGGTAAGAATCCAGCGCCTTTCCATATTACTATGATAGGTTTCCAAAAACTCCCCCCCGAACCGTACGTACACCTTTCAATGTATACGGCTCTCCATTTATCAATCTAATCTGCCTACATGTAAATCTATGTGACACCGAGAACAGAGAGCGATAGTTTTTCTACGTCTGGCTATCATAATTTGCTCCCATCTTCTTTTTCCCTTTAAATCTTTTAGTTTTCTAACGTGGTGTATTTCTAGTGGTGTTTTTATTGTGCCACATATTTCACATTCTTCAGCTAACAATCTGTCTACTAAGCTCGTTCTTCCCAAATTTTTCATGATGTTGGGAAGAGTATCGTAGTCAATTTTATTATTAGTATTTTTCTGTCTTCGAAATCCTTTATCGTAAAAGTATCTTATCTTTGTTCCTTTTTTTGTTTGGTACTTAACCCCGAATTTCCCGTTAATGTTGTACTTATTAATAATACTTCGTACGCTCGTATTGTATTTACCAGCAAAGGTTTTATACATACTGTACTCCATAATGTACTTATACTTATTTATAACTGATACGTTTCGCGCCAGTTTGTAGTATTCGTATAGCCCCTTTATCTCTGTATTGTATATAGATAGTATCGCTACGTCTTCGAGATTACGTAGGAAGGAGCGAGACTTCGGTTTCCATTTACCTGTCTTATTATTAATTTCGAGTACATTTTTCTGGAGAAGATTTCGTATCCATCTTTCTTTGGGAACATATAAAACTGGGGCGAATGAAAATATTCTTTTTACTCCCCAATCTTCTGTTTTCATCGATGATTCTGTTCGGGAAATCATTATGTCGGATCCAAGAAATCGAGCTAATTTCTTGCTGCTTGTGATTAAAGTCTTGTCTTGAGATAACTCCAATTTTAGTTTTTCCCGTAAGAAGACCGTTAGGTCTTCTTTAATTTTTAATGCATCTTCTTTGCTCCCAATGACACCTATCAGAAAGTGAGTAGACCTAAGGAACTTCCCCCTAAGTCTCTCTCAGAACCGTACGTGAACCGCTCAGCTCATACGGCTCCCATTATTCGTTGCCGGTAGTATCCCATATTTCCAATGTGCAAATAGTTTACGGTCTCGTTGCGCAATAGTACCTAGCCAATATTCTGCTTTCCTTTCATTTATCAAAAAATATAATTATCAAAAACCATCGTTTTTGCGACGAATAAATGATTAAAAAGCTCATTTCCCTGAAGTGAACCCTGAAAACGGGACACCTATCAAAACACCTAAACCACTTGTTCCCTAAATTCTTTAGGGGATAGGTGGTTTAATTTTTCTTGAATTCGCACACAATTGTAGTAATGAATGTATTCTAGCACAATCTTTCGCACAGTTGTGTTGGATACTTTTGTGGTTCTGGTGCAAAAAAGTTAGGTTAATTGCAAGTAATCTTCTAATTTGGGACATACTGATACGATTACTCTACAAAAGGGATGTGATCAGTATGAAAAAGGACAATTTGTTTAAATGGAAGCATTACCAACCAGATATAATTTTATTAACTGTACGTTGGTACCTACGGTACAATCTAAGTTTTCGAGATTTGGTGGAAATGATGGAAGAAAGAGGATTATCCTTAGCACATACAACGATTATGCGCTGGGTCCATCAATACGGACCGGAACTGGATAAACGTATCCGATGTCATCTGAAACAAACAAATGATTCATGGCGAGTGGATGAAACGTATATAAAAGTAAAAGGGCAATGGATGTATTTATACCGTGCGGTTGATTCTGAAGGAAATACGATTGACTTCAATCTTAGTAAAACTAGAAATCATAAGGCTGCAAAGCGATTCTTTAAGAAAGCTTTGCAATCTTTTCATGCCTCAAAACCTCGTACAATTACAATTGATAAAAATCCTGCTTATCCAGTTGCTATCACCAAATTAAAGAACGAGAAAAAAGTGCCGTTAGGCACTCAAATTCGGCAGATAAAATATCTAAATAACGTAGTGGAGCAAGACCATCGCTTCATTAAAAAACGTGTACGCTCTATGTTAGGTTTTAAATCTTTTGGCACAGCTACATGTATGCTTGCGGGAGTAGAAGCCATGCACATGATAAAAAAAGAACAGGTGGATTTACAGAATCAGTCTGTTCGCAATCAAAAAGAATTTATTCATCAATTATTTGGATTCACAGCGTAAAGAATGATTCCAGTAGGAATCCTCATTATTTTTTGGGAATGTATCCTTTATTTGCACCAGAACCTTCTGACGACAATTCATCTCCACCTGAATTGTTGAGTCTCACCTGTAACACAAATCAGATGGAGTCTTCTTGCCGAAAAGGATAAATAGCAAAACAGTTTTTACTTTTAATGAAAGAGCTCTGTGTACTAGAGCAATCTCTCTGTTGTTAAGTTTTAATGTAACTACTCAGCCACCTTTCGGTGTCTTTTTTAAATTTTACTAGTTTCATATGCCTCCCATTTGTAAATACTGAGTATATCAAACAGGGGAGGTGAATCTTATGGTCGATCGAAAAATTATTTTAGATACATATAAAAAAGGACCTGAAGCTGTTATTTCTTTATTTGAAGAAACATTTTCTAAGTTAGAAAAACGTATACAAGAACTAGAAAATGCTTCAAAAAAAACTCCAAAAATAGTCATAAGCCACCTTCTACAGATGGTTTGGGTAAGCCCGTTACAAAAAGTTTGCGCAAACCGTCTCATCGTCAAACGGGTGGCCAGTTGGGCCACAAGGGACATACTCTTGGTTTGACAGCGACTCCAGATCATACGATTACACATTCTCCTACATATTGTACTTGTTGTCATACTTCCTTGAACCACGAGCCTGTAAAAGGGTATCGCATTCGCCAAGTGTATGACTTACCACCTATTCAGATCGAAGTGACAGAACATAAAGTAGAACAGAAAGAATGCCCACATTGCCATTCTATCCAAGAAGCCCAATTTCCTTCGACAGTATCTCGTCCTGTTCAATATGGTCCAAATATAAAAAGACTGATTCCCTATTTAACGCATTATCAATGCATTTCTTTGAAGCGAACAAAAGAATTCTTTCAGGATTGTTTTGGACATTCTATAAGCGAAGGAACCCTGGTAAATCATACACAGGCTTTCGCTTCTCAATTGCAGCCATTCATAAAAGAAGTAAAGGAAAAGATTCTGCAGTCTCCTGTTGTCCATTTTGATGAAACTGGTATGCGTGTAGAAAACAAAACACAATGGTTACATACTGCCAGTACACCGGAGGTGACATTGCAACATATTCATCAAAAACGTGGAAAAGAAGCAATGGATGCTGGAGAAATCTTGCCATCTTTTTCTGGAATTGCGATGCATGATGGTTGGAAATCGTATGATGCGTATACAGATTGTCGTCACGTTTTATGTAATGCCCATCTCTTACGAGATTTACAAGGAATTATAGATAGTACTGGAGAACAATGGGCACAACAGATGCAGAAATTTCTAACGCAAGCGTTGACGATGAAAAAGCAATCCGAAGGTACCATGCCAAAAGCGACGCAAAAGAATCTGTTTATTATGTATCAATCCATATTGAAAGAACAACAGATTCTTTCCACGAAACAAAAGAAGAAAGGAAAGCAGACGCCTTCTCAAAATTTATGGAATCGCTTCGTCAAGTATTCTGACAGAATTCTAGCGTTTTTAGAACATCCAGCCATTCCATTTGATAACAATCAAGCAGAACGGGATATTCGGATGACGAAAGTAAAACAGAAAGTGTCTGGGACTTTCCGAAGTAAGAAAGGCGCAGAATCTTTTTGTCAGATACGAAGCTTTATGAGTACCATGAAAAAACAAAAACAATCGGTCTTACAAGCGATAAACCAAGTCATAGAAACTAGAACGGTTCCTTGGAATAACACGACTTCATAAGAGAATTTCTCTATTTGGCATAGATTCTTTCTCTGATTGGAGTATTTTCTTTTCATGTTTTCGAATCGGAAACATGTATTTGGCCTGTTTTTTTATTTGAAGAAGCTGAGTAGTTACGTTTTAATTCTGAATTTCCCTTAAATATGCGCATTGCAATAACTAAGATACTAGCTTTTTTCATTATTTTTCTTTAAAAAACCCACCTATCATACGATTCTTCTTACTGTCCTATAGATTAGCTCAAAAAACTTTACAACAGAACTAAAAAATATGCTATCCCAATTAAAAAATAAGGATAGCATATTTTTCTTCATTTACTGATAAAGTGATCAAATTTCTTTCTGTATAGCCATATTCTATTGTAACTACATTTCACTTAGATTCCCAATAATCCCGTGACAATAGCTGGTAATCCCAAAGCTGCATACACTGTAATCATACCTAAAAAACCTGCCATGCATGTTCCCTCCCCTAATAAATTAAATATAAAACATAAATTAATTCTACATTTTATATAGTACACTTTAATAATATTATATTTTTGAAATGTATAAAGTTTAAGTTTGTCCGTAATTAAGACGAACTTAAATACTTAGTCACAAGATCCTGGTTGTAGGGGCATCGCTACCCAGCTACATTCCTAAAGAATCAATTATATTAGAGGATATTTCTTCTTTTTCAAAGGCTACATGCAGAGAATTTAAAAATATGACCTTTGCTAAATATAGAAATTCTCTTCTTGATATTAACTAATTTTCTATTTTAAAGCGTCCTTTATAACGGGGTACCGTTTATAGATTCAAACTTATTTTTCTTTCAAAATCGAACAATAGAAATCTCATATTTATAGATCCATTGACTAAAATCAGGGTAATCTCTATTTTTTTCTGCATTGCCTCTTGGAATAATTAATCCTATATTCCCACTTTCACTTCGTTTAGAAGAAGCAGAATTCCCCAGTAAAGGCTTCTATCGAATTCTAATTTATTATGTTAGTTCCACAGTACTTGCGATTAGAGATCTTATCACTTCATTCTTCAGCTTGATACTCGCGTTCCTATCGCTATCGTGGTGTATAAAACAAGAAGTTCAGCTTCATTTACCTAGGTTTACATTTTTAACGTCTTTGTTTTGATATCCACAACAAGAGCATATTTGGCTGGAAGCAAATGTTTTCAATACGACAATGACTTGTTTACCGTGCCATTTTGCTTTGTATTCGAGCATAGTTCTCAAAATGCATCCATGATACCCCATTATTTGATTTTGCTAGCTTATAATTCTGTAACCTATTCAATACTTGCAAATCCGCTACACTAATCACATCGTAGTTTTTGATGAACTTCAGTTGAGGCTTTGTCCAAATAATTTTTTCTAGTATTCGTCATGTATTCATAAATACTAGCTACTTTTACTCGCTGCTTATGTTAACGAGAAGATCTTTTTATTCTTCCAGCAAGAACACGCTACACTTTCGCCAACTCTTCTTCTCATGACCGAAAAAACTTCAGATTTTTAAAGATTGGGTTTTCGGAAGTTCTTGCGTTTCTGTTTTAACTCACAATGACACAAAGTATCTGCCAGAAAGGACCTTAATAAATACTGACGATTCATGAAATACATTGACCACTCTGTGTTCTTCTCTTTTTCACATATAAAAAGAGCCCTTTCAACCCACTATTTTTTATGGATTTCAAATTTGGCTCTTATAATTGTTCATCTATATTGTTTTGTAAATCAATCAGAATCCTGGTTTTTAATTCTGATAATGTTGCATTTAAACTTTCTTTTGCACTCCCTTGGTTTACTCCTTATTTCCTTCCTAAAACCATCCTTGACTTTCTGTGGAAGCATATTAGCCGTCACACTTAAAAATTCCCTGTTAATAACTGAATTTATCATAACCATAATTCCCTCCACAAAATGATGCAATCACGCTCGTTTGGGACTCATTCCAGTTGTTTTCAGTCACCATTTACAATCGCTGACTCTGCCGTTTTACAACACCTCAGCCACCTTCAATAAACTCAATGTCCTTTACCCTGTATTGTACTATTCTCTCTATTTACATTATCATCGAAATGGTAATATAGATTTCATTTGATCTGTTTTTGAATCTATAATAGATACAAGTCCTGTATTTGCATTTGTAATATATATTTTATCTTGATTTACAGTCGTTTGCACACCATTTATTGACGGATTGGATATCCCCATTGGTATAGGATAATTGTTTACATCCTTTCTTGTAATAAAAAATAATACAAAAGCAATAATCAAAACTATCCATACAAATAACCATGTACCTGTTAAATAATTCTCTTCAAAATCTCTCTCTTCAGGTTGTGGATTCGTTATGGATATATTCACATTATTCTCCACATACTCACCTCTGTATACATAGTATATATTAACAAACTATGCAAAAAAATTTTATTGGTTATACCAACCAATAAAATTCCGCCAATCCAAACCCCAAAAGTCTCCTCGCTAAGAACCATCTTCAAAAATGCAGACGGGTGCTTCCTCTTTGAAAAAGGTTATTTGTATAGTTCGTTGTTTTCATCTCCCTGTTATAGTAACAGTAACCTAATCATGTTTCCTATAGCAATAACGTTATAAGGAAAATTTTCACATGTACAGTTGCACCTCTTTCATAGATGGTGATGCGGCTGTTTTTATTTATTTCTATGAGAAAGTCGTTATTATTTTATTCAGCAAACCAATCATATACTCCTTCACCAACTTTAACATTATGATATTTTCCATCTCATTAAAAATTAGAATAGTACATTCTAATTTCGTTTAATAGATACACTCACTTACGAAATCTTGTCCTCATTTTGACCTAGATGATCCATTGTAAGCAAATACTGTATACTAGCAATAAAATTCATAATCCATAAATTAGATTTAATAAACATCATGAACAAGCATTACTATATACTCCTCATTTCCATATTTAAAATCAAAATGACGATTAAATACGAATAATAAGTATCCCCATAGCTAAAATTCTTTTATACCCTAAACCCCCATTATCATCTCTTTAACAAAGGTAATTTTTCAAATTATATTATTAAACCATCTATGGTATAGTAAAGACAATCCAACATTCTCCTTCCCCCTACAGAAGGTAAATTGGGTTTTCTACCTATACTGCACACCCATGACAAAGCCGATTCAGAACAACATCCATTCGGCTTTGTCTTTATTTTTATGTAGTGAGAAGAATACAGAGAGTTTCATGGTTATTCTAGAAACATAAATTAGAACCCTTCTAGGACAAAATCGAGTTTTTACAATTTATTCTTTTTATTTCTAAACACGGATTGAGTTTAAACCCTCTCTAAAATCGGACAAAACCGGATTCTTTATGTAAACAGCACATGGCAGCGTTTTCTCCCTAAATAATATGTCCATTATCATCCCCATGCTTTGAGCATATTCGTTTATATCTAAAACGCGAAGCCACTATTTTATTTTTTGAAAAAGCATGTATACATATCCGTAAAGTGGCGAACAAACGACTACATCACAATACATTTTACTTCCTTTAGCCAAACAAACTCTTTCTTCCGAGCAAGAAGTTTGGCCGAATTCTTTGTGATACGAAAGGTACCTAACTTGTGTTTCAATAAGTCGAAGTTGCGATTGTATCTGTCGATTAATAAAGCACGAACCTGTAAACATGTTGACTTGCCCTTTACCAGAAACGGGATGGAAATGTGTGTATAGCCAAAGGAATCGTTTTGGTTATTCTACACACATACTGGTCTTTTTAAAATCAGAACGATTTTGTATGTACTCTTTTCACTTTTGTAGAAAGTACATTTTTCGCATCTGTAATCGCTTGATTTTTAAGGGTTCTGGTGCAACAATAGTGGAATGTGAAAAAAGAATAGAAGATTCCTAACGGAATGGAACTTTATGCTGTTAAACCAAAGAGTTCATTGATAAGATATATCTGCTTTTGGACAGACTTCTCCCCTTGGAGAGTTTGTCCTTTTTTGATCATATGCATAGCTTCTATTCCAGTAATCATTTTTATAGCTGTAGGGAATGATTTCAATCCTAGCATATTCCGAATCCGTTTTTTGATAAACCGATGATCTTGCTCAATGATATTGTTTAAGTATTTTTTTACACGAAGTGGTATACCGTGTGGTATACACTTTTCTTCCTTTAGTTCACGTACTGCAACAGGATAGGCTTTATCGCCATCAGCAGTTATCGAACGAGGTTTTGTGGCATGAACAGAAGCCAAGGCTTTCTTTAGAAAACGTTTGGCAGCCTTCGCATCTCTTTTACGACTTAAATAAAAATCAATCGTGTTTCCTTCAGAATCAATCGCGCGATATAAGTACATTTTCTCTCCTTTGATTTTGATGTATGTTTCATCCACACGCCAAGAATCATTGGTTGGTTTCAAATGTTTTCGAATACGCTCATTTAATTCTGGTCCATATTGATGCACCCATCGCATAATTGTTGTATGTACTAAGAATAATCCTCTTTCCTCCATCATTTCCACTAAATCACGAAGACTTAAGTTGTACCGCAGGTACCAACGTACGGTTAATACAATGATATCAGGCTGATACTGTTTCCATTTGAATATATTTTCTTTTTCCATACTGATCACACACCTTTTTTTAGTAATAGCACCAGTATTGCCAAGTTTGAAAGAGCATTTTCAAATCATTTCGCTTTTTTGCACCAGAACCAATGATTGCCAACAAAAAAAACAAATCATGCTATTGGAACAAAGTAGCCACGAGTATATAAAAGTCATGAATGCCCTTGTATCTGAAATGGTTGAAGCAAAGAAAAGCACGAAGAAAAGTACAAAAGATATGGAAGCCAATCTCCCAAGTGCGGTGAAAAATCAAGCAATGAAAGATGCGAAAAGTGTGTTTTCTACAAAGGTGAAAAAGAGTGCATACAAAATCGTTCCGATTCTAAAAAGACCTGTTTGTGTATGGAATAACCAAAACGATTCATTTGATTTCACGCACATTTCAATTTCGTTTATGGTAAACGGAAAGTCAACTCGTTTACAGGTTCGCGCTTTATGAATTGACAAATATAATCGCAATTTCGAATTGTCGAAGCACAAGTTAGGTACACTTCGTATCACGAAGAAATCTGCTAAATGGATTGCTCAAATATCTGTCACAATTCCTACAAACGAAAAAACGGGAACAAAGATTTTAGGAGTAAACTTAGGTCTTAAAGTTCCTGCGGTAGCCATCACAGATGATGATACAGTTCGTTTCTTCGGGAACGGTAGGCAAAATAAATGTATGAAACGTAAGTTTCACAGTGTTCGCAAGAAGTTAGGAGAAGCTAAGAAACGGAATGCCCTTCGTCAACTTGATGATAAAGAACAAAGATGGGTGCAAGACCACAAAGTAAGTCGTGAAATCGTCGATTTTGCAACGGATCATACTATTTCTGTCATTCGATTAGAGCAACTCACGAACATGAGACAGACGGTACGAACAAGCCGTAAAAACGAAAAAAATCTACACACTTGGTCATTCCATCGTTTCGCACAATTCATCGCGTACAAAGCGACATTAGTTGGCATAAAGGTCGAATATGTGAACCCTTCTTATACAAGTCAAACATGTCCGAAATGTTCTGAAAAGAACAAGGCGCAAGACAGAACATACAAGTGCCCATGTGGATTTGAGAAACATCGTGATATCGTTGGGGCGATGACTATTCCTGTGGTTGGCGGGAATAGTCAATCAGCCTAAGAACCTATATGGTCTGTCTTAGGAGGGGTGATGACACACCCTCATCTTGAAGGCTGTTCAAAACAGAAATGGACTGCGAACGCTTAGTCATTCAAGAATCCCATCCGTTACACCGTAAGGTAAGACTTGCGGCTTTAGCCGTGGGAGTGTCAAATTACTCTTCTTTTAGAAGTACAATTTTTTTATATAATTGAACCGTAATGAAGTAATAGATCAAGTAAATCAATACAAAAATAACAAGTGGTAACCATATACGGAAATACGGATCAATTAAAAGAGGGCTGAACATATTCATACCAACTAATACGTGAACAATACCCACCATTGCTGGGACTAAGAATACAAAGAATAACTCTTTATAAATCGATTGTGTTAATAACTCTCGGCGAACACCGATTTTACAAAGCATTTGATAACGTGTACAATCTTTGGATGCACCAGACAGAACTTTAAACATCAGGCAGCTTGCCATCATTGCTAAGAACGCAATTCCAACGAAGAATCCCATAAACATGAGTCCGCTAGAAAAACTTTGATTCCCTTTATAGGTTTGATATTTACTACCCAGTTCTTCTGCTTTCACATTTTTATATTTAACTAGCTGTAATTCATCAAGTTTTTTCCATTCTTTTACGTATGCACCAAAATTATCTGTTTTCCCAATAAACACGGTATTTTCTGTACCTTTCATACTATCGTATATGTTTTGATTGACAATTTTCACTTCATGATTCGGATACATATACTCTGGTTGAATTGTTTGGAAAACATCACTCCATTGTCTTGGTTTTCCATCATCTTTCCCCCATTGTCTTGACAACACAAACGCATTCATGGGTATTTTCTCTGAAACTTTCATTGTCTTCTCATTTTTTCTATCTATGACTAAAGGACGATTATTCTCTAGCTCTTCTTTTGTATAATAAATATACGTATCATCCACCTTATAGTGATATTCAAGTTTCTCTTTAAATGGAATGCTGTCTAACAATTTCTTTTCTTCCACTGTTGGATTATGAACTATCGAATCATAAATCGTTCCTTTATCAGTCTGTTTTATAACATCGTTTTTAAATGCCATACCACACGCAATTCCACCCGCTCCAAGAGCCACTAACAATGCTACCGTGGCGAGTACATTTGCTAGGCTATTCATACGGAAGCTTAATTGTGCAAAAGTAAAAGCATTCAGCCCTTTGTCCCTACGTTTTTTATTACTTTGTACCTTTTTCATCATAACGGGGAGAAGAGATCCAAATAGCGTGTACGTACCAATTGTAGCTGTGATTAATCCAATAGCCATGAACGTAGGAACGCTTAGTATATCTTTTCCTTGTAGCTGTGATATATAGATCAGTGATGTATACCCAATGCCTAGTAAAAGCAAACCAAGGAATGCAACTACAGCTGTCATTTTCCCTTTTACCGCGACACGCTCTGTTTGTGCATCTGCATGTACAAGTTGCAAAACAGAAATACGTGACAATTTCATACTATTCAGGATGGCTGATAGTACAAATAAGACAAAAAAGAAGAGGCAAGTAACAGTCATAGATGGAATATAAAATGCTTGATACCCTTCTCCAGAAAAATCCAACTGTTTCATTAATAACTGACCGATACCTTCTGCAAGTCCTACACCAACTGCAATTCCGATTGCAAGAGATGCGGTACCTACTATGATTGTTTCGATAAACATAAGTAAGGTAACTTTATGTTTTTTTGCTCCTAACATCATGTACATGCCAAACTCTTTTTGGCGAAGAGATAATAAGAACGAGTTTGCATATAAAATGTAGAAAAACGTTACAATCGCTAATAAAACAGAACCGATTTGGAATGCTATTGCAACTATCTCAGCATGTGGATTTGATTCAAGGAACGTTTTATTTAATGATAACGTTTGAAATAGATAAAAAGTTGAAATAGATACGATAAGACCAGCAAGTAAGACAATATAATCTTGTAATTTACTTTTTAGCCCAGACATGGAAAGTTTAAATAACATGCTCCTAGACCTCCTTTCTTACGCTTTTTGTGTACCTAAGTCCGCAAGCACATCTAAAATTTCTTTATAAAACTCTTCACGTGTACCGCCGCGGTGAATTTCTTTATATAGCTCACCATCTTGAATGAATAAAATTCGCTGACAGTAACTTGCACTATACGGATCATGTGTAACCATCATGATAGAAACGCCTTGCTCTTTATTTAAGTTTGTCATCGCATCAAGTAAACTCGTTGCATTTTTAGAATCAAGCGCTCCTGTTGGCTCGTCCCCTAAAATAATGGCAGGTTCATGCACTAACGCACGTGCTGCGGCTGAACGTTGTTTCTGTCCACCAGATACTTCAGATGGATACTTTTGAAGTATTTCTGTAATCCCTAACATATCCGCTACTTTTTCTACTTTCGATCCAATATTACGTGACGCGACACCTTGAAGAGATAATGGAAGTGCGATGTTTGCATAAATAGATAAGTTCTCTAATAGGTTAAAGTCTTGGAAAATGAATCCTAATTTTTGTGAACGAAAATCAGAAAGTTCACCTTGCTTCATTTTCGTAATATCTGTACCCGCGATTTCAACAACACCGCCCGTTGCTTTATCAAGTGTTGAAATTACGTTTAATAATGTCGTTTTACCAGAACCAGATGGCCCCATAATTCCGACAAACTCCCCCTCTTGAATGGAGAATGAGACACCTTTTAACGCATATGATTGATTCTCTCCTTTTTTACCGTACACTTTTTGGACGTTTTTCACGTCTACAACTGGCTTCGTCATATATATCCTCCTACAATTGTTATTCTCTTACTTATTTTGCTCTTTTGGAAGATGAATCGCTATTGATTGATATGACAGTAACCTTACATTTTTGTAAGGGGATGTTTCTTCCATTTTAAAACAGCTACTTTAGTATAGGAATAACACAAAAAATACCAAATGATGATTGGATTGTTACAATGAAAGGTGTATGGTTTAAATAACATCAAATATAGACTTTTACAAACGATATAACTTACTTAGTTTTAATATAATAATTTTATAATGCAAGGAGTATACAATATTCATTTGCTTATTCCTCCATTTCGAGGGGATGGGCAAAAACACCCTATTATATATATCAGCTATATTTGTCAGTTTACCAAGGAATGTTATTAAATTAATTATCAAATCAAAAAATCCATTAACGTGTTTTTCTTTTTCAAAGTATGGCAATACCCTATTATCTTATCCAGTATACATTTCTATAAGCCATTGGCTCAATTAGTCAGAATAGAGGCCACTCATACATATCTGGTCATAGATTCAAACCCTAAAAATCCAGCATATTCTATTTTTTCATCACTCCATAGACTGTATGTATGATATATATAAGCAACAAGCACATTCATAAATATCTTTTTCTTTCCACAATCGTTAATAATTATTTTACAATATTGTAATTCACTAAATGCTGAAAGATGTGCGAAGTAAGAAACATAAATAAATATATCCAGCGTACAAATACTATTTTTAAAAATATGAACACCTCTATTTACTTGAGAAACATATAACTCGTAATCTGCAGTACTTATTGCCATTTCGAACGTTTATCAAATAGAAAAAGTTCCGAAAGGTTGAAATACTCGCCTAATAACATTGGTACTTTTTCACTCTGACTATCTTCACCTATTTACCATAAAAACCTCGTTTACGCATTTCATTACGTAAATTCGATGCAGGGATTTTAAGATGTTGTGCTATTTTTGGATAACTCCATCCCTGCTCTCTTAAGTTTTTTGCTTGTCGACACCAATGCTCCCATTTATTTCGACTTTGTTCCTGTATTTCTGTTTTATTTTTTCCTTGCCACAAACCTCTTCTTTTCAATTGGTCATATAACGTACTACGCGAACAATCCAGCTTCTTTGAAATGCTCCCTGCTCCAAACCCTTGCTCTTTTAACGCCACAGCTTGCCTACAAACCTCATCCCATTCTTCTTTTGTCTTTTGTCCTTTACTCTCTATAAAAAGATCCTTTGTTAAAAATTGAAATTCCTTTCCCACCATACAGTTGTGAATTTGAATACATTCTGTCAAAGAGCGCATTTGATATTCGCATGTTTGACAATACTGATCCTGTAAATCTAAAATACGAATTCTCTTTTCTTTTGGATTCATACTGTACACCTCACTAACTTTTAACCTTTTATTCCATAATATCTACATTGGATCTCTCATCAATAGTTTCAACATTTTTTGTAATTATAACCAATTTTTATTAGTTTTTGGTCTTTGAATTCTTCCTTATTTCTCAATCCGTTTTCACGGTATAATAAATCAATTAGATGCAGAATAATAAATAATATTCAAAAAATAAAAATGATTATTTTATCTAAATAATTGTTCTTTCCCATATTATTTGAACTCTAGCTATAGAATCCTTTTACAAGATAAGCAACTGGGTTTTTGCCCCACATAATAGATTTTATAAGCTATATTTCATTTATACAACAAAAACTATATATAATAATATAATAAGATGAAGTTCTAATCGCTTCTTAATATAAAATATGGTAGCTTGAAAATAACAAGTTTTTTTCTATTTTATATACCCATACAAACTATTTTTCATATTCAATCAGAATAGGAGGGTTAGTTGATATTTTGATATATTTTTGAAAAATATGGATGTTCACTTCCAATTTTTTAATAATCATAGAAAAGGGCTTTCTGTAATAATTTGCAATTATAATCTTTTTCTTTCTAAGTAAACAAAGAGTAAATTAGATTTGTTTCACTCACTAAATCTATAGTAATTCATACGACAGTAATCAAAAAAGGACAAAGCCTTCAAACAGAGCTAATCGAACTTATCTTAAAAGAAAAGGATAAAAATTCTGTTACTATCTCTTATTATGATACGCGAACCATAGGGACAATCTCATTTACGAAGATTTAGATGTGTAACGTCGTTATTTGGGTAATCACAATTTGAATATAGCTTTGAATAAAATTGAATGTTTTTGAAACAACTATAACTTTCTTCCTGTACCATTCACCTTTTACGCCACTACTTTTCAAAATCATGACACAGATACTTCACATTACATCTCATTTTTGAGGAAAGAACCTTCTTACACAAAATCACCAATGTATGTGTTCGAGAATCTAAATGGAGAATGTAGCTAATAAGTCGGATAAATAAAGACTTACATTATCGTTACAACGGCCCTTACATCATAAAATATAATCAGCAAACGTAAACCCCTCTTCCACTTAACAGTCCACCGACTGTCTGAAGGGGGGGTTTACCGCCACTAATACATTCCAGCATTTTTTTAACTACACTAGAAGAAATATTAGGCTTTTATCTATAACTGTCATTTCTCTCTCCTATTCATTACATATTGCTCTGTCTATTTCTTGAGGTGGAAGTTTTCTATCAAGAAATAATGCATGAAATATCATTAACATAACAAACCATCTTAATCCATTTCTAAGAAGGTTTTAATATCGTCTAATTCTCTTCGAGTCGGAATAACTGATATGTGTAGCACAGGTACTTTCATTTTTTCTAGTGGAACCGTCGTCAAAATACCATCTAGCCCCATTTTTTCGAAATCGTACTCTTGAATATCTAATGCTTCCTCCGATACAATTGATAGTGTATTCCCAAACTCATGATAAAGTACACCTTGTATATATCGTTTCCATAAAATAGCATCTCCTAAATACAAACATACATTTTTTCGAAATGCTTGAGATAATTGAAATACAGCCTCTAATTGTAACGTGATGGCTAGAATATCTTCTTCGTTCACCCGAGAAAAAAATGGGTATTGTTGTATCCATGATGTATAAACTTTTTGAACTTTTTCAAATGTTACAGGATGTATTTGTTTCACTTTTTCATGCCATTCAGATGTAGGTGATGTAATTGTCGGAATAAACTGATATCTATATGAAATTTGTCTAATGTATTGTAACAAATAAAACAAAAACTCTTCATCTCGATGAAAAAGCATATTAAATTCATTTTCTAATTGTACTACTAAATCTTTGACGTATTGATATAACATAGATGTCCCATTATAATAATATTGAAGAAGCTCTTCTTTATAACGACTTCTGTTAGAATAAACAAACATACAACAATTTACAGCAATTGTCATTACCACTTTATCTGTTTTTGTAAGTGAAACACCACATAAAACAGAAGGCAGCGCTTTAATTTTATGATAAAAGGGTGTTTCAATTATAAGCGCCTCATGAATAGGTAACACACTTATATTATCCCCCTTTTTTTTACGTTGCACAGCAATCGCTAGTAAATAAGCCAACCGTTGTTTATAAATCGGATAAAATTGAATATCTAGTTTTTGTTCGATGTTTTTTACGTAAGAAAAAATTTCAAATTCGTCAGAAAATGGCCATTTATCCCATCCATAGGTTGTAAAATACAATTCATAGAACATATATACAATATGCGCTTCTATTCCAACAATACGCAGAGGTTTTTTATGCAACTCTAAATCAAAATGATTTAGATATTCCTGAACCTCACGGAGTACTGAAGAAATAGTTGCTACTTGTACATATAGTACATCAGCTAGTTCCGTCACTGTACGAATATTCCCTTGTAACAATTGTTCTAAAACTCGAAATCGCATGTCTTCTTGCTTAAAAAAAGAATACACACTGGTTTGAGATGAATGAGGAGGTTTATATAATTTTACACCTCTTCCTTTAATGACGTGTATCTGCCAATCTAAAGGTAACTGATTTTTCAAATAATGCAAATCTCGCCGAACAGTCTTTACTGCACATTGAATTTGTTCAGCAATTTCTTCTAAAGTATGCCATTTTTGATCTTGCAATAGCATATTAATAAGTTCTTGTTGTCGTTGCTGAGTAGACATAATTTATACCATCCCTGTCTCAAAACATGACTGGATGTACTCCTTTCTTTTTTTGTTTAGTATAATCAAATAAGCGAGGAATACAAGTAGTATTTTTTGCCTAAATAGCTGTTTTAAATAAAAAATATATTATTGATTTTCTTGAAATTAAAAACATTCCTTCCACTACTATAAAGCAAGTATTTTTAATATATTAAAGCGTTGTTGACTGGAAACATACATTTTCACGTAAGGTCTTTTCCAAAATGAAAAGCTTACCACCAAAAATCCCAGTACAAATATACCTATCTTTGGCGGCAAACTTTCACCTCAATTTCCTATTCACATATAGGGTTATCAAAAATCGTGTGCAACACCTAGTATATGATCCAGCGGAATATACCCTATCATGCGACTATCTTTACTATTATTCCTATTATCTCCTAACACAAATAAGTGTCCCGCCGGTACTCGCCATGTTTGATTTTCCTGTTCGGACATTTTCTCATACAAATACGGTTCTTGTATCTTGTTTCCATTTCGATACAAAACTCCATTTTTATACGAAATCGTATCTCCTGGTTTTCCAATTACCCTTTTAATATAATTAACTGAAGAATTTTCAACAAACAACTGACCAATATTGGTTTCCAACAAATCATTCCACATATTATGTTGTTCATCTAATTGACTGTCTAACACCACAATGGAACCATATGCAGGAACGTTTCCTAATACATGAGACCACTTTGATACAAAAACCCATTGTTCATCGTGTAGAGTTGGATTCATGGACTCCCCTTTCACACGAAATGGTTGTACTACAAAGATTTCTAAAACGATAGTGATAATCAAACTTATTACTATATATTTCGCCCAATTTTTTATCACAGCATATCCCCGCATAACTCTCTCCCCATGGCCTCTGGTAGTATCTACTTATTCCTTTTTCTGCGGCTTAAAAACATCCTTAAATTCAGCATCTTTCACCTTAATATCTGCTTTTTCAAGCAACTTTTGAATAAACTGCTGCTGCCATACTTGATCTTGTAAACGTTTTTGCTCTAATGTTTTACGGATATTTTCTTTTTCTTGTTCAAATGGTTTCAATTCTTTCTTCTCTGTTAATTTAATGATATGATATCCAAATGTTGTTTTAACTGGTTCACTTACCTCGCCCACTTGCAACTTATATGCAGCATCTTCAAATTCTTTTTGCATTATACCTGGACCAAATACTCCAAGATCCCCACCTTTCTCTTTGGAACCTGTATCTGTAGAATATTGTTTTGCTAAAGCCGCAAAATCTTCTCCTTGCTTAATTTTTTCTTCCACTTCTTTAGCTGTATTTTCATCCGCCACTAAAATATGACTAGCTCTGATTTCCGGCTTATAATTTTCTTTCAATTCCTTTTCAGTAATAGACTTTTTAACAGCTTTTTCTAACGCCGCTTGGGCTTTTAATTGTTCCTTTAGAGCTTCCTCATTGGGTACACCAAATTGTTTAATTAAATCTGTTACATTTTTTTGGTTTGTTTGTTTTTTTAATTCTTCTAATTTCTGATTTACTTCTTTCTCTGAAACTGGATAATCATGAATTAGTACTTTTTTCACCATCATCTGATACACTGCTACTTTTCCAAATTGTTCTTGCAAATTTGTCCCAAGTTCCTTTTCGGTAATCGCTCCAACTTTTGATGTAACTACTTCTCCTGTGTTCCCACAGGCAGCGAATAATATAGCACTTCCTAATAAAACGCTTGCTAATTTTACTTTTTTATTCATTTATAATCCCTCTTTTCAATTTCTACAGTTCCTACAGTTTATTTGACTTTATCCTTCAAATAAACTGTACTTCACGTTTTTTTAATTGTTTTCGTAAAGTATTCTCATCACAACCTAAAAATTTTGCGATAGCTCGATAGGTAACCTGCGTTTCTTGTAATTTAACCGCTTCTCCGCATAAATAATCCCATTTTTTCTCACTCTCTCCATATATTTTTTCTAAAGAATCTACTTCAGAAATTAATAACAATGCTTTACCAGCTTGTTCGATCCACGATCCGATTAAACACTGCTTATAACAATACGTATAAGAAGCACTTTGAAACGAACAAGTTTGGCAATGTAAATCTTGTACGTCCAAAATCTGTATACGTAGTTGCTTTGCATTCATATAGTATTTCCGCCTCTCTAAACATATTTAAATTTCCAATGATTTATTAGCCATATATTTAAAATAAAAAATAGCTTCTCTTGAACGATACTACAAATTAAGCATCTTTCTTAAAGCAATTAAACTTTTGTCAAAAGTATTTTTTCATAACATAACTCTACATCAAAACTCTTTTTTCTGTGATAAACTAAATGTATTATCTTATAACGCCGATATAGGATATAACATAGTGCGTATAAAAGGACATTCCAAACCATCTTCACAAAATCATATAAAGACACTCTTTTTTCTGGAAGTAGAACAGAAAAAAGAGTGTCTTTATATACTCGTTATTATTTTTCTTGTTCACATCAGTCACATCCAAGTTTCCTTAATATATTGCATTTTTAGAAATACTAACCATTCGAGACTCCCACGATGTATCTTCAACTCACATAGACACTTATATTTTCTATCTCGAGCATTATTCGTTTTAGTACATTTCAGATAACTTTGATTTCTATAAGCTGGCGTCACATATTCAATCTGAATACCAGCTATTCTTTATTGATAATAAATTGTGATAAACAATAAAATGACCAAGTGTGTAGTTTTTTTCGTTTTTATACCTTGTCCTTATCATTTTTATATTTGTTAGTTGTTCTAATTGCACAACTTATTTTATGATTTTTATCTTGCATCGGTCTTTACTCTTTATCGTCCATTCGCCAAATGGATTTCATTTCTACTTATTACGTACACTACGCAAGGTACGCTTCTTATATTTATTATACCTACCGCGGGGACCTTGAGACCTAAGTCTATACCTGAAATTTTCGTTCCTGTCCTTTTATTACTAGGAAGTGTGACTGCTATTTAGGCTATCCACTTATTCGCTTTTTTTTGTGATACGCAGTGTACCTTCAGATTACGTTTGTTTGTAGCGCTTAATAAAGCTTGGATTCTTATACGAATCAACTTTTCATTTACCTGAAATGAGATTGAAATATAAGTAGGATTAAATAAATAATTTTGATTGTTCCATACACAAACACGCCTCTTTAGAATTAGGATAATTTTATACTGGTTTTTCTTTACTTTTATAGTAAACAAATTTTTTGCGTCTTTAATCACTTGATTTTTTCATTGCACTTGGAGTATGAAATAATTGCATACAAAAGCCAATTTTTTATTAATTAGAGTCGCTTGTGCTTGATTTGGATAGATACGAAACGTATCATCATTCGTTCGTTTCACCCCATTTCGATTGTGAGAGAAGAAAAATTTTGAGACTAAACATACAAAGGGTAGGGCACACTGGTATGAACAGCAATTGGAATTCTTGTATTCATGAACAAATCCAACATATAAAATCAGAATACTTTCAGGAGCCCTTTACTCAAATCATCAAAAATCACGAGGTGATGGAAATAGAAGATTTGCTAGTAATCACTCTATAAAAGAGCGTACAGTAGCGCAAGTGCTATAAGAAGTTCAATACTAACAAATGATTAATTATTTATGATAATCTATCCCCTTTCCATCTGGCTGTGCAATCAAATTATTTCATTTCCCCAGAATACTTTGTAAATATTTTATGTTAATGTGTAATTCTTTTATCTACTGTTCGCTTTGCCAAAAACCGCTGGTAAATTTACATTACTAGCATAGTTTGAAAAACCTTATTCTTCCAATAATTCTTCATAGGTATTTTTATAAAAATCAAAGACTTCCTTCTTACGTAAATCTTCGAGTAAAAATTTTATGTCGTTGGACCTTAGCCTAGGCGAATAACCCGCTACAAGAGCTGGTAATGCCACTTTTTCTGAGTAGTAACAAATATAAGCTAAGTCATATTCAGTAAGTTTTATCATAACGACTCCTTTCTCCTCTATTTTATATTATGATTTGAGATTTAAGATGTATGTATTTTCCTCTTGACAAGCGCCTTATTATAATTTAAATCCATATTTATAAATAAAAGGGACAGGATCAAGTAAGAGCTTCACCCCTCTGTTACATAATTATATAAAATTTTACAAAAACAATAGATTTACACCTACTGACACCAATTTCTCCTCTTCAGATTTTTTAGTGAGAAATTCTCTGTGAGAAGCTAATAAGTTTTCATTTTAATTAAAAATAACAGTCAGATTATTTTCTCAATAATAATCTGACTGTTATTTTTGTGAATAGATAGGACAACTACATGATTTCCCAGTGCCGGGAAGGGTTTTGTTGGCTTGTTTTTATAATAACATGCGGGAAGCCATATATTCAGTTCAAAAAGGCTGTTTGATAAAAGGAAAATAACTAAACATGAAGAATAGCGCAAATCTGTTAACCCGACGTCCACTCCAATATGAGGGTGTATGTTCGGCAGGTCTTGCACTTCTGTGTTAACTAACCGTAATACATAATACAAATTAAATAAAATTTAGTTTTGACCACTTTAGTTTATTTCCCACAACAGCAATGTTTTCATTCTTTTGTATTGTCAAGGAAGATTGTATGTTCTCCTCTAGAGTGTAGGAGGGACGTGTAGTATGTAAAATCAAAGACGCCTTCTTTAATGACTTGAAGGCGTTCGATTTATATAATTTTTTTCAACAGCCTTCAAGATGAGGATGTATCATCGCCCCCAACGATACCGCGGTGTTTCTCAGATTCGCATGGACACTTATATTTTCTATCTCGTGGTTTGTTCTTTTTCGTGCATGTTTGACTTATATAAAAAGGGTTCACGTATTCCCAACTACTTTCGTTTTGTACGCAATAAATTGCGCAAGAAGATAGAATATAACCAAACTTGTAGTTTTTTTTCGTTTTACGGCTTGTTTGTTAGTTGTTCTAATCAAATGACATAAATAGTATGATTCGTTGCAAAATCAACGATTGCACGACTCACTCTCATCCCATGCCTAAAGGCGATGGGCTTTCTCATTCGGGAAAGGCTGCAGTGGAACGTAAATAATTTTACATTTATAAAGAGTAAATTATAATCTACACAAATACAAAGTGCATATTATAATCATTCATATGCTAGTATTATTTTCATTTGATTTGTTTAGAATGAGAATCAACACCTTATCAATTTGAACAAATAATCCTGATACAATTTACGAAAAAATAATACTGCACACCTAACATGTACTATACTAGCCGAGACATCTAATAAAGGACAACATTCATCATTATTGAGTGTTGTCCCTTATTATGTCTTTTTTTATTTTCAAACAATAGGTTTTTTCATGATTTGAACTACCCCACTTTCACTTCGTGTAAACGAGGAGAATCCCTAAGTAAAGAGCTCTAGTTTATTAAGCTAGCTCCGTAGCTCTTGCTGTTAGAATCCTTATCGATTCATCTTTTAGATTGATACTTGTAAATCCTCTATACCGATCACATCGTGGATTTTGATGATCTCAGTTGAGACTAGTAATTTTTTCTAGCATAGGTCATGTATTCATGAATGCTAGCTCTAGCTACTTTTATTCGCTGTTTATGCCAGCTAGAAGATCTTTTTATTCTTCTAGAAAGAACACGCTGCGCTTTCGCTAACTTCTTTTCGGATTTTTTATAGGTTGTTCAATCTGACAAAATGGTGAAATCTTTTCATCAAACATCCATTCCAATGTAAGATTATGTCTTCGGAAGTTTTGCATTTCTGTTTCAAATCACAATGATACACAGTATCTTCCTGAAGGTTTCTATCTAACTGTGGCATGTATAATACATCCTTTTTTCGCGGGTTTTGGCAAATCAAACAAGACCTTTTTTGATAATTTCATTTTGTTTCCTACAACGACAATGTTTTCATTTGTTTGTTTTATGGTATAAAATTGTACCTTGTTCTTCTTAATTTTGAAACGTGGGGCACAATTTTATTTGTAACTACTCAGCTTCTTTTATGAATGGCTGCAATTGAGAAGCGAAAGCCTGTGTATGATTTACCAGGGTTCCTTCGCTTATAGAATGTCCAAAACAATCCTGAAAGAATTCTTTTGTTCGCTTCAAAGAAATGCATTGATAATGCGTTAAATAGGGAATCAGTCTTTTTATATTTGGACCATATTGAACAGGACGAGATACTGTCGAAGGAAATTGGGCTTCTTGGATAGAATGGCAATGTGGGCATTCTTTCTGTTCTACTTTATGTTCTGTCACTTCGATCTGAATAGGTGGTAAGTCATACACTTGGCGAATGCGATACCCTTTTACAGGCTCGTGGTTCAAGGAAGTATGACAACAAGTACAATATGTAGGAGAATGTGTAATCGTATGATCTGGAGTCGCTGTCAAACCAAGAGTATGTCCCTTGTGGCCCAACTGGCCACCCGTTTGACGATGAGACGGTTTGCGCAAACTTTTTGTAACGGGCTTACCCAAACCATCTGTAGAAGGTGGCTTATGACTATTTTTGGAGTTTTTTTTTGAAGCATTTTCTAGTTCTTGTATACGTTTTTCTAACTTAGAAAATGTTTCTTCAAATAAAGAAATAACAGCTTCAGGTCCTTTTTTATATGTATCTAAAATAATTTTTCGATCGACCATAAGATTCACCTCCCCTGTTTGATATACTCAGTATTTACAAATGGGAGGCATATGAAACTAGTAAAATTTAAAAAAGACACCGAAAGGTGGCTGAGTAGTTACTTTTATTTTTTTATAAGCGTGTATACGCAAGGTTGCGAACAGACGACTACATCGTAATACAATCCACTTCTTTTAGCCAAACACTTTCTTCCTGGTTCTTTGTATGCATGATTCCATATGGATAGGAAATGATTGCATACAAAATGAGAACAGCCAATCATTTTATTGATTAGAGGCGTTCGCATTTGATTTGGATAGATACAAAACGTATAGGTTTTATTCATCATCATTCGTTTCACCCCAAATATGATTCTATTACAAACCAAACATACATGCGATAGGTTCATAAATACATCATTTCAATGTCTGAGCAATCATATTAAGTTCTAAATTCTTTTATTTTTATAAATAAATATTATTTCGACATGGAATCAGACAAATAATCCAACTCAATTTATACATCATATCTCACCATTATAAATGCAAGTCCCCCTGCAACCTGCAGCATAATTTATACAGTGATGCACACAGGTTGCAATATATATGTATGCTATATTCTGAAAAATTATGTTTATTTTTATCTTATATGATATATATACCAAAATACAAAAAGTTTTTTTGGTTATATATACCAAATATAATGTAAAAAAAGACATAATGAATCTATCTCAATATTAGATAGATATCTATTCGCATTTTTTATTATTAATTATTTTATCTATATATGGCAAATAATCCAATGGAATTTCCTTTTGATTGTGTACTTGATATCCGTATAAATTACAATCATCTAACGGAATTGATTTCCGGCCACCTTGGTAAGCATTTTTTATATATTCATTCACCAGATGAAAAGACATTAAATACACTATATTTAATGTCCGAAATTCTAATAAAAAAAACACACTGCTCCCATTTTTTCCGCTTGTTCTAAATATAAAACTTGATGCTCGCGAATATTTTTCAATGGAAAACTACTAGAATTCATTGTTGATTTCGCCTCAAAAGCCACAGCATATCCATTGTATACACCCTCATAGTCTACAGTGCTTTTTTTCACGTACAGACCTGATACAATATGCCTCCCTTTGCTTTTTAACACTTGTATAGGTGTAGGTCTTTTGGTAATTAATGCACGACTTTTTTGTTGATAAATTTCATTAGATTGATTAATATTACTTTCTAATGATAGTCCTTTATTTTTTTCCCCCATAACATTCTCCTTTCTTTTTACATAGAACTTACTAAATTCAGGCCCTATGTATTCTAAGGTATGTGGTGGTGCTTTATTTATACCATCAATTTTAATTTTAAATGGCAGTAATGAGACAAACTTTTTCTATCATATTTGTAAGAATGTGCTATGTATTAATTTTTTACATAAGGGGGGATATTCATGGCTATTCAATTATTCGTTCCAAAATTCGAAATTTCTGAATGTTTACAAGAAATTCAACACTGTTTAGAAAAGGGATGGACCGGTTTAGGTTATAAAACCGTAGAATTTGAACAAGAGTGGAATAAATACACAGGATTTCCTAATTCTCATTTTGTTAATTCAGCTACCGCGGGACTTCATCTAGCTGTCAAAGTTTTAAAAATGTACCACAAATGGGACGATGATGATGAAATTATTTCTACACCACTAACATTTATATCTACAAACCATGCCATTAAATATGAAAATTTAAAAGTCATTTTTGCAGATGTAGATCAATACCTTTGTCTAAATCCACAAGATGTTGAAAATAAGATTACAAAAAAAACACGAGCAATTATGTATGTTGGAATTGGAGGAAACACCGGCCAATATCAACAGATTGTAGAAATATGTAAAAAGTATAATTTACGTCTCATTGTTGATGCAGCTCATATGGCTGGAACGCGTTTAATGGGAGAAATCCCCGGGAAAGAAGCCGATGTCGTTGTATATTCATTTCAAGCCGTAAAAAACCTGCCCACAGCTGATTCTGGAATGATTTGTTTTCAAAACAATGATCATGATAAATTATGTAGAAAATTAACATGGATGGGTATTGACAAGACCACTTATGAACGAGTTGAAAAAAAAGGTGCTTATAAATGGATGTATGATGTAGAGCATGTTGGCTATAAATATCATGGAAATTCTATTGTTGCAGCTATCGGATTAGTACAGTTAAAATATTTAGATCGTGATAACGCTTATCGTAGACAACTGGCAAAGTGGTACGATGAACGATTAAGTCCTTACACTTCTAAAATAATGATTATTCCACAGCCTAATGGGTGTGAATCTTCTTATCATACCTATATAATTCAAGCTAAAAATAGAAATGAATTATTATTAGCATTAAATCAGGCCGATATATATCCTGGTGTACATTATAGAGATAATACCCAATACCCAATGTATGCTTATGGAAAAGATACTTGTCCACGTGCTCATGAAATGTCTGAACACGTAATTTCTTTACCTTTACATCTTCATTTGTCGAAAAATGATGTAGATTATGTGTGTGAGCAAGTTATTAAATACGTGGAGTAGCAGGTGATAATATGACATATTATTCTAATAATAGAAAATTATCAATTCGAGACATTATAGAAGCTGATATAGAAATGATACGAACGTGGAGAAATCAAACCAATATTAAACAGTATTTTATTAATACGGATACGATAAATAAACAACAACAGAAAAAATGGTTTATTGATTATTTAAAAAAAGCAGCCGATCAAATGTTTATGGTACAAGAACATGAACATTTTAAATCAGTCATCGGAACGACCGCCCTATATAATATTGATACAAAAAAAAATTCTGCAGAATTTGGAAGGTTAATGATTGGACATATCCCTGCTCAAAGAAAAGGATTTGGCACACAAGCTACTATCTTAACTTGTAAATACGCTTTTGAAAGATTAAATATGTCTGAAGTTTATTTGTACGTTTTACCTCATAACACCCCTGCTATAACACTGTATAAAAAAATTGGGTTTCTATCTATTAGTATGCAAGATAATAAAATGTATATGGTACTAAATAAAAAAAATTTTTTAATGAATCATACTGATTGAGAATATTTTAGTTATTTGAACTCCCCCACTTTCACTTCGTTTAGAAGCGGGGGATTCCTAAGTAAGGAGTTCTAACAAACTCTAATTTATTAGGCTAGTTTCGCAGTCCCATTTAACTATGTTTACATTTTTAACCTCCTTGTTTTGATATCGATATCCTCAACAAGAACATCATTGGCTGGCAGTAAATGTTTTCGATACGACAATAACTTGTTTGCCGTACCACTATGCTCTGTATTCGAGCATAGTTCTGAATCGTGACCACAATACCTACCTACTTGCTTTTGCTAACGTATGCTTCTGCAATATATTCAATACTTGCAACCCTCTATACCAATCACATCGTGATTTTTAATAATTTCAGCTAAGACTTTGTCCCATTAATCTTTTCTAATGTTCGTCATGTATTCGTGAATGCCAGCGAGTAGATCCTTTTATTCTTCTAGAAAGAATATAGCATTTTCACCAAATTCTCTTCTCATGACCGAAAAAACTTCGGATTTTTATAGGTTGTTCTATCTGACAAAATGGCAAAATCTTTTCATCTCACATCCATTCCGATGTAAGATTGTATCTTCGGAAGTTCTTGTACTTCTGTTTCAATTCATAATGACACAAAGCACCTACCAAAAGAATTCCGTCTACCTGTAGCATGTAAGTCCCTTTACTTCACGACTTTTGGCAAAGCGAATAAGCCTCGTTTCGGCAACTTTATTTTGTTTCCTACAACAGCAATGTTTTCATTTGTTTGCTTTATGGTATCAGATGATACCTTGTTCTTCTTAGAGTTGTTTTGTTGTTTTGCAAAGTCTTGTATAAAAATCCGAAAAGTTGCGAACAGACAATTACATCGCAATGCTATCCACTACTTTCAGTTAAAGCTTTTCCTTTTTTTTCATTCTAGGGACCGTATAGATATTTAAACGATCCATTTAGCAGATTTCTTCGTGATATGAAGTGTGCCTAACTTGTGCTTCAACAAATCAAAATTACGATTATATATGTCGGTTACTACGGTATGAACCTTGAAACGATTTAACTTTCCATTTACCATGAATGAGATTGAAATGCGGGTGTAGTCAAATGAATCGTTTTGGCTATTCCACACACAAACGTGTCCACAGACTTGGTAAATGCTGAAGATGAGGAAATGCCTCTCTGACTTTTTTAGAAATCACTCCTTTGCTTTTCACCATTGTACCAGCAGGGCTGCGTATCGGTAGTGTATGCAAAAAAACAAGTGAACATGGTGTGTCATATTTCATTGCGACTATTACAACATCCAGCTCGTTACATACCTCTTGAACCGATTCTATAAAACGTTCTTCTATAATCATGCATCATGAGTATATTGTATCCGTTTAATAAAAACTACAACAAAAAATACCCAGATTTCGGATATTTAAAGTGCTACAAACCTTCCAGTTTTTAGTAGCACTCTATATCCAACCTCCCTTTCATCCCGTGTCTAAAAGCGATAGGCTTTCTCGTTCGGAAAGGACTATAATCAAAGATTAAAACCGCTAAGGTACATATGATATTTTTCAATGAATTGGTTTTTAACAACCATTACAACTCACAAAAAATGGTATACAACTCCAAATAAATCACATACTAATTTACATCTAAACATATTGTAAATTAATTTACAAAAAAAGGAAGAATGATTTTATGGAACGACCATCCACATTATCTTGTAATTTAAGTCTCAATTTTGAAAACCTACAATATCGATTATCATCTAACTTTGATATTATATATCGGGAATTTGATATTCCAGATTTCTCACGGCACGCTGTTTTGATTTACTTAAAAACAATAACAGATGTACAAATGCTGCAAGATTATATCTTGCGTCCATTATTACAACGTTCAATAAAACAAAAATCTAAAAACGCTAATATCACTGTATCGACTGTTACAAACCGTATTGAATTATGCGATATCCAAATTGTTTCTGAATTAGATACTATCATTTCTCATCTTTTCGCTGGTTCCTGTGTATTATTATTAGAAAATATGGACATCGCTTTTATCTTAGGTACTTCTAAAATAATGAATCGAGCGATTTCTGAGCCAACAACTGAAAGTAACATACATGGCTCAAAAGAAAGCTTTGTAGAAATACTGTCTATTAATGTATCTATGTTAAGACGAAACTTTAAATCTTCCCATTTATCTATACAAAAATCATCAATAGGTGTGCAAACACAACGCGATGTAGCAGTAGTTTATTTAGATCATCTTACAAACAAAAAATTCGTAACTGCAATAACTGAAAGAATTTGTGCTATCGACATAGATGATATTTTAGACAATAGTTGTTTAGAACAACTTCTTAGCAATAACTCATATTCACCATTCCCTCAAATGATACAGACTGAGAGACCTGATCGAGTTATACAGGGTCTACTAAAAGGACAAGTTGCTATTATTTTAGATGGGTCACCATTTGTTTTACTCACTCCCATTACCTTAGCATTATTATTACATACTCCTGAAGACGATACAGAAAGATGGTGGATTGGAACAACCTTCCGCCTATTACGCTTATTTTGTTGTTTATTGGCACTACTACTACCAGGCTTATACATCACTTTTATTTCTTTTCATCCAGGGCTTATTCCATGGCAATTGATTATCTTTATTCAATCTAGTAGAGGTGGTGTTCCTTTCTCAACATTTATAGAAACATTTTTAATGGCGTGTACGATTGAATGTCTAGGAGAGGCCGGAATTAGGTTACCTAGATCCAGCGGGCAATCAGTAGGCATTGTTGGTGGACTTGTTATTGGACAATCCGCTGTAGAAGCTGGGCTTGTCAGTCCGGTTACAGTGGTTATAATTGCCCTAACGACATTATGTTCCTTTGCTATTCCTCAATATGGATTAGGGCTTTCTATTCGACTATTACGGTTTTTATTCATTATAAGTGCTGCCATTTTCGGGCTATATGGCATTATCTTTGCATTTCTTTTCTTATGTGCCCATCTTGTAAAATTGCAAAATTTTGGAGTGAATTATTTAGGGTATTTTGTTCATTATCAATCTCAAGACTGGAAAGATACTTTCATTCGTCTCCCAATACAATGGAATATATTTCGAAATTCTATTTTTAAAACCAAAAATCGTAAGCGTATCAACTTAAAAAAAAGAAAGAAAGGTGTAACATGAATCAAATGACCAAAAAAAAAATTTCTACATCTCAAGTAACAATTGCCATCTCAACAGCTTTAATTGCAGATGGTTTTATTGTCAATTCCCGTAGCATTGCTCAAAATATGCAAACACCTGATGTATGGATATCATTTTTTCTAGGTGGACTCGTCAGTTTAGTTTGTGGACAGTGTTGTGCCAAATTAGCTCAACACTATCCTCGACAAACCTTTTTTCAATTTGTACAACTCTTACTTGGAAAACCGATAGGTATATGTATAGGAATTATATACATAATATGGTATACTATGGTAGCCGCTTATCAAATTCGAATATTAGGCGAGTTCGCTCAACAATTCTTATTAAATCGTACCCCTCTATTCATTGTCATGTGCCTTCCTATTCTTGTTGGCTCCTATTTACTGCACAGCGGGATACAACCTATGGTAAGATTCTTTCAATTATTTTTCCCTCTCACAATTTTCGTAATTCTTATCATTTTAGCTAGTGGGTTTATTAGTTTTCAATGGCAGTATTTACATCCTATACTAGGCGATGGTATTTCACCAGTTATTCATAGTGTACCTTTAACTTTCTTCTCTTATTTCGGCTATGAAACCATTCTGATTTTTGCATCTTTTATGGATAAACCCAAGCAAAGTGGAAAAGCTGTTTTTCTAGGAGTTGGTATTACTTTATTATTATACACACTTCATAGCTTTGTTCTCGTGGGAACTTTATCTATCGAGGAATTAAAAGTACTAACATGGCCTACCATGGAGTTTGCCCAACGAATCCAGGCTTGGCACTTAGAACTTATATTTTTCATTATTTGGATTATTCAATTATTTACTACCTATGTTATAGGGCACTTTATTGCTCATTTAGGTTGTTGTTACTTAATTAAAAATCAAAAAAATATTTCTTTATATGTCCTAATGGTGATTGCATACATTCTGGCTTGTATTCCTAAAAATTTAAATGAAACTCTATTACTAGGAAATTGGATTAGTAAAATGGGCATTATATGTAGTGTAGTATTACCTTGTATATTACTCTTAATTTCATTTGTACGGAGACGATATTTATGTCATTAAAATTAAAACAATTATGGTGTGTATGTAGCATTTGTTTTCTTTTTACGGGCTGCTGGGACAGCCACGAAATTTTGTCTTTGGGATTCGTTGATGGAGTAGCTATTGAATATAGAGAGGCCAAAAATATCCGACTTATTTTACAAGTAGCTCAACCATCTTCAGATAAAACCAGCGCTAAGTATTTAAATGTTTCTCAAATCGGCCCAACAATAGTAGCCGCACTGCATAGAGCAACTTATTATTCCAATAAATTATTGAATTTCACACATGTCCATACAATCCTTATGAATGAAGAATTAGGAAAATCCAAAGATTTCACAAAAATATTAGATGCCTTTTTAAAAAATAATGAATTTAACCGAACTGCATATATGGTATTTACGCAGTCTTCTTCCGAAAAAATATTAGAAAATAGAAATTCTGATATATCTACTCCAGCAGTTTCTCTCGCTACATTAATCCAACAAGCGCATGATTCTCTAAATACTCCAGCTATAATTACACTAGGTGAATTTTCTAAAAGAATGCTGAATCACTCCAGTTTTTTAATCCCAAGAATCAATGTATCAAATCGTAAAAACACTTTAATCGGAAGTTCTGTTATTTCTGGTGAAAAACAACAATTAATAGGTTGGCTTACTCCGACTGAAACACAGACGGTTACTTTATTAACAGGTGCTAAGTATAAAAGTGGGTTGCCCCTTTATATCAATTATCATGGATCACCTATCATATATCAAGTGGATAACGTCAACGTCAATATTTCTTCTCAACTACATCATAATCAATTATCATTTTATTTAGATTTAAAATTACGAGGAAAGTTAGTAGAGAATTGGACAACTTACCAACAATTCGACTTAAAATTTTTAAAGTCGCTGGAAAAGAAAATAAACACTCACGTAAAAAATAAAGTCCAGGCCCTCATTTTTAAGATGCAAAAAGAATTACACACAGATATCGGAGATTTTTCTCGTGTAGCAAGAACCCAACAATATCCGATATGGGAGAAACACAAGCAGAACTGGGACGAATATTTCACACAGGTTCCTATCAAAGTTAAAGTTACTTCGAAAGTTCAAAAATTCAGTGTGCAGGATAAACAATAACAAGACCTCTCCCATTCTATAATCTTACACCTATTTGAAGTGGAACCTACAAACACCAATTTAATCGTTCGCTTTTTTTCACAGAATCTCCCCATAATTCTACGGTAATAAAGGATAGGAGGACCTTGACTATAGTTCTAGTGAAAAGTTCAACAATGCATAAATACGTTTTTGACACTCCCGCGGCTAAAGCCGCAAGTCCTACACCTTCCGGTGTAACAGATGGAGTTCTTAAATGACCAAACGTGCGCAGTCCATTTCTGTTTCGAACAATTTTCAAAATGAGGGAGTATCATCCCCCAAACGATATCGCGGTGTTTCTCAAATCCATATGGACACGTGTATTTTCTATCTCGTTCCTTGTTCTTTTTCCTGCATTTTGGACATGTTTGACTTGTATAAGAAGGATCCACATATTCAGCCTTTATACCAACTACTTTCGCTTTGTATGCAATAAATTGCGCAAGACAATAGAATGAACAAGTATGTAGATTATTTTCGTTTTTACGGCTTGTTCATACTGTCTGATGCTCGTTAGTTGTTCTAATTGAATGACAGAAGTAGTATGATTCGTTGCAAAATCAACGATTTCACGAATCACTTTATGGTCTTACACCCACTTTTGTGCCGTATCTCGTATCATCAAGTTGTCGCAGATCATTCAGCTTCTTCGCTTCTTACGAACACTACAAAACTTACGTTTCATGTATTTGTTTTTCCGTTTCCAAACAAACGAACTGTACCATCATTTGTAATAGCTACTACAGGCGCTTTGAGGCCTAATTCTACTCCTAAAATGTTTGTTCCTGTTTTTCTATTAAAGGAATCGTGGCAGAAATTTGAGCGATTCCTTTACCAAATTCCTTTGTGATACGACATGTACTTAACTTGTGCTTCAACAAGTCGAAATTGCGATTATATGTATTGGTTATCAGGCACATACTTTTAAACGTGTGGACTTTCCATTTACAATAAATGAGATTGAAATGTGTGTAGTCAAATAAATCGTTTTGGTTATTCCACACACAAAACGATCTTTTTACGTTGGCAGAGCACGTACCGTAGTCAAACCTTTTTCTGTTTCTTCATATGCAGAATCCCATAGGGATAAGAAATACTTGCATACACAAGCGATTCTAATCATTTTATTGATTAGAATCGCTTGTGTATGATTTAGATAGATACGAAACGTATAGGCTTTATTCATCATCATTCGTTTCCCCCCCATTTCGATATGGTTCCATTACAAACTAAATATACATGTAGTGAAGTAACGAATTATGTCTGCCGAACAAGTAAGATAGCTTCCGCTATCCGATGGAGTGACCAAAATGATAGCCAACGAGGGATACGGCTATTTTCATTCTTCTATGATTACTTATCCTACTTACAATGTATCAGTTTTTTCCAAAATATTAAAACAAAACACCTCAAAAAAACTACAAACCATTAAATCATTATAGATTCTATAGTTTTAGTAGTACTGGGTAACCAGCCGTACTTTCAGACCCTGCTCTAAAGACGACTTCAAAAAATCCTATAAAGAGGTACACAGAATTATTTATAGCTTAAAAATATTGCTTTATACCATCCCTCTTTTTAATAAACCAATTAAATTTTCTCAAGGTAATTGGTTTATTAAACCTTTTCAATTCCAAAAGTATTCATTTATTATCTAGTTATCATTCACAAGTACGAATCATTTTTTGTATATTAAACCAATTCATTTTGTATACTACTATTTTTTTCCAACACTTATTTATGCGAATATACTATTTATTTTATTTACATTCATATATCCTCCTTCTATACTAGTACATAAGATACTTTTAATCTCACTAATATAGTTAAAAACCGGCCTTTAAAATAGTAAATTATATTTGATTATTAATACCTGTTTCCACCTTAATAAACCATACATTACAGATTAAACTCTGCAAAGATTTTAGCTCAAATCGAAGACTCCTAAAATATTATAATATAAGATTATGATGAAAATTATATATTGCCCTATATAATACTTCCATGGTAATCTTTTTTAATGATGCGTTATATTTACATATGTATTAAGGCAAATCGACCCTAATATGCAACACCCTATTAAAAATCAAGAGTTCCATTCTTCACAGCGTTAACTAGTTTTAAATTAATCACGTAGTCGACAATAATTTATTGCACTTACATCTTAATTATAAACATTTTTAAGGAGGGTTTTTAATTGCGTACTCGAATTAAAGAGGTTCGAAATCAATTCGGCGATACTTTACAAAGTTTATCACAAAAAATAGATTACGATTATAGTAACTTATCTAAGATTGAACGTGGCATATATAAACCATCATTGGAATTATTAGATAAGATAGCGACGGTTTACAATATTAATATTAATACTTTATTAGTTTCCGATGATACAACTCATCCATTGCATCTAACCGAGACCCCCCAACCACTTTTTTTGGATGGTCAACAACTTTCTAAAGAAGAATTAGATTTATTAATTCAAAGTATCCGTCTCTTTAGAAAAACGCTTAACGCCTATAAACCTAAATAAACTATTTATATTTTTTTGTACAAACATCAAGTACACTATCCCCACTGTAGCTATTACGAGCTAGCTTGAAATAAGGGCTTTCTCGGTTAGTCGTTACTTTTGTTAGTAAACGAATTCGTCCAAGGACAGCCGAGCTAACCCCTTTATTCCAAAGAGTCTTTTGTTCCTATTTCATGTACATACTAATAAATGTATAATTTATTTTTTTACTATTGGTAGCTACCGTTATAACTTCCTATATATCTACAAAAGCAATCTTTAGATAATGACCTATCTTTTCTGTCTCCATAATAACTATGCCTGTTGATAGAAAAAACACTTATCTTTTTGTTAATTTTTCCAAGAATCTTATAGCTTATATACTAATCCCCTCAACTGTCGTCCACAACACCTTTCCCAAGAATAAACTACTAGTGTTTGATGCACGCCTTCTATTGTTAAACGTCAATAAGAATAAGCACCCCTTTAGGCTTATGCATAAAAACATTCTTATCCTACTTTACAAGTTGTTCCATTCTTTCGAGACAAACAGAATACTCAGGCTTTATCTGCAGCAAACGATGAAAGATTATAATACAGTATGAAAACACCTAAAATCAAAGGCGAAATAAACCAAAGATACTTTTTATTATATCCGATCAAAATCCCTCTCCCACCTATCGTTGATATGGTGTCCCATACATTTGAGGAAGGAGAAGTCTTTCGGTAAATTTATAATACACTATTCTCTATTTATTTTTTTCAGAATTATATTAATATTCTTCATGTGAATTAATAATTGCATCATTAATTCTGCATATATATTACTTTCCAATAAAAATATTAACATTGTTTCGATTTGTTTTAATTCTACTTGAACCCCTTTAATCCTTTCTTTGTTTAGCTCATCTAAATTTCTCAACAGAAACGATTCTATTTTATACATTTTTTGAGAAATTTCTAATAAAATTTTTTGGTGATGTAAATACGAATCTGTCATAGATACTCTCCTCTATATTTGTTAATACATAGCATTAGATGCTTTTAATATTTTTTCGTTCTATTTTTTTGAATACTTCGATAAATCATTTGCATCACTGATTCCTCCTTACTCTTCCAAACGTCCTCCGCTTTTTCTAAAGAAATATATTCCAATGCTATATGAATAAAAGCCTCTTTAACTAAAAATGTTGCTACTGTACCTGTTGTATTAGAATATTTTTCTACTACTTGAAGTACTATTGATTCAATAACATCCGATTTATTAAGTTCTTCTACTTTTTCTGAATTTTCAAAAATATCTTTTTGCTTTTTCTCCAATAAATTATTCAATCCGCTTTCCACATAAGCAATTGGCATTTTTATATCTGTACGGAAGCGTATGCATTCAATTATATCTAGAACCTCTTTCGGATACTTTCTCCATTTATCGAAAACTGCTGGATATACTTTTTGCTTGCACCTTTCTTCAAAGCTTTTAATTTCTCTTTCAAAAGTATCTACGTATTTAATCTCTTCCCAATTATCTCCTAATGTTCCATTTTTATTTTTTTTACTCTTAATTATAAATTTAATTTTTTGTACCTTTCTTCCTGATTTAATTTCTTCAAACTCAAAAAATATATCTGTTTTTCGTTTTAATTCTTGCTGAGATACATTTAAAACTCGTTGCTTAAAATTTGCATACTTTGGATATATATTAAGTGCGTCTAAATAGTATCTTAAATCTTCTAAATAAATAATTCGTTCCTTTAAATCTTCATATTGTTTTAATAATTCATAAATCCGTATAGAATACGTACTTTTTAAATTCATAACATTTCCTAAACGATAGCTAGTGAACTGACTACTTAGTTCTAACAAAAATGGTTTTAACAATGGATCAAAGCGAATATCAATCGTACCTCTATTTTTATTATAAATTACTGAAGAAACCCATGAGAGCTGCATCAAGCCCTCTTTTGTACGAATTTCAATAACTTTAGATAATAAATCTTTTGTAATTCCACTCAATTCAGTATACTTCGTAGCACCATTTAAACCTAATAATTCATGAAATTGTTTTATAGGAAAAGTATATATTTTAAAATCTCGATCTGTGGGTTCAATATTACTTGCTAAACAAAGCAATATTTTCTGCTCTATTAAATTCAAACGAGAACTTGCTTCAATTAATACATTTGATTTTGACACAATATTATGTTCTTTTATTTGCACCCTTTGCTTTTGTAACATATCCACACTCTCCTCCCTATTGAACACATCCTTCACGCTATAAATTTGGTTTAAACGTCAAAAAATATAAATGTATACACAAATTATAAAGCATATAAAAGAATTTTTTAACTCCTTCCTATAAACTAAAGATACTATTTTTGTCTTTTTCAGGGACATTTTTGTTATCTTTAGAACCATTTTTGTTATCTTTAGAACCATTTTTGTTATCTTTAGAACCATTTTTGTTATCTTTAGAACCATTTTTGTTATCTTTAGAACCATTTTTGTTATCTTTAGAACCATTTTTGTTATCTTTGGAACCATTTTTGTTATCTTTAAGGAACCATTTTTGTTATCTTTGGAACCATTTTTGTTATCTTTGGAACCATTTTTGTTATCTTTGGAACCATTTTTGTTATCTTTAATGTCTTAAAACCTTGTTATACCAAGTGTTCCCTCCCCCCTTAAAACATATAAAACATATAAAACATATAAAACAAAAATATATATAAACATATCAAACATATTATCAATTTGGTTATTGACACAAAAAAAAAAAAAAGATAAAATATAGAGTAAGGAATTAATTTTATTATTCATAGAATAAACAAATATTAAAAAACCAATAAAACCATCACAAAATTTCACATCCAAATATATTGAGATAAAACTAACCAATATCCCAATGTATACTGTATTGAATAATTATTCTTACAATTCACAATATATAGAATTTGTAGCAACATATATCAAACAATTGTTTCCTGGCTCTATTCTCAAAATCCCTCTTTACATACACATAATCTTTAATACATTAAATACATTAAATTACTCATGTATTAATCCCATACAATATAGCGTAAAAACTTTACGTATTACATAAAAACCTTTGGTTTCCATTTTTCAACAACTATAAATTCTACTATTGACATTCATCTAACTTTCAAAACAAAAAATATTCCGACTGAAAATTAAATACACTTTAATAAAAAACTGTTCAAATAAAAGTATGTTATAAACTCCCCCCCTCTTACAATCTAACTGTATTAAAAATTCACAACAGAAATATCAAACTATAGTTAAATACAACAATAATTTTTTCAAAAAAACAAGATACAGATATCCGTACTGATGATTTACATAAGTTTGCTACAAAAATCGTCAAAAATAGAAAGCCAGCCGCAACGATTAATGACATGTTTTAATCACAATTTTAGATCAAGTTAGAATATAAGGCAAAGCTATTCCTCTTAATCATAGAAATCTCCCACTTCAAATTATCTATAAAAATGTTAAATAATAACTAATTCGACGTATTATACACACTTAATAGTTCACCTTACTATCTTGATTATAACCAAGAAATATCAATAAAACATTTTCATTTATAGCATACAATAATGCCCATAACAAATACCTTTTTTAATCTACTCAATTTTATTTCTTTTTTGTATACTAAAACAATATAAAATTTAAGTCATTACATTAGTAATTTAAAAGCTAGCAATAAATTTATACCCTTTTTACATATTATTAAGTATTCAATCTATAAAACTTTTTTATACTCCTCTAATAAGTATTATGAAATAGGCTATAAAAAGATATTCAGAATTAAAAGCTCTATTACTTTTAAACTCATATATATTCCCTATACAATTACATTTAACAGTAATAACCAGTTAGCTTACATTGTCACATAACGCCTTAAACAAGGAAATAAACAATCCTTAGCTTAAAGATTAATTTAAATAGAACTAGCGTCCAACTTTAATCATAAAATATGAAAGGAGGAAATCCATTATTAACAATGGATTTATCACATGTTTATACATAATCGACAACAAGAACTCATTACTTTGTTATTACAAGACAAAGAATGGCGCACTCTTGAAGAAATATCCAGCCATTTAAATTGTTCGGTAAAAACCGTTCGAAGAGATTTGATATATTTACAAGACTACTTACCTTTGGAATGGAAAATCCAAATTGAAAAAGGAAAAGGTGTACTTTTATATAAACCACCTCATTCTTCTAGCACCGACATCTATTTGTTCTTTAAACAAAACGATTTAACTTTTCAAATCTTAGATTATTTATTACAAGGAAAAATCCATACCGTTGCCAACTTAGCAGAAGTATTATATATGCAGGCTTCTTCTTTATCTATACATCTTCAAAATGTAGAAAAATATCTAAATCAATTTGAATTACAATTACATAAAAAACCCTTACGTATTGTAGGAAATGAAATTCATATTATATATATGTTTTACGAATTATATTATACAACTTATAAATTAGAAGATTATCCATTGCTCTATAAAAACGAAATTATACAATTTCTTCTAAATTTAGAAGAGAAGTTAAACATTCAATTTTATCCTACATATAAACAAAAATTAGTTTATTTATTAGCAATTACTTTACAAAGAAAAAAACAAGGTCATAAAATAAATATATCATCAAATCATATAACACATGTAATCGATTCCCCCTTTTATAGAAAAATTAAAACAATTTCTCATACCCTATGCGGTATTAAATTAACTGAAATGGATCAGATATTCATCACTGTTGCAATTAATTGTTGCTTATTTTCCTACTCAAATATAAAAACTAATAAAAAACATATTCTACAACATTTTTATAATAAAAATATTGCTCATTATCAACATATACATAATTTAATATCCAATTTAGAATATGAATTTAAAATTACATTAAAACATGATCAAGAATTTGTATTTCAACTATTACAATATATAAGACAAATTTCATACAAATATCAGTTTGTTACTACAAGTGTTTTCCAAACATCTACATTTCATAAAAAAGTAAAAAATAATCACTATGTAACATTTTGTAAAGTGAAAAACATTTATACAAAGTGGATACAACAATATAAGCTAATACCGTATGCTCATGAGGCAGATATAATTGCTATGACACTACAACTAGAAGCAATGTTTCAATTAACAAAATTATCTCCCAAAAAAGCATTACTCTACTTAGGAGATAGCATTTTATGGAAAAGATATATACAAGGAATATTACATCATTCATTTGGAAACACATTATCAATTGTTCAAGAAGAAATATTGGATATCCAAACATTAGATATTCAAAAACTCAATATAGACTTTATTATCACTACTATACCATTTGAAAAAATAAAAATACCGGTAATTCAAATATCACCTGTTCCTACAAAAAGAGAATTAAATGATATTAGAACATTTTTATATAGTGAATTAGATGAGTATCCGGCCAAACTTTTTTAATGTAAATAAATCTTCTAACCATATTTCATAATAAAAATATTGAAATAAATATAAAAGGCCTTATTTTTATGAAAATGTACACTTCAGTACTTTTCTTTAAAATTTAGGCCCTGTTTTTTTTCTCACTAATAAATAGTCAATCCCAGACAATTCAACAGCAGCACGATGTCCACCTCGATTTTTAAATAATTTTCTAATTTCTTCATATAAGTTATTATAATTTTTTTTCAAGTTCGATGATGATATATCTACCTCAAGTTTATATAGTACTTGTAAACTTTGGATAATAAATTCCTCATCCCAATTTCTACATGCTACTTTTTTACGTATATGTTTGTAAGGAAGATTAGCTTCTAATATTGCTTTTCGATGCCCACCTTTTCCGAAAATTCTAAAAATCGCACTATATAAATCCGTATGTTTTTTCTGTAAAGCACTATCTGAAATGTCTGCTCTCTGTTTATATAACATCTGTAATTTTTTTATAATCTTGTCACGATTCCACTTATTACGTTGATATATACATTGGTTTGATAAGAATGATAAAGGAATAGATTCCATTTTTTTTCTCATAAAAATCCCCCTAATATTCGAGCAAAAAAGTCTTTACTTATATATATTATGTTGTTTCAATCAATAGGGAAATTATTTATTATAATAAATAGACGGGCAAATTGTAATAAAGGAAAACGCAAGTGAGCTTTTGTGGTAGAACTAATCAGTAGATAACTTTAGTATCTTTTGGGGTCACTTTCTCATCTAATTTCCATGTTTGATTTTGGCCGCGTACTGTTTGAATTATCATATAATAAAGGGTCTTTAATCATGCATACGTGCTTGTTGTATTTCTATATTTAATTATGGATTAGATGAATAAAACAACGTGTATCTCAGACTTTATCTTTGAAAAAGGCTATCTTTATTATTTTGTATTACGCTATTTGCTGTTATAGTAAAAGTATTCTTAACCTTCTTGATATCTAGGCATAGTTATCATGTTGTCTGTGGATGGTGATAACGTTTTAATTTTCATCATCCACTATTATTTTATTTAAATTCATTAATCCCCACAAAAACCTTATAAAAACATGCCCTTAGGACAAACTGTAAGTTCTTTAATATTCATATTCCCCATGAAAACTAACAAGTCGTATAAGTTCAGATGCTCTAGACCAATAGAACGAAAATCAAGATAGTGAACAAATCTCATATGTTACAACAATATGAGACTAGGGCTTAATTTCCCCTTTCGTATGGTATCTTATGCAAAAACATATAGATAGTTACTATCTAGCTGTAAAATTTGATAATTTATTGTATGAACAGTTCTAAATGTATGTATAACGTTATTAAGATTTTTCTTGTCTTTTGAATAATAAGTACTGGAATATATTTGATTTATCGTGTGAATGGTGTTGTAATCGAAAGTATTTTATTTAGTTTTTAATATGAATTAGCCCCAAAAATATATGTTAATTTCTGATCGTTGTTATAAGCGCCTAGAACCTTCTATAATGGTTTTTATTAATTAATAGTCCAAAAGGATTCAGATGTATTTAATCACTCAATTTACTAAGCTGAAAACAATTATTTTGAGTTATATTGTCTTTGGGTTCTTTTTACACATAATATATCTAGTTCATTTTAATTATGTTGTTAATTGAATCATTGAATTAATTTCAACTTAATAAGTTAACGAATTGGCAAATTCAAACTATTTAGTAGTTTGAATTTTTTACATTGGAAAGATTTGTTTTAACTCATTTATTATAAACAGATTTCTCTTTTATCTAAAAATGAAATTGTTTATATACAGATTTATTTTCTAGAATAAATAATAAAATCTAATATATTATATATCTTTAAAATATAAATAAAAGATAAAACTACTATACAGAGGAAAAATAATCTTTAAATATTGTAGTAATAAAGATCCATAATTACTCTAGTCATAAAAAATCATAAAAGGTAATTACTAGAAATGTGTTTACTGAATTTGATACAGATTTAAAACCACAAAATATCATCAAATGGGGATCAGAAACCTACATATAATCAGCATTAATTTGATGCAACTAACTGAATAGATAATAAGTGAAAATTCCGGTGACTTATTAACATATTTTCCACATTTTTAAATAATTACACACAAACTATTCACAAAGTGATCAATATTAGGAACAGAATTCACTTTTTAAACAAAATTCACATAAATTTTGTTGATTTTTAGTAGGTTTAGAGATAGAACATGATAATAACGGTATTTAAAGCTCTTTATTATACACATATGGTCATAATTATTAAGATATCAACAAAATTTATAAATATGTTTATGTTTTTTTGTTGATAAAACCAGAAAAAAAGACAGAATATTCTTGGTTTTATGTCGATAATATGTGAATAACTGATTTTCTTTCATGCCAAATGTATAAAAGTGTATAAAAATAGAGAGTTGTAATCACTAAAATTGAAAACTTTCTCTCTGATTTGTTGGTAGTGATATATTCCGCTGGCTATTTCTATCACGAATAGCCCTCTATTTATGTTTTTTCAAAAATAGAGGGCTGTATATTTATATTGCTGGAAGCAGCTGATCAACAGTATATGGTATGTCACTTGTTGAACGGTAGTATGATTCTAAGGATTGTAGAAACAGAGTTAAATTAAAGTCTTCAGGGACTGCAATTACACGAATCTTTTCCTTCGGCAATTTATCAATTTTTTCAATAAATAGTTCACGAATATCACTAGGCATGTTATTTCCGGTATGACCGTTAGATTTTAATAGTTCGCGAATGTGAATCTCTAATGCTGTATATGCGTTAATATTTACTCCTTGCTCATAAGCATATTTTCTAAATAGCGATTCCTCTTGATATTGCATGTAATTACGCTGGTAAGCATCTATGGTTACAGGTACAGCATATTTAGCATGAAGAAGATCATGAGCTTTATGGAATAACTTTTGAACATTCCGTAACGAGTATATAGCAAAATGCGTACCAAATTTGAAGATGGATTCTTCTTGTTTATGTTTTGGTACGTTATTTGTAATTAAAGGATAAATACCAGTTTTAGCAGCTGTGTCTAATACACGATATTGAGAAGATTGTTTTAATAATTTACTTAGTGTATAAACAAGATTTTTAGGATATTCTTCTTGTCGATCAATTATTTCTCGTAAGCCGCGAATTACCTGGCGGATTTGACGATGACAAGAGTACTTTAAGACATTAATAAATTGATTCATATCTTTTGTAAATTCGGCAATATTCATTTCAATTAACAAGTTCTCTATGAATTGAACTTTACGTTTATATGTATCTCTTGCTGTAAATGGATCACGGTAGTCTGTCCCCTCTTCTCTCATACATAAGAAATCCGGATGTACAGATAAATACAATGTTGTATATTGCTTTTTATTCTTTTTCCCTTTTTCTAACTTGCCAATTTTGAATAAAGGAGATCCAGTAGCAGGTAGCTTCGTTGTTAATTCCTCAAGTACAGTGTGAATCTGATGTGGGTATTTTTTATGTAAGTAACGATACATACCGCCAAAATGAGTTGAATTTCCTTGTTCATCAACTTTAAATAGAGAGCGTTTCAAGGTAGTTTCGCGTTTTTGTTGCATTGCTATATCTATGAATAGTTTCTTAGCTGCAATAGATAATTCAAAGAATGCCTTTGTAAATACTATTGGACTAATAAATGTATATGCATTTGCTTTATTTGTTTCTTTATTTATGAAATCATTTAGGGTTATTTTGTATTTACCACTGTATTCATTTTCGATTGAAATGATGTTGTGGAAACTTAATTTCTTCAAAGCCACATAAAATTGTGAGTGGTGAATATGTGCAAATACTTCTTTATAGTTTTTATAATCTTCCCAAAGCATATGAATAGATACATGTGAAATTTCACCATAGGTATTACATTTTTTATGGAGAAATAGAAATACTTCTAAATCAGCATTTGTAATACCATATAGCTTATGTTTTCTACCTTCATTTTTATCAAAGATATTTCCTTTATTTAACGTTTTTTTTATTTTTAGTGAAAAAGAAGGCCTTGTTTGTTGAACAAATCCGTCTTCATCGGCAATTTTTTCTTCAGAAGACATTGATTTCACAATGTCTTCTAAATAAGTATCTTTAAAACTGTAATATTTATCTTCTAATGCTGCCACTAATTTTTTCCAAGATTTTATAGTTACAATTACTGGTGTTGTTGTTTTACCATTTAAACTACGGTTGTTCTTTAGAACGAAAGGTTTTGCCATCTTTTTCACCTCCTTTTATGTAACGTACAGTTTTTCTATAATTAGATATAGAATTTCATTTTTGATTATATCAAATCAAAGGTTAGTACAATCTGTCCCTTTAAGAAAAACAAATAAAAAATGAAACGCACCTTGAACGCTTGTACAGTAGGGGATTTGGCGTTTTATGAAAAAAAAAATGTTGCCACTATAGGTCTGTGGAGATGATAAAAAATGAAACGTGAAACAAATTGCATTAAACCTTTACGAATCAGTAAATTTATAGGGTTTCATGCAAAGTTCTTTTGAAAAAAAGTTGCCATCATACAGCTATAACGTTTCATGTTTTTATTGAATGAAATTATTTGATAGAAAGTAGATAATAGTTGTTATATAAGGGATTAAAATAACTTGTACTTCAAAAGTTATTGCCGTCATATAACTATAACCGTTTCATTTGATTTCAAAAATACTGCCGTCATATAGCTATAACGTTTCATGTTATAAAAATAACTTAAATTATATTGAAAACTACTATAACCCTAGATATATATGGACTTTTGAGTGTTTTGTGATAAAAAAAGTTGCCACCATATAGCTATAATGATTTAATTTCATTTTTCTTTCTTTTTTATGAAAAGGCTATATATCAACGTTTATTCCTAAATTACATAAAATAAATTTTTTTTGAGAAGAATGCTTCTTGGGGAATTCTTCTTTCTTTTTTAAGCGTTGTTGCCACCATATGGCTATAACGTTTCAAGAATTGATAAATTATTGCCAAAATAGAGCTATATGGGATTAAAAATACAAAGTTGATATCAGTGTAGGGTTACATGATTTCAAGTAAGGTGTTATTTGTATAGTAGGCCAATAGTTTTCAATTTTGTCTGACATACGCTAAAAATGAGAAGGTGTAGGACAAAAAGTACAGTGTTCATGAAGGTTCATTTTTCATATCTAAATTTAATTAAGCTTTGTAATGCTTTCACGGTAAATTTTGTGTTTTTTGTAAGTTGAATTAGTGATATGTTCTATTGCTTCTAAGTTTGGGCTAATTTTTTCTTAGTTCAACAGCTATAAAAGAAAAGTAATCGCTTTTAAATTTTATCAGGTATTTCAATACAGTCTATTAATGCAATAAACAAAGAATATAGGGTTTAATCACAGTAATAAATTACTTCTACATGTTGCTAAAATTTACGACTTTATTTACAATCAACAATTGAACCGGTATTGTAGAGTAGTAATTTTCTAAATAAGAATGGTTTTATCAGTTTCTGATAGAAGTATTTCTTTCCTCAAAATTATGTATGAAGGTGTAAGTTTACGTTTGTAGGTATGCGGTAAAGAGGTAAGATGTATATGTATTTCATATCTCTTTATGTAACTAGATCGGAATGAAATATTCCAGAAATGCCTTAACTTTATGATATGTAGCCATCATATGGCTATGACGTTTCACTTTTCTAAAATGTAAACGAGAATCTGCCACTGCAGGTAAGTTTGTAAGAAATACTAAGTGTAAGGTCATTCACTTTGTTAGGAGGTATTAAAATATGGAGAAAGTATTAGTATTGTTCAGTGACGCCCTCCTACTTGCTGCCCCAATTTATGAAGAAAACGAACCATTATGGGCCAAATGGAAAAAATATTATAACGAAGTACAAGAGAATCATGAAAAATTAGTAACGTCAGCTAATATATCGCCTTCGTTTTCAGCACTTGTCTCTTGGTTAGGTCAAAAACAAGAGCAAGGGATATCGGTGCTAAGTATTTATGCCAACCTGAATAAATATAAAATTGAGATTCAGAATGTACTAGGAAAGGTCATTGAACAAGAATTAGGAGGGAAATTTGAAGTGCTTGAATCAGCCCAAATTTCACACTCTAAAGGCAGTAAGATTCAAGACCATATAGTAGATATATCCGGAGAATATTATCCTGTAAGTAATGATGCCATGTATTATCAATTACGTGATGGCATAGCAAAGAATCAATTTGAAGAAGATGAAATCGTAGCTAAACCGGTATTACCATTAGAAACGAAAAATTCAAGTGGAGTTGCGCAACTATCTTCACATAAGGACGAGGATTTGAGACTAGTTAACACAAACGAAGCAGAACGATGGTCTATATTAGTTGACGGAGTAATTAGTAATATGGATGATCTTACAGCAGATTGTTTGGATACAATTACAATCCAGTGGTTAAATCAAGCTAAATCTCCAGATGAATTTATAGATTTTAGTTATGAAAATGTATTAGAATTGTGTAATATGCCAAAAGCCTCTGCCAATGGTGTAGAGTACTATCGTGCAGAAGATAAGATAAAGGTAGCGCAACGTATTGCAGCTTTGGCAAGTATTTTTATTTATTTGAATGATGAGAATGAAATTGTGGTACTAAACGACCAGGCAGAAACTGGCCAACAATTTGAAATGAAACGTGAAGTGATTAAAAGGCTGTTCGTACTGGATTCCGTAGTGTTATGGAGAGACAAGAATACCAATGAGTATATGGGAATAGAATCTTGTAAAATTAAACCAGGTAGTTTTTTATCAGGCTATTTGTATGGTTCAAATAGTACAACGGCGTTATTATCAAAAAAAGCACTAGAATATAACAGCTATAGACACAAGTTTCATAAACGTTTAATACGTTATTTATCATGGCAGTGGAGAATCCGCCAACAATACCGTACTCTAAAAAGACCATATTCGATTGGTGGAGAAAAAGGTTTGTTATCTGTAATGGGTATCAAAATAACGAATGGACGTCCACATCGAATTAGAGAACAACTAGAAAATGTTTTAATGGACTTAGAAAAAGAAAAGGTAATCTCACATTGGGCATATGCGGAAGAATTGGATGAGACAAAAATAGGAGGGCGTAATTGGTTTAAGAATTATTATGCGAAATTAGGAATCATTATTCTGCCTCCAAAAGAATTGATCAATAATATAGATAATATAGTGAAGAAAAGAACAATAGATTTACAAGAGAAACAAGAAAGTCATTATATTACAAATACAGTAAAACAACATACTATAGGATTAGAAGATATGATTCTAAAAAAAATTATGTATCAGCATGTGCATCAAAATAAAACAATGCGTGAGATGGCAGATGAAATAGGGTTATCACCTGCTACGCTATCGAGATTTTGTAATAAAAAAATGAAACGTATTTCAAAAAGTGTCAATGAAAAACTCAACAAATGGTATGAAAGACAAATAATTATAGAGTCTATGTAAAAAGAAGCAAATGCCTTATTCAAAGGTACTAGCTTCTTTTTGTTCATGTAATGGGGAACGTGTATACAAAGTTGTTTTAATTTTGTGCTCTCTAAAAGAGTACAAGAAGAACTATAGTTAACAGGATGCTATGCCATTTTAACGGTCCGTGTGAATTATCCGCCACTTAACGTCCTAACGAAAAAACCAATTACATAGCTAGTTTGAGCAAGTTGATGCTTGGTTTATATCCTTATCGTAATGTGTGCCACAACATGGACAGTCCCACTCAAGGAGGTTTAGTTTTTTGACATCTTTGTTTTTGTAACCACAGCAAGAATATAGTTGGCTACTTGCATAATTCTTAGGTGCGATAATCAAATCACGACCTTTCCATACGGCTTGTAGTCCAGATATTTTCTTCATTTAGCCCAAGATATTTCACGACTTGTTTTTGCTAACGTATGGTTTTTTATATGTTCTTCACTTTCAAGTCTTCTATCACAATTACTTGGTTTTCGTTTGTGATTTCGCTACTTATTTTGTGAAGAAAATCATTACGTTGATTCGCAATCTTTTCATGAAGTCTTGCGACTTTTAACCTAGCTTTATTTCGATTGGCCGAACCCTTCTTTTTACGTGACAAAGAACGTTGTAGAAACGCTACTCTTTTTTCAGCTTTTCTCAACCATGTAGGGTTACTATATTTCGTACCATTAGACAATATTGCAAGGTCTTTTAAGCCAACATCAATCCCCACTTGTGTATCCATTTTAGGGAATAGCTATCCCTCTTCTGCTACCAATACGGATATAAAATATTTACCAGTAGGTGTTTGAGAAATTGTAACAGATTTTATCCATTCAAAGAATTGTCTGTGTAGCTTCGGTGGTTATCTTTCTTACTTTTGAACTTTGGAAATCCAACGGATTTATCACGTAAGAAATTAGCGTATACCTTATTTAGATTTTACTAACACCAAGCTATCAACTTCCCTTAGAAAAGGAAAATCAGTTTTATATTGTGCAGGTGTAGGATATTTGATGGATGTATCTATGCATGTTTGGGATGCTTGATACGAACGCAACCAAATGTTTTTGCGAAAAATAATCGTTGTTCATCATTCGGATAGATACGATACTTATATGCTTTCAACATGACCTCCACCGCACTTTTCACCTTGATTGTCAATATTCTTTTAACTACATCTAGTGTTGCGTCACCAGTAGTCACTAAACAGAAACTTCTTGACCAAAACATTTCTTTCCACCGTTTCTTTTTTACTTGCGGAAAATCTCTCTTAATGAGTCGAGACCTTGCACTTGTATAAGCCTGAATAAACTTTGTCGGTAACTACTCAGCCACCTTTCGGTGTCTTTTTTAAATTTTACTAGTTTCATATGCCTCCCATTTGTAAATACTGAGTATATCAAACAGGGGAGGTGAATCTTATGGTCGATCGAAAAATTATTTTAGATACATATAAAAAAGGACCTGAAGCTGTTATTTCTTTATTTGAAGAAACATTTTCTAAGTTAGAAAAACGTATACAAGAACTAGAAAATGCTTCAAAAAAAAACTCCAAAAATAGTCATAAGCCACCTTCTACAGATGGTTTGGGTAAGCCCGTTACAAAAAGTTTGCGCAAACCGTCTCATCGTCAAACGGGTGGCCAGTTGGGCCACAAGGGACATACTCTTGGTTTGACAGCGACTCCAGATCATACGATTACACATTCTCCTACATATTGTACTTGTTGTCATACTTCCTTGAACCACGAGCCTGTAAAAGGGTATCGCATTCGCCAAGTGTATGACTTACCACCTATTCAGATCGAAGTGACAGAACATAAAGTAGAACAGAAAGAATGCCCACATTGCCATTCTATCCAAGAAGCCCAATTTCCTTCGACAGTATCTCGTCCTGTTCAATATGGTCCAAATATAAAAAGACTGATTCCCTATTTAACGCATTATCAATGCATTTCTTTGAAGCGAACAAAAGAATTCTTTCAGGATTGTTTTGGACATTCTATAAGCGAAGGAACCCTGGTAAATCATACACAGGCTTTCGCTTCTCAATTGCAGCCATTCATAAAAGAAGTAAAGGAAAAGATTCTGCAGTCTCCTGTTGTCCATTTTGATGAAACTGGTATGCGTGTAGAAAACAAAACACAATGGTTACATACTGCCAGTACACCGGAGGTGACATTGCAACATATTCATCAAAAACGTGGAAAAGAAGCAATGGATGCTGGAGAAATCTTGCCATCTTTTTCTGGAATTGCGATGCATGATGGTTGGAAATCGTATGATGCGTATACAGATTGTCGTCACGTTTTATGTAATGCCCATCTCTTACGAGATTTACAAGGAATTATAGATAGTACTGGAGAACAATGGGCACAACAGATGCAGAAATTTCTAACGCAAGCGTTGACGATGAAAAAGCAATCCGAAGGTACCATGCCAAAAGCGACGCAAAAGAATCTGTTTATTATGTATCAATCCATATTGAAAGAACAACAGATTCTTTCCACGAAACAAAAGAAGAAAGGAAAGCAGACGCCTTCTCAAAATTTATGGAATCGCTTCGTCAAGTATTCTGACAGAATTCTAGGGTTTTTAGAACATCCAGCCATTCCATTTGATAACAATCAAGCAGAACGGGATATTCGGATGACGAAAGTAAAACAGAAAGTGTCTGGGACTTTCCGAAGTAAGAAAGGCGCAGAATCTTTTTGTCAGATACGAAGCTTTATGAGTACCATGAAAAAACAAAAACAATCGGTCTTACAAGCGATAAACCAAGTCATAGAAACTAGAACGGTTCCTTGGAATAACACGACTTCATAAGAGAATTTCTCTATTTGGCATAGATTCTTTCTCTGATTGGAGTATTTTCTTTTCATGTTTTCGAATCGGAAACATGTATTTGGCCTGTTTTTTTATTTGAAGAAGCTGAGTAGTTACACGGATTGTTTGAAGTGGGGGCTTCTCGGTTAGTCGTTACTTTTGGTAGCTAACGAATTCGTCCTAAGACAGCCGAGCTAACGCCCTTGTTCCAAGGGTTATTTTATTGCTATCTATGCTAATGCCAATAGGTGTATTGCTTCATTTTTGATATTGATAGCTGCGTTATCATCTCTATCGAGATTTACACCGCATATACAAGAATAGACTCGCTCAGACAATGACATATGTTTCACATTTCCACAACTGCTACATGTTTTTGTGGAAGGAAACCATTCGTCTATTTTCACAAGTTGTTTGCCTTGTTCATGTAGTTTATAAGCTAAAAAAGAAGTGAACATACCCCAACCATTGTCAGCGACACTTTTTCCAAAATGAGTCGCTAACTCTTTAGACTTATGATGAAGGAAGTTCTTACGTTGGTTTGCTACTTTTTCATGCAGCTTAGCTACACGGATACGTTGTTTATTCCAACGCCCTGAATCTTTTGTACGTCTTGATACTACTCGTTGAGCCTTTGCTAAACGGTCAAACATTTCACGATAGAACTTAGGATAATTGGCTCTCTCATCCTCAGAACTGACGTATAATTGATCCATCGCAAAGTCTAATCCAACAACTGTTTCTACTTCTTTTTGTACGATCTCTTTTTCGTATTCAGTCAAAATGGACACATAGTATCTACCAGTAGGTGTCATAGAAATCGTACATGACTTGATGATATGGCCTTGTGGTATTTCTCTATGCTGTTTGATACGTACCATTTTCAGTTTTGGCAATTTGATAGGACCGTTAAGCAACATACTATTTCCGTTCACTACATTCGTTATATAAGGCTTTCTGGCTTTTTTGCTTTTGAATGTTGGGAAGTCATTTTGACCACGAAAGAAATTTTTATAGGCAGTTTGCAAGTTGAGTTGCGCATTTGCCAAAGCTAATGAATCAACTTCTTTTAGCTATTCAAATTCTGCTTTGTATTTTGCAGGAGTGGGAAGCCTTTGTTTCTTTAGTTGATCCGTATCATCTTTATGTTTTTCATACGCTTCTTTCCGTTCAGCTAACATTCTGTTATACACGAAACGTACACAACCGAAGGTTTTACGCATAAGATGTGCTTGCTCTTCTGTTGGATACAAACGGAATGTATATGCTTTATTCTGCTTTGTCCTATCATTTCACCTCACTTTTCACTTTGATTTTCAATATATGTTTTTACTACGTCTATTGGCGAACTACCAGTAGTTCGCAAGCAAAAACTTCTTGACCAAAACATCTCTTTCCAAAGTTTCTTTTCACTTGTGGAAAGTCTCTTTTCATAAGTCGAGAACTTGCACTTTTATAAGCATTGATAAATTTTGTCATTTCTGTATTAGGGTGTGCCTTGAACAAAATATGAACGTGGTCTACATCATGATTCCATTCAACTCATGTGATGTTATAGTTTTCAGATAGTCGAACAAACATATCTTTTGCATAGTCTGACATATCATCATCAAACACATTTCTTCTGTATTTTACGACCAACACAAGGTGATAATACAACTAGAATACTGAATGGTTATTACTATCTCATTTCATTTATATACCAACCTTTATAATTTATAAGACGGCTTATATCAGAGGCGAAATAAAAAGGAAAACCTTTTGGCTACGCCAAACCGACATTCATCTCCCACCTACCGTTGGGCTACGCCCTTCACACGCTTGAGGAAGGAGAATTCTTTCGGGAAATTCGTTAAAGTTGTAAAAATACCAATATTAAAAGACTTACCTAATAAATTGTTTTTAGAATTAAGTCGTAGTTATTAAATTTAATAACTACGACTTTTTTATCTATATCTGTTGTTTGTGTGTTATTTTGAACACACAAACATTCCAAGAAATCTTGATATAAAACGTTATTTATTTGCGAGAGTACATTCCTTCTCACTCTGTCTATACTATCTAAAAGTTCCGGAAGAAAAGAAACAAAGACTATTTTTAATTACAAATAGAATTTTTCATAGTTTTTCACTAATTGATAAAAATATTGATTATTAATGTTACAAATTCTCATAG
>NZ_JBYTEF010000001.1:5482500-5668734 GCF_058792335.1 Bacillus sp. CPT56D-587-MTF | reverse complement strand
GTTATACGTCAAACTCCTTTTCTACATTTGTTTTCGGACCTTGTTTACGATTTGGAATGACAATTTTCGCTCTTGCACTCGGTGTGAGACCAAACTCAACAGCCAAAGCCTTCATTTGTTCATGCAATTGCTTTTTCTTTGTAAGTAATGGATGTGGAACTTTATTGGTTTCAGCTGCCTTATTAGTATATTCAACAAGAAGTCCTTCTTCTCGGATAATTTTGGTGCATGCAACATAGTCAGAATAAGCATCGCAATACGTTGCTAATGCATTCACATCTATGTTTGTAATAACATCTAACTCTAATAATTCACCAGCAATTCGTTTGAACTCTCTCTTCGCAACTGAATCTAACCACGTTGGTGGCTTTACTTTGTCCTTTTTTGCTTGTAACTGTTTTTCAGCTTTTAATCGTTGTTCGATTTCATCCTTTGTCAATCGATTTGTATTACCTTCTAATAAATGCAAATGAATCGGCTTCGCTTTTCTTCCTATGTGAACCACCTCCCTCAGCTGAACCCCCTTTTATAGAATAAAACGAACTTTTTGCACGGAAAGCTAGGCGGCGGTCTCCAGGGCACCATTACTTGCTTTTTCAAGGTGGGGGGCTGTTTATCATTTTTTCTTCTCATCTTCTTTTGTTTTCTTGTTGTGGCAAGCATGACAGAGTGTTTGTAAGTTTGTTGGTTCTAATCGTTTCGACCAATCAACACGAATCGGAATGATATGATCGACTACATCTCCTATCTTGATAATGTCCTTGCTTCTACATTGAACACATAAGCCATGATCTCTACGAAACAAAAGCTCACGCATATCCTTCCACAGTCTTGAGTTGTAGAAGGAACGTGAGCTTTTGTTTCGTATGTATTTATCATAATGTCTGGTGTTCTCCTGTATCTTATCTTGATGTTTCTCACAGTACTTGTCTTTCGTTAACGCTGTACACATTGGTGAAGTGCATGGCTTCATCGGTTTACTTGGCACTTGTACCACTGCCCTTACTACATAGCTTTATCACTCTGAATGTCAACAATGCTGGCCATAATGGCGCAAACAAACATATGAGAATAAGTACAACGGCCATCACGATTGCTTCTCCTTTCTCATCACCCTCCTCTTCTTTCAACATCTTATGCAAAGTGGGGCGCATTTGAATCGATGCATACACCATACCTATAATGAGATACCCTAATACCCACAACATCATTATTCCCCCTGTTATTCGTTTATTTTCGTATACAAACGGTCGTATCGTGTATCTGGAACAGGCTCCAAATCTTGTAGCACCCTCGCCTCTTTCATCGTTATCCGACAATCCTCAATTAGTTTGATTATTAAATCCTTTTTATTCATTATTCTCACCCTTCAATTTTAAAAAATAGCCATTCGGTTACTCAAGTACAACAGAATCTATGTTACTTGTAGTTTTATATCGTAATATTAAGGACAATTAGAACAGTAGACTTGCATCTATCTCACTCCTTTAGAAAGAATATTCCGATTATATATTTACAAATAAATACAACTTGTTATAATAGAGTTAACATTGCCATCAGGAAAAGTAATTCGCTCCCCAAGCGAGTTGCTTTTCCTTTTTTTATGGCTATTGTTTTAAAAATTCATCTACCACTTTACCAAGCAAATTAAGCATTGCTTCTCTCTTTTGCTTTGGTGTTGTATTATCTTGCATTTCATTAAAGATAGGAAGTACTCTTTCTAATTTCTGTTTATCGATGCGTTCATTTACAAGATCTTGTCCTAGCATTGAAATGAATGTACCAATTGCAACAGCTTGTTCTTGTTTATCTAGTTTCATTTATCTCACTCCCTTTAATTACGCGACCTTGAATTGAATCCGCTGTATGCTCAACAATAGATTTAACTACTACTTTCTCACCTAATGTCAGGACAAATTTTATATCCTCTTGTTTCTTCTTATTCGTAAGCCTATTCATAACCTTTTCTAACTTCTCTAACGATTCCGCACATTCATTTGCAACTTCTGTTACTTCCTTAATGCCTTCTAACGCTCCAGTTGTATCCGCATTTACTTCAATAATTAATTTGTTATTAGCCATTTTGTGAATCCTCCTCATAAAATAGAAAAAACACCCGCTATAGGTGCCTTCTCCACATTCCCTATATAGTTCGACTCGCCCTACGCGTTCGTACAGAAGTGACTTGCTGCAAAGAAACAATATGTTCTGGGTTTATTACAATGTCATCGAAGCGTATCAGTCCTTCCCTAAAGCTTCCATCTGGCGCAACCACTTTGTCTATAAAACTCTCCAACTTCATATGTAAGATATGTGTTTTCCCATTCGCCAAACTAACATGTGTAGAAAATATTTTTTCCATCTGATCACTCTCCTTTCCTTACTAGTATTACAATCCAGTATGTATTATCACTCTTTGTTATCAAAACTACATTTACTTTATCCTTATCCTCAAAATTAAATTGTTTTCTCTCCTATACGAAAAACCGAACAAAATTGTCCGGTTTTCTCCTTTCATACGCTCTTATACATCTTTTAATGCACTTAATTTGCTTTTACAGTCGCAGAAGATACTTGATCATTCCATGTTCTTTCTCCATCACCCATACTAACATCTGTCAAATTTAGATATTTTCCATTATTGACAATAGCCAATGCATAACCTTGCGCATTAATATGTTCATAAATCATTGTGTAATTCCCAAACGGATGTGTAAGTATGGAGGAAACCTTATCATTATTACTACTATTAAAATTAGTAATAATAACAGGATTACGGCTTGCATCTATTGGAAACTGCGCTCCTTTTAAATGAATATCATGATAAAAAGTAGAATAAATCCTTGATGATTGGAATGCTTTTGATAAGTTTGGTACAACTGGGTGTTTCTTTACATAGGATTCGAACTCTTTTCGCGTATCAAAACCAACTGCTACAGGATTTTCGTTAGGTTCTCCTGGCGTTACAACTTTATAAGGCTTCGAAGCAGTATCCGCATGTGCCAATACATTTGATCCACCAAACACCATTGTTCCGGCTAATAAAACTGTAGAAACTACACCCATCATACGTTTCAAATTCATCACTCCCATGACATAGATTGACTTACAAACGTATTGTACAATAGGTTCATTTCTGTAGTAAGGTGCTAATTTATTTCTCAACAACTACACTTTACATCTCTATATTCTTCTTTTTCATGGCCCCCCCCTTTTTCCTTAACCTTCTCAAAATTCTATACATTCTTTTCTAAATAAGGTGCTTGTCCTATCACCAATATAAATAAATCTCTATATAATGTTATTGAACAACATTATTTTATTAGGAGGACAAGCATTTGAAGCTTAAACGAATGATTACAGCTTTAGCATGTAGTGCACTTTTACTGGTACCTTTTACTTCTATTTCTGCACATGCACAAGAAATGGATACGCATCAACACTCCATCTCTAGCAAACACCCCTTCATAGGGGACCCTTTACCAAAAGTGAGTCAGAAAGTAACCTCTTCACTTGGTAACTTTTCACTCTCGGACATCGAAAATTCCAATTCTCTATTTCATGCTTTAGCTCCTACTCGTACTGTTACAATTTTAATCGCAGCTGATGAAGAATATCGCGCTGCTCATCCTGATTGGAAAACAATTACTGCACAAATGGTAGAAAAAGCAGATAATAGTTTCTGGGCCGAACATAGTATTAATTTTGTTGTTACAGGCTATGCGAACTGGAAATCCGATGGCGCAAATAGTAGTGCACTTTTAGCGGATTTAAATGCCGAATGGAAAAACAATACACAATACGACTTCGTAATTGGTTTTACCAAAGATAGCAAATTTACAGCTGGCGGCATTGCTTATGTCTATCCTTCCGCACCTCAAAGTGGTATTAGTGTGGTGCTTGATCAAGGGACAACCTCTACTCCTTATGCAATTCAACACGAATGGTCTCACAATTACGGATTATCACATGACGCTTCTGGTAGTGGCATTAAGTGCATGATGAACTATGACTATGCCTATTCTGTGAATTATTGGGATGCTGCACACGACGCTTTAATTGAAAGCCACCGTAATTGGTATGGTTCTTAACTGTAGAAAACTAGCAAAGAGTATACTGCATACTCTTTGCTACATAAAAACAAAAGAACATCCCTAAGGATGCTCTTTCTTTTCAACGGTAGCATTCAATCAGTACCATCTGCTGGTTTCGGATTTTATGTGCCGTCATTATGAACCGTTTAGAAATTTAGAAACAACATAGTGAGTTGTGTTTTTCCGCCACTTCTCACAATACAAATATAACACGAAAATCCCAAAATAACCTGCACATTTCCTGCCAAAAAGCGGTCACGACTCTGCCACTTTTTTCACTATTCTCATTTCAAATTTTTCAATTTGATTTGTAAGTTCTATTCTAATCCCTAATAACTCATGCTCTTTCATCTTTTCCTTCTTTCTAATCAACCACTCTGGATAAGCCAAGTCCTCTAATATCATTCTATAATAATTTGGATTTATCCTTAATAGATCTGGCTTTTCGCCTTGTAACATTTTATACTCAACCAATTCACACAGTAGCTCTTCGCATACCAATCCATCATCACCTCGTGTCCAATATATTTAATTAATATACAGAATTTTATCATTTTATGCTTGTCAATTACCCATATGTTTAATTGTGTGTAACTGACCCTTTCGCTGAATCCCTTGGTATCATTGACTTTATAATACTTCCCCTTTTGAGTTACACAGTACGAAATTTATGAGTAACTGTATAGATTTAAAAAGAAAAAAGCAATGATTAGATTTTAAACCTAGTCATTGCTTTATCCATTGCATCTTGGTTTACACCTATATAACGTAACGTGACCTTCTCTGACAAATGATTGAATATCTCCATAAGTAATGCTATGTTTTTCGTTTGCATGTACATGTGATACCCGTACGTCTTTCTCAACGTATGTGTTCCTATTTCATCTAATCCGAACTCTGCTGCCGCTCCACTTAGTATCTTATATGCCATACTACGACCGATTGGCCGATTTTTTCCCTGCCTACTTTTTAATAGGTACTCATCATCTTCTCTGTTTTCATTGAACCATCGAAGCTCTCTCTTTAATGCTGCTGTAATCTGTATACGTTTCTGCTTACCTGTCTTCATTTCACGCATTGAGATATGGCTACCTTTTAAATCTCCAACCTTTAGTTTTAAAATATCACTTATACGTAAACCTGTATTAATTCCCATTACAAACAAAATATAGTTACGTGCATTCTTTTCTTTTAAATATTCTTTGATTTGTTGTATTTGCTCTGGATCACGTATGGGCTGGACAAAATTCATAGGTCATCACCCCCGTATTGATTCTCTATCTCATAAACTTCTAATCTAAGAGCAAAGGCCAGTTTATAAAACGCTCTAGCTTTCACACGTCGATACGTACGTTCACTCATGCCAATTTCGTTATACACCATATAATCGCATACATCTTCGTCTTCTAAATATCGTTTCACTATAATGTCCCTCTGATTTTTTCCAGCTGCACTGTTTCCGAATCGACTTAATGCTTGTTCCACTCGAAATGCCATTTTCTCTAACCATTCTTCACGTTTACTTTGTTGGACATTGGAGATTGCTACATCTTCTAATGGTTTGCCAACTGCATGTGTAGGACCATGCTCTCTCCTTTCATAAGAAGGAGTGACTTTCATTTCCTTACGCATCATTCCAAATTGCTTATATATACGTACACTTTCCAAAATGCCCTCTAATTTCTCTTGTGTTGCTGCTCTATCGATTTTTGGTAAGAAAGATAATTGCTTCGTCATTCCAGACCACTCCTTTTATTTTTTTATTACTTTTGCCTTAACGCTCCACGTCTACGCTCATAACAAGGTCTATGCATCCCCATTAAATTCTCAATTTCACGCGTGCTAAAATTCTCTTTTGTTTTTTTCTTTTTTGCTTGTTTAGTTTGTTTTTCCCATTCACGTAATTGATCTCTTAGTGCTTTCATTTTTCCATCCCCCTTACAAAATAAGAAAGAGGACACCATTTCTTAAAACAGCTTGATTGCTGTTCTAAAAATCGGTGTCCTCTAGTTTTCTAGCCGGACTATATTTATTTCATGATGCTAGGCTGTATAAAAAGATTTCTCCAAGCTTTATCTAGTCTTTCTTGCTCTTCTTTTTGTACAGCCTTTGTACGACGAGCGATTGCTTTTTTTAATTTCTTTTTCTTCATCTTATTCAAACCCTTCACTCCTTCTCTTTAAACACCCTTACTGTCCATTTTCGGGCGTTTTAACTAATTTGATACCATTACATTCAAAAATAATTAAAATGTGAATTGTACCTATTTTATAAATTCCTTTCCCTCACAAAAGGATTATTTTGTTCAGTTTTTTATGAGTTCTGGATTTTCATGAATATTACCAATAACCTCTACATCATCGTAATAATTACCATGCTTATCTTGTGTTCCATGCAATCTCCACCTTTCTCCATTTTGAAACGCTGGATATAACATGAAACACGGTGCTCCTCCTTGTCTCCAACGAACCTCGAATGTACCACATGAACCAGTAGACCAGGCTTTTACAATGTCACCCTCATAAATTTCCTTGCCGTTCTTGTCCTTTAATCCTGTATACTGCATTAACACCATGTTCCCTTGCTTATGTTCATAAAGTGGATCATGAAACGCTTCAACATTATCCTCCATATATTCAGCCGCTATATATTCACCATCAACCTCATCTTGCAACACCCATGCACGAAACTTAATTTCTCTCATTTCTTTCTTCCTCCCCTGAATAAAACTTAATATTCCGTCAATACTGTAGACAACCCATTAAGTTACTTTCTCCTTGTTCCCCCTTGGAGATGAGCAGTTAGCTTTTGCTAGCTGCTCTTATTCATAAAATGCCATCTCTGTTTCGATTTCTTTTACCTCAACTTTGACTTCAATAATGTTAAACCCTAAAACTTCTGCACAATATTTAGCTGATGCTTTTGAATAGAATTTTTGCGCCAATTTCTTTTCACCTACCACTGTAATTACATCAAATGGAGCTTGCATATCATCATGAGTAGTACCAGCATCGCTAACCCATAACTTGCCTTTTCTAACTAAATAGTAATCTTTCATATCCATTCTCCTCGTATATTAATATTTAAGCCCTATCTCAGGCTTAGTTTTTCTCTCTAATAAGAGTCCTGTAATAAAGAAAATACTTGGACGTCTCAAGATATTTCTAGATAATGGTCTTAGGATCATTTGGGACAATTCTGCATTCCCCTGTGGATTTACCACACGAAAAGAGTGTTTCTCAGTGAACGCGCGGGGCTCCCTACTCTCAGGCTGAGCAGCCTGACCCTCGAACCTAGATGTTAGTAGCTCTAGGGCGGCTTTCGATTCAGGACTAGCTCTTATACACGAGGTTGTTGGTCGGCGTACACACTAGAGATATCTCGAGACGTCCAAGCAATGATTCTAAATCGAAAGGAGGTCTCTTACGTGAGATTATTTGTTGGTCTAGATGTAAGTTCGTTTGATATGAAAGTTTGTTTTTTAAATGGTGAAGGAGAAAGATTAGATTCTTTTTCAGTTAGTAATGACTTACCAGGTGCACAGGTTCTGAAAGAACGATTATTACAGTGTACAATCAATCAAGAGGTTGAAACTTTAAAAATCGGCTTAGAATCTACATCTGTTTATAGTTTTCATCCATCTATGTTTCTCCACCATGATGAAGACTTAAAAAGATTTGGAACAAAGGTATTTCTTCTAAATCCAAAACAAGTCGCCAACTTCAAGAAAAGTTATTCAGACATGAATAAGACTGACGAAATTGATGCCTTTGTCATCGCTGATTACCTACGGTTTGGACGGAATCAAATGTCCATCGTGAAAGAGCGTCAATACGTGGCATTACAGCAATTAACAAGATCTCGTTATCAACTCGTTAGAATGTTGACAAAGGAGAAGCAACATTTTCTACAACATCTAAGTTATAAATGTAATACGTTCTCACAAGAAGTCGATTCTTCTATATTTGGTAACGCCATGATGGAATTGTTTCTTGAAAAATTCAGTCTAGAAGAGCTAGCTGATATGCCTTTAGAGGAACTCGCTGAGTTCCTACAGGAAAAGAGTAAAAACCGATTTGGTGACCCGAAATGTGTAGCATCAACCATTCAAAAGGCTGTTCGCACATCGTATCGTTTAGATAAGGTGGTAGAAGACTCAATCGATATTCTTTTAGGAACGTCAATTGAAATCATTCGTACCTATCAAAGACAAATTAAAGAACTAGAAAAATCTATTAAGCGGATCATGGCTGGATTAACGCAAACATTAGAATCCATTCCTGGAATTGGACCTATATATGCCGCTGGTATTATCGCTGAAATTGGCCAAATCGAAAGATTTGACGATGAAACCAAAATCGCCAAATATGCCGGGTTATATTGGCGTACATATCAATCTGGTCGGTTCACCGCTGAAAACACTTCATTATCTCGTAATGGGAATCATTACTTGGGGTATTACTTAGTTGAAGCCGCCAACTCTGTAAGGAAGCATGTATTGGAATACCAAGAATATTACGCAAAAAAGTATAATGAAGTACCAAAACATCAACACAAACGTGCACTCGTTCTAACCGCAAGAAAATTTGTGCGATTGGTGGATGCGCCACTACGTAATCACCAACTCTTTACGCCTGAAAGGTGTGTGAACGTGTGACATAAAACTTGTCATCGCTACCTTTTAATTAATTCCAGTATTTTACATGAATTACTGGTCTAGTTTCGTGATGTCTTTTTTAAGCAATTTGTCCTTTGATAACTTCAAAAGGTATTATTTTTCAGTTGACATACTACCGCAGGTCTTTTCGAATAATCTTTTTTCACATTACACATACTATCTACGAGTCAGCTATACTCTTTCAAAACGGAGCTTTACCCCTCCGGACTGTTTAGGCACTTGGCAGGTGATTTGGTCAATCATCTGCCATTCCGATTAAAATAACGCTTTTGTTAAAAATTGCATTCCTTACAGTAATTTTTAAATTGTTTTCCTTCTTGTTTAAATGTGTACCATGCAGACAGTGCACCGTTCATTTTAGTATCGAAACTAGGCGGATGAGTTGTTGTGCATAGTAGCTGTTCTTTTCCGCATTCATCACAAATTACAACCGTTTGATATGTTTTAATTTCCTCTGTTCTAAAGGCCATCTTTTTCCCCTCCGTTTTTATACAAAATTCAAATTTTATTCCATTCCGGTTGACTATCATTTGAAAAATCGGAAATATTTACTCGATGTTTTTTCTGAATACTCATGCTATTATGTAGTTGCTGATGTTCACCATCCCGTGTACTCAGTAGCTGCATCCACAGGCTCTACTCTCGCCCTTTTGAGAGTAGAGCTTTTATTTACCGGATTACCTTTGAATCGTATGATTTTATTTGAACTTCTTCGTAATCGTTGTTTGTGTATGAGACAACTTTCCATTTACCCAATATAAAACTTGTTGTCCATAGCCGCTTTCTGGTGGTTCTACAAAAATGATTTTCCCATCCTCTACAATGTAGATTCCCTTAGTCTTTATATCTATTTCTCTTTTCATTTACACGTGTTCTCCTTTGCATATAAGAGCTCTCTTGATGAAAAACACCTTTAGTCCAGCTCCATAATTTCTTTCAATGTTCGATTGGACACATATACTTTAATGATTTGAATTCTCCCGTATGTTTCTTCTGCTTTTTCTTTTGCTTCAGCCTCTGTATTCACTTCAAACCAACGTAACTTCTGTTTTTCATCTCGGTCAAAAAATTCTACTGCGTAAGTTGGTGTAACCAAATGATTGGAAAGGAATTGTTCAGCAGTACTGTGTGCGGCATAATCCATGGCTCCTACAACATCTTCAAAGGTTAATTGTTTCATGCCCCTAACCCCAACGTCCGTTTTCCAATCGCACCTTTTCTTGCTAAATCCATAATAAGAAGAGTAACTTCGTCCGGATCTCTTTGTAATTTCTCACCTATCGCAAACACACTCTCGTTGTTTTTCCAAGCATTCTTTACTCGTAATACGTCATCTTCATCCCAAAACATGTCCAGTTCTTCTAAAGCGATATACAAGTTACGTCGCTCGTGCTTCATATACTTCCTCTCCTGTAACGCCATTGTGTAATTTTCCTTTTCCAAATCCGTTCCAAGTCTTGGCATCTCATTTCCTCCTTAGAATCCGATATCTAAATTTAAAATCCGTTTATCAGTTGTATTTTGGAATACTATCGTTTCTTCTTTTGACACACCATTTAGCAATCGACTTGCTAGTTTCGGATCATACTTAACAAATAATTGTTGGCTTGATAAATTAGATGTTGTAATTGTCGTCTTATTTGCGCCTTGTCGCCCATTCGCAACACCGTAAAGTATTTTATGAACAAAATCACTCGCTTCTCCATTTCTATTCATAGAACCACTTTCAGCACCTAAATCATCAATAACCAAAAAATCCGCTTCAACCATTAAGCTAATGCAATAATCCATCGTGTATTTCGACTCTTTATTTCGGAACGAGTCTTGTATTAGACGAATTAATTTTTCTATCTCCACAAACAAACAACTTTTCATTTCCTTAAATGCGAATTCATCATTAAGAGCTTCTCCATCAGAGATTGTCCAGTAATGTTTTACTAGTTCGTATAGCATTGCATAAGCTAAATGACTTTTCCCCACCCCTTGAATTCCTGCAATATAAACGTTTAAAGTTTCGCCCTTTTTGATACGCTCCAAAATTTCTATGGCCTTTTTCTTATTTGCTTTTGTTTCTGGGCAATCTGTTTCATAGGATTCTAACCTTGATTCTGTAATTGATTGATTTTCAATAACACTATGCTTAAAGAGAAGATTTTTCTGCCGTTCTCGATTGATCTTCTTGTAGTAATTGTTGGCTTGCTGGAATAGGATTGAATCCTGCTGTTCTACTTTGCATCTTGGACAATAAATCGAACCATCATTTTTATCAATCATCATTCTTACAGGCTTTACAGTTACTTGTCCACCTTTGCTGAATGTATGATTTTCGCAATATTCATCCGCAAACTTTAAGGATGGAAGCTTTTCAAATGATTTCTGCATTTTTTGCACTTCTGTTCACCTCTTTAAAATGGCATATTCCCTTTGAATCCAGGAATATCTATGTGATTACCGTATTGTTGTTGATTAGATTTTGGTTTACTAACCGTTTCGTTCAAATAATTATCAAAGTGTTTTGGAGCAAATAATGTACTTGGTCTTAAATACTGATTAAGAGGTTTACCTTCTCTATCAAACTTCCCAAGCCATTGTGATACCTTGTTATTAATGACGGTTTTGAAATTTTCAACTGTATAACCTTCATTCCATCTAGCTCTAATTAACTTTTTGTGACTTTCTGCTTTAGGATTAAAGTTCTTACCCGCTTTTTCATTGAGATAATCAAGAATTTCTTGATAGGGAATGGATTTCGGAATGTCATTCTTTGAAAAAGATGACTCTTCTTCTTCTTGTTCTTCTTGTTCTTCTTCTTGTTCTTCTTCTTGTCCCCGATTCGCACCACGGTTCGTTGACGTATCGTTATACGATTCGTGAATATATGTTTCAACGAGTGTCCTAATGGATTTTTGCTCTATATGTTTACAGATTGGAATTAACAAGGATATATTTTTCACTTCTTTTAATTCTTTCTTTATTAAATCTTCTACTGGCTTACCAGCTTTTTTAAGATTGTATTTCCCCCAATTAAAGATCACTAACTCTCTAGTTTCAGTATCATACTTTATTAACTTGTGATAATCCTCGAAACGCTGCATTAAAGCTTTTATAGTCTCGTGTGAATATCCAGTTTCGAAAGCCATTTGTTTTTTTGTTATTTGATATACACCAATTTGTTTTGTTTGTGGATTCGTTAATAAATATAAGAAAAAATACTTATCCTCTGGTGTAAAGTCTTCTTGCACTTTCACATCATTCCAAAATGATGTATGAATTTGTCTAAATATTGCCATGTCACTAATTCCTCCCCTTCGAAAACTACAAAAGCTGTATTTTAATTTGATAAGGCTCATCTCATCAGCTTGTACCCTTTTTCACACGTCCATGATATACTAGAGATACATTTTATTTTCTATGGACTCCTGCTGGTACAGGAGTCTTTTCATGTGAGTTTGCTACATCCATAGCCTTTAACATCCTACTAACGTTTCGTAATGTGTCCTCTCCACGGCTGATGCATTAATCCCTCTACTTCTTAAACGTTCCACAATCCCTAAAATGCTTTTACGATCCTTTTCAAGTTGGTTATCATATTTTTCTTTCTCACGGTATAGCGCTATAAGCTCCCGTCGAGCCAATCGTGCTTCTTTAATCCAAGTGCAAAACTGATATGGATCGTTCTTTTGTAGCGCTTCAATTTGTTGTTGTTCGCAATGCTGTAAGAATTCCTCTAGTATTTGTTTCTTTTGCAGATCCTTTGTTAGAACAGATTTGGTCATGATGTTTTCTCCTTTCTACATCTCTTTAAACTTGATTTGCGAATTTACTAAATTAATTTTTTCACTTAATACAATTGGCAATGTATACTCTTTAACAATTTGCGCTGCTATTTCTAAATGACAACGTTTGATAGCTTTATGACTCGTCACACCAAATTCACGATATAACTGGTTATAAATATCCCGATATACTTTCCCTCTCAATCCTGCGTGTTGGTACGCATTCGCCTGTTTACCACCTAATAAAGTAACACCATGACGTTTTACTGCGTTTGAAATTTCATCGCATTCTACTGCGAATAATGGTGCGTTTTCTCGTAAATTTTTGACATCTGATTTAATGTGTTGGAGTTCTTGTTTTTGTCCCTCTAATGCTTCAAAAGTAAGTTTTAAAATGCTCATAGGATCTGTAGGGATTTGTTGTTGGTTCTGGATGTGGTTTTTCATGCGCTTGAATTCTTGTATAAATCGAATTTTGGTTTGTACAGCCTCTTTCGTGTTATAGCCAAAAACAACTAATGTAAATGCTTCCTCTGTTAAATTGTACTTTGGGTAACTTCGTCCTCTATCTGTTTTATAATTTGACTCCTGAAAATTTAGGAGTGAGAATTCTTCTCCTGCATATTCTATTTGAAGCTTAATATCTGACAAGACATTGTCATGTCGTTTGCCAAACATTTCAGCAATCATTAAACTATCTGTTACTGCCTCACCATTCTTTTCGAATACCAGTTCATTATGTAAGGGTTGTTCGTTTGCTGCTGTTAATTCATTCATATAAAAAATCCTCCTCATTTGTAATAATGTTTGTCCACCCTATGCACTTGGAATGACTCGTGTTGAGTTCGTATGACGATGAATCAAGTGTAGTCGTCCATCCGCTTTTTTATAGATCAACCAGTTTTCAGGATTTAAGCTGTACGAATTCATATGCATTTTCTCTCGCTTCGTTGGTCGTTTGCCGTTTTTCACCTGTTTCCCCTCCTCTATTGCGCAAACAGCTCGTCCACTGTTGTTTTGAAATATTTTGCTAGTTTTTGAGCCTCTTTTAGGGTGAAGTCACTTTTACCGTGTTCTTTAGCAAAGTATGTTCTTGGTGCAATATGAATCAAATTTGCTGCTTTCTCTTGTGTCATGCGTTGCTCTTTTCTGGCGATGTATAGGTTTTTATGCATGGTATCGCTCCTTGTTTAAATTTTATTCACATTAACGCTTAATTGAAGTGTTTCCTTCAATTAGCTTTGGATAAAACCGCTCAAATACGAACGTTTCGTTCGTGTAGCAATTAAAAAAAATCTCTTCGATTGGTTCATCTAAAAAGTCAGAAATTTTTTTAGCAACTTCCATTGATGGAATCCGTTCTTTCTTATCCAACATTCTTATATATCTTTCAGTAACACCACAATGTTTAGCGATTTTATGATAAATAATTGACTGTTTCATGTCTGCCTCCTTAATAGAACGTTTCGTTCGATTTTAATCATATCGAATAATTTATACATTGTCAATGACTTTCCGAACATAATGTGCTATGATTGTCTCTAAAGAGAACAGGTTGTTCAAGTGAACAACCTTATGAGGTGATGAAAATGACAGGTATAGGTGCTAGAATAAAAAAACTAAGAAAGCAACGTAACTGGACACAAGAAACGCTAGGAAAAAAGGTAGGCGCTTCGTCTCGTGTAATTGGTTATTATGAGTCCGAAGAACGTTTTCCTTCACCAGATACTATTGCAAAATTATCTGAAATACTAGAAGTAACAACGGATTTTATACTAGGACGTAGTACCGAATTAGATATAAAAAAACACAACAAGTTTAAGGAAATTATGGAACGATTAGATACATTACCTGAAGATAAACAGGACATTGTCCTACAACAAATGCTCGCAATCACCAAAACACTAGAAGAATACCATAATAACGAAAAAAATAGCCCCTCATATTAGAGACGGGCTATTTTTTAAATTTTAAAACTTTGTTCTATGTACTCCTCGACTAATTCAGGCTGCGTTTCATCTATTGTTTTCAAAAATAATTCTACAATCTCTTCTTTCGTCATTTCCATTCCTCCTCATAATTTTACCCTATCTACAAAAAATATTATCATTTTTTTAGGCTTATATTAGAGAAGTAAACAAATTCTTTTTTGTAACTACTCAGCCACCTTTCGGTGTCTTTTTTAAATTTTACTAGTTTCATATGCCTCCCATTTGTAAATACTGAGTATATCAAACAGGGGAGGTGAATCTTATGGTCGATCGAAAAATTATTTTAGATACATATAAAAAAGGACCTGAAGCTGTTATTTCTTTATTTGAAGAAACATTTTCTAAGTTAGAAAAACGTATACAAGAACTAGAAAATGCTTCAAAAAAAAACTCCAAAAATAGTCATAAGCCACCTTCTACAGATGGTTTGGGTAAGCCCGTTACAAAAAGTTTGCGCAAACCGTCTCATCGTCAAACGGGTGGCCAGTTGGGCCACAAGGGACATACTCTTGGTTTGACAGCGACTCCAGATCATACGATTACACATTCTCCTACATATTGTACTTGTTGTCATACTTCCTTGAACCACGAGCCTGTAAAAGGGTATCGCATTCGCCAAGTGTATGACTTACCACCTATTCAGATCGAAGTGACAGAACATAAAGTAGAACAGAAAGAATGCCCACATTGCCATTCTATCCAAGAAGCCCAATTTCCTTCGACAGTATCTCGTCCTGTTCAATATGGTCCAAATATAAAAAGACTGATTCCCTATTTAACGCATTATCAATGCATTTCTTTGAAGCGAACAAAAGAATTCTTTCAGGATTGTTTTGGACATTCTATAAGCGAAGGAACCCTGGTAAATCATACACAGGCTTTCGCTTCTCAATTGCAGCCATTCATAAAAGAAGTAAAGGAAAAGATTCTGCAGTCTCCTGTTGTCCATTTTGATGAAACTGGTATGCGTGTAGAAAACAAAACACAATGGTTACATACTGCCAGTACACCGGAGGTGACATTGCAACATATTCATCAAAAACGTGGAAAAGAAGCAATGGATGCTGGAGAAATCTTGCCATCTTTTTCTGGAATTGCGATGCATGATGGTTGGAAATCGTATGATGCGTATACAGATTGTCGTCACGTTTTATGTAATGCCCATCTCTTACGAGATTTACAAGGAATTATAGATAGTACTGGAGAACAATGGGCACAACAGATGCAGAAATTTCTAACGCAAGCGTTGACGATGAAAAAGCAATCCGAAGGTACCATGCCAAAAGCGACGCAAAAGAATCTGTTTATTATGTATCAATCCATATTGAAAGAACAACAGATTCTTTCCACGAAACAAAAGAAGAAAGGAAAGCAGACGCCTTCTCAAAATTTATGGAATCGCTTCGTCAAGTATTCTGACAGAATTCTAGGGTTTTTAGAACATCCAGCCATTCCATTTGATAACAATCAAGCAGAACGGGATATTCGGATGACGAAAGTAAAACAGAAAGTGTCTGGGACTTTCCGAAGTAAGAAAGGCGCAGAATCTTTTTGTCAGATACGAAGCTTTATGAGTACCATGAAAAAACAAAAACAATCGGTCTTACAAGCGATAAACCAAGTCATAGAAACTAGAACGGTTCCTTGGAATAACACGACTTCATAAGAGAATTTCTCTATTTGGCATAGATTCTTTCTCTGATTGGAGTATTTTCTTTTCATGTTTTCGAATCGGAAACATGTATTTGGCCTGTTTTTTTATTTGAAGAAGCTGAGTAGTTACCAATATTACAAAAAACAAATGTCGAATTTTCTCAATATACGCCCCACAATCATTATGGTAATATGATTTCATCCTTACTTGTATTATCCTGATTGGTTTCCCTAACCAATCTCCCCCACTAATCCTAGTGGGGAATTTTATTTTTGGAGTATTTTCGGATTTAAATATGCTATACTGTCTTAAACGGCAATTTTATTTTCATGTAGGTAGTATGTTATTAAAATTAAAATGGTTCAAGTCAAAGAAAAGGCTCTCAATTTATGTTGGGAGCCTTTTCTTTTGGTAACAAACAAGTTATAATCTACTCAATAAATTGAATTATCAATCTTTATATATACAGGAGGGATTCCTATGGTGGTCTACAAGGATAAAGAACGAGGTACCTATTTCTTCGTTGTCAGAGTCCGTCAATTTGATGGCACGCAAAAACAAGTAAAACGTCGTGGTTTTAAAACAAAAAAAGAAGCACGTGAAGCGGAAGCGAAGATGTTAGTTGAAAAAGAAACGAACTCTAGTTTAACTTTTACTCAAGTTGCTGATAGTTATTTTGATTGGTATTGTCAAAGGAGGAAGCACACATCAATAAACGTTATAAGAAATGTAATATACAATCATTTACAACAGGAGTTTCACAAAATCAAGGTTGATCAGATTACACCTAAACACATTATGAATTATCAAAATAAAATCATAAATAGCTATTCTGCTAACCATTTAAAAAAAATTCATACTGTACTTTCTTCCATATTCAACTTCGCCATTAAATTTCACGGATTAACAAACAATCCAGCACGTATTGCAGGAAACTTTGAAAAAGAATCTAATAAGAGAATGAACTTTTGGGAGTTCAAAGAATTCAAGCAATTCATCAATGTTATTGAGCATCCTCTTTATAAAGCATTTTTTTCTACTCTTTATTACAGTGGGGCTAGAAAAGGCGAACTTTTAGCACTAACTTGGGATGATGTTGACTTTGAAGAAAAAACAATTCACATTAACAAAACTGAACACAATCGAAAAATTACAAAACCAAAAACCAAAGCTTCTAACAGAATAGTCATGTTACCATCGCTGATTATCGACTTATTGAAAAAATTAAAAGAACATGCTACATTAACAGCATCAGTAAAAAATAATTATGTTGTATTTGGAGAGTTTCACACTAGCATATCAACTGCTACACTTGCTAGACAATATAACCACTATGTAAGTATTGCCAAGGTTAAAAGAATCCTACTTCACGAATTTAGACACTCTCATGCATCTTACTTAATCAATAGAGGGGTCAGTCCACTTGTGGTAGCCCAACGTCTAGGTCATTCGGACGTGTCAACAACATTAAATACCTATAGTCATTTATATCCGTCAAAACAAGCAGAAGTAGTTGCATTTATGGAAACGGAATTGGTATAATTGTTTCCATTTCGTTTCCATAACCGATTTAGACCTTGATATTACAATCTTGAACTACATCTCCAAAATGTCTTACATCTGCACCGCAATGAATTATCGTATCCATCTTAGAACTGATGAACATAAATTCTCCTTCGCTCATCCCAAGATACTGTTCTCCAAGATCACCAGCTACGGCCTGTATACGCTGTAACCATTCTTCACATATATCATTAAAGTAGCCTGTTAATGTATCTATAATTCTTTGCTGCACATCTTTAGTTGGTCTTACTAAACAATAAATAGTAGCAGATGTATCTCTCAACAATTCATATAATATGTGTGATCCTAAATAACCAGTAGCTCCTGTTAAAAAGACATTTGAAATCTGGTTTTCTTCCAAAACGTTTGCATACGTGATAGTATCTGGTTCGTGAATCACTTTATATTCACGAAATACTTCTTCTTTCTCTACTTTTACTTCTCGCTCAATTCGAGCTAATCCATATATCGTTCTTTCTTTAAAGAAATCTTGAATTGTTAAATGTGAGAAATCTTCTTTTAACAATGTTAAGACTCGTAATACTTTTAATGAATGTCCACCAATTGTAAAGAAATCATCATGCACTCCAACTTTTGAAATTCCTAATACTTCCGCCCAAGCGTTCGCTATTTGTTTTTCTGCTTTATTAGAAGGTGCAACATATTCTTGTAGCCGAACCGGTTCATACTTTTCTTCTAACTGAGCTAACTTCTTAACATCAATCTTTTTATTAGGTGTAAGTGGTAATTCATTAATATAAATTAGTTTAGATGGCACCATATAATCTGGTAATTGCTCTTGTAACTGATAAACTAATTCTGGTATTTCTTTTTTATTTAAAGTTGTATAGAACGCGATTAAATATTGGCTACCTTCCTTACTCTTCTTAGCAAAAACAGCATTTTCTTTTATATTATGATTTTGAGAAATTTTACTTTGGATTTCGCCTAGTTCAATACGATGTCCTCTAATTTTTACTTGATCATCTTTCCGATGTAAAAACTCTATATTTCCATCCTCTAGCAACTTAACGATATCATCTGTTTTATATATATTAACTATAGGATTAAAAGGGTTCGGAATAAAAGCTTCAATTGTTTTATTAGGCTTATTAAAATACCCTTTTGCTAATCCCACTGAATCTATATATAATTCACCAGGTACACCAATTGGACAAAGATTCATATTCTCATCCAAAATCATAACTTGATAATTAGCACATGGTTTACCAATGGGAATACTCGCAACATCCTCATTTAACTGACTAGGTATTTTATAGGTTGTCGTCACTACAGTACATTCTGTCGGTCCGTATACATTATGAATTTCAACATTTGTACCTATTCTTTCTCTCCACAATTTAATAACCTCTACAGGCAACATTTCACCGCCAATCGCAATTCTTTTTAGGGAAGCTAGCTTATATATATCTTCTTCTGCTAAATAAGTTGCTACTTGTCGAACAAAAATTGTTGCTAATGCCAAGATTGAAGTTGCTTTCACTTTATAGATTGCATTTGCAAATGCTTCTACAGACAATCGCTCTTCCTCTAATAGTACATATAAGTTTCCTCCACAGAATAAAGAAGCAAATGACTCCCATACAGAAGCATCGAAACTAAAGGAAGGAAATTGGGCAAATACATCCTCTTCTGTCAATTCATATTGCTTTTTCATCCAAGTATACAGATTAACAACGCCTCTATGAGCTAACATCGTTCCCTTTGGATTCCCTGTTGAACCAGATGTATAAATCATATAAGCTACATCATCACAATGAATAGACAACTTTACATCTGTATCTTCATAAGTTTCACTATCATACATTGAAACTGTTTGAACCCCATCACATGTTATAGGCGTCTCTTTCATCAATATAACTTTCGCTTGGCTATCTTGAATAATGTACTGTATTCTACTTTCCGGATAATCTGGATCAATCGGAACATACGCTGCACCAGCTTTTAATATAGCTACCATACTTACTACTGTGTCTATGCTACGTTTCATAAATATTCCAACATAGTCTCCTAATTGGACGCCGTTTTTAATTAACATATGAGCTATTTGATTACTTTTTTTATTTAGCTCCTCATAAGTTAAAGTACCTTCCCTTGAAGATAAAGCTATACGATTTGGAAATTGAGTAACAGTATTATAGAACATATCGACGATACTTTTCTCAGGATATACTGCTGTCGTATCATTCACTTGACTATAAAGTGCCATCTCGGCCTCTGTAATAACATTAAAATTATTTATATGATTATTATTATTTTGTGATTTATTAATTAAAACACCTTGTATTTGTTGTGCATAACGAGTAATTGTTGTCTCTTTCCAATTAACACTATTAAATATTATTTCTACACTTTGCATATTTTTACTAAATACAAATTGTAATGTATTCGTGTCTTTTAGCTCATAATATGTTTCACCAATAATAATAGGTGACATTTCATATAACGTATTACCGTTTTGAAACTCTTCTATTTCTTCCTCATTCATTTCTTTAATTTGCTCCAGTTGCTCTTCAATTTGTAAATTTAAACTTTCATAGGAGAGAAAATTAGAAACTTCAATAGTAATCGGAAATAAACTTCCTCTTACATGATAAAGCACGACAATATGTTTTTCTTTAGAAATATGATATAACCACGTTGCAGTCGCTCCTATTAAATCTACAATGTGAGTCAAATTTGAAAACAGTTCCGTTTTCCTTTTTATCCTAAGTTCTGTTCCTTGCACATCTTTAGGTATTTTAATACTTCCTTCTACTTTTCCTAAAAATTCTTTTACCATCTCACTATAAGAAATTGCTAATTTCATATTTATGTAAATTCCTCTCTTAAATATAAAAAAGGTGTGAAAATTCACACCTTTTTTATCCCTTATTAAAGGGCAGATTCGTTCAATTCATAATCAGTAGCGGAGATACGCCCTTGATTAGAATTGAACTTTCTCCTTATTCGCTTTTAAACTCACCAATAAGCTCTTGTAATTCCTGAGAGAGCCAACTTAAAGAAGTCGCTAATTCTGCAATATCTTGTACTGATATTTCTTGCTCTTTCATGCTTTCTTCAACATTACTACTGCTGTTGGCATAAGTATTTGCAATATGTGATAATTCATTTACGACTTGACCAATATTCTGGCTATTTTGTAAAATATCACTCGAATTACCAGAAACAGCTTTTACTTGATCTGTAACAGATTGCGCTGATTTTGAGATTTTTTCAAAGAAATCTCCGCTACTTTGAACAAGCGAAATTCCAGTTTCTACTTCTTTTGAACCTTTTTGCATGGAAACTACAGCATCTTCTGTCTCAGCTTGTGTTTCACCAATTAATTTCGCTATATCTTTAGCAGACGCTTCCGTCTGTTCTGCTAATTTTCGTACTTCATCAGCAACAACTGCAAACCCTCTTCCAGCTGCTCCAGCACGTGAAGCCTCAATAGAAGCATTTAAAGCTAATAAATTTGTTTGATTTGAAATGCCTGTAATTACAGTTACGATATCACTAATTTCTTTTGACCTTGTTTCTAACGAATAAATGATGGAAGATAAATCTTGTACTGCATTTTGGATTAAACTCATTTGATTAATAATTTGTCCAATCACTTCATTACCTTCAATTGAATGTTGCTCCATACCTTCAGAAGCAACCGCAACTTGTTTCGCAGCCCCAGTTATCTCTTCTACCTTATCTTCCATTCCATGTACAATCCCTAAACATTGTTGTACTGAAGTTTTTTGAGACTGTGCCCCGACTCTTAAACCTTCAATAGAACTTGCAATCTCTTGAACTGCCATGCTGTTTTCCTCTGTACTCGCCGACAATTCTTGTGAAGAAGAAGAAACTTGCTCAGCAGTTTGCCTTACTTTATCTATAATCCCTTTAAACTTTTCAATCGTGTTATTGAAATAAACATTAATAATTCCAATATCATCTGGTCTTTCTTTTAATTTAATACTCAAGTCACCTTCACCAATTTTACGTAACCCTTCTCGTAAATCTTTTAATGGAGCTAGCGAGTGACGCACGATAAAGAATTGAGTAATAGTCGCAATTGCTAATGAAATAATGATAAAGAGTAAACCCTGTATCATAAACTTCTCTTTTGTAATAGGAACAATGGAAGCATCTAAGTCAGCGGCAACAATTGCAATAATATTGTTTTCTCCATCTGTAATTGGTTCTAATATTGTCACCCACGAACCTATTTCATCTTCATATACTTCTGTCATTTGAGCCTTTTTCGTATCAATCACTTTATCGTATGCCTTCATCCAATGAGCGGGTTGTTCATAATAATCTCCCGGCTTTATAGGAAACGCATTTGTTAACTCTGTAGTCAAACCAACGAGTTGTAATTCTCGCTTTTCATTCGGCTTTGCTCCTGTAACATACGTTTGTCCAACGCTTTTCAATTCTTTTGATACTTCATCTAATTTCTCTGTTAACTTTTCTTTTTTCACTTTTTCGGCTGTAGGATCTTTCGCCATGTCTCTAACTAATTCTACATCCAGTTTTTTCAATACTATTTCTCCTGTTTCAATAGACTGCCTTTCAAATAAAGACATCATACTATTTTGAAACATATTGAAACTTAATGCACCCATACTTCCAACAAGTGTCAAAATAACTAATACGGTTAATAAGACGTTCTTTTGAAGGAACGATAACTTATGCCAATATTTTTTCATTAATATCCACCTTCCTTAATCAACACAAACAAAAAAACAAAATATATGGATATTTTGTTTGAAAATGTTTCTCAATATGTTCGAGAATAAAAAAAAGCCAATGTAAAAGCATTGGCCAAGACCAACCCTATCCGTCCGGTAACTGGCTAGCGTAGCCTTTCGACCTTAGCTCCTGTAGTTTTGCGTCCTCATGTTTCCATCAGTTTGCCTTTCTCGCTGAACGAGTTGAACGATATGGGAGTTCTATGAGAATTAATTTATTCTCTTTCAAAGATTACAACATATAAATCAAAATGTCTACTTATTTAGAGATATAAATACAATTTTTAATGCATTGCTTTTTTGAAATAATTTCAAAAAGTACGTGAATGTTACTTTTTTTGTGTTATATAATAAAAAATGTATAAATAACAAGGATTTCTTCGGGTATTTATTTAATTTTCATTCAAATTAAACTATTCGAATATATCTTAACTAATGAATTTCGGAGGTAGTTTATCATGTTTTGGCTACAATTTCTTACCTTGTTACTCTGTATTTTTATTGGTGCACGCCTAGGCGGAGTTGGTTTAGGAGTAATGGGTGGAGTTGGTATGGCAATACTCGTTTTTGTCTTCCACCTACAACCAACCGCGCCTCCTATCGATGTAATGCTTATGATTTTGGCAGTAATTACAGCTGCTGGTGCTTTGCAAGCTGCTGGAGGAATGGACTATCTTGTTCATCTAGCTGAAAAGGCATTACGAAAAAATCCAAAGCGTATTACTTTTTTTGCTCCAATTGTTACTTATTTATTCACACTATGTGCAGGTACTGGTCACGTTGCCTATTCTGTACTTCCTGTTATTGCAGAAGTCTCTCGTGAATCAGGGATTAGACCGGAACGCCCAATGTCGATTGCCGTAATCGCTTCTCAACAAGCAATTACAGCTAGTCCAATTTCAGCTGCCACAGTTGCTCTTTTAGCAATGTTAGCTGACTATAAAATCACTTTATTAGATATTTTAAAAGTGAGTATTCCTTCCACTTTCATTGCTTGTATGTTAGCAGCATTCGTTGCTAGTAAGATGGGAAAAGAATTAAATGAAGACCCTGAATACTTAAAACGATTAAAAGAAGGAATGATTCCTAAGCTTGAAGAGAAAAAAGAATTTGTAGGTGTAAAGGGCGCAAAATTATCAGTTATCCTTTTCCTTGTAGGAACCTTCCTTGTTGTACTTCTTGGTTCATTTGAAGCACTTCGTCCAGGATGGATAGTTGATGGGAAGTTAGCCCGTCTTTCCATGCCGAATACAATTGAGATGGTTATGTTAACTATCGCGGCTCTTATTATTATTTTCTGTAAACCAAATGTAGAAAGCATTGTGTCTGGTAACGTCTTTAAAGCGGGGGCAACAGCAGTTGTTGCTATTTTCGGTATCGCTTGGATGGGAGATACTTTCTTTAATGGAAACTTAAATATGATTCAAGGATCCATTCAGCATTTAGTAACAAGTGCACCTTGGCTATTTGCCATCGCACTATTCATTCTATCTATTTTACTGTACAGCCAAGCAGCAACTGTTCGTGCCTTAATGCCACTTGGACTATCCCTTGGTATTCCACCAGCGCTACTGATTGCGATGTTCCCTGCAGTAAACGGATATTTCTTCATTCCAAACTACGGCACAATCGTTGCTGCCATTAACTTTGATCGTACTGGTACAACTGGCATTGGAAAATATGTTTTAAATCATAGCTTTATGATTCCAGGTCTAATCGCAACATTCACTTCTATCGGAATTGGAATGCTCTTAATTTCAATTATGTTTTAAAGAAAAAGCACAAACCTTTATTTAAAAAGGTTTGTGCTTTTTTAATCAAATGTTTGTTTAAATTTTGGGGCAGTCTATTTCTCCATGCAGCACTTGAAATGCTACACGTCCTTCCCTACAAACTTCTCTTTACTTCTTCAGCTAATTTTCTCGTACTTTCATACGCCGATTCAGCTAAACTAATTGCTGAAATAACTGAAACACCGTCCGCACCCGCTTCTATAACTGCCGCTGTATTTTCAATTGTAATCCCACCAATACCAACGATTGGCACTGTAATTCCTTGTTCTCTAAAATAGGCTAATCCTTTCGTTCCTTGAACCGCTTTCGTATCTTTTTTCGTACTCGTTGGGAAAATAGGTCCAACGCCTAAATAATCTGCTCCATTTTCGATTGCAAAGCGTGCTTCTTCAATTGTATGAGCAGATACGCCGATAATTTTATCTCCCATTTTTTCACGAACAGATGTAATTCCTTCATCATCTTGTCCTACATGAACACCATCTGCATCTAATTCAATGGCTAATTCTACATCATCATTTACAATGAAAGGAACGCTATATTCCTTACAAAGCGTCTGCAATTCTTTTGCAAAGCGCACTCTATCTTCTCCGATTAAAGAACCTTCCCCCTTCTCGCGAAACTGAAAAATTGTCACTCCACCATCTAACGCTTCTTTCAATACAGCTAAAGGATCCCTTGTGCAGTTATTACTTCCCATAATAAAATACACTTGCAATAGCTTAGACATTTTATCTATTTCAATGCGTGCCATTTCTTTCACTCCCTCTTACTCTAACTCCTCAATCTTTCCATACTTCTCAATATCACCAGAAGTAGTATTCGCTAACTGATTTAAAAATTCAATTTGGAAACTACCAGGTCCCTTTTCCACGGTCTTAGCAGCTGCCAGTTCCGAAGCTACACCATAAAACGTTAATGCTGCTACTGCTGCTTTTACATAATCTTTTTCCACTGCTACAAATGCTCCTATTACAGAAGTTAGTAAACAACCTGTTCCCGTAACTTTCGTTAAAATAGGGTGACCATTTCGAATAACAATAGTTCTCTCTCCATCTGTAACAACATCTTCTTTTCCAGTAATGACCGCAACTGTATTTAGTTCATCTGCTGCCTGCCTTGCAATACTTACAACATTTCCATTTCCAGTACCAGCGTCTACCCCTTTAATTTCCCATTTCTCATTAATAACATTTGCTATTTCAGCTGCATTTCCGCGGATAATTGCTAACTCAATTTCAGCCGGAATATGTCTCGCAACTTCTGTTCGGTACGAAGTTGCTCCTGCACCAACTGGATCAAATAGTACTGGCACATTGTTCGCATTTGCTGATTTACCCGCGAGTAACATCGCTTCTACTTCTTCAGGACGAAGTGTCCCCATATTTAATACTAACGCTCCAGCAATGCTAGCCATTTCTGCTACTTCTTCTTTCGCATACGCCATTACAGGCGATGCCCCAAGTGCCAACAAACCGTTAGCAGTAAAATTTGTTACAACAACATTTGTAATATTATGAACAAGCGGATTAGATTCTCTCACCAAATCCACTACTTTACTAATTTCTTTCATATTCATCCTTTTCATCTCCTAACTATAATGATGGGAGATACACAAAAAGACACTTTACGCGTACGCAAAGTGCCTGAATATGTGCTTTTACACTCTCCCTACGCTGGCATTATCCAACAGGTTCAAATGGTCAATGACGGACTAGTAGCCATACTCTCAGTTTGTATCCACAAACTCCCATGTGTTTCTTATTCATCTACTTCAAAGTCTACTCTTATTCTAGTAAAATAACAAGTTCTTTACTTTTCTATTTGATATAGAGGCAACTGATAAAGTGAAACTTTAATCAGTTGGGATTTTGTTAACTCCATTAAAAACAGCTGAAATATGGAGCGAAACTGAATCTCAAGAAGATGTATGCTATATTTAACTTATGGAAATTTGAAAGGATGTTTTTAATATGTCAAAAAGCGTTGTAATCGCTGAAAAACCTTCCGTTGCACGAGATATTGCTCGTGTACTGAAGTGTGATAAAAAAGGAAACGGCTATCTTGAAGGTAGTAAATATATTGTAACTTGGGCTTTAGGTCATCTCGTTACATTAGCAGATCCAGAAAGTTATGATGTGAAATATAAAAAGTGGAATTTAGAAGATTTACCGATGCTACCTGAGCGTTTGAAATTAACGGTTATTAAACAAACTGGTAAACAATTTAATGCTGTAAAAAGTCAGCTACTTAGAAAAGATGTAAATGAAATTATTGTAGCAACAGACGCTGGACGTGAAGGGGAATTAGTCGCACGCTGGATTATCGATAAAGTTAAGCTAAATAAACCAATCAAACGTTTATGGATTTCTTCTGTAACCGATAAAGCAATTAAAGATGGTTTTGCAAATTTAAAACCAGGTAAAGCCTATGACAATTTATACGCTTCAGCAGTTGCGCGTTCAGAAGCTGACTGGTATATCGGTCTTAATGCAACTCGTGCTTTAACGACTCGCTTTAATGCCCAGTTAAATTGCGGCCGTGTACAAACCCCTACTGTTGCTATGATTGCTAGTCGTGAGGATGAAATAAAGAACTTCAAAGCACAAACTTACTACGGCATCGAAGCTCAAACAATGGCGAAGCTCAAACTTACTTGGCAAGATGCAAATGGCAATAGCCGTAGTTTTAATAAAGAAAAAATCGATGGTATTGTAAAACGTTTAGATAAACAAAATGCTACTGTTGTGGAAATTGATAAGAAACAGAAGAAGTCATTCTCTCCTGGTCTTTACGATTTAACTGAATTGCAACGTGATGCGAATAAAAAGTTCGGTTACTCTGCTAAAGAAACATTAAATATTATGCAAAAATTGTATGAACAGCATAAAGTACTAACGTACCCTCGTACAGATTCACGCTACATTTCATCTGATATCGTTGGAACACTTCCAGAACGTCTAAAAGCATGTGGTGTTGGAGAATACCGTCCCTTCGCACATAAAGTATTACAAAAGCCTATCAAACCTAACAAATCATTTGTTGATGATAGTAAAGTAAGCGATCATCATGCGATTATTCCAACAGAAGGATACGTTAACTTCTCAGCATTCACAGATAAAGAACGCAAAATTTATGATTTAGTTGTAAAACGTTTCTTAGCTGTTTTATTCCCAGCATTCGAATACGAACAACTAACGTTACGCACAAAGGTCGGCAATGAAACATTCATTGCACGCGGAAAAACGATTTTACATGCTGGTTGGAAGGAAGTATACGAAAATCGATTTGAAGACGATGATGTAACTGATGACGTAAAAGAGCAGATTCTACCTCACATTGAAAAGGACGATACATTAACTGTAAAGTTACTTATGCAAACATCAGGTCAAACGAAAGCACCTGCACGCTTTAATGAAGCAACTTTACTTTCAGCAATGGAGAATCCTACAAAATATATGGATACGCAAAATAAACAACTTGCTGATACGTTAAAATCGACTGGTGGATTAGGTACTGTAGCGACACGTGCAGATATTATCGACAAACTTTTCAATTCTTTCTTAATTGAAAAACGTGGTAAAGATATTCACATTACATCAAAAGGTCGTCAATTACTTGATTTAGTACCAGAAGAATTAAAATCACCTACACTAACTGGTGAGTGGGAACAAAAACTTGAAGCAATTGCAAAAGGAAAATTAAAGAAAGAAGTATTCATTTCGGAAATGAAGAACTATACGAAAGAAATTGTTTCTGAAATTAAATCGAGTGATAAAAAATATAAACATGACAACATTTCAACGAAGTCTTGTCCAGACTGCGGTAAACCAATGCTAGAAGTAAACGGCAAAAAGGGAAAAATGCTCGTATGCCAAGATCGTGAATGTGGTCATCGTAAAAATGTATCTCGTACAACAAACGCTCGCTGTCCGCAATGTAAGAAGAAACTAGAATTACGTGGTGAGGGTGCAGGCCAAATCTTTGCATGTAAATGTGGCTATCGCGAGAAATTATCAACATTCCAAGAAAGACGTAAAAAAGAATCTGGAAACAAAGCTGATAAGCGCGACGTTCAAAAATATATGAAACAACAGAAAAAAGAAGAAGAACCATTAAATAACCCATTCGCAGAAGCATTAAAAAAATTAAAATTTGATTAAACAAAAAGGTTCCTACCTCTATCGGTAGGAACCTTTTATTTTAGTGAATGATTTTACTTCCTTTTGCATTCTCAACAAATTTTTCACTTGATTTGTTAATTGGTGTTTTCAGTAATAACGCAGCAACAATCATAACTACTACGAAAGCACTTAACACAAGTAAATCTCGCGTTACGATATCCCAAAGCATTCCGCCAACTGTTTCACGAATTGCGCTAATTGCGTATGTGAATGGTAAGAACGGATAAATCGCTTGGAAGAACGCTGGTGTCATTTGGATTGGGAATGTTCCGCCCGATCCTGCTACTTGTAGTACAAGTAAAATGATCGCCATCGATTTCCCAACGTTTCCGAAAATAGAAACGAGTGAGTATACGATACAAACGAAGACTCCACCAATAAATAAACTAAATAACACAAACCAGAACTTATCGACTACGTACGTACCGAGTAAGAATATATCTCCCATCGATACGATAACCGCTTGTGAAAGACCTATCGTTAAGAATGTTAATAAACGTCCGAAGTAAATTTCATGGCTCTTATAATTCGCGCCCTCTTCGTGTACTTCTACCGTTAATAATGAAACCATTAATAATGCGCCTACCCATAATGCAAGCACTGTATAGAATGGTGACATCGCTGAACCGTAGTTCGGCATCGCAAATAATTTATTTTCTTTTAAATTTACTGGATTCGCAAAGTAATCACTTTGCTTTTCAACATCATTTTTCAATAAGCGTATAATGTCTTTTAAATCCTCTTCAGATTCAAAATCACGAATTTTATCTGCTAATTCTTTAATCTTTTTCTCAGTAGCTGGCATTTCAGCTTTAATGTCTGCTAATTTCTTTTTACCATCTACTAAACCTTTTGATGAATCTTCTAGTAATTTTTTAACATCTGGAAGCTTTTTGTCTGCCTCTTTTAAAATTTGAGATGTGTTTTTAGACATCTCTTTTGTGCGAGCAATTGCTGCATTGAAATTTGGAGTGATTTCTGAGTCATATTTAGCTAAAATGTCACCAATTTGGCCCGAAACACTTTTAGACACTTGATTAATACTTTCAATAACATCAGCTGCTGGTTTTTGACCTTTATTAATAGCGTCAATTCCTTTATCAGTTAACTCCATTCCTTTTTGCAAACCATCTTTTGCTTTATTTAACTTAGAAATTGTGCCATTAAGATTTTTATCACTATTCACATCAGCTAACACTTTATTTGTACTTTCCAGAACTGGAATCATGTCATTAACTAAATTCCAACTTGCTTTGAACTGCCCATTCAAATCATTTAAGGCTACTTTTGTAGAATCTAATCCATTAACACCTTTGTTACTTAAGTCTTCTCTTGCTTTTTCAAGCTCTGTTTTTAATCTGCTGTAATCATTTACAGCTTTATCATATTTTTCTCTACCACTGTCTAATGCTTCATTTGTTTGGTTTACTAACTCATTTGCTTTTTTGATATCTTGATTTAAATTACCTCTTAGTTGCTGAGCATCTTCTTTTACATTTTCAGCTGTGTTTTTCAATTGCTCAGCTGTGCTTACTGCTTTTTCGAAATCTGCTACAAACGTAGCATTATAATCTGCTTCTGCTTGATTTACCAAGTTATTTATTGCATCTAACTTTTTATTAGCAGCGTCTCTTACATCTTGTTTCACTTCTTGTCCTGTACCAATAATATTGGCAATATCTTTAACGCCACCATTTGCATTTTCAATAGCTGATTTAAGGTTTGTTAATTTTTCTATTCTCTTTTGGAAGAATTCTTTTCCAAAATCAGTTGATGCAGACTCTTTAAATTTAGTAAAGACATCAATTAAATATGAAACACTATCTGCACGACCTTGCAGCGTCTCAGAAACCTTATTAAGATCTTGCTTCGCTTTTTCCGGATCAAAATTACCATTTTGCAACCCATTTATAACACCTTGTGCATAAGTTGTTCCGACACGTATCGAACTAAAAACATTATTTACAGTTTGATTAATATTTTTAGCAATATTTTTATACCCCCCACCATTCACTTGCGGTAACGCTGGAATTTCTGGGATTTGTGGTACTTGCGGAATAGTTATATTAGGCAACACTGGGAATTTAGCTGGATCTGGAAGTGTCAGATTAGAATCAAATGATGGATTTTTTAAGAAATCCGTAATTGCCGCCGCACCATCTAAACCTTTTTGCATTACCATTAAATTATTCTTAATAGTTCCTGGGGCACGTTGCAATGTTTCATCATTTCTCGCAAAGAATTTATCTAAATTCCCTAACGCTTCTTGCCCATCATTCATAACACTCTCTACAACTGGCAACTCTTTTTGCGCTACTTTCACAACATCTTCTGCTCGAGTTGCATCATCTAACGCCTTATCCATAAGTGTATTCATTTCTGGGAACTGCGCTTCTAACTTAAAGACAAGATCTTTTACTTTCTCGATACTTGGTAAGTTTGTTTCTAAATCGATTCCAAGGTCATTGAAGATTTTAAAAATCTCACCGTTTGCTGTTTTTACAAAGTTTTTACTAATTTCTTCTGTAATACCTGATGCACCTTTTGCTGTAATCTTCGGTGCAATCGCGTTTACTTTTTCATTCACATAGTAATCCAGTTCTGGTTTTTTAGGATTTTCATCCAGAACAGTTGCAATTTTTTCAGAGAAATCTTTTGGAATCGTAATACTTGCATAATAATCTCCACGCTCAACTCCGTAAATTGCTTGTTTTTCATCTACAAATTTCCAGCCAAGATTTTTGTTTTTCTTAAGGGAGTCTACAATCTCTTTCCCGATATTAATATCTTTCCCTCTTAAATTAGAACCTGCATCTTGGTTAGAAACTGCAATGGGAACCTCTTTTGTATTTCCATATGGATCCCAAGAAGCTTTAATGTTAAACCATGCATATAACGATGGTAAAATCATTAATCCTAAAACAATAACAATTGCAGCCCAATGTTTGGCTACATTCCGTAAATCTGTCTTATAAATACGCCAAATCTGTTTCATAGAAGTTATCACCTAATTATATATTTTTCCTTCTTTAGAAAATGATACATACATTTTGCAATTATATCACTTTCTACATCGTGTATTAACCAAAAACGTACTATTTTTTCCCATTAACTTTCACTTACTTCATTATATAACGAAGTGAGTCAAAGTATGAATACAAAATGACCAAATCGGTTTTACATTCAATAATAACAAATATATATGAAATGTCATAAAAAATACAAGTATTTTCTCTTGGAAATACTTGTATTCCTAAAAAAAATCCTCACAGCTTTTATTCTCTGTGAGGATTTCTTCTATTATATATCCAATTGAACCTCTACACCGAAATGATCTGAAATTACATTTCTGTTTGTACCATTAAAAATAACTTTTGAAGAATGAACTTTTTTACTTTGGTTACACAATATTAGATCGATTCGCAAATTATGTTTATTTTCATCCCAACCAGCAATCTCACCTTGGACAGTCGTTCCTTCATCCTTCTCTATTGCTAATTCATATGTGTCATACAACCCTTTTTGCATCATATACTCATAACCTTCGCCTTTCAATCGAGCATTGTTATTAAAATCCCCCATTAAGAAGGCGAGCTTATTGCTATCTACACGCTCCATCAAACGATCGACTTGACCTTTGAATGACTCTTCTTCATCATTCCACCAACCGAGATGACAAGAGTAAAACGTTATATCCTTACCATTATAAGCAATTGTTGTACTTACAATTTTACGCGTTTTCCAATACGTTGTATCCTCGTTTTCTGAAATGAAGAACGTATCTTCTTTTATAATATTATGCTTCGTTATAATTGCTAATCCTTCTTCGTACACATCATAACCAATATGAGAGAAATCCCAAGTAATATTGTAATCTTTTACATGTAGCGCTTTTAACTCTTCTAATAGTAAAAGTCCAAAATTATCTTTTTTCTTGTTACCGCATACATTTTCAGCTTGTATGGACTGACTTACTTCTTGCAATGCGATGACATCGTACTCTTCTTCTTGAATTACTTTAGCAAGGTATTGTATCTTTTCTATTTGATTCTCTTCTTGCCAAGAATGACAGTTTAAAGTTAGCAATTTCATATTATTACGCACCTAACATATCTTGAATGTCTGACTTTAATACGTCAGCTTTCGGACCATATACCGCTTGTACACCTTTGTCTTTTACAATAAGCCCTAAAGCACCATTTTGTTTCCACTGTGCTTCTGGTGCAACAACATCTAAATCTTTTACTGTTACACGTAAGCGCGTCATACAAGCATCTACGTCAGCAATATTTTCTTTTCCACCTAATAAATCGATAACTTTTGTTGCTAATGAACCGTCTTGTACATTTCCTGTTCCTTCTGATGCCTCATCTTCATTATCAATATAGTTACCTGCACGCCCTGGTGTTGGTAAATTGAATTTTTTAATTAAGAAATTAAATAGTGTAAAGTTAAGACCGAAGAACACTAATGAAACAATAACAAAGTTGATTAAGTCTCTTGTTAAACCTGCGTTAACCATCATTGGCGTACGAGTAATTAACTCAATAAATCCAAATGCATGAACACGTAAGTTAATTAAATCAGCTAGCGCGAATGCAAGTCCTGTTGTAATAGCATATACAACATATAATACTGGAGCAATAAACATGAACATGAATTCAATTGGTTCTGTTACACCTGTTAAGAATACTGCTAATGCTGCTGATAAAAACATTGGTTTATATTTTGCACGCTTTTCTTTATCAACGTTACGGAACATCGCAAATGCAATCCCCATTAACGCTGCTGTTGAGCCGATAACTTGTCCAGCTTTGAAACGAGCTGGTACAACATTATTTAATAAATCGTTATATGCCTTCGTATCTCCATTTGCTAATAAATTATTTAAATCTGTAATCCATGCAAGCCATAATGGATCTTGTCCTGCTACAACTTGTCCAACTTTTGAACCAGTTAGCATCGTATATGTTCCGCCTAGCTCTGTATAGTTCATCGGAATCGTTAACATATGGTGTAAACCAAATGGTAATAATAAACGCTCTAACGTTCCATATACAAACGGTGCAACAACTGGTGCACTATCTTTTGAAGCTGCAATCCAGCGACCAAATTCATTTAACCCACTTTGGATGAATGGCCATAGAAGTGATAATACAATCGCAGTAACTGTAGACCAAAGAATTACAACGAATGGTACAAATCGTGTTCCATTAAAGAATGCTAATGCCTGTGGCAGTTTATTATAGTTATAATATTTGTTATATAAAGTAGCTCCTAAGAAACCTGTGATAATCCCTACGAACACTCCCATGTTTAATGCAGGTGCACCAAGTACAGAAGTAAAGTAATCGTAACTACTCAGCCACCTTTCGGTGTCTTTTTTAAATTTTACTAGTTTCATATGCCTCCCATTTGTAAATACTGAGTATATCAAACAGGGGAGGTGAATCTTATGGTCGATCGAAAAATTATTTTAGATACATATAAAAAAGGACCTGAAGCTGTTATTTCTTTATTTGAAGAAACATTTTCTAAGTTAGAAAAACGTATACAAGAACTAGAAAATGCTTCAAAAAAAAACTCCAAAAATAGTCATAAGCCACCTTCTACAGATGGTTTGGGTAAGCCCGTTACAAAAAGTTTGCGCAAACCGTCTCATCGTCAAACGGGTGGCCAGTTGGGCCACAAGGGACATACTCTTGGTTTGACAGCGACTCCAGATCATACGATTACACATTCTCCTACATATTGTACTTGTTGTCATACTTCCTTGAACCACGAGCCTGTAAAAGGGTATCGCATTCGCCAAGTGTATGACTTACCACCTATTCAGATCGAAGTGACAGAACATAAAGTAGAACAGAAAGAATGCCCACATTGCCATTCTATCCAAGAAGCCCAATTTCCTTCGACAGTATCTCGTCCTGTTCAATATGGTCCAAATATAAAAAGACTGATTCCCTATTTAACGCATTATCAATGCATTTCTTTGAAGCGAACAAAAGAATTCTTTCAGGATTGTTTTGGACATTCTATAAGCGAAGGAACCCTGGTAAATCATACACAGGCTTTCGCTTCTCAATTGCAGCCATTCATAAAAGAAGTAAAGGAAAAGATTCTGCAGTCTCCTGTTGTCCATTTTGATGAAACTGGTATGCGTGTAGAAAACAAAACACAATGGTTACATACTGCCAGTACACCGGAGGTGACATTGCAACATATTCATCAAAAACGTGGAAAAGAAGCAATGGATGCTGGAGAAATCTTGCCATCTTTTTCTGGAATTGCGATGCATGATGGTTGGAAATCGTATGATGCGTATACAGATTGTCGTCACGTTTTATGTAATGCCCATCTCTTACGAGATTTACAAGGAATTATAGATAGTACTGGAGAACAATGGGCACAACAGATGCAGAAATTTCTAACGCAAGCGTTGACGATGAAAAAGCAATCCGAAGGTACCATGCCAAAAGCGACGCAAAAGAATCTGTTTATTATGTATCAATCCATATTGAAAGAACAACAGATTCTTTCCACGAAACAAAAGAAGAAAGGAAAGCAGACGCCTTCTCAAAATTTATGGAATCGCTTCGTCAAGTATTCTGACAGAATTCTAGCGTTTTTAGAACATCCAGCCATTCCATTTGATAACAATCAAGCAGAACGGGATATTCGGATGACGAAAGTAAAACAGAAAGTGTCTGGGACTTTCCGAAGTAAGAAAGGCGCAGAATCTTTTTGTCAGATACGAAGCTTTATGAGTACCATGAAAAAACAAAAACAATCGGTCTTACAAGCGATAAACCAAGTCATAGAAACTAGAACGGTTCCTTGGAATAACACGACTTCATAAGAGAATTTCTCTATTTGGCATAGATTCTTTCTCTGATTGGAGTATTTTCTTTTCATGTTTTCGAATCGGAAACATGTATTTGGCCTGTTTTTTTATTTGAAGAAGCTGAGTAGTTACAAGTAATCTTTTACAATTAAATCTCCCGCTATTACTGAAGAAACTTTCGCTTTTGAATCCGCTAACATTTCAGCGTTTACCCCAAATATAGCTCCTGTAATTCGGTTTGTTAAGACGAATGCTAATAGCGCTGCAAATGCACCACCTGCGCGATCTTTCGCCCAAGATCCCCCAATTGCTACTGCGAATAAGATGTGTAGATTTGTAATGATTGCCCAACCGATGTCTTCCATTACGCGAGCGATTGTATGAACTGCGTTAACATCCCCAGCAGACATACCAATTAACTTACCGATGGAAATCATTAAACCAGCTGCTGGCATTACGGCTACAACAACTAATAACGCTTTCCCGAACTTTTGCCAAAAATCAAAAGACGTAATTTTCATCTGTTCTTCCTCCCCTTTATTTATAAAAACATAATGATTTAAATTATAATTTCTGTTCCCTTTATGAAAACGATTCCTTATGTTACTTTATTTTTATCTTTACGCAACCGTTTTCATAAATCTATTTTAATAAAAGCGTTTTCACTTTGCAATAGAAATTTATTTTTTTTCATAAAAAAAGATGCTCAAAGAGCATCCTTTTTTATTATGAAATGCGATAAACCCTTGTTTCATAAGGCTTTAAAGCAATTGTTGTTACTTCTTCATGTTCCGCAACTTCATAGTTATTTAAAAGCAAACGTTTGCGTTCTAGTGCAAATAAACCCTCATTATACACAGCTTCCTCTTTTGAGATATTACTAATTACAATGACTTTTTCATCCTGTAACGTACGTGTATATGCATAAATTTGTGGATCGTCTTCTAAAAGTAAATCATACGTACCATAGTTCAGTACATCGTGCTCTTTTTTCAGGGCAATCATTTTCTTATAGAAATTGAAAATAGACTTTTCTTCATTTTTTTGCTTTTCAACATTAATTTCTTTGTAATTTGGATTCATGCTAAACCAAGGTGTACTTGTTGTGAAACCAGCATTCATCTCATCATTCCACTGCATAGGTGTACGTGAATTATCGCGGCAAGAAGCCCATATAATCTCCATCATATCTTGATGTGGTACGCCCTCTGCAATTTTCTCGCGATATAAATTTTTAATTGCTACATCATCGTAATCTTCAATATTTGGTAACTGAACATTTGTCATACCAATTTCTTGGCCTTGATAAATAAAAGGTGTACCGTGCATAAAGAAATACATCGCCCCTAGAGCTGTTGCACTTTCACGCCAATATTGTTTATCATCTCCCCATGTTGAAACGATACGTGGTTTATCGTGATTCTCAATATATAAAGCGTTCCATCCTTTACTTTCTAATCCTTTTTGCCATTTCGTTAATACTTTTTTCAATCCTACAACATCAAGGTCTTTCTTCTTCTCTGCATCCCATAAACTTAAATGTTCAAATTGGAATACCATATTGAACTTACCTTGCTCTTCTCCAACCCAAAGCTCAGCATCTTCAATCTTAACACCATTTGCTTCACCAACAGTCATAATATCGTACTTAGAGAATGTATTTTCTTTTAGCTCTTCTAATAAAGGTTGAATACCTTTCACATTCATATGTTTATCAAAAGATGGCACATATTTTAACCCTTTTGGATTTGGCATATCCTTGAGGCCTTCTTCTTTTTTAATATGACTGATCGCATCAACGCGGAAACCATCAATACCTTTATCAAGCCACCAATTAACCGTATCGTATAGTACTTCGCGAACTTCTTTATTCTCCCAGTTTAAATCTGGTTGTTTACGTGAGAATAAATGTAAATAATATTGTTCTGTTTCTTCATCATATTCCCATGCCGAACCATTAAAAATACTTTCCCAGTTGTTTGGCTCCGCACCATCTTTGCCATCATGCCAAATATACCAATCACGCTTCGGATTATCTTTAGATGAACGTGATTCAATAAACCATGGATGTTCATCACTCGTATGATTAATAACTAAATCAATAATAAGCTTCATATCACGCTTATGAACTTCATCTAGTAAAGCATCAAAGTCTGCCATTGTACCAAACTCATCCATAATATCTTGATAATCACTAATATCATAACCATTATCATCATTAGGCGACTTATACATTGGACAAATCCAAATTACATCTATACCTAAATCTTTTAAATAATCCAGTTTTGCAATAATACCTTGTAAATCTCCAATACCATCACCATTTGAATCCATAAAGCTTCGTGGATAAATTTGATAAGCAACCGCTTCTTTCCACCATGTCTTATTCATAGTCATTCTCTCCTTTTGCATCCCATCGGAAATTTTATGCAAACGTTTTCGTAACACTATCATAACAAAATATGAACAGTTTGCAACTGTTTTCATTGAACTCTATGTAGATTCTTTATTCTTATGCTTTATTTATTTCTCACAAAGGTAAATCTCATTCTTCACCTCTCCTTGTCCACGCGTATTACAGACATTTTTCATATATTAATAAAAAACTCTGATTATTTTAGAAAGGAGTAATAAATTGAAGCAAACAAAATTAACAGGTCGTATCGTTGTTCCCACAGATCCTGACTACGACGTAGCCCGAATGAATTTAAATTTAAGTATTCCAAAACTCCCTTGTATTATTGTTTTTTGTCAAAATAACAAGGATGTCTGTAACGCCTTAAAATGGGCACGTGAACGTCATATACCATTTCGGTTAAGAAGTGGACGTCATAGCTATGAAAATTTTTCTCTTTTAAATAGAGGACTTATTATTGATGTGAGTGAAATGCATCGCATTACTGTTAATACAGAGAAATTAACAGCAACAATTGAGGCTGGTGCAAATCTTGGCACTGTTTATAAAGAACTTTGGAATTACGGTGTTACAATTCCTGCTGGTACAAGTGCAAGCGTTGGAATTGTTGGATTAGCACTTGGTGGTGGTATTGGTATGCTTTCGCGCTTATATGGATTAACATGTGATCAATTAATGGAAGTGGAAATGGTACAAGCATGTGAAAAATTTGGTGCAAAACTCATTCGTGCAAATGAACAAGAGAACTCTAACCTTTTTTGGGCATGCCGTGGTGGCGGTGGTAGAAACTTCGGAATTGTCACTTCCTTAACTTTTCGAGTCCACCCGATAAAAAATATATCAATTTTCTCAATTACATGGGAATGGGAAGACTTTATTGCTGCATTTCAAGCGTGGCAAAACTGGGCACCTTATATAGATGAACGTCTCACTTCATCGATCGAATTATTCGCCAAGCAACGAAATAAAATCGAAGCACAAGGCGAGTTTATCGGTTCTCCCTCTGAACTCCATTCCCTATTATCCCCTCTTCTTGAAACTGGTAGCCCCTCTCTCTTTATAGAAGAAGTTCCTTATATAAAGGCTGTTGAATTTTTTAATGGAGGTAACATCCCTGAAAATTTCAAGCGCTCTGGTTCCTATGTCTATAAACCTATTCCCCTTAAAGGCATTCAAATCATGCAATCCTTTCTTTCTCATGCACCAAATAAAGATGCTAGTATTTGGCATCAATCGCTCATAGGTGCTGTTGAAAATATTTCGCCGAATGAAACGGCTTATTTTCATCGTAAAGCAATTATTGCTCAAGAATACATTACCTCTTGGAAATGCGATGATGAAGAAAATCGAAATATACGCTGGGTTAAAGGTTTACGAGAAAGCTTAGATCCTTATACACTAGGTGACTATGTGAACTGGCCCGATATTGACATTAAAAATTGGCAAACTAGTTATTATGGCTCTAACTTTCACAGATTACGTAAAGTAAAAACCATGTATGATCCTTGTGATGTTTTTCATTTCCAACAAAGTATTCCTCCTTTTCATACGTGAAAAAAGGGGATAACATAAAAAAATCATCCAATATACCGTTACCTCGCAGTATGTTGGATGATTCAAGTTGATTTTCTATATCGTTTCAAATTCTTGCTCCTACTCATAAACTTTTACTTACAGATTAATTGTATTTCGTATCATTTTCATGCAATGAATGTAATTTAATATTTGGTACTTTATCTTTTTCAATACCTCTATTATAAGAAACAGGAACTTGAAATTCAAATTGCTTTGTCTCATGTTTTTGTAAATAGACTGGTTTCGGTACTGGATAGCTTTTTGAATTCTCGTTTGCATTATCATATAAAACAACTTTTAATGCTTGTGAATGATTACGATAATTTTTTAAAGTAACAATGCACTTCGGTTGGATATTCTCTCCATTTTTCTCCATTCTACACTGGCTGTCTTCTTTTTTATATTCTATTGCTTCTACCCCTGTTTTTCCTGCATAATACCATGTTTTATTCAATGTCTGGAGGATTGTATTTAAAATAAACGGCATCATTACAATCAAAATACTAGTACCTACTACTTTTATTTTATTCATTTTTCTAAATGTACTAGACTCCTTTTTTCCTAGCCATTTTAAAAATAATATGAATGCAATTACATGTAGTATGAAAGAAACAATCAATATATTTGAGACTTTATAATCCATATAAACATACGTATGTATCGGAATCTTATAGACATTGAATAGTTTTTCCCCAATTAATTCATTATCATTTGGAATTTTTAATAATAACAAAACCCCTATACTGTAACAAATAGCTACTAATCGATCATACTCAATACGAATCATTCTTTCTCCCCTTCACTTTGTATTTTATTATCGATTTTAGCTATTATTACCATACTATACAATCTTTTTATAGAGGATAACGTAAAAAAGTTCCTTATAAATATATAAAGAACCTTATTAATATACACTATGAATTAAAAAATCAATATACAATTTTCACATAGAGATTTCTTCAAAATATGTTGGATCATGTATTGTAATTTTTTTATCTAAAATTGTAACAATGCTATCATTTTTTAATTGTTTTAATACGCTGCTAACTGTCTCTCGAGATGTTCCAGATATTTTGGATATTTCAATTGTTGTAAGTGGACATGAAATTACAATCTTTTCTCCACTCTGTTCTCCTAAATCCTGCATTAAATAATTTAACGTTTGGATAACACGATCTTGTGCATTAGGAATTGTAATATTTTGCACTCGATTTTCGTTCAATTTTAATATAGATGATAATTGCTGAACAACGTACATCAATTGTGTTCTGCTGGACTTTACCATATCTTCAAAGATTACCGTTGGAATATAATATACCTCCACATCCGTCATTGCTTCTGCTGTATAGTTATATCCTCTGTCTGTAAACATACCACCATAAGGAAAAATAGAATACCGCTTTACATAGTCATCGTATAATAAGTTCCCATTTTGATTAACCCGCTCTAACTTTACAAAACCATCTAACATGAAGTAAATTCTTTCCCTTGAATCCCCTTCTAAAAATAAAAATTGACCTTTTTTATAAGTTCGCCAATAAACAAACTCTGTTAAGCCTTTCAATTTTTTTTCTGTTAAATGAGCAAATAATTCGAACTGCTTTAAGTCTTTCACTACGTTCCGTCTATTCATAAAATTCCCTCTCTCTTGCTGTATGTTGGAGCGAAAAATCAAGAAAGCGTATTCAATTTGAATTTTATCATAATTAACTTGTATATTCAGATTTCATCATGAAAACTTTATGAACAATGAGTACAAAAAATATTAATAAATAAAAAGAATGAAGTTATTAACCTCATTCTTTTTTACTACTAAGTAGCGTACATAATAATTTAAACATACATGCATACATTCTGTTTTGAAATAATAGTACCGGCTTTTTCTTCTAGTGCTTCATATACTTTTTCTAAAGACGTAATAATCGTTTTTCTTTTTGGATTTGTATTAACAAAATTAATAGCAGCTTCGATTTTTGGAAGCATGCTTCCCACAGCAAATTGTTGTTCTTCAATATATTCTTCTAATTGATTCACTGTGACATGCTCTAATTTTTTTTGATTCGGTTGATTATAATTTACATACACATAATCAACTGCAGTTAAAATAACGAGCGTATCGGCATCTACTAATTCTGCTAATTTCTGCGCAGCGAAATCTTTATCGATAACCGCTTCAGTTCCTTTTAACCCTTCTTCAGAATCAATTACTGGAATTCCACCTCCGCCCACAGCTATCACTATGTTTCCATCTTCGACCAAAGAATTAATCACTTTATGTTCATGAATACTTACAGGCTTCGGTGATGGAACAACACGTCTCCATCCTCTACCAGCATCTTCTTTAAACACTGCTTTTGTTTCATCCATTAATTTTCTGGCCTCTTCTTCTGTATAAAAAGGACCAATTGGTTTAGTTGGATTTTTAAATGCCTCATCTTTTTTATCCACAACAACACGTGTTATAACCGTTGCTACATCTTTGTTTATATTCCGTTTTTTCAATGCCTTTTCAATTGCATTTTCCATCCAATATCCAATCATCCCTTGGCTCATTGCCCCACAAGTATCTAATGGCATTGCAGGTGTCTTTTCCGTTTCTGCAGCTTTTTGCTGTAATAAAATATTCCCCACTTGTGGGCCATTTCCATGCGCAATTACTATATCCACATCATTTTCCATTATTTTCACAAGTTGTTCTGCCGTTTTTTCCAACGCTTCTTGCTGCGCTCCCGCAGTAGCTTCTCCAGACTGTATCGCATTTCCCCCTAGTGCAACTACAATTTTTCTTCGTGCCATATTCCAGCCCTCCAGTTGATTTCGCTTTCACAGCGCTTTATAAAGTAATACTGCCTGTAATTAATCCATAAATCGCAAAGAATGCTAAAGCACCAATTGCTACGGATGATGCTAATTCCACTCGAGTAAATATTTGCTTCGAACTCTTTTGCTTTTGAACATTGTAAAAAATAAAAATACCTGGCGCATATAAAGTCATTGTTAATAATAAATACTCTAAACCGGCTGCATAAACTAACCACACGCCATAAATACTTGCGATCAAGCCAATTATTATATTTTTATTTCGATCTGCTTCTTCAGACTTTAAGCTATGCTTCAGTTGATAAAATGCTGAAAAAGCATATGGGATTAAAATAGCTGAAGATGCTAAAGAGAATGCAAAGTTATACGCCTGATCAGAAACGACGAATGTTAACAAGAATATTTGTATTAAACCATTTGTTATCCATAATGAATTTACTGGAGCCTTATTTTTATTTTCTTTTGCGAACCATTTTGGAAATACTCCATCTTTAGCCGCTAAATATGGAATTTCAGAAGCGAGCAAAGTCCAACCTAACCAAGCACCTAATACAGAGATGACTAAACCTAAATTAATAAAGATAGCACCCCATTTTCCAACAACACTTTCAAACAAATAAGCCATAGCCGGATTTTTCAAACCTGCAATGTCTGCTTGCTGCATAAGTCCAAGAGACAATAATGTGATTAAAATGTAAATGATGAGTGTACCAATTAAGCCAATAACGGTTGCTTTCCCTACATCACTTCTATTTTTTGCTCGACTGGATAAAACAACAGCCCCTTCTACCCCAATAAATACCCATAAAGTTACAAGCATTGTACTTTTAACTTGGCTGCCAACTGCTCCCCATGAAAAAGAACCAGTTTGCCCCCAAAATCCATCTAAGAACGTATCAATATGAAACGCAAAGATTCCTATGACAATAAATACAAATACAGGTACTAATTTTGCGATTGTAGTTACTAAATTCACAAGGGCTGCTGATTGAACTCCACGTAAAATTAACATGTGAACACACCATAATAATACGCTTGCACCAATAATGGATTCTACATTTTGACCGCCTTCAAAGATCGGGAAGAAATATCCTAATGAAGAAAACAATAATGTACCGTAAGCTACATTCCCAAGCCAAGCAGATAGCCAGTATCCCCACGCACTATTAAACCCCATAAAATTACCAAACCCTGCTTTTGCATAGCTAAAAATACCACCATCTAAATCTGGCCGTTTTACAGTTAGATTTTGAAAAGATAATCCGAGTGCGATCATCCCAATTCCTGTTATAACCCAGCCAATAATAATGGCTCCAGCACCAGCACCTTTTGCCATATCACTCGCTAAATTAAAGGCTCCACCGCCAATCATAGACCCAACTACAAGAGCCGTTAGTGTAAACAACCCTAATTTCTTATCTTCACCCATTCCACTCACCTCTCTTTAATTGCAATAACAATACAAAAGCAATAGTGAATGATCGTGTCTAAAGGAGGAGAAAGAAGAAAGGAAGACTCCCTTTCTTCTTTACTCCATGTTTCCTAAAGTAGCTGCCATAACCGCTTTAATTGTATGCATTCTATTTTCAGCTTGATCAAATACTTTTGAATGTTTACTGCGGAATACTTCGTCAGTTACCTCCATTTCTTTCAACCCATATTTCTCATAAACTTCTTCGCCATACATCGTTTCAACATCATGAAATGCAGGTAAACAATGTAAGAAAATCACGTTTTCATTCCCTGTTGCTTTAATCATTTTCATATTTACTTGATAAGGTTTCAATAACTCGACACGTTCAGCAAATTTTTCTTCTTCCCCCATAGACACCCATACATCTGTATAAATTACATCTGCATTCGCAACAGCTTCTTCCACATTACTTGTTATCATTACTTGTTCATTATATTTTTTTGCTAAATCAATTACTTCTTGTGCAGGCCATAAAGATTCCGGTGTACAAATACGTACATCCATTCCAACGATTGCTCCACCAACTAGTAAGCTATTAGCAACATTATTTCGCCCATCGCCAACGTAAACGAGCTTCACATTTTTCAATTTCCCTATATGTTCTCTAATTGTTAATAAATCTGCTAGTGTTTGTGTTGGATGCCACATATCTGTTAATCCATTCCAAACTGGCACACCAGAATTTTGTGCTAAAGATTCTACAGTTTCATGATTAAATCCACGAAACTCAATTCCGTCAAACATACGCCCTAACACTTTTGCTGTATCCTCTACAGATTCTTTTTTCCCAAGTTGAATATCACCTTTCCCTAAATATTCAGGATTTGCCCCTAAATCTGTACATGCTACTGTAAATGCACAACGCGTACGAGTAGAAGTTTTTTCAAATAAGAGCGCTACATTTTTACCTTCTAAATAATGATGCGGGATACCATTTTTCTTTTTCTCTTTTAATTCTGCTGCCAAATCTAGAAAATATAACAATTCTTCTTGTGTAAAATCTTTTTCTGCTAGAAAGCTTCTTCCTTTTAAATTTGGTCTAGTCATTAACATAATTCATCCCTACTTTCTCCGTTATTTATACTAAATATCTTTACGAACAATTGGCATACTCATGCAACGTGGACCCCCACGACCACGAGATAATTCCGAACTTAGCACCTCAATCACTTCTATACCGTGTTCACGTAATAACGTATTAGATACATAGTTGCGATCATATGTAACAACTACACCTGGCGCAATTGCTAATGTGTTCGAGCCATCATTCCATTGTTCACGAGCAGAAGCAATTACATCTCCTCCTCCACATGGAATAAGAACTAATTCACTTAAGCCTAATACCTCTTTTAATGCTTCCATTAAAGAAGTACGATGTGTAATTTTAAGAGTTTCCTCATCTGATCCTTTTTCTAAAATATAAATATTCATATTCCCTTTTGGCCCTTGAATGGCTGGGTGAATTGTAAACTTGTCATAATCAACCATTGTAAATACTGTATCTAAATGCATAAATGCTCGACATTTTGGAATTTCTATTGCTAACACTTTCTTAATTTTATTTTGTCGGCTAAAGAGATTTTTAGCTAAACGTTCAATTGCTTTAGCTGAAGTACGAGCAGATACTCCAATTGCAATTGTTTCTTCATTTAAAATTAGCTCGTCGCCACCTTCAATTGGAAATTTATAATCACGATCTAACCAGATTGGTACATTATGTTTTGCAAATCTTGGATGATATTTAATGATGTACTCCATGAATAATGATTCACGTCTACGCGCTGGTTCTCTCATCTTATTTATCGTTAAGCCATCGCCCACGCTAGCTGCTGGGTCACGAGTAAAATATAAATTAGGCATTGGATCTAAGTAAAACGGATAGTGATCTTCCATTAATTCATATAAATGTGTCTTCTTACTTGTTTCAATTTCGTTTTTCCGTACACCGCCCATAATTTTTTGAATTAATTCTTCATTTGAAAAGGAAAGTAAATATTCTTTTAAAGTTTGATGTGCAACATTTACGTCGGCCTGTCCTTCTTTTAAAATACGATCAACAAATTCTTCTCGAAGTTTTTTATCTACTAACGCCTCAGCGGCTAGTTTTTCTAAATAAAGAACTTCAACACCCCGATTGCGTAACGTTTGTGCAAAATAATCATGCTCTTTTTGAATAATTGGTAAGTATGGAATATCGTCAAATAATAATTGCTGCAAATAATCTGGCGTCAAGTTTTCCACTTCTTTACCCGGTCGTTTTAATAAAACCGTTTGTAATTCCCCAATTTCTGAAGTAACATGTATCGGATGTTTCATTTGTTGTACCTCCTTTTAAATATGTTTGATGTCTTACAAGTACATAATAAATGCTCTGTACTTTCATCTTTGTGAAAGCATCCACATTATCATTGTGAAATATTAAACAAGTTATTTTTTTAAAATCATACGAATATGTATTTTTATAACAAACTATCTTGCTTTCTCAATAAAAAATACATATATTACGCATATATATTGAATATTTAACTTCCGTATTTAAACAAAAATCCTGTTTTTAATTTTATTAAAAACAGGATTTTTGCATCTAAATAATTAAATTTAATCTTTCTTCTATAATCTCCCTATCTGATTTCGACTGTGAAATTATAAGGCATGTATCATTTCCACATATACATCCTATTTTTTCTTTCCAATCTAATTTATCAAATAAAACACCAATAACATGTGCATTACCAGGTAATGTTTTAATAACCATTAATTGATCTACACAATCAATTTTTACAACAACTTCTCGTAATTTTTTCTTTAACTTTATATCAGTTTGTAAATGCTCTTCTGAGAAAACTTTATATATCATTAATCCTTCTTGAGAAGGTACCTTCGTTAAGTTTAACTCACGAATATCGCGAGAAACCGTAGCTTGTGTTACTAATACATCTTTTTTTGCTAACAATTCTACTAATCTTTCTTGCTTATCTATTTCATACTCCTTTACAAATTGTTTAATTAACCGTTGTCTTTTTTCTTTTTTCATAAAAGACACCCCTTTTAATATTATAGCTCGCTATAATTTTCATCCGAAAGGGACAGAAAAGAATGTTGCGGAAACGTTCATAGTTTAACTGTAAATATTAAATCAAGCTAAATAAAAAAGAGAAGAACAATATTCTGTTCTTCCTTTTACATTGAAAATCGTTCAATTGTTTGTTTCAAATCAGTTGCTTGCTTCTCTAAATCCTTTAATAATTGATCGATTACTATCATATTTTTAGATTGTTGTATCGTCACACGTGCTACTTCTTGCGAACCAGCTGACGTTTCTTCAGCAATTGCTGCTACAGCTTTTGTTTGTGCTCCTGTTTGATGAATGTGGCTCACTTGTTCATTCATATAACTACTAATTTGCTGAGTTGCATCGGCTACTTCCATAACACTTGATGACATTTCTTTTAAAATTAATTCCGTAGCTTCCCCACGTTTCGCCTCTTCTTTAGCTATTTTCACTTGTTCTGTCATTTTCATTGCAACTTGTTGTACTTCATCTTGCATATTCCGTAATAACTGCGATATGTTTCTTGCAGAATGATCACTTTCATCAGCAAGTTTACGTACTTCTTCCGCAACAACCGCAAAGCCTCTTCCATGCTCTCCTGCGCGAGCTACCTCAATAGAAGCATTTAGTGCTAATAAATTCGTTTGGCTAGCAATCGCACTCACAACAGACACAATATGTTCTACTTGTTTCATTCGTTCTTCTAACTTCTGTACATTTTGCATTGAATCTTCATTTTCTTTTGCCAATGTTTGAATACCTTGAATTAAAGACGTAAAGACACGAGTACTATGCCCTAAAGCTTCAACCATTTCTGAAGACAATGTATCAGACTGCTTCGCTTTTTCTTCTACTTCACTTGCAATAGAAGTCGTTGTATCAACAGCAGAAACAATTGCTTGAATTGATGCCGCTGATTGCTCAGCGCCTGAAGAAATCTCTGCAAGTGTCTCAGATACACCTTGCGCTTGTCTCGTTGCTTCGCCTGTTTGTTTTCTAATCTGCTGTACTTGATTATTTGTATACGAAAATGTTGTATCAATATTTTTTACCATGCCCCTTAAGTTTCCTAACATCATATTAAATGCAACACTTAAAGATTTAATTTCATCATCTGTCTTCGGTAATGGAACATCTTCACGAATATCACCCTCAGCTGCTTTTCTTGCCGCTTCCTCTAACTTGCGAAGCGGTTTAATTAAAAATACGGCTGCTCCATATGCTAAAATTCCAGACCATACTACCCCTAATAACATAACGATAATATTATATACAGTTTGACTTACATAACTTTGAAAATAATCGTATATCACGTAAATAAAAAATATACTTGTTGAATATGTAATGAAAGCTAAAACTGTAGTGAATAGCATAAGTTGTGTACGTAATCCAAAAGAAAATGTTTTTCTTTCTTTTTCCATCTTCCCTTTCCCCCTTTTTATAAGCAATATAAATACTACCTATATATTATTATCCATATTTTCATTATAGAAGGATATAGAGATTTTAAAAATCATTATTTCTTTGAATATCAAATTGCACGAAAAAAATAAAGGATTCTGACAATTTATGACTAATAACAGAAATACAGGGCAACATTTGTAAAATATATTTTTAACTGGGGGTTTTGTATGATTCAAGTTCGAAATCTAGTAAAATCATTCGGTTCACTTGATGTGTTAAAAGGAATTGATTTAGAAGTAAAAGAAAAAGAAGTTGTTGTTTTAATTGGTGCCAGTGGTTCTGGTAAAAGTACATTACTTCGCTGTCTTAACTTTTTAGAAATGTACGATGAAGGCGAAATTCACTTACAAGGTGAGCGAATTGATCCAAAGCATTCAAATTTAAATAAAGTCCGTGAAAATGTCGGTATGGTTTTTCAGCACTTTAACCTCTTTCCTCATATGACCTCACTAGAAAACATCATAGAAGCACCTATTCACGTAAAAAAATTAGAGAAAGCAAATGCACAGGATATTGGAAATCAACTTCTCCAAAAAGTCGGCCTTCAAGATAAAGCGGATGTAACTCCTCATCTTCTTTCAGGTGGTCAAAAACAGCGCATTGCCATTGCACGAGCTCTTGCAATGAGCCCTAAGATTATGCTATTTGATGAGCCTACCTCAGCTTTAGACCCTGAACTTGTTGGAGAAGTATTGCAAGTTATGAAAGAACTTGCTGAAGAAGGGATGACAATGGTTATTGTTACTCATGAAATGAATTTCGCAAAAGATGTAGCTGATCGCGTCATCTTTATGGACGATGGAAAGATTGTAGAAGATGCTCCGCCAGTACAATTCTTTTCAGCTCCATCACATGAACGGGCAAAACAATTTTTACGCAACGTTTTATAATGTAACTTTTGTTTCAAACGAAAAGGAATACATTCATACGGTGCACAACTAATCATCCAAATAAAATATTTCAATAACATACTAAAAAACCATCCGTATGATCAATATATAGGAGGGGTTTTATGAAAAGAAAACTATTAACCATTGTTGCGAGCATTACACTATGTACATCCTTCATACTAGGAGCTTGTAGCAAAGAAAGCTCTACTACTTCATCAAATAGTGAAAAAGAATTTCGCTATGCGATGAGTGGATTATACAAACCTTTTAACTATAAAGAAAATGACGGCAAACTTGTCGGCTTTGATGTAGAAATCGGTGAAGCTCTTGCTAAAAAGATGAACATGAAGGCTACGCCCGTTACAAACCCATGGGAAACGCTGATTCAAGGTCTTCAAGCGAAGAAATATGATGTAATACTGGGTAGTATGGCAATTACAGAGGAGCGCTTAAAAGCTGTTAGTTTCTCAAATCCGTACTATCGCTCTGGCGCCCAAATTTTTGTGGCTAAAAAGAATACCGCTATCTCTTCTCCAGAAGATTTAAAAGGTAAGAAAATTGGTGTTGTAAAAGCTAGTACCTTTAAAAATCTTGTTGCAAAATATACAGATCAAATCACAGAATATGACAGCGATATTACTGCTCTTATGGACTTAGAGCCTGGGCGTGTTGACGCAGTAATTACGGATCAAATGGTTGGTCTACGTATGATAAAAGAAGGAAAATCGAAGATAAAAGAAGCCGGAAAACCATTAAATCTTGATGAAATGGGAATTGCTATTCGCAAAGATGATAAAGAAATGGTTGAGAAAGTAAATAAAGCGTTAGATGAAATCATTAAAGATGGTACGTATGAAAAGATCAGTAAAAAATGGTTCGGGCGTAATATTCTCGGTGAAGAGGAAAAAACGAAGTAAGTTAGCCATTCAAAAGATTCATAAACAATGCCCCACTGATTAAATGTTCATTTTATGTGGGGCATTTCATTCTCTACTAAAATCTATACAATATGAGGTGAAACGCATGTTTGAAATTTTTATCTCTTCCTATCCCACACTCTTAAAGGCTACTATTGTCACATTACAATTAACATTAACTTCCCTAGTACTCGGTTCATTAATTGGATTATTATTCGCTTTCTTTCGAATCTCTAACAATAAAGTTTTAAATAGTATCGCTCATGTCTACATTGCTATTATTCGTGGTACACCTTTAATTGTTCAAATTGCCATTCTCTATTTTGGAATTACATCCGTTGTTGTTTTCACCCCTTTTTGGGCAGGTGCAATCGCTTTAGCAATTCATAACGGAGCATATATTACGGAAATTTTCCGTGGATCTATTCAATCCGTTGACCGGGGACAATTAGAAGCAGCTCGCTCTTTAGGCATGCCTTATCCTTTAGCTATGCGACGAATTATATTACCACAAGCATTTCGTCTGTCTCTTCCTCCTCTAGGAAACCAATTTATTATCGGATTAAAAGATTCTTCACTTGTTGCTTATGTAGGAATGTCCGAATTATGGGGTTCAGGTTTATCAATTGCAGCAGGTAATTTCCAACAATTAGATACTTACATAATCGTTGGTGCATACTATCTCATACTTGTTCTTCTATTTACTTATTTTGTTAATCTTTTAGAAAAACGACTACAACGAAAAGAAACTAACTCCGTCCAAGTCCATAAAAGGAACAAAAAGGAAGTTTCTTTATAAGAAAAAGCAAGCCTGAGATGGCTTGCTTTTTCATTGCAAAAATATATTAAATTTTACTGATTTACTTTTTTAATACTCTTTTCTTCTTCTATATGTTCCTCACGATATGAAATATTATGAGGATCTAGTCCATTTCCTAAAGAACCATAGAAGTGCTCTCTATGCGGATCCACTAATTCACTTCCTTGATAATACACACGTGGTGTATTCCATAGCGCTGCCAAAGCTTTTGTCATCGGCATCTCATGATAGCGTTCCGGCCACATTTCTTTAATCTTCTCTTTTACTAACGGATAGTATTTAGAACTCATAGCGGGAAACAGATGATGTTCTGTATGATATGAGAAATTGAAATGTAAAACGTCTACCCAGCGCGGCACTGTTACTGACAAACAGTTTGCTAACGGATCATTTACTGGAACAATTGGATTTAAGCGGTGATTTGTTGCGATATATGCCATTACAATAAAGTTAGCAATTAACAACGGAATGACGTATGCAAATAACCATTTTCCAGGTCCCATAATAAACAATAAACTAATCCAAACTGTCCAAGGCAAAAGAAGTTGAAGCCATACAGATTTTTGATTGGATGACTTGAACTCTTTTATAAAATGAAAGAACATTCGAGTCGAATGCAATGTAAATTGAATTGTTAGTGACAGAAAACTAAAGAATGAACGTACATGTAAAGGCATACGATATACCCAACTCAAAAACTTACTCTTCTTAAGTTTCTCAAGTGTCGGCCATGCATCTGGATCATTCTCTTCATGCTGTGTATGAACATGATGCGTTGCATTATGCCACTTTCTCCAAAGCTTTGGCCCTGTTGATAATGGCATAAATGCAATCGCGCCTAAGAAGTCACGAAGCCATGCCTTTCTTACAACAGTTCCATGTAAAATTTCATGCCCTAAAAATCCTAGTGAAGCAAAACATAATCCAAGAACAATCGCAATTCCTAGATTCGCCCACACATTCAATTCAAATACACCAATCGATATTAATCCCGCCAATGCCACAAGCAAATAAGCCAGTCCACCAAATAAACGAGTAGGCACTGGTTTAAATGCTTTTTTCGGCAAATGTGGTGATACACGTGCTGCATACCACCCAAACGTATGAAGCTCCTTCATCCTTTTGCTCCTTTCTTATGCCGCGCCTTGCGCAACTTACATATATCAATTCTTGCTTCCAGATTGATTTTACTAGATGATCCAAAAAGCATCTATTATAAGGAAAATATACTCACTCTATCGTCACTTATTTTTCGCTTTTATTATCAATGAAAAACATTTCTCTTTTTACTCTCTATCAACCTTTCCACATGATGAATCATAACAATAGAATTTCTATATTGTCAACACCTTTTATGACCTAGTAATAAAAGGTGGTTATATTTTTATAATCATACTTTATTTCACTAAAGAAAATGTATAGATTCCATAAGGATTTACCCACTATATATAGACATTTTCTTAAACGCCATAGACTCTATCTCATTCAATAACTCCCTATGTAATCAACAAACAGAATCACTTGAATTTAGTTTTATATAAATCCTACTACATCATAATGCCCCACCTAATTAATTATATTAAAATAATTTATAACCTCTTTTAATAAAAATAGACTACTTCTAAAACAACACACATGAATTTCATATAATATGGAAATATTAAAAGGAAAATTGTTCTAAAATCAGGAGGTTTCCGCAATGACAAGTGATACATTTCCACAACTGCCGCTATCTTATTGGATTGAATCTACTCAGTTTCCTACTTTCCCTCGTTTATCCGAAAATATAAAGACGAAAGTTGCTATTATCGGTGCTGGTATTACAGGTATTACTACTGCCTATTTACTTGCAAAAGAAGGCATCGATGTTGTTTTAATTGATTCTGGTCGTATTTTAAATGGAACGACTGGGCATACAACAGCGAAAGTAACAGCACAACATGATCTTATTTATGATGAATTAATAAATCACTTCGGCATGGAAAAGGCTGGGCTTTACTATGAATCAAATAATCATGCTCTACAATTCATAAACGAAACTGTTCAAACATATAAAATCGACTGTAATTTCTCAAATGAAGATTCATATTTATATACAACTACCGATAACGGATTAAGAAATTTATCGAAAGAATATGAAGCCTATCAAAAATTAAATATACCTTGTGACTATGTTCAATCTCTATCGATTCCAATTCCAGTACAATCTGCACTTGTCATGAAAAATCAAGCCCAGTTCCATCCCCTTCTTTATTTGAAAACACTTTTAGAAAAGTTTGTGGAGATGGGCGGAAAAGTTTACGAACAAACGACAGCTATCGATGTGGAAAAAGGAGATTCTCCACAAGTCATTACAAAGGAGGGCCATCGTATCACTTGTGAATATGTCGTCTCTTGTTCACACTTTCCTTTTTATGATGCGAATAGCTTTTTCTTTACGCGTATGTATGCTGAACGCTCTTATGCTCTTGCAATAAAAGCAAAAACGGAGTATCCAGGTGGCATGTATTTAAGTATTGATGATCCAAAGCGCTCCTTACGCTATATAACAAACAATGGAGAAAAATTAATTTTGATTGGCGGAGAGAGTCATAAAACAGGTCAGGGAATAAATACGATGCTTCATTATGAAGCACTCTATTCTTTTGCTGAAGCCACTTTTGGAATAGATGAAGTTCCTTATAGATGGTCAGCACAAGATTTAATTACTCTAGATAAGCTTCCTTATATCGGACATATTAACGAAAGAAATCCAAATATATTTGTTGCAACTGGATATCGCAAATGGGGAATGACAACTGGAACTGCTGCCGCTCACCTACTGAAGGACTCCATCCTAAAAGTTCACAGTCCCTATAAAGAACTGTATGCACCATCACGCTTCCATGCAAATCCAGATATAAAAACGTTCCTCTCCCAAAACATTGATGTTGCGAAACATTTAATTGCAGGAAAGATTGAAACCGCATTACGTAAGCCAGAAGATCTCGAAGTTGGTGAAGGATCTGTCGTACATGTTAACGGTAAACGAGCAGGTGCTTATAAGGACAAAGAAGGAAAATTACATATCGTCGATACAACTTGTACACATCTCGGCTGTGAAGTTGAATGGAATAATGGTGATTGTACTTGGGATTGCCCTTGCCATGGTTCTCGTTTTTCAATTGAGGGAGACGTTCTTGAAGGCCCAGCAGATCGACCGTTAAAACGAGTTGATAATGAGTAAACAAATAAAGAAGTTCAACAAAATTACTGTTGAACTTCTTTATTTGTTATAAACCCTTTTCAGATAAAATTCGACACAATGAGGAAAATATTAACATTAAATAAAATAATATATTCATCTACAAATTAAAAGGGGTGAATATTATGCAACCTTCAGCTCCACCTCATCTAGAATCTACAGAAACTATCTTTCCAAGCTCTATTACAAAACTTGTTGTTTTTATTTGTTGGCTAGCCATTTTAGCTGATGGATATGATTTAGGTATTTACGGTGCCGTTCTACCAAAGCTCCTAGAAGACAAAAGCTGGGCGCTATCACCAGCGCATGCTGGTACAATTGCAAGCTATGCTTTATTTGGGATGTTTATTGGGGCTATTCTAGTTGGAACGATTACAGATCTAATTGGCCGTAAATGGACGCTTATATGCTGTTTAGCACTTTTTTCTATCACAATGGGTTTAGCGGCTATCGCTCCTTCTCCTGAGTTATTTGGATTATCTCGATTTATAGGAGGAATCGGATTAGGCGGTGTTATCCCAACAGCTTCAGCACTTACTGTTGAATATTCACCAAAAAAAAGGCAATCTTTTATTTATGCTCTTATGTTTACTGGCTATCCTTTAGGTATCGTGTTAGGTGCTATTTTGTCCATGCTTATGTTAGAAGATTTCGGATGGAGAATTATGTTTGGTATCGGAATGATTCCACTACTCCTCATTCCTTTCATTATTCGCTATTTACCCGAGTCCATTCAATTTTTATTATCACGTAATCGCCAAGAAGAAGTGAACCAAATTCTTAATCGTTTTCAAATTGAATTTCATGTAAAAGATAAAACTCATCAAGCTCCATCTACTATACGAAAGAAAAATGGATTTTTTACTTTATTCTCAAAAGAATACATAAAAGCAACGCTACTTTTTTGGATCACTTATATAATGGGAATGTTTTTAATATATGGTTTAAACACTTGGTTACCACAGATGATGCGCCAGGCAGGATATCCTCTTGGGTCTAGTCTGTCATTTCTACTTATGCTAAATATTACCGCAGCTATCGGCGCATTATTCGCTGGAGCAATTGCTGATCGTATAGGAGCAAAAATTGTTATTAGCATCTCTTATCTTATGGCAGCCATATGTATCGGACTATTAACAATCAAACCATCTGTTACAATCATTTATCTTTTAATTGGCCTTGCTGGTATTGGATCAGTCGGTATTACTCAAATATTAAATGCATATGTAACACAATACTTCCCATCACATATCCGAGCTACCTCCTTAGGCTGGGGACTGGGGCTTGGCCGAGTTGGTGCAATTGCTAGCCCAATTCTCGTCGGTATTATTATGACAATGCAATATGACTTAGCATGGAATTTTTACTTATTCTCCTTTGCAGGTCTTATCGCAGCTATATCTGTTTTCTTCATTCCTACAAAATAAAAAGAGCACAAACTTACTTGTGCTCTTTTTCATATGCTTCAAACAACATATCTCGAAACAATGTATTTAAACTCTCAATATCGATTCCTGATCCCTTTTCAATTCCTTTTACATATTGCTGATAGTAATGAATTTGTTCTTCTAAAAATTGATTTAGCACCTTAATTTTCAATCCAACATCTAATTCAGTACCTGCTTTTTTCTTTATTAACAACTTTTCAATTTCATCTAACACGCTACGTTCTAATGATAATTCTGTAATTAATCGATCAAATTCTACAGGAGGTAAAGTCGTTTTCTCTTCTAGCCACTTACAAGCTAAAATGGGACGTAATACATAAAAGTACTTTTTCAGCTTTACATTCTCACCTTGCAAAAATTCACGATAATTTTTCGACGCCATATGTAAATAATGATATATCGTTGCTTTTGGATCAAAATTCTTCTCACTCATCTGTTGAAGTAGTTCTGGAAAATTAGAGTTTTTCGAATAAAAAATTGGTGATCGAATCCACTCAAGTAAAGCAGGATTCGACTTCGCGAATAGTTGCAACGCCTTTTTAATATCCCAACCACTTATATCTAAATCATCACTAATTGGATATTCAATTACATCTCGTTTGTCATGAATTGATAAATACCATTCTACCGGATGTATATAAACAAACCTAACATCATAATCGCTATCTTTCGATGGAAACCCCCAAGCACGACTCCCTGATTCCACCGCAAATAAAATTTTTACATCATTCTCTTTTTCAATTCTTTCTAACTCCAACTCGATTTTCTCTCTCATTTCATAACATCTCCATTTTTTGATTATTTCCTTGGAAATTCGACAATACACTATTAATTTTACTACATACTAAAAAAACTGTCAGAAATTACTGACAGCCTAATGAAACGTCTATTGTTGCTTTTCAATTACAGTAGCAGCAATTCGTTCAAACTCTTTTTGAATCTCCTCTTTATATGCATCTACTATTGAAAAATCCATAGCAGCAATATAAATTCGTTCTAATTTATCACGAACCGATTTTGCTTTCGCTAAGAAAGACATCGCCTCATTCATTTTTGCTTTATATTGAATGGAAACATCACGAATTTCCTTCGCATATTTCTCATCAGTCCCTGGCGTAACAATAAGGGCATACATATCAATAATTTCATCACCCTCGCGACTTGGAAAATATTCATGTGGTGCAGTGCTATCAAAAATTGCAAAGCCTAATTCTCTTACGATAACCATATCAAGACTATTCGGGTCAAATCCGCAATGATATACTTCAACTTCAAACCCTTTTTCTTCAGCTGCCTTAGCTAACTTTTTGAGCATCGTTGATTTTCCAGAGCCTGGGCGCCCTTTTATAAAATAACGATGTGGTAACCCTTCTGTTAAATTAGGAACAAAATCAACTGCTCCTTTCGGTGTAGCAGCTCCTAAAAAACGATGTTTTACAAGCGATTGTCTCCCGCTTTTATCTGCAAATAATTTCTGGATTAGCTGATTGGTTAGTTCATTTGCTTTATTAAAATCTATATTATCAATATATATCTTCTCCCACTCATCATGTATAACCAATGCCTCTTTAAAACGTGCGTAAGCAGACTGAAAAGCTTTGCTTGCTTCTGAAACAAATCTTTCAATTTCTAACTTCTGCTTTCTTAGTTTATCTGAGTCCCAAGCAATTCCTAAATTTATATACTCTTCAACAACTCCTGGCATTTTTGGCTCAATAACATGCGGCGATGTCCCATCAACAATTCCTACTTTTAATTTTGGGATAATTACACCATCAACCGATTTATTATCAGAAGAACAATGTAAAAATTCAATATCATATCCTTTTTCAATCCATTCACGACCTATTGCCTTTATTAAAGAAGATTTTCCCGTTCCTGGGCCACCCTTTAAGATAAATAATCTGTCTAATCCTTTTAAATTCTCTTCGTATAAATTGTGAAATCCCCTAGCTGTATTACCACCAGCATAATAATTTAATACATTTCCTGTCACTGCACTCACTCCTTCGCAGCATTCTATTTACATAAGCTACAATATGCGAGCAGCTTTATTTGGGTGAATACCTATTTTGTATTGCACGCAAAAAGGAAATGAATTACAATTTAACTATCGGAAAATTCCGATTTTAAAAACTGAATACTTCTTTATCAAGAGAGGCAGAGGGACCGGCCCTTTGAAGCCCAGCAACCTCAGTTTATATAAACTGAATAGGTGCTAATTCCTGCAAAATGCAATGCATTTTGGAAGATAAAACTCAACTAGCATGTAAAGCTCATCTTTCTTGATACTGAAGGATGAGCTTTTTATTATTTGAAAAACATATATTGGAGGTATGTAAAATGAAAGTAATTGATTTATCACAAACATTTGAAAATAATATGTCTCAATTTCCTGGAACACCTAAAATACAACTAGAAGCTGTTACAAGTGTTGAAGAATCAGGATATCAAGTTACAGATTTTCATTCTGTCGTTCATGTTGGCACGCATTGTGATGCCCCTGCGCATTTCATTTCAGGCGCAACGACCATCGATCAATTACCGCTAGATCAATTTGTAGGCGAAGCTGTTCTTATAGATGTAACACATATTCAAGAGCGAAAATTACCTAAGGCAGTATTGCATAATACTGACATAAAAGAAGGTGATATTGTTATTTTTCATTCTAATCTATCCACCAAATGGAATACAGAAGCTTATGAAAAGGAAGCATTTTATCTTTCTGAAGAATTAGCTAAAGAACTAGTGCGATTAAAAGTAAAATCTATCGGTTTAGATTTCATTTCTCCTGATGAAGTCACAACAGAAACATCACCGATTCATCACATATTACTAGGGAATAATATTTACTTAATTGAAAATTTAACAAACCTAGATGCTATCGAAGCAAAACGTTTCTTTTTCTCAGCAGCACCTTTAAAAATTAAAAATAGTGACGGTGCTTTCGCAAGAGCATTTGCTGTTATTTTTTAAACATAGCCTATAAAAAAAGCAAAGGCCACTATTGGTCTTTGCTTCTATATTTTCTATTTAAATTAAGAAAGAATTGTTCCACACGGGGACGCACCCAAGCTAAACAATCTATCTCTTTCTTCTTTGTGCAAGCTATCTCTTCTCCATCAACCATTTCAACAAGTTCTAGTTCTAACAGTTGCCTCGTGAATGCTAACATATTCACTTCTTCGGATGGATACTCTTCTTTTAATTTCTCCTCAATTTCCCCCAATAAAAAACCGTCACGCATCATTGCCAATGCATCAATCCAAAGTGGCGGCATTTCATATTTTTCTCCTGTAATTGTATCTTTTACAATATAATTCTTTTGCTCTTTTCGAAATTGAATCGTGTGTAAACATACAGTCGAATTTAATGTTAATTCCATCATACCACCTCTTTCATAATATCTGCATAGAAAAAAGGATGCGTGTGCACCCCTTCTTATCTTTTCATAACACTACTGAACCGCTACATGAGCAATCAATCTCATGTCGATATTTTCCTCCATTATAAACGAAGTATTTTATAAAAAAAACCCTTCTTGAAACATTTTATAAAATGTTTATATTTACACAACAAGAACACTTTTCTGAAAAATCTTTTCTCCCAATACATTAAAAGGTCGGCAAAAAAATTTCTACTTTCGTTCCTACTCCTACACTACTTTGGATCGTGATACTCCCTTGATGTTCCTTAATAATTTTATATGTAATCATTAATCCAAGTCCTGTACCAGTCTCCTTTGTTGTGTAAAACGCCTTGCCAATTTTTTCTAACTTCTCATTCTCTATACCAAATCCTTGGTCTTCAACAGAAATACACAAATGTCCTTGCGTTTTTTGATATGCACGGATATGAATTTCTCCACCCTCTGGCATTGATTCTATTCCATTTTTAATGATATTTAATAACACTTGTTTTAATTGCTTATCATCACCGTTTATAGCCGGTAAATTCCCATCTACTTGTAAATGACATTTAACTCTATATTGCGTTGCATAACTTTCCATTAGATGCACAACATATAGAAGGATGTCTCGTATATTACACCTTTCATAATTTGTTGGCTTTGGTTTTCCTAACAACATCAATTCACTAACAAATCCATTGACTCTTTCAATTTCTTGTAGCATAATGTCGTAGCTCATCGTATCAGTTGGATTTCTTTCTTTTTGCATTTGCGTAAACCCTTTTAACGCTGTTAACGGATTTCGAATTTCATGAGCAATTGTTGTAGACATAGTCCCAATCACAGCTAAATTTTCCGTCTCTTTCATATTGTTCATCATTTCAACCACTGTTCTTACATAAGATTGAAATCGTTTTAATAAAGAATGTGAAATAATGAAATAAAATACACATAAAACAAGTGGAATTATCACTTTTAAATCTTGTAATAGCAATGTGAAAAATACGTACTTTCCAATTACACTAAAGGACACTAAATAAAAGTATTTTCTATTCACGAAAACTGGGGCAAATAAAATTAATAACATTTCTACCATACTGCCATGTTCAAAAGGTCTATCCGTTCGCAAATAAATCATTAAATTATTCACAAGATTGATAAACATGTACCCAAATAAAAATAAATATTTTACAGAATATACATACCCTCTTTTTTGAAGATATATAGAAATAGGAAATAATGCTATTACAAATATAGGCACACCTATCCCAAGACTACCTTCTGGCCAACCTACCGCTGTTCCACTAATATTCATAGCAGGATATACAAAATAATATATAGCGTCATATAAAAAGAATATAATATAAAATAATAATATAAATACCTTTAAGGCTCTTCTTTCTTCATAAATCAAGCTCTTGTATTTATTCATATAAAAACTCCCCTTGATCGATACAAAAAACTTTCATTGTTATCTCCTTAAAGTATAAGTATGAAATTGCTTTCAGGGCAATATTTAACCTTATAATACTGAAAGGAAGGAGATCTCTCCTTCCTTTTGGTAACAACTTACATCCATCTTACCCTGTCATGTAACAATCCATCCGTAAAATTATTATGCCCTATTACAAAATCCTTCATATATAAATTTAAATACTCACCGTACTTACTTTCTGTATTTAATAACAACTCCTCAACGTAATAAGCACCTTGTTCAAATTGATCTAAAAGTAAACTGGACAAGCCCGCATAAATCCCGCACCCTACCTGAAAATACGTTGCATTCGTTTTATATTTACGAAAAACTTGGCTACTATTCATCACATTATACATATATGTCTCACTATTTTCATAAACGAGTAACACACCGACCAAGTCCTCTCCAGCAACCTCTTCTTCCGCTGGATTAAACACTTTACGATTCCAGTTCCATAAATCTTCTACTTGATCTAAGTTCTGTCTAATTATATTTGTTGTATACTCATTAATTCGGTAAAGAAAACCAACTTCCATATTAAAGTTTTTCCCTAAAATTAATACTTCCTCATGTGGCATTAAACAACCATAGAATTCTTTTTCTCCTAACTTCACTTTATACTCTGAAGCATATACATCTTCATAAAAGTAAAGAGGACGATGATGGCTCATATACATCGGATAACTCCAGATTGCTTCATCTAAAAATCGCTCTACTGCCCATGAAGCATAAAGTGTATGTGGCTTTATAAGTGCTGTATCATTCAAAAATGACGTGTCATGTTCTACAATATAACATGCTCTTGGCCTTTCATTTGGTCGTTCCTTCATAAGCTCAACAACCATCCATTGAACAACACCTGGATTCATACCTGAACCTATAATCGCTTTTGTATTTGTAAATTTCTCTTTCTCCTTCTCAAACCTTGTATATCTTTCCGTAAGCTGAAAGCCAATTAAGCTATCGTCCTGATCTACTGCCTCATTTTCCAAGGCTGAGTTAATATAACAAATTCCTAGTTCATTACAGCAGCTTAATACTCTAATTGTATCTGCCCCTGAAACATCAATCACAACACTCGTTCTTTTTTCTTTTAAATGTTGTTTAAATTCCACTACATTTTGAAGGTTTATTTCATATAAATATAATTGACCTTTCAGATTCGAAAACAACTCATCATAATAAGTCCTATCTTTTTGTTTTATATCCACCAAATGAAATTTGGCATTCTTTAATACTTCATAAATTGGATCTTTTTCATTTGCTATCGCTTGATTTAAAATTGCTAAAACTGCTTTTGCTGCTCCACCAGCACTACCAAGCAATGTAATTGATAACGAATTCGGAAACTGCTCCACAAACAAAACCCCTTTAATAAATTAGTTGAGCAGCTCCTCCTCAAAAAATAAATTGAATATATAATAAGATAGCTCGTACACAATGTTTATAAGTTAGTGCAAAGTTACCTTTTAAAAAATCACACTATACTATTCTTATATTCAATTCATTCTCCCCTCATCTCCAAATTAAACTAAAACAAATAGGCTCGACCTTTTCTTCTGCATATAAAAGAAAAAGCCAGCCCTTTCAACTAGCTTACGGACAATGGACAGATTTTACATGTTGAATATTTACATACATTTTCGCATCACGTGCTTTTGATATTTCAATATGACCTTCATCAATTTTCGCCATTTTTCCAATTTTATTGGACTCCTCACCTAAATCAAACACCATAATTTTCCCAGCCATTTTAATAAGCTGTTCTTCAAACGTTCGAGCTAACGTAATATTTAACGGATTCACGGGGAGTTCATTTTTATTGAGGGCATAAGGCACTTGATTTTCTTTATACGGAATTAACCATTTCAAGTGTTTTAAAGATATATATACAGTTTTATAAACTGGACTATAAAAAACAATATAATCGTTCATCACACTTGTAATATAACCATGTATTGGAGCATTTCCGGCTACATAAATTTCCGTAAAAATCCCTTTAGATGTACTTAATACTTTCCTCAAAGAAATTGAAGGAGACTCTCTCTTAATTACAGAATCCACATCTGGTTTTGAGATTTCTTCATCATTTGATCTTAAAAACTTATAATATTGTACATGATATAAAGATATATATACGTAGTCTTGTCCATTGTAAAGAACAACGATATCATTTCCTACATCAATTAATACACCTTTAAATCTTTTTTCACCGATTAATTTAACATATATATTTTCTCCAATACTTTTGTTTAACTCATTCATCTATATCCTCCTTCCTACGAATTTCTTCTTATCTGTCTTCCATTTCTAAAAAAATAATCAGGGCAAAGTTCTGTTTTAATAGTAAGTAATTCCTTTTCATACTATCGAAATAAGAAATTGTTCTTCTCTTTCCCTCATAATGCCCCTCTTATTTATTAAACATTATTCATCTTCATTCTTTTTACATTTAACTACTTGACTCACACTCTTAATATGAGACTTAATTACATAAATAACTTCATCACCGTTTACTAGTGTAATACAGCCATGGTGTACCTCACTTAATAAACCTTCCACACACTCTGGACCGCCACGATTAATTTTTACCCACTTATACTTCAAGTCTTTTAATATATCTAAAAAAGTATCCTCATCAGAGCAGAAACATGAACTATAGCAATCGCCACATTTACTTTCTTTCACTTTCTTCACTAGACTCTTCGTAACTACTCAGCCACCTTTCGGTGTCTTTTTTAAATTTTACTAGTTTCATATGCCTCCCATTTGTAAATACTGAGTATATCAAACAGGGGAGGTGAATCTTATGGTCGATCGAAAAATTATTTTAGATACATATAAAAAAGGACCTGAAGCTGTTATTTCTTTATTTGAAGAAACATTTTCTAAGTTAGAAAAACGTATACAAGAACTAGAAAATGCTTCAAAAAAAAACTCCAAAAATAGTCATAAGCCACCTTCTACAGATGGTTTGGGTAAGCCCGTTACAAAAAGTTTGCGCAAACCGTCTCATCGTCAAACGGGTGGCCAGTTGGGCCACAAGGGACATACTCTTGGTTTGACAGCGACTCCAGATCATACGATTACACATTCTCCTACATATTGTACTTGTTGTCATACTTCCTTGAACCACGAGCCTGTAAAAGGGTATCGCATTCGCCAAGTGTATGACTTACCACCTATTCAGATCGAAGTGACAGAACATAAAGTAGAACAGAAAGAATGCCCACATTGCCATTCTATCCAAGAAGCCCAATTTCCTTCGACAGTATCTCGTCCTGTTCAATATGGTCCAAATATAAAAAGACTGATTCCCTATTTAACGCATTATCAATGCATTTCTTTGAAGCGAACAAAAGAATTCTTTCAGGATTGTTTTGGACATTCTATAAGCGAAGGAACCCTGGTAAATCATACACAGGCTTTCGCTTCTCAATTGCAGCCATTCATAAAAGAAGTAAAGGAAAAGATTCTGCAGTCTCCTGTTGTCCATTTTGATGAAACTGGTATGCGTGTAGAAAACAAAACACAATGGTTACATACTGCCAGTACACCGGAGGTGACATTGCAACATATTCATCAAAAACGTGGAAAAGAAGCAATGGATGCTGGAGAAATCTTGCCATCTTTTTCTGGAATTGCGATGCATGATGGTTGGAAATCGTATGATGCGTATACAGATTGTCGTCACGTTTTATGTAATGCCCATCTCTTACGAGATTTACAAGGAATTATAGATAGTACTGGAGAACAATGGGCACAACAGATGCAGAAATTTCTAACGCAAGCGTTGACGATGAAAAAGCAATCCGAAGGTACCATGCCAAAAGCGACGCAAAAGAATCTGTTTATTATGTATCAATCCATATTGAAAGAACAACAGATTCTTTCCACGAAACAAAAGAAGAAAGGAAAGCAGACGCCTTCTCAAAATTTATGGAATCGCTTCGTCAAGTATTCTGACAGAATTCTAGGGTTTTTAGAACATCCAGCCATTCCATTTGATAACAATCAAGCAGAACGGGATATTCGGATGACGAAAGTAAAACAGAAAGTGTCTGGGACTTTCCGAAGTAAGAAAGGCGCAGAATCTTTTTGTCAGATACGAAGCTTTATGAGTACCATGAAAAAACAAAAACAATCGGTCTTACAAGCGATAAACCAAGTCATAGAAACTAGAACGGTTCCTTGGAATAACACGACTTCATAAGAGAATTTCTCTATTTGGCATAGATTCTTTCTCTGATTGGAGTATTTTCTTTTCATGTTTTCGAATCGGAAACATGTATTTGGCCTGTTTTTTTATTTGAAGAAGCTGAGTAGTTACGACTCTTCACATGTTTCAACTGATAATATACTAATTCACCATGAGGTAACTGTAACGTTAGATAATCTTTTCCTAACGATACGAGCTCACCAACTCGACTTTCTGGTCCACGAAGGTTTACTTTTACAGTCTCACCAACTAAACATTTAATTTGGTCACAGCATAATACATTCTCCAATTTCGTATCCCCCTTTCTTATTATCTTCCTCTACTTGATTGTCTTTGTGCACGAGCACGACCTGAATTATCACTACTTTCCTTACTATCGTCGCTCTCATCGCTCTCTCCGCATGCTAAAGCATTATAGTTAACACTTTTAATATGCTTTATTGCAATTAATATAATTTCTTCTTTTACGATTAATGTTACGAAGTCACAAGAAACATCTTGCAAAATGCCTTCCACTTTCTCTGGACCGCCGCGATTAATTTTCACCCAGCAATATTTGAAACTTTCAAGTAGTGCTTCAAAATCTTCTGCACAGGCGCAATCTTCCCACTCACAATCACTTGATCCACATTCTTTCGCATTTTTTGTAATACTTTTTAGATGTTTAAGTTGATAGTAATAAAGCTCACCTTTTTCATTCTTCAATACGAAGTAGTCCTGACATACTGATATTATTGTTCCTTTTTGAGATTCTGGACCACCCCTGTTTACTCTCACAAAAGATCCAATTAAGTCTTTCAAAAAATCACAATGAAATAAACTCACGAGAAAACCCCTTCCATTAATTTATAAGCTTTTGCACTGATAGTATATGTATCTGTACAGGTTACGTTCTCTATGTTTGTCCTAGCTAGAAAAAAATATGCTTTTAACATGGTAGACTACTACCTATCAAAATTTGAAGAAAGGCTAAGAACTCCTTATGTTTTTGATATCTTCAAACAAAAAATCCCTTATGAAGATACATTTCTGCATATCTTCATAAGGGATTTCCCATAGTTTAATCTTCGTCTTTAACATCCATATCTTCTGGAATTGGTTCGTTCAATATTTCTTCCACTAATTGCTTATATTTCTCCATTTGTTCTAAATGCGTATTGAATTGTTCTTTATTTACTAAATATTGCTCTCCATCGAATAGCGCACGAATTTTCTTTTGCTGAATTAACTCTTCAATATACGATTTTGGTAAATTCAAATACTCCGCAGTCTCTTCTATTGTTATATACAATGCGTTCATTCCTTTATTATTTTTTCATCTATACTGTATCTTACTTTACTTTATTTTTGTAAACAAATAAAAAAGATTTTGTAAATGCAGTTCAAAAAGCAGGTAGATGCATTCCATATATTGTATAGTATTATATAGTAAGAATTTTTTAAATATAGAATGGTATTACCCATTTACACAAAGGAGAGTTAACATATGGCTACTCGTCACATCATTACAATGTTAGAAAAAACACTGCAAGTTGAAACAGAAAACACAATTTCTCATTTGAATGTATCTTTATCTGATCGTTTTCTTTCTCAAAGCACAGCAATACATGAAAACAATTGTTATCATACAATTGGTGAATGGTACAAAAATCATTTCTTATTCCAACAAGATGATTTCCTTTGGGCTAAATATGCCTTCTATGACGCATATTGTGAAGCCATCCAAAAACAAGGTCATCTTACAAAACGCGTCCGTCAAATATTAGAATCATTGGCTCGAAAACACGGAAAACAGTATATTGCTTCTATACTAAATATGCCATTTCCTAATAAACGCGCTAAAGGGACAGCGTAATTTAGCCATGTTCTGTGTAAGCAAAACATAGCTAAATTGTTTTCTAGGATGCTTTACCAATAAAATGTTCATATCATATGAACTGATGAAACCGGTGTCATTATAATGATAGAAAATATAGTAAACAGGAAAACCCCCACGTACATCTCTCATTCACTTGAATAGAGAAATACGTGGGGGTATACTTGTTCCTTATTATTTCATCATCTGCTTAATCAGTTCGCGATTTCTCTTCTTAAATACTTCATTATGAGAAGAAACCATTCCGTACTCACTTGCATCTGGTTGGATAAATTGTTTTGCTTTATTCACAGCATTTCCAGCATCTTGGAATGCACCTGCAATTAAGTGTAGTTTCCCTTCGTGCTTTAAAATATCTCCAGCAGCATATAATCCATCTACTGAAGACTCACTATTTGCATTACCTGCAATATAATAATTATCTATAATTGCAACGTCTAACTCACTATTTTCTAATAATGTAATGTCGCGTTCATATCCATGATTAATAATAACTTCATCAATAGGTAAATGAGAAACCTCACCTGTTTCATGATTTGTTAATTCTACATATTCGATCGCTTCATGATTATCACCGGCAATTAATTTTGTAATCGATGTATTAAAGAAACACTCCGCTGAGCTGTTCATAAGTTGTTTTACTTGTGCTTCATGACCAGATAATTCTTCTTTTCTATAGGTTACATACACTTTTTTCGCAATTGGTTCCAATTCATTTGCCCAATCAACAGCAGAATTGCCTCCACCGGAAATAATAACTGTTTTACCTTTGAAACGCTTTAAAGATTTAACTGTATAATTTAAATTCGATACTTCAAATCGCTCAGCACCTTCAATAGATAACTTTTGCGGTTTCAATATACCACTTCCTGTTGCGACGATAACTGTTTTTGAAAAGTGTTCTTCGCCAGTACTTGTTTTTAATGTAAAAGTACCATCTTGATTACGAATAATCGATTCTACTTTTGTATCTAATACAACTTCCGGCTTAAATGTTAACCCTTGCTGTACAAGTTGTTCAATTAACTTATCACCTGTAACTGGCAATAGTCCTCCTACATCCCAAATCATTTTTTCCGGATACACATGTATTTTTCCACCTAAATGTGGTTGAAATTCTATTATTTTCGTTCTCATTTCTCTGAGTCCACTATAAAAAGCTGAATAAAGCCCTGCAGGTCCTCCGCCTATCACGGTTACATCAAACAATTCTTCTCGATTCATTCGTGCTCACTCCTCAGCTATTAATCGTTGATTATCATTCTCAATAAAATATAACCTGTTTCCGCAAAATTTACAATCAAAATTACTATTGACAATACACCTATATAAAATTATATTATTTAAAGAATCAATAGTGATAATCATTATCATTTTGTTAATAATTAGCAAATTTGAGATTACATCTTCTTTCGTTAATATGGTTATTACTATATTATAAAATCTCATATTCAAGATTTTTAATAAATTATTTTGCATTACCACTACTATTTCAAAAAGATTGCAGTTAAACAAATTATTGTATACACATATCATCTATGTTAAAGGAGAAAGACGATGAAAAAGTTATTTATTTCACTAACAGTCCTTTTCGTTCTTGTTATGAGCGCTTGTAGCAATAGCTCTACAGACAAAAAGAACGATGCAAAAGGTAGCAAATCAGAAACAATTACATACCAATCTGAAGATGGTAAAAAAGTAGAAGTTCCTGCAAATCCAAAACGCGTTGTTGTATTATCATCATTCGCTGGTAACGTAATGTCATTAGGTGTAAATCTTGTTGGGGTAGATTCATGGTCTAAACAAAACCCACGTTTTGATAGCAAACTTAAAGATGTTGCTGAAGTATCTGATGAAAATGTTGAAAAAATCGCTGAACTAAATCCAGATTTAATCATCGGTTTATCAAATGTTAAAAATGTCGATAAGTTAAAGAAAATCGCGCCTACTGTAACATACACTTACGGAAAAGTTGATTACTTAACACAGCATTTAGAAATCGGTAAGTTATTAAATAAAGAAAAAGAAGCAAAAACTTGGGTTGATGACTTCAAGAAACGTGCACAAGAAGCTGGTAAAGAAATTAAAGCAAAAATCGGTGAAGATGCAACAGTTTCTGTTGTAGAAAACTTCAACAAACAGCTTTATGTATACGGCGAGAACTGGGGCCGTGGAACAGAAATCCTGTACCAAGAAATGAAATTAAAAATGCCTGAAAAAGTAAAAGAGAAAGCATTAAAAGAAGGTTACTACGCATTATCTACTGAGGTATTACCTGAATTTGCTGGTGATTACTTAATCGTAAGTAAAAACAAAGATACTGATAACTCATTCCAAGAGACAGAATCATATAAAAACATCCCAGCAGTAAAAAATAATCGCGTATATGAAGCAAACATGATGGAATTCTATTTCAATGATCCACTTACATTAGATTTCCAACTAGACTTCTTCAAGAAGAGCTTTCTTGGTAAATAATACAAACATGAGGAATTCTTAATTTAAGAATTCCTCTTCCTTTATTCTATGAACAGAAAAGATGTGAAACGAATGACAAAAGATCATGACAATCCACGTTCTATAGCTTTTACATACAAACTAATTTTAAGCTTAATTGCATTCTTTCTTATTTTTATGGTTGCAATGGTATTAGGTGCTGCAGATACTTCAATAAAAGATGTATGGTTAGCACTCACTTCCTCCGCTAAAGGAGACAAAATATCTATTATTCGAGAAATACGTTTACCACGTGAAGTTGCTGCTATTTTTGTAGGAGCTGGATTAGCCGTTTCTGGGGCAATTATGCAAGGATTAACACGAAATCCACTTGCGGATCCTGGATTATTAGGGCTATCTGGTGGAGCAAATGCTGCGCTTGCACTGACACTTGCTTTCAACCCTTCCATCAGCTATCTTTACTTAACATTAGCTTGCTTTATCGGTGCTGCAATTGGCGCAATTATGGTATTTGGAATTGGTATGGTGAAAAAAGGCGGCCTTTCTCCTCTTCGAATTGTATTAGCGGGCGCTGCAGTTTCAGCATTTCTACTCGCAATTTCAGAAGGAATCGGCATTTACTTTAAAATTTCACAAGATGTATCACTTTGGACTGCTGGGGGCGTAATTGGAACAACTTGGAGCCAATTAAAAATTATTATTCCGGTCATTTCAATTAGTATCTTTATCGCTATCTTACTAGCAAAAAAATTGACAGTTCTTAGTTTCAGTGAGGAAGTGGCTATTGGACTAGGTCAAAAAATTATTGTTATTAAAACTATTTTATTTATCATTATTATCTTACTTGCAGGTGCATCTGTAGCTCTTGTTGGAAATATGGCATTCATCGGCTTAATGGTACCTCACATGGTACGCCCAATTGTCGGTCCAGATTACCGATTTGTTATACCGATGTCAGCAATTGCTGGAGCATCCTTTATGCTACTTGCAGATACAATCGGACGTACTATTAACGCTCCATACGAAACACCAGTTGCGGCAATTGTCGCGATTGTAGGGTTACCATTCTTCCTATTCATTGTACGTAAAGGAGGAAAAACATTCTCATGATGCAATCTATTTTAAGAAAACAGCGTCTCATTATACTCGCTTTACTTATAGTAATCATCACAACCATTGTAGTTGGAATGGGACTTGGTTCAGCATCTTTATCTTATGATCGACTACTCCCAACATTAATGGGGCAAGGGACTTTTAAAGAGGAGTTTGTTTTATACTCTTTAAGACTACCTAGAATTGTCATTACATTATTAGCTGGTATGGCTCTCGCTTTATCAGGGGCTATTCTGCAAGGAATTACCCGAAATGATTTAGCTGAACCTGGTATTCTTGGTATTAACTCTGGGGCTGGTGTTGCTGTTGCTATTTTCTTTTTATACTTTCCAATAGACGTAGGTTCATTTCTTTACTTACTACCTGTCGTTGGATTTATTGGGGCATTTCTGACAGCTGTTCTAATTTACGTGTTTTCATATAGTAAATCAACTGGACTTCAACCAATACGATTAACATTAACTGGTATCGGTTTTGCATTTGCACTATCTGGAGCGATGATTGTCCTTATTTCATCCGCTGATCGTATGAAAGTGGACTTTATCTCAAAATGGATTGCCGGAAATATTTGGGGAGATGACTGGATTTTCGTTTTAGCAATGCTCCCATGGTTAATCGTATTCATTCCGTTTGTTTTCTATAAAGCAAATCGATTAAACATTTTAGCATTAAACGAACCAGTCGCAATTGGCGTTGGAATTGAAATTGAAAAAGAACGCAGGTACTTATTAGTTGCAGCCGTTGCACTTGCAGCCGCAGCTGTTTCCGTAACAGGAGGAATTAGCTTTATCGGATTAATGGCTCCTCATATCGCGAAATCTTTAGTAGGTCCAAGACATCAAATCTTCATGCCTATCGCCCTTTTAATCGGCGGATGGCTATTATTATTAGCAGATACAATCGGACGAAATATCGTTGATCCTAATGGCATTCCAGCAGGTATTGTCGTTGCTTTAATTGGGGCTCCTTACTTTATGTATTTGTTGCTTAAAAAAGCTTAAAAAACACCCTCAAGATTTCTTGAGGGTGTTTTTGTTTCATTCTACTGCTGCCCATACCCTTCAAACTTCTTCGCCAAATTCTCCATCTCATCTTCTGGCAATAGCTTTGGTTCCCCAATGCTTTTCGTTTGATAATAAATTTGAGCACAAAACTCAATCTCTTCTGCAACAGTAAACGCCATTTTTATATTATTTGCACCAGCAATTAAACCGTGATTTGCAAGTAAAACAGCACGGCGATCAATCATGCCTTCAAAAGCAGCCTCCGCTAATTGCTTCGTACCAAATGTTTCATACGGTGCACAGCGCACATTCGGTCCTGCGAAAGCAATTAAATACGATACAGCAGGAAGCTCCCATCCTAATGATGCAATCGTCTTCGCGTAAGGAGAGTGTGTATGCACAAGCGCATTTATATCTTCACGCTTCCTATAGTAAATAAGGTGCATATCTAATTCACTTGATGGTTTTCTCTCTCCTTCTACTACTTCACCATCTAGGTTTAATATAACTACATCTTCAGGCTTTGTTTCATAATACTCTAAACCACTTGGGCTAATCGCAACAAGACCTTGTTCACGATTAAAGATACTAATATTACCGCCCGTTCCCTTTGTTAAACCACTAGAAATCATTTTCTTTCCATACGCTACAATTTCTTCTCTTTCTTTTTGTAATAACATATACATCCCCCTAAGTATGAAGCTTATGATGACTGACTTTTACATTTATCTACTTATTGAAATAGCTTTTTTAAATTCTCCGTAAACGGTGCCTTTACAATCCCTTTTTCTGTAATAATCGCTGTTACATTTTCATGTGGAGTAACATCAAATGCTGGATTATATACTTTACTTTCTTTCGGAGCTGAATATTTTCCGAAGCGATTAATCACTTCAGAAGCATCTCTTTCTTCAATCGGAATTTCTTTTCCTGTCGATGTCTTTAAATCAATTGTCGGTGTTGGCGCTGCTACATAAAACGGAATGTTGTAGTACTTAGCTAAAATAGATACGCCTAACGTGCCAATTTTATTTGCTACATCACCATTTGCTGCCACACGATCACATCCAACAATTACCGCATCAATCTTCCCTTGTGACATGACCATAGCTGCCATATTATCTGTAATAACAGTAACGTCAATGCCTGCTCGCTGCAGTTCTAATGCTGTTAACGTTGAACCTTGTAATCTAGGGCGTGTTTCATCAGAATAGATTTTTAAGTCCCATCCTTTTTCTTTCGCTAAGTACATGGGAGCTGTCGCGGTACCATACTTAGTTGTCGCTAACGCACCAGCATTACAATGTGTTAATACTCCCATTCCATCATGGAATAATGTTAATGCATGTTCTCCAATTTGACGGTTAATTTCTTCATCTTCTCTATGAATCTCTTTTGCCTCTTCTAGTAATCTATTTTTCAGCTGTGAGATTGATAAATGAATATTATCTGTCGCTACACTTTCCATTCTTTCAAGTGCCCAAAATAAATTTACGGCAGTCGGTCTTGATGTCGCCAAGTATGTACATACCTTTCTTACTTCATCCATAAATCCTTCTTCCGTACTTTCAGCAAATTCCTTTATCCCTAAATACACTCCATAAGCAGCTGAAACACCAATCGCGGGTGCACCTCGTACTTTCATTACTTGAATCGCATCCCACACACTTTCAGCTGTTTTAAAAGATTCATAGACAATTTCATTTGGTAATAACGTTTGATCTAACAAAACTAAAGCATCATCTTTCCACTGAATTGGTATTAATTGCTCTTCCATCATATTCTCCCCTTACTTCGCGTAGTGCATTGACTGTTCTTTTAACGTTTCTACAAAACTTGTGCCCGTTCTATATTGATTCGCTCGTAAAATAAAACCCTTCGCTACTTGAAGACAAATTCGCTCCGCTCTAGCACGTGCTTCCTCATTCCCAATACAAGTAATATCTTTTACTTTCGCTAATCCAACAATACGGCGAATTAATTCCAGACCTGTCACTGCAGCTGTATCCTCTAATACAGATTGCAAATAGACTTCGCTAAAGCCTTCTTCCTTCGCCATAATCTCGGTCACATGAATATCCCAAGCACCTAAAAACTTCTGCTTAAATAAATCAATTACCTCTACCATCGTAGTTTGTAACCAATCCATATACGTATCTTTCTTAGCTCCAGGTGACATCGTTGCATCTGCATTCACCCAAGCAAACATTAAATTCGCCATTACATTCCCAACGTCATATCCCATAGGTCCATAAAAAGCAAACTCAGAATCAATAACCTTTGTAGAATCATCTCTTACAAAAACAGAACCAGTATGTAAATCACCATGAAGTAATGCCTGTGCATTCGTCATAAAAGAAAATTTACGTTTCGCTACTTCCATACGAAGCTCTTTATCACTATAAATATGTTCCCTAATCCATCCCTCATTTAACTGAAATAACTCATTACGCTTATTATGATTTGTAAATGGTTCTGAATATACGAGGTCCTCTGTAATCTCACATAATTCAGGATTTATATAATTCTTCACAAGTTCCTTCTTCTCTTTATGATTCATTACAACATCCGATGTTAATAAAAGTGTATTTACCATAAAAGTAGTTAAGTCGTCAGCAAGCCTCGGAAATATTTGATGATTTATAAGTGCTGTACGTAATATTGTGTGATCCGATAAATCTTCCATTACGCAACAATTCATCACACTATCAAATAAATACACCTTAGGAACAAGTCCAGGTGCTAACTCATCCTCTAACTGCAAAACATCTGATTCTATACGAATACGATTCGTCGACAACTTAAACTCATCTGAAATGCGAGCTGTATCCCCAGCTTGCTTTACGATGACAGACATGTTCTCTTTTTCATCCCAAACGCGGAACACATAATTTAAATTGCCATCACCTATTTCTTTACACTGTAACCCCTTTGCATGTTCAAACTTAGATAATTTCTCTTTCACATATGCAATCACATCTTTAGCTTCCATTAAAAAATACTTCATGAACTTAGACATGGTTTCCCCTCCACACTAATTGTAAGCGTTTTCTAAAAGCTATAAAAAATAATAGGTTGAATTTTTTCATCCTATAAATATGTATTCTTCTTTTTGAAAGGTATATCTAGGTTTTATTATATCTCGTTAGCACTTTGAGTCAATATTTCTAACTATCAGCGTAATATACTTCCTAATTATATATTCGAGATGACAAAAATTGTTCAAAAAGATTTCGATTCATTTTATTTTATTTATCGCACAATTCTTTGTAAAATAGAAATAAGCAGTTCCTTTTCAAATACATAACTTCTAAGAAATATTTCCTTCCTAAGAATTTACACTTACACCATATCTCTAACATACACACTACTCTTTCAAACAATCATTGAAAATTTATAAACTTAAAGTTACCTTTCCATTCTCTGTTAGCCTTAATTGAGAATAAATATTAATTAAATCGGTATAAAGTTGGTTTATTCTCTTGACAAAATAACCACTTCTATATGATAATTAATATCGAATTAGAATTATTATAGTTAATTAAAAAATATATTTTATGAGCACACTATTTTTTGATGCTCAAAACCAACATTTAGGAGGAATTTTAATATGTTATTAATCGGCACAGAAGTAAAACCGTTTAAAGCTAATGCTTACCATAATGGAGAATTTATCCAAGTTACTGACGAAAGTTTAAAAGGAAAATGGAGTGTAGTTTGTTTCTACCCAGCTGACTTCACATTCGTTTGCCCAACTGAACTTGAAGACTTACAAAACCAATACGCAACTCTAAAAGACTTAGGCGTTGAAGTATACTCTGTATCTACAGACACTCACTTCACTCACAAAGCATGGCATGATAGCTCAGAAACTATCGGCAAAATCGAGTACATCATGATTGGTGACCCAACTCGCACAATCACTACAAACTTCAACGTTTTAATGGAAGAAGAAGGTCTTGCTGCTCGTGGTACATTCATCATCGATCCAGACGGCGTTATCCAATCTATGGAAATCAATGCTGACGGTATCGGCCGTGACGCAAGCATTCTTGTTAACAAAATTAAAGCTGCTCAATACGTACGTAACAACCCAGGTGAAGTTTGCCCAGCTAAATGGCAAGAGGGTTCTGCAACACTTAAACCAAGCCTTGACCTTGTAGGCAAAATCTAAGGAGTTCGATCAAAATGATACTAGATGCAGATATAAAAACACAACTATCCCAATACCTTCAATTAATGGAGAACGATATTTTACTTAAAGTAAGCGCAGGAGACGATAACGTATCTAAAGATATGTTATCTCTAGTAGACGAATTAGCTACTATGTCATCTAAGATTACAGTAGAAAAAGTTGAATTAGAGAGAACACCAAGCTTTAGCGTAAACCGCCCTGGTGAAAACACTGGTGTCGTATTCGCTGGTATTCCATTAGGACACGAATTTACATCATTAGTGTTAGCTTTACTACAAGTAAGTGGACGCGCTCCAAAAGTTGAACAAAAATTAATCGATCAAATTAAAAACATTCAAGGCGAATATCATTTTGAATCTTATATCAGCCTAAGTTGTCATAACTGTCCTGATGTTGTACAAGCTCTTAACGTAATGAGCGTTCTTAACCCTGGTATTACACATACTATGATTGATGGCGCTGCATTCAAAGAGGAAGTAGAAAGCAAAGACATTATGGCAGTACCAACTGTTTACCTAAACGGCGAATCTTTCGGAAGCGGTCGTATGACACTTGAAGAAATTTTAGCTAAAATGGGTAACGGTCCAGATGCATCAGAGCTTTCTGATAAAGATCCATACGATGTTCTTGTTGTTGGTGGCGGCCCTGCTGGTGCAAGTGCAGCAATTTACGCAGCACGTAAAGGCATCCGCACTGGTATCGTTGCTGAGCGCTTCGGTGGTCAAGTAATGGATACTATGGGCATTGAGAACTTCATCAGCGTGAAAAAGACTGAAGGTCCTAAGCTAGTAGCAAGCCTTGAAGAGCACGTAAAAGAATACGACATCGATGTAATGAATCTACAACGTGCGAAACGTTTAGAGAAAAAAGAACTTATTGAAGTGGAACTTGAAAACGGCGCTATTCTGAAAAGTAAGAGCGTAATCGTTTCTACAGGTGCTCGCTGGCGTAATGTTGGCGTACCAGGTGAAGCTGAGTTCAAAAATAAAGGTGTAGCATATTGCCCACACTGTGACGGTCCATTATTCACTGGAAAAGACGTAGCAGTTATCGGCGGAGGTAACTCTGGTATTGAAGCAGCTATCGACTTAGCAGGTATCGTTAAGCACGTAACTGTTCTTGAATTCATGCCAGAATTAAAAGCTGATGCTGTATTACAAGAGCGTCTTAACAGCTTACCAAACGTAACTGTTCTGAAAAACGTTCAAACGAAAGAAATCACTGGTACTGATAAAGTAAACGATATTTCTTACATCGATCGTGAAACTGAAGAAGTTCATCACGTTGAATTACAAGGTGTATTCGTACAAATCGGTCTTGTACCAAACACAGACTGGTTAGGCGAAACAGTTGAACGCGTTCGCGGTGAAATCGTAACAGACAAGCACGGCGCTACAAACGTACCAGGAGTGTTTGCTGCAGGTGACTGTACAAATAATCCGTACAAACAAATCATCATCTCTATGGGTTCAGGTGCAAACGCAGCTTTAGGTGCATTTGATTACTTAATCCGTAACTAATAAAAAAGACGCGCTACCAATAGGTAGCGCGTCTTTTTTATTATATTTCATGTAAATAGTTATCAAGTTCCTTCCAACTCATTACTGTATAAGGTGTACCTACATTCAATACTACTTTTACATTTTCTGCTACTATTTGCATTCTCTTAGTTGGATTATCTCTTTTTCCTGAAGGATAAATAGCAAGTTTCATCATTTCTTGCTTTCCATCTTCATAAATCCTTTTCTTTAAACCAAATTGGTTAATTTGTTCCTTTGAAGGAACTTCTTTGCCTTCCCAGTCACATATTTCAAATAGAGGATACCTATCTCCGTGCCATTCCTCAATAATCTCAATTACTTTAAGAATAATACAACTCCCTGATACTAATTCATAACTAACAGCATCACCGCTTTTAAAGAAGTATTAGCTATAAATCTTTTCGGCACTTTTTTAGCTTCTGGCTGCCGAGAATGTAACTGCTCTCTTAGTTTATTTAAAACTACTTCACGTTTCTTCTGTAATTTAGGTTCTTCTTCCCAACGGGCTAAATCTGCACCACTTTCTATTATTTGCAATGCCTCCTGCTTAACATTCTCTTGAAGTCTCCCTAACCTCCATTGTATGGAAGCAAATACTAACCAAAAAACAATAGTCTCTTCATTATCTAATTCATTCTTGTATTCCTCAATTACAATCCTACTTGCGTCCTCATTTGAATATTCATTTGCTAACAAATCCTTATACAGTAACTTAATATCTTCAGCAATATCGTCTGATAATATTGCTACTCCCCAAGCCCCCATACATTAACACTCCAATCTATAAACTAAAAACCTCTCATTCCCATTCTTCTCATAAGCACCTGGCAATCTAACTTCTTTCTTCAGCTCAAACGCAGTCTGATTTTCTAAGAAGAAAATATAGTCCTCAGAAGGATAATATAAAATAATATCCACTTCTCTCCCCGTTTCTTCTACTGAAAGCAAAATGTTATTTACTACATTCATAAACACTTGTACAGAAAATGGATTAAAGAAATAAAACCTATTATCATGTGGATCAATCTCATATTCCTGCGCTAAACAACATTGGAATTGAATTTTCCCCTTACTGTTTCGTGCCTTTCGTGCATAACGATCTCGATTATCCATCGCTTCTTTATAAAACTCTTCATTCATTTCAATTCCAACTGCTGAAGCACCACATTTATGATGCATATAAAAGTTTAATCGCCCTTTTCCGCACCCAAAGTCTACAATTCGGTCGCTACTTCGTATTTCATATTGATTCAATAACTCATCTAACCCGCTATACGGTGTCGGTTCATAGCGATGATAATGCATAGACTTGTTAAACCCTTTTTGCTCACCGACTGTTTTTATATGTAAAACTGCATCGTAATATTGTTCGTTCATTCGTTTTCTCCTATTAAAAAATGGTACTTATTATTATACACCATGTACTGGAGGCTCATTTTTCATCAAATTAATAGGTACGTGAAATTATATTAACGATTTTCTCAATATATCTATCATAACTTCAAATATATCAACGATTTTTCAAATATATCGATTTACCGACAATTCACGACAAAAAAACAGGAGCTCTCTAGCCCCTGTCTTCTAACACTTTCAATACAGTTTGTTTCAATATTTCTACCCCATCCATAATACAACTATGATCAAACCTCATATACGGATGGTGTAATCCAGGTTGTAGGTCTGCTCCTAGTCCAAGCATGACAGCTTTTAAATGTGGTCTTTTCACTGTATAGTAATGGAAATCATCGCTTCCTGTCGTATAGAGAGGCCCTGTGCATCTCTCTTCCCCATACACTTCGAGAATACCTTTACGCATAAAGCGCTCTGCTTCTTCGGAAACCTCTGCTCCTGGTGCAAGATCCATCCATTCGTATGAAGTTTTTGATCCCATCGATGCAGCTGATTCTATTACATGCTCAATCTTTTTCTTTAATTCTTCTAATAGTATATTACTCTCTGCTCTTACATCTAAACTGAAATGACCATTTCCCGGAATAATATTTAAATTATCACCACCAGCTTGGCATCTCGTCATTTTTACTGAATAAGAACTTTGCGGTGGCAGCCAAATATTTTTCAAACCGATATTAATCATGGAAATGACATCAATTGCATTCACACCTTGATGTGGTCTTGCCCCGTGTGCATCCTCCCCATGAATCATACCCTCTAAAAATCCTGCTGCTCCATGACGAATAGATGGGGCTGCTTGTTTCAAAGATAGTTCTTCAATTGGTCTTAGATGGACGCCAAATAAGAAATCAGCATCATCTACAGCACCTTTCTCCACCATCTTCAAAGCACCATTCCCCTTCTCTTCTGCTGGCTGAAAAATAAATCTAACCGTACCACTTTTCCATCTCATATTTTTCAATTGTAAAATAAGTCCCATTACAATGGTCATATGAGCATCATGGCCACATGAATGGTTCGCTTTAAATTCTCCATTTACTTCTTGCCAAAGTGCATCCATATCAGCACGAATCGCAATAACTGGATTCCCGCCTCCAATCTCAGCAATTACACCTGGACAATCATCAAATGTTCTATATGAAATTCCTTCTTCTTTTAAAAAGTCAGTAATATACGCTGTCGTTTCATATTCTTTCCAACTTACTTCAGGGTTTTCGTGTAAATGCTGAAAAATCTCCGTTAAGCGCTCTTGTAGTTCTAATGTTTTCAACGTTCCAGTCTCCTTCCCACATTACAAACGATTCGGGTTAATTATACTTATGAAAAACAGATGTTTTTATGAACATATTGAATTTTAAGAAAAAAGTCAATTATTTATTTTTAAATACTTAAAAAGCTTACTCTGCACTTATATTACAAACTAAACAAACAACTAGAACATTCCTTATTTTCTGTTTTTTATGTTGACGCTTACATAAACTTTTAGTTATCATAACCTAATAAACGTCTATTTTACGACAATTCTAAAAATACAAACAAACATACGTAACAAGGAGGAACTTTATGAAAAAAGAAATACCTTTTGGAATAGCGATTATCCCTATTATCATTACCGTTGCAGTTATGATGGTTACAATTGTTGTATTAAAACAAACCCCTCACGTTCCACTTATTGTTGGTACAACCGTTGCTTCTATTGTCGCTTGGCGTTACGGTTACAAATGGAATGATCTTGAAGAAGCAATGTATAAAGGGATTCGTCTTGCATTACCCGCTATCGTCATTATTATTCTTGTTGGCTTAACAATTGGTGCTTGGATTGGCGGTGGAATCGTCGCAACGATGATTTATTACGGTTTAAAACTTTTAACTCCATCACTATTTTTAGTTTCCATTACCGTCATTTGTTCTATCGTAGCATTAGCAATTGGTAGCTCTTGGTCTACAATGGGCACAATTGGTGTTGCTGGAATGGGAATTGGCCTAAGTATGGGAATTCCAGCCCCAATGGTTGCTGGTGCCATTATTTCAGGCTCTTATTTTGGCGATAAAATGTCACCGCTTTCAGATACAACTAACTTAGCCGCAGGATTAACAAATACAGATTTATTCGCACATATTCGTCATATGTTATTTACTACAGTTCCAGGTTTAATTATTACTCTTATCGTCTACGCGGTCTTAGGAAGAAGCTTCGGCGCTAACAATATTGATGCGAAGACTATCGATCAAACGTTACAAGTATTGCAACAAAACTTTGTTATCTCGCCTTTTCTACTCATTATACCCGTAGTCGTTATGGTATTGGTCGCTAAAAAAGTCCCTGCTATACCAGCGATTCTCGTCGGTATTATTTTAGGATTCTTATCACAAGTCTTTATTCAAGGTGGTTCTGTCTCAGCATCTGTCGGTGCACTCCAAGCTGGATTTGTTATAGACACTGGAAACAAGCTAGTAGACGAACTATTTAACCGCGGTGGCTTAGATTCGATGATGAATACAGTCTCTATGACAATTGTCGCTATGACTTTCGGAGGAGTATTAGAACATACAGGTATTCTTCGCTCAATTGTAAATCAAATTTTAAAGTTAGCGAAATCAGCAAAAGGGCTTATCGCTTCTACTATCGCATCTTGTTTTGCAACAAACCTTACTTGCTCTGAACAATATATTTCAATTGTTGTCCCTTCAAGAATGTACGCAAATGCATACACGGAAAAAGGACTACATTCAAAAAACTTATCCAGAGCATTAGAAGATGGTGGAACATTAACTTCTGTCTTCGTTCCTTGGAATACGTGCGGTGTATTTATTCTCGCAACACTTGGCGTAGGTGCATTTGAATATGCTCCTTATGCTATTTTGAATTTCATCGTACCTATTATCTCAATCATTTATGGTATAACAGGCTTCACAATTGTAAAACTATCAGACATTGAAAAAGCAGAACTACTAAAGAAACAAAAAGCTCAACTAGAAGCTTAAAAATAGCGGTAAATTCAGTTCATATAGTGCGCGAGGTCGCCCTTGTTGATAGGGCATTTCCTCGCCGCAAATATGAGCATACCCGTAATCAACTAATTTCTTTAACAACCTTTCTGTCGATCTTCGAGTCACTTGTAAGTACTCAGAAAGATCAGCTGCTGTAAACTTCAATGACGGGTGCGATTGACTAAATTGAATGATTTTTGACAAGTTGGCCGGACTAAGCTTTGTTTCCTTCGCTATTTTCATTAGTTCCGGATTATCATTTTTCAAACTTTGTACTCTCTGTTCTTTCGGGAACGGACCAAACAAATCTTTATCACTTGTTAGTATATAAAAACAACGATTTATTGGATTGTTCTTTGCAAAACTTTGAGCGATTTTTGCATTTTGCTCCCCTTCTTTCACGGTTTTCCCATAACCAAATCCAATAGCTATCGTTTCTTCTACGCTCGCAAACAAGTTATCTATCGCATTTGTTTTAATAATTGATTCGATATCACCACGAGTTGTATACAAAATGCATGTCATTTCATCCACTTGTTTAAATGAACCACGTAGTTCTTTTGAAATGACATCTAGTTTTTCAAGCAAACTCGTTCGTAATTCTAAGGAAGAAATAATACAAGCACCAACAGTAGCTGAATAGCTTTTTGCTAACTCAGCTTTTATTTTTGCATCTTTTAGCCCATGTATAATGGATTGTGTTGGATCAATCATACGCTCTGAAGGAACACCTATTTTTTGAAGCTCGTCGTAAACAGCGTGAATACTAGTTAAAGCTAAATGAGCCTCTCCAGATTGATATTTAGCTACATGAAAATCGATAACTCTATTTATCTCATCTTTACTCCACAGCATATTTTCATAATCCAACACTTGCGGGCTTTCTTTTATACCGATATCATGGAACACATTTGTAATAAACGAGCGGTCTACTAAATCGATGGAAATGTTATGTGGTTGAATACTTTGATGATACATGATAGAAAGAATTGAAGATGCGACAGTTGTCTCGTCTTGCTGTAAGTATGTACTTGGAATTCGTAATTGTTCTCTTATTTCTTTTGCCATATAATAAGGTAAAGCACCTGAGAAAAAGATGACATCACAAGGCTTTAAACACTTTAATAGTTCAGAAGATTCCGCCGGATGAAGGTAAATATATGGATCAATTTCTATTCCTTCTAATTTTTGAGCAATAGGAAAAAGGTTGTCCATAAATTCCTTTGAACCGACAACTGCAATTTTTATCATCATTTTCTCTAACTCCTTATCATTAATTAACGACTATTTAACGTCAACTATATCAAATGTATAAAACTATTGTAAACAGGAAGGGGTTTCTATTCAATGAAAATTACAGCTATTCATCTTTACGCAATTCGTTTACCGCTTCGCAATCCGTTTGTTATTAGTTATGGCTCTTATTCTAATATGCCCTCTATTATCGTCAAAATGGAAACAGATGAAGGTATTATCGGTTACGGTGAAGGCGTTGCTGATGATCACGTCACAGGTGAATCATGGGAAAGTACTTTCCATACTTTAAAACATACGCTAGCCCCTGCTCTAATTGGGGAAAATCCAATGAATATCGAAAAAATACACGACATGATGGACAATACAATTTACGGTGTTCCAACAGCGAAAGCCGCAATTGATATTGCTTGTTTTGATATAATGGGCAAAAAACTAAATCAACCTGTATATCAATTAATTGGCGGGCGCTACCATGAAGAATTCCCTGTCACTCACGTTTTAAGTATTGCCAATCCAGAAAACATGGCTGGAGAAGCTGCTTCTATGATTCAAAAAGGTTACCAATCTTTCAAAATGAAAGTTGGTACAAATGTAAAAGAAGATGTAAAACGTATTGAAGCTGTACGAGAACGTGTAGGAAATGACATCGCTATTCGCGTTGATGTAAACCAAGGCTGGAAAAATAGCGCAAACACATTAACAGCACTACGTTCATTAGGACATTTAAACATTGACTGGATTGAACAACCTGTTATCGCGGACGATATTGATGCCATGGCTCATATTCGTTCTAAAACAGACCTCCCGCTTATGATTGATGAAGGATTAAAAAGTTCTCGTGAAATGCGCCAAATTATTAAATTAGAAGCTGCTGATAAAGTAAATATAAAACTAATGAAATGCGGCGGCATATATCCAGCTGTAAAGCTCGCTCATCAAGCAGAAATGGCAGGCATTGAATGCCAAGTGGGATCAATGGTCGAATCATCTGTTGCCTCTTCCGCAGGATTCCATGTCGCTTTCTCAAAGAAAATCATTACGAGCGTAGAGCTAACAGGGCCATTAAAATTCACAAAAGACATCGGAAACTTACATTATGATGTACCATTCATTCGCTTAAACGAAAAGCCCGGACTCGGCATTGAAATAAACGAAGATACACTACAAGAACTAACCGTCTTTCAAGACGTTGTACGCTAAAGGAGGACTATCATATGACGGTTCTATACGAAGGAACATTAAAACAAAATAACGAATCATTTCACGTTACATTACTATCACTAGAGCACATCGAACAAATTTTATCACTACAAAACATTGTAGTTGAAGCACTAGAAGATAAAAGTCGTTTACAACCACTCTCGCTAGAAGAATTTCAATACATTCTAGAAGGAAACGGGATGATGATCGGTGCCTTTATACAAAACGAGCTCATCGCATTTCGTGCCCTACTCGTCCCTCCTATCGACGAAGAACATTTAGGACTTGATATTGGCATAGCAGAAAGCGAACTACATCGCGTCATCTATCAAGAAATCTCAAACGTTCATCCGAACTGCCGAGGAAATGGGATGCAAAAAATATTGGCGACAGTTATCATGGACGAATTACAAAACGAAGATAGCAAATACGATTACGTTTGCTGCACCGTTGCTCCTTTTAACATTCCTAGTTTAAAGGATAAATTTGCGCAAGGAATGGAGATTGCTGCATTGAAGATGAAATATGGCGGGAGTATGCGGTATGTTTTTGTGAAGGAATTGCGTGGAGGCAAGGAAAGAAATTGGACGGATGTTAAGAGTGTTCCGATGAGTGACGCTGTTGGACAGCAGGCGTTGCTTTCGGAGGGGTATCGTGGGTATGAGATGGTAAAACTAAATAATACTTTTTTCGTTAAATTCTCCAAATAATCACCTATTATAAAAAAACAAATGACCAATGCATCTTACTTCTCATTGGTCATTTGTTTTAACGTACCCATAACCTATAAATAATTTTACTTATTCATTGAATGGATATTTTCCCTCTGAACATTATCTACATTATCTACTATAGATTTATAATACGGTTTCTGAGAAAATCGTTTATAATCACCTACCACATAAAATTCCTTTTTGGCTCTTGTAACTGCAACATTTAACAAATTAGGCTTCGAACATGACCAATTAGCCGCACTATCGCTATTCATATCTGTGCCAGTTATAAAATAAACAACATCTGCTTCCTTTCCTTGAAATGTATGAACAGTACCTATAGAATTTTTTAAGAAATTTTTAATTAACGTACGAGAGATGTTCATATCCTTCAATTTACTTTCCAACTCTTGTTTCATACTATCCTTTACTGCAGTAAAAGGAGAAATTATATATACATTTGGCGGTTTTGAAATATTTGTCCATAGGCGCACAATATGCTCTATTACTAATTTTCCTTGTTGCTCTACAAATTGGCGATCTGTGGTCAAACCTTTACAGTCAAACCACACACTCTTTCCTCGCTCTTTTTGAGCTAATACCATTTTATTTTCGTAAGCTATTTCATTAGCTATTGTAAACATTGGATCTAAACACCTTCTATGAACCCATAATGGTGTTCCAATCCATTGTCCAGAATTATTAAATGTACCATATGGATTGGCTAAATCTGCCAATGTTTGAACAGAACTTCCCATATCAATATATTTATTATCTATACTAAAATATTTTCTAATATCCCCTAAAATTGTTTGGTCGATTGTGACAACTGGCTCAATTTGAATAGGGTCCCCAACTACTATTACATTCTTTGCTCTCCATATAGCACCAGCTGCCTGTTGCGGACTTGCCTGTCCTGCTTCATCTATAAATAAATAATTAATGCTATCCTTTTCTATACCTTTATACATAGAACTAAAACTTGCAAAAGTCGTACTAATTAAAGGTGTAATTAAATGAATTGTTTCCCAAATATTTTTTAAATACCTTCTATTCTCCGCATCATTCAAATCTAACTTTGTGCGATTATTAAGTAAACGTATAGTGGATTTAATCGCTTTAAAATTGAACGTAAGTAGTAACTTATGAATTTTCATAGCCTTTAAAAACAGCAAGCCTCTTTCAAAGTTCGTAACTACTCAGCTTCTTCAAATAAAAAAACAGGCCAAATACATGTTTCCGATTCGAAAACATGAAAAGAAAATACTCCAATCAGAGAAAGAATCTATGCCAAATAGAGAAATTCTCTTATGAAGTCGTGTTATTCCAAGGAACCGTTCTAGTTTCTATGACTTGGTTTATCGCTTGTAAGACCGATTGTTTTTGTTTTTTCATGGTACTCATAAAGCTTCGTATCTGACAAAAAGATTCTGCGCCTTTCTTACTTCGGAAAGTCCCAGACACTTTCTGTTTTACTTTCGTCATCCGAATATCCCGTTCTGCTTGATTGTTATCAAATGGAATGGCTGGATGTTCTAAAAACCCTAGAATTCTGTCAGAATACTTGACGAAGCGATTCCATAAATTTTGAGAAGGCGTCTGCTTTCCTTTCTTCTTTTGTTTCGTGGAAAGAATCTGTTGTTCTTTCAATATGGATTGATACATAATAAACAGATTCTTTTGCGTCGCTTTTGGCATGGTACCTTCGGATTGCTTTTTCATCGTCAACGCTTGCGTTAGAAATTTCTGCATCTGTTGTGCCCATTGTTCTCCAGTACTATCTATAATTCCTTGTAAATCTCGTAAGAGATGGGCATTACATAAAACGTGACGACAATCTGTATACGCATCATACGATTTCCAACCATCATGCATCGCAATTCCAGAAAAAGATGGCAAGATTTCTCCAGCATCCATTGCTTCTTTTCCACGTTTTTGATGAATATGTTGCAATGTCACCTCCGGTGTACTGGCAGTATGTAACCATTGTGTTTTGTTTTCTACACGCATACCAGTTTCATCAAAATGGACAACAGGAGACTGCAGAATCTTTTCCTTTACTTCTTTTATGAATGGCTGCAATTGAGAAGCGAAAGCCTGTGTATGATTTACCAGGGTTCCTTCGCTTATAGAATGTCCAAAACAATCCTGAAAGAATTCTTTTGTTCGCTTCAAAGAAATGCATTGATAATGCGTTAAATAGGGAATCAGTCTTTTTATATTTGGACCATATTGAACAGGACGAGATACTGTCGAAGGAAATTGGGCTTCTTGGATAGAATGGCAATGTGGGCATTCTTTCTGTTCTACTTTATGTTCTGTCACTTCGATCTGAATAGGTGGTAAGTCATACACTTGGCGAATGCGATACCCTTTTACAGGCTCGTGGTTCAAGGAAGTATGACAACAAGTACAATATGTAGGAGAATGTGTAATCGTATGATCTGGAGTCGCTGTCAAACCAAGAGTATGTCCCTTGTGGCCCAACTGGCCACCCGTTTGACGATGAGACGGTTTGCGCAAACTTTTTGTAACGGGCTTACCCAAACCATCTGTAGAAGGTGGCTTATGACTATTTTTGGAGTTTTTTTTTGAAGCATTTTCTAGTTCTTGTATACGTTTTTCTAACTTAGAAAATGTTTCTTCAAATAAAGAAATAACAGCTTCAGGTCCTTTTTTATATGTATCTAAAATAATTTTTCGATCGACCATAAGATTCACCTCCCCTGTTTGATATACTCAGTATTTACAAATGGGAGGCATATGAAACTAGTAAAATTTAAAAAAGACACCGAAAGGTGGCTGAGTAGTTACCAAAGTTCAATTCATCGGTAAGCCAAATTGTATTTAGTTGACGATATTCATATGCCTCTTTTGAATTTGACCAATACTCTTCACTCGGTAGTACTACACCCTGTTCTTTATAATAATTTTGTTGCTCTATAAAAATAGAATTCTCTACCTTTATTTTCTCTATTATTTTCTTATTATCTTTTATTTGTTCCCCTTTTAAATAAGCTTCTTCCTGTTTTCCCTTTAATTCACAAATAATATCATTTAATTCCTTTTCTAACTCCAGTTTTTTAACATTTTTCTTGCCCAAAAGCCTTTTAAAAAAAGATAGCTTAGGTACCATTTGAATTTGTTGCTCTGTCAGCTTTCTTTGCACTTCTAAATACTCGCATCTGTCATCTATCTTTGTTTTCTCTTCTTCAAATATAAGGATTTGTTCTTTCTTTTTTTCTAATGAGTCATTCAAAGATAAATTCACCTTATAATTATTAGAGAATTTTTGAAGTTCTTCTTTTTTCTTAAGTATCGATTCAAAAAACTTTTGAAAATCTTCAACCGCATTTTCCCAGTTTTCTAATGTTATTATTTTGCTCTCTTCTTCTAGTTGCTGTATAAATCCTTTACCATTCTCCTTTGATTTATACAAGGCTTGACCAAAGTTATAAATATTTTCTGACTTCCCAAGAACCCCTGAAAATAGGCCCCATGTTTTTATCTCATCTCCTAAAAGATCTTGCGCTACCGATGAATACATTTCTAGTTCGCTTGCCTCTTCAGCATACAAAGCATCATAATGATTCGGTCCCTTTTCATTAGACGTACGTATTACTTCTTTTTCTTTTGGTAAATCCTTTGAAATATTTTCAACAGCCCCGTTATTACTTGATGCAACTACCATTGAATATTTTCTTAAATTAGGAGCCAATATGTATATTGGATAATGATAGTCATCTACTTTAATTGTTTTCTCTTTTTGAAATGCTTGGGTAGGATCTTTAAACTTTATTATTTCCTTTGCCCTTTCAACTACAATATTTGCAAAAATATCTTTTAACAATGTAGTTTTACCTGTTCCAGGTGGCCCATTAACAGAACTAATTTGTTGATTACTATTTAAAATCTGGTTAACAGCTACTTGCTGCATCAATGATAATCTATGTTCTACAGGTGATGGCCAACGTCCATCGGGTATACGGCTAGGTTGTAAAATCGTTTCGATATATTCCCGATTCTCATTTATATCTATACGTTGTTCAGTATTCACTCCCTCAATAAACTGACGAAGCGCTTCATTTTCCCCTTTTTCCAATATATTAACCAAATCTCTTAAATAAAAACTATTAAAGTTTTGAATAGGAACTTTCTTATCCGCTTTAACTACTTTCAATTCCAAATAATTTATATTACTATCTTCTACTTGATAAAAATAACGTTGGTAAATTTGCTGAACTTTGATTAAGGCCTCGCTTGTTACTCCATTAATAAAAGTATTTTTTATCTCTTCCTCAAACAACTTTAATTGACCTTCAAATTGAACAAGAAGATTACTATAATAATTTTCCGTATTCTGTATCATCCTTTTCATTACATACATAAGCAAAGGAACAAATATTGAACCTGTAATATAGTTCCCTTCATCATCTACAGAAAAAGAAAAGCCAAATAATGTTTTATAATCTTTATTAATAACCTCGTCACTATTTTTTAAAATTCCCCTTATAAAATCAACTAGTTTATAATGTTCAAAACAAGACATATAGTACTGATATTGCACTTTATAGTTCTCATCATCTTTCAATTGATTTTCTTCCCAAGGGTATTCCTCAAGTTGTATTAACTGTGTTCTATTTCTATCTTGATTATCTTTAAAATAACTCTTTTTTATTCTTTCTTCCTTACCAGGAACTTCACTTGGATTTAATGACTCTATCAAACGCCACGCTTCAAGGACTGATTTCACATTATTTGTTTGCATTTTCTCACTCCCACCACAATAATATTCCATTTTAATCCATTTATATTCTTGATAATATCACAATGCACTGAAAATTAATAACTCTATATGATTCAAATAATAATATTCATTTACACAATACCTCGGGCTGGGAACTCCTACTAAACCGTCATCTTCCAACTAGATAACGCTAACCAATTCTCCATTTCCTTATAATCGGGCATTATCTTCCCGACAAGACGCCAAAAAGAGCGATCATGATTTAAATGAACCATATGGCACATTTCATGAACAACTACATAATCAATTACTCGCTGTGGTGCCATCGCTAGCTTCCAATTGAATGTTAGCTGTAAATTTGAATCACAAGTTCCCCACGTACGACTACTATCTGTAATACGAATAGAACGTGGTTTTGTTTTGAAGTTACTTTGATGCACTTTAATACTTTTCTCTACTAATGACTTACACTGCTTATAGTAAAATCGTTTTAATGCTTGTTGTATTTCCTCATCCTTAAGCTCTTTCACATAAATATGTAGCTTATTCCCTTCAAACACTGCATTGTCTTGTGTAATACTTGTATCTTGGGAGATCTGTATCGGATACGTATTTCCTAAATACAGAAAGCCCTCTCCTTGATCATAATCCTTTTCCTGTGGTCCAAGCGCTCGCTCCTGCATTTCCTTACGTGTTTTCTGAATCCAATCCCACTTCTCCTCTAGCAACTGGACTAAGTATTCAACAGGCGTACCTTTCGGAGCCTGCACTTCCACATTTCCGTACGAATCTACAAAAAGACGCACCGACTTTTTCTTCTTATAAGTTATATGAAAATTAATTGTTTCACCTAAATATGTATGTACCATTTCATCACCTAGTGTATTATTTTACAAATAAAAAAGAATAGGACACAAACGCCCTACTCTACCTATTATATCATTTACCGCTTCATCGGACTCATTACCCTCTATACTTTACACCTAATCCCTTAATGAAATTCCTTGCGTATCTATCGCCGCACTCTTTGTAATTTTTATGGCCTTTTTTTCTTAATAGGGCACCTAGTTCTCCCTTTGTTACCGTAACGCCTACGCTATCTAATATATCAAGTACATCCTCACTCGTTAAAGATAGTGCAATTTTCATTTTCTTTAGAAGAAGGTTATTCGCACTCTCTTTGCTTTGTACAGGTGCCGGTTGTCCTGGTTTCGGATCTTGCTTCCCTCTTTTTAAAGTAATAAATCCATTGAAAAATGCCTCTAACATCATCATGTCGCATGTTAATACGTACTCATCTTCGATTACATCATCATTTTCAGATTCATGCTGAGGTGCTCTCTTTATTTTTGTAAGCATATCAACTACGTCTTCTTTCGTTACTTCCATACCACCAAGTTTAAAGATTTCTACCATATCTATATCTCTTATATCTAAAGCGTACCTTACTCTTTTTAATATATCGTTGTTGCTCATTGCCATTGTGTTTCCTCCTGAAAAGTTGATTATAGTAATGCTTTTAGCATGTGTAAATGAATGTCGTCAAGTTACTACTTTAACATTTTAGGGGGAGGTTTTGTAGTCTTGAGTGGATTAATGCTTGTGGAAGTATACAAACCTTGAATAGCGAAAAATTACTCACTATATAAAAGGTAGGCACTCTACAACATATGCCTATCTTTTATATAGAAATTTATTAATACAATAAATCTCTCTTCTCCTCTATAGTTAACCCTTTAAAATTTTAAGACTTTCTTTTCAACATCAAAAACAATAAGTCTCTCGCACAAATCATTTTCAAAGTAAATAACCCCTGATTATATATATCATTTTCATTTATAAATTTCTCTAATTCTCTTTTACGCTTTGGTATAGCCACTAATTTACCTATTTCTAATTCTTTATCCTGACCAGGTAAATCTTTAATCGATTCTTCAAATAAAGTATTTAATCTAACAGAAGCTGTTATTCCAATTTCAAAGTAATTTTTCTCCAAGAAAACGTCAAAAAATCTATAGTCCGCTTCAAACTTATCCCAAAGACTAGAGGATATCCCCAATTCCTCGTAGACTCCTCGCTCTAATGCTTTCTTCAAAGATACCTCATACGAATTGTAATCTGTTTGGGATATCCCCTCCATAACCGTAGAGTTATATTTATAAGCATTTTCAGAATACGCAGCTCCTTGGGCACGTTTGCTAAAAATAATACTTTCCCCATCTTTAGAATCACTTATAACAAAGGCATTAATCCCCAATGAAGTTGTAAAGAAATTATATTTTTTCAAGCCTTCTTTCATATTTTCTTGGTCTAAATCTAAAATCATATCTCCACGCTCTTTTAATTCACCATAAATTGATCTAACAACCCGATGAGTAAAATAATCCGTATGAAACAACTCCATTTTCACTTCCGGTACTTCCTCATAGCCCTTACGCTGATCTGTGTTCATATTATAAACTCCAAATTTAGGTCTATTAAACAAGCATCCTTCCTCTTGATTAACAAACTGTTGTGCAACAATATCCTTATGTTTCTCGATAAGAGCATTCAAATCAGAAATTCCAGTCTGTTTTATAACATCTTCAAACATCTTTGATCCATCAAATGAGCAATCTGCATGTATCTCGAACTTTTCATCGTGTTTTAAAACCTGATCTAACAATTTTTTTGGAAATCCAATATATAAACACCTTTCACCAACATTAATATTTATATCATTATTCCCATAGTAAGGATTCGCACTGCTTATCTTTAAAATATTTAAATCCTCTATTCCAGCCAAATTTTTCAATTTTAATTTTACTCTTAATCTTTTATAGTAATGACATATTTGTTTATACATAGCTGGAATCATTATTCCTAAGACCGCCCCTAAAAATAACGTTATTAAATCCCAATACACGCCTAATTGTTCTTTAAATTCTGATAAATGATACATTATCCACCTCTATTTATAAAATTAGATTTCTTAATATTTTATCATAACGATACCCCTAAAAATAGCAGAATGGTTTCAATAAATACAACTCAAATTAATTCTAATATCCCTCTTCAATTTACCTAAAATAAAAAGGTAAGGCACCGATAACGATGCCTTACCTTTTCAGCTATTTATTTCAAACCAAGCCCTCCACTCCCACCTATGCAGAGTGTAAGATATTAATGGTTTTATTACATTCTTAAACCTTTTTCTTTCAAAAAACAAACTTTATCAAAATAAAAGTTTCCTTCTGCAAAAGAATTTAAAACTAAACTAAACAACTACCCACAAATTAATACCATCTATTCCCCTCTATCTTCAGGGGAGTTACACCATTTCACTACCCTCAACCTCACCAACACTAGCCTCAAACTTATCCAACAACGCACGCACTTCATCAGTTGATTTCGTGCTCATCAATTGATTTCTTAGTTCAGCAGCTCCAGGGAAGCCTTTTACATAAATTTTGAAAAAGCGATGAAGTCCTGTAATTGAACGTGGTAGTACTTCTGCATATTGATCTTGAAGATCAAGCTGTAGTCTTAGAAGATCAAGGTGTTCTTTACTGCTATGCTCTCTCGGCTCTTTTTCAAAAGCGAACGGATTTTTAAAGATACCTCGTCCAATCATAACGCCATCAATGCCGTATTTTTCAGCAAGTTCCAACCCAGTTTGACGATCAGGAATGTCTCCATTGATTGTTATTAACGTATTTGGTGCGATACGGTCACGTAATTTTTTGATTTCCGGAATTAGTTCCCAATGCGCATCTACTTGGCTCATTTCTTCTCTTGTGCGTAAATGAATAGAAAGATTTGCAATATCTTGTTCGAAAATATGTGTTAACCACTCTTCCCACTCACTTAACTCTTTAAAGCCAAGTCGCGTTTTTACACTTACAGGTAGTCCGCCCGCTTTTGCGGCTTGAATAAGTTCTGCCGCAACATCTGGACGTAGAATAAGGCCACTACCTTTTCCTCTCGATGCTACATTCGGTACTGGGCAACCCATATTAATATCAATACCTTTAAATCCTAGCTCTGCCATGCCAATACTCATTTGACGGAAATATTCAGGATTATCTCCCCAAATATGTGCCACAATCGGTTGTTCATCTTCTGTAAAAATTAAACGGCCACGTACACTTTTCATACCTTCTGGATGACAATAGCTATCCGAGTTTGTGAACTCTGTGAAGAATACGTCCGGGCGACCAGCTTCACTTACTACGTGACGGAAAACAACGTCTGTCACATCTTCCATTGGTGCAAGTACAAAAAATGGTCGTGGTAAATCACGCCAAAAATTATCTATCATTTCAAATTCAAATCCTCTCAATATGAATGCAATTTCAAACTCTCAATAAAAAATATAAAGCCCGATGTTACACTTATATCATGCCTAATAACTTATTATCAAACACAAATGTATTTTGGCATATATAATTTGTGAAAAGCTACAATGTTTACTATAACTAAAACTGTTTCTGCGTCGTATTTTTATAAATAAAATGTATAGTGTACTAACTCGCCTTCACAAAACAATAAATCTGTAAATATTTAATCATTTATTATTTTATCCAATTTTTGAAAATCTACAAATTCACCTAAATTTTGTATTGCATCCAAGCATATGAAAATATTTATATTTATTTCTTTAAAATGCTTTTTAGCCGCATTCCAATAATGCCTATCTATTCCTACTACCTCTAATCTGGAAAATCCCGAATCCATTTTTAGTAACCTTTTTCTATAATTCAAAGCGCTATTTTTATCAAGGAAAAAAATCAAAGCATTTTGATTAATAGTTTTAAAAAAACCTGTATTTTCTCTATTTTCAAATTCCATTAAAGCATAATATGGCTCCCAACAGTTTTTTTAGTTGGAAGAGCTGCCCACTGATTATAATAATCTGGAATTCTAATTTTCATAACATCATTAAATAACGATCTAGTTAAATTAAAGATCATTTTTGTTGCAGGATCTTCTAAAACTGTAAATCTACAGCTACTTTTCATAATAAAGCTAAATATCCATTTAGCGAATTTTAACATTTCTAATTCGCTTCCAAATAAAGATAGTATTTTGGTGAATTTTTCGTTATCTGAATATACTAACTGTCTCTCTATCCCTAAATCTTTCATTAACCTAATAGATAATTTTTTCAAAGTCGGAAAAATAAAAATCACTCTTGGTTTCGTTCTTTCTCTAAAAAATAAAGTTGTAGAAAAATTTTTCGTGCTTTGATCATAAAGATCCCCTATATACAACTCCCCCTCCATTACAATCTTATTAATTATCTCTCTAGCATTACTATAACTATCTATTAACACAACTATCGGAGCGTGATTGACCTCTATATAGGTAGGTCTCATTTTAGGTATGTCAAATTCATCACTTGATATACCTATGACTTTAATTTCATGGCTATTTAAGAATTCCAGTGGAGCTTCATCGCTTACATATGATGGCGTTGACTCAATTAATGCTCCCGTTATAAAATAGAAATTCTCCTTATCAATTATATTTTTACAATTCTTGATAGCGAAAACACCTAAATCTATATAATTAGATATATTTTCGACTTTTATTACTGGAAAATTGTTAAAATCAAATAACCTCACTTTTTCATCCATTTTTTTTGATTTAACTGGATAAATTCTTTCATACTTATTTCACCCAAAATATCCCCACACCAAGAAATATTTTCTGTATTTTTAAATTCGTTTATTTTTTTGTTTAAATATTTAATTATACCCATATCTTTCATTCTAAAAAACACACTTATGTAACTTTATCTCAATGGTTTCCTCAAAGTTTTCATTTCTTGAATACTTTTCTAAAGCTTTATCAAGTCTTGTATCGGGGTGATTTTCCTTAGAAAAATACTCACTTAAATTCTTTTTAGACTTTAAAGAATTTAGAAACTCATCTGAATAAATTTGTATATTCAATGAGTGTAAACATATTCTCTCAATCCAATATCTTTTTTCTTCGTTATTTAGATTCTGATTATTAGTGATGATATTCATCTTACTACAGTATTTTTGATAATATTTAGGTTTACGCTCAAAAAACTCTTTCTTAATTTCCAAATTAATATTTTTTTCAATCCACAGTAATTCTTGATTATTAGCATAAATCTCTTGCACATTGACTGTACGGTTAAAAATAATTGTAGACAACTCCCGAATTTTATTATAATGTGATTTATCCAGTTCCTCTAAGGCAAGGTTACACTCTTTTTCAAATAAGAGTAATAAGAAGCCTAAATTTGAGCAATTAGTAAGATGCATATGGAACAGTTCATGTATATAAGTATTTATCTCTGTACCTAACTCCAAATTTTTCCCCATAGAAAAATTTATATAGCCACCATCTCTTAAACTATAACTACCTAAAACCTCAAAATTTTTATATTTCATCAGTCTCCCTCCAAAATATACAACCATGTAGAAACTTTAGCATCTTCACCTAATTTCTTAATATAGTATCAATGCCATAATTTATATCAGTTTTATCCACAGCTACGTTATTCAAAGATTGTATAAAAATATGGCTTATCTTCTTCCAATTATCAAGTCGAATTTTCTCTACACTAATTGAAGTCGTTTTTACAATTTTCCCCTCATTTATTTTCTTTATTTGATTTTCTAAACTTAGAGCACCAATGAAAAATGTATTATCCAAGGCCTCATACCAGTCCATAGCATCCCAAAAAGATGGTAGTGCATCATATGTATTAATACCATTTGTACTGCTATTAATTGTTCGAAGTTGTTCTATGTCAATCTTCCAATGATATGTATCTTCTGGGATTAATCTGTAAGGTTTTTTATATTGTATAAAGAATGATTTTTGTGATACTTTGTAACCAAAATCATACCCTTCTATTTTTTCTTCAATCTGACTGATACTAAAAGGATAGATTTTTTTATCTAGCATATACTCAAAATGGCTAACTAAATGATGAGTAATACAAGCTTCATAATACTTTTCAGGTTGAATTTTCGACATAGATATCCCTCATTTTATTAAATTTAAAGGAACATAAAAGGCAATTCCACCGAAGTTTAATTGCCTCTTTTTTTATAAATTATAAATTATAAAATATAAATATTCCAATTATAAATTCTAATAAATACTTATTAAAAGATATGTTCTTATCCACTTACAATTAATATATTTTACCTCTCGTAATCAATTATTATCATTGAATTTATTAATTTAATTATCTACAAAAGTCAAACTAGGATGAAATAGTACATTCGCGCTGTACAAGTGAGTTTTAAAATGGGATTAAGATAAGCGATTTTAATACTCACGTTTAAAAAAACTAGGCATAAAAATGCAACTCAACTGATTAATTAAGAATTGTGGGAAACTGTACCAAGATGTTTACCACAATGCCCTATGTATACTCGCTGAGTATCTTTATCAATATAATAATGAATCCTAGTTTTGTTACCAATTTTCACATGCCATGCAAACACCTCTTTCCCTAATCCTGGGATAACACATTCTCTTTCGGCTTTATATTTACGAACCTTCAATGTTTCATCAGATTCACCTGAGATCTTAAGCTTAGTTTCATCCAAAAAGATTTTCTTCCTCTCTTCATCAGACACATCTTCTAATAATAAATTTAACTCTATGTCTGCTAGAGCCAATAAGCCATTCATTACATCCAAAAATCTACCTTGAAAGTTATGTTGCCTAGCACTTTTTTTTGCTTTATCTAGGGTGTGTCTAAAAACTGTTGTTCATTGTGTTAATCGAAAAATGGCAGCGATATACACAAAGGCTAAAAAAGAAGATGCCAGCTTATCATACCGTGTTGCGATTCTACGGAAATGCTTGATTTTATTGAAAAAACACTCCACTAAATGGCGTTCTTTATATAAATACCAATCCACATTCCAAGGAGCTTTCGCATTTGATCTGGGTGGAATGGTATAGGTTGCTTCATGATTGGTAATATAGTTACGAATCGTATGAGAACCATAGGCTTTGTCACCAAGAATATTGCTGCCCTTAATTGGTATTTCATCCAAAAGCTCGCAAACTGGAGTGCTATCAAAAATATTTCCGCCAGTCAAATGAAATAAAATGGGGTTGCCTAAACCATCAACAATTGTATGGATTTTGGTAGTTTTTCCACCGCGACTCATGCCAATATGCTGATGAAACTCATGATTTATGGCCTTTTTTTTGCACCAGCACTATGTTGATGCGCTTTGATACTGGTTGAATCTATGCTGAGATTTTCAAAATCCGGTTCAGCATTTAATTCTTGAAAAATGGTCAGTAGGACACCTTCATCACGCCATTTGCAGAAGCGAGCATACACGGTTTTCCATAAGCCGTAATGGTCCGGCAAATCACGCCAGGGAGCGCCGCTCCTAGCTATCCATAAAATAGCATTGAACATTTCACGATTACTTCTTTTAGGCGGACGACCAGTAGAATACGGTGGGAAAAAGTCTTTGATTTGTTCCCATTGTTCATTTGTAAGTTCGTAGCGGCGTGGCGTCATAGAAAATACCTCTCTCTAAATGGTTTGAGGTAATCCTACCATAGAAATAGTTTTTAGACACACCCTAAGATTACAATGTTGCTTCTCTTTTCAGAGACCTTTCTAAATACATCATCTATGTTATTAGGTCTATCTATAGACTCAAAATATGCTGGTAATTCATCTTTACCAATATAATTATCTACCTCATGGGAATGATAATCTTCAGAAATATGATACTTCCTCGCAATTAAATCTTTCTCTTCTTTCAAGGATACTATTAATGAATGTTTTTCATTAAAGCAAATAGTTAATAATTTATATACGAAGCTATTACTTGTTACAATTGGAGTCATAATTAAAGATTTACTAGCTACGTCCTCATAATAGAAAGGACCAGTATTTACAAGACCTAGCATTATTAGTTTTGCCTCTTCCTGATTAGGCATACTGTGTAAAAAGGACCTCAGAGTGCCTCCTAAAACTGAAACATCCCATAAGTTAGAAAAAACGAACACTTGAAATTTTTCCATTTTTAAGTAGCTTATCAATTCGACAATTTCTTTTAATTTAATTTTTACTTCTTGTTCTTCTTTTTGACACGCTAAGACACTATGATTTAAATAAAAGCTACTCATTCTTCTATCAATCCTAATAAATCATTATATGTTTGATCAAAAAAGTTTGTAGGCCAATAAGCCAATCTACCTTCTTTTGTTATTTCTATATCCGAGTAAATTATACTAGCATCCTCTTTTTCAAAAAATAAAATATTAATTTTTTCTAATAAAACCGGAGTTCTCTTAACATTATACCGTAATCTATTAATAATATGTTCACTGTGCGTTTCTATCACTAACTTCCTTCCGTTCTCTAAAACGAAAATACATAAGTCTACAAACAAGGATTGTAATTTAGGATGAAGGTGCACCTCTGGATTCTCAATTAAAATTATCTCATCTCTTTTACTTGTCAATAAAAGCGTAATAAGCGGAAGAATTTGAGAAATTCCAAATCCTACCTGATTCAAAGTGAACTCATTCCCACTTTTGATTTCTTGTATAGTAATTTTAAATCTATCTTTATCTAATGAATTAGAGCGTATTTTATAATTATCACCTAACAGTTTATTGATCCATTGATCAAAAACCCTAGAAAACGTTAAAGCTTCCATCCCTGTCTCACTATGGAAATCAGCCGGATTATTCCAATACTTATGAATTACTTCAGCGGTATATTCACCCGATAAACCTAAATTATTTTTTAAAGATGTACCGCCTTCTATATAATCATCTAATCTGAAAGCCTTTATATATTTTATATTTTCATTATTAATTAATCTCAAAAAGCCCCTAATTTTATCTAAAGTAGGTGAACAAATTATCCTTTCTTCTTCATTAGGAGCTCTATATATGATAGGTTCAGGCACTATTCCATTAATTTTACAAAAACCAGCATCCTCTTTTCCTTCTATTTTATACAATATATTTGGAGTTATTTCATCTACAATTTCCAAGGTAATGGTGTCTAATTCTTCACCTTCTTTTTTAAAATATATCTCCATGAAATATAAAACTGGATTTGATTCAAAATAGGGTATTTTGATTTTCGAAAAGTCACTCGGATTTTTATAAGCTAAATTAACAATTAATTCCTCAACATTATATTTTTTTAAGACTTTCTCTTCAAAGGTAAAAGACAGCTCAATTGTTTCGGTATTTGGTTGATTTTTGCTAAGTATATCTGAAAAACTCCCTAATTTTAATTCTTCATTTACAGCTAATATAGAATAACCTTTGGATTTTGTTTGAGTTAATAAATAAATAGACTGTAATAAAGAGGATTTACCAGAATTGTTAGTTCCTGAAACAATTGTTATACCTGGCAATTCAAAATGATTATTCTCTTCATGACATTTAAAATTTTTCACTTCAAAATGTTTGATCATAGTAATTTTCTCCATTCAATATTTTCTCGAAAAATTCCAACCACTTATTAAATCTATAAGTAACATTCTTCTTAGTTAGTGTATTCGATGTGATAGAACGTCTAAATTCATCGTCCTTTTGGATTAATATATTTAATCCTTTTACAATTTCTTCTTTATGATCGAGTATTACACCAGCTTCATAAATTGCAAAAGAATACGATAAAATATCAAAAAGAGACATATTTATTCTCTTAATTTGAGAATTAGCTTTAATAAATGCATCTTTTCCAAAAACTTCATAAATTGTGCTCATTGTAACATTAAGCACATTTTCAAGTTCCTCAATATTCTGCTCATTTATTAAGTTTTCATCAAGTGTACTATTTAAAAATGAATTTAAGTTGCCATTGTACCCACCAGGTCCTTTAATATAGAAAGAAATAAATCTTAATACAGCTTCTTGATGTTTTAACCTTTTTTCCTGTAAATTACCCTTCACTAATTTAATAAAATTTGGATTTTTAGATAATCTTATTAATAATTTTACCCGGATGCCTCTGTATATACTATTTCTAAGCTCTTGAGCATTTAATTGGGTCGCACCTTCATTAATTCTCTCAAATATATCAAATCGAATATCTGGATGTGATTCCTTCTTAATAATAAATATATGCAACTGGTAATCTTCAATCTTTCTTTGGTAACTGTCTAAATCCTTAAAGTATTTTTTTTCAAATTGCGCTAATACAGGTAACTGTGATAAAGGATATTGATTATCTAAAAACTCAAAGAAAGATGTCAGGCGCTGTTGACCATCTACTACTTCCCATCTACCTTCTCTTGTTTCTGCAAAATAAATAGAAGGAACAGGTATATTCCTTAGAACTGATTCAATAAGTTTTGATTTTTTGGGTTTAGTCCATACATCTTTTCTCTGATACGATGGCTGGAGAATAATATCTCCTCTCCGGCATCTACGATGTAACTCGAAAATAGATAATTGAGCCCTATCTATAAAAACTTCCCTCTCTTCTTCTGGAATATAGGATAAATTGTTACCCTCATCTTCTTCTCCGATGCCAAATTGTCCATTAATACTTTCTTCAACTAAATAGCTTTGTGACATAGTTTTATTAAATTCGATTAATGATCTCCTCTTCTTTTTCATACTTAGCTCCCTTAAGGTCATTTAATATTATTATTAACAATTTTAGCATAAGAAAACCCTTTAATAAAAATTAGGACTAACTAAAACATTTGATATATTTAAAACTTCATTGATAAGTATCTTTAAACTCTAAAAATTATGTATACAGCTCATTTTCTTTTGTGCTTTTCATTTAAAATTTTTCACTATTCAAACTCAAGGAAAATCCCCCTTACTTTAAAATCGTCATAGAATGTTGCTAAATTATTCCCATAAAACTTATATGGACCACACAAAACCTTAAATCTCTAAATAAAACGATCTTAATTTATTAATTTCACACTCGTCTTGCATGCAAAAAGCAAAGAATCATACGAATGAGACAACATAACCCTTATTCGATTCTTAGCTGATGGAATGATTTCTTGAGAAGATTACAGAATAGTAGTGTAACAAAATAAGGGCAGCTTAAAAGGGGTATCTAATGCTAAATTAGAATTAGAGAGTTAGAACCGCAGATGACGTTTCAAGAACAGCCAGAAACGACAACATCAAAAAACTAGAGAATTATTCACATATTAATGTTTTGACCCCAGAAATATTACACCGTCTCATTAAAAGAATTGAAATAAAAGCAGACAGTACAGCGAGAATCTTTTATAGATTCTCGCTACCACCTACTTTTATTTATACCAACTTAAGCCAAGCCACACACTCCACATGCGTCGTATGCGGGAACATATCAACAGGCTGTACTTCCTGTGTTTTATATCCGCCTTCTTCTAGTACTTTTAAATCACGTGCTAATGTTGCTGGGTTACACGATACGTATACGACGCGGTTTGGCTTCATGTCGATGATTGTGTTTAGTAATGCTTCGTCACAGCCTTTACGCGGTGGGTCTACGACCATTATGTCGGCGATTACGCCTTCTTTGTACCATTTTGGAATAACTACTTCAGCTTCTCCTACGCCAAATTCAGCGTTTGTCATGTTGTTTAGTGCTGCGTTTCGGTTTGCGTCTTCGATTGCTTCTGGGACGATTTCAACGCCGTACACTTTTTTCGCTTTTTGCGCTAGGAATAACGAGATTGATCCGATGCCGCAATAGGCATCGATTACTGTTTCGTTACCATTTAATTTTGCGTATTCTAACGTTTTATCGTAAAGCACTTTCGTTTGCTCTGGGTTTACTTGATAGAATGAACGTGCTGAAATCGCAAATTTAATGTCACCGATAAAGTCATAAATGTATTCTGATCCGTACAGTACTGTCGTTTTGTCTCCGAAAATTACATTCGTACGCTTCGTATTTACGTTTTGAACAATTGATTTTACTTCTGGGAATTTCGCTGCAATTTCTTCAATAATTGCTTTTTTGTTCGGCAATTCTGCTGTACGCGTAATGAAGACAAGCATAATTTCCCCTGTTACTTGTCCGTAACGAGCCATTACGTGACGAAGTGTTCCTTTGTTACGCTCTTCGTTGTACGCAGTGATACCGTGCTTTTCACAAATACGTTTTACTTCTTGGATTAATGTATCGTTTTCTTCTGCCTGAATTAAGCATGATTCCATATTAATGATGTCATGCGTTCCTTGGCGATAAAAACCAGCTACAAGTCCGCCTTCACGTTCTCCGATTGGTACTTGTGCTTTATTACGGTATACCCACGGATTCTTCATGCCAAGTACAGGATGAACAGGAACATCAGCTAGTCCTCCGATACGCTGCATAACGTCACGTACTTGTTTTTCTTTCGCTTGTAATTGTCCTTCATAAGTTAAGTGCTGAAGCTGACAACCGCCGCACTGATTATATACTGGGCATTCAGCATCTTTACGATATGGACTTTCTGTATGAAGCTTCATTAAACGACCAAATGCGAAGTTTTTCTTCACTTTAATAATTTTAATTTGCGCTTCTTCACCTGGTAATCCGTTTTTAACGAAAATAGGATAGCCCTTTACTTTCGTAACACCGGCACCATCATGTGTTAAATCTTCAAATACTACATCTATAAACTCGTTTTTCTCAACTGGTGGCGTCATTTTAGTACTCATTTTCCGACCTCTCTTTTTCATAACACTGCGTTACATTTTATCATACTTATATGGTCTTTTTCTATTGGAAGAAAAAAAGCTATTGACGATACTTCTCTGTTAATGTTACGCTACTACTAATTTAATACGGACGATGTTACCTCATATATACTTGATAATATGGATCGAGAGTTTCTACCCGGCAACCTTAAATTGCTGGACTATGGGGAAAACTAATGAATATTAGCCTATGCGCAAAAAAGGACTCATATTGATTAGCTTTCTCTCATAGATGAAAGTGAATCCATATGGGTCTTTTTTTATTTTTATTTTTCTAAAAGGTCAGACATCTTACGTATGACATAAAACCTCATTCCTTTATTTTTAGTAATATAACGAGCGTTTTATGTACAAACTTTATACGAACTTCTGAAAGGGGCAACTACATGCAATATGTAATGAGCATTATCGGTATTATTGCCGTGTTAGGTTTATGTTTTGCTTTGTCAAACAACAAAAGTAAAATCAACTTCCGTGCAATTGCAATTATGATTGGTTTCCAAATTTTAATCGGTTGGTTTATGTTTGCTACAAAGATTGGTCAACAAATCATTATTTTCATTAGTAAAGTTTTCAACAAACTAATTAAACTTGGTACGACAGGTGTCGATTTTCTCTTTAATGGAATTCACAGAGATTTTGTCTTTTTCTTAAACGTATTATTAATTATCGTATTTTTCTCAGCACTACTTTCAATCTTTAGTTATTTAGGTGTTTTACCATTCATCGTTCGCGTTGTCGGCGGTGCTATTTCAAAAATTACTGGTTTACCACGTGTTGAGTCATTCCACGCAGTAAACTCTGTATTCTTCGGTTCAAGTGAAGCGTTAATCGTTATTAAAAACGATTTACAGCATTTCAATAAAAACCGTATGTTTATCATTTGTTGTTCTGCGATGAGCTCCGTTTCTGCTTCTGTTACAGCATCATACGTAATGATGTTAGATGCAAAATACGTACTGGCAGCTCTTCCGCTAAACTTATTCTCAAGCTTAATCGTTTGTTCGTTATTAACACCAGTTGATACGAAGAAAGAAGATGAAGTGATTCAGAAATTTGATAGAACTCTATTCGGAGACAGCTTTATCGGCGCAATGATTAACGGTGCGCTTGATGGTTTAAAAGTAGCTGGTATCGTTGCCGCATTAATGATCGCCTTTATCGGTGTGATGGAAGTTGTAAACTACGTAATTAGTGCAGCTTCAGGCGCAATGGGACATGCTGTTACTTTACAACAAATCTTCGGTTACGTACTTTCTCCATTCGCATTCTTAATGGGTATTCCAACTCAAGATATTATCCCAGCTGGTGGTATTATGGGTACGAAGATTGTTTTAAATGAGTTTGTAGCAATCCTTGATTTAAAAGACACAGCTACAACATTAGCTCCACGTACAGTTGGAATCGTTACAGTATTCTTAATTAGCTTCGCAAGTATTAGCCAAATTGGTGCAATCGTTGGTACAATCCGTGCCCTTTCTGAAAAGCAAGGAAGCGTTGTTTCTAAATTTGGTTGGAAAATGCTATTTGCATCAACACTTGCTTCTATTTTATCTGCGACAATCGCTGGATTGTTTATTTAATAAAAAATCACCTTTGCTTAGACAGCAAGGTGATTTTTTTATTATCATCATTTAAGAAACTGAAGAAAACTCTAATGCCTCTTCCTTATTAATAATTTCCCCCTTATATTTACCTTTCACCGAAATATCAATAATTGATTTATTTTCTGCTTCCATTTTCCCTAAAGAAAATATATATATTAAATCATCTTTTTTTAACATCCATTGTTTTCCGTGCCAAGGACCAGTTAACTTCTGTTCTGGTGACGCCAGTATTTCTCCAAAATATTCACATTCGCCTAGAGATGTTTTTACTGTATTCTTCTTCGTATTAATAACTACATATTTAAGGAGCTTTATACTTTCACTTGAAAAAATCTCTACTTCATGATCATTTTTTTTCTTAAATTTCAGCTTTCCATCTTTTGTATTAACCAATTTACTTTGATCAATTGCATTTAGTACAAACTCATACTCTTCTTTTGTAACACCGAAATTAGGGTGATATGGAAAACTTTTTTTCTCTGCATGTTCTTCTACATATTTTAAATACCATTCCATATTACTCGCTAGATGCTCTCTCATTCTTTGACCAATACTCCCTACCTTTTTAAGAGTATCTGGTTCCATCTCTAGTGTCATAATATCCGCCGTCACTTCCGCATTCATAAGATGCGATGGAATATACTCTTCTACTATCTATAAAACTTAAATTACCTAAAAGCGCAACAAACAGCTATATTACGCTGTTTTGTGCTTTACCTGATTTTATAAATGGCAACACTTTTCTAGTTATTTGTGACCAATTTGTTACCTCAAAAATTCAAAATAAAACTAACAAAAAATAAAAGAGCACAGCGTGTTAATAAAGTGGTGACACACTTTATTAACCGTCCGCCTACCATAACTAGGCAAACACTTGCTGTAACTCTTCATGTACCTTATTTTATCGTACATAAGGGTCTCCTCGCAACAGTTTGCTTACATTTTGTGGCATACTGTTGCTTTTTTGTTTCTAAAAAAGGAGACAAACCGTTATGAAAAAGAAACCAGTGATTACTATTATTGCAAGTGTAGAAACATATGAAAACTTAGCATCCTTTCAAACTCTCAAGGAATTAAATGACACTGTGCGAGCGTATAAGAAACAATATAAATTAAATAAAAACCAAATGGCGGTACTCGATCATTTACACCACTATTCCGCTAAATACCTTGGTGTTTCTTTTAAAACCAAAAATAACATTGCGGACGCACTTCATATTAGCCGTAGAACAGTTATTCGTGTATGCCAATACTTAGAATCCCTTGGTATTATTAAACAACTCGAAATGAAACGTAAAAGCGACAAGAGACAGACATGTAACGTGATTATCATTCAATCAATCATTGCAGAAGACCAAATTGTCACACCTGAACCAGCTAAAAATGCTGAAATTTGTCACACCCCAAAAACAACTACTAAAACCTTAAAACAAAAGAGTAAAAAGATAAATAAACGTAAAGAGGACGTTTCACAACCTATTCAACAGGATTCAGATTTCATCGATTACCGTGTACCACAATCTATGCGTGGGAAATTAGGACATGCTTTTGATTCTAAAATGATTAACGAGTCTTTCAAAAATGCTAGGAACATTGCAAAAAAAGCTGCAAAGAAATGTAGTTTACTAGCGGATACAGATATCTTCCACAACATTCTTGCGAATGCTTCTTCTGTCCTGTTCTCTAAAACGCATGAATACGAACATAACGGTACATTGATGAGAAATCCGATTGGCTATTTTACACGCACGTTTAAACATATGGTCTATGACTATATCGATAGCTTTAGGGATATACATAATCTTGCAAATCGTAAGAAAGATATTTTGGCTCAGAATACGTTATTTCTAAAGATGATTGGCGAATCATTTTAATTCCGAATCGCCATTTGATTCATGAAATCATGCATCGATTTTGTTTGAAATATGCGAAAATTGGGAGAGTAGATGTCATACTGGCTATCTGTAATTACCAGGAGAGAAGGGAAGTATTTGGATTTCTTGGGTTGCCATGGTTCTTGCTGCCATTCCAAACTATGAAAGTAGGATTCGTAACGATCTACTTTTTCTTGCATAACTTTCTTGCTGTAGACCGAATTCTGTACCTCTATGAAAAAAGGAGCTTGTCGCCATATGGTAAAAATATCAGGTTCCATGTATGCTTTACCGTATTTTGGCTCAACTTTGAATACTTTCGGCTTTTCGTACTGAAGAAGTTGCTTATATACGTTCACGATGCCGAGGAAATGCGGAATCTTTTGACTCATTTTCCGAATCGTACTCGGTTGTGGAAAATAGATATATGGTTGCTGTGACACATTTACATCCACACTCCCATCTCGTCTTAATCGTTTCATGACTGTATTACAACACGTAACAGCTTTCTTGAGTCCTTGAAAATGCAAATCAATAATATCATCACGAGACATGCATCGAAAACGGCGTAAATCTTTCAGAATGGCTTGATCTCTACTCTTCATGGTTCAACACTCCAAACACAGGAATTTTTTCTTGTTGCTGATTTGAAATCATGTATTTATCCTTTGGTACACGATACGGTTCTATCATTTGTTTCGCTTTGTTTAATGCTAAATATGGTGCTTGCACTTTCTTGAGTCCATTTAATTTTAGAATCATTTGTCCTGACTGTTCAATGTGTTCTGCGCCTGGTGTACCCATGATATTACTATTAATCGCATCAGCACATTTAAAGCCCATTCTTACTGTCATGTTTAGTTTCAATTTACCATCTAACACTTTTGCATCTGGACGTTGCATCGATAGCATCAGATAGACGCCTAATGCCCGACCAACTGCCGATATTTTTTCTATAATCGTCATACATTCTTTTTCATCTTGTAGCATCGCTACTTCATCAATTGCTAGGAGAATATAGGGTTTCTGTTTATCAGTATTTAATTTGTTATACTCATCAATGTGATCCACTTCATATTCTTCCACGAGCTTTCTACGTTCTCTGATTTCATTCCATACTTTTTGAAGCATGCTCTTCATTTCGTGTTCTTCCATGCATACTTCTTTTACATGTTTGATTCGTCGTAAAAAATGAAACTCGGAATTCTTCAAATCACCAAGATACAAATGTAATGCATCAGGCGATATACCTTGAATCAGTGTAGACAAGATAACTCGCACCATACTACTTTTTCCGCTACCTGTTTCTCCTGCAATGAGAAGATGCGGTGTGTTTGCATCCACCATATCGTAAATAATCATTTTTCCGAACTGGTCACGTCCTACTACGATAGGAAGACGGTATTCTTTTACTAACGGCTGCCATTGCTTGTAACTGTAGTTATATGGTTTTAAACCACCATCCGAATGAAATATATGGAGTACAAACCTTTTAATATCTCCCTCAATTACTACATTCTGCCCTAATATTTGCTGAAAACAAAACCATTTCTTTTCAATTGTCTTTGGATCTAATCCGTTTGGGATAGTAAATACATATTTCACGCTTTCTTTTGAAGAAGAAACAGCATGAATTTTAGGGTAAATCGGTACTTTCCCTCCACGTGTTTGATGTTCCCTATATAATCCTGCCTTATTAAATACATCAATGAGTTGATGCTTTAAAGCCTTCCTATGAAGCCATTCTTTTATGATTTCCATATCATCTCTCCTTAGAACATGATTACAATGCGAATGAAAACATACGCAACAAAGCCAATTCCACCCATTCGTATTCCATGATGTAGTCCTTCAGATACAAATTTCGCTGCGGAAATATAATCATTTTGAATCAAATACCTTTCTAGCAATACTGCCCCGATTAAAACTGTTCCCATTATTCCTAACGCAAAATACGTATGTATCATGGAATCGGACATATGAAGAAAAGCCAACGGACTCCCTGCATGATATTTTTGTATTTGTCTCTCTTTCTTTTTGTACGACCCACTCATGAAATCCCGAAAGGGAATAATTTGTTTTGTCTCCCACATACGCTCAGCTCCCTCATTTATTTTTTATCGTATTCCGCACAAGATTCTGAACAATACTTCTTTACATTCCATCTCCAAAACAACCAATCGGATAACAAACATTTACAATATTCACAAGTTTCTTCGTATGATGCCATCTTGCTGTTCATTTCTTTCGCCCCTTTATAAACAGAATATAAAATGCAAGTGAACTAACGCTTTACGCACCCATTACCATGGTAGCGTTACCTTGATAGGAACCATGGTAGAAATCCAAAACGTACCATGATACCTACCTTGGTACATTCACCTGTTCCTACCTTGATAGCTACTTTGGTAACTGGAACTTCTCTTACCTTGGTACATCATATTGGGGAGGGCTTGGACAATATGCACATTTATTTTTGCAACTGCGTATAGCTTTTTGCATTTTGGACAAGATGATATAAAAAGAACACCGGGGGAATGAAATATGTGGGGAAGAGGCATTGGCAGACACAAAACAAAACTTGCTAAATTTTTAGCTAAATACGATTACTCGATACAAGAATTTTCAAAAATAAGTAAGGTAAACCGAAATACACTCGGACAATTGTGCAATGACAAAGATTACATTCCATCGCCAAACACCATGCAAAAAATAATGAAAGTCGTAAGAATACATGAGACTAATAAGAAAATCACACATTTTTGGGATATGTAAACACAAAAAATCCGCCTCCCAAAAGGAAACGGCTCTTTGCAGGTTAACCATTCAATTATAAAATGGAATAGTTAAAATATACTATATTTAAATATACCCGCCAATAACGAGTTCTAATTTAACACGTTAGTGGATATACTATTTATGATTCAAAGCGTTACCTCCATTTATAACACCTTCAACTGAAGAAGGTGTTTTTTTGTTCTATTTCAGATTCATTACTCATATACCTATAGTGCTGACTTCCGTAAAGTGTTTTAATAAGCGATTGAGCATTCTCTCCCAACCTGAGATTGCTCTTTTTTATTGAAACGAAAACATTTTATCATATTCCTGCGCTCATCTGCATATCATGTACTAACTCCTTGGACAACGTCACTATGACATACCAAAAAGCATTCTGGTTCACCACCCTAGCATGCTTTTTGCATATTTTCATGCATTGTTACATATACTTATACTACACGAGGAAAACATCAACGATTTTCTTCACCCCAAATAGCACCTTCACCTCACTCCGAAGGTGCTATTTATTTCTGACAATACACAAAGAATCCGCCTCCAATAGGAGACGGATTCTTCATTGTGCAATAGATTAGAGAACCTATATAAAATATAGATCATATAGAATTATGCGTCAATAAAAAGTTCTACTTTTCAATAATGTTGGATATACTGTAAATGTCATCGAGAGAATCACCACGTGAGAGGCGCCTTCAACTGGGGAAGGCGCCCTCTTATATTTTAAACATATTTTTAAAAATCTTTACATATATTAAACTGCTCCTGTTATGTTATACACGATTCTTTCTATACGAAAAGGCAATCCAGACTCACCACCCTGGATTGCCTTTTCTATTTTTTGAATTATACAACATAATTTTCTGCATATATATAAAGTGGTTCAAGAGAAACCACTGAATCAGAGTACACCTTGGTCAAATGTATTCTGTTTTTCATTATCATATTCTTCCTTGGCCTAACATAAAAATAATATAGAACACAACTACGGGGATAATATATCTTATACTGTTCTACAAACTGGGTTCTTCAGATAGAAGAACCTTTTTATTTTACAACATATTTCTATGTTAACCCTACCTATAATGCACCAACTCTTTCTATTTGTATGACATTCTCCCCTATACCTAGCTACTATTCGACATTTTTATATGTACCACATTTGTTTCCCACCCCAAATTTCGTAATCTCTTCCGATTCCTTGTTACTCATTTTTTAATTCACTTCATCTTCTTCAATCATTATAATTAAATATAAGATATCCTGTATTGGGGGAGAACGAATTGATTTTCAAACTATCCATTGCACTTTTATTACTACTGTTAGCTGGCATTTGGTTATTCATCGGCTATTACTTGAAAACTTCACTACTATTAGGATTAGGTTTCGGAGTTATTTTTGGTGTAACCATCATGCTATTACCTGATATGTTAGAGTGGATTATAAAAGAGGATATACCTGAAGAAATGTTTCATTTTAAAAAAAAGGAGGCGAAAACCTCCTTTTTCTTTCTTCCCTATTTCACATACACATAGGCTTTGTTTGATGTCACATAGTATGTGCGCCCTTTCGAATTGTGCACTTTAAATTGCGTGAAGCCATCCACACTTACCTTTTCATCGATTGTAAATCCTTCCCCTGCGTCCAATGTACCCGCTACAGCGCTATCCTGCCATGAAGGTGAATGATAGAACCTGAGGTTATCAACTTTTGAAACCACACGTTTCCCTACAACTGGATTTACTGATTCTTGCTTTTCAAACCTGATGTACGCTGGATTATATTTCACCCATTGGTCACCACCAAGGTTGAGCCATCCATCTTGCTCTCCCCACACTTGATACGCTTCAGGCTTATTCAGCTGACGAATCTTAGAATAACTTGTACCTGGTCCTTTACGTAAATTCACATTGTAGCCTTCAATATAAGCAATCCCATCTGTTACTGCTATTGGTACTTCCTCTGGTTTAGACGGAACAGAAACTTCAACACTAGAATTGTTATATGCCCGTTGCACATCACTTCTAAATTGAGTTTCTGACACACCATAGCTACGTAAATAATCAATCGGGTCTTCATGATCTGTACCGCCAAGATACTTTCTCACGTCGTTATGTGTCCACAATCCTTTTTCAACTGACAGATTGTTATCTTTTAAGATTTTCGCTAACAGCTTTACGTATTTCTCATAGCTCCGTTTAAACTTGGCGTAATCTGCCGTCTCGCACAATTCCACATGGACAAATCGTTTATTGGCTCCTGGCCCTGCACCGTACGCAATGTATTTTGTATCCGCAATCTGAATCGTTTCATTCCAGTCCACTGCGTAATGAACGAATGCATTTCTCCAGGTACGTGTCTCATATTTTTGAATATTAATGGCCGGTGCTTCTAGTGTTGCGGTACTGTGGGCAACCACTCCTTCATAAGCACCTACACCGTTTCGATAGGGTTGTTTTGGTAAATCAGGTATCAGCAGTACTCTGTCCGCAAAAACACTTGTAGAAAGTGAAAATACCATACATAATGTTGCAGTTACCCCTAGTAATCGTTTCATTTTGTTTCTCCTCCCATAGAAAAACGCACCACCGATTGGCGATGCGTTCTCTTTGTTTTTTATTTGTCTGTTTGTACTGTTCCTTCGTGGTCACTCCAGATCCCTAAAGCGACACCAAGTGTGAAAAGATACGGTAACACTTCATCGATAAAACTTTTTGTCTCCAGTAACCCAGCCTTTGCACAAATAAATCCCAGAAGGGAGGCAAGTGCCACCCATGTTTTCCAATTTTGTAATCGTTTTTGAATGTTTTCTTTTGTCATGTCTAATTCGTCTCCTTTTCGATTGTATCTAAGCGTTTATGCGCTTGTTTGGTACTTTCCTCTACCCTCGTGACTCGTTCTCCTAGTGCTACCATTTGTTTTTCACTTGCTTTCAGATCAATCCGGATATCATCCACACCTTTCCGGATATATCCCAGTTCTGCTTTTACTTCCGCACTCTGTTGTCCATCTGCCTTGATGGATTTAGATTTATTCAGGGCGTAGCCAAAATAGCTGATGGCGAGTGATAATGCTCCAATCAGTACGCCAATTTCAATGCTCATGTTTTTCAACTCCTTTCCCAAAAAAGAGAGACACTTGTCCCTCTTGTTCACAAAGCCGTTTTTTATTTTTATGATTTCACATGCTCTTCCTACAGGTACATCCCATTGATAATAATAAAACTGGAAGCACTTCTTTTCGTTTGACAAATGATATCACCGTTCCAAGTAATATTCACTGCGCATGGAGAATAGGCTGCGCCACCCGTCGTATCGTACACTGCTGTAATGGTTGCCCAATAGGTAGGTTTCATAAAATCAGGCAATGAGCCAATCACCACCCCTGCCTCTGTACTCCCCCCTTCCACAAGCCCTCGTATATGCTTAAATCCAAACGGATCTACCCCATAAAAAAGGGAATTGCCACTACCATTGGAACGAAAGCCATTTTTAAAGTTCGTAAACCCTTGCAGGAACGTTTTGGTCGCCTCCGCCATATCCTCTACTAAACCTATTCTCTTCCCGCTATAGGAAAGCGTACCATCATCTTTGAATTGCAAATATTTCTTCGTAACAGAATGCCCAATGTACACATCATTTGTCCCACTCCCGACAATCACTTGTTTCGTTTTGGCTCCTGCATACAATGTCGGAACGGTCAAGTCTCCTGTCATCGTATCACCGCTTTTTTTCACCACACCATTCGCCGCAATACTGGCAGCTAGCTCTTCAATCTTTTTATTCGTCTTCAGATATTGCTCGTCTATATACGGCGTAATCTCTTTGATTTTCTGATTCGTTGCCTCAAACTGACTTTGAATATAGGGCTTTAACTCGCCTATTTTTTTGTTCGCCTCATCTAGCTCTTTTCGATATCCTTTTACCCGTTCTATCGCTCCATCAAACTCAGAAATATAGTTTGCTATTTGGATATTTCCTTCTGTTAAATCTCTTCGTAATTGGATTCGGATGTCTGGTGTACTCATTCGCTCTGTACTTTTTTCCATCACAAAATAAGCCGTCCACTCATCCGATGTGGAAACAGCTTGAGATGTAAACGTATAGGAAAACACACCATTTTTTGAATCAACTATTTGAGCATCATCTCGAATGAATACTCCTGTATGATTTGTCGCTTCATATTTAACCACATATCCTGTTAAATCCACCTTCTCCCCTTTTTCTCTTACGTACACCGTAAGCTTTAATCCATTCTTGTCATTCTGCCGAGAACGAATGGTTTTGGTAAACACAGGATCTGCTAAATCTATCATAATTTCCTCATTTCGCATGACTACACCTCTTTCTAGCTACTTCTGTTTACGTGTCTAGACGGTCTTCTCTGACGTTTTATTCTATTCCTATGCTTTACGTTCCCTTTAGGTTTTAATGGCTCTAATTCTTCCAATCTAGCATCTGTTTGGGTTACATACTCCTGAAATGCTTTAACAGTCTGCGAAATCATCCCATATAACCCCACACCATTTTCCTCTGATTCTTTTGGAATAACTAAACCATAATGTGTAGGGATTGCCTCTGTAGTAATTGTCGGCTCTCCTTCTTTACGATTCATACGCATCTCATACAGTTTTGGAATATCTGTTTTCAAATTGTACTGTTTCATTTCCCATTCCATTACCTTTTCAAGTAAGCTGGATGTAATAGGACGGATATTGGTTTTATATGTTTCTTTTGAAGAAACTTTGAAGTCTGAAGCAATTACTCCTTGATAATATGTCCCAAGAGCGGTTTTCACTTGGATATACCCATTGTCCCAACTCGAATTGCGTATGATCGCATTTGGGAGCATGATATCTGTATCCCCTCCAGATGCAACCCCGATACTTGCAATCCAATTGTCATTACGATAAAAGCGGAATTGATCTTTAACCTTAAATCTCATCTCACTTTGGGCATCTAGGACAATCATTTTATCAGCGTCGAGCATCGCATTCCCTGTTTGTGAAAAGTATAAAGAAGCTGCATTCAAGTATCCATTGCCCTCGAGTCCTTTTGTCATTCCGATTCCACCAGACTTAACGCTCGTATCTGAGAATTGGTACACCATAATAGCACCATTTGCCCCTGTGGAATCTGAATCTCCGCCTAAAATAAGAGTTGGTTGTATTTCATTTCTACTGTTTTTGTAATACCCTACAAACACCCTTGTTCTAGATGACTCATACAAACGTATAAATTGCTTTGAAATATTTACATAGTTGACACTATCTGAAGTTCGTAATGTTGAACCTGTTATTTCTCCGCCTTGCACCAGATTCCCACTTAACGTACCTGCAGTAATAAAATCAGCAACAATTCTTCCGTCACTTGTAATAGCAGTTCCATATGGTCCATTCACACCTGTGGAAGAATACCCTAATCCATTCAAGTTCCATTGCCAAACCTTTTTCGCACTCCTTTCATCTTTCGTATCCATAATTAAAATACGATCTGGATACATACGGACATGTCCTCCGAATCCTGAATGAATAAGGCTTGTAGCATTTGCTTTTGCTGCATCCAAAATCGAACTTGGCATATTTGATAACTCTTCTTGTACCAGGTCAACCCTACCAGAAACATCCGTAAAAGATTCTTTGAAGTTACCAATGGTTATATCTAGATACTCTTTTTTTATTGGGTCATACTTATAAGCAATTACCTTCGCCTTTATATCCATACCATCTTCTTGATGCTCAACCGTAACCGTATCTGCCATATAAACACTCTGTAAATGCTTATAATCCTTATACTCTTCCGTTTGTGATAACTCCTGAAACGTAACGTTATAAGTTGCTTTAGGTTGGTCAATTTTTTGAATCGTAAACATATCTTTAGCTGCTTGACGTAATAATCTATACGCTTCTTCTAATGGAACAGCATCTTCGTCATCAGCATTTTCACCAATAGCTGCTTTAATATGTTTACATTCAACCACTTTAATTTTCGGATGAGGATACTTATTTATAAGTGGGCTATCCACGTACTTTTCAGGAAGAAATAACCCAGCAAAACCTTGTGGCATGATTCTCGTTATGGGACTTTTCCAATCCACATTACCTTCATACCCTAATAAATCTTTCTTATGACGAATCACTACCCCACGATCCATACCACGATTTTGTAGCATCTTTACATCAAAATTATCTCGTTTTAATTCGCCGCCCCAACGATTAACAAATGAATTGTCTTGACTAGAATCCAATAATGCTTCTACAGGATTTTTCCGGACAATACGTGCACTGGCTATCTTTGGTATATCTGAATAAAACTGAAAAGGATGCTTGTATTGGCATCCTGCTGACATACGATTCATAGCTCCATTACCATTTGTTGTTTCAGCAAAAATGTCTTCAATTAGATTTTCTGTTAAGTCATAAAAAATGTGATAACATTGCGCTGTAATCTCACCCATACTGACTTTAGGGGCTGCTACTCGAAATAGTTGTTCGCCATCAGGAGTTGGAACTTTCATGATGCTCATTCCCTCTATTTCCAAACCATGTGGTGCAAACAATGGATAACGAAATGAAAATAAAAATAAACCATTGAGTTCTTCCTCAACAGTTGCGTTATACATATTTTTATCTAAAGCCCCTATGCCATTGTGTGTAAAATCAGTCTCATTTTGTTTATATAAAGTAATCATTTATATCTCCACCTAGGCCTGATTTCCATAAATTGAATTGCTCCTGACCACTCTATTGTATTTTCTCCTACATTGAATATAGGGAACTGTCCAACCATTTTATGATTCATTGATATGGTATCGGTATATGCTTCAAGTATTTCTGAGTCTATGACAACAGAACCATTCACATCTTTTATTTGAAAAGAGACATCATTGATTGTTATACGGAAAGTACCATTTCCCACAATCCAAAACTTAGGATCAGATTCCATTGTACCTGGATTATAAATTACACCAGGTTTGGTAAGCTTTAGATTTACATCCTCTGTATATTCAAAGGGATCTAAAGTGAAATCCACTTCAAATTCACCATGTTCCTCAATTTCAGTTGTGATGTCTCCCATTTCAACATGCTGAATCTTCCGATACACCTCGTCATCTGTGAAAAAGAGTGTTCTCCCTTGTAACAACCAAGGTTTAGCACGTCTTATGAAAGGTTTAATATTTTCCCTTTCCAACATATTAAATTTCACCTTAAAAGGGACATTTTCATACGCCCCTTTCTTTGTAAGTGAACCATGTCGCCCTGGTATTTCTATGTGTTCTACCTTTTGTTTTGCAGTTGGAATCACTGGACGATCTACTAAACCTAATCCGTAACTACTTGCTAATTCATTATCGATTCCTATATCCAACAATTAAGTCGTCCTCCCGATTCCTATTTTTGAATGACGCCCTTTTTGAGCAAGTGCATCATCTATTTTTCCGACCATGTGGTCGATATCACGATTATCCCTCACTGAAGGATTATAGATATTAATTATAGTTGGTTCAGTAGACATTGTTGCTGCAATCCCTTCACCAATCTCACCTAATGTCTTTTTATTCAACGGTAAAACTGCTTCTCGCCCCGCTTCTCCTGCACCTTGCAACTGACCATTACTCATACCGAAAATGGTAGGTCTAGTAAAGATACCTCCTTTTGCACGCCATTGCACATCGATCCCAGATGGGAAAGTAATGTCTTTACCCAAAATATTTTTCGTACTAGTCTGCAGACTGAAGTGTGGCATTTTAGGCATTTCCGGTTTCGGAATCTTTAATTTCAAATCACTGAAAAACCCTTTGATTTTATCAATGAATCCCTTTACTTTATCTACCGCATCTTTTATCGGATCAATGATAAATCTCTTTGCTGCATCAAATTTTTCTTGCGCTGCATTCTTTACAGAATCAAATTTTCCCCGTGCCGTATTGTACATATCATTGAATTTCTCTTTTGCAGAATTATAAGCTGAAATCACTGGATCAATAATATATTTATAAACTAGATTCCATGCAGTAAGTGTATAAGATTGGATTTTGGCCCAATTACCTAGTATCCAATTCGCTAAATCATTCAATTTTTCTTTCGTTGCATTCCACAATTCTTGAACTGGTTGAATGACATATTGTTTTACTAAATTCCATGCTGCAGAAGTATATGATTTAACTGTTTCCCATTGTGAATTTAGCCAAGAAACAAGCGTACCAATCTGTTCTTTAACCCAATCCCATGCTTCTTGAACAGGTTGAGTAATATATTGTTTAAATAAGCCCCAAGCAACTTGTGCAGCAGCCTTTATAAGTTCCCACTGCGTACTAAGCCATGTGACTAATTCACCAATTTGCGCACTTATCCAATCATACGCCTCCTGAATCGGCTGTATAATATATTGAGATATTGCCGCCCATGCAATTTGTGCCCCTGCTTGAATGAGTAGCCAACCTGCTTCTAAAACTGTGGAAACTGCTGAGATAATCGGATTTAAAACTGTGAGTATTGTATCCCATGTTTCTTGCCAAGCTATCTTTAATTGATCCCAAATAGAAGTTGCCGTTTCAACAATACCCGTCCACAATCCACTGAAAAATTCACCTAAAGGAGACAATATACTATCTGCTAATTCAATGAACGAAGACCACGATTCTGAAAAATAATCAGTAATACCTGTCCAAATTTCCGATGCCGTATCAGAAATTCCATTCCATAAATCGCTAAAAAACTGACCTATCGGATCAAAAAATTCATGCATCATCTCAATAAATGAAGACCACGCTTCCGAAAAATATTCAAATGTGGCAGACCATCCATCGCTACATGCCTGAACTATACCTGCCCACAATTCGCCAAACCACTCTTTAAATTGTGACCATTTTTCAGAAAGCCAGTCAGTTATGGCACCCCAGTTTTGAATCACCGCTATAATCCCTGTAATTACAGCAGCTATTCCGGCAATAACAAGCATAACTGTTCCAATCGTCGTACCTAACGCTATACATGATACAACTACAGCTGCAATAATAGGAGCTAAAAGACCTACTACAGTCGTTAACCCTAAAAAAATAAAAGTGAAATTTTGAATCGGTTCTGGTAATTTAGTAAAACCATCAACTAAAAACTTTATCCCCTCTACTATCGGAGGTAAAACATCTTTAGCTAATTCAGCAAGTTTTTTCCCAAGCGGCTCTAACGCAGCCTGCGTTTCTCTTAATGCTTTTTGAAATTGCTGTCCCAAAGATTCTTCCTGAAGTTTCTTCATTTCATCCATACGTCCAGTTACATCACCAAGACCACCATGTACATTATTTAGACTAAGTACAGCTTCAGCGCCCATGTCTTCCCATTTCACGCCAAATAAAGCAACACCAATCTGGTTTGCCTTTACTTTGTCATCCATCTTTTGAAGATCACCTAATACAGCATTGAATACATCAGCTGCCGTTCCCTTACCTTCATTGAATGATTTCCATACTTTTTGTGTCTCTTCAGATAAATCACCGAATCCTTCTGATACACCTTTAGATCCATCTTGTACACGGATACCAAATTCCTTCACCAGGTCATTGATATAGTCTAAATTATACGAACCACTTTTTGTTCCATTTGCTAAAATCGTAAACATTTCTTGCGCACTAAAACCACCTTGTTTAAATAAAGGCGCATATTCAGAGAGGTTATCAAATAACTCGTCTGAATAATTTAAACCTTCTTGAGCACCGGCAGCAAGTAAATCAAATGTTTCTTGTGTCGATAGACCAAACTGTGACATTAATTGCCCTGCGCCACGTGTTGCTTCGTTTAAATCCACATCATAAACTTTAGCTAGTGTTAGAACATCTTCCGACGCCATTTGAAGCTCGTCATACGGAACATCTCTCATGTTTTGATAGACTTTTATAAGTGCATTGTCTACCTCTTCAAGATTTTCACCAAAGCCTTTTTTCCATGTATCGACTGCAATCTTTTGAAGGTTTTCGGCACCTTTCCCAGTCAACCCTAATGAAGCTTGAATTTTCCTCTGTGATCCATCAAACTCTATTGCTGTATTTACAATCGACTTTCCCATTTCAATTAACTTTTCAGATATTCCTTGGAGGACTTCAGCGGCTTCCATTAAATTGTTCGTAACTACTCAGCCACCTTTCGGTGTCTTTTTTAAATTTTACTAGTTTCATATGCCTCCCATTTGTAAATACTGAGTATATCAAACAGGGGAGGTGAATCTTATGGTCGATCGAAAAATTATTTTAGATACATATAAAAAAGGACCTGAAGCTGTTATTTCTTTATTTGAAGAAACATTTTCTAAGTTAGAAAAACGTATACAAGAACTAGAAAATGCTTCAAAAAAAAACTCCAAAAATAGTCATAAGCCACCTTCTACAGATGGTTTGGGTAAGCCCGTTACAAAAAGTTTGCGCAAACCGTCTCATCGTCAAACGGGTGGCCAGTTGGGCCACAAGGGACATACTCTTGGTTTGACAGCGACTCCAGATCATACGATTACACATTCTCCTACATATTGTACTTGTTGTCATACTTCCTTGAACCACGAGCCTGTAAAAGGGTATCGCATTCGCCAAGTGTATGACTTACCACCTATTCAGATCGAAGTGACAGAACATAAAGTAGAACAGAAAGAATGCCCACATTGCCATTCTATCCAAGAAGCCCAATTTCCTTCGACAGTATCTCGTCCTGTTCAATATGGTCCAAATATAAAAAGACTGATTCCCTATTTAACGCATTATCAATGCATTTCTTTGAAGCGAACAAAAGAATTCTTTCAGGATTGTTTTGGACATTCTATAAGCGAAGGAACCCTGGTAAATCATACACAGGCTTTCGCTTCTCAATTGCAGCCATTCATAAAAGAAGTAAAGGAAAAGATTCTGCAGTCTCCTGTTGTCCATTTTGATGAAACTGGTATGCGTGTAGAAAACAAAACACAATGGTTACATACTGCCAGTACACCGGAGGTGACATTGCAACATATTCATCAAAAACGTGGAAAAGAAGCAATGGATGCTGGAGAAATCTTGCCATCTTTTTCTGGAATTGCGATGCATGATGGTTGGAAATCGTATGATGCGTATACAGATTGTCGTCACGTTTTATGTAATGCCCATCTCTTACGAGATTTACAAGGAATTATAGATAGTACTGGAGAACAATGGGCACAACAGATGCAGAAATTTCTAACGCAAGCGTTGACGATGAAAAAGCAATCCGAAGGTACCATGCCAAAAGCGACGCAAAAGAATCTGTTTATTATGTATCAATCCATATTGAAAGAACAACAGATTCTTTCCACGAAACAAAAGAAGAAAGGAAAGCAGACGCCTTCTCAAAATTTATGGAATCGCTTCGTCAAGTATTCTGACAGAATTCTAGGGTTTTTAGAACATCCAGCCATTCCATTTGATAACAATCAAGCAGAACGGGATATTCGGATGACGAAAGTAAAACAGAAAGTGTCTGGGACTTTCCGAAGTAAGAAAGGCGCAGAATCTTTTTGTCAGATACGAAGCTTTATGAGTACCATGAAAAAACAAAAACAATCGGTCTTACAAGCGATAAACCAAGTCATAGAAACTAGAACGGTTCCTTGGAATAACACGACTTCATAAGAGAATTTCTCTATTTGGCATAGATTCTTTCTCTGATTGGAGTATTTTCTTTTCATGTTTTCGAATCGGAAACATGTATTTGGCCTGTTTTTTTATTTGAAGAAGCTGAGTAGTTACAATTTCTTTTATCTTCATCCTATATTCCCTCCAAAACAGTTTTTATTTGTTGAATCAAATGATTTCTTTCTTCCCTTTCGTCGTCTACAACTGTTTGTACAGCCGTTTCTTCACTTCTCATTTCAATCATGGCTGTATTTTCGCCTCTGGTTTCAATGGAAGTGGCAACATAGGCTGGTGTCATATCCAAAATAGAAACTTCTAAGAGTTCTAATTCTTCAATAGATCGTTTTTGAACACCCGCTTCGCCCTCTTCCCATGAGTCCTTTTCAGAAACAAAGCCAAATGACCAACCACGCAATTCTTTATCTCTTGCTTTCTCAATTACTTGTTCATCTGTAACTGTAGCGATGGCTCTTAATCCAATATTGTCTTCATACAATTCCAGATTTCCGTTTTCAATAGAACCAAGCTTTCTATTTTTATCGTGGTTAAAAAGTAAATCCACATTCTTTGCTTTCTTTAACGCTTTTTCAAACGCCTTAGGGACAATTCTCTCTTTGAAATATCCCCTTGGAGAAGGCAACATTCGACTTTCTCTGTCCACAACATTTACATATCCATCAAGTATGACTTGGTTCCCCCGGACCTCAATTTTCATTCTCTTCACCCCCTCCCAATGGACCATCGGCCGCTTCTTTCTTACCGATTTCAGTTACATCATTTGAAATATAAATTGCTTGTGATTCTTTTGTATTTTGTTTAGGGAATCCAAGCATATCAGCGACATGATCAGGTGAAGTAATAGCGGTACGTACCAGGTTATAACCGATATTTGTCTTGTTGCTATACGTAACAAAATCAAGAATATTAATCTTAAACTTAATTCGTTTTCCCGAATTTTGGCCATAAAAAAGAAGACTCAAATGGTCTTCAAAATTTTTCATGATGGGTCTTACCGCTTTATTGTGAATATACATCATTGCTTTCTCTATATCTTCTTTGATTAGCTCTGTGTATGTATCCACATTTATACCTAAAAACTTACCCAAATCCTTTTTGTATACATTTAGATATGCTGGGGTCTTTTCATCGTCTAGTGGGCTTTTAAGCGTGTCTATTGAGTACCCTTTTCCAAGAGGAATCATTTTTACAGATCGTGATTCATCGATGGATTCCAGTTGATCTAAAATGGCGTTGATTAACTTTGACTGTGCACCATTCTGTGGATTGATATGAGCATCCAAATTTAGCAAGAATGCTAATAGTCCACCCTTTTTATATTTGTCAGTTAACGTTTTCTCGGCTGACATAACTCCCTCGAGTGTATCTCTTCCCAAGTCAAGAATACCTTTTCCTCTTACATGATCTGCACCAATATTTTTTACATGCCGAATCATAAATGGAGGTACTTCATGACCACCAATATTGAAATGCTCCACCAAATAATCATCTAACTCTGTAAAAACATTGGAAGCTAGATGTATTTGGTTTCCATTCAATATAGGGAACGTTTCTCCCTCAAGTAAATAGGTATTGGTCATTAACTTAATAAATTCAGATTGTGTTAAATAATCATTCGGATTCTTTAAAATACGAAGTGCCCTATCATCTTTGGTTTCATTACCAAATTCATCTTCCACAACGATATCAGCCAATACCATTTGATTACTGATATCTTGTAGTAATTCGTATACATCACTAGACTGCAAGATGTTTGAATCCGTAACATACACACCGCCGTAGCGAATGCTTTTACCTAACACATCATCCAGATAGCCACGTTTTTCTAGCTTACGATATAAATAATTGGAAAACCGATCTCGTAACCCCAATTGCTCACCTTCTTTCTATCTATAAATCTCACCAATCAATTCATCCATTCCCTCTTCACTCACATCATCCATCACCATCATCGTTTCTTTATGGGCAACTAAAAAAGCAACAAATCCATCAATCTTCTTTTTGGACTGCCTTTTACTTGGGGCTTTCATTCCGTTCATATTTGTAACCACCACCATATTCAGTGCACAATATATAAACAGTGGATTATCCGTTATTAAACGCTTTTCATAGATGAGAATTTCCGAATCATCGATCATAGCATTCATAACGTTTGGATACTGATTGACTGCAATACATTCTAAACCGAGGTTTTCAAGCTTCTCTATTAATTTTTGGGACATTGCTGGATCATAATTTATTTGTTGTACATCGTACAAATTCATACTTTCAACGATATATTCCATAACTTGATCTTGGTCAATCATTTTCCCATCACAAAACATAGCAAAACCACGTTCAACCATATAAGTATAGGGAACATTATCCTCTTTTTCTTTAAAATCAATATTGTCATTCGGAAGAAAATACATCTGTTTCACTTTTATAATCGACCTTCCTTCCTCATTATGTGAAGGGAAGTTTAAACTCACGCATGTTAAGTCTGTGGTTTTCGATAAGTCCAATCCTACATAACAAATTTCTCCTGTAAGATCACCCAGATCTTCCACAAGTACATGTTGAACTTGTTCATGTTCAAAATAATTGTCTGCACTATTTACAAAGACATTTAGATGCTTGGAAAGAAATTCTGCTTTTGAATGTGCGGATTGTTGCGCTTTTTTATACTCATTCTCGAGTTGCTCCATCGTAACAGAAACACCAATATTCGGATTCACCATCTTCCATACTGTTCTATCCGTCCAGTCATACCCTTTGTTTGGCTCCCAAATTGCAACAAATAAAGGATCATCATTATCTTTTTCCAACGCTTCTTTTGCAAGTTTATATACACGCATTCCGACGCTCGATGAACCTTTACCTGCCGTTGAAATATTCAGCATCATGGGCTGTTCACGAGATACCTGGGCAGATTTTAAATTATCGTACATGTCCATGTTTTCTTGTGCATGTAATTCATCGTTCAATACAAAATAAGGGTTCTTTCCCTCAAGACCCTTCGTGTTTTTCGTTAATACCTTAAATTTATTCTGATAAGCAATACCATTTTTATGATATCGGTACATGGCACCACTCACTGTACCATTGATTCCTTTATACACCTGTGTATGTCGTGCCAACGGTTCCGAGTTTTCTATTGCTTGCGCAATAGGTTCCGCTGCATTTTGTGCTTGTTCATAATCAGATGCTGCACAATAACAATCCGCTCCCAGTTCCAGTTCTCCGTACATCGCATAGAGCAATGCCCCAGCTGCAATAATTGTTTTCCCGTTCTTCTTTGGAACTTGCACATATGCCTCTCGAACAACACGGACAATTTTCCCTTTTTCATTTTTACGATACCAACCATACATATTCGCAAAAACAAACATTTCCCAAAGTTCTAATTCCATCAATTGACCTGCGAGTGGCCCCTTAACATGACGGATGAACGACTGGACAAAATCTAACATTTCATTTGCTCGATCTACTTCAAACCAAATATCTTTCCGTTTTTTCCACTTCTTATATCGCTCTACCGCAAGAATAATCGATTTCGGGTATTTCTTTTTATGCCGCATGACGTGACTTGCATACTGATCCGCATAGTTCACACCTGGTGTAATCATCATGTAGATTTCCGCCATTTGGCTCGATGCGCCGCTAATTCATCTTGTGGTTCATTCTGCCCCTTGTTTTGATCGTTTTTTGGTGCTTTTTGTACACTTTTCCCCTTATTCGTCATGCCGAGCGCTTCTAGCATTTTATTCTTCTTATCATTCCACGTTTCGACTTGCTGGGCGAGTGGATGTTTCATTTCATTTACGGCTCCAGCCTTGTTTTGATGCGTTTTTGTAGGAGCAAAGCCATCGGCTTTCCATTCTTCAAACATCGATTTATAAATGATAAAAGCGTCTAGATAATTATCAAGTAAAGGTTCTAAGGAAGGTGTGAATATCCCCTCATCCGTCAACAATTTTGCAATCCTTTTTCGTTCTCCATCCCTTGCCACGTCTAACATTTCCAACTTTTTCTTCTTTGACATACGAGCCATTTTCACACCCCCCTTCCTTTTTCAACATCGTGCAACCATTGACGTGCCCCCTACGCTACCTATCCTCCCCAAAGAGGAAATTTTAATTTTTGATAGGGGGGCTTCCAAAATAACTTGGAAACACTTTTTTCGGTTTATCTTCATTTTCTTCGATTGTATGACAAACTGGACAAAGTAATCTTAGGTTATTCTCTTCTAATTTAAGAGTTGGATCTTCCTTGATTGGTATTACGTGATGAACATGAGCACGCCTACCAAAGACGAACCTTCCACATCGTTGACAGCAACCATTCTCTCTTTCGTAAACTTGAGACCTGACAAACTTCCATGCATCCGTACGATAGAATGGCTTGTTCTCATGATGGTAGATGTTCTTCTTATCCTTCTTCTTCCTCGGCTTGTTGCGCTTATGTTCTTCACAGTAACGTCCTTTGCTTATCTTGTTATGGCAGCCATTGAAATCACAGTATTTCATGATAGTAAGTCAATGATGTCTTTTTTCTTTTTAACATCATCTGGAATCTCAATACCTAGCTCATCAGCATACTCACATAACTCCTTTATTGCCTTGTTATGTAAGATAAGCTCTGTACCTGCTTCACCAATTACCAACTTATCTTTAGTCAAATAGCCTCCTGTTGTAAATCCTTTATCAGCGATTATACTCTCATGATTAACTGTTACTTCAAATCCTGGTTCTTCACCAGTTGGCACAAATAAGCTTCGCTTTTCAGCTGTATCCCAGTATTCTGTACCCACTATTGTCTTTCTTGTCTCTACTACCATTCAGATTCATCCTTTCATTTTATCGTTATCAAAGGACATATTTAAAATTATCGTATGCAATTCATTATGTTATAGTATTCCTACTCTTTATCAATTCACTTTTAAAAATAAAAAGACAAACTTGATATATATCAAGTTTGTCTTTCTTAATTAAATAGAGGGTGTTGCAAAACTAAAATAAATATGCAATGTTATGAATCAGAAAAACTAGCTGAACATGTAATAAATAGCGATTTTGACCATACCACCGTGGCTGTTCCAGCCCTTTATCTTTGAGATTACCAAACTGTTGTTCAATTTTCCCACGCTCTTTCATCAACTGTTTGCCAAAGATGGTTTGTGCAAAATGAGATAATACACGGCGATGTGTATTTTTGCTTTGTTCGACATTACGTGGGTTAATTGGATTCACCGCAAAAATATCACATGTTTTTGCAATTTCATAAATGCGCTGACTATCATAAGCAGCATCTGCAATGGAAAATAACACATTTTGACTTTGTATATCTTGAAGCAATACAGGGGCCATTTTGCTATCATGTACGTTCGCTGTTGTAAATGCATACGACAATACAACACCTTCTGGTGTAGAACAGACATGAGCCTTATATCCCTTATACCAACCATAACGAGTAGATTTCCCCCATTTTGCTTGGGAATCATATAAACTACTCCGTAAGGCAGTGCTATCAATTAAAACACACGGAATCAATCCTAAATTCATTTCTTCAAGAGTTTGTTTATGAATCAACGGAATACCTTCGTTGCGAAACCAAGTACCTACACGTGAAAAAGTGGATATATGTGGAACAAAGGAAAGGCCACAAGATACACGAAATGAAGGATATTGATGCAAAAAGCGAGTTAACTTGCGTAATGAATTGATTTGGAATACCGTTTTCACAAAAAAACATTTGAGTAAAGCTTTTCTACAGATAGGTGGGCGGCCTGTAATAGGCGGAACGCCTCCAATGGTTAAACTATCTACGTAGGCAAATAAAATTTGTAAAATGGAGTGATTCTGATCAAAATTGGTTATCATACTAGTAAATCCGTCCTTTCTGGAGATAGTTTGGGTTACTATCATTCTTCCAGGAAAACGGATTTTTTTATGCATTTATTTTTGAATATTTATGAGTTTTGCAACACCCTCTAAATAATTAATCCATTTAAAATACCTAAAATTATAAGGATTAAATATTTAAAATAACTCATGCTTAGTAGATTAGCATACTTATTTCGAAAGAGATATTTTATCCCTTCTATTCCACCTACAATAATAAAACTAGGTATTATTACATCTACTAAAAAATCAACTTTTGAATTAGTAATCCATGTTGGCATAACTATAAAAATACAAATAAAAATAATATCTACTACAATATTAAAATTAAAATCTTTACTACTATTTTTAATTTCAATATCATCTTTATAAGTTGTAATTGTATTTTTAAAGTATACTAATCCAGATATCAAAATACATATCCCAAATAAAACATTAATTCCAATAAGTATCAATTCCATTATAAAGCCCTACTTACATGCAGCCCAAACACCTGTAGCACCAGTTAATTCTCCAGCTAATCCTACAAGAGCTTGTCCACCTACACGCATTCTTTCTTCCCAAGTAGATGCTTGCACAAGAAGTTTTGCAGCTTCTCCAAAACCACCTAATGCATTAATATATTTTTTAATTTTAAGCAATTTAGAAACAGCAATTAAATTCCCACCTACAAAAGCGGCTAAAGCACCAGAACATTTACCTATTTTAATCCAATCAGGATCAGCAATCACTGGGAATGCAGTGTTCTCATCAAAATCAACCACTTGAATCAATTTATTTCCATCGACTTTATACTGTGTAGAAACTGATTTTCCATTTGCATCTTTCGCCCAAGCAGGCATAAAAACACTTTGAATGATATTTTCTCCATCAACTATAAATACTTCACCTGTATCATATTCTTCGCCTAAATATTCCGCAGCTGTAACTAGTTTACCACCATTTGGGATATCAATAACAAACTCGTATTCTTTTGGTGCAGTTTGATTTTTAATTTTAATTAATGATCGAACACCATCTTTAGTCGTTTGTACAGCTAAATCAGCTGGTTGCTTTTCATCTTGATAAACAAGAGTCCCATTATTTGTTTGAATAACTTCACTCGAATTTAAGTCTGGAAGAGAAATATGTAAAGATTCCGCTCTATCCTTAATAGTAATAGGGTTTGAGTTTAATGTAGTCGGAATTTCCACTGTACTTAATTCATTCTTAATAACTTTTTTCTCTTTAGAATCTATTTTAAAATCATTTAAAATATCATCAACCCCTGTGTTTTTTTCAATCATTAAAGCTGTCGAGTTCGCTTCTTTTTGTGCATTTTTACTTTCAGCATTAATTGAAGGTGTCATTATAGATATACTCATAGCACCTACAATTAACCCACTTAAAAATTTTCTAGATAAAATGTTCATAAAATCCTCCTAATAAGATACAAATTTTTATACCTTAATAAACTTATATCTTATTAAACAATTAAACAAGTCTGGTAATACAAAAAAATTCCTAATATAATAAAGATGAAACATGTGTTTCATTAACAAAATTAAACAAATATTTAATAAAATTAATAATTATTTTTTCAAAATTACTCCCGCCTTTTTGAATGAAAGGCAAAAAGGCTAGCCTCCAAAATTAAAGTAGCCCTTCGGCTAATACTTCCTAAATCATACGAAGAATGCGAAGTATAAGAAGATGAATGGCTATCACTGTCATAGCTTCCATACGTTACATTTGATGTCATTGTATGATGAAACCACATATTATTTGTTGTACAATCTTTATTTCTTTTTACAGGCTCTTGCTTCACTTCCTTATTCTGTTCTTTCTTTTGAAAAATAAAATGTTCCTCCGCCTCCTCCACATTTTAAGAATTCTTTTAATATAAGGTATTTGTCCTATCACTAACATTATTAAATTTTCATATAATGCTTTAGAATAATATCATTTCATTAGGAGGACAAGAATTTGAATTTTAAACGAATGTTTACAGCTTTAGCATGTAGCACACTCTTATTACTACCTTTCACTTCTATTCCTACACATGCACAAGAAGTGGATACACATCAACACTCCATATCTAGCAAACTACCAGTTATAGGTGAGCCTTTGCCAAAGGTTAATCCCGCTAAAATCACAACTCCTCTAAATCCCTTCTCATCCTCAGACATCGAGATTTCTAATTCTCTGCTTCATGCTTTAGCTCCAACTCGTACGGTTACAATTTTAATTGCAGCTGATGAAGAATACCGTGCAGCTCATCCTGACTGGAAAACAATTACTGCACAAATGGTAGAAAAAGCAGATAATAGCTTTTGGGCAGAGCATAACATTAACTTTATTGTAAAAGGCTACGCGAACTGGAAATCTGACGGTGCAAATAGTAGTGCCATTTTAGCTGATTTAAATGCTGAATGGAAAAATAATACACAATATGACTTTGTCATTGGATTTACTAAGGATAGTAAATTTACAGCTGGTGGCATTGCTTATGTCTATTCTTCAGCGCCTCAAAGCGGTGTTAGCGTTGTGCTTGATCAAGGGACAACCTCTACTCCATATGCGATTCAGCATGAATGGTCTCACAATTACGGATTATCACATGATGCTTCTGGTAGCGGTATTAAATGTATGATGAACTATGACTACGCTTACTCTGTGAATTATTGGGATGCTTCACACGATGCTTTAATTGAAAGCCACCGTAATTGGTACGGTTCTTAACTAAAGAACACTTGCAAAGGGTATGAAACATACTCTTTGCTACATAAAAGCAAAAAAGCATCTCAAAGGATGCTCTTTCTTTTCAACGGCTACATTCAATCTTGTACCATCGAAAGCTGGTTTCGGATTTTACGTACCATCACTATGGATCGTCTAGACCAAATAATAAAAATTTGTATGAGGTGTGTTTTCCGCCACTTCCCACCATACAAATATAACACGTTTCTTCCAAAACAACCGACACTTTTCCTGCCAAAAAGTGGTCACGACTCTGCCACTATTTATCCACTTATTTCAAACGTTTTAATTTCATTTGTTAATTCTACTGAAGCTCCTAAAAATGTTTGTTCCAAATTCATGATTTTCTTTTGAATTAGCCATTCTGGATATGCCAGTTGCTCAAGTATCATTCTATAATAATCTGGGTTTAATCTTAATGTGTTAGGGTTTCCTCTCTGTTGCATTTGAAATTGAACCAATGCTTGTAACAGTTCTTCACACGCCATTCGCTTCACCTCTCTTTTATTATATATAACTTGTATACGCAAGAGGACAAGTTTATGTGTTTCAATTACCCATATCTTATATTGTGTGTCATTCATTGAAACACCAGAACCCTTGTTATCTATGATGTTATCAAACTTTCATTTTCCAATGCGACAGTCCGAAAGTTATGGTTCATTCCTAAAAAACACAAAAGAAAAAACAATGATTAGATTTTAAATCTGCTCATTGCTTTATCCATTGCGTCTTGATTGACTCCTATATACCGTAGCGTGACTTTCTCTGATGAATGATTGAATATCTCCATCAATAAAGCAATATTCTTCGTTTGCAAGTACATATGATATCCATAGGTTTTGCGTAATGTATGGGTACCGATTTCATCCAATCCAAACTCTCCAGCCGTACGCTTTAATATCTTATATGCCATACTACGACCAATTGGTCGATTCTTTCCTTTTCTACTCTTTAGTACATATTCCTCCTCTCCTCTTCCTTCGTTAAACCATTTCAATTCTCTTTTTAAAGATGATGTGATTTGAATCCGTTTTTGCTTCCCCGTCTTCATTTCACGCATGGAAATATGACTCCCTTGTACATCTCCCACTGTCAATTTTAGAATATCGCTTATGCGTAGCCCTGTATTAATCCCTAGAACAAACAACATATAGTTTCGTTCATTCTTTTCTTTTAAATATTCTTTGATTTGTTGGATTTGCTCTGGATCACGTATGGGCTGGACAAAATTCATGATTCATTCCCTCCAGTTTTTTCAGTTTCATAAACTTCTAATCTAAGAGCAAAAGACAGTTTATAAAACGCTCTCGCTTTCACACGTCGATACGTACGTTCACTCATGCCAATTTCGTTATACACCATATAATCGCATACATCTTCGTCTTCTAAATATCGTTTCACTATAATGTCCCGCTGATTTTTTCCAGCTGTACTGTTTCCGAATCGACTCAATGCTTGTTCCACTCGAAATGCTATTTTCTCTAACCATTCTTCACGTTTGCTTTGTTGGATATTAGCGATTGCTACATCCTCTAACAGTTTGCCAACTGTATGTGTAGGACCATGCTCTCTCACTTTATAAGAAGGCGTGACTTTCATTTCCTTACGTATCATTCCAAATTGCTTATATATACGTACACTTTCCAAAATTCCCTCTACATTCTCTTGTGTTGCTGCTCGATCTATTTTTGGTAAAAAAGATAATTGCTCCGTCATTCCAGACCACTCCTTTTTCTTCTTTATTACTTTTGTCTTAACGCTCCACGTCTACGCTCATAACGTGGTCCATGCACCCCCATTAAATCCTCAATTTCACGAGTGCTAAAATTCTCTTTTGATTTTTTCTTTTTTATTTGTTTTTCCCATTCACGTAATAGATCCCTTCGCGCTTTCATTCTTTCCATCCCCCTTACAAAATAAGAAAAAGGGCACCCTTTCCTAAAACAGTTTGATTGCTGTTCTAAAAATCGGTGTCCTCCAGTTTTCTAGCCGGACTATATGTATTTCATCATGCTCAGCTATATAAAAAGATTTCTCCAAGCTTTCTCTAGTCTGTCTTTTTCTTCTTTTTGCATAGCCTTTGTACGACGAGCGATTGCCTTTTTTAATTTCTTTTTCTTCATCTTAGCCAAACCCTTCACTCCTTCTCTTTCAACACCCTTACTCTCCATTTTCGGACGTTTTAATTCATTTAATACCCATTACATTTAAAAATAATCGAATTGCGCATGGCACCCATCCGTTCCTACTTACAAACGAATTATTTTATAAAAATTATTTACTCAGAACCTCTAGACTCATTCCTCATATACAAAACTAACTTATTCTTCAAAAGCAGGTGAACAACATGCCCTCTATCTTTGGAAATGTAGTCTTTCAAACAAGCAATGGTTCATTTCATTCGGGTAATTTTTATAACGTTTCTCCCAAAGAAAATAGAAAAGGCTATCATGATTCTGGTGCATCTCATGCAGCCTTCATTGTCAATACCTTTAATGGTGTTTGCTGTAAACCAAGACCAGGTTGGAACAACTTTATTGCCTCACTCTGAATACAAATCAATATTCTGTTCATACTATAGATAACCCATTTTTGAACCACATTCCATGATTAGAGTAGTTAGCTTTTTGCTAGCTGCTCTTTTCTTTCGTTCCCCTTCCCAATCTGTGCACACCCTATATCATGTAAACCGCTTTCTTATCTTATCCATTTCCGGAATAATTCCTCGTTTCGTTAGCATATCATGAATAAACAATCTACCCTTTTGTGTCCAGCGCGTATTCATTTTTATAGACCGACTACCGTCAGCATGCGTTACGTCAACCGTTTGTGATTTTGTATAGCCTTTATTTTGATGTTTCACATATAGTAGCCATTGCTGGTTTACTTTATACTGTACTTTTTCATCCTTTAAGATTTTATTTAATCGAACGGCAGACAATCCATAATCAGCTGCAATTTGCGAAACGGTTACCGTATCTTTTGATTGAAGAATTTGATCGAGGTAGGTAATCTTGGATGCATTTTCTGCAACCTGCTGTGTTAACATGAGATTCTTTTGTTCTGCCATTTGCCTAGCAAGTTGTTCGTCTTTCAATTGTGAAGCAAGGCTAATCAACAAGTCTGGATCTTGTAATAACGCGTTAATAGTAGGTGGTGTCATGTAAGCCCCGTGTTTTCGAATACTTGGCAGCACTTCATCAAATACCCATTTTTCAAATTGTTCTGCTTGTGGGAGTTTGGATTTTACGAGTAATCTATATAAATTCCCCTCGTTTATGAATTTCTTCTCTTGTGTTCTTCCGAGTGAATCGATGACCTCGCAAAACGCGACCCCATCTTTTTTACAATGTTTACTTAAAGCATCATGAGGATTGGAGTACCCTAAAACTTTCGCAACATCGATTGCTGGAAAGTACTCTTTTCCATCCTTGATAAAAATCTCTACATTCCCGAACATGTTATGTGAAAATGTTTGCATTTGCGGCATTTCTCAATTCTCCTTTTCTACAAAATTCAAACTTTATGACTGAAATTTAACAGTTGCTGTTGTTTGTGTATGTGTCACCTTTCCATTTACCCAATATACAACTTGTTGCCCATACCCACTTTCTGGCGGTTTCACCCATGTGGCCTCTCCATCCTTCACAATATATACGCCATTTATCATTACATTGATTTCTCTCTTCATATTCAGCACCTCTCCCCTACATTTTCTGAAAGGAACTCTTAATCTAGCTCCATAATTTCTTGTAACGTCAGCTTGGATACATACGCTTTGATGACTTGAATCTTTCCGAACATATCCCTTGCTTGTTCTTCCGCTCCCGCCCCAGATTTTGCTTCAAACCAGAACAACCTTTGTTTTTCATCTTGATCAAAAAACTCTACTGCATATGTTCGTTTCGCTATACACTGCGATACAAACCGTTCTGCTGTACACTCCGCTGTATAATCCAAACTACCTACCACATCTTCAAATGTGAGTTGTCTCATGCGCCTAACCCTATGACTCTTTTTTCAATCCTTCCTTTTTTTGCTAAATCCATAAGAAGTAACGCCACTTCATCTGGGTCTCGTTCTATCCTCTGACCAATTGCAAATACACTCTCATTGTTGTTCCATGCCTCTTGTACTCGCCATACATCATCTTCATCCCAAAACATGTCCAGTTCTTCTAATGCAATATAGAGTTTGCGGCGTTCACTCTTCCTATATTTTCGATTCTGCGCGGCCATCGTATAATTTTCTAACTGTAACTCTGTCATACGCTTTCCCATTGATTATCTCCTCCTATATCGTTTTTTTGAAATTTCGCAATCTATAATTTTCACCCTGCATGTGTAGCACCTCTGCATTTTCCATCATCCTGCTAAAATCTCGTTCTCCATACATTGCCCCTAGTTCTTTTACCGTAAAATTCGTAGTAAATAATGTACTTTTTCCGACACGGCTGTCCACGATTTCATTTGTCTTCGTTTGTTTCCACGTTACGCCCTCTCTGTCTTTCTCTGTAAATTCCGCTCCAAAGTCATCCAAAATCAATACATCAACCTTTGCAAGGAGTGACATCAGCTTTCCTTCTGTCATGTCGCTATTTTTATTCCATGTTTCTTTAATCTTTGTAAACAGCATGTTCATCTGAATAAACAGTGCGCTGTGCCCTCTCTTCATGAGTTCTTTTGCAGCCGCTACACAAAGGTGACTTTTGCCAATTCCATACCCACCTGTCAGAATACGACTTGTTGGTTCTGTTTGCGCAAACGAGTCTACAAAATATTTCAAGTCTTGTTTGGCACCTGATAACGATTTGTTCGGTGGTATGTAATTTTCGAACGTTGCTTTTTTCAATTTTTCATTAATTAAACTATGATCTGCAAACGAATCATACAAACTTACAATTTCCTGTTTCTGTTTGATGTGTACCGTTTCTTGCGCTAACCGTTGGTCTTCCTGCTCCACAACTCTACAATGTGGGCAAAACTCTTCTTTCGTTGCAATATCCTTCAACATTCGCTTGTTACAAACATCTTTGATATGATGTTGTCCAACTACAAATATATTTTGACATCGATTCGCTGACACCGTATACTGTTGGACCCTTTCTTTAAAAGTCGTATGCTTCGATGAAGCGATTGTCTTTCCGAGTGATTGCATGATTCGTTCCTCCTCCATTTGGTCCATCTGAATGATTCACTGGTTCTTCGTTTAGATAACTTTCAAATTTCGTTCCAAATAACGTTTCTGGTCGTATATACTGTTTCATACGTGCATCTGTTAACCACTGCACTGTTTTTTGATTAATAACTTTCTGAAAATCCGATAGGATAAATCCTTCTTGCCATCTCGCTTTAATTAACGTTCTGTTTTTAGGCGTTTGATGTTTAAATGATTTATTGGCTTTTTCATTCAAATACAAAATAATCTCTTCGTAGGGGATAGTGTCTTTTCCTGTAGTAATCTCTGTAGTAGTCTTTGTAGTAATCTTTGTTAAAGAATTTCCCCTTTCGGTAAGTTCCATTTCATCCAAAGAGGCATTTGAAATTTTCCCAAAGGTCAAAATGGATTTTACCCTTTGGTTTATTTCAGGAATGTTGAGTTGAATATGATGTGTAGGTGCCCCATTAAACTTAAATGTTTGCACATTTACAAACCCTTTTTCTATTAAAATTTTAATCGCTCGATCATATTGTTTCGGTGTAATGCGAATCTCACTCCCCCAATCTTCACGGCTTTTCGCCAGCCAAAATGCACCATTCTTTTTCACTTTCAATTTACTCTTCCCCTGCTCATTCGGCAGATACCAATACACAATTTGTCCCAACAAAATCCCCGCTATTAAATCCCCTGTGAGATCTACATACGCGTGACGTACTGTAAAACCATTCCTCGCAAAAGCTTCCACCTCAAATATCTGTCCACTCATCTCCTGTTTTCACCCCTTCCACAACATACACTCTCGTAACTTATCTACTTGTCTTTTATGTACATGATTTGTTATACTATAAGAGCTTTCGAGTAGCTTGTGTTTTCAGTTTGGTATCTTGCTCTATACTAGTATCGCGGATAGAAAGACCTGATTTCAGGTCTTTTTGTCTGGTTATAAATTTTACATACTGACGAATCCGTTTACATATGATATACTAATCAAGATGAATGTTCATTTACATCAAATATGATGGCTAGGTACAGAAAAGGTCCTATTTTATAGGGCTTTTTCATATTTAAACGCCTTCCTCAAAAAACTCAATACCATGCACCCTTTCCACAACATCCACTTTCACACCTACACTTCTCAAACGCCTTACAATCCCTTGAATACGTGCACGTTCCTCATCATACTTCTCTTTCGCACGATACAGCTCTGCCAATTCCCTTCGGGCTAATCGAGCTTCTTTAATCCAGATGCAAAACTGATAGGGATCATTCTTTTGCAGAGCTTCAACTTGTTTCTTTTCACAATACTGTAAAAATTCATCGAGTATTTGTTTCTTTTCTAAGTCTTTTGTTAGGACTGATTTGGTCACACCAATTCCCTCTCTTCTTTACATACGATAACCTCTCACCATTTGGACACATTTCCCAGTGCTTTCTAGAAAAGGATTATGCTATATTAGATTTGTCGAAAGATTTTGACGTTCATAAGTTCGTCTCGATACCACCTTCTCATTTACTACCCATTACATGGTATCAGAAAGCCCTTCATAGGGCTTTTTTCTTTTTCACAAATTATGCACAATTGCATATTGGTTATCTATATTGGTTAAAAAAAATTATGTTATAATAAATTCGTATACAAAACTCACATTCCATGTTGACGGCTCTAGCATTCCGCTAGAGTCCTTTTTCTTTTTCACACACTCTACGCACTTGGAATGACTCGTGTTGAGTTCGTATGACGATGAATCAAATGTAGTCGTCCATCCGCTTTCTTATAGATCAACCAATTTTCTGGATTTAACTTATACGAGTTAATATGTATCTTCTCTCGCTTCGTTGGTCGTTTACCGTTCTTCACTTGCTTCCTCTCCCTCTATTTCTCAAACAGCTCGTCCACTGTTGTTTTGAAGTATTTTGCTAGTTTTTGAGCTTCTTTTAGGGTGAAGTCACTTTTACCATGTTCCTTAGCAAAATATGTTCTTGGTGCAATATGAATCAAATTTGCTGCTTTCTCTTGTGTCATGCGTTGCTCTTTTCTGGCGATGTATAGGTTTTTATGCATGGGTATCGCTCCTTGTTTAAATTTTATTCACATTAACGCTTAATTGAAGTGTTTCCTTCAATTAGCTTTGGGTAAAACCGCTCAAATACGAACGTTTCGTTCGTATGGCAATTAAAAAAAATCTCTTCGATTGGTTCATCTAAAAAGTCAGAAATTTTTTTAGCAACTTCCATTGATGGAATCCGTTCTTTCTTATCCAACATTCTTATATATCTTTCAGTAACACCACAATGTTTAGCGATTTTATGATAAATAATTGACTGTTTCATGTCTGCCTCCTCAATAGAACGTTTCGTTCGATTTTAATCATATCGAATAATTTATACATTGTCAATGACTTTCCGAACATAATGTGCTATGATTGTCTCTAAAGAGAACAGGTTGTTCAAGTGAACAACCTTATGAGGTGATGAAAATGACAGGTATAGGTGCTAGAATAAAAAAACTAAGAAAGCAACGTAACTGGACACAAGAAACGCTAGGAAAAAAGGTAGGCGCTTCGTCTCGTGTAATTGGTTATTATGAGTCCGAAGAACGTTTTCCTTCACCAGATACTATTGCAAAATTATCTGAAATACTAGAAGTAACAACGGATTTTATACTAGGACGTAGTACCGAATTAGATATAAAAAAAACACAACAAGTTTAAGGAAATTATGGAACGATTAGATACATTACCTGAAGATAAACAGGACATTGTCCTACAACAAATGCTCGCAATCACCAAAACACTAGAAGAATACCATAATAACGAAAAAAAATAGCCCCTCATCCCTCATATTAGAGACGGGCTATTTTTTAAATTTTAAAACTTTGTTCTATGTACTCCTCGACTAATTCAGGCTGCGTTTCATCTATTGTTTTCAAAAATAATTCTACAATCTCTTCTTTCGTCATTTCCATTCCTCCTCATAATTTTACCCTATCTACAAAAAATATTATCATTTTTTTAGGCTTATATTAGAGAAGTAAACAAATTCTTTTTTTATGGTTTTAGTTTACCGAAAAAATACATCTTCAATAAAAAGGAATTATAGTTCAAATAAAAAAACACAGCATACACTGTGTCTTTAACCACCTGGTTTAATTTCTACTGATCGATATGAATCCTGTTTTATTATATTATACGAAACAATGCTCACCGCTAACATTGAAAAGGTGCAAAGTACTAAAGCTAATTTTTTCATTTTCATCCACTCCTCTATCCATATTATAATCAATCATTTGTTGCACTAGCAAGGAATTATCTCCTCTTTTTTTAATTTCTTTAGCCACTAAACTTACAAAAAAATAATTTGATTGGGCAAGAAATTCCTTAAAGCACACACATAACCCGCCTGGCTGAGCATCTGTAACAGCTAAAAAATATTTCAAAAAGTCCTTTTCTCCATTTTCCCTTAAAATTTCTTCTAATCCTGCCCTTGAATCTTCACTTATAGGATTCATTTGGTATCTAATCAAACGTGAATCTGAATCCTCTGGCAAATTAATATGCAAGTATATTTTAACAACATCTAAATTAAATCTTGCTGCTACTTCAATTGCTTTGTCATTTACCTGTTTTGCTAAATCATAACTTTCCTGTAGATAGCGTAAACAACGTTCCTCGTCATCAACTAAAAATGACATCCCAAGTAAATATAATCCGTCCGAAACAGTTTTAGTGCATAAACTTGCTTCAATTAGAACATTAGCATAATATCGAGCCGACTCTAAGTTTTTTCTTTGTAAATTTAGTGGGGAAAATACTTCTGCAAGTCGATACATGTAACATTCCTTGAGAAATATTTTACGATCACTCTCTTCAATCAAGTCTAATTCTTTTTCAACTTCATCCACTAAATCAAACATGGTATTGAATTTTTTTTGGTGATAATAATCATAACATTTCATAATGTCAATCAAAATATTCAGCATATTATCAGTGGGTCTATTATACTTCTTTAAATATTTAATAATCTCAGTACCTGAAATTTCATCATTCATATATTTATATAGCACTCCATAAATGTTTACATATTCTCCTACTGTACCTGATTCTTTCTTGTGCTTTTCTAGTAATTTATTCAACAAAACTTTATCACGAATCAATGCAGCATATTCAAAACTATGTTTTATTGCCTCTGTACTGTCCAATTCTAAACACCATTCCTGCAAAAACATTGCAGCAGTTTTATTTGATGTACTTACAATTGAAGCCAATTTCAATAAATTAGGAAAGCTAATGATACCTTGATTTTTAAATTTTTGTAAATATTGTTTCGAAACACCCATTTTACTAGCTACTTCTGTAAAGTTTAGGTCATCCCGATCTTCAATTAAATTACAAATTTTCTCATAGAAATTCAAATCAGTCCCCTCCCTTAAAACATAAAAATCCACCATCCTATTTTCTCAACCTCTAAACTGCACTACGAATGATGAATGTATGTTAAACTGAGAAGGAACTCGTATGATGCAAATGTTTGTCCTAAGGTAGTAGGATGAACGGTGTGAGCGGTTTTGTCACGATCACCTCTTACACACGCTCTGCGAGTTTTTATGTTTTAAATTATTATTTTCGTGATTATTCTGTCTATTAGTTTGATAGAAACCCATATACTGTATACAAGATTAATGTTATCACGAACCTACATTCTCTTCCATCCCTTACAACTTGATAAATATATGTGCCAAAAAATTCGTTGTATTTCCATAAAAATGTCTTAGAACATTTTCCATTTTTAATGAATATCGGTTCATTTTTATTATATCCTACTAAAATTAAATGCAGAAACCAGCCAATTTTTGATGAATATACCCAACCAATTTCAAATCGCATTACAATATTACAAGAAATAAATGTCGAACTTTCTCAATATGTGTCAACCCCTTTTTATGGTAGTATGATTTTATCCTTACTTGCATCATCCTGATTGGTGTCCCTAACCAATCTCCCCACTAATCCTAGTGGGGAATTTTATTTTTGGAGTATTTTCGGATTTAAATATAGTATACTATTTTAAACAGCAATTTTATTTTCATGTAGGTAATATGTTATTAAAATTAAAGTGGTTCAAGTCGAAGAAAGGCTCTCAATTTATGTTGAGAGTCTTTTCTTTTGGTAACAAACAAGTTATAATCTATTCAATAAATTGAATTATCAATCTTTATGTATACAGGAGGGATTCCCTATGGTGGTGTACAAGGATAAAGAACGTGGAACGTATTTTTTCGTTGTCAGAGTCCGTCAGTTTGATGGCACGCAAAAACAAGTCAAACGTCGGGGGTTTAAAACGAAAAAGGAAGCACGTGAAGCGGAAGCGAAAATGTTAGTTGAAAAAGAAACGAACTCTAGCTTGACGTTTGCTCAAGTAGCTGATAGCTATTTTGATTGGTATTGTCAAAGGAGGAAGGAATCTTCAATAGTCACTATTCGAAATGTTATTTACAACCACTTAGTACCAGAGTTTGGAAAGATAAAGATAGATCATATCGTACCGAAACATATCATGAATTATCAAAACAAAGTTATAAATACATACTCAGCTAAACATCTAAAGAAGATTCATGCCGTACTATCTGCGATATTTAATTTTTCAATTAAATTTCATGGTCTTATGAATAACCCAGCAAGAATTACAGGTAATTTTGAAAAAGAATCCAATAAACGAATGAACTTTTGGGAGTTTGATGAGTTCAAACAATTTATCGAAGTTGTAGACGATTCATTATACAAAGTATTCTTTTCCATCTTATATTACAGTGGTGCTAGAAAAGGTGAATTATTGGCATTAACTTGGGAAGATATAAATTTTGAAGACAATACGATTAACATTAATAAAACAACTTATAGAGGAAAAGTCACCAAACCAAAAACAAAATCATCAAACAGAATTATCTTGTTACCAATACACATCCTCAATTTATTGAAAGAGCTAAAAAATCTTGCTACAGTAGAAGCACCATTAAAAAATGATTATGTTGTATTTGGAAAGTTTTATACTTGTATATCCACAACTACTCTGGACAGAAAATACGCTAATTATTTAAAAATTGCTGGCAGCAAAAAAATTTTACTTCATGAATTCAGACATTCTCATGCATCTTATCTCATAAATAAAGGTGTCAGCCCACTCGTAGTAGCACAGCGGCTAGGTCATTCAAGTGTTTCAACTACATTAGATACGTATAGTCATTTATACCCATCAAAACAAGAGGAAGTAGTTGCATATATGGAAAAAGATTTCACACAAACATGACCAAATAGTTACCATTGAAACCAAAATTATTGATATAATAACTTTAAAGGAGAATATACTCTTCCACGCTATTCGCTTTACTCACTTCACTTTGACAACCAACTATAAATAGCGATATGAAAAAGATATATATTATTTTTTTATATTTCATTTCTATTCTCCACTCCATACATTATTCTTACTTAGTTTTATAGCGGTTTTCATTATAGTATAAAATCTTTATATTTTAATAAAATACATATCCTTATGCAAAATTGCATATTAATATGTATTCTTCTTACTTTAAAATTAGCTTAAATCACTTTCCAAATTATACAAATAACAAGTTAAAAATGTTATAATTTTCAAAAAACCATTGGAGGATATTATGAAAGCTCACGCTATTTTCGATTTCTTACATTTACTAGTCTTAACGCTGAAAAGCTATTATGTATGGGGAATGCCTATCTATGTCTTCATTATTCCTCTTATCTTTGTAGTCGGTTATATTATTATTAATTCTAATAAGAAACAAAAAAACACATCTATTCAAAGTCACTAATCTATTACCTTAATAGCCTCCTAAAAATCATATTCCCCTCATTTTCTTCAAATGATATGATGAACAAGGGTATATCCCCACCACTCTTATAGCGGTGGGGATTTTAATGTCAATATGCAACATACTACACAATAGAAGGTGATTTTTATGAGAAAATACGCAGCAATTGCTTTATGTACGTCTGCCATTCTAGCAGGCTGCAATACTAGCAATGTAAGCCAAGAACCTAAAAAAGAGAAAAAGGTTCAAGAAGTAGCTATACAAAAAGACGCTCTACAAGAACAAGGTAAAATTTCTTATACTCCCATCACACACGAATCTACAAACACAAGTATTCATATTACAGACTTAAAAGATTCTTTAAATGAAGTACAATATAAAATTTGGCGCACAGCTGATGGAAAGGAACGTGCTAAATCTTTTTCTTCTAAAGAAAAGGAGAAACAATTTACAATTCCTTTTGATATAAAGGAATTTGAAGGAAAACGCGGTGAGTTCCAAATTGAAGCAATAGGAATGAAAGAAGATGGGAAAACAATCCCGCTTACGAAATCTACTATTACTTTCGAACAAAAGGTTCCTGTTCTTATGTATCACGCAATCGATGATTATCATGGTCAAGGTATTAAAGACTTATTCGTATCACCAGCTAACTTTGAAGCACAAATGAAACATTTAAAAGACAATGGTTATACGCTTTTAACGTTTGAACGCTGGGGTGATATAAATAAAGTAAATAAGCCGATTTTCGTTACATTTGATGACGGTATGAAAAATAATATGAATGCATTTCGCGTTTTACAAAAGCTAAAAGATGATACTTTTAAACCGGCAGCAACAGAATATATGATTGTTGATAACGTTGATGTAGAAGGAGCATTGTCTACTTCTGAAATAAAAGAAATGGTTGATTCCGGCATTTTCTCGGTGCAATCTCATACTGCAACACATGCAGACTTACCGAAAATTACAAACTATGAGGAAGAGTTAAAAGGTTCAAAAGAAAAGCTAGAAAAAATAACAGGTAAGCCTGTTATCGCGATTGCTTATCCATTCGGTCATGTAGATGATAAGGTTGTTACAGAAACGAAGAAGTATTATCAATTTGCGACGACGACAAAGCCTGGGCAATTCATTACGAAGGGTGAACCTGATGAATTGTTAAAGATGAAGCGCGTTCGTATACACCATACAACGACTGTAGAGCAGTTTGCTTCTTCAATTAAGTAAATATAAGGGCTCAATACATTTTGAGCTCTCTTTTTACTTTATATTTATATATATTTTTAGAATTTTCTTGTATTATATATAGTAAGAAATCTTTCAAATTAAAGGAGATTATACATATGTCATTTGAACAAACGTTAGAGAAATATGCTGCTCTTGCAGTTAATGTTGGTGTTAATATTCAACCTGGACAAACTTTATCAATTAGTGCACCTCTTGAAGCTGTACAATTTGTACGCCTCGTTACAGAAAAAGCATATAAATCTGGTGCAAAACACGTATATGTAGATTGGAATGATGAGACGTTAACACGCTTAAAGTTCGATCTAGCTCCGGAAGAAGCTTTCGCTGAATTTCCATCTTGGAAAGCACATGCTCGTGAAGAATTAGCAAAAGAAGGCGCTGCATTTATGTCTATCTATGCAGAAAACCCTGATTTATTAAAAGGTGTAGAAGCATCGCGTATTGCAACAGCTCATAAAGTAGCTGGAGAAGCAATGAAAGTATACCGTGATTACGTACAAGCAGATAAAGTAAGTTGGTGTGTCATTTCTGTTCCTACGAAAGAATGGGCTGCAAAAGTATTCCCTGACGTAGCGCCAGAAGAACAAGAAGCAAAGTTATGGGATGCTATTTTCAAAGCTACTCGTGCTGATTTAGAAAATCCTGTAGAAGCATGGAAAGAACATGATGAAACATTACATACAAAAGTGGATTACTTAAACGAAAAGCATTATAAAGCTCTTCACTATACAGGTCCTGGAACAGATTTAACAATCGAACTTCCAGAAAAACATGTATGGGCTGGTGCTGGTAGCTTAAATGAAAAGAACGTACCATTTATGGCTAATATTCCAACTGAAGAAGTATTTACAATGCCACTTAAAACAGGTGTAAACGGCCAAGTTTCTAGTACAAAACCGTTAGTATTTGCAGGTAATATTATCGATAATTTCACGTTAACATTTGAAAACGGGCGTATCGTAGACTATAAAGCTGAAGCTGGTGAAGAAGCTTTAAAACATTTAGTAGAAACAGATGAAGGTTCTCACTTCTTAGGAGAAGTAGCTTTAGTACCTCATGACTCACCAATTTCAAACACAAATGTTTTATTCTACAATACACTATTTGACGAAAATGCATCTTGCCACCTTGCAATCGGAAATGCTTATGCATTTAACTTAGTTGGCGGAAAAACAATGTCTAAAGAAGAACTTGCTGAAAACGGCGCAAACGCTAGTATCACACACAACGACTTCATGATTGGATCAGCTGAGCTTGATATTGACGGTATTACTGCTGATGGCAGACATGAGCCTATCTTCCGTAAAGGTAACTGGGCGTTTTAAATTTATTACCATAAAGAAACACATTGGATAATCCAATGTGTTTCTTTATTTATTTGGTTTCAATTCAAATTTTATCGTTCTATTTTCATGCGTAAACTCCGGTCTATACGTAGCGATATACGTATTTTCTTTCGCTACGTCAAATAGCATGATATCTTGAATTTTTTCATCTGGTGCTAACTTTTTACTAATAAAGCTATCAGGGTTATTATATTCTTTAAATCTTGTACCTTTCTTATCGGTAATCTCAAATTCATAAAATGCAAAAGGTATTTCCTTTTTACTATTATTTTCTACTTTGAAAATAATCCCCAAAATCTCCTCTTTCTTTTTATTCTCATCATAATCCGGATATCCTAATTTAACTGAATCGATAGTTACTTGCAAACCATCTACGTCTACTGTCTCCCCTATTTTATACACTTTATCTTGAACATCTTCTTGTTTACTTTCATTACTATCTTTAGTCTCAGTGCAAGCACTTAAACTAAAAGCTATGCCAAAAATTAAAACAATTTGACTTACCTTTTTTAACATACTCTTTCCTCCACATAAGACAATATTTCATATGTATCATAACAAAACTCTTTACTCTTTCTTGTCATATTTTGTCGTATTAATTGCTAACTGCACAAATAGAAAAAAGCTATCTTCTACAAAAGATAGCTTTCATGATGCCGATGAAACCTTAAGCCCAATGACACCCAAAACAATAAAAAGAATACAAAATGCTTGAAATAAACTAATATGCTCTTTAAAAAAGTACACACTAATGATTGTAATAAGTAATGTTCCAACGCCAGACCAAATAGCATAAGCAATACTTAAATGAATCTTTTTCACAACGATGGCAAACACGCTGAAACAAATCCCATAAAACACGAAAATCAGTACACTTGGAACGAGCTTTGTTAAACCATTTGATAGTTTCATCGCAATTGTTCCAGCTACTTCAAAAATAATTGTAACAAGTAATAATAGCCAATATACCATACTAGAATCTCCTTCTCTGTTACCTTATAGAGATTCTAGTATACTACTTATAATCCCAATGAAATATATTTAATTTCTAAATATTCCTCGATGCCGAAATGGCCTCCTTCACGACCGATACCACTTTCTTTAAATCCACCAAATGGTGCTTGTGCAACTGATGGAAGACCATCGTTTAGACCGATAATACCGTACTCTAACGCTTCACTAATTTGGAATGCTTGGCTAATGTCTTTCGTGAAAATATACGCAGCTAAACCGTATGGTGTATTGTTTGCACGTTCGATTACTTCATCAACTGTTTTAAATTTCGCAACTGGTGCCACTGGCCCAAATGTTTCTTCATTCATACAAAGCATCGTATCATTTGCCAACCCAATTACAGTCGGTTGAATGAAATGTCCCTCTAACTCTGCGACCTTTTGACCACCATATAAAACTGTTCCACCTTTTTGAATAGCATCTTCAATATGTTCTTGTACTTTTGAAACTGCATTCTCATCAATAAGTGGCCCGACAGTCGTTCCGTCACCGAAACCGTCTCCTACTTTCAACTGCCCTACTGCCTTTTGGAACTTCTCTACAAATACTTCGTATACTTCTTCTTGAACGAATACTCGGTTTGTACATATACACGTTTGTCCTGCATTACGGAATTTCGAACCAATCACCGCTTCTACTGCTTTATCTAAATCTGCATCATTCATTACGATAAACGGAGCGTGTCCCCCTAACTCAAGCGAAACTTTTTTCATCGTTTGCGCCGCACTAGCCATTAACTCTTTCCCGATTTCCGTTGACCCTGTAAAGGACACTTTTCGAACGCGACCATCTTCCATCCATGTATCAGCAATTGCTTTTGCACTACCTGTTATGATATTGATTACACCCTTTGGAATATCTGCTTCATGGGCTAATTCAGCTAATTTCAATGCAGTTAATGGCGTTTGACTTGCCGGTTTCACAACGGCTGTACAGCCTGCTGCAAGCGCTGGGGCTACCTTTCTCGTAATCATAGCAGCTGGGAAGTTCCAAGGTGTAATAGCTGCCATAACGCCAACTGGTTGCTTCATAACTAAAATGCGCTTATTCGGATGAGCAGCAGGAATCATTTCACCATATACGCGTTTCCCCTCTTCTGCATACCATTCAACAAAACTGTTTGCATAATTTACTTCACCAAGCGCTTCTGCAAACGGCTTCCCTTGTTCCTTCGTCATAATCGCTGCGATCTCTTCTTTATTTTCATCAATAAGCGTAAACCACTTTTTTAACTTCGTTGCACGATCTGCTGCCGTTAACTTAGACCACGTTTTAAAAGCTTCATGTGCAGCATCAACAGCTTGCTTTGCCTCTGTTACTCCGCCTTTTGGTACAGTTGCAAATATTTCCTTCGTCGCAGGATTATTTACTTCAATTTGTTCTTGTAGTGTAATCCACTCACCATTTATATACATCGCCTTTTTATCTATACTTACGAAAGTCGCCTTTTTATCCAATGTTTTCTTCCTCCTCTATGAACTTCTTAATTTTTCTAGTAGCAGCAGATTGACTAATTTGCAAAAACTCAGCCACTTTATAACTTGATCCATACGTTTTATACGCTTTAAGAATTATATTTCTCTCTACCTCTTCCAGCATTTTATAAAGGCTTTGCCCCGATTGTTCAACTGCAGCCTCTTGCATAGAGAGTGGCAAATCCTCTACCGTTACAACATCATCAACAGTAATAACAATTCTCTCAATTACATTCTCTATTTCTCTATTGTTCCCTTCCCACGGATATCCAACAAACATTTGTAACGTACTCGGCGCTAGTTTCACATCACGTCCGTACTTTTTATTAAAGTGCTGCAAGTAATGATAAATAAGCGGCAAAATATCTTCTGTTCTTTCCCTAAGCGGGGGAATTGCAATTGGAATGACATTCAAACGATAGTATAAATCTTTCCGAAATTTTCCTTGTTTCACCATCTCGCTTAAATCTCTATTTGTTGCCGCCACAATTCGAACATCCACTTTTTTTAATTCTCTTCCGCCTATAGGACGAAATGTTTTTTCTTGCAATACTTGCAAAAGCTTCGCTTGAATTTCAAGCGGCATTTCACCGATTTCATCTAAAAAAAGAGTTCCTTTATGCGCGGATTCTAATAGTCCCTTTTTCCCTTCACGATTCGCACCTGTAAAAGATCCACCTGAATATCCAAAAAGCTCCGATTCAATTAAATTAGTTGGCAATGCCGCACAATTAATTTCATAGAAACTTTCATGCTTACGGTGACTCACTTCATGTAAATGGCGTACTAATCGACTTTTTCCTACTCCAGTCTCGCCTAAAACGAGAACAGTACTATCCACTACAGATACTTTTTTGATTGTATCGACTATTTTTTGCATAGCTAGACTTTTAAAAATAAGTCCTTCATGCTCATATGTTTCTCTTAATTCTTTTTTATATGTTTTTAGCTGATTATCCATTTCCTCTACCTTTTGACGTAATTGATAGAGTTCAGTAAGGTCGCGAGAATAACTAATCACTCTTCTTAAATTTCCCTCATCATCAAAAACAGGCCTTGTACGAACGTGTAAATACTCTCCTGATTTTGTAGTTTGAACGAGTTCAATTGGCCTCTTTTTTTCAATCACTTCTAATGTCGCTGATGGATAAAAGATTCCATCCTTTTGTAGTTCTTTTACATGCTTACCAACTAACTCTTCTGCAGCTAGTTGGTAGTGCCTTTCACATGTACTATTTACACGCACAACGATCCCTTGCTCATCTGTAACAAAAATTTCGTCAAACGCATATTCAAATACATCTTTTAAATCCATTAACACTCGTTCCTTTTCTGCAACCATCCTAGCCACCCCTAACTTCAAATCCATCGATCCACTTCACTACCTTTATTATAAAGTGAATTTTCTGCATTTAATATAGAGTCAGCTAGAATGTTTGCTATTTATACTTCAGTTTTTAAACGCGAGCGATGTTTGTTTGCTCATAACAAGCTTGCAATGATTCTTCAATTATTGTTAAACCTTCTTCAAGTTGCTCATCTGTAATAACTAAAGGCATTAACACACGGATAACATTTCCATATGTCCCTGCTGATAATAACAGTAACCCACGCTTATTTGCTTCTGCACATAGATTAGCCGTTAACGTTTTGTCAGGTGCTTTCGTCTTACGATCTTGAACGACCTCAAATGCACACATTGCGCCTAACCCACGCACATCACCGATGCAATGATATTTATTTTTCATCTCTTCGAATCGGTTCATTACGACTTTTCCTAATTCTATCGCTCTATCATTTAATTTCTCATTTTCTATTACATCGAGAACAGCTAATGCAGCCGCACATCCTAATGGACTTCCTGCATACGTTCCACCAAGTTCACCTGGTGCAGACTCATTCATAATTTCTTTACGTCCAATGACACCACTTATCGGTACACCAGCACCTAATGATTTAGACACTGTAATTAAATCTGGAACGACATCATAGTGATCAATTGCAAAATATTTTCCTGTACGACTAAAGCCTGTTTGTATTTCATCCGCTACAAATAAGATGCCGTTCTCTGAACAAATGCGGCGTACTTCTTGAACAAATTTCTTACTTGGGACGATAAATCCACCTTCCCCTTGAACAGGTTCCATTACAACAGCTGCAATTGTTTCTGGTGCTACTTCCGATATGAAGAAGTTCTTAAACTCTTCAATAATAAAATCATCATACTGCTCTTCCGTTAATCCCTCTGGGCGACGGTATTCGTATGGAAATGGCGCTTTATATACTTCTGGAGCAAAGGGACCAAACCCAAATTTATATGGCTTCACTTTACTTGTCATCGTCATTGTCATTAATGTACGCCCGTGGAAACCTTTAGAAAATGCGATAATACCAGGTCTCTTCGTATATTTACGAGCGATTTTCACCGCGTTCTCAACTGCTTCTGCACCACTATTTAAAAACAGGACTTGCTTATCGAAACTTCCTGGTGCCAATGCCGCAAGCTTTTCTGCTAATTCAATATATGGCTCATACATCATGACGTTAAATCCAGTATGAATGTATTGATCGACTTGTTTATGGAGCGCTTCTTTAACCGTTGGATGACAATGCCCTACGTTAATTGTCCCGATTGCTCCTGCAAAATCAATGTACTGATTGCCATCAACATCTGTTACAAGAGCACCATTGGCAGATTGTACAAACGTTGGGATGCCGTTACTTACTCCTTTTGGTACTATATTTTGACGGCGTTCTAATAAAGATGCCGCTTTCGGTCCTGGAATTTGTTCATTTACTTTAGCAAATTTTTTTGTGTTCATTGCGTACCCCATCCTTTTCTTTACATTGTTTTCTCTTTTTATTGCAAAATATATGCCAACTTTCTTTTCTAGCATTTATCCTATATTCTTTGTATCCAGGCATAAAAAATAAGTCTATAAAGACTCATTAAGAGTCTTTATAGACTTATTTTCCTTACACATTAGACTTTTCTTTCTCCCAGAAAAACTCACCCGATTGAGAAATAAACTCTCCAACAGAATCTAACACTAAATCAGCAAGTGGTTCTAATGTTGGACGGTCTCCTGTACCAGATAGCACCCCAATTGCATAGCAATCGCCATTTTTAGCTAAATGTAAATCAGTTGGCGTATCTCCAACAACCGCAACCTCACATGATTCTAAATTAAATTTCTCACAAAACACTTCTATAATCTTTTTATCTGGTTTTTGCGCAGGGAATGTATCCGAGGCTATAATATAATCAAAAAAGTTCTCCAACTTATATTGTTTTAAAAATAATTCTGTTGGTGCGAAATCATCCGCCGTGACAACCCCTAATATAAATCCTTTATCTTTTAATGCCTGTAACACTTTCGGTAAGTCTGCTGTCATTTTCATATGCGAACGATGCTCATACATAAGGGAAAATAACTTCTCACTTACCCACTGATGCATCTCTTCTTCTCTAGCAGACTCAATATAATTACAAAGCCCCTTCGCTACATCAAGGCTTGTTCCAGCAGCTATTGCACTCCTTGGATTAACAAATGCTCCCTCTACACCAATCTCTTCTAATAAGGTCTGCCCTATTGTACTTGGTAAATGATATAAACTTATACATTCAGCTACTTTTATCCAAATTGAATGAAAATCCATTAATGTCCCATCTTTATCAAATAGTATTGCTTTTACCTTCTCCATAGCATCCTACCTCTCATTTCTTATCTCTTCCAGTGTATCAATAAAGTATGGATGTAAAATAAAAGAATTGTAAAAATACCATAAAAATCAAACTAACTCCCAATTTACAATTCATTTTAACAAAGTAAAAAAGGATGCCTTTACAGGGCATCCTCTTGATGTTCAGGAACAAATAGTTCTAAACAATGATATATATTTTCGAATTCCATCGGTGCATCTCCACCATACTCACCATCTAAATTAATCATTAGTTTATCTGGTGAATGTACTTTAATTCGGTTCGCTTGTGTATATAACACTTTTGGATTATTAATATGTTCACCACGTTGTGCTTGTGTTGCTGCTTTAATTAAATCAGCGATAGAACCTTTTTTCAGTACTAATAGGTCAAATAACCCATCGTTAATAGATGCATACGGTGCTACCTTTTCAAATCCACCTACTGAACGAGTATTCGTAATTAAAAACATCGTAATTTCTTCTTGTAGTAACTTTCCATCATACTCAATTTCAACATATGTCGGATGCAATGATGGTAACATCTCGATACCTTTTAGGTAATAAGCAAGCTGCCCTAATACTGTCTTTAGCTTACTCGGTACTTCGTATGTTAATTCTGTAATACGACCGCCACCAGCGATGTTAATAAAATATGTATCGTTCGCTCTACCAAGGTCTAATGGCACTGTTTTTCCTTCGCAAATAATATCTGCTGCCTCTTCAATAGAACGAGGTACACCAATTGCACGTGCAAAGTCATTTGTCGTTCCAACTGGAATAATTCCAAATTTCGGACGGAATTCATGCCCAACTAAACCGTTTACTACTTCATTTAACGTACCGTCGCCACCAGCCGCAATAACAACATCAAACTTACGATCTGCAGCTTGCCTCGCCGCCACAGTAGCGTCTCCAGGACCCGTTGTCGCATGACAAGATGTCTCATAGCCAGCTTGTTCTAATTTTTGTAATACTTCTGGTAAGCTCTTCTTAAATAGCTCACGCCCAGAAGTAGGATTATAAATAATTCTTGCTCGCTTCATCATTTATTAGCACAGGAAATTTCTTTATGTATCGAAAAAGAACATACTGAACTTCTATTCAGTATTCCCATGCCTACCTCCTCTCATCTTGCTATCCTTCTTTTATCCCGCTCAAACAGGCAGTAAGAACCCGATTCGTGTAGTCCATCAAAAGTAAATATTCATTTCAATGGTTTTTTATTTGACTCCAAAATTTATCCCGCTATTTGCGGGCAGTAAATGCCCGATTGGTGAGGGCTAATAATCAGTGTTGGATGAACCCCCCACTGATTAAAGTTTCACTTTATTTCTATCCATTCTTCCATAAAAATTTACATATAACGAATAATAACTATCTATTATTTCATGAGATGAAAAAAACCTCTATGTTTAGATTTATCATTATTCCCACCTTTTTGCAACTATCATACCATAGTTGCTATACAAACATTTTTCCACTTTTGACAGTTAATCAAACGTTTGTTTAAACGATTTTGTCTCATTTAAACAAACGTTTGATTAACCTAGAAAAACACCCATGTACGGGTGTTTTTCTGCTTAATCTTTAAAAGTTACTACTATTATCGCTTATTAATCTCTTCAAGTAAGATTTTGTTAACAAGCGGTGGATTTGCTTGTCCTTTTGTAGCTTTCATAATTTGACCAACTAAGAAGCCAATTGCACGGTCTTTACCGTTTTTAAAGTCTTCGATAGATTGCTCATTATTATCAAGAATTTCTGTTACAACTTTACGAAGTGTACCCTCGTCAGAAATTTGAACAAGACCTTTCGCTTTAACGATTTCTTCTGGGTCTCCACCTTTTTCAATTAATTCATTAAATACTTTCTTCGCGATTTTAGAAGAAATTGTACCTTTTTCAATTAATTGAACCATTTTAGATAAACCAGCAGGCGTTAATGCAACGTCTTTTAATTCTTTTTGTTGTTTGTTTAAGTATGCAAGTACTTCACCCATTAACCAGTTCGATGTTAATTTCGCATCAGCACCGTCTGCAACAGTTGCTTCAAAGAAATCAGACATCTCTTTCGTTAATGTTAACACGTGTGCATCATAAGCTGGTAAGCCTAGTTCTGCAACGTAGCGAGCTTTACGTGCATCTGGAAGTTCTGGAATAGAAGCTCGAACTGCTTCTTTCCACTCATCATCAATGTAAAGTTCAACTAAGTCTGGCTCCGGGAAGTAACGGTAATCGTCAGATCCTTCTTTCACACGCATTAAGATTGTTTTCTTCGTTGCTTCATCATAACGACGTGTTTCTTGTTGGATGATACCACCAGATAACAGTTCTTTTTCTTGGCGCACTTGCTCGTGCTCAAGACCTTTTTGTACGTAAGTGAATGAGTTTAAGTTTTTCAGTTCCGCTTTTGTACCGAACTTCTCTTGTCCAACTGGACGAAGAGAAATGTTCGCATCACAACGTAAGGAACCTTCTTCCATCTTACAATCAGATACACCAGTGTATTGAATGATTGATTTTAACTTCTCTAAGTATGCATATGCTTCTTCTGGCGTACGCATATCTGGCTCAGATACGATCTCGATTAAAGGCATACCTTGACGGTTGTAGTCTACTAATGAACCATCAGCTGTATGCGTTGATTTACCAGCATCTTCTTCTAAATGAAGACGTGTAATACCGATACGTTTCTTTTTGCCGTCTACTTCGATTTCAATCCAACCATTTTCACCAATTGGCTTATCAAATTGAGAGATTTGGTAAGCTTTCGGGTTATCTGGATAGAAATAGTTTTTACGGTCAAACTTCGTTTCCGTTGCGATTTCACAGTTTAATGCCATTGCAGCTTTCATCGCAAAGTTAACTGCTTCTTTATTTAAAGTAGGAAGTACCCCTGGGTATCCTAAGTCAATTACACTTGTTTGTGTATTTGGCTCCGCTCCGAATTCTGTTGGACTCGCAGAGAAAATTTTCGAATTTGTTTTTAACTCAACGTGAACCTCTAAACCAATAATTGTTTCTAAATTCATCTATGCTCGCCTCCTTACAGACTTGCTTTTTTTGTATGATAGTCTGTTGCTTGCTCAAACGCATGTGCAACGCGGTAAATTGTCGCTTCATCGAAGTGTTTACCAATGATTTGTAGACCAAGTGGCATGTTGTTAGCACCGAATCCACATGGAACTGAAATCGCTGGAACACCCGCTAAGTTTACTGGGATTGTTAAAATGTCATTTGCATACATTGTCATTGGATCGTCAACTTTTTCTCCCACTTTAAATGCCGGAGTTGGTGTTGTTGGTCCAATAATAACATCATAGTTAGCAAATACATTTTCAAAGTCGTTCTTAATTAATGTACGTACTTGTTGTGCTTTTTTGTAATATGCATCATAGTAACCAGAGCTAAGAGCAAATGTACCAAGCATAATACGACGTTTAACTTCATCACCGAAACCTTCACTACGTGTGTTTTTGTAAAGATCTAATAAGTTATTTACATTATCAGAACGAACACCGTAACGCACGCCATCAAAGCGTGAAAGGTTAGCAGATGCTTCAGAAGAAGATAGTAAGTAATACGTTGCTAGAGCGTATTTAGAGTGTGGAAGAGATACTTCCTCCCAAGTTGCGCCCATACCTTCTAATACTTTTAAAGCAGCTAGTACTGACTCACGAGCTTCTTCGCCAACACCTTCGCCTAAGTATTCTTTCGGTACAGCAATGCGTAAACCTTTAACATCGCCTGTTAAACCAGCTAAATAGTTTCCAACTTCAACGTTTGCAGAAGTTGCATCCATGCGGTCAATACCTGAAATAGCTTGTAATAAGTATGCATTGTCTTCTACTGTACGTGTAATCGGTCCGATTTGGTCAAGTGAAGATGCGAATGCTACTAATCCGTAACGAGATACGCGTCCGTAAGTTGGTTTTAAACCTACAACACCGCAATATGCAGCTGGCTGACGGATAGAACCACCCGTATCAGAACCTAGAGAGAATAGTACTTCTCCTGCTGCTACAGCTGCTGCAGAACCACCACTAGATCCGCCTGGAACGTAATCTAAGTTCCATGGGTTTTTCGTAGCGTAGAATCCTGAGTTTTCATTTGAAGAACCCATTGCGAACTCGTCCATGTTTAATTTACCGATTGTAATTGTGTCAGCAGCTTTTAGCTTTTGCACAACTGTCGCATCATAAATTGGATCGAAGTTTGCTAATATTTTGCTTGCACAAGTTGTACGAAGACCGTTAGTTACAATGTTATCTTTTACACCAATTGGCATACCGAATAATAAACCATTATCTTCAGCGCCGATTTTTGCATCTAATTCTTTCGCTTTTGCGCGTGCATTTTCTTCATCTAATGTAAGAAAGGCTTTTACGTTATCTTCAACATCCGCAATACGTTTGTAAGATTCTTCTACTAAATCCGTAACGGAAATTTCTTTGTTGTTTAACTTCTTATGTAACTCTGATACTGAATGATCAAATAATGACATCGAAATTCCCCTCCTCTATTCTAATACTGCTGGAACACGGATTTGATTATCTTTGTGATCCGGTGCATTTTTTAATACTTCTTCAACTGGTAAACCTTTTTCTGGTACATCTTCACGCATAACATTTTTCATAGTTAATACATGAGTTGTTGGTTTTACATCTGTTGTATCTAATTCATTTAACTGTTCTGCAAATGTAACAATTGCATCTAGTTGTTTTTGAAATTTTTCTGCTTCTTGATCAGTAATTGCAAGACGTGCTAAATGTGCTACGTGCTTTACATTCTCAACGGAAATTCTTGACACGGCTAGGCCACCTCCATAATATATCGTTCAATCTACAATACTATTGATGATACCAAATTTTCAGTACTTCAAGCAAGTCAACACAGCGTACTTACGCCATTTTTACATAAAAAAAGAAAGGCAAATGCCTTTCTTTACAATTTACTCTTTATCTAACGGTTTATTTTTTGGAAATCTCTCGTTATCTTCTTCATTATCACGAATTGTTTTTTGTAATACAAAACAAGACATCGTTAAAAATAATGTTCCAATTAAATAGTATCCTTTTACACTAAGCGTTTCATCTAACGTATAAATCCCAATTAGCATACCTGAAAGCGCACAAACAAATGAAGTCCATGCTAAAAATGTGAACGCTTGCGTATTACGTCTTCTCATCGTTCTCCCCCTCGTTAGCTGTATACCCATTATAGATAAGTATATTTACCATGATGGATTTTTATGTAAATTCTAGTTTTATATTTATAAATCTATCATAAAAGAATACTATTTTAAAGAAAGTTTTCTGCCTAATCTGAAAAAACAATCTAAACAATTGGTTTTTCAGATTACCTTACTGTTCGCTAGCTATTTTCATTCATAAAAAAAGACCAGGAAAACTCCTGGTTCATTACTCTACTTAACAAACATTGGATTCTACGTTATACAAAATTGGAAGGTACAGAATTAGGGTTTGTTTGTTAAGTTTATATGTTGAACGAACTAACAGCGGAGGGGTTCCTTCTGTTAGTCCATTAAACCCAATCATTATTTTACGATTTTTTCAAGCTCCTCAAGTGAAAGATCTACTGAAATTGAACCATCATTTGTTTCTTTCTTAATTGCATCTGTTACTTCTTTTGAATGGTATAATTCAATTACTTTTTTCAGTGTTGGATCATCTTTATCTTTCGTACGAGCTGCGAAAATATTAATATAAGGCTTCGCATTTTCATTCTTTGGATCTTCTAAGAAAATAGGATCCTTCGCTGGATCTAATCCAGCTTGACCAGCAACACCGTTATTAATAACTGATGCCGCTACATCTTTTAACACACGAGGTGTTTGCTGTGCGATAACCGGTGTAATTTTTAATTTCTTCGGATTTTCAGCAATACCACTTGGATCTCCAAATAGACCAAAATCCTTTTTCAGCTTTAATAATCCAGCTGCATCAAGAAGTTTTAATGCACGTGCTTGGTTCGTTGGATCGTTTGGAATTGCAATTTCTGAACCATCTGGGATTTCATTTGATTTCTTATATTTTTCAGAGTATAAACCCATTGGTGCAATTTGTGTTGTACCAACAGCTGTAATATCTAACTTATGTTCCTTTTTAAATTGCTCTAAGAACGCAATATGCTGGAATGAGTTTAGTTCAATATCTCCATCAGCTAACGCTTTATTTGGCGTTGTGTAATCGGAGAACTCCACCAGTTTAATCTTAATCCCTTCTTTTTCAGCTTTTTTCTTCAAAATTTCCCAAGCGTCTCCATCCGTTCCAGTTACACCGACGCGAACTACTTTTTCTTTCGCTCCTGCACCCGTGTCTCCACTTGAGCAGCCGCTTAATGCTGAGACTCCTACAATCGCTGATAATGCAAATGCTAAAATTTTCTTCATTTTCTTTTCCTCTCTTCCTTTTTATGATCTGCGTAACAAGACTTTCGCAAAGTAATTCCCTAAATTTTGAGCTATCTGTACGAGAATAATAAGTAACACGACCGTTACGAACATAACTGATGTATCAAAACGTTGATAACCATATGTCATTGCTAAATCACCAAGACCGCCACCACCGACAAGCCCAGCAACTGCAGAAAATTCAATTAAACCAACTGTCATAAATGTGACACCTAAGATTAATGGCGCTAACGCTTCTGGTACAAGGATTTCAAAAACAATTCTAATTGGCGAGGCGCCCATTGCTTGCGCTGCTTCAATTACTCCTTTCGGAACGGAAACAAGGTTTGTTTCAACCATTCTAGCAATACCAATTGATGCGACTAACGTCATCGGGAAAATTGCTGCTGCTGTTCCAATCGTCGTTCCGATAACACTTCTCGTTAGTGGACTTAACGCTACTAAAAAGATAATGAATGGTACCGGACGAATTGTATTAATTATGATGTTAAGAATAGAAAAGACCCATTTATTTTCTAAAAAGTTTCCTTTTCTCGTTACATATAAAAGTAAACCTAGAGGTATACCAAGAATTGTAGCAAATATAAGGATTACAATTACCATTAAGAGGGTATCCCCCGTCGCATCTAGTATGCGCGGCCAAAATATACTCCAATCAACTCGCATGAGCTTCTACCTCCTTCAGCTGCACTTGCAGTCTTAGATGTTGTAATGCTTTTTGAATTTCCCTCTGCTCCCCTTGCAACTCTACAAGAAGATTTCCAAATAGCACATTTTGAAGTTCAATAATATTTCCGTACAGTACATTTACATCGACGTTATAGTTTTTTGCGATATATGATAGTACCGGCTGTCCTGTCTCCTCACCAGTAAATGTTAGACGATAAATTTGACCACCATTTTGAATTTTCGCTAGAACACTTTCCGGTAAATGATCATTAATGACAGAACGTACAAAGTTTTGAGTCGTCTTTGTTTTTGGTTGCGTGAAAACATCAAACAGTTTTCCTTCTTCAATAACTTTTCCCTTCTCCATTACAGCTACACGGTGACAAATTTCTTTCACAACATGCATTTCATGTGTAATAAGAAGAATTGTTAAATTGTATTCTCTATTTACTTTCTTTAATAAGTTTAGAATTTCTGTCGTTGTTTCTGGATCTAAGGCTGATGTTGCCTCATCACATATAAGAATATCTGGCGATGTCGCAAGTGCTCTAGCAATGCCCACACGCTGCTTTTGTCCACCTGATAGCTGCTCTGGGTAATAGTTTGCTTTATCTTCTAACCCTACAAACTTCAGCAGTTCATTTACTCTTTCTTTTATCTCATTCTTTGGTACTTTCGCTAACTTTAATGGATAAGCAATATTTCCAAATACTGTTCTTGAATTAAATAAATTAAAACTTTGGAAAATAATTCCGATTCTTTGTCTCAGTTTACGTAATTCTTTCGTCGATAATGATGTAATATCTTTATCATCTATTGAAATCGTTCCTGCCGTCGGTCTCTCTAACATATTTACTAAGCGTAATAACGTACTCTTTCCAGCGCCACTAAAACCAATAATGCCAAAAATTTCGCCTTTCTCAACTGATAATGTTACATCCTCCACCGCATGAACAGATTGCCCAGCTGATTCATACACTTTACTTACATTGTTAAAAGAAATCATTTTTTCCCCTCCTATATGCTGTAAAAACTTGAAGCAGAGCTTTCGAGGTAAAATAAAAAGTGCTCTCCTTCTTATCAACCATAAAGATAAGAAGGAGAGCACTTATATGTACTCGTTCACATCTTCTCATCTTCCAAGCCTTTATATGGCTTGCTGGAGTTAGCACGGTATTAAAAAAACCCGTTGCTGAGGTATCGTAGGGCCAGTCCCTCCACCTCTCTGGATAAGAATGTATCGATTTAATTGTCGTTTAATTAATTCTCATTATAGAACTCAGAATAATAAGAGTCAATACATTTTTTAGAAAAATATTAATTATTCCTTTATTAAAATTTTCAGATGAAAATTCATGAGAAAATAGTAACTTTCAAGGTTATTTAAAATTCTTCTTCCTCATATTTTTAAACAGGAGAATCTTCTCTACGAATTGAATAAATTTATTTGAATATGAAACTCGGAGGAAGATAAATATATGAAAACAGCTCTTTTACTCATCGATATTCAAAACGATTATTTTCCAAATGGAAAGATGGAATTGCGTAATCCAGTAGAAGCAAGCGAATATGCTAATCAGTTATTACAACACTTTAGAACAAACAGCGAACCTATTTTTCATATCCAACACGTAGCTATAAAAGATGACGCTACTTTTTTCCTACCTAATACAGAAGGTGTACATATTCACGAAAGCGTACGTCCACTTAGAGAAGAAACAGTTATAGTCAAACATTATCCAAATAGCTTCCGAGAAACTAATCTTCTAGAGCAATTAAAACGTTTAAATATTGAACATGTCGTTGTATGTGGGATGATGACTCATATGTGTATCGATGCTACAGTAAGGGCTGCATTCGATTTTGGCTTTCAATGTACCGTTATACATGATGCTTGTGCTACAAAAGACCTGTCTTTTAAGAACGCTACTATACCAGCTGTTTACATTCACAATACAATTTTAGCTAGTTTAAATGGCGTATATGCAAATGTAATAAGCACGCAAGAATTTTTAGCTACATAAAAAAACACTCCTTTCAGTGAGCAAAACCGAAAGGAGTGTTCCTTGTCGAACCATAGATTTTCTTTCAAATTGTATTATACAGGAAATTCTCAAAATGAATACTAAAAAATATGACTAATAAGTCAACTTTTCTCATCATTTTATTTCTGTTCACATGTTTATCCCGCTATTAATAGGTTTTAGCTCATTCCCTTCGAACGATGGTAATATATAGGATTTCAATTTTAAAAGGAGCTCTTCACATTCTGTGAAGAGCTCCTCTACTATTTCTTATAAAGTTTCAGAAGTAGTTTTTGCTTGCATGTGAAGTGCTAAGTAATCAGGTCCACCAGCTTTAGAGTCTGTACCAGACATGTTAAAGCCACCGAATGGTTGGTAACCTACGATTGCACCAGTACATCCACGGTTGAAGTATAAGTTACCAACGTGGAAGTCTTCGCGTGCTTTTTCAATATGGTCACGGTTGTTAGTAATAACAGCACCTGTTAAACCGTATTCCGTATTATTTGCAATTGCAAGTGCATGATCGAAGTCTTTCGCTTTACAGAATGCTACTACTGGTCCGAAGATTTCTTCTTTCATTAAGCGAGCATCTTCTGCAACGTCAGCAACGATTGTTGGTTGGATGAACCAGCCTTTTGAATCGTCTCCTTCGCCACCTGCTAAGATTCTACCTTCTTCTTTACCAATTGCAACATAGCTCATTACTTTATCGAATGCAGCTTGGTCATTAACAGGACCCATGTTTGTACCTAATACTGCTGGGTTAGCAACTGTTAATTCTTTTGTTAATTCAACAGCACGATTTAATACATGATCATATACATCTTCATGGATTACTGCACGAGAACATGCAGAACATTTTTGTCCTGAGAATCCGAATGCTGATGCAACGATAGACTTAGCTGCTAATTCAAGATCTGCTTCTTTATCAACAACGATTGTATCTTTACCGCCCATTTCAGCGATAACACGTTTTAACCAAATTTGTCCTGGGTTTACTTTCGCTGCACGCTCATAGATGCGGATACCTACATCACGAGATCCCGTGAAGCTTACGAAACGTGTACGAGGATGATCTACTAAGTAGTCACCAACTTCAGAACCGTTACCTGGAACGAAGTTTACTACGCCAGCTGGTAAGCCAGCTTCTTCTAATACTTCCATAAATTTCGCTGCTACTACAGGAGTTGTACTAGCTGGTTTTAGTAATACTGTGTTACCAGAAACTAAAGCAGCTGTTGTCATACCTGCCATAATTGCGAATGGGAAGTTCCAAGGAGAAATGATAACACCTACTCCTAATGGAATGTAAGAGAAACGATTATATTCAATTGGACGGCTTTCTACTGGAATACCGTCTTTTAATTTTAACATTTGACGACCATAATATTCCATAAAGTCGATTGCTTCTGCTGTATCAGCATCTGCCTCATTCCATGGCTTACCTGCTTCTTTTACAAGAATAGCAGAGAATTCATGTTTTCTGCGACGAACGATTGCTGCAGCACGGAATAAAATGTCTGCACGCATTTCTGGCTTTGATTTTCTCCAAGTTTGGAATGTTTCATCCGCTACTTGCATTGCTTTTTCAGCTAACTCACGGCTTGCTTTTGAAACACGACCAACAAGTTCCTCTTTATTTGCAGGGTTTACAGAAACAATTTTGTCTTCTGTAGTGATTTTTTCTCCCCCAATAATTAATGGATAGTCTTGTCCAAGATAAGATTCTACTTTCTTTAAACCTTCTTCAAACGCTAATTTGTTAGCCTCCACTGAAAAATCTGTAAATGGCTCATGTTTGTATGCTACTACCATTTTTTTTAGCCTCCCCTTAGAAAAACGTTTACATTTTACAACATTATTCTACACGATAATTTAGATTTATTCAAATATTCCTAGACTTATATTTTAAAAATTAATAAATTTTTAAAATATAATAAATTTTTAAAATATAATAAAAAAAAGAGATTCATACATGCGTATGAATCTACAAAATATGAGTATATTCCAAAACATTTTTCCCGATCAATAATATAGTAACTAATAAAAATAAAGTTCTTACATATCCAACACCTTTTTGAACCGCAAACTTCGATCCAAAATAAGCACCTAAGATCATTGATAATCCCATGATAATACCGTATTCAAAATGAATTATATCTAAAAATAAAAAAGTAATTAAAGATACAATATTACTAACAAAGTTCAAAAGTTTTCCAGATGCTGCCGCTTGAATAAAATCCAAGCCAATTAATAAAAATGCAAAAATTAAAAACGACCCTGTCCCTGGTCCAAAAAATCCATCATAAAATCCTATCATTAAAATAGCAAAGAAAAATATTAATGTTTTTCTTTGCGTCATCTTCTTATAGGTAGACACACTTCCCCAATTCTTTTTTGCAATAATATAAATAGCAATAAATACCAACATTACAAGTACTAATGGGCGTAAAATATCCGGTGGAATAAATTTTACTACTAAAGCACCTGCAACAGCTCCAACAATAGTTAACGGGATTAACTTTCCTACAATTTTAAAATCAACTTTTCCTGATCGAATAAAATACATCGCACTCGTAAACGTCCCCATTGTTGCCGCTAATTTATTCGTTGCAATTGCCGAAGCTGGCGATAAGCCAACAAACATAAGCGCAGGAAGCGAAATTAACCCTCCTCCTCCAACAACGGAATCAATAAAAGCTGCTAAAAAACCGAATGCAATTAATAAAATAATGACTTGAAAACTTAATTCTTCCATGAGATTTACCCCTTACCCCTATTTTTTACAACATTTTAAATTATAACAAAATTACATAAGAAAAAAAGCTGTTCCATAGAGGAACAGCCTTCATATTTAATCTAAAATCTTCACAAGTGGTTCATCTTGTTTTGCTTCACGTATAATAATAGCTTCTGGGCGTTCTACAGATTTAATCGTTACTTGTACTTTCATATAATTCGGGAAGTATTCCATAACAAGCCCTGCCACATATTGTGTAAAACCAACTATTTCAGCTTTTCCATTAAACTGGACAGGAATATCAAGCTTCATTTCTCTTAATTCATCATCTCTATACATACCAGTACCAATAACAGCTGTATAGTCGCCTTGGAAATAATCGCTTAGTTTTGCCTTAAAGTTGGATACTCTTGCAAGGTCTTCACGTTTATTATCTGTTTTCGCTTGCTCTGATGGGAACAAATAATATTTTTCATTAATTTGTTGCCAATCTTCAACCGTTTCACTACCTTTTTCGGCATTTGCATAAGAAACAAAGTTACCTGGCACGAGCGAAGACTTTGGAGCTTGGCGATAAATCGCAAATGTTATTGGAATATTTTTGGTTTCAGGTTCTTTTTGATGTATGACTTTCAAAATTTCTTGCGCCATTTTTTTCCCTTCAGCTAACATCTTTTCATCCGGGATTGCAGCTTCACGTGGATAACCATGCTCTTCGTTAAAATATTGAACAGAATTCATTGCTAATCCAACTACCATACCAACGCGTTCCTCGCCGTTATCGCCTTTTTTCACATAATAATCATGCTCTAAAATATTTGAAATATATATTGGATTTTTTTTATTTTTCACTTCTAGTGATTCGGATCCTGTTCCTAATGCAGGGTTTAATCCTATATTAGGAAATTTAACTGCATCTTTTTTTAATTTGTCCTCTAGTTCCTTTTGTTCAGCATCTGTACGTTTTCTTTTAACAAGCATCTGTATAGTTTGAGTATCTAGAGCTTTTCCGCCTTTTAAAAAATTATCTTTCGTACTAAATGATTCTTTTGCAATTCGCATTAACCCTGTTTCAAATTCATCTATATCAAGACGACTATTTAACCCTTGCACCACTAAACCACGTGCATTTCCACCATCAAATGGAATAGTCGTCTTATAATATTCATCCGAAATAGCGTATTTTGGAACAACTGATTGTTCTTTTGCTTTCCCCGATTTCTCAGCCACTTTTTCATCTTTGTCGGCACCTGCACTACACCCACTTACAAGTAGGCCAAGGCTTAATACCGCTAATGCTATTTTTTTCATGGTAAGTTTGCACCTCTTACTTATTTAGCTCTTGTAAGAACCTCTCTTCATTCCAAACCTCAACATTATGTTTCTCCGCTTGTGCTAATTTCGAACCAGCCGCTTCACCTGCAACAACTAAATCCGTACTCTTACTAACACTTCCCGTTACTTTTCCACCTAATGCCTCAATCTTCTTCTTCGCTTCACTTCGCCCCATAACTTCTAGCTTACCTGTTAAAACAACCGTTTTTCCTGCGAAGTAAGATTCAACATTTTGTAAATCTGCAATTTTTATACCTTTGTATGTCATATTCACGCCATACTCTTTAAACTGCTGTAATAACTCTAATACATCTTCATTATCAAAATATGTCACAACAGATTGAGCCATTTTTTCGCCAATTTCATTAATTGCTTTTAGTTCTTCTTCCGTTGCTTTTACAAGCTCATCCATCGTTTCAAAGTGCTCTGCAAATGTACGTGCTGCTTTCGCTCCAACGTGGCGAATTCCAAGACCAAATAATAATCGCTCTAACGAGTTTTCTTTAGAATTTTCAATTGCTTGTATTAAGTTTGTTGCTGATTTTTCACCAAAACGTTCTAACTGTAATAATTGCTCTTTCGTCAATGCATATAAATCAGCAAATGTACGAATGTAATCAGCATCAAAGAGTTGTGTAATGACACGTTCTCCAAGTCCATCAATATTCATTGCATTTCTTGAAACGAAATGGATTAACCCTTCTCGAATTTGAGCAGGACAAGTTGGATTTATACAACGAAGTGCTACTTCTTCTTCTAAACGAACAAGTTCACTCTCACATGCTGGACAATGAGTTGGCATGCGGTATTCTTCTTCCTCACCAGTACGCTTATCAAAAATAACGTTCACAACTTCAGGAATAATATCTCCAGCCTTCTTCACAACAACGTAGTCACCAATTCGAATGTCTTTTTCACGAATTAAATCCTCGTTATGTAAAGAAGCACGACGAACAATCGTACCAGCAACTCTCACTGGCTCTAGTTCTGCAGTCGGTGTTACAACTCCTGTTCGGCCAACACTTAATTCAATGCCTGTTAATCTCGTTACAACTTCTTCAGCCGGGAATTTATAAGCAATCGCCCATCTTGGACTCTTCGCTGTAGTTCCTAGACTTTCTTGAAGGGCAACATCATCTACTTTTATAACGATTCCATCAATCTCATAATCAAGATGCGGACGTTTTTCTTGCCATTCTTCTACATAAGCTATAACTTCTTCAATTGTTTCACATGTACGGCGATTTGGATTTGTCTTAAATCCAAGTTCACCTAAGAAATCAAGCGATTCACTATGTGATGGAATTGTTTTTTCTTCTACATTCGCAAGACCATACACAAACATAGATAAGTTACGCTTCGCTGCAATTTTCGGATCAAGTTGACGTATTGAACCTGCTGCTGCATTACGCGGATTCGCAAATACATCTTCTCCATTTTGCTCTTTTTCTTCATTTAGTTTAACGAATGAACGCTTCGGCATATAAGCTTCGCCTCGTGCTTCTAACGTTACTTCTTCATTTAAACGAAGTGGGATAGCTTTAATCGTTTTTAAATTTTGAGTAATATCTTCACCCGTTACACCATCACCACGTGTCGCCCCTTGAATGAAGCGTCCTTTTTCATAATGAAGCGAAACGGCAAGCCCGTCAATTTTTAATTCACATATATATCTTACATTCGCACCATCAATTCCTTGACGTACTCTTCTGTCGAAATCACGTAAATCTCCTTCGTTAAATGCATTTCCTAAACTTAACATTGGTGACTTATGTGTTACTTTTTCAAATATATCAAGAACAGTCCCCCCAACGCGAACGGAGGGAGAATCTTCACTCATAAACTCTGGGTTCTCTGCTTCTAATTTTATAAGCTCCTGCATATTACGGTCATATTCCGCATCAGAAACAGAAGGATTGTCTAATACGTGATATTGATAGTTAAATGTATTTAATAAATCACGCAGTTCTTCTATACGTTTTTTTGCTATCTCTTTTGACATATCCTCATTCCTTTCTATTGTTTCGTCACAGGTGCAAATTTTGCTAACAAACGTTTAACACCAATTGGGCTTGGGAATGCAATATCTAATTCTTTTGCATCACCTTCACCTTTTACACTTACAACTGTACCGACTCCCCATTTTTGGTGGGAAGCTTTATCTCCTACTGCCCAGCCAATTTGTTCGCCGCCTGTCGTCTTAGCTGCAGGGCGCGCGAAAGCTGAACGAGAGCGTGTTGTCGTTGTGATTGTCGTTTTGCCGCTACTTGCCGTTCTGCCTTTTGCACCAAACGATGTTTCACGCTTTGGCGCTGTTTCATTTAATGATTCCACTAGTTCTGTCGGGATTTCTGTAATGAATCGAGACGCAGCGTTCATACTTGTTCTACCAAATAAAGTACGCATTTGCGCGTTAGATAAATATAGCTCTTCTTCTGCACGGGTAATACCTACATAAGCAAGACGACGTTCTTCTTGCATTTCATCCTCTTCCATAAGAGAACGAGTATGAGGGAATATCCCCTCCTCTAAGCCAACAATAAAGACAACCGGGAACTCTAATCCTTTCGCTGAGTGCATCGTCATTAAAATAACTTCTTCACCAGCAGTTGGGTCTTCATCTACACGATCAATATCAGCAACAAGTGCTAAATCTGTTAAGAATGCAACAAGGCTCTTATCTTCGCTTTGAGATTCAAATGTTTGCGTAACAGATAAGAACTCGTCTAAGTTTTCTAAACGACCTTCCGCTTCTAAAGAACGTTCATTTTTCAACATATCGCGATAGCCTGTTTTTTCAATAACTTCTTCTACTAATTCTGTAACAGATAAATACTCTTGCATATTTACCCAGTTATTTAATAAATTCGCAAATTCTTTTACTGCCTTTGTAATTTTTGCACTTACTCCAACATGCTCAATTTCATCAAATACAGCAGTTAATGAAATTCCGTTTTGCACACCGTAATTAATAATTTTATCGATAGAAGTCGCACCAATACCACGCTTTGGCATGTTAATAATACGTGCAAAACTAATTTCATCATCTGGATTACCGATTAAACGTAAGTACGCCAAAATATCTTTAATCTCTTTACGATCGTAGAACTTCGTACCTCCGACAATTTTGTACGGAATGTTAGATTTAAGGAAAATCTCCTCGACCATACGAGACTGAGCATTCGTACGATATAACACTGCAAAATCAGTATATTTTCGTTTCCCCATTTGAATATCGTCACGAATTTTTTTCGCAACAAAATACGCTTCGTCCTTTTCAGTTGCAGCACGATAATACGAGATTTTACTTCCAACTTGATTGTCTGTCCATAATTTCTTCGGCTTACGATTCGTATTTTTTTCAATAACAGCATTCGCTGCATTTAAAATATTTTGTGACGAACGATAGTTTTGTTCTAACAAAATTACTTGTGCATTCTCATAGTCTTTTTCGAACGACAAAATGTTAGAAATATCTGCACCACGCCAGCGATAAATAGACTGGTCAGAGTCACCTACAACGCAAAGATTTTTAAAACGCGCTGCCAAATGTTTAACAAGAAGATATTGCGCTTTGTTCGTATCTTGATACTCATCAACGTGAATATATTGGAACTTACGCTGATAAAACTCTAATACTTCTGGAACACGTTCAAATAACTGAATCGTGGTCATAATTAAATCATCAAAGTCTAATGAATTATTTTTCAAAAGACGTTTTTGATACTCTGTGTATACATCGCTCGTTAATTTTTCATATGGATCAGCCATTGTAATTTTTTTTGCATATTTATCCGCAGATAACAGTTCATTTTTCGCATTACTAATACCCGCTAAAATAGAGCGCGGCTCAAATTTCTTCGGATCAATATTGCGCTCTTTCATAATTTTTTTGACTACAGTTAGCTGATCGCCTGAATCTAAGATTGTAAAGTTACGATTAATACCAATACGATCGATATCCCGTCGTAAAATACGTACACACATAGAGTGGAACGTCGAAATCCAAATATCTTCTGCTTCTGGTCCCACAAGTGTATCAATACGCTCACGCATTTCACGAGCTGCTTTATTTGTGAAGGTAATAGCTAGTACATTCCATGGTGCTACACCTTTTTCACCAAGTAAATACGCAATACGATGTGTTAACACACGTGTCTTACCACTACCTGCACCTGCCATTAATAGAAGTGGTCCATTCGTTGTTTGTACTGCTTTTTGTTGCTGTGGATTTAAACCGTTTAATAACTTATCTGTCATACTCATATACGCCTGCACCTACTCTCCTTTTACTGCTTTAACTGTTTTTAACGCCGATTTTATATCATCATAAATAATATTTCCAACAACTACTGTATCAGCATATTGTGCCATTTCTTTCGCCTGTTCTGCATTAGAAATACCACCGCCATAATATAACTTAGCTTGTTTCAATTCTGCTTTTACATTTTTAACAAGTTCAACATCTCCATACGTACCGCTATATTCTAAATAAAATATCGGTAAACGTAATAGCTTGTCTGCTAAACGAGCATATGCAATAACGTCATCTTCTGTTACATCACATTTCGCTTCTGTAAGCTGGGCTACTTTCGCTTCTGGATTTAAAACACAATACCCTTCCATAAAAATTTCGTCCCAGTCCATAATATCCCCAAATTCTTTCAATGCCTCATGATGAACACCTGTTACCCATTCTACTTTTCGGCTATTTAAAACACTTGGGATGTAATAAAAATCAAATCCTGGTGTAATTGCTTCTACATCAGAAACCTCTAATACACAAGGAACTGCATATCTACGAATGCTAACTAGCATGTGTAATACGTTATCAATTGTAACTCCATCACTTCCGCCTACAATAACCGCATCAGTTCCAGACTCACAAATCATTTCTAAATGTTCATCGCTTAACTCCTTATTTGGATCAAGCTTAAATACATGTTTCCATCCGGAAATATCGTACATGAAAACACCCTTCCTTTTCTCTAGTTATATATATTTCTGTTCAAAATAACAGTTTATTTTCATCATTATTGTTTTAACTTCATCTTAAATATTTGTTTAAAACGGAGAATTAAGTTTGGAATTACCTCTTCCATATTTTTTAAACTAGAGGATTTAATTTTGAAGTTCCTTTTATGCATTCTTTCATTATAACAAAAAAAGTTACTTACACACACGCACATTCCAACATCTTTTTCCACGTCAAATGTTGGATTACATATCCCAAAAATCAAACGGGATACTAATAAAAGAAATAGTATTATCTATTTCAACTTTCATAAAAAGGAGTGTTTTTCTAATGAAGCAAAATATCGGGACAATAAACGCTCTAATTCGAATTACACTTGGGCTCGTCCTCTTCGGATGTAGTGCAACTAAACTTGTACGCAAGCCGTGGTGCACTTGGTCTAACATTTTTCTATGGATTGGTGCAATGAAAGTTGCAGAAGGAATTGTTCGTTTCTGCCCTGTTGTTGAAATGTGGAAATTCGGAAAATACATGAACATGGGGGCATTTAAAATGCCTAGCATGAATTTTGCTGAAAAAGGACATGCTAAAGAAGAAGTGAATCAAACTTCCACTCATGACAAGCCAGAGTCAAAAGGAAGTTATGACGCTTCTGACAAAGAGATTGAGTCAGCGATTGAAGATATAATCCTGGCAAAACCGCTTTGAATCATTTGTCACGATGTAAGATGCTCTCAAAGGGACTTAGCTGCTGCAGTGGGCGGTTAAGTCTTCTTTATTTTACCATAAAACAGAACGTATATTCTCTTTTTGAACCTTAAAATGTATATAAAAGATATCAACCAATAAAATTCAGAAAATTAGATGCATACCTCTTGCTTAAAATGATATAAAAGTGATATCATTTTTATATCAGGAGGCGATCATATGAAAGAAAAACAAGTATTTTATGTAAATGGTTTTCTCGGTATTATTGGAATTTTGATTTTAGCTGCTATCGGTGTATTTTTCCTTGCACAAGAAATTTTCATAGGAGCGGCACTAACTATTATATTAGCCGCAGTTCTCGCTACAGGTATCGGTATTGTTCAACCGAATCAAGCAAAGGTTATTACGTTCTTCGGTAATTATTTAGGAACAATTCGTCAAAACGGTTTATTTTTAACGATTCCGTTCGCATTCCGTCAAACTGTATCTTTACGTGTTGAAAACTTTAACAGTAAAAAATTAAAAGTAAATGACGTTGATGGAAATCCAATTGAAATTGCAGCTGTTATCGTATATAAAGTTGTTGATTCTGCAAAAGCAATGTTTGGTGTTGAACATTATGATCGATTTGTAGAAATTCAAAGCGAAACGGCAATCCGCCATGTTGCAACAAAATATCCTTATGACAATTTCCAAGATGAAACCTGCGTTACGTTACGCGGAAATACTGAAGAAATCTCTGAAGAATTAAAACGTGAGTTGGAGGCGCGTCTTGAAATTGCTGGTGTAGAAGTATTAGAAACTCGTTTAACGCACTTAGCTTACGCAACAGAAATTGCCCATGCAATGCTACAACGCCAGCAAGCAAAAGCAGTATTAGCTGCTAGAAAAGAAATTGTTGAAGGTGCTGTGAAGATGGCGAAAGATTCCATCCATATGTTAGATGAAGAAGGCGTACTAGAACTCGATGACGAGCGTAAAGCAAATATGGTAAACAACTTATTAGTTGCCATCGTTTCAGATAAAGGTGCGCAGCCAGTTATTAATACAGGAAGCCTATACTAAGGGCTATAAGTAATTATGGCTAAAAAGAAAAGCTTTCCATTACGTATTGATCCTGAATTACACGCAGTCATCGAAAAATGGGCAAATGATGAATTTCGTAGCGTCAATGCACACATCGAGTATTTACTTCGAGAAATGGCAAAGCAAAAAGGGAAATTAAAAAAAGATAAAGATGCATAAAAAATCCCGCTGATTCCTCAGCGGGATTTTTACATATTAACTTTTCGTCATCTCATGCCCAATTGCACGATATCCTATATCACTTCGATAAAATAGACCATCACTCTCAATTTTACCGATTTCTTTATATACTTTATCTTTTGCTTCTTGTAAACTATTTGCCTTACAAGCAACAAATAATACACGGCCACCGTTCGTTACAAAGTCCCCATGTTTCATTGCTGTACCTGCATGGAAAACAATCACATCTTGCAGTGCATCTAGTCCACTAATAATATCACCTTTTTTATATGCTTCTGGATATCCTTTAGAAGCAAGTACAACACCGATTACAGCTTCTTCTGACCATTGGAACGTTAGTTCACTTTCATCTAATACAGCGTTACATACGTCAACTAAATCATTTTCTAAGCGAGGTAATACAACTTCTGTTTCAGGATCACCGAAGCGTGCATTAAATTCAATTACCTTCGGACCATCATTTGTTAAAATAAGACCTGCGTATAAAATACCTGTAAACGAACGGTTTTCTGCAATCATCGCCTTAGCAGTTGGATGTAATACGGTTTGAATCGCTTCTTGAACTGCTGATTCTGGAATTTGTGGTACTGGAGAATATGCACCCATTCCGCCCGTATTTGGACCTTTATCACCATCAAAAGCTCTTTTATGATCTTGGGCGATTACCATTGGATGTACAGTTGTTCCATTCACGAATGCCATTAATGAAAATTCTTGTCCATCTAAAAACTCTTCAATAACGACCTTCTTACTTGCCGCGCCGAATTTCACATCTTGTAGCATTTCTTTCACAGCTTGTAATGCCTCTTCAAGCGTCATTGCTACCGTTACCCCTTTACCCGCAGCTAGGCCGTCAGCTTTAATAACGATTGGTGCACCAACTTTTTGAATGTACTGTACTGCTTCTTCATAATCTGTAAAAGTTTCGTACGCCGCAGTTGGAATATCATACTTTTTCATAAGCTCTTTTGTAAAAGCTTTACTACCTTCAATAACAGCAGCCGCTTTATTCGGACCAAATACGCGAAGTCCCTCTTCTTTAAAACGATCAACAATTCCATTCATAAGCGGAATTTCTGGTCCAACGAAAGTTAACTCAACATTATTCTCTTTTGCAAATAAAACTAATGCATCAAAATCATTTTCATCAATATCAACTGGTGTTGCAACATCTCTCATACCTTCATTACCTGGTGCTACATATACCTTTTCTACTTTTTCAGATTGTGCAAACTTCCAAGCTAAAGCATGCTCACGCCCACCGCGGCCAATTACTAAAACATTCATATTTCATCCCCCAATAATTAAATAAGTACAAACTAGAAGCTATGCTCCTAGTTTGCTTTTTCATATCAATAAAAGGTTATCTCGACCGGACTTTTTAAACATCCATATCAATAAAGGTTTAAAAAGGAGGATTAAGAGAACCGAGCAGGTCTAGGCGCATTTGCCAGGAGGACACGGAGTGTAGCTTTCCTACATGAGTACCGCACTAGCGATGCAACGACGACATGCGAAGGTTATCTTAACCGGACTTTTTAAACATCCTCTATTAGTGTTTGAAATGACGTACGCCAGTGAACACCATAGCAATCCCATAAGTATCTGCCACTTTAATAGAATCTTCATCACGGATTGATCCGCCTGGTTGAATGATTGCTGTAATTCCTGCTTTTGCTGCTTCTTCTAATGTATCTGGCATTGGGAAGAAAGCATCAGATGCAAGTGCGCTACCTTGTGCTTTTTCACCAGCTTGTGTAATTGCGATTTTTGCAGAACCTACACGGTTCATCTGTCCCGCACCGACGCCAATTGTCATGTCATCTTTCGCTAAAACAATTGCGTTTGATTTCACATGTTTTACAACTTTCCAAGCTAATTTTAAATCTTTCCATTCTTGCTCTGAAGGTTCACGTTTCGTTGGAATTGAAATTGTACTTTCATCTAATGATAACGTATCTTCTTCTTGAACGAGAAGTCCACCTTGTACAGAAGTTAGTTTTTTGCTTGCACTTGTCGCTTTTTCAATATTTATAGTTAATAAACGTAAGTTCTTCTTACTTTGTAACACTTCTAAAGCTTCTTGCGAGAACGAAGGTGCGATAACAATTTCTAAGAAAATTTCATGTAACTTTTCTGCTGTAGCTTTATCAATTTCACGATTTGCTGCAATAATACCGCCGAAAATTGATACTGGATCTGCTTCATAAGCGCGAGTATATGCTTCGTGAATATCAGTTCCTACTCCAACACCACATGGATTCATATGTTTTACTGCTACTACTGCTGGTTCTGTAAATTCTTTTACGATGCTAAGTGCTGCGTCTGCATCATTAATATTGTTATACGATAATTCTTTACCGTGTAATTGTTCTGCGTATGCAACAGAAGAAGTTGCTGCGAATGGCGCTTTATAGAAAGTTGCCTTTTGATGTGGGTTCTCGCCATAACGTAAGTCTTGCTTTTTCTCAAATGTCACAGTTAATGTTTCTGGACTTTCTTCACCCATTTGCTCTGTTAAGTAGTTAGAAATTAACGCATCATACGCTGCTGTATGACGGAATACTTTCGCTGCTAGTTTACGTTTTGTTTCCTCTGCTACTTCACCGTTCTCTTTCAGTTCTGCTAACACAATATCATAATCTACTGGATCTACAATTACAGATACGAATTTATGATTTTTCGCAGCAGAGCGAATCATTGTCGGGCCACCGATATCAATATTTTCAATTGCATCAGCAAATGTTACATCAGGCTTAGCGATTGTTTCTTTAAATGGGTATAAGTTAACAACAACAAAGTCAATTGGCTCCATACCTAATTCATTCATTTGTGTTACATGTGTTTCATTATCACGAACTGCTAATAGACCACCATGAATATTTGGATGTAACGTTTTCACACGGCCATCCATAATTTCAGGGAAACCAGTTACTTCAGAAATACCAATTACTTGTAAACCGTTTTCTTCTAATAACTTTTTCGTACCACCTGTTGAAATAACTTCAATCCCTTGTTCTAGTAACCCTTTAACAAATTCTACTACTCCTGTTTTATCTGAAACACTTACTAATGCACGCTTTTTCATTTATCCTTCACCCCTGGTTGTATGTTAGTTAACAGTTGATTCTTTCACAGACTGAACAATTTGATTCACTGTATTTACGTATAATTTATGTTCAACTTGTTGAATTTTCTTTTGTAAACTTTCTCTCGTATCCCCTTCAGAAACAACCACTGCTTCTTGCGCAATAATTGGCCCTGTATCCATACCTGCATCTACATAATGAATTGTTACTCCAGTTACTTTCACACCTGCTTCTAACGCTTGACCGACAGCATCTTTACCCGGAAAGCTCGGTAGTAATGATGGATGAATATTAATAATCTTCCCGCCGTATGCTTCTAGTAACGTCGGCCCGATTAACCGCATATATCCAGCTAAAATAACATAATCAATTTCATATTCTTCTAGCTTCTTTAATATCTCTTTTTCAAATGCTTCTTTTGACTCATATGCTTTCGCTGAAAAAGCAAAACACGGAATATGATGATAATTTGCCCGTCCAACAGCGCGTGCTTCTGGTTTATCACATACTAATAAACTAATTTCTGCATCCAATCTTTTTTCTTCTACCGCATTAACGAGAGATTGAAAGTTAGATCCGCTTCCAGAAGCAAAAACTGCTAATCTACTCATAGTGCTGTGCCCCCATTAAAAGTAACGCCAGCTCCTTGTATAGTACGTCCAATAATACGAGCCATTTCTCCTTGCTCTTCAAGAAGACGAACAACATCTTTTGCATCTTCTTCCTTCACTGCTACTACCATACCAATACCCATGTTAAAAATATTGAACATTTCTTTTTCTTCCAGTTTTCCAACTTCTTGAAGCAAACTAAAGATCGGCTGAATTTCCCAAGATCCTAGTTCAATCTCGGCACCGATTCCTTCTGGCAACATGCGTGGAATATTTTCAATAAATCCACCACCTGTAATATGCGCCATACCGTATACTTCATGTTTCTTCAATAGTTCTAAAATAGGTTTGACATAAATTTTCGTTGGTTTTAATAATTCTTCACCAAGAGGTAGTTCTAAGCGGCCATAAATACGCTCTAAAGATAGTTCCCCATCTTCTAGTAACACTTTTCGTACTAAAGAGTAACCATTGCTATGAATACCGCTAGATGCTAAGCCAATTAGCACGTGACCAGCTTCAATCTTTTCACCTGTTACAATTTTCTTTTTATCAACAATCCCAACTGTAAAACCAGCTAAATCATATTCTTCCGTAGAATACATTCCTGGCATTTCAGCTGTTTCTCCACCGATTAATGCACAACCAGCTTGGCGACAGCCCTCTGATATACCTTTGACGATGTTTTCAATTTTACTAGGTTCAGCTTTACCACAAGCAATATAATCAAGGAAGAAAAGCGGCTCTGCTCCTTGGACAACAATATCATTTACACACATTGCTACTGCATCAATACCAATTGTGTCATGTTTATCTGCCATAAAAGCGAGCATCAATTTCGTTCCCACGCCATCTGTTCCAGATACTAATACAGGTTCTTCTAATGCAAATTTTGATAGATCAAACATACCTCCAAAACCGCCTAAACCGCCTAGTACTTCTTTTCTCATAGTTGTTTGTACGTGTTTTTTCATGCGAGATACCGCTTCATATCCAGCTTCAATATCTACTCCTGCTTGCTTATATGCATTCGCCATCGTTATTTACACCTCGTCTTTTAATTTCTCCCCATCCAGGGCGGGCTATTTTAAGAAAGGAGCTAGCTTCTACATCAAAAGAAGTAGAAGCTTGTTTCACTTTTCTTATTTCATACTTTCTAAAAGCTCTTGCTCATAATCATAAAGAGCTGTTGGATAGTCCCCATTAAAGTAAGCCATGCATAGGCCACCATATTTCCCTTCATATGGACGTCCAATTGCATCTACTAATCCATCTTCGCTTAAAAATGTTAAAGAATCTGCTCCGATCATTTCACGGATTTCTTCTACTGTATGATTTGCTGCAATTAATTCTTTTCTCGTTTGAATATCAATGCCATAGAAACATGGATATTTCAGAGGTGGTGAAGCAATTCTTACGTGAACTTCTGTCGCTCCAGCTTCACGAAGCATACGAACAATTCGTTTACTTGTCGTTCCTCTTACGATAGAGTCATCAATCATAACAACTCGTTTCCCTTCAACTACACCTCTTACTGCGGAAAGTTTCATCTTAACCCCTTGCTCGCGCAGTTCTTGAGAAGGTTGAATAAACGTACGTCCAACGTAACGATTTTTAATTAATCCTAACTCATATGGAATACCTGTCGCCTCCGCATAGCCAATCGCAGCTGAAATACTAGAGTCTGGTACACCAGTAACAACATCTGCTTCAATAGGAGCTTCTGCCGCTAAACGTTTCCCCATATTCTTACGTGCTGCATGAACGTTAACGCCTGCAATATTAGAATCTGGTCGTGCAAAGTAAATGTATTCCATACTACAAATTGCATGTTCTACATCGTTTGTGAAACGATCTACGTGAATTCCTTCATCATTAATGATAAGTAATTCACCCGGTTCTACATCACGAATGTATGTTGCACCTACTACATCAAAAGCACATGTTTCAGATGCTACAACGTAAGCATCCCCCATCTTTCCAATTGAAAGCGGACGGAACCCATTCGGATCTAATGCAACGATCATTTCATTTCCAGTTAGTAAAAGATACGCAAACGCACCTTTCACTTTGTTTAAAGCTTCTTTTACACTTTCAATTAAAGAATCTTTCGTACTACGTTTAATAAGATGTAAAAGTACTTCTGTATCTGAACTAGTTTGAAAAATACTGCCCTCTGCTTCTAATTCACGACGAAGCATTTTTGCGTTAATTAAATTTCCGTTATGAGCTAACGCCATACTATGATCGGAAAAACGGAACAACAATGGTTGAACGTTAGCAACTTCACTTCCACCAGCTGTTGCATATCGTACATGTCCGATTGCTGATTTTCCATTTAATCCTTCTAGCTCACCTCTTGAAAACACTTCTGATATTAAACCTAACCCCTTGTGACCGACGATTTTTTCCCCATTATTTACGACAATGCCTGCGCCTTCTTGCCCACGGTGCTGTAAACTGTGCAATCCGTAGTATGAAACTTGTGCTGCATTTTCATGCCCCCAAATTCCGAAAACGCCACATTCTTCGTTTAACCCCTTTATTTCAGCAAGCATGGGATTGCCCCTTTCCAAGCCTTTCTCATTTCATCTACATTTGCTGTAAGTAATACTTCATTTTCTTCATTATGAATTGTTACTTCATTTGTACTTGTTACTTCTCCAACTTGGATTGCTTCTACCACTTTTTCAAACGCCTCTTTATTTTCACGTTTTACAGTTATCACGAAGCGAGACTGTGATTCAGCGAATAATGCAGCTGTTGCTTCTCCATCTAATTTCACAGTAGCACCTAAGCCTTTAGCACCAATTGCACTTTCTGAAATCGCAACTGCTAAACCACCTTCAGCAACATCATGTGCAGATTGAACAAGACCAGCTTGAATTGCTTCTAATACTTGTTTTTGGCGTTTTAATTCTACATCTAAATCGATACTTGGTGATTGACCGAAAATTTTGCCGTGAATCATTTTCTGTAATTCACTTCCGCCAAACTCAGCTTTCGTCTCACCAATTACATACACTAAATCACCAGCTTGCTTAAACTCTTGTGTTGTTACATGTTTTAAGTCATGCACAAGTCCGACCATCCCAACAGTTGGTGTTGGATATACAGCTTCACCACTACGCTCGTTATACATCGATACGTTTCCGCCGATAACTGGTGTTTGTAATGTGCGACAAGCTTCACTCATACCGTCTACTGATTTCTCAATTTGCCAGAAGATTTCTGGTTTTTCTGGGTTACCGAAGTTTAAGCAATCTGTAATTGCAAGTGGCTCTCCGCCAGAACATACGATATTACGCGCTGCCTCTGCTACTGCAATTTTACCGCCCATCTCTGGGTCTAGATAAATGTAGCGAGAGTTACAATCTGTCGTCATTGCTAATCCTTTTTCTGTACCGCGTACACGTACAACTGCAGCATCTGAACCTGGCGTAACAACTGTGCTTGTGCGAACTTGGTAATCGTATTGATCGTATACCCACTCTTTACTTGCAATTGTTGGTTGCTGTAATAAAGCGAATAACGTTTCTTTATAATTTTCTACTTTTGGCGTTTCCATTTTCATTGCTTGGAATTCAGCAAAGTATGCTGCTTCTTTTGATGGCTTATGATAAATTGGTGCTTCTTCTGCTAAAGCATCTGCTGGAACTTCAGCTACCTTTTCACCTTTATGGAATAAACGAAGCATTTTATCTTCTGTTACTTTCCCCATCGTAACCGCTGCAAGACCATACTTCTCAAATAAATCTACTATTTCTTGTTCTCTACCTTTTTTCACGACAATTAACATACGCTCTTGTGATTCAGATAGCATCATTTCATATGGTGTCATTCCTGTTTCACGCTGTGGTACATCATCTAAGTACATTTCAATACCCATTCCTGCTTTACTTGCCATTTCTGCAGATGATGATGTTAAACCAGCCGCACCCATATCTTGAATTCCAACAAGTGCATCAGATTGAATTAATTCTAAACACGCTTCAATAAGAAGTTTTTCCATAAATGGATCCCCTACTTGAACCGCTGGACGTTTCGCTTCTGAGCTTTCAGATAGTTCTTCTGACGCGAATGTTGCACCGTGAATACCGTCACGACCAGTTGATGCTCCTACGTACATTACTGTGTTACCAGCACCATGTGCTTGCCCTTTTTTAATGTCTTCGTGGTTAATCAAACCTACGCACATTGCATTTACAAGTGGATTTCCTTCATAACATGGATCAAATTGTACTTCGCCGCCAACAGTCGGAATACCGATGCAGTTACCGTATCCTGCAATTCCTGCTACTACTTCTTCGAATAAATATTTCACACGTGGTGACTGTAATTCACCGAAACGAAGTGAGTTTAATAGAGCTACCGGACGTGCTCCCATAGAGAATACGTCACGAATAATACCACCAACACCTGTTGCAGCTCCTTGATATGGTTCAATAGCTGAAGGATGGTTATGACTTTCCATTTTAAATACAACTGCTTGATTATCACCAATATCTACAATTCCAGCACCTTCCCCAGGCCCTTGTAGAACACGCTCACCTGTTGTTGGGAATTTTCGAAGCACTGGTTTTGAATTTTTATAACTACAATGTTCAGACCACATTACAGAGAATAACCCTGTTTCTGTATAATTTGGCAGACGACCTAAAATCTTTTCAACCATGGCAAACTCTTCGTCTGTTAACCCCATTTCCGCATATATACGCTCTTCTTTAATTTGTGTTGGATTTGGTTCAAGCATTAACGACATATGTTTCCCTCCACTGTTTTAAGATAGATTGAAAGACTTTTAACCCTTCAGCACCGCCAAGTAATTCATCTACAGCACGCTCTGGGTGCGGCATCATACCAAGTACATTTCCTTTTTCATTTACAATACCAGCAATATCTGAAACGCTACCGTTAGGGTTTTCTACGTAACGGAATGCGATTTGATTGTTCTCTTCTAATTGTTTAAGAGTCGCTTCATCACAATAGTAATTCCCCTCACCATGCGCGATTGGAATATTAATTATTTCATCTTTTTCATATTGTGATGTAAACATCGTTTCATTATTTTCAACACGTAACTGAACAGTGCGACACATAAATTTTAAGTTTTCGTTTCTTATTAATGCTCCTGGTAGTAATCCTGATTCAACAAGAATCTGGAATCCATTACATACACCTAAAATCGGCTTTCCTTGCTCAGCAGCTTTTTGCACTGCTTTCATTGCATTAGCAAAGCGAGAGATAGCACCGCAGCGTAAGTAGTCACCATAAGAAAATCCACCTGGTAGTAGAATTGCATCATATTCATCTAAATTCTCTGTATCGTGCCAAACGTAATCTACTTCTTCGCCAAGCTCATCTTTAATTGCATGGAACATATCGACATCACAGTTCGAACCCGGAAATACTATTACGGCAAATTTCACTGTGCGACAACCTCCTCAACTTCATAACGGAAGTCTTCCATTACAACGTTCGCTAATAGTTTTTCACACATTTCTTTTACCTTGCTATCTAAATCAGATACAGATTTATCAATTGTTAGTTCCATGTACTTTCCGATTCGAACGTCTTGTACTTCTGTGAATGAAAGACTATGAAGTGCTCCTTTTACTGCTGTTCCTTGTGGATCTAATACGCTTTCTCTTAATGTTACATATACCTTAACTTTATACATGTGAAATTCCCCCTAAACGTTTTAAAATCTCTTCATAAGCATCTGTTAAATTTCCAAGATCACGACGGAATACGTCTTTATCAAACTTTTCATTGCTCGTTTCATCCCATAAACGGCAAGTATCTGGTGAAATTTCATCCGCTAAAATGATTTCTCCTTCTTCCGTTACACCAAACTCTAATTTGAAATCTACTAATCTTACACGACAGCTTGCGAAATGATCAATCAACACTTGATTGATTTGTAGAGCCATATCTCGTAATACACTTACTTGCTCTGGCGATGCAACGTTTAATACACGAATATGATCTTCCGTTACAAGCGGATCTCCTAAATCATCATCTTTGAAGTAAAATTCTACGATTGGTTCTGCAAGTACAGTTCCCTCTTCCATTCCTAATCGTTTTGAAAGACTTCCTGCAATTACATTTCTTGTGACAACTTCTAAAGGAATAATACTCACTTTTTTAACAAGTTGTTCTGTCTCAGATAACTTCTCAACAAAATGTGTTTTAATTCCCACTTCTTGTAACTTTCTGAACAATAAAGTTGTAATTTCATTGTTCAAACGACCTTTTCCTGTAATCGTCTCTTTTTTCTCCCCATTGAAAGCAGTCGCACTATCTTTGTACTCTACCCAAACCATATCTGCTGATTCTGTACGATAAATTCTTTTTGCCTTACCTTCATACAGCAATTCTAGCTTTTGCATTTCGCAAGCCCCCTGTAGTTTGAAAAATGTGAATAATATTTTTATAAAGAATGGCACAGAATGACTCTATTCTGTGCCATATGAAATTTTACGCTTCGTTTAATCCAAGGCGTTCAAAGATTGTATCAACGTGTTGCATATGATGCTCATAGTTGAAGCATTCATTAATTTCTTCTTGTGTTAACTTGCTTGTAATACGCTCATCAGCTTCTACAAGCTCTTTAAATTGTACTTGTGTTTCCCAAGCTTCCATCGCTTTAGGCTGTACGATATCATAAGCTTCTTCACGTACCATACCTTTGTCGATTAGTGTAAGCATTACGCGCTGAGAATAAATTAAGCCGTATGTTCTTGTCATATTACGTTTCATATTCTCTGGGTATACAGTTAAGTTTTTAACAATATTACCAAAGCGATTTAACATGTAATTTAATGCGATTGTAGCATCTGGTAAAATTACGCGTTCTGCCGAAGAGTGAGAAATGTCACGCTCATGCCATAATGGAACATTTTCGTAAGCTGTCATCATATAACCGCGGATAACACGAGCTAAACCAGTCATATTTTCAGAACCAATTGGATTACGTTTATGTGGCATTGCAGAAGAACCCTTTTGACCTTTTGCGAAAGCTTCTTCAACTTCACGTGTTTCACTCTTTTGTAAACCACGAATCTCAACTGCCATCTTTTCGATAGATGTTGCAATTAGTGCAAGTGTTGACATGTAGTGTGCGTGACGATCACGTTGCAATGTTTGTGTTGAAATTGGTGCTGCTTCTAATCCTAAATTTTCACAAACATATTTTTCTACGAATGGATCGATATTTGCATATGTACCAACCGCACCAGATAGTTTACCAACACGAACTGTATCAGCAGCTTGTTTGAAACGCTCTACGTTACGTTTCATCTCTTCATACCAAAGACCAAGTTTTAAACCAAATGTCGTTGGTTCTGCATGAACACCGTGTGTTCTTCCCATCATGATTGTGTATTTATGCTCTTTCGCTTTGTTAGCTAAAATGCTTACAAAGTTCTCTAAGTCTTTTAATATAATTTCATTCGCTTGTTTTAAGATGTAAGATAATGCTGTATCTACTACATCTGTAGATGTTAAACCGTAATGAACCCATTTACGTTCTTCGCCTAATGCTGGCGTTTCTGATACAGCACGAGTGAATGCAACTACGTCATGACGTGTTTCTTTTTCAATTTCATAAATACGATCAATATCAAATGATGCATGTTCACGAATTTTTTTAACATCTTCTTTTGGAATATCGCCAAGCTCAGCCCATGCTTCACAAGCTAAAATCTCAACTTCTAACCACGCTTTAAATTTGTTCTCTTCCGTCCAAATCGCACCCATTTCAGGGCGTGTATAACGACTAATCATCTTTTTCCCTCCAACAGTTGTTCTTGATGGTCCCAAATATGCAAACTCTTCGCTTTTTCTAGAGCGACTTCAATATTATCATTTAAAATATTAACATGCCCCATTTTTCGCTGTGCTTTTGCTTCTTCTTTTCCATACAAGTGTAAATAGCACCCGGTTAATCTATTCACTTGTCTTAGGACCCCTTCTATATGTTCGCCTAAAATGTTTACCATGACAACTGGTTTTAACAAATTTGTTTCTCCTAGAGGTAAATTACAGATTGCTCGAATATGTTGACCAAATTGACTCGTTTCACATGCATCCTGTGTATAGTGTCCTGAATTGTGAGGTCTTGGCGCTAATTCATTAATATAAATCTCACCATTATCTGTAGCAAACATCTCTACAGCTAGTGTTCCCACAAGTTCTAATTCATCCGCAAGTACCTTTGCATACGCAATTGCTTTTTGAGAAAGCTCTTCTGTAATGCGAGCTGGAACGATAGATTCATGTAAAATGTTATTTACATGAATATTTTCTGCTACTGGAAACACTTTTGTTTCACCACTTACACTACGAATCACAATAACTGATACTTCTTTTTCAAAAGGCACCCATTTCTCTAAAATACATTCTGCTTTATCCACAAGATTTCTTGCTGCCTCAACATCAGCTTCACTTCTTAAAACAACTTGTCCTTTCCCATCATATCCACCTGTCGTCGTTTTTAAGACGGAAGGGAATGATAACCCAGCAATTGCTTCTGTAAGCTGATCTTGATTTTGAACTAATCTATACGTTGCTACTGGTAACCCAGCCTTCTCAATCGCATTCTTGTCTGTAAAACGATTTTGTGTTGTATTTAACAACTGACTACCTTGTGGTAAGTACGCATGTTTTTCAAGCCATTGTAAACATCTATAATCAATATTCTCAAATTCATATGTGACAACATCACTTATCTCTGCTAAATGCTGAATTGCTTTTAAATCATCATATGGTGCAACAATTTCAATATCAGCAACTTGTGCACATGGCGAATGCTTTGTAGGATCTAAAACAGCAATTTTATATCCCATCTCCTTAGCTGCCAATGCCATCATTCTTCCTAGCTGGCCGCCTCCAATAATACCGATTGTTTTTCCAGGTAAAATGATTCTCGTCATACTAGCTCACTACCTTCACGCACATCTTTTTCAATCGCTTCTCGTCTCAATTCTAATGCATCATGTATATCATCATGAAATGATCCAAGTATTTGTGCGGCAAGTAATCCAGCATTCGTTGAACCGGCTTTACCAATTGCAACAGTTGCAACTGGAACACCTCCTGGCATTTGGGCGATGGATAATAATGAATCTAAGCCGTTTAATGCTTTTGATTGAACTGGAACTCCAATTACAGGAAGATTTGTCTTCGCTGCAACCATCCCTGGTAAATGTGCTGCTCCACCAGCTCCAGCAATAATAACTTTCAATCCACGTTCACGAGCCGTCTCTGCATATTCAAACATATAATCCGGAGTCCGATGAGCGGATACAACTTTTTTCTCATACGGTATATTTAATTCATCTAAAATGTCACAAGCATATTTCATTGTTTCCCAGTCTGACGTACTTCCCATTATGACTCCAACTAGTGATTTCATATTAGAATCCCCCCGATTCAAATAAAAAAAGCCTGAAATAGAACAGTTTCTCTTTTACTATGAGAGAAAGCGCTCTACTCAGGCATACGTATCCCTTGTGAATAGAAAAATACCGAGTGACTTTCCCTCATAGTCTAACGAATAACGGTCGTTAGGTAGAGACTTGCAGGCCATATCCCCGCGATTATATGAGGTCTTATATTATTGTTTCTATGGCTATATTAACAATATTTCATAAACAATGTCAATAAATAATCGAATGTTTTTTTATTAGCAGTTAATAACGTTCGTGTTTTAGTTATATTCAAAAGAAGAATTGCAACTATATACAAGAAGAAAAGGGAATTAGAATATATATTTCTAGAGATCTATTTTATGTATTTATCGTTTAAATAGCACTTCAGTATGTTTTTAATCAAAATATATACACTCTTGTATTATTATAACGATTTAATTTCTAAGGAGGATAACTGTTAAAGAAAGAACTATGCTATTATCCTATTTATTTTTCTCTATTGCAGTAATTTCTGTAATTATTAAATATTTATTTATAGCATCTCATTATTTAAAATATATACTTATGATAGAAATAATGTGTCCTATTTTAAGTATTACTTTAGCGACATTAGGAAAATCAGAAACACAAAAAATCATTACTATTATTTTAAAGAGTCTCTACTTCATTCTTTTTTCGTCTGTAGCTTTATTAAATTTACGGATTATAGCATTCGGTAAATAAAAATAAACACAAAAAAACCTAAGTCAAAATAACTTAGGTTCTTGCTTGGCGACGTCCTACTCTCACAGGGACAAGGTCCCAACTACCATCGGCGCTAGAGAGCTTAACTTCCGTGTTCGGTATGGGAACGGGTGTGACCTCTCTGCCATCATCACCAAACTATGAAGGCATATTCCTTCAAAACTAGATAACATTGCTACATATTATATGGTTAAGTCCTCGATCTATTAGTATTCGTCAGCTCCACATGTCACCATGCTTCCACCTCGAACCTATCAACCTGATCATCTTTCAGGGATCTTACTAGCTTACGCTATGGGAAATCTCATCTTGAGGGGGGCTTCATGCTTAGATGCTTTCAGCACTTATCCCTTCCGCACATAGCTACCCAGCTATGCCCTTGGCAGAACAACTGGTACACCAGCGGTGCGTCCATCCCGGTCCTCTCGTACTAAGGACAGCTCCTCTCAAATTTCCTACGCCCACGACGGATAGGGACCGAACTGTCTCACGACGTTCTGAACCCAGCTCGCGTACCGCTTTAATGGGCGAACAGCCCAACCCTTGGGACCGACTACAGCCCCAGGATGCGATGAGCCGACATCGAGGTGCCAAACCTCCCCGTCGATGTGGACTCTTGGGGGAGATAAGCCTGTTATCCCCGGGGTAGCTTTTATCCGTTGAGCGATGGCCCTTCCATGCGGAACCACCGGATCACTAAGCCCGACTTTCGTCCCTGCTCGACTTGTAGGTCTCGCAGTCAAGCTCCCTTATGCCTTTGCACTCTACGAATGATTTCCAACCATTCTGAGGGAACCTTTGGGCGCCTCCGTTACACTTTAGGAGGCGACCGCCCCAGTCAAACTGCCCACCTGACACTGTCTCCCGGGTCGATAAGACCCGTAGGTTAGAATTTCAATACAGTCAGGGCGGTATCCCACCAGCGCCTCCACCGAAGCTAGCGCTCCGGTTTCAATGGCTCCCGCCTATCCTGTACAAACTGTACCAAAATTCAATATCAGGCTACAGTAAAGCTCCACGGGGTCTTTCCGTCCTGTCGCGGGTAACCTGCATCTTCACAGGTACTATAATTTCACCGAGTCTCTGGTTGAGACAGTGCCCAAATCGTTACACCTTTCGTGCGGGTCGGAACTTACCCGACAAGGAATTTCGCTACCTTAGGACCGTTATAGTTACGGCCGCCGTTTACTGGGGCTTCAGTTCAGAGCTTCGCTTACGCTAACCCCTCTCCTTAACCTTCCAGCACCGGGCAGGTGTCACCCCCTATACTTCGCCTTACGGCTTCGCAGAGAGCTGTGTTTTTGCTAAACAGTCGCTTGGGCCTATTCACTGCGGCTTTCCGTTAAGAAAGCACCCCTTCTCCCGAAGTTACGGGGTCATTTTGCCGAGTTCCTTAACCAGAGTTCTCTCGCACACCTTAGGATTCTCTCCTCGCCTACCTGTGTCGGTTTGCGGTACAGGCACCTTTTATCTCGCTAGAAGCTTTTCTTGGCAGCGGGGAATCAAAGACTTCGCTCCATAAGGAGCTTCCCCATCACAGCTCAGCCTTTACGATAAGCGGATTTGCCTACTTATCAGCCTAACTGCTTGGACGTGCACAACCAATCGCACGCTTCTTCTATCCTTCTGCGTCCCTCCATTGCTCAAACGATAAAGAGGTGGTACAGGAATATCAACCTGTTGTCCATCGCCTACGCCTGTCGGCCTCGGCTTAGGTCCTGACTAACCCTGAGCGGACGAGCCTTCCTCAGGAAACCTTAGGCATTCGGTGGACGGGATTCTCACCCGTCTTTCGCTACTCATACCGGCATTCTCACTTCTAAGCACTCCACCAGTCCTTCCGGTCTGACTTCACTGTCCTTAGAACGCTCCCCTACCACTGATACCATTGGTATCAATCCGCAGCTTCGGTGGTGTATTTAGCCCCGGTACATTTTCGGCGCAGAGTCACTCGACTAGTGAGCTATTACGCACTCTTTAAATGGTGGCTGCTTCTAAGCCAACATCCTAGTTGTCTAAGCAACTCCACATCCTTTTCCACTTAATACACACTTTGGGACCTTAGCTGGCGGTCTGGGCTGTTTCCCTTTTGACTACGGATCTTATCACTCGCAGTCTGACT
>NZ_JBYTEF010000001.1:5475000-5477500 GCF_058792335.1 Bacillus sp. CPT56D-587-MTF | reverse complement strand
GGTTCTTGCTTGGCGACGTCCTACTCTCACAGGGACAAGGTCCCAACTACCATCGGCGCTAGAGAGCTTAACTTCCGTGTTCGGTATGGGAACGGGTGTGACCTCTCTGCCATCATCACCAAACTATGAAGGCATATTCCTTCAAAACTAGATAACATTGCTACATATTATATGGTTAAGTCCTCGATCTATTAGTATTCGTCAGCTCCACATGTCACCATGCTTCCACCTCGAACCTATCAACCTGATCATCTTTCAGGGATCTTACTAGCTTACGCTATGGGAAATCTCATCTTGAGGGGGGCTTCATGCTTAGATGCTTTCAGCACTTATCCCTTCCGCACATAGCTACCCAGCTATGCCCTTGGCAGAACAACTGGTACACCAGCGGTGCGTCCATCCCGGTCCTCTCGTACTAAGGACAGCTCCTCTCAAATTTCCTACGCCCACGACGGATAGGGACCGAACTGTCTCACGACGTTCTGAACCCAGCTCGCGTACCGCTTTAATGGGCGAACAGCCCAACCCTTGGGACCGACTACAGCCCCAGGATGCGATGAGCCGACATCGAGGTGCCAAACCTCCCCGTCGATGTGGACTCTTGGGGGAGATAAGCCTGTTATCCCCGGGGTAGCTTTTATCCGTTGAGCGATGGCCCTTCCATGCGGAACCACCGGATCACTAAGCCCGACTTTCGTCCCTGCTCGACTTGTAGGTCTCGCAGTCAAGCTCCCTTATGCCTTTGCACTCTACGAATGATTTCCAACCATTCTGAGGGAACCTTTGGGCGCCTCCGTTACACTTTAGGAGGCGACCGCCCCAGTCAAACTGCCCACCTGACACTGTCTCCCGGGTCGATAAGACCCGTAGGTTAGAATTTCAATACAGTCAGGGCGGTATCCCACCAGCGCCTCCACCGAAGCTAGCGCTCCGGTTTCAATGGCTCCCGCCTATCCTGTACAAACTGTACCAAAATTCAATATCAGGCTACAGTAAAGCTCCACGGGGTCTTTCCGTCCTGTCGCGGGTAACCTGCATCTTCACAGGTACTATAATTTCACCGAGTCTCTGGTTGAGACAGTGCCCAAATCGTTACACCTTTCGTGCGGGTCGGAACTTACCCGACAAGGAATTTCGCTACCTTAGGACCGTTATAGTTACGGCCGCCGTTTACTGGGGCTTCAGTTCAGAGCTTCGCTTACGCTAACCCCTCTCCTTAACCTTCCAGCACCGGGCAGGTGTCACCCCCTATACTTCGCCTTACGGCTTCGCAGAGAGCTGTGTTTTTGCTAAACAGTCGCTTGGGCCTATTCACTGCGGCTTTCCGTTAAGAAAGCACCCCTTCTCCCGAAGTTACGGGGTCATTTTGCCGAGTTCCTTAACCAGAGTTCTCTCGCACACCTTAGGATTCTCTCCTCGCCTACCTGTGTCGGTTTGCGGTACAGGCACCTTTTATCTCGCTAGAAGCTTTTCTTGGCAGCGGGGAATCAAAGACTTCGCTCCATAAGGAGCTTCCCCATCACAGCTCAGCCTTTACGATAAGCGGATTTGCCTACTTATCAGCCTAACTGCTTGGACGTGCACAACCAATCGCACGCTTCTTCTATCCTTCTGCGTCCCTCCATTGCTCAAACGATAAAGAGGTGGTACAGGAATATCAACCTGTTGTCCATCGCCTACGCCTGTCGGCCTCGGCTTAGGTCCTGACTAACCCTGAGCGGACGAGCCTTCCTCAGGAAACCTTAGGCATTCGGTGGACGGGATTCTCACCCGTCTTTCGCTACTCATACCGGCATTCTCACTTCTAAGCACTCCACCAGTCCTTCCGGTCTGACTTCACTGTCCTTAGAACGCTCCCCTACCACTGATACCATTGGTATCAATCCGCAGCTTCGGTGGTGTATTTAGCCCCGGTACATTTTCGGCGCAGAGTCACTCGACTAGTGAGCTATTACGCACTCTTTAAATGGTGGCTGCTTCTAAGCCAACATCCTAGTTGTCTAAGCAACTCCACATCCTTTTCCACTTAATACACACTTTGGGACCTTAGCTGGCGGTCTGGGCTGTTTCCCTTTTGACTACGGATCTTATCACTCGCAGTCTGACTCCTAAGGATAAGTCATTGGCATTCGGAGTTTGACTGAATTCGGTAATCCGATGAGGACCCCTAGTCCAATCAGTGCTCTACCTCCAAGACTCTTACACTTAAGGCTAGCCCTAAAGCTATTTCGGGGAGAACCAGCTATCTCCAGGTTCGATTGGAATTTCTCCGCTACCCACACCTCATCCCCGCACTTTTCAACGTGCGTGGGTTCGGGCCTCCATTCAGTGTTACCTGAACTTCACCCTGGACATGGGTAGATCACCTGGTTTCGGGTCTACGACCACGTACTAAACGCCCTATTCAGACTCGCTTTCGCTGCGGCTCCGCCTCTTCAGCTTAACCTCGCACGGGATCGTAACTCGCCGGTTCATTCTACAAAAGGCACGCCATCACCCG
>NZ_JBYTEF010000001.1:5182500-5472500 GCF_058792335.1 Bacillus sp. CPT56D-587-MTF | reverse complement strand
GTCAATATATTTTTATAAAAAATATAAAAAGGCTTATTTCTTTTAAAATAAGCCTTTTTATCACATATCATTCTATTCATTTATTATTTTTCTATAATTGGTAACGAGACGATAAATTGAATAGTGCCATCCCTATATTCCGCTCGAATACTACCACCTTGTAACTCAACAATACTTTTCGCAATCGCTAAACCGAGTCCCGACCCTTCCGTTACTCTACTTCGAGATTGATCCTTCTTATAGAAACGTTCAAACAAATTCGCTAACTCTTCTCTTGTAAACTCTTCACTATGATTCGCAATTACAATTTGTATATCCCTACGCTGCCTTTGAAGAGAAACTTTTATCTCTCCATCATCTTTACTATACTTAATTGCATTCATTAGTAAATTATCAAATACACGAACCATCTTTTCCGAATCAATCGATGCATAAGCACGTTCCTCAGGAAACTTCTTAACAAAAGTAAGTCCATGCTCTTCCGCTTGCGGTACTAACTCTTCTATTAATTGCTCAAGCAACTCATTTACACATACTTCTTGTTTTTCTAATACAACTTGTTCATTTGTTAACTTCGTATACTCAAATAAATCTTCTATTAAATTTTTTAACTGCTCCGACTTTGCAAAAGCAATTCTCGTATACTCATCGTGTTGTTCTTTATTTTCATATTTAGAATCTCGAAGTAATCGTAAGTAACCCATAATAGAAGTAAGTGGTGTACGCAAATCATGCGATACATTTGTGATAAGCTCATTCTTTTGCTTTTCTAATTTACGTTCCTTTTCTATATTATTCATAAGCTCTTCTGCCATATTATTAATATTCTCCGTTAAAGCTGCAATCTCATCTTCACCTTTTTTCTCAATGCGGTAGGCTAAGTTACCTCTTTCTATTTCCTTTACGCCTTGTGCCATTGCTTCAATCTGCTTCATCTTTCTCTTTGTTATATAGAAGAAAGAGAAAATGAATACAAGTACACCAATTAAAAATGGGAATGGTCCTTCTTGCGTATCATATATTACCTCTCCCTCTGGAATTCCACTAACAAACATGTACAAATTCTTTCCTTCAATAGTAATAGGTGAAAAAGATATAAACTCTTTTCTTGTACTTTCAAATACATTTCTACCATCTGTATAATTAATCGCGAATGATGCTGCATTACGAATCGTATTATGCAAATCGATTTGCTCTTCTTGCGCTTGCTTTGTTTTATATAAAACTTTACCACTTTCATCAGTAACCAATATCTTCAAAGCTCTAGACCCTTGCTCTAAATTTTGGTTCTCCATTTCGATCATATTTGATATAGCTTCTAATTTATTTTCATGAACCGAACTATTTGCCGCTCCTTGAGCTTGGTGATTAATTTGTTCCATACCAGCCCGATAATCGATAGTTGCTTGACGATTCGCATTCTCAAAAAACGGTGCTGCTGCCTTTGCTGACAAAACTCCTAATAACGCACAAGCAGCAAAAGTAGTAATCAATTGAATCCTTATACTCTTTCGTACGCTCTTTACTAATTTCTCAATTAATTGTCTTATTTTCCTTATATAAGTAAACGGATTAAATATCTTTTTCAATCTTATACCCCACTCCCCATACTGTTTTTATATATCTAGGTTTCCTTGGATTCTCCTCAATCTTTTCACGCACTTTTCGAATATGCACCATTACAGTATTATCAGACTGGAAAGATCGTTCGTTCCACACCTTTTCATAAATTTGCTCCGCACTAAACACCATACCTGGATTTCTAGCTAGCAATTCTAAAATTGAAAATTCCCTCGGAGTTAGTTTCACTTCTTCTCCCTCTACAATAACTTTATGGGTCGAGATGTTGATTTTCATCTCCCCAATTTCTAACTCGTCCTCATTTTGAATAGCGAAACCATTCATTTTCATATAACGGCGTAACTGAGATTTAATTCGTGCAATTAGCTCTAACGGATTAAACGGCTTCGTTACATAATCATCTGCACCTGTTGTTAATCCTAAAATCTTATCCATATCTTGCGTTTTGGCAGAAAGCATAATAATAGGCATTTCTTTCGCTTCCCTTACCTTCATACACATATGAATACCATCCACTTTCGGCATCATAATATCTAATACGACTAGATGTACTTCATTTTCTTCCAATAGACGTAATCCTTCTTCTCCGTCTCCTGCTTGTAATACTTTATATCCTTCATTCTTTAAATAGATTGTAATTAAATTCCGAATTTCTTTTTCATCATCTACGACAAGTATTGTTTCGTGTGCCACAATATCTCCCCCATCACTTTTTTAATCCCTAACTTCTATTATAGGAAAACTTCTGAAGAAAAACGCTCGGAAATCCTTAAGATTTTCTGAAGACGCAAAAAAGGTCTAGACTCCCCTTAAGTCTAGACCTTTAAAAAAACCCCTTTTATTTACGAACGTAGATGAAATATAGTACGAATAAAACTCCCATAACATACATAATCGGATGAACCTCTTTACGACGACCACTCACAACCATTGTAATTGGATAGAAGATAAATCCAATCGCAATCCCAGTTGCGATACTATACGTAAGTGGCATAGAGATAATTGTAAAGAATGCTGGCACTGCAATCTCGAATTTCTTCCAATCAATTTCCCCTAAGGAAGAAACCATCAAGATTCCTACAATAATTAAAGCCGGCGCCGTTACAGCTGGCGTTACAACACTTAGTAATGGCGAGAAGAATAGTGCCAGTAAAAAGAATCCTGCTGTTACAACTGCTGTAAATCCAGAACGTCCTCCTGCTGCTACCCCTGCAGACGATTCAATGTAAGACGTTGTTGTTGATGTACCAAGAATCGCACCAATTACAGTTGCAATCGCATCTGCAAATAACGCTTTTCCGGCACGTGGTAATTTATTGTTCTTCATTAATCCTGCTTGATTCGCAACCGCTACAAGCGTACCTGCTGTATCAAAGAAATCGATAAAGAAGAACGTTATAATAACAATCCCCATTTGAACTGTGAAAATATCTCCGAAGTGCGTTAACGCCACGCCGAACGTTGGTTCTAGACTCGGTATTGCTCCCACCACAGCTTTCGGAGTATCAATTAATCCTGTTGCTACTCCTAAGATCGCTGTAAGAATCATACCGTAAAATACTGCACCATTAATTTTCTTAATCATGAAGATGATCGTAGTAACAACCCCGAAGATTGCTAGTAACGTTGTACCCTTTGTTAAGTCCCCCAACCCAACAAGAACTGCATCATTTTTCACGATAATTCCGGCATTTTGGAATCCAAGAAATGCAATGAACAATCCGATACCTGCTGCTACTGCAAACTTTAACTCCGATGGAATTGCATTGATGATTTTTTCACGAATACCTGAAGCAGTAAGAATAATAAAGATAATACCTGACATTAATGTTCCGGCAATTGCTGTTTGCCATGGAATCCCCATCGTTAACACTGCTGTATAAGCAAAGAACGCGTTAATTCCCATACCTGGCGCTAAAGCAATTGGATACTTCGCGAAAATACCCATAATTAACGAACCGATCGCTGCCGCTAATGCCGTAGCAACGAATACTGCACCTGGATCCATCCCTGTACCTGCTGGTAACCCTTTAACATTTCCAAGCGACAGCGTAGCAGGATTGACAAATAGTACATAAGCCATAGATAGAAATGTCGTTAACCCTGCTATGAACTCAGTCTTATAATTCGTACCGAGCTCATCAAACTGAAAATAGCGTTTCATCCTACGTTTCCCCCGTTATATGATTACTCGCCGCATTTCTCCTAGCCCTCTTTTATCCCGAGAAATAAAAAAGGCTTCCATTGCATATATACATGGAAGCGTTCTATGAATAAAGATAAGATTCCCCTCACCTTTATAAAAACGCCTCGTAGTCAAGCCATTTACGGTAGCTAGGTAGAAACTTTCGGGCCATATCCCCGATATTATACGACGGCTATAATATTCACTTTTTGTTTGAATTACATAATCATATTAACTCGACGAAGTAGTTTTGTCAATTTAAAAACGAACGTTTTTATAAACTTTTATAGTTTTGTTCGTATTAACACCAAAATAAAAAAGATCCACCTATGCATAAGCAATAGATGGACCTTTTTATAAATACTATTCCCACTCAACTTACAAAAAGTATCGCATAATAACACGTACTGATAAATCAATACTTTTAAAACGCATAAAGCGTTTATTTTCATCTAAACCACTCAAATAAAAATAAACAAGTACCATATGAGTACCACACAACATATAAACAAAAGAGCACAGCGTGTATATATAGTGCGACAACACTATATATACCGTCCGCCTAACTAGACTAGGCAAACACCTGCTGTACTCTTACGGACTATTCTACCGTACGTAAGGGTTTCTTAGCAACAGTTTGCTTAAAATTGGCATTCTGTTGCTTTTTTGTTTCCAAAAGGGAGACAAGATTTGTAATGAAAAAGAAACGCATAGACGTAATAGCAAAAGAAGAATCCTACCACAACCTTTCTACATTTAAAGAAGTAGAAGAACTAAACAAAGTAGTTAGAACCTACAGAGACCTTATTAAAAGCTCCGTAAAGCGTTCTGATGTACAATCTAAACTGATTGCACTACTTGAAATTTTAAAACGTCACAGTTGCAAACATGTAGGCGTTAGTTTCCTGTGTAAAAATTCAATTGCTGACATCATGGAAGTTTCATATAAAACTGTGCAACGTTTAATGAAGAAACTTGTGGATTTAGGAATGGTTAAACAAGTAGCAATGAAACGTAAAAAAGACATGCGTCAAACTTCAAATGCTGTTATCATTCAACCAATTGCGGAGGAAGTGTCCGACAAGGTAGGTATAAAAAGTCCTCCAAAGTGTCCTACCATTAAAACAAAACCTGTTTCCTTAAAACAAAATATAAAAGATATAAACAAACGTAATAGTAATGAAAATAACACTACACTTGAGGAAAACATTAAAGAAGCTGATTTTATTGCTCACTGGGTACCAGAACGTTTTGTTTCTTTAGTTATCCCTTTTTACAGTGAGTCTAAAACAATTCAAGAACTGTGGAAGGTCGTAAAACAGTGCAATAAAGTCGTCAACCATACAACAGGTGATAAAGCATTTACTAAAGACCAAGAACTTACTATCGGCTTAACAGCTATTAAAGAATTTGTTATGAAAATTAAGTCTGGAACGAAAATGAAAAAGGGTAAATTCGCTTATTTCAACGGGATTGTTAACAATTTAATGGACAAGTTCTATTTTGACGATACATTTATTATTTGAGTATCTGTTCTCCACAAGATTACCTACATTTAAACATCATTCGAAGACAAATTAACCGGCACATTGTATATTAAAGCACCGGTTAATAATATTGCTAATTTTCACTGAACTTATTTATAATACATATAATTTATTTATATTGGCATACTTGGTAAAAACTTAGCTATTAATACCAAAATTGCTGCTAAGAATACCGCTTTAATAATGAATAAAACAATAATTGGAATAGCTGCTTTCACTTTACTTAATCCAGCTGTAACTTGTAATCCTAACCAAATTAAAACCAAATTCCATAAATAGAACAATTCAATTGTATTACCTATTCCATATGCAAGTGAACCTTGGTCAAATAATGGTCCTAAACTTGTATACTGGGTTGCTCCACCATCTAAAATTAGGGCTATAATACCATTAATAAGTCCACCAATAATAAGAATAATATTAGTATATACAACAATCGTTAATAACTTCTTGTAAGACGTATCATTTCCAAAGATCATCATAAATACTTTATAAATAGCCGCTACAAATAGCACTCCAATCATCGCTCCAACAAAACCAGATCCAATTCCATAAATAACTTCTGATGTTATTGAACCCTTACCAGCAAGTTCACCTAATTCTTTCTGCATTTCAATCATTTCAGGTGACGTGTTCACAACATATGTTGTCAAACCACCTATAAGCCCTTGTAACAATGTAACTAAAAAGAACATACCCCAAACTTTCTCGCTCGCCTTCATTCTCTCAAACTGTAAACCAGGAGAAGTAATCATTCCAAATAATGATGGCTTCTCTCCGCCAACCTTTTGCGTATTCAAATTCGCTTCCATTATAACGCCTCCTTCTATTTATATAATCCGTTCTAACGGGCGGTTCACTTCCTCATGCAAGAGGCTACGAACCGCCCACTAGAACGGTAATGTGTATTGTTACTACACTATTAATTACTCATAACGCAATGTTTCAATTGGATCTAATTTCGCAGCTTTATTTGCTGGAATTAATCCGAAAATAATACCAAGTGTCATCGAGAATAGTACGCCTCCAACGACAACTTCCCATGAAACAAGTGGTGGCCATTTTGCGAATGTAGAAACGATATATGCTCCGCCATACCCAAGACCAATTCCTATTAAACCACCTAGAAGTGTTAACATAACTGCTTCAATTAAAAACTGTAATAAAATTTTACTACGCGTTGCTCCAAGTGCTTTACGTACACCAATTTCACGCGTACGCTCCGTTACAGATACAAGCATGATGTTCATAACACCAATTCCACCAACGACTAATGAAATACCAGCGATACCACCGATAATCATTGTCATAATACCGGTCATCTTCGAAATACCTTCTTGAATTTCTTTTAAATTCATAACTTCATATTCACCAGTTGCATCAGTCGGTTTACGACTATTTAAAACATCTGCAGCTTTTTTACCTGCTTTTTCTAGATTATCTACATTTTTTGCTTGAACAGAAATATTTTGAATTTCATCTTTCCCATACAGTGTCGGCCATAATGAAATTGGAACTAGTGCTTCTGATGGTCCCATTCCCATAAACTCATTATCTGATTTGTAGACACCAATAATTTGCATCGGTTGACCTTTCATTTCAATAATTTTACCGACTGGATTGGCATCCTTAAACACCTTTTCTTCCATTTGTTTACTAATCATAACAACGTTATTACCTTGATCCACATCTGATTCTTGTAAAGAACGTCCCTTTAACAACTTTACTTTATTTACTGCAAAGTACTCACTATCTAACCCAGTAATGCTCACCATTTCTTTTTTATCTTCAATATCAAGTAGTTCCATGGTTGAATTTGTTGTTACCACATGTGCGATTTCTGGAATTTTTTTAATTTCAAAGATGTCTTCTTCAGTTATCTTCGGTGCTTCTACCATTCCCATACCAAAAGGATCGTTTATATCTGCACTATAATGAATCGGAACCGTTTGATTACCCGCCCCAACAAACTGCGATTTCAATGCAGCTTCCCCGCCTTGCCCAATTGCAACGACCGTAATAATCGAACCTACCCCGATAATAATACCGAGCATCGTAAGAGCTGAACGTAGTTTATGAGCTAAAATAGAAGATAGGGCAATTTTTATACTATCTAGTAAACTCATACCGCACACCTTCTATCTTCTGTAACTTTCCCGTCTCGCAGTACAATACGGCGGGAAGAATATGCTGCTACTTCCTCTTCATGCGTAACCATAACAATCGTCGTACCTTCTGCATTAAGCTTCGTGAAAATATCCATAACTTGCTCACCAGACTTCGTATCAAGTGCACCAGTCGGTTCATCGGCCATAATGAACGTTGGATTATTTGCAATCGCTCTTGCAATCGCTACACGCTGCTTCTGTCCACCTGATAACTCATTTGGTAAATGATGCACGCGATCTGCCAATCCAACTTTACCTAACGCCTCCAAAGCACGCTTGCGACGCTCCGCTTTCTTCACGCCACCATATACGAGCGGAAGCTCAACATTTTCCACTGCTGAAAGACGAGGTAGTAAATTAAAATGCTGGAATACAAAGCCAATATATTCATTACGAATTAAAGCAAGCTTTGACTCGTCTGCTGTTAAGATATTCACATCGTTCAGCATATATTCGCCTTCTGTTGGACGATCTAAGCAACCAATAATATTCATAAGTGTCGACTTACCAGAACCAGACGGTCCCATAATCGAAACGAACTCACCGCTCTGAATTGTTAAACTAATACCATGCAAAATCGGCACTGCCAATTTTCCTTGATAATACGTTTTAGCAATATGATTTAACGTAATCATTTCTCTTTCACTTCCATTCCGTCATACACATCGTCGGAAGGATTTTTAACCACCTTTTGCCCCACTGTTACGCCTTCAGTAATCTCTGTCCAGTCTCCATCAGTAGAACCTTTTTTCACATTTTGTTTACGAAGCTTTCCTTTTTCCTCAACATAAACAAATGCATCATCGCCTTTTTCTACAATGCTTTTACTTGGAACAGCAATCATCGTCTTATTCTCTAAGTTTACTTGCAGAGAAACGTGATAACCTGGAGATAAACCATCTTGACTATCAAGGCTAGCTTTATATGTATACTGAGACATATTTTGAGTTGCTTCACCCATGCCGCCAGCTTGCGCCATCTCTGCACTTGTTGGGAACTCACTTACCTCTGTAATCTTACCTGTCCACTTCTTCTTATTATTTGCTTTTGCAGTTACAGTGAATGTTTGATCCTTTTGGATTTGTGACTTTTGAAGCTCAGTTAACGTACCTTGAACTTGGAATGGATCTTTAGAAGCTACTTGTAAAAACGCTTTTCCTTGACCACCTAACGCTTGAGATGAACTTTGTGCCGCATCTTTATCTAACTTTTGAACAACACCAGCAAAATTGCTATAAATCGTAAGTTCTTTCTGCTTCTTACTTAACTCTTCTTTCTGCAACTTTCCTTTTTCTTTCTCAAGGTCAATTGTTTTTTGTCCTATCTCTAACTCGTTTACTTGCTCGTCCATCGGATCTGTTACTTCTTTCCCCGCTCCACTATCTTTCGCCTTCTTAATTTCTTTCTTCAACGAATCAATCTTCTTTTTCCCTTGATCATAACGCATATCCGCCATCTTCTGATCAAGCTCAGCTTGCTTCATTTGAAGGTTAATCTCTTCATTATCATAAGAGAATAACTTCGTGCCTTTCTCTACCTCTTGCCCTTCTTTTACCTCAATATCTTTCACTTTCCCTTTGGCCGGATCTGCATAGAAGCTTTCAATATTACCAGGCTTCACCTGACCAGAAATTAACTTCGTATTATTCAGCTTACGCTCTGTCACTTTCTCAAAACTTACAGCATCAGCATTTGTTGATGCGCCCTTCTTCTTACCTTGCATAACAAAAATATTAATTGCCGCTACAATAACAATTAGTGCAATAACCCCAATAATAATCCATTTCTTCTTCTTGTTTGGAGTACGAACCGTATTTGGTAACATATTCTCTCTCCCTTTATAAATTAATAGTTTAATAAATAACATAATTGTATAAAACTTTCTGAAAATAAACTGTATATTATTACAATCTTTTTACAAAGTTTTACACATCCATTTATATTGTAACAAAAATTCCAATGATTAGAAATATGACATTAAATCTTTTAAGATAGATTTAAGGAAAGATTATATTATATAGAAAAAGCCATCCAAAATGATAATTGGATAGCTTTTTCAAACAAAATATTACGCTACTTTAGGATCTTTTCTCTCATGTCCACGTTGAACAATAAATAAGAAGATTGTTGATAAAACCGCTCCTGTTAATAGTAAGATGAAACAACCATCCCAGCCAGAACTATCAACAATAACACCAATTGCTGCGTTAGCTACAAGACTTCCGCCTACATAACCAAATAGACCACACATACCAACTGTCGTACCTACTGCAAATTTCGGTACTAATTCCATCGCACTTAAACCGATTAAGAACTGTGGTACATAAATTAAACAACCAATAATAGAAACTGCAATACTTACAACAAGTACGCTAGTTGCTTGCCAATATATAAACGTACCAATAACAACTCCAACCATACTAATAATACATAATGGCATACGTTTTCCTTTAAATAATTTATCACTTAAAAAACCAACGATTAATGAACTTGGAATTGCCATACCTTCAAAGATTGCATATGCCGCATGCGCTTCTGCTTTTGAAAATCCTTTAACTGTCGTTAAATAAAGTGGAACCCAGTTAATAACACCGAAACGAATTAAATAAACAAAAGCATTCGCAATACATAAGAACCATACAAATTTATTTTTCACTACATACTTCATTAAAATTTCTTTTGGTGACATCTTGTTAGCATTATCTGCTTTTTCAAGATTTTCATAGTCATTACGATACTCATCAATTGGAGGAAGACCTTCAGATTCTGGTGTATCCTTCGCATTGATCCAAACAAGAACTGCAATTACCATTGCGATAATCGCAGGGAAAATAAATACGCCGCCTTGCCAATGATTTTCACCGAAAATACCTACACCAATTCCGACAAGTGGTGGCACAAGCATTCCACCAACGTTATGTGAAATATTCCAAAGACCTGTTTTCGTACCACGTTCTTTCTTCGAGAACCATTTCGTCATAACAATACTACAAGGTGGTGCTCCCATACCTTGCACAATACCGTTAACAACAAGTAATGTAACAATCATCCCAAATGATGAGGCAAAACCGAAACAAATATTTACAAGCCCTGATAAGAATAAACCGACTGCGATAAAGCGCTGGGCGAAAGCTTTATCTGATAAATTCCCCATAAAGAACTTACTAAATCCATAAACAATTGCCATTACTGAACCTAGTAGACCAATTTCAGCTGTACTAAAACCATATTCTTGTACTAAATACGTACTTGATAACGTAAAGTTACTACGAACTAAATAATAAGCAGCATATCCAACTGAAATCCCGATTAACACACGAATACGTAGTAATCGATATACACGGTCGATCATATCCGCTGGCAATCTTTCAATTGCAGGTGCTGGCTTGAGCCATTTAAACATATATTTCCGTCTCCTTTTCTCACTTCAGAGAGAGACGCTGTCTATTCCATATCTCGATTATTCCGCTATTTGATATATTTTGGTTCGTTCTTCTAACCGGCTGTCCTTCTATTTCTTTCTCATTCTTCGCAAACATCGTTGGTACGCCAAACGACACTTTTTCTAAAATATGCCCCGCTTCTTCTGATAAACAATAATCAATAAATAAATCCGCAATAATACCACTCGGTGCACGTTTTAGTTTAGAAATCGCATTAACAGATAACCCTGTTTGCTCAGGTTCGTTACTTAAAATCGGAAAACCTTGTTTTTGAAGCATTCTCTGATCTCCCATAAAGTTGATGCCTATCATATATTCACCGCTCGCAACAAGTTCTGCTGGGATGTAACCATTCACTGTTACTTCTCCAACTTGTTCCGCCAGATTCTTCACATATTCCTTCGCTTCCTCTTCACCTAACGTATCAATCAGTGATTGGAAAAACGTATATGCTGTACCTGAAACATTTGGATCGGGCATGACAATCTTTCCCTTATATACTGGATTCAATAAATCTTTCCATCTTAACGGATACGAGAGACCGAGCGGCGCTATTTCCTCGTTCCACCGCTCTTTATTAATCGCAATTGCCAGCTTCTCCACTTCATAACCGTACCAATAACCATCTTTATCTTTAACAGTTTTTGAAATACGATTTGCATGTTGGCTTATCACAGGAATAGAAAGATTTTTTTGCTTCATCATTTGATGCGCATCTACTGTACCGCCAATAATAATATCCGCCTTCGGATTTCCAGCTTCTTCTTCCACTCTACGAAGAAGTTCTTCTGTTGAAAGACGAATAAATTCATACGTACATCCGCGCGGCTTACAAAATGATGAAAGTAACGCTTCACCAACTTCCTCACGAGCCGCTACATACGCAACAATATGACGATCATCCAAAATAGGGAGACCATTTTTACTATATTTAATAGAGGTTGTATCTCGAGAGCAACTAGACATCGCTCCTCCAATTACTAGCAAAAAGAAGAAAAAGGCTATCTTTCTCATGACGCATTCTCCTTTACGAATAACTCTGCTAGAGAGCTTTTCATATACATGACATTTCCGTTATTATCACCGAGATATTGCACAACAAAGTACGATGGATACACAGAAATCGTAAGAATATCTTCACGATCATTCTTTACACGCTTACCTGTTTTATAAGCTGTAATATAAGCAATCGGTTCATTCTGCGATTGTAATAACTTCTGAATTTCTCCGTAATCTGTAATTTGCTTTGCGTATCGAATAGAATCAAGTATGTGCGTAAGATTGATAGTACGTACCACATCACCTTGACGTACTACGATATCCTTTGCTGAAGCAAAGAAATCACTAATACGCTCTGGTGTGTAATACAGGCTTAATAAATACGTTTGAAGTGCTGAAATCATCGGATCCATGCCATTCTTTCCGTATACATTTTCCCCATACTGGAACAAGTCACCTACTGCAAAAGTACGCTTATGTCCATTCAAGTACGTTACTTCTCCAGTAAATACTTGTTCTTGGCTCTTAACGCCCTCAGGCTCTATTCGAATTCGGTCAAAGAATGAAACAATCGTATGCAAACGAACTTCATCCGTTACAACGATTTCTCCCCACTTTTCATGTCTTACTTTCACTTCAATGGGAAGAGATTCATTCACCCTTTGTAAAACGGCTTGTTTATCATTTACAATGTTAATTCGATTATAGATTTGCTTCTCCATAACATAAAACAAAACAAGAGAAACAATCATACAAATGACAAACATAAGAATTTGAAATGATAGCCTTTTCATTTCTGCCTACCTCCAAGATAAAAAAACGTTGTTTCGAAAATACCGCATAATTGTTTCATAAATGTATCATTTAACCGCTTTCAAGTTTTTTATGTCTTCCATCCTTCTCGGAAGCAAAAATGTAATGAATATTGTAGTACCTATTTCTTCACTACTCTCAATCCGCATGCTTCCGCCCTGCTTACTCATAATCTCCTGACAAATATACAAACCATAACCATTCCCGTAACTAGAAGGAAGTGCCTTTCCTTTCGGAGACTCATTCCACTCTGCAAGCACCACTTCATCTATACCAATCCCATCATCATGAACAAAAACCTTCGCCTCATGCTCATTTACAATTACATTCATACGAATGTGCGAAGCATCACTATACTTAATTGCATTATCAAGCACATTTAAGAAAATTTGCTTCGTCTTATCAAAATCCGCAACAACATGTACATCCGTTAACTCATTTATCACTTCAATTTCAAACTGATTTAGGCGAGGTTTCACAATTGAAACTGCTTCTTCTGCCAATTCCTTTATATTCACAACTGTAGGAGACACTTCAAACGTACTCTTCCCATATTTCGAAGACTTAAGCAGTTCCTCTACAAGTGATAATAAACGCTCACTTTCCACAGCCACATAACGAAGACTTTCCTGTACATCTTCTTTCGATTGTAACTTCGGAATTAAATCCACATAACCGATAATTGCCGTTAGCGGTGTTTTTAGCTCATGCGTAATGCGGTCTAGGAAATCTTTCTGCTTCTCTTTCTCCTCCTGCAACTGCTTAATATGCAGCTCAATTCCATCAGCCATCGCGTTAAAAGATGCTGAAAGCTGAGCGATTTCCACGTACTCATTTAACTCAATCTTACTCTTATAATCACCATTCGCGAGCCGCTGTGCCATTTGTCTCAACTGATCAATTGGTTTATGAAGAGACTTCGCCAAACGAATTGCAAAGAAAATACCGGTAGCTACTAAACAAAGAGACGTCATTAAGAACGTCCAGCTCACATTTGTTAAAACTTCCTTCTCACCCGTTAACTCATTTATAAAACGAATACTTCCAATGACATCGTTTCCATAATAAACTGGGCTTGAAAACAAAAGAATGGGAGCGGGATCCGCCTCCTCGAAAACATACGACTTCTTCCCCTTCAAGGAACTCTCAATGTCGATGTTACGGTGAAGCAATGCTCCTTTTTGTGTATCTGCAACAACATCGCCATTCTTCCCGATCATCTGCACACGGACATCCATACGCTTCGCTAAATACGACGCAATTAAAAGTGAATTCGGACCAAGCGTATCCACTTCTGCTTCCTTCTCTAAATAATTCATCGTATAAATTTGTGCTTCTACACTTAACTTTTCTAAAGAATCTGCTGCATTATGATACATATTCTTTTCTAACGTAATATAAACAACTGCATATAAAAGAACAAAAATCGGAATTAACAGCCCAACTATTCCAAACACCATATTTCGCTTTAAAGACATACCATCACCACTTAACAATCCAGTTTATAGCCAACGCCATAAATTGTCTTAATATATTCTCCGCTCGTCCCAAGCTTCTTGCGAAGTCTCTGCACCATAATATCAACTGCTCTCGTATTTCCGATATACTCAAATCCCCATACTTTCTCAAGCAACTCATCCCTCATAAACACACGCTGCGGATTTGAAACAAATAACTGACATAAATTAAACTCTCGGTACGTTAACTGAATCTCCTGTCCACTCACATGTACCTTTCTTTCCTTAGGACAAATCACGATCTCTCCAGCCTCAATTACTTCATGACTTACAGCCGCCTCCGTCTTCTTTACACGCCGCGCCATATTCTTAACCCGAAGAATAAGCTCCGCATAATTAAACGGCTTCGTCACATAATCATCAGCACCAAGCTGCAAGCCCAGCAACTTATCATTCATCTGACTCTTTGCCGTTAACATAAGCACCGGAATATCCCTATCCCTCTCACGGAACAAACGAAGCAACTCATACCCATCCGTATCCGGAAGCATAACATCCAAAATCAATACATCTGGCCCTTCATTCCATCGCTCCAAAGCTTCTCTCCCGTCAGCCGCTGCCAATACTTCATAACCTTCCATCTCCAACTGCATCCGAATCAAATTACGAATACTCGATTCATCATCAACCACAAGTATTTTCATCATTCTCCTCCTTCCATCATGTATTATAGTACAGTTTAGTATAGCAAAAATCCTAAAAAAAAAGAGAGGGTATTGTCGAACATATTTTGTCGACGATACCCTCTCCTGTTATATTTTCTCTTACACACTCGCAACAATAACTTCAGCACGCCCTACAATCTTATATTCCCCAAAGTTACTTGGTAATATGAAATGATCCCCTTCTTCAAATCGATACGTTTCATTACCATGTATTAACTCTCCTTCTCCATCTATTACACTTAAGAGAAGAAATGGACTTTTTTGCGTTAAATTAACCACTCCATCTAAATTCCATTTATTCACGGAAAAATAAGAGCACTCAATAAACTTGGTTACACATAAATCTTCTATTTCTTCATATTGAACAACTTGTTGACTTGAAACAAATGGCGTTTCTATTACTTCCATACTTTTATCAAGATGAAGTTCACGTAAATTCCCCTCTGAATCTCTTCTATTATAATCATATAATCGATAAGTAGTATCAGAGTTTTGTTGTGTTTCTAATATTAAAATACCTTCACCAATTGCATGAACAGTCCCGCTTGGAACAAAGAAGAAATCACCTGGCTTCACCCTTACACGTTGTAATAGCTTGTCCCACTCTTCTTGCTCCACCATCTCTACTAGTTCATCCTTTGTCTTTGCATGATGCCCATAAATAATTTCAGCACCTTCTTTACAATCAATGATATACCAGCATTCAGTCTTTCCTAGCTCACCATTTTCATTTATACGTGCATATTCATCATTTGGATGCACTTGAACAGATAAGTCACGATTTGCATCTAAAATTTTTGTAAGAAGAGGGAAGCAATCCCCCTCAATATCCCCAAATAATTCTCGATGATTATTCCACAATTGTCCTAAAGACAAGCCTTTATACTTTCCATTTTTAACTACACTTTGTCCATTTTGATGCGCAGCAAAAGCCCAACATTCTCCCGTTTGTTCTGATGGTATTTCATATCCGAAAGAAGTTAATTTCGTACCACCCCAAATTCTTTCTTTAAAAATGGGTGCAAAAAATAACGGTTCTGTCATGATTAAAATCCTCCATTTTATACGATGTCATCTAATAACTTATGTGCTTCTTCTTTCGTTTGGACAGATATTAATCTCTCTCTATAACTATCATCCATAAGTTTTCTTGAAAGCATTTGAAGAATCTTCAAGTGCTCATTTCCTTCACTCTCTTTTGGAACTGCAATCATAAATATTAATTTTGCATCCGTTCCATCTAAACTCTTCCAATCTACCCCTGATTGTTTAATTCCAAATACAACACTCGGTTTTTTTACTGCATTCGACTTCCCATGAGGAATCGCAATATTCATTCCAATGCCTGTACTACTCTCTGCTTCGCGACTCATAATTGCTTGCTTAAACTCTGAATCAGAATGTAAAACACCTACAGCATTTAATTTCTCAATCATTTCATCAATAATATCGTCACGTGTCTCTCCTGCTAAATTAATATCAATTAGCTCCAGACTCGTTATATCTGTTAATTTCTGAATTTCAACCTTTTCAGCTTGCTTTTCTATTACTTGCCCTTGAACTTCTGCTACTTCCTTTGTTGCTGACACTTCTTTCATTTCTTTTAATTCCTGTGTTTCTTCAGCTTTTGAAATATCTTTCTTTAATACATTCACAATAACCGCTGTAACAAGAGAACCTGCAATAATAGCAATAAAGAACATAAACACGTTATCTACAGCTCCTAGTACCGCAACAATTGGTCCACCATGTGCTACTCTATCCCCTACGTTACCAATCATTGCAATAACAGCACCTGTCATCGAACCAGCCATAATACTTGGAATAACACGTAATGGATCCTGCGCTGCAAAAGGAATAGCTCCTTCTGTAATACCGAATAAGCCCATCGTAAATGAGGCTTTCCCCATTTCCTTTTCCGACTCTTGGAACTTTCTCTTTCCTATAAATGTAGCAAGTCCCATCCCAATTGGCGGAATACAAATTGCTGCTGCAATCGGTCCCATAATTTCATAATTTCCTTCTCCAATCATTGCGGAACCAAATAAGAATGCCACCTTATTTACTGGACCACCCATATCAAATGAAATCATTGCACCTAAAATTAAGGCTAAAAGAATCGAACTTGAACCTTGCATACCAGATAACCAAGCTGTTAACGATTCAAATACTTGCGCTACAGGAGCACCAATAATAAACACAAACGCTAAACCTACAATAAGTGATGTAAATACCGGAATAATAATAATTGGCATAATTGGTTGAATTGCTTTTGGCACTTTTAACTTTTTAATTCCCAGAGCTACATAACCAGCTAAGAAACCTGCGATAATTCCACCTAGGAAGCCAGCCCCACTCTCACTACCATAAAAACTTCCCGTTGCTGCGATATATCCGCCAATCATACCAGGAACTAGTCCAGGTTTATCAGCTATACTATACGCAATATAACCAGCTAAAATTGGCACCATGAATGCAAATGAAGCTCCACCTATTTGCTCAATTGTTTTCCAAAAAGATCCTTCTGGTATTACTAAACCACCAGGAGTTTTTTCGCCGCCAAGTGTCAATGCAATTGCGATTAATAATCCCCCAACAACTATGAAAGGAACCATGAATGATACACCATTCATTAAATGACGGTATATAGGGTTTTGTTTTTTTCCTTGTGAATCATTTCCTGTTTTTTGCACCTCCGAATGATACACAGGAACATTACCATCTACTACTTTTTGAATAAGTTCCTCTGGTTTACGAATACCATCTTTAACTCCTACAACTAATAACTTTTTACCTATGAATCTATCTTTATTTACTACTCGATCCGCAGCTATAATGATGCCATCTGCTTCACGAATCTCTTGCTCAGTAAGTTCATTTTCAACACCTATACCACCTTGTGTTTCAACTTTCATTTTAATCCCTAATTTATCCGCTGCTTTTTGCAAGTTTTCTGCAGCCATATACGTATGGGCAATCCCATTTGGACACGATGTAATCGCTAATACTTTCATTTTAATCCTCCTTACCATTATGTAAGCGCCTACAAATAATATATATCAATATTTGCTTCATAAAAGTTTTCTTTTTTACCGTAACTTCCGGAAAAAACATTATTTTACCGAAGAAATCAAAAAAGTAAGGCTTCTCGCCTTACCTATTCATATCTTAAATAAGATAAAAACTTCATTATATTGGTTTCCTTTATAAGTTTCTGTACAAAAACAGGTTGTTCACTTATAAAAGACAACTCATGAAATAACTGCTTCGTAACTTCCTTACCATCACTCTTAACTGCTAACATAAATACGAGCGATACTTTCTCTACTCCCCAATCCAACGGCTCCCTAAGCGTAGCCACTGCAATTGCGGATTGTTTAATGAGCTTAGGACTTCCGTGCGGAATGGCAACCCCTGCACCAATTGTTGTTGCTGACATTCTATCTCTAGCAATCGCACTTTCAATATATTCTTTCTCTACATATCCCTTTTCATAAAGAGATCTCGCCAATTTTTCAATTAATTCGTATCGATGTTCTACTTCTTGTTGTAAAAAGACTAAAAAAGGCGTTGTGTAATTCAATAACACAAAGTCCTTATTTCCGTTAGACGGTAGTTTATCTAATTTCTTCATAAAATCCTCTAACTTACTTTCTTCACTCCGCTCTAATAAAGGAGATACAACAAAGTGAGGGATATTTAACGGCGGGAGATCTATCGTAGAAATAATAAGCTCTACCTTTTTATTTTTCATTAAGTATCCTTCTAAATCGGACTTTGCGATACAATCCATCACATGGACATACCGGAATTTCCTTTCGATTTTTGTCCGTAATAATTGCGACATCCCTATTCCCATATGACAAACAATAATTACATTTTTCGATACCTTTTTATCACTCAAACGATCCATTGCTGCCTGAAAATGTAAAGTAAGATAGGCTGCTTCTTCCTCAGGGATTTGTAGACTTAATGATTTATTAATATCATCCAGCTCATGAATTAACATATCAAACATATATGGATACATTCGCTTAATTTCATGAAGCATCGGATTCGAGACAGAAAGATTATACTGCAAACGATTTAATGTCGTATACAAATGCATCTGCAATCCCTCTAATAAATACGTATCCTTCTCGAAATCAATTTCATTCAACCTAGACATACGATCTATTAAATACGATACAATTTGTGAAAGCACAGGACTACTCACATTTAACTTACTTCTTTCCCATCCATCTTGATAGCGAAACTTTCCACCTAAAATATGAATGGCTAAATAAGCTACCTCTTCCTCAGTAAAATGAACCGTAAATACAAACTCTAACCTTGTTAAAAAATCTAATGTCCACCCATACTCTTTCGTCTCCTGCACAAAGTTCAAATCATCTTTAGACATTGAAATTGGTTGTTTTAACTTCATCCTCCGCACCATGATTAATGTATGTAATAAAAGGTTCTCTAACGTATCGTCTGTAAAAAACGTACCATATCTTTGTTGTAACGCTTTCAATTCAGTCATTACAAACTCAATTTCATGATACAAAAATTGCTTTTTAATAAATTGATTCATTAATTCACGATTATTAATTAAATCTGATAGTTTAGCTAATGCCTTCCTCTTACTTCTCTCATCGCTCCCTACCGTTAATCCTATCCTTTGCTTTACAACTAAATCTAACCCTAGTTCCTCAAGCCACGTTTCAATTCTATCTAAATCTTTCTTAACCGTAGCTCTATTAACAAAATACTGCTCAGCAAGCTCCTTCACTGTAACCGGCTTAACATTCATCAACAAGCTATACGCAATTTGCAACAATCTCTCCTCGTCTGATGCATAGCCTATATCCTGTTTTACAGCATATAATTTATTAAACAAACTGGACTTATCATAATCATTAATTTCTAAACAGACACCTAAACCCGGTCTCCGAATAAGAAGTGCATCTGAATACTTCTCTAAATATCCCTCAATCACCTTAAAGTCATTACGAATCGTCTTCTCCGAACATTCTACCCTATCAGCAAGCTCCTTCACTAACAAATACTCATTAGACTCAGATAATAAAACTTGTAAAATTTCTTGTTGTCTTTTATTCATCTATTTCACCTGTTTCTTTTATCCTTTACAAACGATATATTACTAACTTAGTGTATTTATCATAGCATATTGGTAGATTAGTGAATCAGTGGATTTTATAGTTTGAAATTTGTTCATAAAAAAGAAGAGTTCGATATTCAACCGAACTCTTCTAAAATTTATTATAAACGATTCATAATGTCTTCTTTAATAGTAAGTAACTTTTGTTCACTATTTTGTAAAGAACTATCTTTCACACCAAAGTAAAACTTAATCTTCGGCTCAGTTCCAGATGGACGTAGGCAGAACCATGAACCATCCTCTAATTGATATTTTAACACATTTGATTTCGGTAAGTGAATCTCTTCTTTATGTCCATCTTGTAAAGATGTAACGATGCTTGCTTTATAGTCTTCCACTGCTACGACTGTTAAGCCAGCTACTTCTTTCGGCGGATTCTCACGGAACGTTGCCATCATCTCTTGGATTTTTTCAGCTCCATCTTTTCCTTTTAACGTTAACGATACAAGGTCTTCACGGAAGAAACCGTACTTCTCAAATACTTCTAATAGACCGTCATATAACGTTTTCCCTTGTGATTTGTAGTATGCAGCTACTTCACATGCAAATAGGACAGATTGTACTGCATCTTTATCACGGCAGAATGGGCGGATTAAATAACCATAGCTTTCCTCATAACCGAATTGGAATTCATATTGTCCGCTTTCTTCATACTGCCTAATTTTCTCACCTATAAATTTAAATCCAGTTAACGTATCAACTGTATCTAAACCGTATGCTTTCGCAATTGTACGGCCAATCTCAGACGTTACGATTGTTTTTAATACGACACCGTTCTCCGGAAGCGTTCCGTTTTCTTTCTTTTGAGATAGTAAGTAATCAAGCATTAATGCACCTGTTTGGTTTCCTGTTAATACTTGGAACTCACCATTATGATTACGCACTGCTACACCTAGACGATCTGCGTCAGGATCAGTTGCGATTAATACATCTGCGCCTACCTTTTCACCGTCACGAATGGCATACTCAAACGCTGCGTGCTCTTCTGGGTTCGGTGATTTTACTGTAGAGAAGTTTGGATCTGGTAACTCTTGCTCTTTTACAACTGTTACATCTGTAAATCCAACTTCTTTTAAACCACGGCGTACAGAAATATTTGATGTTCCGTGCAATGGTGTAAAGACGATTTTTAAGTCTTTGCCGACCTTTTGCACCATTTCTTTATTAATGATGACATTGTTCAATTCTGCAGCATATGCATCATCTACTTCTTGTCCAATAATATGTAATAAACCGTCAGCTTTTAATTGCTCTACATCAGCGACTTCAACTGTTAATTCATCTTCTACTGCATTTACGTAGCTAATTAACTCATCTGCTTCTTTTGGAGGTAACTGTCCACCATCTTCACCGTATACTTTGTATCCGTTATATTCAGGTGGATTATGGCTTGCCGTAAGAACGATTCCACTTACTGTATGTAAATGACGAACTGCGAAAGAAAGTACTGGCGTTGGACGTAAGCTTTCAAACACATATGTTGTGATACCGCGTGCCCCAAGTGTAGCAGCAACTTCCATTGCGAACTCAGGTGATTTATGACGAGAATCATAGGCTACAACAACACCGCGTTTTTTCGCTTCCTCACCTAATTTTTCAATAAAGCTTGCTAATCCTTTTGTTGCTTTACGAACTGTATATACGTTTAAACGGTTCGTACCAGCACCAAGTTCACCACTCATACCACCTGTGCCAAACTCTAGATTTTTATAAAAGCTATCCTCGATTTTCTTCTCATCTTGCTTCATATTTTCTAGCTGTTCTTTTAATTCTGCATCTAATTGTGCGTAAGAAAGCCAGCGACTAAATTCTTGTTTCCAATTCATTCTATTATCCTCCAATTTCAAATTTAAAAGGTATGCCATAGAACACATACCTTTTAAACTAGCAAATTATTTCCTTATATTTTAATTTTAAATCCTTATTTCTCATACCCATGGGGTTTCTTCTGATGCCAATTCCAAGCATGTTCAATAATTGTTTTTACATTTACATACTTCGGATCCCACCCTAACTTCTCTTTCGCTTTCTGAGAAGAAGCAACTAAACGCGCTGGGTCTCCTGCACGGCGCGGTGCTACTTCAGCTGGAACCTCATGATTTGTAACTTCACGAACTGCATCAACGATTTCTTTTACACTGAATCCATTACCATTTCCTAAGTTATAGAAATCGCTCTTTCCGCCGTTCTGCAAATCTTTAAGCCCTAAGAAGTGAGCGGCTACTAAATCCTCAACATGAATATAATCACGGATACAAGTACCGTCTGGTGTATTATAGTCACCACCAAACATCATAATCTTCTCACGTTGACCTAGTGCCACTTGCAGCACAAGAGGGATCAAATGTGTCTCTGGACGGTGATCTTCACCAATAATACCATTTGAAGTTGCACCAGCTACGTTAAAGTATCTGAAAATCTTATAGCGTAAATTAGAGGCTTGGCTATACCAATGAAGCATCTTCTCAATTGCTAACTTCGTCTCTCCGTATGTATTCGTCGGATTTGTCATCGTTTCCTCAGTAATAAGGTCCACATCTACCTCACCATACGTTGCGGCAGTAGAAGAGAAAATAAACTTATCTACTTTAAACTCATCCATTACTTCTAACAAGCAAAGAGCACCATACACATTATTATTATAATACTGAAGGGGCTTCTCCATACTAACTCCAACTAAAGAATCAGCTGCAAAGTGCATTACCGCCTCAATATTTTCTTGTTTAAAAACATCTCTTAAAAATGATTTATCACGAAGATCACCATTATAAAACTTCGCGCCTTCCGTAATTGCATCTTCATGACCAGTTTGTAAGTTATCTACTACTACAGATAAACCTTCATCTATTGATTTTTTTACAGCGTGAGAGCCGATATAGCCAGCTCCACCGCAGATTAGAATTGAATTCATTGTTTTCCTACTTTCCTCATAACTTCATTTTCAAGCTTATGAATATTTAATTTATAGTACATGAGATTATGGACATATGCTTTAAACGTCTAAAGTATGTACACTGAAAACTTAAAGACGTTATTTAATATAACCATTTTTATTATTTGATTGCCATTTCCAAGAATCTGCACACATTTCTTCTAATCCGCGTTTTGCCTCCCAGCCTAATTCACGCTTTGCTTTCGATGCATCAGCAAAACATACTGCCACATCACCTGGACGACGCTCTGTAATTTTATAAGGAACTTTCTTGCCCGAAACTTTTTCAAACGCTTCAACCATCTCTAGTACACTATAGCCCATGCCTGTGCCCAGGTTATAAGCATCTACTCCCGTTGTACTCAGTACTTTCTCAAGCGCCTTTACGTGACCATTTGCTAAGTCCACAACATGGATGTAATCACGGACTCCTGTTCCATCTTTCGTTGGATAGTCATTTCCGAATACGCTTAATTCTTTTAACTTACCTACCGCTACTTGCGTTACATATGGCATTAAGTTATTTGGGATTCCATTGGGATCTTCTCCGATACGCCCACTTTCGTGTGCACCAAATGGATTGAAATAGCGAAGTAATGCGATACTCCATTCTGCATCTGCAAATGCTACATCACGCATAATTTGCTCAATCATTAATTTCGTTTGACCATATGGATTTGTTGCACTTAATGGAAACTCCTCCGTAATCGGTGACGTTTCCGGGATACCATATACAGTTGCAGATGAACTAAAGATTATCTTCTTTACATTATGTTTCTGCATTACTTCACATAGCACTAACGTGCTTGTAATGTTGTTATGATAATATGTTAATGGAATCGCTACTGACTCCCCTACAGCTTTAAATCCTGCAAAGTGAATAACTGCTTCAATTGCATTTTCTTCAAAAATTGCGTCAAGCGCTTCGCGATTTAAAACATCTTCTTTATAAAACTTAAATTGTTTTCCTGTTATTTCTTTCACTCGATTTATAGATTCTACCGAGCTATTCGAAAGGTTATCCACTACTATAACTTCGTAACCGCTATTTAGTAATTCTACACATGTATGACTACCAATATATCCTGCTCCACCTGTTACAAGTATTGCCATAATTATAGTCCTCCAAAAAAAACTTAATATTTAAACCTCTATCATGGAAATTTTTTCCTCAACCATTTTTAAATCTTCAAGCGAATCAATTTCAAAACTATCATTACTATTGATTTCATATAAATGAACATTAATATTGGTAATATTATCCTTGACGATGTTGTCCCAATATAATTCACCAAAGTTTTCTTGAGCAACTACCTTTTCAAGCTCTTTCACTATATAAGCCGCATCATTTTTAGACCAATATGAAATGCCACATAAAATATAATCATTATGACCATTACCGACTTCAATATCGTACACTCTATTATTCACACCATATTTAATAATCCACTCATTACAAAAATGTTCTTTTTTCGCACTAAAATATAGAGATGAATTAGGTTGTTCAATAAAAATATTACGATGTAAATATACATCTGCATCAACAACATATGCATTTGATAAATATTCTCTCACTAAATACATAGTATAAATATTATTGTATACATTATATTTGTCATTATATACAAGTTTAATATTTTTATATTTATCAGTAAGATAATTAAATTTTTCTGATAAATATCCAGTAACAACAATAATTTCTTCTATACCTTTTTCCTGTAAAAATTCAATTTGACGTTCTAGCATTGGCTTACCCTGTACTTCAACTAATGATTTAGGTTTTGTTAAAGTTAATGGACGTAATCTTGTCCCCATACCTGCTGCTAATAAAATCGCTCTCATGCTGCTTCACCTCTATATTTTTTCTTTCTAAACCCTTGTGAATCTGAAACTGTTAAAACAGCCCCCATAATAATAAATAAACAACTAATTATTAATCCACCTGAAAGGGAGGCACCTAGTATAAATACAGAAATTAAAATGGACCAAGCTGAATATGTAATATTTAATGCCATCGCTTTAGTTGGTCCTAATTCATGAATTGCTTTATAGTAAAAAACATATGAAGCTGTTCCCACTAATGCAATAAAAATGATTAAAATAAAGTCACTACTAAAAACAACTTCTCTTGTTAAAAAATGTCCACCTAAAGAAGGTAAAATTACTAACCCATACGTAATAGACGAAACAAGTTGACGAATTTGTAAAGCCTCTTCCGGGGAAACTTCATTATCCTTCATACCGTATGCACAAATTACACACTCCAATCCCCATCCCAAAACACAAATTAAAGCAAATACAAAGCCTAAAATGTAACTTTCTGTCGGATTACTTACTCCTATAAAACCTAATATAGTAATACCCGTTATACTGACTATAAGCCCTAACCAATTCCAAGAATGTAACCGCTCTTTAAGAAACATAAATGCAAAAAAAGCCCCTACTGCAGGATATATTGCTGAAATAGCAGCTGTATATGATGCACCAATGTATTTTACAGCTAATACATAAAAGGTCATACCTAACGGCCCACCTAAAAGCGCCCCCAAAACTACAAAGCGCCCACTTCTTGTTTTTAATTTTGAAAGTACAGTCGCTAACTTTCCTTTCATAGCCATATAAATCATCATCTACATTGCAGACATAAAATCATGCAAAAAAGTGCTAACTAGAGGTGCAAGAAATATAACTTGTTTTGTATCTATCATAATTGCTGAAGACAAAACAATTCCAATTAATACAGTATCTACAGCCCAAGCAAAACCTGAAAAAGCACCATATAGGATACCTTTACTTTGCTTTAGATTCATAATGATATCCTCCATAATACTCTATAAATAATTGCATATTTTCTTTAGCTCTACGATAACGATCCATCCCATATGTACCAAAATCGCTCCCAGTAGCTTCTTTGATTTTCGTCCAAATGCTCCATAAAAAATCTTGGAAAATTTTATTCATTAATATTCTTTTTTTATGTGAAGGTTCTATTTTCCCATTAAAATAATACTTTAAAAATAGCTCTTCATCTTCAACAGAAAATCCACTTTCTAAACAATGAGCGGCAATATCCCACATTGGATCATTTAGACCACCATATTCCCAATCAATCAAATAAATTTTATTTCCGCCACTTTTCACAAAATTTTCAGGAACAGTATCATTATGACACGGCGTTAACTTAATTTTCATTCCTTCATAAACGCCTCTTAATTCCATGACTTCTTTTTTAACTTTTTCATAGTCATTAAAGTTAGAACCGTTTACCCTATCTAACAACCGTTCATAATGTTCAATTTTTTCAAATACATTAAACCTATTACTCATTAATGCGTTTGAATTATGTAAATCCCTCAAGACTGTAGCTGTTAACACCATATTATCATTACGTTTTGCAGTTTTCGGATTTAATGTTTCTGCATTAGAAATAAATTTAGCTAATTTCACACCTGTACTCTCATTAAAATAGAGTAGTTCAGCATCAATTCCTAACTCACTTACAAATTTCGAATTTACCATTTCATCATATCGGCTGATCATATCTTCAGTGCCACTTCCAGGAATACGTAGTACATATTCAGAATTATCCACACACACTTTAAAATTAGTATTAGTCATGCCTCCAAATGGCTGAATATCTGTAATTTCATCTTCCTGAACCCCTAATCCCTCTACAATGAATTGCTTTATTTGTTTTTCTTTAAATTCTGCCTCCTTTCGCATTAAACGAGGATAAACTGTATTTTTAACAATTTCATATTGTTGTTTTGTATCGATCTCAGCCCATACAACATTTTTCAACTTTACATATCCGATGTCATAAGTTCTCGCAATATCTAAAAGTAAATATTCGTAATTTACATATGGATTTTGATTACATGCAAATACTCCTAACATTTTATCAAAAACTTCATACGAAACCTTTGAAACCCCAATCATCTCACCATCAATACGATTTAATTGGTGGATATCTTTAGAAATTTTATATAAATGTCCTTCTTGAATTTCAACAAAGGCCTCATCCCAGAGCCACTCTCATTTGTAATTAGTACACAATCTCTTTCAGGATGTTGTAATACCTGTCTAATTGCATTTTCTTCTATTAAAATATCATCTTCAATTAATAAAAAATCGTCATCGATTATTCCTTTTGCACAAGCAAGCGAAGCCATTGATCCTGTCCATTTGTACTCCTGGTTCTCTACAAAATACAACCCCCGATGTTTACTCCAAGGAACAAACCTTTCCTTTTTATACCCAGAAATAATAACTATTTTTTCAATCCCATAATTACTTAATATTTCTATATTTCTATTTAACAGTATTTTATCCCCTATAGATAATAAACCTGATGGCATTTCTAATTCTTTTCGACTCCCAGCGGCTAAAATAACTGCTTGATTAATTTTTTTATAACCATTTTGATTTATTTTAATTTTCTTTTTCTGAAGAATAGCTAGTTCATTTTGCCAAAAGACAAATCCATCCTCCTCTAGATAATACTTTATTTGCTTGCCTATTTTCTCACTAGAAATATATCTTTTCTTTACTAAATCACTAATAATATAGTTCACTTTTCCTGTAGAAATTCCACAGTATTCTGCAATTTTTTTCTGACTTATTTTTGGTTCTCGATTAATGACGTCTAATACTCTTAATATATGTTGCAAATCAATAGCCTCCATAATATCGATAACGCATTCAATTTTTAAATGCGTTATCGATATTAACATTAATAACTAACTATGTAAATGTTTTGTAAGTTCACATTTTTATTGTTCAAAAATAGGTTATATATTACAATTATCTAGTTGCAGTTAATTTATAAATTCAAATAAATGTAATATTCTATTTGAAAAACTAACTATTTTTTCTCTAAAATACCTAGAAAGGTTTGCTATAGAAATGCAAAAATCACTATTCAAAAATATTATTTACAAAGTGCTACTTAATCTTTTCAACTTAATTCTTCCGATACTGGTAGGTCCTTATGTTTATCGTACACTTGGAGCATCTTCTATCGGGAAAGTACAATTTTCAGAATCTATTTTTAACTATTTCTTTATATTCGCAGTTTTTGGAGTTTACCAATATGGTATGAGAGAAATGAGCCTAATTAAACACGATATACAAAAAGTAAATAAGCTTTTTACAAGTCTATTTACAATAACACTTATTACAAGTGTAGGTACTCTTCTCATATATCTTCTATTTACTTATGTAGGTTATCAAGATAACCTTATATTCCCCATACTACTTATTTATGGAATTAATTTTATTAGCTCTATTTTTTATGTAGAATGGGTAAATGAAGCCTTTGAAAATTATGATTTTATTGCCCTTAAAACTATAATCATTCGGATTTTTTATGTAATTTTTCTATTCTTCCTAATAAAAGGTTCTGATGACTACAATCAATACGTCTGGCTATTAGTCCTTTCAACCTTTTTTAATAATATAATTAGCTTCATTTATGTACGGCGACATGTTCAATTTGATTTTAAAAACATTAGTATTTTAAGGCACATAAAGCCACTATTTTTAGTAGTTATATTCTCCAACGCTAATATTTTATACACACAACTAGACCGCTATATGTTAGGTCAATATGTTGGCACTAAGTCGGTATCTTATTATGCTATGGCACAACAAATTATGAGCATTATCCATATGCTAATGTTAAGTATCATACAAGTCACGATTCCTAGATTATCTCATTTATCAGGAAGCGATAATAATGCTTCTTACATAAATTTGTTGAATACTATTTCAAAAATTTATGTATGCTTTTTATTCCCCGCTTCTATTGGCTTATTTATCATATCAGATGTGGGGGTATATATTTATGGAGGATCTGAGTTTGAAAAATCAGGACACGTACTAGCTATCTTTGCAATCTACATGATCTCACTAGGATTCGAATCAATTTTAGCAAACCAAATACTTTATGTAAAAAAAAGGGAAACAATATTAGTAAGATTAATTTTTATATGTGGGGTTATAAATTTAATTCTAAATATTCTTTTAATACGACTGAATATTTTATCACCATTCACGGCTATTTTAACCACAGCTTTCGCTAATTTTTTATTATTTTTCTCAGAGTATTTTTACATAAGGAAATATTTAAAAATAAAATTTCACCTATTTGAATTATCTAAAATAAAGTATGGGTTTTATTCCTTATTATTCATACCTGTTTCTTACTTTGTTCGATTATTTATTTCACAACCAATTCCACTTTTCTTATCATTAGTAAGTATAAATATAATCGTATATATACTTATTTTATTTATAACAAAAGATGAAATAATTTATTTATTCCTAAACAAAATAACTACTCGTTTCAAAAAATAAATCCCATATAAGGTAAAAGTTACTATAATTTGTCAATGCATTTCTATAAATATCTTTTACCTTAATGTAGGATTTTTTATCCTCTGCCCTACAAGCTATTCTAAACTAATTTAAAAGTCGCCTTTACATCACTAATTCCTACTATATCAATATTATTCCCTGAATTAGCATAATCCCAATTTTTATCTTTAATCATATAACTAGGGCCATAGTTTTCAATAATATACTGTTCATAATTACTAGGAACAGGGAATATTTCACCCTTAAATTCTAAATGTTCTATTCCTAATAACGTTGAAGTAGCAGTTTTAGCTCTCCACCCAATAACAATTTCCTCCTCACCATCACTATATATTTTTTCCATACTGTCAGTCTCTTCAAAGAAATAACACCATACTTTTTCATCTATACCTTCATGGTAATAAAAAATATCTACGTATGCATCCTTATATACAAAAGTTTGTTCTGCTATATTATTATTAACTCTAAATTCTTTTATCTTTATAATACCTTTATTTTTTAAAGACTCCTCAATTTCCTCTTTTTTTTGTTCACTTATATTAAGAGTACCTATATCCATATCTAAATCATGGCTAATAAAATCTTTCTCACGAATAGCACCTAGTAACGTCCCATAATCTAACCAAAACTCTTGATTATGCGCTTTAAAAGTCTCTCTTATCATCAGAAGACACTCTATTCCATATTTTTCAATCCCGTCTCTTCTCCATTTAGTTTTCCTATCATATCTATACTTCAAAATTTTTCTCACTAATATACTTTTTCGAAGCATGTCCTTAAATCGCATCTTTAGCGCTCCTTTATGTTTATTCCATTCTCTTCTACTAAATTAACTCCTTTTATATACTTCTAAGTACTCGACTAATTTATTCTTTCTCTAATTAGTTAACACCCTAAAACCTAACTTACATTTTGATGCCCCATATTTCTTCGTGAGCATACATATCGTTAATAAAGTCCCCAATAAACAAGTGAAAGAGCAGCACCAATAATCAATAACTGCTCTCTTCTTTTTCATATTTTATTTATCAACAAAATATTCCGTAATATATTGAGCCCAAATTTCATTTCCCTTAGCACTTGGGAAACCAAACTCTTCTTGTAAATACGGTAAAATTTCTTTTGTTGTGGCATCAGGCCACGCTCCCCAATGATCAACATATGTATAACCATTTTGCAAAGCAAATTGTTTTAATGCCTCAATTGCTTTCGGATAATTCTTCGCACCATACACTGGGTTCGACGGCTGAATCATAATAGTAGCACCCTTTGCACTAATAGAAAGTGCTTGAACGAACTTCTGTGTATTCACAACAGAGTTGCCATTACCAGTTTTACTATTATCAGTAATAAATGGTGGTTCAAATAAAATCACATCTGGATTATTTTTTGCAATCTCTTTATCACGTTTATTCGCGATTAACTCCTCTGTACTTTCACCCTTATATTCCTTTACTGTCACATTCCATAAGCCTTTACCGTAAGCAGTTTCTAAATTAGCCGTTAACTTAGCTGCCCAAGCATCCTTTTCAGATGAAGACGCTTCATCACCAATAATAACAAGATTTACTGCTTTTTTTTCCTCAGCAGCTTTCCTCAACTTCCCTTTCACTGCATCTGGTAAATTCTTTGCATATGTTTCATTAAAAGATACATTTACATCTTTTCTATTTTCAGCCTTTGTCTCAATTTTAGGTACTTTTAGCTCTTCTATTACCTCCGTTGCATCAGCAATCTGTTTCTTCCAATATAAATTACCACTTACAATAGAAGTTATAAGCAACACAAAAGTAACAAAAACAAATGTCATCTTCTTATTCATCAATCTACCTCTATCTTTTTATTTACTATAAAAATCATTTCAATTAATTGAAATGATTTTTAAATTTCTGGACTACTATTGTGATCATAGGTTTAATTTGTTTTAAAACATTAAAGTTAATCATTAGTAAAATTATAACAAACCCAAGACTAACAATCCAATAGCTGAGAGAATCTATCTGTAAAAATTGAAAAATCCCTATGAATAAAAGCATAATTAAATTTCCAGCTAGGTGTTTTACATCTATAACAACATTAATATATTTTTTTGTATCTTTTATTCTAATTATCCACATTACTAAACAAGAAACAAATGTACTAAAAGCGGATGCTTGAGCACCAAATTTAGGTACTAATAGCAAATTTAATATAATATTTAATGTCCCTACAATAAGAGTACTATAAAATATCTTAGTGGTTTTTTTAGCTAAAAGATGTGCGACAGAATAGAATCCCGACATAATAATACAAAAATTAGCACTTAGTAAAAAAGGAATAAATATCCAAGATTCATAATAGTCTGGGGTAGCTATAATATCTAACACCGTTTTTCCAAAAATCAACATAAATGTCGAAACAAATATAAAAAATACATAATATGCTTTAAACACTTTTGAAAATATAACTTCTTTTTCATCAGATTTTTTCAAACCATTAGCTGTAGTTTGCCAAGCTAAATTAAATATGGTAGAAAAGACCATTAAAATACCTGCATATTTAAAAGCTAATGAATATAAACCAATAGTTTCAAAATTTGTATATCTAGCTAAAACAAATCTATCAGATGCATTTATAAACCACCACGCTAAAACATTTGGTACTAATGGCACTCCATACTTTAATAAATCTTTAGCACACTCCCTATTAAATTTTTTAAAGTCAATGTATCTCCATATTTTAATCCATATTAACAAAACGATTAAGCTCATTATATTTGCAATAATAAGAGAATCAAAGTATCCCTCTATACCTTTATCCTTTACATACAATAAATAAACGGCACTGATTGCTGTAAGGATGGTTTGTATGATATCAGTAGCTGCAAAAGCTATAGATTTGTTTATTCCTCTGGCAATTTGTTTAAAAATCCCTATAAGTATTGTACTCACACCAACAATAAAAACTATAGATATATTCCCTTTGAAAAATGTAGAAATTTTTTCATTATAACTTAAGAGAAATGTAATAAACCCACATGCAGATATAGATACTACTAATAGTATTAACGTAGTCGAGATTATGGCTTTTCTTTCTTCTTCTACAGCATCCAATAAAAATCTATACACCGAATCTGCTAATTGGAAGCTAACTATAGGTACCATAATGAATATAAGTACGTTTATTAGCTCTACATAGCCAAACTCACTCTTACTTAAAGTATAAGTATATAAAGGAATTAGAAGAAACACGATCATTTTAGTTCCAATAGATCCCAATGCAAATATAGCAATATTTTTAAATAAATTTGTAAATTTAGAGCTAATTTCTATTCTCTCCCTTTCTTAAATATTCTTGTATATTATTTTACTTAATTAGTTTAGATTTTTTAAAACTCTTAGTCCACCTTTGATAATATGTTGAATTTTTCCCATAAGAATTATCAATAACAATGTTTTCTTTATCCATTAAACAGGCTAAAATATGTCCATGAAGCCTTGATGTTCTTATGCATTTATAATTACTAAAAATATTAATAGATTTTTTAACTAAGTAATCACTATACATCTTCCAAATTTTATGTATTGGAAGTAAATTAAATAGTACTCTGTCTATCCTACTTAAGAACTGAAATGCTTTTATAATAGAATGATCTAAACTAGACAATAAAACAGGCCAATCCATAACCTCTCCTTGACTATCTTCGCTACTTTCTAAATTAAGATTCATTTCATCATCTGTCCTTATAAAATTAAGTAAATCTTTTTCTGGTTTTGTATCAATATAGATAGGCCATAGTTGATGTGCCATATCAGGAGATAACTTCACATTATTTTCTATCTCATTCTTTATTAATCTGTAAGAATTCTCATCTCTAACAAATAAGTGTACATCTTTATGTTGATTAAAAATTTTCGCCGTACATTTTAATTTATTTTGATTTTTATAATGGATAGTTTGGGGTAAAATAACCACCCTATTATTAGGGTAATTTTCTATTAAATATTCTCTTAAATCCTGTGGACCAGGATATAAATCTCCAAAGTTCCCTCCTCCTTGACATACAATAATACAATCTTCAGGAATTTTTGTTCCCTTTTTAAAATTAATAAAACTATAACGCTTTACTACATCGATCTCATACTCCTCAAAAAACTTTTCTGTTCCTTTCATTATTAAAAGATCCCCTACATTACCATAAACCGGATATTCCATATAATATATTTTAGACTTTTCTGGTATAGCGGATAATATCACTTTTAAATCTTTCTGAAGCATTTCCATAGGATGTATTGTATTCCTCTCCATATTTAGTAATTCTCCTTTTCAAATACTTATCTCAAATATAGTATTAAATCAGCTTATATTTCTTCAAAATACATATCAACACATAATTCCACAAAATATTTTTGTAATATTTTTAAATAAAAAATAATCTTGCACAAGGCAAGATTATTTTAATTCGAGATGTGCTCTTAACTTATTCGTTAAATCTTGTTTTGCTGCATCTGGAACGTAGTAGTACCAAATACCATCAGCAGCTTTGTGACCGTCGCCTGGGATTTGAATTTCTTCGCTGTTCTGCATGCAATCTTTATAGTTCTTTTGAATATCAAACATTTGTTCTTGCGTTAAACTTGTTTTAACGTTTTTCTCAATTGCTTTTAATACATCACCATAACTTGCTAAAGAAGATACACTTGCACCTTTTTTAATTACAGCTTGGATAACTTGACGTTGGCGCATTTGACGACCAAAGTCACCACGAGTATCCTGGTATCTCATTCTAGAATATAACAATGCTTTCTCTCCATTTAAATGCAAGTCACCTTTTGCATAATGAACACCATCAATTGTAAAGTCCATATCATTATTAATATCTACTCCGCCAACAGCATCAACAATATCTTTAAATCCTTCCATATTCACTTCAATATAATGATCAACAGGAACATTTAAGAAATTTTCCACTGTTTTTACTGACATATTGATTCCGCCGAAAGCATAAGCGTGATTAATCTTGTCTTTCTTACCTTTTCCTACAATCTCTGCATAAGAATCACGTGGAATGCTTGTGATTTTCATCGATTTTTTTGCTGGATTTAGTGTAAATAACATTAAAGAATCTGAACGTCCTTGATCTTCACCACGTTGATCTACACCCATCATTAAAATTGAAATAGGTTTTTTATCAGACACATCAACTTTTTCTGTACGTTTATCTGATTTATCACGATCAAGAGGCTTATGAACCGCATCTAACGTGTTAGATACATTAGAATAAACATGATAGACATAAGCCCCACCACCAATAATGAGCACTCCTATTATACCGAGAATCCAAAATAAAATTTTCTTTTTCATTTCTATACCCTCTTTGCTTATAATTACAAATAAAATACTAAGACTCCTTCATTATATTATAGCAATAATACTAAATAATAAAGTTAAATCACAAAATTAATGTGACCTATCCTACGGATGAGAGACAATTAAAGTCACATTTCCTTTTACAACAAAGCTCTCAATCCCAGCAGGAAGAATAAAATGGTCTCCTTTTTCTATGCGAAATTCACCGCCTACGATTCTTAAGGTCGCTTTCCCTTCAATTACACTGGCTAATTGAAATGGTTGATTCTTTTGAAAAGATGCTTCCTCTTGAATCTCCCATTTATAAACAGAAAAATACTTTTCTTGTACATATTTAGTAACAATAGCACCATTCTCTTTTTCAATTTTAGGAGAAACTTGATAATCCTCATGAGGAATCATCGATACAGCAATTGATTTTTCAACATGTAACTCTCGCTTATTCCCATCACCATCAATCCGATCATAATCATACACACGATATGTCGTATCTGAGCTTTGCTGTGTTTCCAATACCAACGTTCCTTCACATAATGCATGAATAGTTCCACTTGGTACATAGAAAAAATCTCCAGGCTTAATTGGTATTCGACGTAGTAATTGACTCCACCCATTCTTTTCAATCATGTCCTTAAATTCTTCTTCAGTTTGAGCTGTATGTCCGTACACCATTTCAGCATTTTTTTTGCAATCAATAATATACCAACATTCTGTTTTCCCTAATTCACCGTTTTCATGAATAGTTGCAAATTCATCATTTGGGTGTACTTGTACAGATAAATCTTTTTTTGCATCTAAAATTTTAGTTAGCAATGGAAACTGCTCAGCTTGATAGTTTCCAAATAATGATCTATGCTCATCCCATAGTTGCTTCAATGTTAACCCTTTATATTTACCGCTCTTTACTACACTTGGTCCATTTAAATGAGCAGAAATCCCCCAGCATTCTCCGATTGTTTGTGAAGTTAAATCATAATTAAATTCTTTTAAAGATTCGCCTCCCCAAATTCGTTCCTGTAACACTGGTTGAAAAAATAATGGTTCTTTATACAAAATAACTCCACCTCTAGTTGCACTTACTACTAATTTTTACTTTTTTAAATAACAAACTTCCTCTATTTCATTCCATTGCATATAAATCCGAACGATATCTTCTTCAATTAATTCGCTACCTGATTGTACCTCAATAAATTCTAAATCTGTAACAGCCTTAATTGCATGTTTTTGCCCTGGCTGGATTTCTAATACATCTCCAGAACGAACAACTTGTATTTCATCATCTAATACGAAAATACCTTCTCCTTTTACAATTGTCCAAACTTCACTTCTATTATTATGATATTGATAGCTTAGATTTTTACTAGCTGTAATACCTATACGCTTAGTTAGTACTTCGTTCCCATCATCATATTTAGTATGATCTAGCACACGATACCAACCCCAACGACGCTCTTCATACATTGGCCTTTGATCCCAATCCCCCACTAATTCTTTTATCCGAGGACTTGCCTCTTTTTCCGAAACTAAAATACCATCTGGGCTAGCGGCTACAATTATATTAGAAAGACCTAATACAGAGACTGGAATATCTAGCTCATTAATAATATGATTTTTCTCACACTCAGCTCCCATATTTCCTTTTCCGAGGATGTTTGTTCCCATTTCTTCCGTAAGGGTATTCCAAGTTCCAAGGTCTTTCCATGATCCGTCATAAGGCAATGCAATAATATTTTTCGTTTTTTCTACTACTTCATAGTCAAAACTTATTTTTGGTAAAGTTGCATATTGTTGTACTAGTACATCATACTGAACAGGAAGTCCTTTTTGATCTAATAGGGAAATAATTTTATCTAATTTAAATGCAAATACACCACTGTTCCAAAGTGCATTTTGTTTAAGTAACTCCTCCGCCTCGGCAGTAGCTGGCTTTTCTTTAAAATGACTTACTTGAATAAGTTCCTTTGTGCTTGCCCCTATATTTGGAACAATATAGCCGTATTTTTCAGATGGATATGTGGGTGTAACCCCCATTAAACCTAAATCTGCATTTGAAGAATTTAATGCCTTCTCTAAATCCAGTAACCTTTCAAAGAAACTATTTTCTACGTATGGATCTACAGGTAATACACCCACAACTTCATTCAAATCAACATGCTCTTTAGAGTATAGATATGAAGCAGCAAGAGCAATTGCCGGGAATGTATCACGGCGCTCTGGTTCAATAATAATAGGCACATCATTTCCTAGCTGACTATTAATCATATCTACTTGAGATTTACTTGTAGCAATAACTGCGTCATTTTCAATCCCCAAGCTATTTAATTGTCCCCATACCCTTTGGACCATAGATTGCATTTCATCATTCTCATTTTTAAGTACTTTTAAAAATTGCTTAGAACGCGAATCATTTGATAATGGCCATAGGCGTTTCCCTGAACCACCAGATAATAGTATTAATTTCATATTTGCACTCCCTTACAAAAAATAAAAAAGGTGAAGATATTATCCCCTCACCCTAGAAACTTTTCTTTGTACTTTTCCTCTACAATGCTTCTAATCTCTTCTCTAAATCTCTCTGGAGAAAATCTAATAGCATTCTCCCTACAATTAGATGGAGTAAACCTATCATAACTTTGTTCAAATTCATTAACCTTCTCAACAATACTTTTAACAGTCTGCTCTTTAAAAAATAGACCAGTCGGTTTCTCATAATTTAAATCTAAAACAGTTTCTGTAGCGCCACCCTTACCATATGTAATAACAGGTGTACCACAAGCCTGTGCCTCCACTGGTGTAATCCCAAAATCCTCTTCTGCAGCAAAAACAAAGGCCTTTGCACGCTGCATATGACTTTTTAATACTTCAAATGATTGATAACCCAGGAGCTGAACATTACTTTTAGCCTTTGCCTTTATCTTATCAAAATCTGGACCATCACCAATTACAATCAATTTTTTGTCTGGCATATGTGCAAATGCTTCAACAATTAAATCAATTTTCTTATAAGGTACCATACGTGATGCAGTTATATAAAAATCTTCTTTTTGTTCATGTAGTGTAAATGCGGAGATATCAACAGGCGGGTAAATAACTTCTGATTCTCTTCTATACACTTTCCATATCCTACGTCCAATAAACTTAGAATTACCAACAAAATAATCTACACCATTTGCGGTACGGTAATCCCAATTTCTTATTTTATGTAGAATAGACTTGGTCAATAGTCCCTTAAGGCCTTTTTCTAAGTTTGCCTCTTTTAAATATTGATGCTGTAAATCCCACGCATAACGAATAGGTGAATGTACATAAGATATGTGCAACTGATCTGGTCCTGTTAAGACCCCCTTTGCTACAGCATGAGAACTTGAAAGAATTACATCATACTTTGATAAATCTAACTGTTCAATAGCCAATGGCATTAAGGGAAGATAATTCCTGTATTTTTTCTTAGCGAAAGGAAGTTTCTGAACAAATGTTGTACTAACTTTCTTATTCTTAATAAATCCTCGTTCTTTTTCATCTAAAAAATCTACTAAACTAAATAAATCTGCCTCTGGAAATACTTCAAGCATTTGCTCTAATACTTTTTCGGCACCAGCATATGTTACTAACCAATCGTGTACTATTGCTATTTTCATAGAATCCCTCTTGCTATCTAAAATATTTTTCTATCTCTTCTAACAAATTCTCCGTTGTTTTTTTCCATCTAAAATCCTTACTTTTATGCAATCCCCTAGTTTTCATTTCCTGTATAATTCGGTCATTCTCATATACTTCTTTAATACTTCTAACTAAATCCATAGGCTTATCAGGATTAAAGTATAAGGCGGCCTCACCACAAACCTCTGGTATAGATGCTGCTGTAGAGGCTATTACTGGACACCCCAAGCTCATAGCTTCTAAAGGTGGGAGACCAAATCCTTCATAATATGAAGGGAAAATAAAAGCCCTTGCATTACTATATAATGCCTTAAGTTGCTCATCTGTAACATATCCAACAAACTTTATGTTATTTCTTTCTTGCACTAACAAATTTGAAAAAACCTTTGCATTTTGCCCACCGGCAATAACAACTTGTTCATTAAATTCTGTCATATTTTTCAACGCATCCATAATAACTTGAAAATTTTTATTAGGATGCATACTACTGACAGCAAGTAAATATTTATTTTTTTCAAGTCCTTCTTTCCTTAAGATACTCTCATCAAAATTTAATGCATCCATATGATTTACTGCAATATGACTCACCCTAATTTTCCCCTTTAAAGCTGGGAGATGATTTATCAAATCCATCTTTGAGAATTCTGAAACCGTCATAATCCTCTTTGCATATTTTGAAATACAGGAATATACAACTTTATACCATCGTACAAAATTCTTCGAATACCCATTTGGTCTAGAGTATACAGCTGCATCATGAATATATACAAGTTGATTTCTCTTAAATAGAGGAGCCGTATTACAAAAATTAACAAGAGCTCCTCCAATCGTATATAAAGGTAACTCAATTTGCTCCCAAAGGTGTCCTTTTAAAAATCCTATTTTTTTAATTTCAATATTTTTCAATTCTAAGTTTTCAAATATACTATCCGCATTTTTAGGGACGAGAATAACAAATTTGAAATCTATATGTGTGCTCATTAAATCTAATTCTTTTACTATTTCATGGGCAACCCTCTGTACTCCGGTCACATTTTGGGTTAGAAATCTACCATTTAAATAGATAATTTTATTATTCATCTAAAACACCCTATAATTTATTTACTTTTTAAAACTAATTATTTCTAAAATATAATCCGATTTCCTAATTTACTTCTGTAACTACTCAGCCACCTTTCGGTGTCTTTTTTAAATTTTACTAGTTTCATATGCCTCCCATTTGTAAATACTGAGTATATCAAACAGGGGAGGTGAATCTTATGGTCGATCGAAAAATTATTTTAGATACATATAAAAAAGGACCTGAAGCTGTTATTTCTTTATTTGAAGAAACATTTTCTAAGTTAGAAAAACGTATACAAGAACTAGAAAATGCTTCAAAAAAAACTCCAAAAATAGTCATAAGCCACCTTCTACAGATGGTTTGGGTAAGCCCGTTACAAAAAGTTTGCGCAAACCGTCTCATCGTCAAACGGGTGGCCAGTTGGGCCACAAGGGACATACTCTTGGTTTGACAGCGACTCCAGATCATACGATTACACATTCTCCTACATATTGTACTTGTTGTCATACTTCCTTGAACCACGAGCCTGTAAAAGGGTATCGCATTCGCCAAGTGTATGACTTACCACCTATTCAGATCGAAGTGACAGAACATAAAGTAGAACAGAAAGAATGCCCACATTGCCATTCTATCCAAGAAGCCCAATTTCCTTCGACAGTATCTCGTCCTGTTCAATATGGTCCAAATATAAAAAGACTGATTCCCTATTTAACGCATTATCAATGCATTTCTTTGAAGCGAACAAAAGAATTCTTTCAGGATTGTTTTGGACATTCTATAAGCGAAGGAACCCTGGTAAATCATACACAGGCTTTCGCTTCTCAATTGCAGCCATTCATAAAAGAAGTAAAGGAAAAGATTCTGCAGTCTCCTGTTGTCCATTTTGATGAAACTGGTATGCGTGTAGAAAACAAAACACAATGGTTACATACTGCCAGTACACCGGAGGTGACATTGCAACATATTCATCAAAAACGTGGAAAAGAAGCAATGGATGCTGGAGAAATCTTGCCATCTTTTTCTGGAATTGCGATGCATGATGGTTGGAAATCGTATGATGCGTATACAGATTGTCGTCACGTTTTATGTAATGCCCATCTCTTACGAGATTTACAAGGAATTATAGATAGTACTGGAGAACAATGGGCACAACAGATGCAGAAATTTCTAACGCAAGCGTTGACGATGAAAAAGCAATCCGAAGGTACCATGCCAAAAGCGACGCAAAAGAATCTGTTTATTATGTATCAATCCATATTGAAAGAACAACAGATTCTTTCCACGAAACAAAAGAAGAAAGGAAAGCAGACGCCTTCTCAAAATTTATGGAATCGCTTCGTCAAGTATTCTGACAGAATTCTAGCGTTTTTAGAACATCCAGCCATTCCATTTGATAACAATCAAGCAGAACGGGATATTCGGATGACGAAAGTAAAACAGAAAGTGTCTGGGACTTTCCGAAGTAAGAAAGGCGCAGAATCTTTTTGTCAGATACGAAGCTTTATGAGTACCATGAAAAAACAAAAACAATCGGTCTTACAAGCGATAAACCAAGTCATAGAAACTAGAACGGTTCCTTGGAATAACACGACTTCATAAGAGAATTTCTCTATTTGGCATAGATTCTTTCTCTGATTGGAGTATTTTCTTTTCATGTTTTCGAATCGGAAACATGTATTTGGCCTGTTTTTTTATTTGAAGAAGCTGAGTAGTTACTTACTTCTTATGTAATCTAATAAAGAACAAACTAGTAACTATACAAGTGTATAAACAAAAGAAAATCGTAATCCATAAATCGCTCCTACCTAATAAACTTAAATATGCAAATAAAATCACTGATACAATTATTGATTTTTTGGAAGAGATAAAAGCTACTACGGTTACTCCAACAAAAATAAATCCAAATAATACATACCCAAGCTCCCCAAAATTTAATACTGCCTCACCAATTGGATGCGCAGCTATTCCAACATTAGTAAGCCTCAAATTAAATAAACTTAACCCTAACGGTACATATTCATGAGGTCTAAGGAACCCTGGGAATAAAGACCAAAAACCAGCTTGATAACCAGAGATATCAACAATAGCGTTTTTTTGAATGTCCCCTAGTATTTCAAAGATAAAATGGGAATATTGCGGTAAAATAAACTCTTGAAAAGATAAAATTATATTATCAAACCCTACCCATCCCTCTCTAAAAAGTGGGATAATAAGGAACATAAATGTAACAACTATGCCTAATATAACCTTCTTTATACGTGTAATCCCTCCAAATAAAAAAATGACAATTACACAAATATATAACTCTTTTCTTGCCCCAACTAATACCATCGGCAACCAAATGAGTATTCCTGAGATAAAGATCCAGGCCTTTAACTTATGAGCACCTTTAGTATTTATCATATACACTATTAGAATAAATGTAATTGGTACCATAATAATCTGATGATAAAAACCTACCTGTTCAAATAAAACAGCTGCATAGATTCTTGGATTTTCTAGTAGGGATGTTATGCCTATAACAAATATAATTCTATACCAAAAATAAACACCCAAGGTCATTAAAATTACAATCATAAATTTAATTCTATTCTTTGATAATCCTTGAATAACTCCTATAAAATTTGTTTCTATCCAGTCCAGGCTCGGAAATTTAAAGAGGATCTTACACAATATTAAAACAAAATGGCACACTATTAGGGTAAGTAAGCTTTTTTGGGTAACCTCAAAGATAATTTGCTGAGGAATATCAAAATATGTAACCCCTAAAAAAGAAGCTATAAAAGCTGATGTGGAATACCATGTCATAAATAAACTAACAAAGGCAATCATAGATAAGCTACTTTTTGAGTTAATTAATATAGGTAATAATAATACCAAATTCCACATTACAATTAGGTATATTAATAAATCCGGATCCACTGAGATTAAATAACTAATGAGTAAAATTATGCAATCAATTGACAATAAAGCGAAGTTTAATAAAATACTATTAAACTTTTTTGTATTCATATATATCAACCTTTCAAGTACCCTATAAATCTCCCTTTAAATAAATAATAGTAATATTTCATTTTAGGGATTTCAAAGCAATATATGAGTATACCTAATAACGGTTTAACTAGGGATGATGCCTTTTTAAATGGAGAATATTCATGTTTTTTTAAGACTTTTAGGTATCCGGCCCCATAAGAATATGCCCTTCTATACGACTTTTCATTATACTCTATTAATGGATTTTCATGGAATACGTTAATTTTAGGGGTATAGTATCCATTGAAACCTTCCTTTAAAGCATTTAGTATAAAATCTGTTTCTTCACCAGATCCAAAAATTGTCCCTGCTCCCGCTCCTAACTCTTCATCAAATCCTCTTATTTTAAATATTATTTCCTTTCGTACAAATAATGTAACTGAAACTCCACATGTCCATACGTTTTTCTTATCTATCTCACAAGGTTCCTCACTAAATTTACTAACAGACATATTGCCAGTAGCATCTTTACACATCCCTGTTACTAATTGGTATCTCACATTATTCTCAAAAAAGGAAACTATATTTTGTAACGTTGTCTCATCATACCAACAATCATCATCAGGAAACCCAATAATATCTCCTTCTACAACCTTTAATCCTATATTTCTTGCTTTAGATAGTCCTGGGCTTGATTTTATATATTTAATAGTAAAAAAATTTTGATATTCATTGACCAATTCTTTTAACTTTTCATGTTTATTTTGATCAACAACTATTAATTCAAAGTTTTTATACGTTTGTTTATTTAAAGACTCCATTAAAAACTTTATATCTTCAAACCTTCCAATAGTTGCCATTATTAAAGATAGTTTCATAAATATATATCTCCTTAAAACATTAGCATTTAACAATAAGAAAATTATGTTCTTTTAAACATACACTTTAATATAATTCTCATACTCCATTCTCTTACCACGTTGTCTTTCAAATTCAAATGCTTGAAAGATATCAAATTCTTAATTGTCCATCCCCCATGCCCTGTTCCTCTTCTACAAATATCTAGCCAGATAAATTGAATGATCTGACACATATCTTGATTATTTTTATCTATTGCTTCATAAATCTGTTCTAATTCCCTTTTTGCTATTAAAATTTCATCTTTATTTAATTTTAGCTTATTATAGGCTTTCCTATTAAAATCAATACCTATTTCTAATAAAGCCTGGAACGATAATTCTGCTACTCTGTTTTCTTGTTCCTCAGCATGAATTCGACTGATTCCTGTTGGTGACAAACGATAATGAAGAAGAGCCTTTTTCAAGTTCACTAACTTATATTTCCTACTGATTTTTTGAAATAGTTCATAATCCTCTACATGTAAAGAATTTTTATTATATAAATAACCTTCCTCCCTTAAAATACTAGTCCTGAACATAACAGAAGGATGTATCATACAGTTTTTCACAAAAAGAAAATTTTTGATAGCATTAGTTTCAGTTAATAAAAAAGGTTTGGATATTTTTTTCCCAATTATATCCATACCAGTTCCGCAAATAGCAATTTCCGGATCACTATTCATTACCTCAAGCTGAAGCTCTAGCCTTCTTGGATGAGAAATATCATCACTATCCATTCTTGCAATATATTTCCCACTCGCTAATTTTAGGCCTTTATTTAAAGTATCAATTAGCTTAAGGTTCTTCTCATTATTAATTAAATTAATCCTTGTATCTTTATAAGAATTAATTATTTCTACGGACTTATCTGTAGATCCATCATTTATAATCAATAATTCAAAGTCTTTAAACGTTTGATTCAATATACTATCAATGGCATCTTTTAAATATTTTTCCGCATTATATACTGGCATTAAAACAGTGATTTCAGGCATATTTTCCTCCATTATTAAATCATCTATTATAATAAACTTCAAAGACTTGAAGTTATTTAAAATGCATCTTTTGATCCTAAAAGGACAAAAAATGTTTTAAAAATAATTTTCAAATCAAAGAAGATACTTCTTTTTTGAATATAGATCAAATCTAATTCCACCATCTCTTTGAATCCAATACTACTTCTCCCACTCACTTGCCATAATCCTGTACATCCCGGCGTAATAAGTAGCCTCTGCTTGTCGTATGGAGTATATTCTTTTACCTCTCTTAGTAATGGTGGTCTCGGCCCAACTAGGCTCATATTTCCTTTTAGCACATTTAATAGTTGCGGTAATTCATCAATACTCGTCTTACGAATAAATTTTCCAATTTTCGTTACACGTGGGTCCTCCTTCATTTTAAACATTGCCCCCGACACTTCATTATGTTGCAATAAATCTTTTAAACGTTCCTCAGCATCTGTTACCATTGAACGGAATTTATACATCTCAAATTCCTTTCCATTTTTCCCAACACGAATTTGTTTAAAAAGAATAGGACCTTTTGGATCTTCTAGCTTAATTAATATAGTAACAATAATAAAAACAGGTGCCAGCAAAATAATACCGCATAACGAACCAAGTACATCCATTAAACGCTTCATAAATAAATACAATCCATCTTGATTTACCTCTTCAGTAGCAAGTAATCCTTTTTTCTTTACAGTTTCACTGGATACTTTTGTTAAGCCCAATACACTTCCACCTCACTTCATACATGTACATTTTCTTTTTCTAAAAGTTCATTCATATATTCTATCAATTCTGTTTTCAGCTCCTCATTTTGAAGCGCCATTTCAATTGTCGTCTTAATAAACCCAAACTTCTCTCCAACATCATAACGAGTTCCTTCAAAATCATAAGCAAACACACGCTGAATTTCATTTAATCGTTGAATTGCATCTGTTAATTGAATTTCTCCACCTGCACCTGTCTGCTGATTCTCTAGAAACATAAAGATTTCTGGCGTTAATACGTAACGACCCATAATTGCCAAATTAGATGGCGCTGTTCCTTGGGCTGGCTTTTCTACAAATTTACGCACCTGATAACGACGTTCATTTTGTTCAACTGGATCGATAATACCGTAACGATGTGTTTCGTTTTCTGCCACTGTTTGTACACCAATAACAGATGACTGTGTACCTTCATATTGATCCATCAATTGACGTAAACATGGTGTTTCTGCCTGTACAATATCATCACCAAGTAATACCGCAAATGGTTCATTCCCAATAAATTTACGAGCGCACCATACCGCATGCCCTAAACCTTTTGGCTCTTTTTGTCTTATGTAATGAATATTTATTTTTGAGGAGGCTTGTACTTTTTCAAGCATTTCATACTTTCCTTTTTCTAAAAGGCTTTGTTCTAATTCAAAAGAGTGATCGAAATGATCTTCAATAGCACGTTTTCCTTTTCCAGTAACAATAATAATGTCTTCAATTCCTGATTCAATTGCTTCTTCTATTATGTATTGAATTGTCGGTTTATCGACGATAGGTAACATTTCTTTTGGCATCGCCTTCGTTGCTGGTAAAAATCTTGTCCCAAGACCAGCAGCTGGGATAATTGCTTTTCTTACTTTTTTCAATTATACTCTCCCTATAAATCTATTTATTTGTATGTAACAATAACAAAAACCCTACCTATAGAGTCATTTTTATAACTCCATAGGTAGAGTTTCTATTACAAATAAATTATGGGCATCTAACCCATCCTCACGTCATACTCCCGACGACAAGCGTCTAAGGTAGGCATGAAATAAGGTTTCTACCCACAGCACGACCGAGTGCCCCCGTTGATAACGGTTAGGAGACATCACCAATTCTTATTTAAAAAATACCGAACAATTTTTTACGACGAATTTGTTCTGGATCTTCTTTGTAAATTGCCTTCCCGCTAATTAATAAGTACGGATTTTCTTTCAAATCACTCATAACATTCATGCCAAATTCTTTCTCAATTAATTCATAGCTTTCCGCTAAATAAAATCCCCTTGACGTTGTGTTATGTGCATCTGAAGCGACCATATGTGTTAAATTATGTTCTACAAGTTGAAGTGAAAATTTTTTAATTTTTTTGCCAAACTTCCCTAATAAACTACCCGCCGTTACTTGCGTTAATGCCCCTTTATTTACAATGTTATATAACTTATCTGGCCGCTCGATTAACTCGGCATTACGTTCCGGATGAACAATAATTGGAATCATTCCCTTAACGCGCAGTTCATATAATATTTGTTCAGCATAACGCGGTACGTGATTAGATGGGAATTCAATGAATATGTATTTATTTGTTTCATTTAAGGTAACAATTTTACGAGCTTCATAGTCTCCTAATAAATCACCATATAACCTGATCTCTTGCCCCGGTAAGATGGTAAGTGGAATATTATGTTGTTGTAGTTCATCATTTAGTTGTTTTACGTGATGAATAATTGAGGTACGTTCATTTATATATTTTCCATTTTGATGGTGCGGCGTCGCGACAATTGTATGTATTCCTTCTGAAACGGCTTGTTGTGCCATCGCTAAACTATCTGTTACTGTTTGTGCACCGTCATCGATGCCATGTAAAATGTGACAATGTAAATCAATCATTCTTTCAGCCTCCTTCTCTCCTATCAATCTTTTTTCCCTTGAATATGAGACGTCTCATATTCAAGGGAAAAAAGGAGATATGGTTGAAACATATCTCACCCTTTTAATTAGTTTGCGCCATAATAATAATATAAGCCGTTTTCACGTTCACGGTCGTTTAAAACAACACCTAACAATTTACCTTTTGCAGACTCCAATAAACTTTTTGCTTTTACTGCTGTTTCTTTCTCTGTTGATTCACTACGAACAACAAGAATAGAAGCATCACATACATTTGCCATAATTTGTGCGTCGGTTACAGCTAAAATTGGTGGCATATCAAAAATAACTAAGTCGTACATACTGTATGCTTGTCCAAGAAGTTCTTTCATTGATTTCGAACCTAACAATTCGGCTGGGTTTGGCGGGATTGGACCACAAGCTAAAAAGTGTAGATTATCTACAGATGTCGTTTGCACGCACTTCTCTAAACGTTCACTATGTGTTAGTACGTTCGTTAATCCAAAAATGTTATCTACTTGGAACATTTGATGCATTGCTGGTTTACGCATATCTGCATCAATTAATAATACTTTTTTCCCTTGTTGAGCAAACACAACTGCCATATTCGCTGTCGTTGTCGTTTTCCCTTCACTTGGATTTGCAGACGTGACCATTAATGAATGTAAATTCGTATCAACAGCTGCAAATTCAATATTCGTTCGAATATTACGATATTGTTCTGAAATTGGTGATTTCGGTTGTTGATGAGCAATTAATTGACGACGTTGACGATGATTCTTTTTCTTTTTAAATAAATTAAGAGCCAATTGTTTGTCCCCTCACTTTTCTTGATGATGGAGCGTGTGATTTCACGTTCAATGTTTCTTCATCCATACGAGCTACAATACCTAATACTGGTAAACCAAGTAAGTCTTCTACATCTTCTTCTTTTTTCACTGTGTTATCTAAGTATTCTAGTAAGAATGCCAGACCAACTGAAGCCATTAAACCAACAACGAAAGCGATTACCACATTTAACATTGGACGTGGTTTAATTGGAGATTGATTTTCTGCAACTTCTGCTTTAGATAGTACTGTTACGTTATCAACATTCATAATTTTTGCAACTTCATCTTTAAATACATCTGCAGTTGCATTAGCAATATCACGAGCTAGTTTCGGATCTTTATCCTCAGCAGTAACAGAAATAACTTGAGAATCCTTTTCATTCGCAATATTAATCTTCTTTGTTAAAGCTTGTGCTGTCATATTTAAATTTAATTTTTCATTTACTCGATCTAAGATTACTGGACTTTTAATAATAACCTTATATGTATTCGTTAATTGAATATTCGTTTGAACTTCACCAGCTTGGAACATTGCACCTTCTTGCTTCTTCTGGTTAACAAGAATTTGCGTCGAAGATTGATAGATTGGTGTCATGAAGAAAAAGCTAATGATAGCACTTACAATAGCTGCACCAAAGGCGATTACGAGGATCATTGCTAAACGTTTTTTTAAGATATGAAATAACTCTTTTAGACTAATTGTTTCTTCCATAGGTTCCTCCAACTTTCTAAAATTTACACATAGGAAAAATTATAACATATAAATCTTACATTTTTTATTTTTAATAATTCAGTTCTATATTTGTTCACAAGAAACAAGTTTAATCTTACAAAATAATCTTAAATATGACAACACATTCCAATGATTTCCCAAAAACTTTATCATATCATGTTTTTTACACTGTATAACTTGATAAATAATTTTCAGAAAACAAAAAAGCCAACAAAAATTTTGTTGGCTTTTTATATTTTAGTAATAACCATACTGCTCTTTTTCTTCTCTTTTATCGTTTAAAACGACTCCAAGTAGTTTGCCTGATGCTTTATCTAATATTTGTTTCGCTTTTACGATTTTATTTTTTTCCGTCTTTTCACTTCGTACAACGAGTACGATTCCATCGCATTTATTCGCAAGTATTTGTGCATCTGTAACCGCAAGGACAGGTGGTGTGTCAATTAATATAATATCAAACATGTTATATGCTTCTAGCAACGCCTCGTCCATTGCCCGGCTCCCTAATAATTCTGCTGGGTTTGGCGGAATTGGACCTGCTGCCATTAAGTATACGTTCTCTATATCTGTTTTTTGAATGCATTGCATAAGTTTTGCTTGTCCTGATAATAAGTTCGTTAGCCCATTTGAACTATGAATGGCAAATAAGTTTTGTATCGTCGGCTTACGCAAGTCAGCTCCAATTAATAAAACTTTCTTTCCTTGTTGTCCGAAAACAACTGCTAAGTTTGAGATTGTTGTTGTTTTCCCATCACCCGGATCGGCTGAAGTAACAATAATAGAACGAATATGATTATCTACAGATGTAAACTCAATGTTTGTACGAATGTTACGGTATTGTTCTGTAATACGCGATTTAGGCTCTTTATGTGTAATTAATTGTCGTAATGGTTTTCTTTTCTTTCTCCCGAACATATTCATAATCTCCTTTTGTGAAATGCGACATTTCCCTTTTCTCTCTCTTATGCTCGATTTCATACGTCTAATTAATATTCTTGCTGAGTTCCCCACATTTCATCATAATCAATAACATCCTACTTTGTCTTATTTAAGTATCTTAACAATATGACAATGCCCTTATTTCTTTATTACCTTTATCACTTATCCTGTTTTCTAGATAAATAATAAAGTAAGTATATGGTAATTACCATCTATTTACAAGATATTTTCTGATTAGTTTGTATATTATTATTTAATCGTTATATAGCAGAAATTAAAAAATCCCCTTGTCTTTTCACAAGGAGATTTTTTAGTACTATCTATTCTTTTTTATCACCAATCGCAAATGTAATTTCTGCCTCACATGCAACTTCACCATCTACTGTTGCGATTGCTTTTCCTTTTCCAATTGGGCCGCGTACGCGTGTCATTTCTACTTCTAGACGAAGCTGATCACCTGGTCGTACTTGTTTTTTGAAACGGCAATTGTCGATACCTGCAAAGAAAGCAAGTCTTCCGCGATTTTCTTCTTTCTTTAATACTGCAACTGCTCCGACTTGTGCTAATGCTTCTACAATAAGTACACCAGGCATAACTGCATAGTCAGGGAAGTGTCCGTTAAAGAATTCTTCGTTTGCGGATACATTTTTAATCCCAACCGCTCTTTTGCCTTCATCTACTTCTAATATTTTATCAACAAGTAAAAATGGATAGCGGTGAGGAATGATTTCTTTAATTTGTTCTATATTTAGCATGTAACAATCGCCCCTTTTGTAATATTGGTCTTACCACTTGGACATATTGCTATTATCCCATTTTGTTTATTGTTTGTCATTACAAAGTAACATTTTATATTTAGCACGACTTCCTAAAAAAAAATGCACACACTCTATTCCATTAAAATAGTTGCACATTTTTGCAACTGACACGGAGGTGGAAAGGAGTGTATGCCCAAATTAGGGAAAGGCAATATGTATTGAAACATTATTTGCCTTAATGTCGTATTCGACTCATTATATTATAAACGTTTTCAATTAAGGAAATATTAAATTTAACCATATATATGAATATTTTACCTGTTTCCTTCATATTTCTCTATTTTCCTTCCATTTTCGCAAAAAAACAAAATAAAAAAATATAAAAACGAAAAAAGAACTAAGGCATTAGCCTTAGTTCTTTCAAATTATCTCAAAGCACGTTTTGGTAATCTGTCGATATTCTCTAACATAATGCCTGTACCAACCGCAACGCAGTGCATTGGGTTTTCAGCAATTAATACTGGTACTTTTAGTTCTTCTGCTAGAAGCATGTCGATACCGTGTAGTAAAGCTCCACCGCCTGTTAGAATAACACCGCGGTCGATGATATCTGCAGATAATTCTGGTGGTGTGCGCTCTAATACGCCTTTTGCAGCTTGTACAATAACAGCTGCATTTTCTTTTAATGCTTCTGTAATTTCTTCAGAGCATACTGTAATTGTACGTGGTAAGCCTGTTACCATGTCACGTCCGCGAATTTCAAGTTCTTCGCTACGTGCACCTGGGAATACTGTACCAACTTTAATTTTAATATCTTCTGAAGTACGTTCTCCGATTAATAGCTTATACTTACGTTTAATATAGTTTAAGATCTCCATATCAAACTTATCGCCAGCCATTTTGATAGAGGAAGAGGTAACAATATCACCCATAGATAGTACAGCGATATCTGTTGTACCTCCACCAATATCAACAACCATGTTACCGCTTGGTTGGAAGATTTCCATACCAGCACCAACTGCAGCTACTTTTGGTTCTTCTTCTAAAAATACTGTTTTACCACCTGAACGTTCAGCAGCTTCACGAATTGCTTTTTGTTCTACTGATGTAATATTTGTTGGACAACAAATTAAAATACGAGGTTTTGAAAAGAAGCTCTTTACGTCCAATTTGTTAATGAAATACTTTAACATTGCTTCTGTAATTTCGAAGTCTGCGATTACACCATCTTTAAGTGGACGAATTGCTACAATATTACCAGGCGTACGTCCCACCATGCTTCTCGCTTCTTCACCTACTGCTAATACTTTACCACTATTACGATCGATTGCCACAACAGATGGCTCATTTAATACAATACCCTTACCTTTAACATGAATTAATACGTTAGCCGTACCTAGGTCAATTCCGATATCTCGCGCAAACATTCCCGTTTTTTCCTCCTCGATATTCAAAATCAGGTTACACCCGAATTCTTTTCACCTAATTTCTGATTTTATCATAAATTTAACAGAAACGTAATATTCGCAAAAAGAATTCTTCTGAAAAATATTACCGAATGTGAACGGAATGTTTGCTACTGTAACATTATTGACGTACAGGCTTCTCTACATCTTCTTTTCTATACTTTTGCTTTGTTGCTTCTCCACCTCTTAAATGGCGAATAGACTTATGATAATCAAGAATTTCTTTCACTTCATTTGCGAGCTCTGGATTAATTTCTGGTAGACGTTCTGTTAAATCTTTATGGACTGTACTCTTTGATACCCCAAATTCCTTTGCAATGACACGCACTGTCTTTCTTGTCTCCACGATATACTTACCAATCTTGATAGTTCTCTCTTTGATGTAATCGTGCACACCACTCGCCTCCCTAATTTGGATGTGAGAAGGGTGAAATGAGCCTCGCTGCATACGACTAAGAAGTAAGTGTGAGTGCTGTTTGTAAGCGTTAAACATTCTTGGATTTATAATGAAATGATTCACGATTTCTCACCTCAAACACTCTCTTTGCTTTGGTTTATACCATTGTATTGCCCGCACTACTGATATATGCTACATGTTCACTATTTTTGCGGACTAAGTTAAGAAAAATTACGTTTTTTTGTGAGAAATACGTTAACAGTGACTATTTTGACGAAAAAAAATGACACCTTATATATAAGGCGTCATTCTTCTCTTTCAAACTCTTCTTCTAATAATTGATGGTGGGGAACCTCTTTCTTACCGGCAATATAATAATATAAGGTGAATAAAACAAACAATAAAATAATAGCAGTCGACAGAACAAATAAAAATGACACAGTATCCCCTCCCTTTTGTAATATATATTCGAGAATCTCGTCATTTTTCCTTGTTTTTGCAACTTTTTTCTCGAAATTGAGTATTTTTATATAAAAATAAAAAAATCAGCTCCCCTAGTGGGAACTGATTTTTTCACTTTCTTATTCTTGTGAAGAAGAATCGTTAGATGATTCTGTAGAACCATTTGTTGATTTTTCTTCTTTCTTCGGTTCTTCTTTTTTGTCACTAGTTGAACCGCTTGTTGATTTCTCTTCTTTTTGAGACTTGTCTTCTGTTTTACTTTCTGGTTTCGTGCTCGTTGACTTCTCTTCTTTTTGAGATTTGTCATCAGCTTTTTTACCAGAAGCATTCGTAGCCTTTGCAGCACCTGCATCAGCTTTAATTTCTGTTACTGATTTATTTAAGTAACGTTCAGGGTTCACAGCCACATTGTCTTTACGTACTTCAAAGTGAACGTGAGAGCCTGCCTCTTTATTCATTGCACTTAGACCGGATGTTCCTAATACTTCACCTTGTGCAACTCTTGCACCTTTTTCTACTTTCACACTGCCTAAGCTTTGATAAGATACCGCTACACCATTTCCACTATCAACTGTTACAACATAACCAAGAAGTGAATCTTTTTCAGCTTTCGTTACTGTACCACTTAAAGCAGCAGCAACATTGAATTCTTTTCCATTCTTCGCAGCAATATCAATTCCTTTGTTCGGGGAATATGTGTTGTTATAAAAGACAAGTGCTTTTTCTTGTTCCGCCTCAGTTGCTGCATCTTCATAGAATTTCTTTTGTACGACTACTTCCGCATTCGCGGCAGCTGGCATTTTCACTACTTCTGAAGATTTCGTTACTGGTACTGCTGGATCTTCCGATTGTGTATACGGTGTTGCTTGATCGTGGTTTGGAGTCTTCTTCGGATTAGCTCCTTGGAACCATAGCGCAACCATTAAGATTACCGCTGCACAAGCAATGTATAGTGCCGGAAACACCCATCTTTTTTGAAATAAATGTACTACCTTTTGCGACTTTTTATTATTTCTTCCTCGCATTCCATCATCACCTCAGCAATCATTTTGAACAATATTCACGTATCCTATACAACGTATAACTAATTACTTTTCGACAAAATCTGTAAAAATATGTATAAGAACTGTAAAATTTCCGAGGAAATGATAGAAAAAAGAAAAAACTGAGCACTTTTAGCTCAGTTTTTAGTCTAATTGTTTCTTTTTATATACGATTAAACATACAACGAGCGATATAATAAGCCAAACTGCAACGTTTAATACATGCCCACTAATACTACTAAATCCCGACCCACCTACTAAGCTTTTAAGTGCTTTCACAATATGAGATGTTGGAAGATATCCAATCATCGTCTTAATTACTTTATTTTCAACCATTGGCTCAAACTGTACAGCCAAATACATCGTCATTAATATCGGCATTCCAATTATTGATGTTTGTGGTACAGAAGATGCAAGTAATCCGATCATTGTTCCAAGTACGATAAACAAAATAGTTCCGCATAAGAATATCAATCCTACCAATGGAAGGTTAATATTTAACTGATCTAAAATAAATAAATTTGCAATACAAATGACCATCGTCAGACCCGATGTTAATAAACTCTTTCCAAGTAGAACTTCAACCGAAGATGCCGGTGATAGCATTAATACACGCAATGTATGTTTTTCTTTTTCTTCTGCAATTACCATAGATTGAACAAAGCCTGCGACAAATAGGAAGGCCGTTATAGTAGTAATACCTAACATTTCCTTTCCCACTCCAAATCTGCTAAACAAAAATGAAAGTATAATTGGTAAAAATGCCATTAACAACACTTGTGAATTTGTCTTAAAATCTTGTATTTCTTTTCTAAAAATAGCTGATACACGTCTCATTGAAAATGTCATTATAATCCCCTCCCAGTAACTTCAATAAAGATATCGCCTAGCGTTGGTTCGTGTGAATGAATAGATAACAGTTCGCCCTTTTTCATCCATTCTGAAATACGATTTGCGCCTAATTCATCTTTTTGCACTACTTCTTTTCGTTTACCTTTTAATACGACCTCTATTTGATCCTTAGCGTATTGTAAGCGCAGGTTCTCTGGCGTATCGAGTGCTACAATTTCTCCGCCACAAAGGAAGGCAATACGGTTACAAAGCGTTTCTGCTTCATCCATGTTGTGAGTCGTTAAGAAAATTGTCGTTCCTTCTTCATTTAAGTCTTTTAAGATTTTATGAATGTTTTGTACGTTTACTGGATCGAGTGCAGATGTTGGTTCGTCTAAGAAGAGGATATCTGGTTTATGAAGGATTGCTCTCGCTAGTGTGACGCGTTGCTTCATTCCCTTTGATAATTTCTTTACTGGTGTTTTTTTATCATCTAATAAATTTACTTGTGTTAGTACTTCATCGATTCGTTCTTTTTTGCAATCGTATAAGTCACAAAATAATAGTAAGTTATCATAAATGCTAAGTCTTTCATATAAGCCGCTGTTATCTGTTAAAATACCAATTCGTTTGTAATCGATGCTACTTGGTCCTGTAATATCTTTCCCTAATACTCTTACCGTTCCAACACTATGAAGCAATTGAGAAGTTAAAATTTTTACTGTTGTCGTCTTACCAGATCCACTCGGTCCGAGGAATCCGAATATCTCTCCTTGCTTCACCTCAATATTTACATTTCGAAGTGCCGTTTTTCCACTGAAACTTTTCATTACATCTTTCATTTCAATTGCCAATGTCATTTCTTCATCCCCTTTGTTTTTCTTCTTTATAGATGAAAGTCGCTTTAGCGCTTTTCGTTCGTTTGTTTCGCTTTTCTTGACTCAATCATATGAAAAACAAAGGGATTACGCAGTAAAATACCGGTAAAAGGAGTATTTTTACCGGTGAATGAATCGCATGTTGAGCTTATTGGAGCACTTTTATAGTCCAATAACACCTTTTAATTCATCCATGCGTCCTTTTGAAAGCGGAATTGAACTTTTTCTTTCGTCATCCAAAATTAAACTAAAACTGTTACGAGTCCAAGTAATCACTTCTCGTACTCTTTGTAAATTCACAAGATACGAGCGGTGACATCTAAAGAAACCAAAACCTGTTAATCTTGCTTCTAGTTCACTTAATGTTAATGCACATACGAAATCACCTTCACGAACGTGAATATGCGTTACTCCGTTTTGCGTTTCAATGAAATGGATTTCCATCGGATCAAGTAAAATGATTTTATCGTTCACTTTCGCAGGTATTCTTTCTAACTTCATTTGCGGAATTATTTGAACGACCTTCTCTTCATCGACTTTTTCTGCTTCCTCTTGTTCAATTTCTACTTTTTTCACACCATCATTGTTTAGTATGTATACATCTTCCGTTAACGAAAGGGCATCCGATAGAAAAGATGACGTAATAAAAATCGCCTTTCCTTGCTCTTTCATTTTCATAATTGCTTTTCGAATAATAACCGTACTCTCTATATCTACATTTTGCTCCGGTTCTTCCAAAATGATTAAATCCGGATTATGAATCATCACTCGTCCGATATGAAGACGGCGTTTCTCGGAAAATGATAATTTTTCTATTTTAACGTTTAGTTTATCTAGGAGACCAACAGACTGCACAACTTCTTCTATACTTATCTTTGATTCATAAAGCCCTATTAAAAACTTAAAGTATTCTTTCACCTTCAAACGATCATATGCCTCATCCTTCAAAAAACAAAAGCCGATGCGGGAATAATTTTTCTTTCCAATTGCTTCTCCTTCAAACAGTACATTGCCAGTCGAAGCTTCTTCTTCACCAATAATGATGCGGTGTAACACTTTAGCTGTATGATTATTGCATTGCAAAACAATACATTGTCCCTTCTCCACCTCTAGCTCAATTGCCGGTAACTGGTTCGCCTTCCCTAATTGTTTCAACTCTAGTAACGCCATTTCATTTCCCCCAAATGCCTTTTTATCCTATTATATCAAACAGTTAATGGAAAATTATGATATTTTAAACAGAAAAAAATAGGTGCCAGAGTTCTGACACCTATTTCTTCACCATCAACTTTCCTTCATAATCATTCATCGTCTTTATTTCAACGCCTTTATAGTAATGAGCAACGATATCTGTATATTTCTTTCCTTCCGCTGCCATGCCGTTCGCCCCGTATTGACTCATACCAACGCCGTGACCGAAACCTTTCGTCGTAACGATGATTTTATCTCCTTGTTGTTTCCACGTAAAATCAGAAGAACGTAAATCTAACTTTTCACGAACTTCTTTTCCAGTTAATGTTTTTCCTTGAAAAGCTACATCCTTTACGCGCTTTCCTTCCGTAAGGTCTTTAATATTGCCAACCTTTCCGTCTGCTAGCACTTTCACACCGAGACGTTTTTGAAAATCAGCTACTGTAAATGTTTGCTCGCTCGTAAACTTTGGAGAGGCTTGATCCCACGGACTATCTACACTTTTCAAGTACGGATAATCATTTCCCCAATAGTCAGCTGCATTTTCTGTTCGACCATTACTCGTTGAAAAGAAGGATGCTGAAATTGGTTTTCCATCATACGTTAAAACTTGTCCTGCTGTTTTCGAAACGGCTTCTTCGATTTTCTTCAAATTATTTTCGTAGTTATTACCCCATTGCTTCTTCAATTCATCTTTGCTTTTGTACACTTGATCTTTCACCGTATCTGTCACGTCCGCATTATTTTTCTTTCCTCCGCTTAGCATACGTTGTACTACAAATGTTCTCGCTGCTAATGCCTGCGCCTTTAGTGCCTCTATTTCAAAACTGGCATTCATCTCAGAAGCTACTACACCTGTCACATACTCCTCCACTGGTAATGTTTCTACCTTCTTCTGTTTTTCGCGATATACAGCAACTTGAACAGCTGTATCTACTTTTCCTGGAGCTGGTATGCTTTCTATCGCTGGAGGAGTGTTAGAGGCCGTTTCTTCCCCTACTTTTGCTTTCGCAAATGGAATAACAAGGGCTGCAGGTACAATGATAACGAGCGCTATTAAGAGCGCTACTGTAATAAAAAGTGGCTTTGAAAATTTCATCCTATTTTCCTCCAATATAAAAGCTTTACTCCATTCATTCTTATGGAACAACTCTTTCTTTTAGAACATACTTAAGGGGAAGAGTATAAAACAGAAATTTTCTAAATATTTTTACTGGTACGTGCATAAGTATAGAATTTATTGACTATAACAGTAATAACCAAAAAAAATAGCCCCTATGTCAAAAGACATAGAGACTATTTTAATTAAGCGTGAAGATCAGAAACTTCTTGTTCTTTCACTTCTTCTACTTTTTCGTTTACACGTTCAATAGTTGCACCTAATGCAGCTAATTTCTTATGGAAGTTTACATAGCCACGGTCAAGATGTTTTAACTCAGTTACACGAGTATAACCTTCTGATACTAAACCAGCTAAGATTAATGCAGCTGCAGCACGTAAGTCAGTTGCTGCTACTTCAGCACCTTGTAAGCTGTTTGGACCGTTCATAATAACAGAACGACCTTCAATTTTAATATCAGCATTCATACGACGGAATTCTTCAACGTGCATAAAGCGGTTTTCGAATACCGTTTCTGTAATCATGCTTGTTCCATCAGCTTGTAGTAATAATGCCATCATTTGTGATTGCATGTCTGTTGGGAAACCTGGGTGAGGCATAGTTTTAATATCAACCGCTTTTAACTTATCTGGGCCGATAACACGTACACCTTCGTTTTCCTCAATAATTTTAACACCCATTTCTTCCATTTTCGCTGTAATTGAGCGTAAATGTTCAGGTACAGCATTTTCAATTAAGATGTCTCCACCAGTAATTGCTGCTGCAACCATGAATGTTCCCGCTTCAATACGGTCAGGAATAATAGAGTGGTTTGCACCATATAATTTATCAACGCCTTCAATACGAATCGTTCCAGTTCCAGCTCCGCGTACTTTCGCTCCCATCGCATTTAAGAAGTTAGCTAAGTCAACGATTTCTGGTTCTTTCGCTGCGTTTTCAAGAATTGTTGTCCCTTTTGCTAATGTAGCTGCAGACATAATGTTTTCTGTCGCGCCTACGCTTGGGAAGTCTAAGTAGATTTTAGCTCCTTTTAGTTCTCCCTCAACATATGCCTCAACAAAACCGTTACCAACCTGTACTTTTGCTCCCATTGCTTCGAAGCCTTTTAAATGTTGGTCAATTGGACGTGAACCAATTGCACATCCACCAGGAAGTGCAATACGAGCACGACCGTTACGTGCTAATAATGGTCCCATTACTTGAACAGATGCACGCATTTTACGTACATATTCAAATGGTGCTTCAATGTTTAGTTCTTTAGAAGAATCGATTGTTACTTGATTATTTTCAAATACGACTTCAGCATTTAAATGACGTAATACCTCATTAATTGTGTATACATCAGACAAAACTGGTACTTCAGATAGTACATTCTTTCCATCACTCGCTAATAGGGCTGCAGCGATTATAGGTAATACAGCATTTTTTGCGCCCTCAACACGCACTGTGCCGTTTAACCGCTTTCCGCCACGGACGATGATCTTTTCCAAATTATTCCCCTCCGTGTCCTTTTTTCAGTATCTATTCACTCAATACTCAGAAGTTATGATCGGTGTGCCAACCACAATTGTATCTTTGTTGTCTGTAGAACGTATTGCTATTTGCACATTTATTTTCTCTCTATTTGTTGAAAGAGCGTCATCCCACTTTTTATTGTATGCGGAGACTGACACAAATGCTCTTTCTTCTACTTGTTCGATCGCTCTTGCTGAAAGATCTTTCAAAACCTGATTGGTTTTATTTTGCAAAACACCTTCAATCTTATCATTCAGTACACCTTGAACACAAGTGTAAATTATAGGTTTTTCACTAAAAATTTTATTCATGTTTTGAACATACTTCGGGTCCCATTTCGCCCCACTTACTTCAAAGATAATGAAAGTGTTTTCTTTAGTATTTTCTTTACTCCAAGTTACTACTACTCGTTCTTCATAAGAAGAAAGCTTTTTATAGGATGTAGCTTTATATCCATCTGGAGATTGCTCTACTTCCCACTTTTGAATATTTGCCTTTTCCTTCACATCGTTTAACAACTTTTGAAACGTATGTATGTTAGAAATTGTTTTTGTTTCTCTCGCTAACCATGACCATTTTTCTACTTTAGCATCATTTTTCTCTAAGGCCTTGATCATGCTCTCCATTTTCTTTTCATCGCTTATCGGTTTCATCTCTCTATATCCAACCAAAAATAAAACAACACTAAGTGCAACAATAAGAATGGCTTTAAGCTTCAATTTCATCCCCTCCTATCCCCATTGTTAACGGAGATTTGAGGTTCTATACACTTACTTTACTAAATACGTTAAACTCTTCGAATAGCCTAAATAATCAAGGAAAAAGTTACTTACAGATGTCCCAATTGCAATTGTAATTAAGATGAGTAATACTCGCGTCTGCAGCACTTTTCCGGACTTCATTAAACGCTCAATGTGAATGCCTTGTAAGGCCCACCACGTAATGGTAATAAACAATAAATGCGAAACAATGGCAATCAGTGCTTGTTGCCCTAAAAGTTGTGCCAAAAAATCGACCCCTTTTTACTCAGCTACTACTTATGAAAGAATATAAAAACGATACCATAATAAGTAGGAGCTACACTTTTTCAAATGCACATAGACATCTTACATTTTACATCGTGATTTTCTTTCCAAAAACGTATATCTACATTACAAGTTAACACAAAATAAAAAGCGCAGAGTACTGACTCCACACCTTTTATTTTCACTATTGTACCACGTTCCCTAAGAAGAAGAAATCTTTCATTAATGGAAAATATTCATAAAAGAAATTGTACCCAATCATCGGCATAATCCCTAGTATTACAATCGAAATTGCACAAAGACTCATAACAACCTTTATATTTAACGGTAACCGTATTCTCTCTTCTGTCTCTCCGGTGCGGAAAAACATTTGTTGTAAAATACGGAAATAATATACGAATGAAACAACTGTCGTACCCATCATAATCGAAGCTAGTACGTAATGTGCTGGCTCTACATGAAGTGCGCCTAAAAAGATATTAATCTTTCCAATGAAGCCAGCCGTTCCTGGTATCCCAGCCAACGATAAAATAAAAATTGTCATCATTATCGCTGTAAATGGCGACCTTCTATATAAACCTGTGAAAATTGTTATATTTTCCTCATTATTTTGTAAGATTAAGCCGTGGATAATGGCAAATGCGCCTATATTCATAAGCATGTATGCCAGCATATAAAACCACATGCTATCCATCGTAAATGGTGATAATGCCACAAGTGGAACGAGTAAATACCCTGCATGAGCAATGCCCGAATAAGCAAATAAACGCTTTATATTGTATTGTTTTAACGCTACTACATTCCCAACAATCATCGTAATACTTGCTAGCACCGCAATATATATACTCATATGCCCATATAAAGATTGCATATCTCCTTGTATTAATACACTTGCAAAGATCATAAGGAACAAACGAATAATGAGTAGGAACCCGGCAATTTTAGAAATCGTTCCAAGAAAAGCAGTAACTGGTGTAGCTGCTCCTTCATACACATCAGGTGCCCACATATGAAACGGCACTGTGGCAATTTTAAATGAGAGACCAACTAGCAATAAAAGAAATGCGAGAGCTAACAATAACTGAATACCACTAGCGAGTTCCCCAGTGAGTACCTTTTGCATATCTACAATGTTAGTTGAACCTGTAATACCGTATAAATAACTCATTCCGAAGAGCGTAATCGCCGTTCCAATTCCTCCGCTAATGACGTATTTCATTGCCGCTTCATTTGATGCACGGCTCTTTTTTCGTATTCCTACTAAGATATAGGAAGAAAGTGAAAGTAACTCCAAACCAACGAAAAGGGTAATAAAATCAACACTAGAAGCCATGAACATCGCGCCAAGAAGTGCCATTAAAAATAAGTAATAATATTCACCTTTATCTTCAATTGGATTCTTCTTATCATCGCTCATTGCGGTGCATAAAATGAGAGCTGAGGCACCTAATAGCAACGGTTTAAACCCTTTTGAAAATCCATCTAACACAAACGATCCATTTAAAATATCTCCTGCCGGTTCGCTATATAGAGTAATTAATGACACGATTGCTAATACGATGGCAGCAATCGCACCAAGAGCTACATATCTATGGTTCAGCTTAAAAAACAAATCACATATGGAAAGGAGGATGGTGGCGCCGAGAATAATAAATTCTGGCACCATTAGATGCCACGATAAGCTAAATAACGTATTCATATCCATCCTACTTCACCCCCAATGTTTTCAATGTATTTTGAAGCGGATCCCCTAGTATTTCTGGCATAACTCCAATTGCAATAATACAAAAGATAAGTAGTAAAACAGGGACATACTCCCATCCGTGTATATCAGATTTTGCTTCCCACTCTTTCTTTCCAAATGTCACTTGAAGTGTCGCCCTTAATACATATACAGCGGTTAAAATGATGCCAATCACACCGACTGCAGCAATGACGGGCTCTCCTTGAAATAAACCGAGAAAGGCAAGAAATTCACTAACAAACCCAGACATCCCTGGTAATCCAAGCGATGCCATTCCTCCTGCTAAGAAGAAGCCGCTAAGTACTGGGACACTTTTTGCGAGTCCACCAAGCGCTGTAATGTCTGATGTTCCGAAACGTTGTTCTATAACACCGAGTAAGAAAAACAGCAAGGCTGCAATTAAACCGTGCGATACAACCTGAAATAACGCTCCTTGTGTACCAGGTGCATTAAGTGACGCAAGTCCCATTAACACAATTCCCATATGCGAAATACTAGAGTAAGCCAGTACTTTCCTAAAGTCTGTTTGGATGAGCGCTAAAAAGGCACCGTATAATAAATTAATTACGCCTAATATCGCAATTAGTGTTGCAACATCGTGAAAATATTCCGGGAATAGCCCTTTCCCGAAGCGAATAATACCGTACGCTCCAATCTTCAGCAAAACACCCGCATGAAGCATAACTACAGCTGGATGCGCTTCTATGTGTACATTGACCATCCAGCGGTGCAACGGAAAAACAGGTAGTTTAATTGCAAAAGCAATCATTATGGCAATAAATACACTAAGCTGCAAACTACTTGGGATGACGAGTGCTCCCTCTGCGTTTACGCTTCTTAATATCTCTTTCAGCTCCACAATATTTGTTGTACCTGTTTTCGCGAACAAAATTGAGAAAACAATGAGCAAAATAGCTGAGCCAATACCGTTATATATTAAATAACTATACGCAGCCTTTTCACTCGACAATTTTCCCCACTTTCCAATTAATAAGAACATTGGTGGCAACGTAATTTCAAAGAAGATAAAAAACAACATTAAGTTTTGAGCAGCAAAGACGCCGAGCATTCCTATTTCTAGCATGAGTAACAGCATATAAAATGCTTTTAAATTTCTTTTAATAGAAAAGGCTGCAATTGCTGCAAGCGTTGCTAGAAGAGCCGTCAGTACCATCATGACAAGCGACAAACCATCAATACCGAGCTCGTAATAAATAGAAAACCACCTTTTATCTACCGCTGTAAAATCGCCGAACTTAATCCACTTCATCTTTTCATCGAATAGTGACAAATTCTTTCCAGAAGCATATGTACAAGCGAGGACGATAGCGATTCCAAATGGAAGTGCCGTCCCAAATAAGCCAAGCGCTCGCACTGTACGCAATTCCTTTTTCGGTGTTAATACAAGCAATAAAATTCCTAAAAGCGGGGAAAAAATGAAGAACGTTAACAACAAATCATTCATCGTAAATCCCCTCCCGTATAGAGCAAAATAATGACGAGTACAGCGAGCGAAACCGCCGTTACAGTACCGTACACTTGTACATTCCCGTTTTGAAGTTTCGATCCAAGGTTACTTGTGCCTTTCACTACACTTGCAATTAAAACTGCAATTCCTTCGACTACATACACTTCAAATAAGTGAAGCACATGAGCGATTCCTTTCGTAATAGGGATCACCGTCATGTTGTATAGTTCATCCACATAATATTTTTCTTTCAAAAGATTATAAAGCGATGTTTCCGTACCCCCAGCCCAATTCCTAGAAATTGATTTCTTCCTATATATGAAATATGCAAGAGCGATTCCCGCAAATGAAACGAGTGTCGCAACAATCATAATCCAAACTGGTCCATGCGTTTCTTCAACCTTAAACCCTACATCTTTCGTCAACCAATCTCCGAGAAACGTCCCAAACCATGGTGTATTTATATATCCTGCCACTACTGCGAGAACGCCGAGAACAATCATTGGATACGTCATAACGCGAGGCGATTCATGCACTTCTTCCTTCGTCTTCGTTTCTCCAGTAAAGACAAGAAAGTAAAGGCGGAACATATAAAACGCTGTTAAAAATGCCGCAATTACTGCTAAAGTAAATAAAACGTAATTGCCATTCATCCACGTCGCCGCTAAAATTTCATCTTTGCTGAAAAAACCGGAAAGCAGCGGAACACCGCTAATGGCAAGGGTACCTATTAAAAATAGCGTACCAGTTACTTTCATCTTCTTCTGTAAACCGCCCATTTTATTAATGTTTTGCGTATGCACAGCATGAATTACACTTCCTGCCGCCAAAAATAGTAGTGCTTTAAAAAAAGCATGTGTCGTTAAATGAAATATACCAGCTACATAACCGGCAGAACCTAACGCGAGCATCATATACCCGAGCTGGCTAACTGTAGAATAAGCAAGCACCCTCTTTATATCTGTTTGCACAAGACCGATAGAGGCCGCAAAGATTGCAGTGAAAGCTCCAACGATTGCCACTGTCTGCATCGCCACTGTACTTGCTGAAAATAGAGGGAACATCGTCGCTACTAAATATACGCCAGCTGCGACCATCGTCGCCGCGTGAATAAGTGCCGAAACGGGTGTTGGCCCCTCCATTGCATCTGGCAACCACGTATGAAGCGGGAACTGACCTGATTTCCCCATCGCCCCGATAAAAATTAATATCGCTGTTATTGTAATCATGTAAGGAGGTAGATCCCCTGTATAAATCGCCCTAAATATTGCGTCATATTCAAAACTACCTGCGTACCAAAAAATTAAAATCATCCCGATAAATAAACCAACATCCCCAATACGGGTCATAATAAAAGCCTTTTTTGCAGCAGCCTTCGCTTCTTCTTTAAAGAAATAAAAACCGATAAGTAAAAATGAGCCAAGGCCAACTAATTCCCAAAATATATAAAGTTGTAATAAATTCGTTGATATAACAAGCCCTAACATCGCAAATGTAAAGAGTCCTAAATATGCGTAAAAGGTCGGTAATCGTTCATCACCTTTCATATAACCTTTCGAATACACATGTACAAGTAGACTCACAAGCGTCACGATAAATAACATTAAAGCTCCTAATGCAGTCACTTCAAAGCCGAATGATATATCCACATCTCCAGCTCTAAGCCACACCCACTTATGCTTCACGCTTGCTTCTGAAAACCTTTCTATTAACACAAGTACCGCAAGTATAAAGGAGAGAAAGACGAAAAAAATACTAAGTACGCTGCTTCTTTCTCTAATTTTCTTCCCGAATATAATAAGTAACAAAAACGAAACGAGTGGGAAAAGCGGTATGAGCCATGCATAATCGATCATTGTTTCCTTCCCCCTTTTTCGGTCACAATGTTATCCTTTGAGCGTATCCATTTCATCCACCTGAACTGTCGTACGATTACGATATAAAGCAATTAAAATAGCGAGTCCTACCGCCGCTTCCGCTGCCGCTACAGCCATCGTAAACAGTGAGAAAATTTGACCTGTTAAATTCGGAAATAAGCCTAATTTACTAAACGCCACTAAGTTTAAATTGGCAGCATTCAGCATTAATTCGATACAAACTAATACGATTACTGTATTCCGCTTTGTTAAAGCTCCAAATAGACCGATGCAAAACAAAATAATCGCAAGTGTTAAATATGCAGAAGCTGGAACGCTACTCATTGGAATCCTCCTCTTTCTCGTCCTTTTTCGCAAGTATAATTGCGCCAACGAGTGCTACAAGTAAAATAACTGAAGTTAGTTCAAATGGAATAATATATTTTGAATAGAGAAGCGTACCGATTTGAAGTGTGTTGTTTTCATGGAGAGGTAAACTTCCTTGTGTGCTTTCATTTGCAAAATCAACATTATTAACAGCGAAATACATAACCGCTCCAAATGCTACAACTGCAAAGAAGATAATCCATTTTCGAAGAGTAAGACGCGATTCATTTTCCGCGTTATGTTTCGTTAACATAATGCCGAAAATCATAATAATTGTGATTGCACCAGAGTAAAGTAAAATTTGTGCAACGCCTATAAATTCGGCTGACAAAAGAAAATACAAACCTGCAATGCTGAGAAATGTCAGAACGAGAGCTAGCATCATGTGCATAACTTTCGTTAAGTTCAACATAAGAACACCGCCGATAATTGCAGACAAGGATAGTATAAAGAATGCTACAAACTCGCCATTCATGCCTTATTCTCCTTCCTGACGTTTTCGTCGTTTTCGTCAAGCCACTGCAAATTTTTAAATAAGTCATCACGTGAATATTCCGCGAGTTCAAAGTTATTTGTCATGACAATTGCCTCTGTCGGACAAACTTCTGTACATAAATCACAAAGAATACAAATTTCAAAATTAATATCATACGTGTCGATAATTTTTCCTTTTTTCGTAGGATCCGGATGTTTCTTTCCTGTTAACTGAATACAGTCTGTCGGACAAATGTTAGAGCACTGATTACAAACAATACATTTCTCCGGATAAAATTTTTGAATCCCCCGAAAACGGTCTGGCAACGGCAACGGTTGATTTGGATAATCATACGTTACCTTCTTCTTGCTCAAATTACTTAATGTATATTTTAACCCTTTAAATAGTCCTTTCATCTCTTACGGGCACCCCCCTCATAGATTAGAAGAATAACTCCTTAATCAATGCCGTTAAGAAAATATTTGCAAGTGCAATCGGCAATAATACTTTCCATCCAAACTCCATTAACTGGTCACCTCTTATACGCGGGAACGTAACGCGGAACCAAATTAATAGAAAGACTACACTGCTAAATTTCAAAGCAAACCATACGGCACCTGGGATAAATCCAAGAAACATGACTGGATTCCATCCGCCTAAAAAGAGCACTGTAATTAACGATGCCATCCCGAAGAAATATACGTACTCTGAAAGCATGAAAAACGCCCAGCGAAAACCTGAGTATTCCGTATGATATCCAGAAACAAGTTCTGACTCCGCTTCCGGCAAATCGAATGGCGTCCTATTTAACTCTGCAACTGCTGCGATTAAGAAAACGACGAATCCAATTGGCTGTACGAAAATGTACCAGACTTTCTCCTGCGCCGCTACAATCTCATTTAAATTCAGGCTACCAGCTAGCAAAACGATACCAATTACACTCATTACGAGCGGAATCTCATAAGAAATCATTTGCGCCGCCGCACGCATCCCTCCTAAAAGGGAATATTTATTATTCGATGCCCATCCCCCAGTTACAACACCTATCGTCGTAATACCGGAAACAGCAATATAATAAAGTAGCCCGACTCCAATATCTGCAAATTGAAATTTATCAGTGAACGGGATAACCGCAAGCACCATAAATGCTGGTGCAAATGCAATGACAGGCGCTAATATAAACAGCGGTTTATCTGCTGCTTTCGGAATACTATCTTCTTTCAATAATAGTTTTAAAACATCAGCTACCGTTTGCAGTAAACCGAATCGGCCTCCAACCTGGTTTGGTCCAATCCGCCCTTGCATAAACCCCATCACTTTCCGTTCTGCCAAAATTCCATATGTAACGAAGCCAAGGACTGCAAATAGTAGAAGCACCGCTAATCCGAAAAAAATGAAGAAATTCGTCCAGCTTGAAGGTGATTGTAAGAGCGCCTCAATCATTAGCCATCAACCTCCCCAAGTACAATATCAACTCCACCTAAAATCGTAATTAAATTAGCGATGTTTTCACCTTTCAATAACTTCGGTAAAATTTGCAAGTTATAAAAAGATGGCCTACGAAACTTCAAACGGTACGGCTCTTTCTTTCCGTCACTTGCGATATAACAACCAATCTCTCCGCGCGGCGATTCGATACGTACAAATGCTTCTCCCTTAGGTGCCTTAATAATTTTCGGTACTTTTGCCAGCACAGCTCCATCTTTCGGGAACTGCTGAACCGCTTGCTCAACAATCTTTAAAGACTCCTCGATTTCTTGCATTCGGCAAACGTAGCGATCCCAAGCATCTCCCACGCTTCCAACAGGAATATCAAAATCAAAACGATCATAAATCGAATACGGCTCATCTTTGCGAAGATCCCAGTTTACTCCAGTGCACCGCAAATTTGCTCCGCTTAAAGAATACGAGATTGCTTCTTCCGCGCTATATATACCAACGCCTTTCACACGATTTAAGAAAATCTCATTACCGCTAACAAGATCATGATAACCTGCTAATTGCTCCCTCATATACGGAACAAACTCTTCCACCTTTTCAATCCAACCATCTGGCGCATCCCACTTCACACCACCAACTCTCATATAGTTAAAAGTAAGCCGTGCCCCGCATAATTCATTTAATAAATTTATAATCATCTCTCGTTCACGAAACGCGTACAAAAACGGGCTGACCGCTCCTATATCAAGAAGATTCGTCCCCCACCAAACGAGATGACTCGCAATTCTTCCTAACTCCATCGCAAGTACTCGCAAGTATTCGGCACGCTCCGGAATTTCAAGCCCCATCATCGTCTCCACAGCATGGCAAATGACGTAATTATTCGTCATGGCTGATAAATAGTCCATTCGATCTGTATAAGGGATAATTTGCGTATACTGTAAGCTCTCAGCGATCTTTTCGGTCCCGCGATGCAAATATCCAATAACAGGTGTAGCTTCTTTAATAATTTCCCCGTCAATCTTAATTACGAGCCTGAACACACCATGTGTACTCGGATGCTGAGGTCCTACATTCAAAAGCATCTCTTCCGTGCGGATCATAGCTACACCTCCACATCATACGGTTCATAGTCTTTTCTAAGCGGATATCCTACCCAATCATCTGGCATTAAAATACGCGTTAAATTCGGATGCCCTTTAAATACAATACCGAGCAAATCGTATGCTTCTCTCTCCGGCCAGTCAGCCCCTTTCCAAAGCGCTGTCACAGACTCGACTTGCGGCGCTTCCCGGTCTAGCTTTACCTTCACCGCTACCGATTGTTTCTTGCCATATGAAAACAAATGAACATACACTTCCATATGTGTCACAAAATCCGTCGCATGTAGCTCTGACATATAATCAAAAGCAAGTCCCTCATGGAATCGCAATGACTCCATCACTTCATAATACTTTTCGGGATCCACCACAAGAGTTGGCACATCCTTTGACAGTTTATTAATGTAGGAATCTACTAATGCACCCTCTCCTAACTTCTCCCTAATAGCCTCAACATACTGATTTAAATACGGCTGATTTACGGACGGTTCTTCCTGCTTCGGCTCATCCTCTTTCTTACCTTCAGCTCCCTTTGTCTTCGCTCTTGCAGCCGCTGCTGCTTTCGCTTTTGCCGCTGCAATTGCCTTTGCCTTTTCATCTCCCGAATCCCCATCACCTTGCGAGGCTTTCTGCTTCGCCAATGCTGCCGCTTTCGCCTTTGCCGCCGCCACCGCTTTTGCCTTGGCTTTCGCTTTTTCTTCTTCCGTTACTTCTTCGGTTCCTTCTCTTTTCTGCTTCGCTAATGCCGCCGCTTTTGCTTTTGCGGCTGCTGCCGCCTTCGCCTTGGCTTTCGCTTTTTCTTCTTCCGTTACTTCTTCTGTCCCTTCTCTTTTCTGTTTCGCTAACGCTGCCGCTTTTGCTTTTGCAGCTGCTGCCGCCTTCGCCTTGGCTTTCGCTTTTTCTTCTTCCGTTACTTCTTCTGTCCCTTCTCTTTTCTGTTTCGCTAACGCCGCCGCTTTTGCCTTGGCCGCCGCCACCGCCTTCGCCTTCGCTTTTTCTTCTTCCGTTACTTCTTCTGTTCCTTCTCTTTTCTGCTTCGCTAACGCTGCCGCTTTTGCCTTTGCAGTTGCTGCTGCCTTCGCCTTCGCTTTCGCTTTTTCTTCTTCCGTTACTTCTTCTGTCCCTTCTCTTTTCTGTTTTGCTAATGCTGCCGCTTTTGCTTTTGCGGCTGCTGCTGCACGTCGTTTTGCTTCTTCTATAGTAATATCATCATTTTTTGGTAGCGCTTTCTCTTTTTCTTGATCTTCCTCCTCAAGTTCACTTATTTCCGCCTCGTGTTTCGCTACAAGGCGTTTTCTCGCTTCTTCTTTCGCACGCCTAGCTGCTTCTTTTTTTAGATCCTCTAAATCTTTATTTGGATTACTCATTTATTCGTCACCTGCTTTCCGGTCTTTGCCTCGTAACGAATTTTCTCTTTTAATTTATTAATTCCATAGATTAAAGCAGCTGGATTTGGGGGACAACCAGGAATATACACATCAACTGGTACGATTTGGTCTACACCTTTCACAACAGCATATGAATTTACATACGGACCACCTGCTGTCGCACAAGATCCCATCGCAATAACCCATTTCGGTTCGGGCATTTGATCATATAAACGCCGAACAATAGGAGCCATCTTCTTCGTTACTGTTCCCGATACAATCATGACGTCCGATTGCCTTGGTGAAGTTCGAAAAAATGACCCAAATCGATCTAAATCGTAATGTGATGAGCCTACCCCCATCATTTCAATTGCACAGCATGCCAGTCCGAATGTCATCGGCCATAAAGAGTTGCTCCTCGCCCATCCTTTCAACTGTTCCAATGTAGAAAAAAAGATATTTCGTTCTAATTCTGCTCGCTCATTTGGATGTAATTCCTCAAAATTTATAACCATTGTAACACCTTCTTTTTCCAAGCATACGCTAATCCAACTAGCAACATTACAACAAAGATGAGCATTTCAATTAATGCAAATAAACCTAGCTTGTCATACGCAACAGCCCAAGGATATAAAAATAAAGTTTCTACATCAAAGATCACAAACAATAAAGCGAAAATATAATAACGAGCATGAAACCGAATATTTGCATCATGAAAAGGCTCAATTCCACTCTCATACGTCGTCGCCTTTGCTGCACTTGGTTTATTTGGGCGCAGCATCCTTCCTAATGTAAGAGCCACTACCGGCAGCAATATACCTAATAGCAAGAAAATCAAAACGATCATATAACTATTTTCATATACACTTGCCATTGTGAAACCCTCCCCCCTAAATTAAGAACAAGTTCACATAGTAAACAATATGTCCTAGTTGCAGTAATTATTATTTTTAAATTTTTCTAAATAATGCAACTATTCTAATCATTATAGCAAACTTCAAATTCCTATGTCGATATGTTGGGAGACAGAAACAAGAATTATTAAAATCTATCTTTACAACTTGCTATAATTGTGCAAAATAAATATAAAACTTATATATGCTTTTCAAGAAACCGTAGGTGATATAAATGAAAAAACAAACACATGTAAGTATTCTTATAAGCATTGTATTGCTGTCTATAACGCTTCACTATGTAGCAATGCCTTTTGTATATGAATACTCATTTCCTTTTCAGCTATTAATCGGAACGAGCACCCTATTAATTGATATTATCGCTTGTAGTTATATACTTTATTTTTCAAACATGAAAGAAGGGCTATCTCGTTTATTTTGGATCATATTATCTGTTGGAGCTCTCTCTTATTTTATCGGTGATATAGTCGTTGCCTATCAGCGTTTAATTGTAAAGGACTTCTATACGTTCGTTGATCCATCTGACTTTTTTTACTTACTTTTTTTAGTTAGCTTTACGTTTGCCTTTCTATACGAAATCATTTATAACCGAGATTTATTAGAAAAACTTTTTATGCTATGTGATATTTGTATTATCGTTACAGCCCAATTTACTTTAAGTTACTACTTACTTATTGAACGAACTATTCATATCTTTACAACATCCTATATCGACATATTTGTTCAACTTACCTATCCAATGGCTGATTTACTCTTTCTCTTAATAGGAATCAACCTTTTATTCAAACCACTATCCTTATTACCTAAAAAGGTCGGTGCACTTCTTGGCAGTGCTTTAATTTTATATGCTACTACAGATGCGATTTATGCTTATATAAAATACTTCATACCAGAGTATTCTATGTTTACAGTTACTCCTTTCTATCAAGTAACCTTAGTACTAGTAGCAATCGCCTGTATTCTCCATACAAAAAAGCCTGAAAAACAAGAACAAGTACTACTAACACCTAAGATTGGCGAATCAATCCGATTATCATTACCGTATATTTCTGTAGTAATGCTTATTGTTTTTATATTAGTTGAATACGTTTTTGCGCCTATTATAGTAATCGGACTTATAATAACTTTTTCTTTCGTTCTCATACGTCATAGTTTAGTTCGAAAACAAAATAAAATATTATTGATCGCTCAAATGCAATTCAACTCAGAACTCGAGAAACAAATTAAACTACGTACAGAAGATTTAGTAGAACAGAAAAATGAACTCTATCATAATCAACAAATGTTTAAATCTTTATACGAGCATCATCCAGATCCAATTTTCACATTAGATTTGTACGGTAATTTTCTCAAAGTAAATAACGCTGGTACTACTTTACTCGGTTATCAAACGAATGAATTATTAAACCAGCCTTACTATTCACTCATATACGAAGAAGATTTAGAAGAAATGATTAACGCCTTTCATCGCGTGAAAAAGGGATATTCGATTTCTTTAGAAATACGGGCTTACCATAAAAACAGAGATATTTACTACTTGCACGTTACCGCCGGACCGATCTTTTTAAAGGAGAAAATTTCTGGGGTTTATTTAATGATTAAAGATATTACGGAAAGCAAACAACAACAAGAACAAATCAACTTCCTAGCATACCATGATACTTTAACAGAGCTTGCAAATCGTCGTGCATTTCATCAACATTTAGAACAGGCAATTGCGCGAGCAAAAATATCGAAAAAGCCTTTTGCTGTTATGTTTCTCGACCTAGACCGTTTTAAAGTTATTAATGATACCCTCGGTCATCGAGTAGGAGACCTATTGCTCATCGCAGTAGCAAAAAGGCTCGAAAGAATAGCAACATCAAATATGAAACTCGCGCGGCTAGCTGGGGATGAGTTCACAATCCTTATCGAGAATTACAAAAAAAAGCCAGATGTCCAAAAAATAGCTGATAGGATTGTAGCGGCCATGAATGAGCCATTTGAAATCGAAAATCAACATTTACAAATCTCACCGAGCATCGGAATTGCAATATATCCTGAAGCAGGTGAAGATGCGCTATCCATTTTGCAGCATGCTGATATGGCCATGTACGAAGCAAAGAATAAAGGAAAAAACGGTAGCTCTCTTTACACGAAAGAACTATATAAAAAAATGGAACGAAAAGCTCGAATTGAAAAAGATTTGCCAATCGCTTTAGTAAACAAAGAATTTTATCTCGTTTATCAACCACAAATTGATACGACAACAAATAAAATTATCGGTGCTGAAGCTTTAATACGATGGAAACACCCGCTATTAGGTGACATTTCACCATGTGAGTTTATTCCAATTGTAGAAGAGACGCCACAAGTAGTCCCACTTGGACATTGGGTATTACAAGAAGCTTGTCTCCAATTAAAAATATGGCATACCTTTGGCTACCAAAATTTAAAAATAAGTGTTAATTTATCCGCAAAAGAATTCCGGCAAGATCAATTAATCGAAAACATTTCACAAATATTAAACGACGTGCAAGTCGACCCAAAATATGTAACCCTTGAGTTAACAGAAAGAATTGCAATGATTGACGAGAAAGAAACGTTATTGAGACTGAAGCAATTAAAAGAGTACGGTATCCAAACTTCCATTGATGACTTCGGTACTGGGTATTCTTCTCTTGCTTATTTATCAATTTTTCCAATCGACACATTAAAAGTACCGAGAGAATTTACACAATTAGCTGATCATCGTCCTGAAGAACGAGCCATCGTTTCTACAATACTTTCCCTCGCAAATACTTTAAATCTTTCAGTCGTTGCCGAAGGAATTGAAACCGAAAAACAGCTTAAGTTTCTGCAAAAACATAACTGTAAATATATGCAAGGTTACTATTTCAGTAAACCACTTACTAGTAATCAATTTATAAAATTTCTACAAAAAAACCCCAGTATGAACAAATAATTCATACTGGGGGTTTTATAGTGCTAAATTTTTTTCTCATAATATTCTTCTGCAATCTCTTCGTAAAAAGCTGCAGATGTCGTATAGAAATATGGAATTAACCATAAGAATCCAATCCCTAACGTAATACAACTTAATATAAACCAGCCAATAAAACTTAAACATAAAATGAAATACTCCATCTTATGTCCATCCATCATACGACGACTTTCTGTAATAGCTTGGTTCAGTGAATACTCAGGATGATCGTTTATAATAAAGTATGTCATCGCATAAGAAAATGATTTAATAATACCTGGAATAATGAACAATAACGTCCATAAGAAAAGATAAAGATTTACTAATAAATATAATAAAAATGATTTTAGAAATCTCTTTCCCTCTGAAAACCAAATGAATACATTACCAATACTAGCTTGCTTTTCACGAAGGATATTTAAACCAAGGTAATATCCACCTAAAGTTAACGGTCCAGTTACAAAAAATGAAAGAATATTCGTTGAAAGTGAACCATTTGTTTTTTGCCAACCGAAAATTAAAGAAAATCCCCAATCAACACTAAAACTAAAAGCCGTGATAAGAATTGAAATAAGTAGTGTAGCTCCAACAGCTAATCCCCATTTCCCTTCTAATGAATCTAGTGCTTCTCCTTTTAAATCACTAATCATGCGTAGCCTCGCCTCCTATACACAATAATTCTATTAGTATAGCATGTTCCTATTGAAATTCACCTTTTGAAATGTAGCGATAAAAGTGTGCTGTCGTCGTACTCATATACGGACTAAGCCAAAGAAATCCTATTCCAAAAGTAAGCAGCGCTAAAATAGCCCATCCTATGAAGCTCAGCCATAAAAGAAACAAATCTAACTTATGACCCTTCATAAGATTCTTACTTTCCTTCATCGCCTGCGAAACACTATATTCTGGATTTTCAATCATCACATAGTACGTCAGTGCATAAGAAAAATACATCACAATCATACCAACAATTGAAATTGCTAATAGTACGAAGAAAGCTATTGCAAATGACGTATTCCCTTCTTCACCTAACAATGCAAATAAGCCTATTAACAGCATCGGAATCCATGTACCTGTATATAACAAAATCGCAAGCATTGCCCACATTGTTTTCATCATTCTTTTAAAGCCACGAAATCCTTCGAATAAGTAATCTACTTTAGCATCTTCTCGTTTACTAATCTGTAAAAATACATTTGTATAACCATATGACGTAATCCCATACGATGCGTTACTCAAAATTATCATAATGCAATAAAAAATTCCAAAGGTAATACCTGCTCCAATTGACATCGTTTCCTCTTCAAATGATCCAGTTAAGCTTACAACTGAGAGAAATATAATAATTCCTGGAATTAATAGTATAAGCATTGCAGCCAGCGAAACAACATAACTTAAAATAAAATATAAAATTGTTGATCCAACACCTAGTCCCCATTTTCCCTTTAAAGAGTACAATGCTTCTCGCTTCATTTCACCAATCATTGATTCATCCCCTTTATGAAATATAAATTGTTGTACACTTCTACTTATACAAGCATCAATATAATTATACCAGTTTTGTAAAATTATCCATAAAATACACAAAAAAAAATCCGTAAAGGCAAAGCCCTTACGGATTTTTTTACTTCATATCGGAAACGTTCAAACGGTTCACAGCACGTTGTAATGCCATTTCTGCACGTTTAAAGTCAACATGTGCTTGTTTATCTTGCAGACGTTGCTCAGCGCGACGCTTCGCTTCATTTGCACGATGGATATCGATATGGTTTGCTTCTTCAGCAGATGATGATAATACAGTCACTTTATCTGGACGAACTTCGATAAAGCCACCGCTTACTGCTACATAATCAGTGTGTCCACCATTTTTCAGACGAACTGCACTAATTTTTAATGGTGCAACAGTTGGAATGTGACCTGGTAAGATCCCCATTTCCCCACTCTCTGCTTTTACACTTACCATTTCTACTTCTTTTTCGTAAACCGGTCCATCAGGAGTTACAATACTGACTGGAAATGTCTTCATACTTCGTCCCTCCTAAGGCCTTACGCCATCATTTTCTTCGCGTTTTCAATAACTTCTTCAATGCCACCTACTAAGCGGAATGCATCTTCTGGAAGGTCATCATATTTTCCTTCTAGAATTTCTTTGAAACCACTAACTGTATTTTTTACAGGTACGTAAGAACCTTTTTGACCTGTAAACTGCTCAGCTACGTGGAAGTTTTGAGATAAGAAGAATTGAATACGACGAGCACGATGTACAACTAACTTATCTTCTTCAGATAACTCATCCATACCTAAGATAGCGATGATATCTTGAAGCTCTTTATAACGTTGTAAAGTTTGCTGTACTTGACGAGCTACTTCATAATGCTCTTCTCCTACGATTTCTGGAGAAAGTGCACGAGATGTAGATGCTAATGGATCTACGGCTGGGTAAATACCCATTTGCGTTAAACGACGCTCTAAGTTTGTTGTTGCATCTAAGTGAGCGAACGTTGTAGCTGGTGCTGGGTCAGTATAGTCATCGGCTGGTACATATACCGCTTGGATAGACGTGATAGACCCTTTATTTGTAGATGTAATACGCTCTTGTAATTGACCCATTTCTGTTGCAAGTGTTGGTTGGTAACCTACCGCAGATGGCATACGACCAAGAAGGGCAGATACTTCAGAACCCGCTTGCGTGAAACGGAAGATGTTATCGATGAACAGAAGTACGTCTTGTCCTTGCTCATCACGGAAATGCTCAGCCATTGTTAAACCTGTTAATGCAACACGTTGACGTGCTCCAGGTGGCTCGTTCATTTGTCCGAATACCATCGCAGTTTTCTTGATTACGCCAGAATCGCTCATTTCGTGGTATAAGTCATTACCCTCACGAGTACGCTCACCTACACCAGCGAATACAGAGATACCACCGTGCTCTTGTGCGATGTTATTGATTAACTCCTGAATTAATACTGTTTTACCTACGCCGGCACCACCGAATAGGCCGATCTTACCACCCTTAATGTAAGGAGCAAGTAAGTCTACTACTTTAATACCAGTTTCAAGAATTTCTACTTTAGTAGATAATTCTTCGAATGCAGGTGCTTGACGGTGAATTGGATCACGGTGTACATCCGCAGGAAGTTCACCATCTAAGTCAATTGCATCACCTAATACGTTGAATACACGTCCAAGTGTTGCATCACCAACTGGTACAGAGATTGCTTTACCAGTATCTTCTACTTCTGTGCCACGAACAAGTCCATCTGTGGAAGACATCGCAACTGTACGAACTGTATCATCACCTAAATGAAGTGCAACTTCAAATGTTAAGTTCATGCTTCCGTTTTCGTTGCTTTGTTTTACCGTAAGGGCATTGTAGATTTCTGGTAGCTTTCCGCCATCAAACTTAACGTCTACAACCGGACCCATGATTTGCGTAACGCGCCCTTTATTCATCGGGTTCCCTCCTAGCTTTCTTTTAATTAGCTACCTCTATCAGAGAGGTTAGCTTTTAATTTTTTATTAGTTTAGCTTACGCGACTCTCCTGAAAGAGCCGCTTCCGCTTTTTATTGAATCCAGCTCCAGCGGTTAGAATGTTCGGTGGCTTCGCTTTTTCCTACGAGGCACAAATCGCCTCTACGTCAAAAGGCTCCATCCCCCTCTCATTCTGAACGAACCGCTTCCGCTTTTTAATACTATTCTAACGCTGCTGCTCCACCAACGATTTCCGTAATTTCTTGCGTAATCGCTGCCTGACGCGCACGGTTGAATGAAAGTGTAAGTGAATCGATAACTTCCATTGCGTTGTCTGTAGCACTCTTCATTGCTGTCATACGCGCTGCGTGCTCACTTGCTTTACCGTCTAGTAATGCACCGTACACTAAGCTTTCTGCGTATTGTGGCAATAGTACTTTTAAAATTTCTTCTTCAGAAGGTTCGAATTCATAAGCTGTCGTCGGTTTGTCAGACGCCACATCAGTAAGCGGTAAAATTTTATTTTCCGTTACCTCTTGTGAAATTTTACTTACGTAATGGTTGTAGTAAATGTACAGCTCATCATAAGCACCATCTGCGAACATCGCAATTGCTCGAGAAGCAAGGTCTTTAATATCAGTAAATGATGGGTGGTCAGATAATCCAACTACTTCATCAATAATGTTAAAGCCGCGACGTTTTAAATAATCACGTCCTAGTCGTCCAAGCACAATAATAGAATATTGGTTTGAATCCATATTATGACGTTCACGAATTACGTTACTTACTGTACGTAATACGTTACTGTTATAACCACCTGCTAGTCCGCGATCAGACGTAATAACGATGTATCCTGTACGCTTTACAGGACGCGCATTTAGCATTGGATGATTAATCCCTTTGCTTCCTTGCGCAATGCTCGCTACTACTTCTTGAATCTTTTCCATATACGGAACGAAAGATTTAGCATTTTGCTCTGCACGGTTTAACTTAGATGCAGATACCATCTCCATCGCTTTCGTAATTTGACTCGTTTTCTTTGTCGAGTTAATCTTCGCTTTTATATCGCGTAAAGATGCCACAGGTTTTCACCACCTTTTTTCCGGAAGTTGGCACGATTAGTAAGAATCCTCTTCCTAATCTACGTTGCAAGATATTCTTGCTCATGATTGAAGGAAAAGAATAGGTGCACCTACTCTTTTCCTTTACATGACCTTTAGCAATCTCAGAGCCCGAGATGCCTTTTATATATACTATCTAGCTCCAGCGGCTTGAATGAGCCGCTTCCGCTTTTATTATTCAGAAGCTACGAATACTTTTTTAAATCCATTGATTGCTGCTGCAAATTTGTCGTCATCCGCAAGTTTCTTAGTTGTGCGGATTTCTTCTAATAAGTCAGTCGCATTAGAATCTAACCAAGCATGGAATTCTTCTTCAAAACGAGTGATATCTACTACTGGGATATCATCTAGGAATCCACGTGTTAAAGCGTAAAGAATGATAACTTGTTTCTCTACACGTAACGGTTTGTGTAATCCTTGTTTTAATACCTCAACAGTACGAGCACCACGGTTTAATTTCGCTTGAGTTGCTTTATCAAGGTCAGAACCGAACTGAGCGAACGCTTCTAACTCACGGTAAGATGCAAGGTCAAGACGAAGTGTACCTGATACTTTACTCATTGCTTTAATCTGAGCAGATCCACCTACACGAGATACAGAAGTACCCGCATCGATCGCTGGACGTACGCCAGAGAAGAATAGGTCAGATTGTAAGAAGATTTGTCCATCCGTAATAGAAATTACGTTTGTTGGGATGTATGCTGATACGTCCCCTGCTTGTGTTTCGATGAAAGGTAGTGCAGTTAAAGAACCGCCGCCTTTTGCATCACTTAATTTTGCTGCACGCTCTAATAAGCGAGAATGTAAGTAGAATACATCCCCTGGGTAAGCTTCACGACCTGGAGGACGACGTAATAGTAATGACAGCTCACGGTAAGCCGCTGCTTGTTTTGATAAGTCATCATATACTACTAATACGTGTTTACCATTGTACATGAACTCTTCACCCATTGTTACACCAGCATAAGGAGCTAGGTATAATAATGGAGCTGGTTGAGAAGCAGATGCAGTTACAACGATTGTGTATTCTAATGCACCGTGCTTACGTAGTGTTTCTACTACGTTACGTACAGTTGATTCTTTTTGTCCAATTGCTACGTAGATACAAATCATGTCTTCATCTTTTTGGTTAATGATTGTATCAAGTGCAACTGCTGTTTTACCAGTTTGACGGTCACCAATGATTAACTCACGTTGACCACGGCCAATTGGTACAAGAGCATCGATCGCTTTAATACCTGTTTGAAGTGGCTCATGAACAGATTTACGATCCATTACACCTGGTGCTGGACTTTCGATTGGACGAGTGTTTGTTGTATTGATTGGGCCTAAACCATCAACTGGTTGACCTAATGGGTTTACAACACGACCAATTAGTTCTTTTCCTACTGGTACTTGCATGATGCGACCAGTACGACGAACTTCGTCACCTTCACGGATTTCTGTGTAAGGTCCTAAAATGATAATACCTACGTTGTTTTCCTCTAAGTTTTGTGCTAGTCCCATAACGCCGTTAGAGAACTCTACAAGTTCACCAGCCATAACGTTATCAAGACCATGAGCACGCGCGATACCGTCACCAACTTGGATAACTGTACCAACATCACTAACTTCGATTTCAGACTGATAGTTCTCGATTTGTTGCTTTATCAGTGCGCTAATTTCTTCAGCTCTGATGCTCATGTGCTTCACCCCTATCTATTCTTCATTAATTCACGCTGAATACGTGCTAATTTTCCTTGTAAACTTCCGTCATAAATGCGATTTCCAATACGTACTTTAATTCCGCCTAGTAAATCTTCATCTACAACATTTTTCACGCGAATTGCATCTTTTCCCGTTCTCTTTGCAAATGCTTCAGCAATGTTAAGCTTCTCTTCTTCTGATAGAAGACGAGTAGAATATACAGTTGCATCCGCTACGTTACGTTCTTCATTAGCAAGAACAACATATTCATCTGCAATTTCAGGTAAGATATCAATGCGTTTGTTATCAATTAAAATATATAACGTATTTAAAATAGATTCAGAAACAGATCCGAATACGTTTGCAAGAAACGTTTTCTTTTGTTCCTTTGAAATGTTCGGTTGCGTTAAAAAGCTATGTAGTTCTCCGTTCTTTACATAAACGTTTTGTACAAGGCGTAATTCCTCTTCAAACATTTCTAATACGTGTTTTTCTTTTGCAATTTTAAAAAGAGCGACAGCATAACGTTTTGCTACAATCCCATTGCTCATCGCGCTTCTCCTACTTCTTTAATATAATCGCGAATTAACTTCACTTGATCTTCTTCTTTTAATTCTTTTTCAATTACTTTAGAAGCAATTTGAACAGATAAAGAAGCGACTTGTTCTTGTAAAGCAGCAATTGCTTGCTCTTTTTCGCGTTGAATTTCTTGTACAGCAGATGCTTTAATTGATTCTGCTTCTTCTTTCGCAGCAGCAACAATAACATCCTTTTGATCTACAGCTTGCTTTTTCGCTCTTTCGATTAACTCTTGTGCTTCAACACGCGATTGTTTTAACATCTCACGTTGTTCTTCTACTAATTTCTTCGCTTCAGCATTATTTCTTTCTGCAGCGTCGATTTCATTAGCAACGTGCTCTTCACGTTCTTTCATAATTCCCATTAAAGGACCCCACGCAAATTTGCGTAGCATTACTAATAGAAGTAAGAAAATGAACAATGTATAAGCAATCGTTCCAAATGGAATGGAAGCTCCTAATAATAAAGTTGGCACAAGGATTCACTCCCTTCAAAATATCTAAATTGATCATATGAAAAAAAAAGACATACGTTTCGTTCATAAAGCAATGGCGAAGAAAGTTCGGAAAAACACTCTTCGCCATCTATGTAAGGGGAGTCTCCCTTATTTGTTCATTACGATGAATGCAATAACTACACCGATGATTGGAAGTGCCTCAACTAAAGCAACCCCGATGAACATAATTGTTTGAAGTGCGCCTTTTAATTCTGGTTGACGAGCAACACCTTCGATTGTACGTGATACGATAAGACCGTTACCAATACCTGCACCTAATGCTGATAAACCAATTGCAATTGCAGCTGCGATTACACCTAAACTCATTTAATTTGTCCTCCTTTGTATTATAAAAAAATAAATTTTTTCTTACTTAAATTATATTAATGGTCATGGCTTACTTTATGAGCCATATAAACCATCGTTAACATAACGAAAATAAATGCTTGGATTGATCCAACGAATACACTGAATCCCATCCATGCTAACATTGGTACAAGCGCACCTAATGCCCCAAGGACTGATGCTCCGCCCAACTTAGCAAGTAATCCTAATAAGATCTCACCTGCATAAATGTTACCAAATAAACGAAGACCTAACGTTAATGTGTTAGCAAACTCCTCAATAACCTTTAATGGGAATAAGAATTTGATAGGTTGGAAATAACCTTTTACGTACTCTTTCGTACCCTTCATCTTAATTCCATAATAATGGGTGAGGGTAACTACCATCACGGCTAATGTTAATGTAACTGCTGGATCAGACGTTGGTGATCTCCACCATGCAATATGTTCGCCAGCTTCAGTTGCTGAATACATGAATGGTAAACCAAGGAAGTTCGATACGATGATAAACATGATAAGCGTAACGCCAAGCGTTAAGAAACGTCCACCTGTTTTCCAGTCCATCGTACTATTGATAATCCCTTTCACGAAGTCAAACACCCATTCCATGAAGTTTTGCATCCCGGTTGGGCGAAGAGCTAAGCTGCGAGTTCCGATAACAGCGATTAAGAAAACAATAACTGCTGCTACAGTAACCATCATAACTGATGACAAATCGAACGTTAAACCTAGAAATTCAACTAATTTACCGTGTTCCACTAGTAATTCACCTCTCTTCCCTGCTCTTATACTCTAAATAAAGAAAATCTATGATCATGACAAGGTATCCTGTCAGCAATCCTACACCTAGGCCCCACATCGCGATTAACTCTTGATATTTGGCTGCAAATAAAATTAATAACCCAATCGTGGCGAATCTTGAATATGTACTTACCGCTGTTGCCTTGAACTTCACGTTTTCTCCATTTGTTACGCGATCTAGCAGCTTGTCTGTTCTACGTGCAATGATGCGCAAACTAAGAAAACTGAAAATCGTACCGATAATCAGTCCAAGAAATACATCCTTGTAAGAGGTAAATCCCCATCCTAGCACTAGAAGCGCAAGCAAGTAGTACATATATTTCTTTTGTCTTTGGACAAGTCCATGTACGTCTATCATCATTGCTCTCCCGAATAGTAATGTCGAATGAGTCGAATCATTGCGTATACCCCTGTTCCTAGTCCGAGTAATAACCCTATAATAAGAAACAACGGAAACGTTCCAACCTTATTATCAATCCACTGCCCACCAAAGATTCCAACAAGAATAGAACCGACTAATTGAGCAAGAATACCTGACATTAAAGCATAAGCTTTTATATGGCTGCGATCGTTTTTTTGCAAGGATTCATCCCTCCAATATGTAACCCTCATTCACGATGTGTTAATAATAACTCATTTTTTTGCATAAATCCTATACAAAACAAAAAGTTTACATTTTCGTCACGGAATAGATGTAATTTTGTCACTGAAAGCCCTACCATCTATCCCCGTTGTTAGCATACAATAGGGTATTAACAGTGTCAACGAGAAATCGTAAAAAATCTAAAAATTTGAGTATTAGGCATTTCCTCCCAAAAATGAAAACGTTCCCCTTCTAAATACTGGTTACATATATGCAATTTCTAACAGTTTTCTCTTTATAATAGAAGGAAATGTTCACAAGTTTGTCACTATTATATTTTCGAGATATAACGCTTTTCTTCCATAATATAGTGTTCCTCAGACGTAAGACTTCTATATTATATGTGAGGTGTATGCAACTTATGTTGTATATACGATGTATATTTATCCTCTCCCCCTCCCCTACTTGCTTACAGCAAAAAAGACGAGCTGGGGAATCTCCCCTGCTCGTCAGTTGTCTTACTTCGTTCCGAATAAACGGTCACCAGCATCACCAAGACCTGGTACTACATATCCGTGGTCATTTAATTTCTCATCTAATGCTGCTACATAAATATCAACATCAGGATGATCTTCTTGTACTACTTTTACCCCTTCTGGAGCTGCAACGATACACATTAATTTAATTTGTTTCGCACCGCGCTTTTTCAGAGAGTTAATTGCTTCAGCCGCAGAACCACCTGTTGCTAGCATCGGATCTAGTACGATAAAGTCACGCTCTTCTACATCCGTTGGAAGTTTCACATAGTATTCTACCGGTTGCAATGTTTTAGGGTCACGGTATAAACCAACGTGTCCTACTTTTGCTGCTGGAATTAATTTCAGAATTCCATCAACCATTCCTAAACCTGCACGTAAAATCGGAATTAAACCAAGTTTTTTACCAGCGATCACTTTTGTTGTCGCTTTGCTTACAGGTGTTTCAATTTCAATGTCCTTAAGTGGAAGGTCGCGAGTAATTTCGAAAGCCATTAAGCTTGCTACTTCGTCCACTAATTCACGAAAATCTTTCGTACCTGTATTCTTATCGCGAATATATGTAATCTTATGTTGAATTAACGGGTGATCAAATACATACAGTTTTCCCATGTGAATCTCTCCTTTAGATGATATTCATGCGTTTGCACGCTTTTTTACACTATTTACGATTGTAAAGAAAACGCTACTAATATTCAAGGGCAAATTTGGCAAAATCATGATTTTACAATGAATCTATCTAGTATCTTTACCAATTATGGGAGCTGTATCCTTCATTATATCGCCAAAATTTATTCATCATTTGTATACATACTTTAAAAATAATATATGTCCAAAAAAAGACCGCCAAAACAATTAAGTCTCGGCAGTCTTCTTCAATCTATTATAGATTTGGATACATTGGGAATTTGCTAGTTAACGCTTCTACACGCTTACGTACTTCTTCTAACGCAGCTTCATTTTCATGATTTTTTAATGTATAAGCAATAAGTGACGCAATTTCATCCATTTCTTCTAAACCAAAACCACGAGATGTTACAGCTGCTGTACCGATACGTACACCACTTGTTACAAATGGGCTTGCTGTTTCAAATGGAATTGTATTTTTGTTCACTGTAATACCAACTTCATCTAATACGTGCTCTGCTACTTTACCTGTGATTTCTAAGTTACGAACATCAATCAAGATTAAGTGATTGTCTGTTCCGCCAGAAACAAGTGTAAGTCCTTCTTTTTGAAGACCTTCAGCTAAGCGGTTCGCATTGTTAATGATATTTTGTGCATATGTTTTGAAATCATCTTGAAGTGCTTCACCAAATGCAACAGCTTTTGCAGCAATTACGTGCATAAGTGGACCACCTTGAATACCAGGGAAGATTGATTTATCAATTTGTTTTGCAAATTGCTCTTCACATAAAATCATACCACCACGCGGACCACGTAACGTTTTATGTGTTGTCGTTGTAACGAAATGTGCATGTGGTACTGGATTTGGATGTAAACCAGCAGCTACTAAACCTGCGATATGTGCCATATCAACCATTAAATAAGCGCCCACTTCATCTGCAATCTCACGGAATCGCTTGAAATCGATAACACGAGGGTATGCACTTGCACCTGCAACGATTAATTTTGGTTTATGTTCTTTCGCTTTTGCTAATACATCATCGTAATTAATACGGTGAGAGTCAGCATCCACGCCATATTCTACGAAATTATATTGTACTCCACTGAAGTTAACAGGGCTTCCGTGTGTTAAGTGACCACCATGAGATAAGTTCATACCAAGTACTGTATCGCCTTGCTCTAAAATCGTGAAGTATACTGCCATGTTCGCTTGTGCACCAGAGTGTGGTTGAACATTTACGTGCTCTGCGCCGAAAATTTCTTTCACGCGATCACGTGCGATATCTTCTACTACGTCTACGTGTTCACAGCCACCATAGTAACGTTTTCCAGGATATCCTTCAGCATACTTATTCGTTAAAACAGAACCTTGTGCCTCCATTACTGCTTCACTTACAAAGTTTTCCGAAGCAATTAACTCAATCTTTGAACGCTGTCTTCCTAGTTCTGCCTCAATTGCAGCAAATACCTTTTCATCTTGACGTTTTAAATGATCCACCAAAATCCCCCTTTTCTGAACGAATTACATCGATTCCCAACAGTTTTTTCTTATTTATTCAGAAAAAACGAAAATTCAGGTTGTAATTCTTTCGAACCTTCATGTTTTCAACTACATTCTAACATGACTTTCTATATCATAAAAGAAAAAAAAGACCGAAAATCGGTCTTTTCTTTCTACTATTATAAAGTCAGACAACATACCTTTTACCTTATGATAAACAGGTACTATATGACTTTCTAATTTCTCATATTTAACGGCAAGTGGTAGTCTCTTCCACTGCCGCATAGACAGCACGTGCTCCACCAATTAGTTTTCCACGTGTTTTGGCCATCGTTACATGCGCACTTCCAATTTCCTTCACACTTGTACGAACCGGAACAGCTACATGCTTTAAATGCATACCGATAAATGTATCACCAATATCCATTCCTGCATCAGCTTTAATAAACTCAACTACTACCGGATCTTTCAAATTGTGATACGCATATGTCCCCAATGCACCACCTGCTGATCTAACAGGCGTAACTGTTACAATTTCAAATTGATATTTTATCGCTACTTCTCTCTCAACTACTAAAGCACGGTTTAAATGCTCACAACATTGAAACGCTAATTCAATACCTGTTTGCTCTTGAAATTGTTTTAACTCAGAGAAAATCGCCTCTGCTACTTCCATCGTTCCTGATGTTCCAATTCTTTCGCCTAGCACTTCGCTCGTGCTACAACCCACTACAAAAATTTGACCGCTTTGTAATGAAGCTTGTTCTTGGAAATCAGAAAGCGACATTTGTAGCTGTTCTCTTACCTTTACGATTTCTGTCATTACGCCTCTTCCTTTCACAGGTTGGTTCACCAAATTATATTTCACACTACTGATAGTTAGAATCTATTACTTTGTTTCGTATGTTTTAATTTTTCCTACGCGGTTTTCGTGACGACCACCTTCATAATCAGTTGTTAACCAGATTTTCGCGATATCACGCGCTAGACCAGCACCAATTACACGCTCACCCATTGCTAGCATGTTAGTGTCATTATGCTCTCTCGTCGCTTTCGCGCTGAAAGTATCATGAACTAACCCACAACGGATACCATTTACTTTGTTTGCTGCGATTGACATACCAATGCCTGTCCCACAAACTAAGATACCACGATCTACTTCACCATTCGCTACCATTTCAGCTGCTGGAAACGCAAAGTCAGGGTAATCAACAGAACCAGCTTCACATTCACAACCTAAATCAACATATTCAATATTTAACTCTTCTAATAAATTTACAAGTTCTTTGCGGATATTCATACCGCCGTGATCAGATGCTATTACTACTTTCATTTTTACCCCTCCAAAGTTTCAATCAATTATCTTCATTTCACACTCGCTACCTCATATAGGAAGAAGTGATCTCCAATATCGTATTATACACGAAACATCAACCTACTGAATGTTTTTTCAGTAAAGTTTGTACAAGTTTTTCCATCTCATCTAACGTTTCTTTATAAATAGAAAGCGAGCCTCCAAATGGATCTGAAATGTCCTTGCCTATACCTTCAGTTAATCCATATAACGTATTTAATTTCTTTTCAACGCTCGGATAATGTCCAAGTACAATTTGCTTATGGTTTTCTGTCATCGTTACGACAATATCAGCCCAATCAAGCAAAGTTTCATTTACTTGCTGCGCCGCATGATCAATTGAAATTCCTTTTTCAGCTAAAGCTTCCTTCGCATGTACCGATGCATCGCTCCCAGGATAGGCGAAAACACCAGCAGATTGCACTTCAAACTTATCTCCTCCGTGATGACGAAGCAACGCCTCAGCCATTGGACTACGACATGTATTGCCAGTACAAACAAATAACACTCGTTTCATTCAAACCCACCCCTATATTCGATTTCTTATCATTCATCATAACTTACATTAGAATAGAACAAAAGAAATGTGAATATACAAAAGGCGCATTTCTCTTATATTTTTTCTAAGAAAAATGCGCCTTATCCACATATATGTGAAACCCTATTTCCAAGTGCCTAGAGTATTTTAACATACATACTGAACACGCAACAAAAATAAGGAATCCATTTCATACGAAACGGATTCCTCTTATATTGCAATTATTTCATTGTAACTTTCATTACTTCTGTTGAACCTTTTGTAGCTGCTACGCCTACAGTTGTCTTAATAGACTCAGCTGCATCTGTGTTTGTAATAACAATTGGAGTAATTGTGCTTTTCGCTTTTTCACGGATTAATTCTAAGTCGAATGAGATTAATTTATCTCCAGCTTTTACAGCTTGGCCTTCAGAAACGTGAGCTTCGAAACCTTCACCTTCCATTTTTACAGTTTCTAATCCAACGTGGATTAAAATTTCTGTACCGTTTTTCGCTTTAATTCCGATAGCATGTTTTGTGTGGAATAATTGTACGATTTCACCATCAACTGGAGATACAACTACACCTTCAGTAGGATCAATTGCAACACCGTCACCCATCATACGACCAGCAAATACTGGATCTGGTACTTCTTCAATATTTTTCACTGCTCCAGTTAATGGAGCTACGATTGTTTCTTCATTTGTTTTTGAACCAAGACCGAATAATTTTTTAAACATAGGATAGTCCTCCTTATAATTTACCTAAAAGTTTATAGGGCAATCCCTAGTAAAACTCGGGATACATGTAAGACTTCATACTTCGAATATTATACTGTAAAAACGCTTTCGAAATAAATTATGTCATTACTAATAGACTCTTATTGTAGCGCTTCACAAAATTCCAGTCAATTCTGATTGTCTGAATAACAATAAGAAGTTAACTTCTATTTATATTTTCTCTTTTTTTGTCCAACTTGTCTAGAGGTCTTTACTACATTTTATTTTTTGTTGTTAATTTGTAAAATTTTTTCAAAATCAACTTGACTAAAGTAAGTAACTATTTTATTATTACTTACGTAAGGTAAGTTAATAACTTTTAGGGGGTTTTCAAAAATGATGGATTTCGGTCTTCTTATTATTCGTCTTATTATAGGTATTACATTCATGGGTCATGGTGCTCAAAAATTATTTGGTTGGTTCGGCGGTTACGGTTTAAAAGGAACAGGTGGCTGGATGGAATCAATTGGTTTACGCCCTGGTGTATTTATGGCATTTATGGCTGGCGCAACTGAATTACTAGGTGGTTTCTTATTCGCATCAGGTATTTTCATTGTAGTTGGTTCATTATTTATCGTTGGAACAATGTTAATGGCTATCTTCACTGTTCACGGAAAAAATGGTTACTGGGTAACACAAAACGGATATGAATATAACTTAATGTTAATCGCTGTCGCTGTTGGTGTAGCTTTAATTGGACCTGGCGCATACGTTTTACTTTAATTTTTATCTCAAATTTGAGATTCTTGAAAAAGAACTTACTTCATTACAATTGAAGTAAGTTCTTTTTATGAAACAAAATATTATTTCCAGCAGGATTTTCTCATCGTTATCTTGTAAACAAACAATAAGTATTCATATTTAGAAAGGGGATTACAAGCATGTTATCCATTAATCCAAATGAACAAACTGAAAAAGATAATTACAAATTACTTACTGGAAGTATCATCCCTCGTCCTGTCGCATTCGTTACTTCTGTAACAAAAGAAGGTGTACTAAACGGAGCACCATATAGTTATTTCAATATTGTCGCTGCTAATCCACCACTTATCTCAGTATCTGTACAACGAAAAGCAGGAGAAAGAAAGGACACTTCCCGAAACGCAATTGAAAAAGGAGAATTTGTCGTACATATTTCTGACGAATCATATGTAGCAGCAATTAACGAAACAGCAGCTAACCTCCCGCCAAATGAAAGTGAAATTGAACTAGCAAAACTAACACCAATCGAAAGTGAAGTCATCTCTGTTCCAGGTGTAAAAGAAGCAAATATTCGAATGGAATGTGTATTAGAACGTGCAATTCCACTTGGCGGAACGGAAGACTCACCAGCTTGTGATCTACTAATTGGACGCGTCGTTCGTTTCCACGTTGCCGAACATCTATATGAAAAAGGGCGCATTCACGCAGAAGGACTCAAACCAATAAGCCGCCTAGCAGGACACAACTATGCAAAATTAGGAGAACAATTTGAATTAGTTAGGCCAGTTTAAAAGTGGAAGTGGCTCGCTCAGAATCGCAGGGCATTGGAGCTCTCGACCTTGAAGCGCTTTTTGCTTCATGCGAGAGAGCGAAATGACCGGAGATTCTAGCCGCTGAAGCTGGATAATATCTAAAAGTGGAGGCAGCTAGATTCCTCCCATCACTCAAATATAAAATCCCCTGCTTTTTAGCAGGGGATTTTATCATTGTAATTCTTCCTTCTTTTCCTCTAAAGTAGGCATTTTCTCTTTTTTCGGCTTCCCTAGCTTAATTACGAAGAAGTATAGGGAAAGCAATGTAATAAGAAAAACAATTAAAAACGGGTACGGAGAGTAAAAGGCACGCGCCGCCTCAGTCTTTCCCGCAACAAATTTCAATGACTCAATATCTAAAAACTCAGCAAACATTTGTACACCGAGCATACTAAACCAAAAAACAAAAAAACTAATAATAATACCAAAAACTTGCTTCAATCTCGTCATTCATCTCATCCTTTCTATATCTGTAATTTTTAGCGTAATAAATATAGTACAAACAAAATATTCACAGAAAGGAACTATCTCACCATTCACGAATTAACTTAATCCAACCTAACATCGAAATTTGCAAAATAATACCCCAAATTATAAGTCTTCTTAGCCATCGAGGAAAGAAGGTTAAAAATTTAACATACCATTCCAATAGCTTGTTCATAATTCCCTCCTACATAAAATTATATAGGAAAAAGGATATATAATCCAAACCCAACCAAAATGATACCACCTACTATCTCACCGTATGTACCGAGCATATCTTTCGCATGTCTCCCAATTAATAAACCAATCCACGCTAATAACATGCTAACAAATCCAAAAAGTAAAATCGTAATAATTGTCTGTGCCCCATAAATACCAAGACTAAGCCCTACTGAGAAACTATCTATACTGACGCCAAATGCAAATACGAATAAACTAATTCCAATAGGGGCAGTTCTAGTCTCTTCATTTTGTAAAATGGTCGAATATACGATATAAAACCCTAGTCCGATTAATAAAATAGCACCCGCAAAATGTGCGATATCTCCATATTTCTCTGATAAAAAACGACCTAGTACCATTCCTATAAACGGCATAATAATATGAAATATCCCTATCGTCATACCAATATACAGGATTTGTCTTAACTTTAGGGGCATCATCCCCATACCAAGACTCACCGAGAACGCATCCATCCCTAAGGCGAATGCCATAATTATTAAAGGTATTAGCTGTTCAAACGTCATTCATGCCCCTCCTTGGACGTGCTACTTCACAATATGCTTATCCAAGGAGAAATATTCTGTTTGCTAATCTTACCTTATCATTCAATAATAATATGATGTCCTGCCGCTTTTGTTAAACGATTCATAATTGCATTCCCTATTCCTTCATTAGGGAATGACTCACTAAAAATAACATCCACTTCACTTGCATCAAATGTTCTAAGTACATCATATAATTTAGTCGCAACGCTAGCTAAGTCACTTCTAACACCACAAGATAATATAACATCTGCACTATATACATACTGGTACTCTTCTGTCGTTAATACGCCTACTTTAAATCCTTCTTTCTTTTTCTCATCCACAAGATGCTGAATAAACTCACGTGAGCCCTCAACAATACTAAGTGGTGCTTTCGGCGCATAATGTGTGTATTTCATTCCAGGCGATTTCGGTTTTTCCTTCTCATCCTTTAAAGCTGGATCTAAAGAAACAGTACCTATCACCGCTTCTAATTGTTCTTTCGTAATCCCACCTGGACGTAATATTGTTGGAACCGTGCTTGTACAATCAATTACAGTTGATTCAACGCCTACTCCAGTTGCACCACCATCAACAATACCTGCAATCTTCCCATTCAAATCTTCATATACGTGAGAAGCTAATGTTGGACTTGGACGCCCTGAACGATTCGCACTTGGTGCCGCAACAGGTACATTCGCCTCTTCAATAAGAGCAAGTGCAATTGGATGATCAGGCATTCTTACTCCAACCGTATTAAGTCCTGCCGTCACCTTCTCTGAAATTCCTTCTTTTCTCGGCAAAATAATTGTTAATGGTCCTGGCCAAAAATGCGCCATTAACTTCTCTGCAACTGGTGGAATTTCTTTCACAATCCCATCTAACTGAGATTTTGTACCTATGTGGACAATGAGTGGATTATCACTCGGTCTTCCTTTCGCTTCGAAAATTTTCGCGATTGCTTCATCATCCATCGCGTTTGCCCCTAACCCATATACTGTTTCCGTAGGGAAAGCAACCGCCTCATTTTCTCTTAATAATTTTGCTGCTTCTTGTAACTGTGGATAATATTTTTTTCTTTCCACAACATTATCCACAACCCACATATTTGTATGCATTTTTTTCCACGTCCTTTTCTAGCCTTAAATACTTGTCTATTTTTAGTTTACTATGAGATTTATCCAAAAGACAAACAAGGTTTATCCACAAAATGTGGATAAACCTAATTAATCCGTGGATAACTTTGTGAATAGCTGACAATTTAGTATTATTGCATTCTGCTCTTTTATATTTTTACAAAAATGTTCTAGCTGTTGAATTCCCTCTGGAACCTCATCCTTTTCTATAGTAAAAAAGTCAAAGAACTGAAAGATCGGTACAGATTGTGGATGATTTGTTAGTAAGTACAATTGTTGAACACTTTTTTCTTTCATATACTGCAAAAACATTTCAAAAAAATATAAGAAAGTCTGTTTATCCACATGAGGTGTGAATAAACAAGAACGAATAAGTACATCTTCCCCACTTTGTTCATAACCAATTACAGCTCGTATTTCTTCCGCCTCTTCCAAAATCATAAATTGTGCGTACAACTCATTTATTTTATCATCTTTTTTATTAGCTTGTCCGAAAAAAGAATGTAATCTTTCCACATCTGCTTTCGTAGCAAAATACACTTTCTTCATAATAAATCCCTCCTCATTTTTATATATGAGGAGGGATTTATTAATAGTACTATTTAGAGAATAAAGATGTAAAAGCTTCTACAATAAACAATTTAACTTCTGGCTTTTCTTCTTCCTCTTCTACGTTTACATACTCATTTTGCTGTTCTTGTTTTTTCTCCACAGATTTCTCCACTTTTTCCACATTTTTTGTTTCTTCTTTACTTACAGGCTGCTCTTCGACTTTTGTTTCATTTTTCACTACTTTCTTTTCAGAAGCTGTTACTTTTTTTACTGCTTCCCGCTTTACAACTTTCGTTTCTTTTACCTCATCCTCTTTTTTCTCTTCTACATTTACTACTTCTTCATTATCTATTTGTTTTACTTGCTCCTCTTCAGGAGATTCAGCCTTCACAACATGTTCTTCTTTCCTTACAGCTGTACCACTTGAAAAATCTAAGAAACACATCGGTGGAAATAATACACACCACCAGTTTGCCCCTTCACCTTCCCCAATTGTAATTAAGACTGCTTCATATTCCCCTGCCGGATAAATAAAATTCCCATATACCTTTGTAGGAAACTTTACATTCTTACTAAATTTCACTTGAAATGATTCTTTACTTCCTTCTCTTTTTAACGTATTTTCCACCGTTTTCTCGATTTCTGGAATATGACTTTGAATTACTTTGCGCGCCTCTTCAAATGAAGTTAAATCCGCTACCCATCCATCAATTTGTGCTTTTACTTCATCACGCACTTTACGCTTTAATGCCTGGTCTTTATCTGAATCACTATTTGCTAAAATTCGTAATCGAACGGCCTCTTTCGGAATAACTGAAGGCCCTTTCGCATCAGCTTTCATATATCCAAACTGCACAAGTAACTGTGCACCAATTAATAGTATAAGAAGATAAGCAATAACTTGTTTTTTCATTTCCTCCACCGTCCCTTCTACAAACAGTGTGGACAGACTTTCATCTTTCTAAACTATTAAATTCAAAATCTATATGAATTTTTCCACAAAAAAATAGAGTAAGGTGTGAACCTTACTCCATCTCTGCAAATACCATACGATCTTTTCCGTTAATATCGAAAACAACCTCAACATGAGCATGTGGAAAAGCTTGTTGTAACAATCTTTTTACATCCTCACCTTGTCCTACTCCAATTTCAAACGCCACAATCGCTTTCTTCTGCAACACATTCGGCAATTCTTCCATAAAACGGCGATAGAAATCTAATCCGTCTTCACCACCAACAAGTGCTCTCTTCGGCTCATGCTCTTTCACAACAGGAGAAAGACCACGCCAATCCTCTTCCGGTATATATGGAGGATTTGAAACAACAACATCTAGCTTTTGACCCGTTTTATGAAATGGTGACAATAAATCACCGTGATAGAACGTTACTTCTGCACCTAAAGATTTTGCATTTTCTTTTGCAACTTCAATCGACTCTTGTGCAATATCTACTGTATACACATGAAGATTTTTATTTTCTAAAGCAAGCGTAATAGAAATCGCTCCACTACCTGTACCTATATCTGCTACATGTAGTTTCTCATCACCAAAATGGCGCTCGATTCTTTCTAATACTCCCACTATAAGCTCTTCTGTTTCCGGCCTTGGTATTAATACTTCTTCATTCACAAAGAAAGACCGTCCATAAAATATTTCATAACCAATCATATATTGAATAGGAATACCTTCTACATGCTTATGGATAAACTCCGTAAAGCTTTTCTCTTGTTCCTCAGTTATTTCTTCACGCATATTCATAAGTAATCCTGTTCTGTTCACCTTTAATACATGACAAAGGACAATTTCTCCCGCATTTTCATCTCGTCCATTTTCCTGTAAAAAAGAAGAAGCCCATTTCAGGGCTTCATAGACACGCATTACTCAGCTGCCTCCATCTTTTGAGCCTGATCTTCCATCACTAAGGCATTGATGAAATCATCTAACTTACCTTGTAAGATTTGATCTAGCTTTTGAATCGTTAAACCGATTCGATGGTCTGTAACACGGTTTTGCGGGAAGTTATACGTACGAATACGCTCTGAACGATCTCCCGTACCAACAGCTTGTTTACGGTTTTGATCATACTCAGCTTGCGCTTCTTGTCTAAACTTATCATAAACACGTGCGCGTAATACTTTCATCGCTTTTTCTTTATTCTTGATCTGTGATTTCTCATCCTGACAAGATACAACTACACCAGTCGGTAAATGCGTTAAACGCACCGCTGACATCGTTGTATTAACGCTCTGTCCACCAGGTCCACTAGAAGCGAATGTATCAACACGAACATCTTTCTCATGAATATCAATTTCTACTTCTTCTGCCTCTGGTAATACAGCTACAGTTGCTGTAGATGTATGAATACGTCCACCAGATTCCGTTTCAGGAACACGTTGTACACGGTGAGCACCATTCTCGAATTTCAGCTTCGCGAAAGCACCTTTACCATTAATCATAAAGATAATCTCTTTATATCCACCTAACTCTGTATAGCTAGCCTCAATAATCTCCGTTTTCCAGCCCTGTACCTCAGCGTAACGGCTATACATACGGTATAAGTCACCAGCAAATAAAGCTGCCTCGTCTCCACCAGCAGCTCCACGAACCTCAACGATAACGTTCTTATCATCATTAGGGTCTTTTGGAACAAGTAAAATTTTCAGACGCTCTGATAATGTTTTATCTTGTGATTCTAACTCAGAAACTTCTTCTTTTACCATTTCACGCATTTCTGCGTCTAACTTATCTTCTAACATTGCTTTCGCATCTTTTAATTGCTCACGAACATCCTTATACTCACGATACACCTCTACCGTTTCCTGTATATCAGACTGTTCCTTTGAATATTCACGAAGCTTATTTGAATCACTAATAATCGCTGGATCACTTAACAATTCATTTAACTTCTCATAACGATTTTCTACAGCTTGCAAACGATCTAACACATCATTCACCTCTACATCCTAGTATCTAATACAAATAGTATATGGTACTTACTCAAAAAAACGCAAATTATATTTAAAAGCGTAAGCGGCTCGCTCAGAATCGCAGGCCATTGGAGCTCTCGACCTTGAAGCGCTTTTTGCTTCGAGCGAGAGAGCGAAATGGCCTGCGATTCTAGCCGCTGGAGCTAGATAATATATTTAAAAGTGGCGGTGGCTCTTTCAGCTCTGACCAACTAAGGTTCTTTCGACCTAAAGGTGCTTTTTACCTTTCGGGCGGAAGGTTCTTAGATGCGAAGAGCTAGCCACCGGAACTAGATATATTTAAAAGCGCAAGCGGCTCACACCGCTCATTCTCTCTATTTTGAAAAAAACCCGCCTTGCGCAGCGCGAGTTTTACTTATCTTTGTTTGCAGGTACTGCATGACAATGACGACAACGTGGTTCATACGATTCTGAAGCTCCAACTAAAATAATTGGATCATCAAATGCCGCTGGTTCTCCATCAATTAATCGTTGTGTACGACTTGCTGGAGATCCACATACAGAACATACTGCTTGTAGTTTTGTCACATGTTCAGCAATCGCCATCAGCTGAGGAACTTGTCCAAATGGTAGACCACGGAAATCTTGGTCTAAACCAGCTACAATGACACGATAGCCACGATTTGCCAATACTTGCACCACTTCCACAATGTCCCCATCAAAAAATTGCACCTCATCGATTGCAATAACATCCAGCTCTTCTGTAATATGTTCAAATATATCCTTTGAAGCTGAAACAGGAACTGCTTTTACCTTTAATCCGTTATGTGATACAACATCTTCTTCACTATATCGATTATCAATACATGGTTTAAATACAATTGCATGTTGTTTTGCAAATTGCGTACGGCGCACACGGCGGATTAGCTCTTCTGACTTGCCAGAAAACATACTACCGCAAATCACTTCAATCCAGCCATTTTGATTTATTAAGTACATGAAGCTCTCCTTTCATCTACTTTTCAGTTAAAAGTAGGGTAAAGGTATAATATTTTCGCAAAAAAAACAGACAAGCGAATACATACACTTGCCTGTTTTATGTTTTTATTACTTAAGACCGTATTTCTTATTGAAGCGGTCAACGCGTCCGTCTGCAGTAGCAAACTTCTGACGTCCAGTGTAGAATGGGTGAGAATCAGAACTGATCTCAACTTTTAGTAATGGATAAGTGTTACCATCTTCCCACTCAACAGTTTCGTTAGATCCTTTAGTAGATCCGCTTAAGAATTTGAAGCCTGTGTTTGTGTCCATGAATACAACTTTCTTGTAATCTGGGTGAATTCCTGCTTTCATTCTTTTCATCTCCTTCCGCCCTGAATCATTTTCGAAACAGAGTTTTTCATCTTCAGCTGCATACACAACTATATTGATGAAACACATATGATGAAATTATAACAAGGCTAACTTCATTTTGCAACTACCTGTTTTTGTCTTTTGAAATTAAAAGTGTAGACGGCTCGTTTAGCTCTGACCGGCTAAGGTTCTCTCGCCCTAAAGGTGCTTTTTACCTTTAGGGCGAGAGAACCTTAGACACGAAGAGCTAGCCGTCGGAACTAGATACAATTTAAAAGCAGAAGCGGCTCGTTCAGAATGGGAGGGGATGGAGCTTCTGACGTAGAGGTGCTTTTTACCTTGTAGGAAGACGCGAAGCCACCGACCATTCTAGCCGCTGGAGGGAGCTCATCCAGCTCTGACTAACTCAGGTTCTTTCACTTATTTCTCTCTTTAATATCACCTAAACAGCATAAAAAACTCGCTTACTATAAAATAAGCGAGTCTTGATTTTTTCCCTTTACTTAGTTGTTACATACCTTTTCGAGTCTGCAACAATGTTTTGTAAAAACTCTTCATTTGTCTTCGTTTGACGAAGCTTACGTAAGAAACTTTCAACAAAGTCTGGTGTATCACGCATTGTCTTACGAATGCCCCATAACTTGTCTAAATGTTCTTTTGGAATTAATAGATCTTCTTTACGTGTACCAGAACGACGAATATCAATCGCTGGGAAGATACGACGTTCAGCTAATGAACGATCTAAGTGAAGTTCCATATTTCCAGTTCCTTTAAATTCCTCGTAAATAACATCGTCCATACGTGATCCTGTATCAACAAGGGCTGTTGCTAAAATTGTTAAGCTACCGCCTTCTTCAATATTACGTGCAGCTCCAAAGAAACGCTTCGGTCTATGGAAGGCAGCTGGATCGATACCACCTGATAATGTTCTACCACTTGGTGGAATAACGAGGTTGTAAGCTCGAGCTAAACGGGTAATACTATCCATTAAAATGATAACATCTTTCTTGTGCTCTACAAGACGCATCGCACGTTCTAACACAAGCTCAGCTACTTTAATATGATTTTCTGGTACTTCATCAAAAGTAGAACTTACAACATCTCCTTTAACAGAACGTTCAATGTCTGTTACTTCCTCTGGACGCTCATCAATTAAAAGTACAATTAGTTCTGCTTCCGGATGATTTGTTGTAACACTGTGCGCGATTTCTTTTAATAGACTTGTTTTACCAGCCTTTGGAGGCGCAACAATTAAACCACGTTGTCCAAATCCAACTGGTGCGATTAAATCCATGATGCGTGTCGGTAACTTTTTCGGTTCCGTTTCCAATTTCATTTGGCGATCTGGGTATAATGGTGTTAATGCAGGGAAATGCACACGCTCTTTTGCTGAATCTGGATCATCTCCGTTTACAGCTTCAACTTGTAATAACCCAAAATAGCGTTCATTTTCTTTCGGAGGTCGTACTTTACCAGAAACCTTATCTCCATTACGTAAATCGAAACGACGAATTTGCGAAGCTGAGATATAAATATCTTCTGAGCTTGGAGAATAGTTGATAGGACGTAGGAATCCAAATCCTTCTGATTGAATAATTTCTAATACGCCTTCCATGAAAAAGAAACCTTCTTTTTCTGCTCGAGCTTTCAAAATAGAAAAAATCAGCTCTTTTTTCGTTAACTTGCTATAATACGAAATCTTAAATTCTTTCGCAAGCTCGTATAACTCTTTTAATTTCATGTTTTCTAATGCTGCAATTGACAAATTCATTCAGACACCACACTTTAACGTTATTCTCTTTTTTCATGGGTAAAGGGAAAAAATACGGAAGGCAAATAATTAATAATGAAAGGCAATAAGTTCAAGTAGGGTAATATTCACTATTGTAACCCTTTTATCTAGTTTTAATCAATACGTTGGAACACAAATACAAGAAGCGAAGACAAGAAAATTTGTCTTCGCTTCTTATTTAATTTAGTTCCAGCTCCGATAGTTAGAAAGATCGACCATTTTAACCTTTCTGAAGGAGCTGCTTACGCTTTTTATTTAATCCAGCTCCGGTCATTTTACTCTCTCACTCGAAGCAAAGAGCGCTTCAAGGTCGAGAGTTGAAAGTTTCCTGCGATTCTGAGCGAGCCGCTTCCACCTTTTACTTAATAACCAAGTTCGGTTTTTTATTTAAGCTATGACGACCATCTACGAAGCGAACTGTGCCTGATTTTGCGCGCATAACAAGGGATTGCGTTGTTCCTACGCTACCTTTAAATTGAACACCGCGTAATAGTTCTCCATCTGTTACGCCTGTTGCTGCAAAGATTGCATCGTCACCTTTTACTAAGTCCTCCATGCGAAGGATACGATTAATGTCTTCTATGCCCATTTTTTTACAACGTGCTAATTCAGCTTCGTTTTGTGGCAATAGTTTTCCGTGAATTTCTCCACCTAAACATTTTAAAGCAACTGCTGCTAATACACCTTCAGGTGCTCCACCAGATCCAAATAAAATATCTACACCTGTACGATCAAACGCTGTATTAATCGCTCCAGCTACATCTCCATCATTAATCAATTTAATGCGCGCACCAGCTTTACGAATTTCTTCAATAATTTCTTGATGACGTGGACGATTTAAAACTGTCGCTACAACATCTTCAATATCTTTATTTTTCGCTTTCGCAACTGCACGTAAGTTATCAATAATAGGCGCATCAATGTCGACCGCCCCAACTGCTTCTGGGCCAACCGCGATTTTATCCATGTACATGTCAGGGGCATGTAACAAATTACCGTGGTCTGCAATTGCAATGACAGCAAGAGCATTCCAGCCACCAGCTGCTACGATGTTTGTCCCTTCTAAAGGATCAACCGCAACGTCTACACGTGGTCCATATCCTGTACCTAATTTCTCTCCGATATATAGCATTGGTGCTTCATCCATCTCACCTTCACCAATTACAACTGTACCTTTCATCGGAATTGTATCAAATACATCACGCATAGCTGATGTTGCTGCACCGTCTGCCTCATCCTTTTTCCCGCGCCCCATCCAACGCGCTGATGATAAAGCTGCAGCCTCTGTTACACGTACTAACTCCATAGATAAACTTCTTTCCACGATAATCCCTCTCCTTTAAGCCTTTATATTTCTGCCGTATTTTGTGAACCGTGTTTTTCTATAAAGTGTACTTCCGCAAGTAGTGATGCTTCGCTTCCCCCTTGCGGAAGTATCACTTATGCGTTCTTCATTTCTTCAATTTCTTGCTTTGTCATTTGTTCTCGCCAAATGTTTGCACCAAGCCCTTTAAGCTTGTCCACTATATTCTCATAACCTCGATCAATATGCTCAAGTCCTGTTACTTCTGTAATTCCATCTGCCATTAACCCTGCAATAACAAGTGCCGCTCCTGCTCGTAAATCACTCGCCTTCACTTTTGCACCTTGCAGTAACACAGGACCAGTTACAATTGCCGAACGACCCTCTACTTTAATTTGAGCATTCATACGACGTAATTCATCAATGTGTTTGAAACGGGCACCGTAAATTGTATCTGTTACAACTCCCGTCCCGTGTGCCTTTGTTAAAAGCGTCGTAAACGGCTGTTGTAAATCCGTTGGAAAACCTGGATATACAAGCGTTTTGATATCAACTACTTTTAACTTTCTATTACCGTTCACCGTAATTTGATCATCGTTCGTTTCAACTTGAACACCAGCTTCCCTTAGCTTTGCAGTAACTGATTCTAAATGCTGAGGAATAACGTTATCAACCGTTACTTCTCCTCCTGATGCAGCTCCTAGAATCATATACGTACCAGCTTCAATACGATCTGGGATGATAGTATGGTGACAACCATGTAAAGAGTCAACACCATCTATTCGGATTACGTCAGTACCAGCACCTTTAATACGTGCTCCCATGCTTGTTAACAATGTAGCTACATCAATGATCTCAGGCTCTTTCGCTGCATTTTCAATAACAGTTCTACCTTTCGCTCGTACAGCTGCTAGCATAATATTAATCGTAGCTCCTACACTAACAACATCTAAATAAATACGTGCCCCGCGTAGCTCATCTGCTCTTAAATAGATGGCACCTTGTTCATTCGTAACATGTGCACCTAGCGCTTCAAACCCTTTAATATGCTGATCAATCGGCCTCGGTCCTAAATGACATCCACCCGGAAGCCCAATAACAGCTTTTTTAAAACGGCCAAGCATTGCACCCATTAAATAATAAGAAGCGCGCAATTTTTTCACTTTTCCATTTGGCAAAGGCATTGCAACCATGTTAGAAGGATCGACTACCATCTCTTCCTCCTGTCCATAAGTTACTTTCCCTCCAATTTCCTCTAGTAAGTCCCCTAACATTTTCACGTCCGAAATATTAGGGACACCACCAATAGTTACTGGAGTATCTGCTAAAATTGTCGCTGGAATTAATGCAACGGCACTGTTCTTTGCACCACTTACTCGAATTGTTCCATTTAAAGCTCTTCCGCCTTCAATTAGCAATTTTTCCATATTGAGCTCCCTTCTTGTGAATGTATTTACTTTCTATCTTTTTATAGAAAGCTCCCCTTAAGAATCTCAATTACTCTTTCCATCCCAAAACTCAATAAATAGGAAACCATTATCTTCATTTCTCCTGTAGCACGAATAGATAAAGATCAACTATTCATCGAATTCACTTTATCAATTTAGATACGTTATCACATTTATTAATAGGACTATGCACATTATTTTCTATTTAAAAACCAAAAATGATAAAATCTTTAGACTTGTTCACGCTTTCATTATACAACGAAAGGAAACCGTCTAAAAGACTAGACGGTTTCCAAAACGGAATTTTATTCTTACGCTTTACCGTTAGAACCGAATTCGCGAATTTTACCAATAACAGTTGCTTTGATAGCGTCGCGGCCAGGTCCGATAAATTTACGAGGATCGTAAACTTCTTGGTCTTTGTTTAATACTTCACGAACAGCTTTTGTAAACTCGATTTGGTTCTCAGTGTTTACGTTGATTTTTGAAGTACCTAAAGAGATAGCTTTTTCGATATCAGCAGTTGGGATACCAGTACCACCATGTAATACTAAAGGTACGCCAGTGAAGTCACGAACTTGTTCCATTTCAGCGAATCCTAAGTTAGGCTCACCTTTGTAAGGACCGTGTACAGAACCTAAAGCTGGAGCTAGGCAATCGATACCTGTTGCTTCAACAAGGTGCTTACACTCTGCTGGGTCAGCGTAAATTACGCCTTCAGCGATTACGTCGTCTTCTTGTCCGCCAACTGTTCCAAGCTCAGCTTCAACAGATACGTTACGAGCGTGTGCGTATTCTACTACTTGTTTAGTAGTTTCAACGTTTTCTTCGAATGGGTGGTGAGAAGCGTCAATCATTACAGATGTGAAACCTGCATCAATTGCTTCTTTACATTTTTCGAAGCTTGAACCATGGTCAAGGTGAATCGCTACAGGAACAGTGATGTTCATTTCTTCGATTAAAGCTTTAACCATAGCTACAACTGTTTTGAAACCAGTCATATGACGAGCTGCACCCTCAGATACACCTAGGATTACAGGAGATTTTTCTTCTTCCGCAGCAGCTAAGATAGCTTGAGTCCACTCTAAGTTGTTCATGTTGAATTGACCAACTGCGTATTTTCCTTCTAGTGCTTTGTTTAGCATTTCTTTCATAGAAACTAAAGGCATGGTGAATCCTCCTAAAAAACGTTTTTTGTATCCGATAAGTTCTTATCGCTGGTAGTATGACCAGAATAAGGTAAAATATGTATATCTACATACCGGACTTTTTTCTACACTCAATAGGATAACAACTTGTACTCAAAAACTCAACCGTATTCACCTGCACAATAGTCCATGTAAACGCTTTTTTCCATATTTTTTATAAAAAATTCATTTTTATGCCTCTACAGCGAGCTCATTTCTCACAGCTTGACGAATTTCATCAATATCAAATGGTTTAGCAAAATGCATTAAAGCTCCTAAATCTTTTGCTTCTTGGATCATATCAAGCTCTCCATAAGCAGTCATTAAAATTACTTTAATACTCTCATCAATTTCTTTTACATGCTTTAAAATCTCTATACCATCCATGCCTGGAATTTTCATATCTAACACTACTAAATCTGGATTATCTTTTTTCACGATATCTAAAGCTTGAAATCCATTCGCTGCTTGGAATGTCTGATAACCTTCTTTTTGGAACACTTCATGTAATAACACACGAATCCCATATTGATCATCAACGATTAAAATTTTACCTTCCATAATTCCCAACCTTTCTGTGTAAGTACAAGATTTAAAGCTTCTTATATCTTAACGATTTAATTTCGCTATTCTTTGGCAAATTCCTTCCTATTCTTTCTTATTTTACCGTTTCCTATTTTGTTATGCTACCCTACGATTTCACCTTTCTAAAAAAATAAATTATAATGAAAGCCGGCAAACACGTACGAAGGGAGTAACATTATGTTAAAAATTTTTTCAACTCAATTAAGTGGTTATTTCTCCAGAGTTTCTCAAAAAGAAGAAATGAATATAGAAGATAGCGCTCGTTTACTTGCTCAAGCACTAGTTGGCGATGGTTTCATTTATTTACATGGTACAAATGAAATGGAGGGCGTTGTTGCCGAGGCACTATTCGGTGCTGAACCAATGAAGCAAGCAAAACGCTTATTTGAAAATGGTAAAGAAGCAGAAGTAACCTCTGCGGATCGTGTACTTCTTATTAGCCGTTTTTCAACAGATGAAGCGGTTGTAGAAATTGCAAAAAAACTACAAGAAGAGGGACACTCTATTGTGGGCATTTCTGCTCTTCAAGAAGGGACAGAATCACTGGAACGATATACAGACGTACATATTGATACAAAACTGTTAAAAGGTCTTATTCCAGACGATGAAGGTAATCGCTACGGATTCCCAAGTTTAATAGTAGCTTTATTTGCTTATCACGGGATTAAATTTACAATCGATGAAATGTTAAATGAATATTAAAAAAAGCGCCTTATTTCAGGCGCTTTTTTTATTACTTGCTCTCTTTATTCGTAATAGAAGCTCTTACGAAGTCATGGAACAATGGTTGTGGACGGTTTGGACGAGAAACAAGTTCTGGGTGGAACTGTGCTGCCACGAACCAAGGATGATCTTTTAATTCAATGATTTCAACTAGACGACCGTCTGGGCTTGTACCAGAGAATACAAATCCTTCTTTTTCCATATCCGGACGGAACTGATTGTTGAACTCATAACGATGACGATGACGCTCATATACAACCGGCTCATTATAAGCATTGTAAGCATTTGTTTCTTCAGCAAGCTTACATGGGTATAGACCAAGACGAAGTGTACCACCTAGGTCCTCTACATCTTTTTGTTCTGGTAATAAGTCGATGATTGCATATGGTGTGTCAGGGTTGATTTCAGAAGAGTTAGCACCTTCTAAACCTAATACATTACGTGCGAATTCGATTGATGCAAGTTGCATACCTAAGCAAATTCCTAAGAATGGAACTTTGTTTTCACGAGCATATTGAATCGCAACGATTTTACCTTCTACACCACGATCGCCGAAGCCACCTGGTACAAGGATACCGTCTGTATCGCCAACTAATTCTTTTACGTTTTCTGCTGTTACGTGCTCAGCATTTACCCATTTTACTTCTACATCTGTGTCGAATGAGTAACCAGCATGACGAAGTGCTTCTACAACAGAAATATAAGCATCTTGAAGTTCTACATATTTACCAACAAGAGCGATTTTTGTTTTCTTAGAAAGATTACGCACTTTGTTAACTAGAGCAGTCCACTCTGTCATATCTGCAGCTGGATTGTCTAATTTTAAGTGGTCACAAACGATTTGGTCCATATTTTGTTCTTGAAGAGATAATGGAACCGCATATAAAGTATCTGCATCGCGAGCTTCGATAACCGCTTTTGTATCAATGTCACAGAATAATGCAAGCTTGTCTTTCATATCTTGAGAAACAGGCATTTCTGTACGAACAACGATAATGTTTGGTTGAATACCTAAGCTACGAAGTTCTTTAACACTATGTTGTGTTGGTTTTGTCTTCATTTCACCCGCTGCTTTTAAGTACGGGATTAACGTACAGTGAATGTACATTACATTGTCACGACCGATGTCGCTCTTAATTTGACGGATTGCTTCTAAGAATGGTAGAGACTCGATGTCACCAACAGTTCCACCGATTTCTGTAATAACAACATCGGCATTTGTTTCACGACCAGAACGATATACGCGTTCTTTAATTTCGTTAGTAATGTGAGGAATAACTTGAACTGTTCCTCCTAAATATTCACCGCGACGCTCTTTTTGAAGAACTGAAGAGTAAATTTTACCTGTTGTTACGTTGCTGTATTTGTTTAAGTTAATGTCGATAAAACGCTCATAGTGACCAAGGTCTAAGTCAGTTTCTGCGCCATCATCTGTTACGAATACCTCACCGTGTTGATATGGGCTCATAGTCCCTGGGTCTACGTTAATGTATGGATCAAACTTTTGAATCGTTACGTTTAAACCACGATTTTTTAAAAGTCTTCCAAGAGATGCTGCTGTAATACCTTTTCCTAAAGACGATACTACACCGCCTGTTACAAAAATATACTTAGTCATGAAAAAGCTCCCTTCTATTTTGCTGTTATATAATCACCGTTGCAAAGCGCAACGTATGTAGATAACACTGTATCCATCTTATTGTTAGACTCTTTTTATTTTCTAAACAAAAAACAAAAAAGAAAATTGCTCCCCTCATCACAAAAAGTAATAAGTAGGGAGCAATTTTCTTTTATATTTACACTTTAAAAGTATTATCGTCCTTTTTTAAAGAGCCCAAAAATGATTCTACATGGACGATAATGAAAAGTCAAGAACTACAGTTCTTCCTCTTCTTCTTCTTCAGTTTCGTCATACTCAAGTTCTTCTTCAGCGAAGTCGTCGTCATCTTCGTCTAAATCATCAAGATCGTCGTCATCTCCGTCTTCTTCTTCAAGAACCTTGTCCAAATCTTCTACATCATCATCTTCGTCTTCATTTACATCTGCATCGTCGAAGTCATCTTCATCTTCTTCAATGTAGTCGTCAAAACCGTCTTCTTCAACTTTACGTTTCTTCTTCGGTTTTGGTTGAGGCAAGATTTCTTCATCAATTTGCTCGTATGGGTACCAGCTGCGTAGCCCCCAACGATTTTCTCCTAAATTAATGAAACGTCCATCGATGTTTAAGTCTGTATAAAATTGTGCGATTTTCGCATTAACTTGCTCTTGAGATAGTCCCAGCACTTGAGCGATTTCTTGAACCAACTCGTTGAATGTCGTTGCTTGTTTTTTATCCCCTAAAACGCTATGTACAACTTCAATCATTGAACATTCTTTTAGCTCTTCTGGTGAATATTGCTTAAAATCCACTTATGCGGCACTTCCTTTCATCAAATATAACCTTATATATAACGGCCTGCTTAAAAAAATCCATACTATTCATTATAAACAAAAGTCGCACAAATATGCTACAAAAAAAACGGGAAACTTTTATAGGGTAGTAAAATTATAATTTGTCTGTTCCTTATTTCGGAAGCATATGGGCCCCTTGCAATACATACCTAATTTGCATTTCTGTATATTCTTCGAGCGTATACAGTTTTTGCAGCGCCCAGCGTCTAAATCCCCACATCTGTCCTTGTATAAAAATATTATGGGCAAGAAGCTGTATTTCTTTTTTATTTAATGTAAATGTTCCATTTTCCGTACACTGTTCTAAAATATTCTCGAACATTCCTACCATTTGAAACTCCTTTTCTAATACATACGGAAGTGATTCTTTCGGTAAAAAGCGTACCTCTTGATACATTATCAATACTTCTTCCTGTAATTCATCCATCACTTTAAAGTAATTCGTTATTGCTATCTTTAAACTTTCTACACTCCCTTTTTCTGTACAAACTACTTCCTCTAATCTTTCTTTTACATGTTCATAAATACTATCACAAACTAAATACAAAACATCATCTTTTGTACGAATGTACTCATAAAGTGTCCCTATACTAAATCCAGCCGCTTTTGCAATTTCTCTCGTTGTTGTACGCGGAAATCCTTTTTGTTTAAACAGTTGCACCGCACCTTTAATCATTTGCTCACGTCTTAACGCAACTAATTTTTCATCTTTCACCGATGCATGTACATTATGTTTAACCATTCCCTTCACCTCTCTTATTTTTTGGAAGGAAAAAGCGTAGGAAAATACCTACGCTTTCGTTCCTACTTCGTTAACATACGAGAAATTACAAGCCTCTGAATCTCTTGTGTTCCTTCATATATTTGTGTAATTTTTGCATCTCGCATATAACGCTCTACTGGATAATCTTTCGTATAACCGTAACCACCAAATACTTGCACCGCTTCAGTCGTCACCCTCATCGCTGTATCTCCTGCAAATACTTTTGACATCGCTGACTCTTTTCCATACGGAAGCCCTTCTGATTCAAGCCAAGCCGCTTGATATGTTAAAAGGCGTGCCGCTTCTACATCTGTTGCCATATCCGCAAGTTTAAAGCCAATCCCTTGCTGCGCCGCAATTGGTTTTCCAAATTGATGGCGCTCCCTTGCATATTCTACAGAAGCATCTAAAGCCCCTTGTGCAATACCAACAGCTTGCGCCGCAATACCGTTACGACCTCCATCTAATGTTTGCATCGCAACTTTAAACCCTTGCCCCTCTTCTCCAAGTAGATTCTCTACAGGAATACGGCAATCTTCAAACATAATTTCAGTCGTTGGTGAAGAGCGAATCCCTAGCTTGCTCTCCTTCTTCCCAACTGAAAATCCCGGTGTATCACTTTCTACAATAAATGCACTCGTACCGCGCTGCTTTGATTCAGGATCAGTTAGCGCAAAAACAACGTAAATATCAGCAATACCGCCATTTGTAATGAAAATTTTTGATCCATTTAAAGTATAATGGTCTCCATCTCTCTTTGCGATTGTCTTCATTCCACCAGCATCCGATCCAGATCCTGGCTCCGTTAAGCCGTATGCACCAATTTTCTTTCCTTCAGCCATCGGTCGTAAAAACTTTTGCTTTTGCTCTTCCGTCCCAAATTTAAAAATTGGCCATCCCGCAAGTGAAGTATGCGCGGACAGTGTTACGCCTGTTGAAGCACAAACGCGGGATAATTCTTCAATAGCGATTACGTACGCTAAGTAATCGCTTCCAATTCCACCGTACTCTTCAGGCCACGGAATACCGGTTAAACCAAGCTCTGCCATTTGATCAAATAATTCTCGATCAAATCGCTCTTCCTCATCACGCTCAGCTGCTGTTGGTGCCACTTCATTTTTAGCAAAATCTCGAACCATTTTTCTTATCATTTCATGTTCTTCTGATAGTTTAAAATGCATCTCCGTCTCCCCCTCGCCCTTTTATAAAGCACGGCTAATAACAAGTTTCTGTATTTCACTTGTTCCTTCATATATTTGCGTGATTTTCGCATCACGGAAAAATCGTTCTACTGGATAGTCTTTCGTATAACCGTAACCACCGAACACTTGCACCGCCTCAATCGCGACTTCAACCGCTGTCTTAGAAGCAAATAATTTCGCAATAGATGCTTCTTTACCGCATGGTAATCCCTGTGCCCTAAGAGATGCCGCTCTATATACGAGTAACCTTGCTGCTTCGACACTTGTTGCCATATCTGCAAGCTTGAAGCCAATCCCTTGCTGCGCCGCAATTGGCTTCCCGAATTGCTCTCTTTCTTTTGCATAATCAATTGCACAGCCAAGCGCCGCTTCAGCAATTCCTAACGCCTGCGCACCGATTCCAATTCGCCCAACATCTAAATTCGCCATTGCCACCTTAAATCCTTGTCCTTCTTCCCCAAGTAAATTCTCAGCTGGCACTTTCATATCTTCAAAAGTAAGTTGTACTGTACGAGAACCGAGAAGTCCCATCTTATGTTCATCTTTTCCGATGATTAAACCAGGTGTATCTTTCTCTACTATAAATGCAGAAATACCACTTTTTCCTGCCTCTGGATTTGTAGAAGCGAATACAATGTATGTACTTGCTTCACCACCATTTGTAATAAACACTTTCGATCCATTAATAATATAATGATCACCTTTTTTCACAGCTCTTGATTTCAAACTCCCTGCATCTGATCCTGCATTTGGCTCTGTTAAAGCAAATGCACCTAAATATTCCCCAGTTGCAAGTTTGGAAACATATTTTTTCTTCTGTTCTTCTGTTCCGAAATATAAAATCGGATTCATTCCAACTGACGTATGTACAGCTAAAATTACACCAACTGTTGCACTTACCTTTGAGATTTCCTCAATTGCTAGAATGTAAGATATAAAGTCCATTTCTGCCCCACCGTATTTTGCAGGCGCTGGAATACCCATTAATCCAAGCTCACCCATCTTTTGCAAAATCTCTTTCGGGAACACCCCTTGTTCCATACTAGGAACAAAGGGAGCTATTTCCTTCTGTGCAAAATCCCGAACCATTTTCCTCATCATTTGCTGCTCTTCATTAAAACGAAAGTTCATATATTCCGCCTCCATTTGCTATATATCCTTTAAATAATTTGGTAAGACCACTATGTTGTAACAAAGGGGGCATTTATTCGTAAACGTAGAATCCACGACCTGTTTTACGCCCTAACCATCCTGCATTCACATACTTACGTAATAACGGACATGGGCGATATTTACTATCTCCTAATCCTTCATGCAACACTTCCATAATGTATAAACACGTATCTAAACCGATAAAATCGGCGAGTGTCAAAGGCCCCATCGGATGGTTCATACCAAGCTTCATGACTTCATCAATTGCTTCTTTCGTCGCTACACCTTCATATAACGTATAAATTGCTTCGTTAATCATCGGTAGCAAAATACGATTTGATACAAAACCTGGGAAATCATTCACTTCAACTGGTACTTTCCCAATTTTTTTCGTAATATCTTCAATTGCTTCATATACCGCATCATCGGTAGCCAAACCACGAATAATCTCAACAAGCTTCATAACTGGAACTGGATTCATAAAGTGCATACCGATTACTTTTTCCGGACGCTTCGTTACCGCTGCAATTTCTGTAATTGGCAGAGATGACGTATTCGTTGCTAAAATTGCGTGTTCTGGAGCAATTTCATCTAGATTCGCAAAGATTTTCTTTTTAATATCCATTTTCTCAACAGCTGCTTCAATAATAAGATCCGCTTCTTTCACACAATCTAAATCAAGCGTTACTGTAAGACGATTTAATATGGCTTCCTTCTCTTCTTCCTTCATACGTCCTTTTTCTACTTGCCGTGCTAAGTTTTTCGTAATGATAGCCAATCCTCTATCTAATTGCTCTTGCTTTAAATCTTGTACCTTCACGTCATATCCTGCCATTGCACATACTTGTGCAATTCCTGATCCCATTTGCCCTGCACCAATTACAACAATGTTTTGTACACCCATTTTTTCTTCCCCCTTAATTGTTAATAAATTTTATACCCTCGAACTTTAATTAGTGAACTTCAATCATCACTGCGTCCCCTTGACCGCCACCGCTACAAATCGAAGCAATTCCAATTCCGCCGCCGCGCTGCTTAAGTGCATGGATTAGTGTAACGATAATGCGCGCTCCGCTTGCTCCAATTGGATGTCCCATCGCTACCGCGCCGCCATTTACATTCAATTTTTCCGGATCAATTCCTGCGATTTCTGTACTTGCAATTGCTACCGCTGCAAAGGCTTCATTAATCTCGAATAAATCAATGTCTTCAATTGTCTTTCCTGTTTTTTCAAGCAATGCGTTAATTGCATAACCTGGAGTTCTTGGGAAATCTTTAGATTCCACTGCAATTGCTGTATGCGCCAAAATTGTCGCTAATGGCTTTCTTCCTTCTTGCTTCGCTCTGTCTTCGCTCATTAATACAAGTGCGGCACCACCATCGTTTAGTCCCGGCGCATTACCAGCTGTCACCGTCGCTGTCTTATCAAATACAGGTTTTAACTTTGCTAACTTTTCAATCGTTGTATCTTCACGTGGCGCCTCATCCTTTGCAACGACAATAGGATCGCCTTTTCTTTGCGGAATCGTTACTGGCACGATTTCCTCTTCAAAACGCCCTTCTTTATGCGCTGAAACCGCACGCTGATGGCTACGATATGCCCATTCATCTTGTGCTTCACGAGAAATTCCATCTTCCTTTGCAACTTCTCCACCATAAACGCCCATGTGTGTACCTGAAAATGCGCATGTTAAACCGTCAGCAACGTTTAAATCAATAACTTCGTTGTTGCCCATTCTGTATCCCCATCTTGCTCCACGTAAAATGTAAGGACTGTTACTCATCGACTCCATACCGCCAGCTACAATCAGTGATTGATCGCCAGTACGAATAATCTGATCCGCTAACGTAACCGCACGAAGCCCTGATGCACAAACTTTATTCACTGTTTCCGTCTGCACTTCCCAAGGGATTCCAGCAGCCCTCGCAGCTTGGCGCGATGGAATTTGTCCCTGCCCACCTTGAATAACCGTTCCAAATATAACTTCTTCAACATCACTAGCCGCAACATTTGCTCTTTCAAGTGCTGCTTTAATTGCAATTCCTCCAAGTTCCGTCGCTTTTACATCCTTTAAAGATCCTCCAAATTTTCCAACTGGTGTTCTTGCAGCACTTAAAATAACTGTTTTACTCATGTTTCTTTCCCCCATTTCATTTTTTAACACTGAGCGCTCGCTCGGTATCCCTACGTTGAGAAGAGGTGCAATCATTGCACCTCCTTCTAAAGTTGTATACATTCTTACAAACTACATTGCTTCTTTTTTCTGTCCGATAACAGATCGTTCTAAAATCTCTGTCACATCAAGAGTTTGAACTTTCTCTTCTACCTCTTTCGCTTTCGTTCCATCACTGATCATCGTTAAGCAATATGGACAACCTGTACCGATAATGGATGGCTGTACAGCTAATGCTTGTTCTGTACGAGCAACGTTAATACGAGAACCTGTTGTTTCTTCCATCCACATTAAGCCACCACCTGCGCCACAGCACATTCCAGTTTCACGGTTACGTGCCATTTCTACAAGATTCACTCCAGGAATCGCTTTCAAAATGTCACGTGGCGCTTCGTACACTTCGTTGTATCTTCCTAAATAACAGGAATCATGGTACGTAACTGTTTCTTCAATAGCGTGAACAGGCTTTAAGCGCCCTTCTTTCACCCACTGAGCTAACAATTCTGTATGATGATAGACTTCTGCTTGCAAGCCAAAGTCCGGATACTCATTTTTAAATGTGTTATAAGCATGAGGATCAATCGTAACGATTTTCTTCACTCCTGCCTTTTCAAATTCTTCGATATTCTTTGTCGCCATCTCTTGGAATACAAATTCATTTCCGAGGCGGCGTGGTGTATCTCCAGAATTCTTTTCTTTATTACCGAGAATTGCGAATGAAATGCCTGCTTCGTTCATTAACTTCGCAAACGATATCGCAATCTTCTGACTACGATTGTCGTATGATCCCATTGAACCAACCCAGAATAAATACTCGAATTCCTCCCCAGCTTTTGATTTTTCTTTTACAGTTGGAACTGTTACTTCGTCATCACCTTGGCGCCATGTTTCACGCTCTTTACGGTTCAGACCCCACGGATTCCCTTGACGCTCGATATTTGTCATCGCGCGTTGTGCTTCCGCGTCCATTTTTCCTTCTGTTAAAACGAGATATCGACGTAAATCAATAATTTTGTCAACATGCTCATTCATAACTGGGCATTGATCTTCACAGTTACGACACGTTGTACATGCCCAAATCTCTTCTTCTGTAATAACATCTCCGATTAAACTCGGATCGTAAGCGAGCGTTGTAGACGCTGATTCTTGTTGTCCTTTTCCAGCTGCCATCATCGCTAACTGATTTCCTTGTGTATTATTGAAGGCAACTACTGGAACCCACGGTGCTTTTGATGTTACCGCAGCTCCTTTATCAGTTAAATGATCGCGAAGTTTTAAAATTAAGTCCATCGGCGATAACATTTTTCCTGTTCCTGTTGCCGGACACATATTTGTACAACGGCCACACTCTACACAAGCGTATAAGTCAATAAGTTGATTTTGTCTAAAGTCTTCAATTTTACCAACACCAAATGTTTCTTGCGTTTCATCTTCAAAATCAATCTTTTCAAGCTTCCCTGGGTTTGAAAGACGACCGAAGAATACATTAGCTGGTCCTGCAATTAAATGCGCATGTTTTGATTGTGGAACATACACTAAAAACGTTAACAAAATTAGTAAATGCACCCACCAAGAAAAATAGAACACTGAAATGGCTACGGTTTCATTTATCCCGCTAAAAACGTAAGCGATTGCAGAAGCAATTGGTTCACTCCATGAAAGCTCCTCGCCATGCCAGATAAGTCCCATACCGTTACCAAGTAGCACAGAAATCATTAAGCCACCGATAAAGATAAGAACAAGACCTGATTTGAAGTTACGTTTTAAACGAACAAGCTTTTCTACATAACGTCTATGAAAAGCCCAAAATACTGCAATTAAAATAACAAGTGTGACAATTTCCTGGAAGAATGTAAATGCAGGGTATAGTGGTCCAAGTGGAAGATGTGATCCTGGTGCGAGTCCTTTCCAAACGAAGTCAATTGCTCCAAATTGGACAAGAATAAATCCGTAAAAGAACATAACGTGAATGATGCCGCTTTTCTTATCTTTCAGCAGCTTTTTTTGACCGAAAACATTGACCTTAAGGAGATCCCAACGCTCTTTAAAACGACGGTCAAATTCAATTTTTTTTCCTAATTGTATGTAGGCCATTCTCGTCCGTATAAGATATACAAACAAATATCCTGCATAAGCAATAACAGCAATGGCAGCCAGCCAATTAATGATCAGTAAGCTATTCATTTTTATGCTACCCCTCTCTTTGTAAGCCCTCTTTCTTTTTTGAATCTTCAAAAATATATAATTTTCTGAATTATATCCCCTATCCCCATTATATAATGAGTGAGCATTCAGTCAACAGTTTTTTGTTATAGAACAACACATTTTTTCATAAAGCTGTTTATTTCGGTGAAACTATAAAGTGAAACTTTAATCAGCAGGGGTGGTTCATCCCCCGCTGATTATTAGTTGAACCAATCGGGCTTTTACGGGCAGTTGATTTCCAAACTAGCTTCTGCTTATTCATCAATTTTTGAAATAGGAAGCTTACTGCCCGTTAAAACGGGATAAAGTGAAACTTTAACCAGTACAAGATCTATCCTCTAAAGAAATTTATAATAACAGCCGTGCTACCCGTATCATTTGTAACACACTGAAGGTGAAAAGAATGCGAAGGAGGGAATTCACTAATGCTCTACTTATCTCTTTTGTTAATATCCATTGCTCTTTGGACTACAATTGACCTTTCATACGGGAGACTTCTTCATTTAAAACGAGTAAGCTCTCGCACTTTCCCTTTACGTCAAAGTGATTTTCACCTTTATACATACGGGAAAGATTTGTATGACGCTTTATTTACTGATATAAAACAAGCACAGCATCACATTCATATTTTATTCTTCATTGTAAAAAACGATAAAATCAGTCGTGAATTTTTAAAATTGCTGATTGATAAGGCTCAGGAAGGAATTGAAGTACGACTTTTACTTGATCGATTTGGCAGCCATTCTTTATCAAACGAAGCTATTCGCTCCCTGCAAAAACATGGTGTATCTTTTTCATTTTGTCATAAGGTAAAATTTCCTCTGCCTTTCTTTTCTGCCAATCAACGAAATCATAGGAAAATTACAGTGATTGATGGGAAAACCGGCTATATCGGGGGATTTAATATCGGTGAAGAGTATCTAGGGCATAATGAATATTTAGGATTATGGCGAGACTACCATTTACGTCTTACAGGAGAAGGGGTTCAAGATTTACAAAAGCAATTTTTGCATGACTGGTTTGATGATACGAAACAAAATGTATTAGATGCTTCTCTTTATTTTCCAAAACAAAACCCAGGTACCATCCTGCATCAATTTATTCCGACTGATGGGGCTTATTTACAGCATACTTTTTTACATTTAATTAACGCGGCAAAAAAAGAAATCTGTATCGGTACACCATATTTCATTCCTGGAAAAAAAATTATGAATGCCTTATTAAAAGCAAGAGAAAGAGGGGTTCAAATCACAATTCTTGTTCCAGAAAAAGCTGATCACCCTCTTGTTCGAGAAGCCAAATTTCCGTACTGCCGAAAATTAATACAGGCTGGTTGCAATATTTATGCATTTCAACAAGGTTTTTTTCACGCCAAAATTATTATAGTAGACGATGATATTTGCGATATCGGAACAGCAAACTTTGATATGAGAAGTTTATATATTAACCATGAAATAAACTGCCTGTTATATAATAAACATTTCATTCAAACAGTAAAAAAGAAATTCCATGAAGATCTAGAGAATGCATCTGTACTTTCCTATAGCGATGTAAACCCGCCTTCTCTTATCGATAGAGGAAAGGAATGGATTGGAACAATGTTTGCTTTCTTTTTATAGGAAAGACAATGAATAAAAGAGGTGTATCTCATATGCTTATACGGTTTGGATATGTCTCACATGCAATGGCACTCTGGGACTGTTCTCCTGCCAAAACAATGACGTTTACAAGCTTTAAGAAACTCAGCAAGCAAGAGCGAGAAGACAAACTGTACCATGTTATAAGGCAAAATTTAGAGCACACAATACGTATCCTTCATTACAATATAGCGCATGAAATCCCACTATATCGCCTATCGTCTTCCATCGTCCCACTTGCAACACATCCCGAAGTCGAGTTTGACTATATTGGGGTATTCACACCACTTTGGCGTAAAATAGGGGCTTTAATTAAAGAACACAATTTACGAATAAGTTTTCATCCAAATCAATTTACGCTATTTACAAGCGACAAGCCACATATTACTACTAACGCTATTACGGATATGACTTATCATTATAAAATATTGGATGCTATAGGCATTGCAGATTCTTCTTACATTAATATTCATGTAGGTGGAGCCTATGGAAATAAAGAAAAGGCAATTGAGCGCTTCCATGAAAACATAAAAAAACTTCCTACACATATAAAAAAACAAATGACTCTTGAAAATGATGATAAAACCTATACAACCGCTGAAACTTTATCAATTTGCCAAAAAGAAAATATTCCATTTGTATTTGATTATCATCATCATATGGCCAATCTTTGCGAGGAACCACTAGAAGAGTTGCTTCCTGCAATTTTTGAAACTTGGTCACATACAAATATCTCTCCTAAAGTTCACATTTCCTCCCCGAGATCGGAAAAAGAATTTAGGGCTCATGCTGAATATATCGATTTAGAGTTTATTAAGCCTTTCTTACACATTGCAAAAAAACACAATCATAATTTCGATATTATGATTGAAAGTAAACAAAAAGACTTAGCACTATTCCAATTAATAGATGAACTTTCTGCTATAAGAGGAATTAAAAGAATAGGTGGTGCAATGTTACAGTGGTAAATTGTAACTTTGCACCATTTTTTCAAAAAAGTAATTTTTATAGTAAAAAACATCCTATTTTATATGCTATTATTTAAATTAGCATTCCCTCGAGATTCAACTTTATTGAAACGGAGTCATAATATGATTAATCAAAAAAAATATGTACAATTTGTCATAATATACATATCTATATTTGCTCTTTGGATACTCTTTATTCCAAATGAATCGCATATAAAGGAGATTGGAATTCTTTTCTTATTCTGTTTCGCTGCACTTTTTTCTTGTCACTGTTTATATAAAGCTATTAAGAGAATGAAACGCAGCGATAAACTATTTTGGATTTTATTACTATGTACTTGCCTATGTGGGTTAGTTATGGAGATAACCCTATTTCTTAGTTCACTTTCTATACATGATCAATCTATATTTTCATATAAAGCATTACCTTTTTTTATCATACAATATATTTTGCTCTTTGTTGGATTTGCTATAAAGTTTATAAAAAATTATTCTATTAAGGGGCTTTCTCAATTTTCATTCGATAGCATCTTTATTATTATTATGAACATTTATTTCACCTTAACTTTTATCTTAGACCTTTCAAGCTTCCGCATGTTAACAAAGGATACTTGGATTTTAATTGGGTATTTCATTGCACAATCATTAGTAATTTACGCCGTTATTAGCCTATATAGAAGAGAACAATATTCTTCTAGTAGAATTGCATTAATTATCGGTTTCACTATTATACTCGTATACGGTTATATTCATCTGTTTCAATTGAATTTTGGGATGAAAACTTCTGCTGAAATTAATTATTTAATACACACTGCTTCTATTTTATTAATTGGACTTTCTTCCATACTATATATTTTAGATAAACCAATGCAGCATGAAACGAAAACAAAATATTATCGATTCGATTATGTACGTTTTATACTACCTTATTTTAGTATAATTATTACTTTTTCTTTTATTATCATTCAACCTTGGGATGATAAATTCATGTTAATCGGTCTCGTATTATCACTTATTTTGTTATTCTTGCGGCAACTTTACATGTGGAAAGATAATCAAGCACTAATTCATACATATGAACAGTTGACTACACAACTAGAGGACGAAGTTGAAGAAGGTGCATTTGCATTATCAAAAAGTGAACAACGTTATAAATCTTTATTCGAAGACCATCCCGATGCCGTTTTCTCTTTAAATATGAATGGCATTTTTCAACAATCTAATAAGGCGTGCGAAAGCTTATTTACTGCCTATTATTGCGAAGTGGCAAGCTATTCTCTGGTACACTTCATTGATTCAAAAGACCACGAACTACTAAAGAAGGCTTTACAAATTACAAAGGAAGGTAGGCCACAAACGTTAGAAGTTCGTACAAAAGAACAAGAAGGCTATTATTATTATCTCCATATTACACTTATCCCTACTTTTATAAACAAAGAAGTGGTCGGAATGTTTGGGATAGCACGTGATATTACCACCTTATATGAAAAACAAAAACAAGTAGAACATTTAGCCTTTCACGATGCACTTACTGGATTACCAAATCGTCGAAAGTTCGAAAAAGATTTAAAAGCCATTTTAAATACAGCCCAAACTAACGCAAATGATGTCGCCGTCATATTCCTTGATTTAGATCGATTTAAAAAAATTAACGATAGACTTGGCCATGACGTTGGAGATTTATTATTAATTGAAGTAGCAAAAAGATTACGCGGTTGCTTGCGTTCAAAAGATATCGTCGCTCGCCAAGGTGGAGATGAGTTTACAATTCTATTACCAGAAATGTACTCAGAAAAAAGTGCAATTTTTATAGCTGAACAGATTTTAACTATTTTAAACAAACCATTCTTCATTCAAGGCGAAGAACTTTCTATTACACCAAGTATCGGAATTGCGATGTACCCTGATTATGGAACTGATGTAAATGAGTTAATGAAAAATGCTGATATGGCTATGTATCGTGCGAAAGCAAATGGAAAAAACAGATTTGTTTTCTTCTCAAAAGAAATGAGTATCGCTCAAAATGAAATTCAATTCTTAGAAGGTGAACTTTCAAAAGCATTACAACAAAATGAATTTTTCCTTGAATACCAGCCACAAGTAAGCACAAAAACAAAACAAATTATCGGTTTTGAAGCATTAATACGTTGGAAGCATCCAAAACTCGGTATCGTATCTCCTGCCCAATTTATCCCTCTAGCAGAGGAAACTGGTTTTATTATTGAACTTGGCAATTGGATTTTACGTACTGCTTGTTTAGAGGCAAAAAGATGGCATAATCAAGGTTTCTCTCATTTAAAAGTTGGTGTAAATTTATCTGTTGTTCAATTTAACCATGCAGATTTAATTCCAACTATTTCAAAGGTATTGGAAGAAACAGAACTGAAACCAGAAGCACTAGATATTGAAATTACGGAAAGCATCGCAATTAATCAAAATCAATCTGTAGTTGCAAAACTAGAACAACTTCAAAATCTCGGTATTCAAATTTCAATCGACGACTTTGGAACTGGTTATAGTTCTTTAGCTTATTTAACAAAATATCCAATCAACACATTAAAAATCGCTCGAGAGTTTATTTGTGGAATTACAACTAGCCCTTTAGAAGAAGCAATTGTCTCTTCCATTATTACACTATCAAAACAACTAAATTTAGAAGTGATTGCAGAAGGTGTAGAAACGGAAGAAGAATGGGAATTTTTACATAAACAAAATTGTGATCACATTCAAGGATTCTTTATTAGCAAACCTGTTTCTAGTAAAGACGTTTGGATGTTACTCCATAAAAAAACAACCGCCTAAGTAAGACGGTTGTTTTTTAATATTCAAAAGGTAAATCTTTAGCTAATTGTACCTCTTGATCGTTATGAGAAATTATATGGCTTTTCTCTAATGCCGTATCGCCTAATGAAATACCCCATGCCATCGCTAACGTTAATAAACTACCAATAAGTAATTTCTTCATATTCCATCACCCACATTTTTTATTTTAATATATCATGAAAATTTATCTCTATTATATGCAATTATGCATACCCATTTTTTAGGATATTTATCTACTGATTTTATTTACGAGAGCTTCTTTCTATGTATGCATTTCTAATATATCAAAAAAGAAGCTTGCCTTTTTATATGCATCTTCAACCTCTGCCCCATCGTACTCCAACTTCCCTAGGCATTCACCTCTTTGATAATATAGCTGTCCAATTAATGCCATACTATTAATTCGGCATGATATTTCAATCGCTTTATTTACTTGATAAAGTGACTCTTCATATTGATTATCTAAATATAATGCTTTCGCATGATTATATCTTACCTTCACTTCAAATTCTTCATTATCATGCAATACCTCTAATTGTTTTAATATATCTTCAAATAACTCAATACTCTTCTTAAAATAGCTATTTTCAGCATAAATATTTGCAATCGCATTTTCTATATAAAGATTTTGGTATACGTCTATTCCAGCTAACTGTTGATTTAACAATTTTTTTAATTCTAAAATACAATATTCGTAATCGATTTTCTTTAATATGTAAGCTGCTACATGATATTGCCATTGAAGAAATTGCTGGAATTCAGGATGATATTCTTCCTTTTTCAGCTCATTCCATACTTTATTATAAATTTCGTAACTACTCAGCCACCTTTCGGTGTCTTTTTTAAATTTTACTAGTTTCATATGCCTCCCATTTGTAAATACTGAGTATATCAAACAGGGGAGGTGAATCTTATGGTCGATCGAAAAATTATTTTAGATACATATAAAAAAGGACCTGAAGCTGTTATTTCTTTATTTGAAGAAACATTTTCTAAGTTAGAAAAACGTATACAAGAACTAGAAAATGCTTCAAAAAAAAACTCCAAAAATAGTCATAAGCCACCTTCTACAGATGGTTTGGGTAAGCCCGTTACAAAAAGTTTGCGCAAACCGTCTCATCGTCAAACGGGTGGCCAGTTGGGCCACAAGGGACATACTCTTGGTTTGACAGCGACTCCAGATCATACGATTACACATTCTCCTACATATTGTACTTGTTGTCATACTTCCTTGAACCACGAGCCTGTAAAAGGGTATCGCATTCGCCAAGTGTATGACTTACCACCTATTCAGATCGAAGTGACAGAACATAAAGTAGAACAGAAAGAATGCCCACATTGCCATTCTATCCAAGAAGCCCAATTTCCTTCGACAGTATCTCGTCCTGTTCAATATGGTCCAAATATAAAAAGACTGATTCCCTATTTAACGCATTATCAATGCATTTCTTTGAAGCGAACAAAAGAATTCTTTCAGGATTGTTTTGGACATTCTATAAGCGAAGGAACCCTGGTAAATCATACACAGGCTTTCGCTTCTCAATTGCAGCCATTCATAAAAGAAGTAAAGGAAAAGATTCTGCAGTCTCCTGTTGTCCATTTTGATGAAACTGGTATGCGTGTAGAAAACAAAACACAATGGTTACATACTGCCAGTACACCGGAGGTGACATTGCAACATATTCATCAAAAACGTGGAAAAGAAGCAATGGATGCTGGAGAAATCTTGCCATCTTTTTCTGGAATTGCGATGCATGATGGTTGGAAATCGTATGATGCGTATACAGATTGTCGTCACGTTTTATGTAATGCCCATCTCTTACGAGATTTACAAGGAATTATAGATAGTACTGGAGAACAATGGGCACAACAGATGCAGAAATTTCTAACGCAAGCGTTGACGATGAAAAAGCAATCCGAAGGTACCATGCCAAAAGCGACGCAAAAGAATCTGTTTATTATGTATCAATCCATATTGAAAGAACAACAGATTCTTTCCACGAAACAAAAGAAGAAAGGAAAGCAGACGCCTTCTCAAAATTTATGGAATCGCTTCGTCAAGTATTCTGACAGAATTCTAGGGTTTTTAGAACATCCAGCCATTCCATTTGATAACAATCAAGCAGAACGGGATATTCGGATGACGAAAGTAAAACAGAAAGTGTCTGGGACTTTCCGAAGTAAGAAAGGCGCAGAATCTTTTTGTCAGATACGAAGCTTTATGAGTACCATGAAAAAACAAAAACAATCGGTCTTACAAGCGATAAACCAAGTCATAGAAACTAGAACGGTTCCTTGGAATAACACGACTTCATAAGAGAATTTCTCTATTTGGCATAGATTCTTTCTCTGATTGGAGTATTTTCTTTTCATGTTTTCGAATCGGAAACATGTATTTGGCCTGTTTTTTTATTTGAAGAAGCTGAGTAGTTACTAAATTTCTTTATATCTTTTTTGCTTACAAAGCATAATGATTTGATCTTTAAACTGTTTTTTTCTTTCAATATCGGAATAAATGAGTACCTCATAAAAATGAATAATAGGAACTTGTAATTTTGCTGCGATACCTTGCAATATATCCATACTTGGGTATACCGCACCCGATTCAATTCTACTCACTTCCGATTGATGACATATATTATCGGATAACTGTTTCTGTGTTAATCCTCTCATCACCCTAATTTTCTTAATTTCACTTCCTAATTTTTCTGCGTGCATACTTACTCACCATCCCATTAGAACAATCTAATTTTTTGAGTTGTCATACCACTACAATAATGTGAATTCGACAATTTTTGATATGAAATAATGCATAATATATATAAAATTCGGCAAATTTTTCATACAATTCATCTCACATACAATAATAGATTAGGAGTGTTATAGATGAATTATAGAAAACTTGCTAGTGCTTTCGTTACATTCGGTCTTCTTTGCCCTTTATCAACAGAAGCTATTCATGCTCAAGAATTAGACAAAAGTGCAGTCAAAGTTGAAATTGCTCAGCCTGGTTTAACAATCGGGAAATTAACACAACCTCAAAATGATACGAAAGAAAATATTGCTAAAAAGTATTTAAAAGGTGAGGTAAATGGGGCGAAAGCTCAACAAGAACAAGTCACTACTGAAAAAAATGTAGATTTCCAACCTACAAATAAAGAAACCAAAGAAAATCAAACCGAAGTTCGCCTTGCACAAACATATAAAAACTATAAAGTATATGGCCAAGATCTCATTGTAAAAGTAGATAAAAATGGAGTAATCACAACTGTTAGTGGTAAAGTTGTTCAAAATTTAAATCAACAACCTAATCTTACTATAACAAATTTTTTGTCGAAAAATGAAGTAAAATCTAAATTACGCGATATAGTTCAAATTCCAAGCGATGCAGTTGAGACAGAATTCTCTAGCGAAACCGTTGTTTATAAGAAAAAAGATGGCTATTATACATTCGCAACTGTTATTACATTTACTTATGAAAACAATGAACAAATTATAAACGGCAATGCTATCGTTGATTTAAAAACTGGAGAAGTACTTTTCCAAGAAAAGTTCATTAAAAACAAAGAGAATAAGACTATAAATCAAGTAACATCACCTAGATTATCCCCTGCAAGTGAGCAAGGAACTGGGAAAAATGCACTTCAAGAAAACATCTCTTTCAATATTGCCAAAGGAACTGATGGAAAATTTTATTTAGCGGATTTATCACGCGGAAATGGTATTTATATTTATAATGCAAACTACGCCGATTCCCTTGGAGGATATAGTCAAGCTGGTTATCCAGGGACACTAATTTCAAGTAGTACTCCTAATTTTGCAGATAAAGAAGCCGCGGGCGCTATGAAGAACATGAGTGATATTTACGATTACTTTAAGAAAGAACATAATCTAAAAAGTTACGACAATAAAGATTCAAAAGTTGTTGCTAGTGTACACGGTTTTGATTCTACTGAAGTTAGTGATGGTGTAAAAGAAGACTATGTAAATGCATTTTGGCATCCCGCTTGGAACCAAATGGTATTTGGTGATGGTTTAGACGGAAAACTAACATCCGCTCTTGATGTAACAGCTCATGAATTTGGACATGCTGTATTCAGTGGCACGACGAAAAATAAAGTCGTGAGATATCCAAGCGCTGAAACATCTGCACTAAACGAGGGATTAGCGGATTTCTGGGGTACACAAATCGAATATTACGTAAAGAAAGATAAAGGAAACTGGATTATGGGCGATACATTAGGTGGCCTAACAATTCGTGATATCCCAAGGGAAATTGGTGACGGCGGTCATAAACTATATACAAATTTACAAGATTTCTATAACGATGGTAATAATCAAGAATCACACGTGAATTCTGGTATTATCAGTCACGTATTATATCAATTAGCTGAAGGTAAAACATATAACGGTGTTGCTGTTCAAAAACAAGGAAATGAAAAAGTAAGTAAAGTTGTTATGCGTGCATTGCAAAATTATGCAACTTCCGCTGAAGACTTTGAATCACTTCAATCTCATATCGTACAAGCTGCAAAAGATTTATATGGCACTGCCGTATCAAATGAATTTGCAAAGGCATTTGAAGCACACGGTTACAAACCGTTACAAAAAGTAAATCAAGTAATAGAAGTACAATAATTATAAAAAGAAGGTTACCTCTCATAGGTAACCTTCTTTTTATATCCAACCCTTTTCTTCCGCAATTGTAATTGCCTCAATTCTATTTTTCGCATCAAGCTTCGCTAATACTTCAGAAATATAATTACGTACTGTACCCGGCGAAAGATAAAGTGCCTTCGCAATTTCGTTTGCCGTCTTTCCTTCTTTCGCAAGCAACAATACTTCCTTTTCGCGATCTGACAACGGATTTTGCTCCTGCCATAAGCCAAACATTAAATCTTGGGAGACCTCTCGTTTCCCCTTCATTACATTACGAATTGCTGCCGCTAAATCTTCACTTGGGCTATCCTTTAATAAATAGCCGTGCACACCAGCTTTCATTGCTCTTTCAAAATATCCCGGCCGTGCAAATGTTGTTAAAATCATTACTTTGCATGATGATTTTTCTTTCTTTAAAGTCTCAGCGACATCCAATCCACTTTGAATCGGCATTTCAATATCCATAATACTTACATCTGGCTTTAACGATTCAATTAATTCTAACGCCTCTTCCCCGTTCGCAGCTTGCCCAATTACTTCGATATCATCTTCTAGATCAAGCAGGGCCCCTAATGCACCACGAAGCATCCGCTGGTCTTCTGCAATAATAATTCGAATCATGCCCTCACCTCATCTTTTCCTGTTCTAATAACAACTGGAACTTTTACCGTTAATAACGTCCCTGGATTGATTGTACCTAGTTCAACAAATCCATCAATAAGAGCAATTCGTTCTTTCATGCCGCGAATACCATTTCCATCATGATTTTGATCTGTTAAACCGATTCCGTTATCTTCTACTTTCAAAATCAGTTCACCTTGTGATTCTAATACAGAAACTGCGCACCGCGTTGCCTTACTATGTTTTACAACATTTGTAACGGCCTCACGTAAACACATCCCGACAATATTTTGTTCAATTGGTGATAACGAGCTCGATCTTGCTTCTTGCCTCACTTCTAATTCAATATTAGCTGCTTGTAAGATCGCTTTTATTTGCTCTAGCTCTTCTTCTACCGTAATCATACGCATATCAGAAATTAATTCTCTCAGCTGTTTTAAGGCTGTACGAGACGTTTGTGTAATTTCCTTCGCTTCCGCACTTGCACGCTCTGGATTTTTCACAATTAACTTCTCTACAAGCTGGCTTTTCAAAGTAATAAGAGATAACGTATGCCCTAATGTGTCATGAAGATCTCTTGCAATCCGCTGCCGTTCTTCACGTTTTACTAAGTCTTTAATTTGCTCGTTCGCCTGATCCAATTGATTTCTTAACATCTTTTTCTGATTAAAATTGCGCATACCAAATGGCGTAAGAAGCATTAAAATAAACATTGGAACGATATTTACTAAACTTGTAGTTGTTAGTTGATTCATATTTACAAATAAAAATGCTCCAAGCATGATAACTAACGAACATAACAGCACTCGAAATACTTTCTTATTTGGCGCAAATCCCATCGCACTTGCTGTGAAAAAGCCAAAAAATATCATAAAAGGATTATAAAATAAAGCAAATAAAAAGATGAGTACCATTTGAATACACGCCCAAAAAACAAACGTCCTCTGAACAAAATAAAGCTGACGGTATGTGACGATAAAAATTATCAACATACCGCTTCCTATTACAAGCTTCCATCCTGATGCCTGCGCTAAGTGATAAATTGGAAATAACAGATAAACAAACCACATATACGGGAAGAATCCCATATGTTTCGGAAAAATCTCAATCCTCTTCTTCTCTATCATTTATACCGCTTCCTGTCTTTTTCTTATATATATTGATACTACAACAAATATAAGGAAATAACCTCCTAATACCGCGATATTTTCCCATCCAATTGATTTTCCAGCTACAATATCCCACGCACCACTTCCGAAATGGTATGTCGGTGTCCATTCACCAATCGTTCTTAATATTTTGGGGAATACTTCAATCGGCATCCATAACCCGCCAACTATAGCTAAACTCATATTTAAAATATTTGCTAAGCCAGCAGCTGCGTCCGCCTTCTTAATGGAACCTATTACTGTTCCTAACGCTAAAAATGGTGTTACCCCTAACAATAACCATAATCCCGCACCTATCCATTGCCCTACCGTTAACTCAACATGATTAATTAGTATTCCTGCAATAAAAATAACTAATATTGAAAAAGCATTTACTACTGTTTGAGCGATAATTTTTGCTGTTAAATATGCTCCCTCTGGAAGCGGTGTAATTTTTAGAAGATGTGTCCATCCTTGCCCTCTTTCCTGAGAAAGTCTCACACCGAAACTAAAGAGTGCAGTCCCTACAATACTGAAAGTTGCCATCGAAATTAAATAATGTGCTTTCCACGCATCTCCGTTTTGTGGTACTTGAACAACATTTGTGAAAATGTAGTAAAACATAACAGGCATTAATAATGAGAAAAAGATAAATAATTTATTGCGGAATGTACGTAAAATTTCTATTTTGCATTGCATCCGTATCCTCCGTTGTTAAAATGAAGCGTCCTTCGCTTGACTTTACTTCTGTTACATTTGGTAATTCCTTTAGTAATTTTGTAGGAATGCTTTCCTTCGAGTAAAATGTGATTGTTTTTCGCGAAATCGTCGCTTTCATTTCGTCTGGTGTACCATCTGCGATAATCTTTCCGTTCGCAAATAATAAGATACGATTTGCTAAAGCATCTGCTTCTTCTAAATAATGCGTCGTTAAAATAATTGTTTTCCCTTCACTTGCTAACTTTCGAATCGTTTCCCAAAACATTCTTCGAGACGTAATATCCATTCCGACTGTCGGCTCATCTAAAAATAACAAATCTGGATTTCCCGCAAGTGCAAGCGCAAAATTCAACCTTCTTTTTGCCCACCTGATAACTTCTCACATCTTTGCTTTCGCTCTGGTTCTAAATTTGATAACTGCAGTAACGTTTCTTTCGCTATAGGATTCGTATAATAACTACGGAATAACTCGATTGCCTCTTCCACCGTAATACTATCAATGACACTTACTTCTTGCAGCATCGCACCGAGGCTATTACGAACATCTCTATGCTTTGGACTCTTTCCAAATATAAAGACCTTACCTTCTGTCGGGTCCTTTAATCCAAGCATCATCGACATCGTCGTTGTTTTCCCCGCACCATTCGGACCAAGTAACGCTACTATTTCCCCTTTATTTACATGAAATGAAACATTATTTACTGCGTTTTTATGTTTAAATGTTTTAGAAACACCATTTACTTCAATAATCTTTTCCATCTCTCCACCCCCGCTGTTTCTTATATTTACATTGTATTACTTGGAAAACTTAGGAAACAGTATGATGCGTCATGACATCGATATGACAATTGTCATGTATTCTTTATGAGAGGAATCAACCCGCATACCGCAAGCGAGTAGCAGGACGAAAATAAACATGATACAATCGGATAAGATATATATTCGAGGAAGGACAGTGGTTTTCATGATTATTCGTAATGAACAAGATTTAGAAGGCTTACGAAAAATCGGCCGCATCGTTGCGCTTGCACGTGAAGAAATGAAAAAACAAGCGAAGCCAGGTATGACAACGAAAGAGCTTGATTTGATCGGTAAAAAAGTATTAGATGAGCATGGTGCTATTTCTGCACCTGAAAAAGAATATGATTTCCCAGGTGTAACTTGCATTAGTGTAAATGAGGAAGTTGCTCATGGTATTCCAGGAGATCGCGTATTAAAAGAAGGCGACTTAGTAAACGTCGATGTATCTGCTGCACTTGATGGCTATTATGCAGATACAGGTATCTCATTTGTTCTTGGAGAAGACGAAGCAAAAGAAAAGCTTTGCCAAGCAGCGGTTGATGCATTTTGGGCAGCAATGAAAAAGGTTAGAGCTGGCTCAAAACAAAATCAAATTGGTCGTGCTGTTTCAAACTTCGCACATAAAAGTGGATACAATGTTATTCAAAACTTAACTGGTCACGGCATTGGTCTTAGCTTACATGAAGCACCAAATCACATTTTAAGTTACTATGATCCAATGGATAATGCGCTTCTAAAAGACGGTCTTGTTATCGCTGTAGAACCGTTCATCTCTATGAAAGCTGATCATATTATTGAACGTGGTGACGACGGCTGGACATTCGTTACACCCGATAAAAGTCTTGTTGCACAATGTGAACATACGGTTGTCGTAACGCGCGGCGAACCAATAATTTTAACAGAAATCTAATACCAAAAACGGCTGTTTTGTAGATTTATTCCACATAAAACAGCCGTTTTTATTTTTGGGAAAATATGTGAACTACTGTTGAACTCTTTATCATTTAAGTATATAATCTTTAGCGGAGGTTACTTAAGCTTATCTTTACTAAAAAGATATTGTAACTAAAAACACCTTCTTTCTTATTGTTTAAACAGTCTCAAAAATGACCGTAGTAACGTGTTAGTCGAATATTCTGTAATCCTTATATTCCTCTAACAATGTAAGAAACTATCATCTTTCAACTTCGGTCCACTAATCGCACAACTCTCTTTAGACAAAATAAATGACTATTTTCAAAGTACGTATTGTCTTCATTCTGACCAAAACCAACCCTATCTAGCTTTTTATCTCCACATAACTTTAAGGCAAAAATAAGCCTTCACAAAGGGATACACTACATTGGTTAGTATGTATCGTAAAACTTACCTTTATAACCATTCTTTTTTACTAGATATACATGAAAACTATCTCACATATAAAGGTCTGATATCATTCTTTATATCAGTATTTTTTTCGACATTTTTTGTCGAATTGTGTATATTTCCATAGAACTGTGTAAATATACATTTTGTTTTACGTTAAACAATTTTACTTTGAACATAATCCTGTTTGTCTGAGAACGCGTATAGAAACGGAGGGATAGCAAAAATAAATAGCTTATAACAAATACTTTTAATATTCCATTTGTTCATGTGGAATAAGTCCCCAATGGACAAATGAATGTTCAGAGGAGGAAAAATGAAAAAACTTTTCAATGTATGTTTAATTGTATTCGTACTATTTTCGCAACTTGCTAGTTTTCCATACAATCAAGTAAAAGCGGAAACCTTAACAGGAGATTCCTTATTTGACACTGTTGAAATGAAAGATGCAACGAATCATATTATTGACGAAGCATTAAATCCTAAAAACTTAATAAATGCAGGATCAATCATTCACCTAGAATATGCTTGGTCAATAAAAGATCATCAAATTGCACAAGAAAAAGATGCAACAGTTCTTCAAATACCTAACGCATTAAAAGTAAAAAATGACCAACAAGGAAACTTGATGGCAGATCAACAAATTATTGGTCAATATTTTGTTACGGCAAACGATAACAAAATGAAAATAGTCTTTAACAATTCAGTAAAAGATTCAAAAGGTGTTAAGGGAAAAATTAAATTTGACACTGTATTCAATCCAGATTTAAAACCTGGCATAAAAGCCGTCCCACTCACTTTCCCTCTAGGTACAGTAGCTAAGACTATCTCAGTTCCTGTTCAAGTAGATAACCCTACTTCACCTACTATTAATAGTGATGATACTAAGCAGACTACCGAAGAGCAAAAGAACGGTGACGCACAGCAACCTACTGAACAGCCAAAAGATGGTGAAACACAGCAGAAACCTGCGGAACAACCAAAAGATGGGAATCCTCAGCAGCCTGCGAAACAGTCAAAAGATGGTGAGACACAGCAGAAACCTGCGGAACAACCAAAAGACGGGAACACTCAGCAACCTGCGGAACAGCCGAAAGACGGGAATCCTCAGCAGCCTACTGAACAGCCAAAAGATGGCGGGACACAGCAACCTACTGAGAACCCTGGTGATAACACAACAGGGCAACCTGTTGAAAATCCAGACCCATCACCTAAGCAAATTAAAGAAAATATTTTAACAAGCGTAAAATTAACAGATAAAGACGGAAAACCATTTAATGATACAGATAATCGTCCAAATCCTGATTCTGCTGCCAATATCGATTTTACATGGGAAGTTTTAGAATCATTAAAAGTAAAAAAGGGAGATTACTATATTTTCCAACTTCCGGAATATTTTATCGTCCACAACACCATTACACAGCCTTTAGTTGATGGAACAGGACATGAAATTGGGACGTTCGTTGTTGACTTAAACGGAAAGTAACTATGACTTTTAACGAGTACGTTGAAGACAATCCTAATATAGATGGTCATTTAAAAGTTGGTACGGAATTCAATAAAACAAAAATTAAAGGGACTACGGAACAAAAAATTCCTTTCCCAATTAAAGAACAAGACGTTATTATCGAGCTTGATTTCAAACCTAATGTAAAGAAATCTATGAATAAAAAAGGTATACCTGATAGACCGATTAATACGAATCAAATCAATTGGACAGTCGAAATGAACAAAACAAAAGACATTCTTACAAACGCTGTCTTCCAAGACAATATTCCAAATGGAGCCAGTCTCAATGAAGATTCTATTAAGGTTTATGAGTTAGAAGTAGATATTAACGGGAAAACGACTCGTGGAGCCGAAGTTAGTAAAGAAGAATATACACTCACTTCATCCTCCGATAAATTAAATATCGCTTTTAAAAATGAAACGAAAAAAGCATATCAAATTGAATATGCGACAAAAATTACTGACGAAAGTGTTACTAGTTTCAAAAATGAAGCAAAAGTATCCAGCAAGAATCAAGGAGATGTATCCGCAAATGCAACTGTAACTGTTTCACGCGGTACACATCTAGAGAAAACTAGTAAATATAATCCAAAAACACAAACAATTGAATGGACAATTACTTTCAACGGTGACCAAAGAGATATTAAACAATCTGATGCGCTTTTAAAAGACATCTTGGACAAATCTCATAAAGTTGATGCAAGTTCTATCGTGGTTAAAAATGCTTCTTATGATAATAACGGAAAACTTGTTACAGGTGACAACGCCACAAACTTTACTGTAAAAGAAACCGATGAGGGATTTGATTTACAATTTAATGAAGATATTAATAGTGCCTATGTGATTACTTATACATCGAAAGCCAAGAATGATGTTATACAAGATGGCGAAATCGAAAATACAATTATTGCAGATGGAAAATGGAGTAAAACAAACAAAGTTACATTACAACAACAAAACATCATAAAGAAACATAATAAAAATGCAAACGATACAGATTACAATAAGAAAACAACGAAATGGACAATTATTGTAAATGATAACAATTACGTGTTAAATGATGCTGTTATCACTGATACGTTTGACTATAGTGGACTTACATTACAAAAAGATAGTTTCAAAATTACTGATGGATCAACTGAACTGAAATTAGACTCTGATTACACACTTGATGTAACAGCTGACGGATTCAAAGTAACACTAGCTGGTAGTTATAAGTCTAATATGGATAAAACTTTAACCATCACGTACACAACAGACTTTAATTACGAGACTCTATCTAAAAAGGATGATAATAAATCATTCAAAAATACAGCTGAGTTATCATGGAAAGATATAAATGGGAACGATAAAAATAGTAAATCTCATGATAGATTCAATCCTGACGGCTATACAAAAGGAAACGGATTTAAATACGGTTCTTACAATGCCCAAACGAAAAAAATCAAATGGGACATAGGGTTTAACTATAATAACAGGACTATTAAAGACCCTTCTATCGTTGACGTACTAGAAAACAATCAAAAACTTATACCAGACTCCATTGAGATTCATCATATGGAATTAACTGGTGGTGCAGACGGTTATAAATTAGGGGCACTTGTTTCCCCTGACGAATATACGGTAGAAAATGCAACGAAAGATAATAAAAATACATTAACGATTCATTTTAAAAATGAAATTAAAACAGCGTACCATATCAGCTTTAAAACTTCACTTGCAGGTGAAGAAATTAATAAGCGCTATGATAATTACGCCAAATTAAAAGATGGATCGGAAACTATCGCCAATATTCATGGTGCATTCGAGATCAAAAATGGTGGTAGCGGCGTTACGAAAAAAGCAAAACAAAATGACAAGTACATTGATTGGAGCGTTTCTATTAATGCAAGTCAATCAACGATTGAAAATGCTGTCGTAACAGACGATCCGACAGACAATCAAATTCTCGATGAAAAGTCATTCCACCTATATGGGACAACAGTAGCCGTGGATGGCACTTTAACGAAAGATACAACAAACGAATTAAAAGAAGGAAAAGACTATAAACTCAAAATAACAACAGACAACAATACGGGGAAACAACAATTTACAATTGAATTTCTTCATACTATTGATCGAGCTTATATTTTAGAATACCGTTCACTCATTAATGCAGATAATAATGAAAAGGTAAGCAATAAAGCGAAGATTACTGGTAATAGTTTGAAATTAACAGAAACTGAAAAAATTGAAGAAATAGTAGTTAAAGTATCTTCTGGATCTGGAGGCGGTTCTGCTACTAAGGGACGCGGAAACCTTCAAATTAAAAAAGTAGATAATGCAGATCCAAATAAAATTTTATCTGGCGTAGTATTTACTTTATTCGATCGCACAGGTACAACTGCTATTCGAACAATTACAACAGACAAAAATGGTATCGCTCAGTTTAACAACTTAAAACGCGATGAATATCTGCTCAGAGAAATGAAAACTCTTGATGGCTATGTCATTAGTAAAGAATTAAAAGCAGGTAAACTTGTTAAGCTTGGTGCAGAAGAAACTACAACATATACTCTTAAAAACGAGAAATTTGTTGGAAAAGTAGTACTTACAAAGACTGATGCTCATAACAAAGAAAAGCTTAAAAATGCAGTTTTCTCTCTGCTTGATCAAAACCATAATGTCATTCCTGAACATAAAGAATTAATAACAAATGATAAAGGACAAATTACTGTAGATAATTTAAAACCAGGAACTTACTACTTAAAAGAAATAAAGGCTCCTGAACATTATCAATTAGATGATCGACTTATTGAATTTACAATCGAGGAAGATCAAACAACAGTAATTAATAAAGAGGCCCAAAACAACTTGATTAGAGGCTCAGTTATCCTAACAAAAGTTGATAAAGAGGGTAATACTTTAGAAGGTGCAGTATTTAGTGTACGGGACCGAAATAACAAAAGAATTCCTGGTTATACCAAATTAACGACAAATGGTAACGGACAAATCGAAGCGAAAAATTTACTTCCTGGAGAGTACCAATTTGTTGAAGAAAAAGCACCTGAACATTATGAAATAGATAAAAAACCGCTTAAATTTACAGTTGAAAAGAGCCAACAGAAAGCACTTACTGTTACAGCGACAAATCACCTCATTAAAGGTGGTGTCACTTTAACGAAAGTCGATGATGTCGATGGCACTGCCCTTGAAGGTGCTGTATTTAAAATTGTCGATGCGAATGACGAGAAACAAGTAATTCGTGAAAATATAAAAACAGGTTCAGATGGAAAAGTTACCGTTAAAGATTTAGAGCCTGGTGCTTATAAATTTATCGAAACAGAAGCTCCTAAGGATTATACGTTAAGTACAAACCCTATCGAGTTTACAATTGATAAAAGCCAACAAGCTCTTGCTACTGTTACGGCAAATAACAGCTTAAAAACGGGCGAGGTTGAATTATTAAAAGTTGATGAGTTTGGTGAGAAAAAACCACTAGAAGGTGCGGTATTCAAACTTGTCGATACAAATAATAATGACGTTTCCCCTCACACTAACTTAACTACTGATAAACACGGTAAAGTTAAAGTTAGTAACCTACGTCCTGGTACGTATAAATTTATTGAAATAGCTGCTCCTGAACATTACGTTTTACGAGCAGAACCTATTGAATTTACAATCGATAGAAGTCAGAAAGAAACTCTACTTGTGAAAGCTGAAAATGCTTTAAAACCAGGAGATGTTGAATTAACAAAAGTTGATGATATCGATGGTACAGCTCTTGAAGGTGCTGTATTTAAAATTGTTGATGCAAATGATGAAAAGAAAGTTATTCGCGAAAATGTAAAAACTGGTGCGGATGGTAAAGCTATCGCTACTGGCTTACGCCCTGGCGATTATAAATTTATCGAAGTAACAGCACCGAAGTATTACGACAAAAATACAAAACCAATTAAATTTACGATTACAGAAAGTCAAACAACTCAGGCTACTGTTACCGCTAAAAACAGCTTAACAAAAGGCGGTATTGAGTTAACAAAAGTGAATGCTGCAGATGAAAAGGAAACACTTGAAGGTGCTGTATTTAAAATCGTTAATAGAGATACTAATGAAGATGTTCGTACGGACCTTGTTACGAATAGTAAAGGAATGCTAGTTGTAGATGACTTACGTCCTGGTAACTATAAGCTTATCGAAACAAAGGCTCCAACTTATTACGATGTAAATGTAGAACCAATTGAATTTACAATCGAAAAAGGACAACAAAAACTCCTTCCACTTACATTTAAAAATAGTTTAACGAAAGGAAAAGTTAAACTTATTAAAGAAGATGATGTGGAAAGTAGTAAAGCTCTTGCCGGCGCTGTATTCACATTGCAAGATGCAACTGGCAAAGAAATTATGAAAGATTTAACAACAGATGATTACGGAGTATTAGTTATTCCTGATTTAGCACCAGGGGATTATCAATTTATCGAAACAAAAGCCCCTGAACATTATAAATTAGACAAAACACCTATTAAGTTCACAATTAAAAAAGGTAGTAAGGAAGATCTTCCTATCCCTGTTACTGTAAAAAACAGTTTACTTACAGGTGGCGTCACTTTAACAAAAGTTGATGATGTTGATGGCACTATTCTTGAAGGTGCAGAATTTATAATCGTTGACGCTCATGATACTAAAAAGGTAATTCGCAAAGGTTTAACGACTGATAAAAACGGTAAAATTTCTGCTTCTGATTTACGTCCTGGAGACTATCAATTTATTGAAGTAAAAGCTCCAAAAGACTATACCTTAAGCAAAGACCCTATTCCATTCACTATCGAAAAAAGTCAAAAAGAGAATATTACTGTTACTGCTACTAACAGTTTAAAGAAAGGTGCAGTAACATTAACAAAAATTGACGACATCGATCGTACGATGCTCGAAGGTGCAATCTTTAAGATTGTTGATATGAATGGTAAGGAAGTTCATACGAATCTTGTTACAGATAAAAACGGTAAAATTTCTGTTTCTGATTTACGCCCTGGAGACTATCAGTTCATTGAAACAAAAGCTCCTGAGCACTATGTATTAGATGAAACAACGATTCCATTTACAATTGAAAGAAGTCAAACGAAAGAGATCAATGTTACAGGCAAAAATGCTTTGAAAAACGGTAGCGTTGAACTAACAAAGATTGACGATATTGATATAAATACAAAACTTGCTAACGCCGTATTTAATTTATTAGATGCAGACGGAGAGCTAGTTAAAGAAGGCTTAAAAACAAATGATGAAGGTAAAATTGTTGTTGAAAACCTACGTCCTGGTACGTATCAATTCGTTGAAACAATTGCTCCTGAACATTACGATTTAGATAAAAGACCTATCGTATTTACAATTAAAAAGAGCCAAACTGAAACTCTTCATGTCACTGCTACAAATACTTTAACAAAGGGTGCAGTTAAACTTTCTAAAGTTGATGATGTTGATGGCACTGTTCTTAAAGATGCAGTATTTAAAATTGTTAATATGAATGGTGATGTAGTTCATAAAGACCTTGTTACAAATGAACAAGGAATAATCGAAATTAACGACCTACGTCCTGGTGATTACCAATTTATCGAAACGAAAGCTCCGAAGCATTACGTTTTAGATGAAACACCAATCAAATTCACTATTGAAAAAGGACAGAAGAAAGCTATTTCTTTAACTGCTACAAATAGCTTAAAACAAGGTAGTATCGAATTACTTAAAGTTGATGATTTAAACACTCAAACAAAACTTGCTGATGCGGTATTTAATTTACTAGATCAAGATGGCAAAGTACTTAAAACAGATTTAAAAACAAACAGCGAAGGTAAAATCGTTATCGAAAACTTACGTCCTGGTACGTATCAATTCGTTGAAATAACGGCTCCTGAACACTATGATTTAGACAAAAAACCAATTATATTTACAATTGAAAAAAGCCAAAAAGCTATTGCTACCGTTACTATGAAAAATAGTTTAACAAAAGGCGGCGTGGAACTTTCTAAAGTGGATGACGTCGATGGCACTACTCTTGAAGGCGCAGTATTTAAAATTGTGGATATGAATGGTACTGTAATTCGCAAAAATCTTGTTACGAATCAACAAGGTAAAATTAGCGTTTCTGACCTACGTCCTGGTGATTATCAATTCATCGAGACAACGGCTCCGAAACACTACGATTTAAACAAAGAGCCGATTCCATTCACAATTACAAAGAGCCAAGCTGATCCTATCTCCGTTACAGCTACAAATAGCTTAACGAAAGGCGCTGTGGAACTTTCTAAAGTGGATGATGTAGATGGTACTGCTCTTAAAGATGCGGTATTTAAAATTACTGATCTGAATGGTAACGACATTCGTACTGAGCTTACAACAGATGTACACGGAAAAATTTCTGTTTCTGATTTACGTCCTGGGGACTATCAGTTTGTTGAAACGAAAGCTCCTGAACACTATAAATTAGATAGTACACCTATTAAGTTTACAATTAAGAAAAGCCAAAAAGAAAAGCTCCAAGTTACTGCTACAAATAGTTTAACTGAGGGTGCTGTAGAATTAGTAAAAGTGGATGATATAAATCCAGATACAAAACTTTCTGATGCAGTGTTTAACATCATCGATGCGAAAGGTAAAATTGTTCGCACTGATTTAACTACTGATAAAGATGGGAAGATTTCTGTTTCTGATTTACGTCCGGGAGATTATCAGTTCATTGAAACGAAAGCTCCAACTGGCTATGATTTAAACATTAAACCAATTCCTTTCACAATTACGAAAGGACAATCTCAGATTACCTCTGTTACAGCTTTAAATAGTTTAACAACAGGTTCAATTGAGTTAACTAAAGTTGATATTGATCACCATGGAACACTTGAAGGTGCCATTTTCAATATTTTAGACCAAGATGGAAAAATCATCCGAGAAGGTTTAAAAACAGACCAACACGGAAAAGTAATCGTAAATGATTTGAAACCTGGTAATTATCAATTAGTAGAAACACAGGCTCCTAAAGGCTATCAATTAGATGCATCACCAATAAACTTTACAATTGATAAAGCCCAAGCTACACCACTACAAATTACAGTTTCAAATAAAAAGATTGAATCTTCGTCAGGTGGAGATGACAAGCCAGTTACTCCTCCAAATAAAGAAGAGAACAAAGGCAATGAAACATCTGAGAAACACGAAAACGGAACTTCCGAAGAAACATCGAATAAAACAGATAACAAACAGCAAGATGATCGAAATACGGATAAACACCTTCCAAATACAGGTCATAAAGAAGACCCTACACAAACAGTAGGTATCCTTCTTCTACTAGCTGGATTATTAAGTATTTTGGCTACAAAACGCAAAAAAAATTATTAATAATTTTTTCACATCCAATCAATCTCTCAATTGATTGGATGTTTTTTTATACAAAAAGGACGATACATAAAGTATCGTCCTTTTAACGGGGTGAGGCTGCCCAAAAGTACGGAAAACCTTTGAACAGCCTCTTATTTTCATATGGATGCCTTACATATATCACTGATAATAATTATGAAATGCGGAAACATAATTACCATCAACTGATTCAAACATGAGAAATGAAACCCTACAGTGGTTCCATTTCTCTACATAATCTAAAGTTTGGGTACACTAGATTCATGCAATGTAGGAGCTTTCAGAGTAGAAAGCGAACCTTCGTTTAAAATGATAGCATACATATCTTCCTCAAAAATATGCAAATATGCATATATTGTTTTTATTTCTCAATGTCAGAATATTGAAAAATAAAAGACTCGAAGGTAAAATAAAGTCATTATCCGTCTTCTTTTGTCAGTCACAGAGAATAGAAGAATAGGAGAGGAAAAAATGAGAAAATCATTGAAACAAAAAATAGTAAGCTCTTTGCTTGCTGTATCACTCGCTGTTAGCTTAGCTCCAATTGGGCAAGCAAAAGCGGATTCCACGTCAGAGGTTACACAAACTCCATCTATTACAAAACAGATTGATCCAAACCGCGCGATTGAACATGTTCGTTTCTTATCTGAAACAATTGGCCCTCGCCCCGGTGGAACAAAATCCGAAGAATGGGCTTCTCGTTACATTGGTATGCAGCTTAAATCAATGGGCTATGACGTAGAATATCAACCATTTCAGGTGCCCGATCAATACGTTGGATTCATTGAATCACCACTATCAACAAAACGTAATTGGCAAGCTGGTGCTGCTCCTAATGCACTCATTTCTACAGAAGCTGTTACAGCCCCCCTTATCTTTGTTCAAGGTGGGACAAAATTAGAAGATATTCCAAATGAAGTAAACGGTAAAATTGTTTTATTTGAAAGAGGAACGACAGTTACAGACTATAATAAACAAGTTGAAAATGCTGTTAGCAAAGGGGCAAAAGGTGTTCTTTTATACAGTTTAATTGGCGGACGCGGAAATTATGGACAAACCTTCAATCCCCGCCTAACGAAAAAGCAGTCTATCCCTGTCTTTGGTCTTGCTTATGCGCAAGGAAATGCATTTAAAGAAGAAATCGCTAAAAAAGGGACAACAATTCTTTCCCTAAAAGCGAGACATGAATCTAAATTAACATCTCTAAATGTTATCGCCAAAAAGAAACCAAAAAAGAGTACAGGTAATGAGAAAGCAGTCGTTGTAAGCTCGCACTATGATAGTGTTGTCGGAGCACCTGGCGCAAATGATAATGCTTCTGGAACTGGATTATTATTAGAACTAGCTCGTGCTTTTCAAAATGTAGAAACTGATAAAGAAATTCGCTTTATTACCTTTGGTTCTGAAGAAACTGGATTACTTGGTTCGGATTATTACGTGAATAGTCTATCCCAGAAAGAACGCGACCGTATTTTAGGTGTCTTTAACGCCGACATGGTTGCAACAAATTATGATAAAGCAAAGAATTTATACGCTATGACACCTGATGGCTCTACAAACTTTGTAACAGACGCTGCCTTGCAAGCAGGTAAACAACTAAATAATGACCTCGTCCTACAAGGTAAATTTGGTTCTAGTGATCATGTTCCATTTGCTGAAGCTGGTATTCCTGCTGCTCTATTCATTTGGATGGGTGTCGATAGTTGGAATCCATTAATCTATCATATTGAGAAGGTATACCATACACCTCAAGATAACGTATTAGAAAACATTTCACCTGAACGAATGAGAATGGCATTAGACGTTATCGGAACAGGAGTTTATAACTCGCTTCAAAAACCTGTTCCTCAAACTGAACAGAAAGCTGCTTAATCATTTAAAAGACCACTGATTTTATCAGTGGTCTTTTATTGAGAAAAAATATATATGCATAAAAGCATATTTTATCCTACCCATTATCGTATACAATATTAACTGTAACAACACCGATTACAACTAATAAGGAGGCTTTTTCTATTATGAAAAAAATGATTTTAGCAGGTGCATTAACTTTAGCAGGAATTACTGGAGCTACTGCGTTTATTCCTGAAACAAAAGTCGCTGCTGCCGCTCAAGAACAAAGCTTTACAAAATTTTATTCTTTGCAAACTGGAGGTAGTTCTGAACAAGAACCTATTTTCCTTCAAAAAGGACAAGAACTAACAATTCATCCTAACAGCAAAACTCCTAGTTACAGTGTTTATGACTCAAATCATAACCTAATTGGACGTTATTCTGATGGTTACGGCCGAATTTTCACTGCAAAAACAGATGGAAATATGTATGTTCAATTTCATGCACCTTACGTTTACTATAGTCCTGTTAGTTTTTCTGTTACTTATACTATTCAATAAAAAAGAGGTCCTTTATAGGGCCCCTTTTATTTCTCTTGCCAATTCACTTTTACGAATCCATCTTTCACTTTTAATCCACTTATATTCAATACATACTCTTCATTTGCTTTTAAAGTAACTGTAAAACTACCTTTTTTCGATTCACAGATTTCCTTTAACTCTTTTATACCTTCTCCTCGTCTTTCATACACGCTAAAGCATAAGTTCCCTCGTTTTGCATCTGTCTCATAAGAAAATGTCACTTCTGTGTCCTTCTCATACTGAAGTTCAATATCTTTACCGGCAATATCCCATGATGAGAATTTCGCCTCGTAACTTGTCTCCCCTGGCTTCTCATTTTCTAAATATATATCTCCTGCTTTCCACGCGTCATTTAACGTTTGTGCAAAAGCAAAACCACTAAGTAATACAAACATTGTACTTGCCAATATCGCAACTAATGTTACTTTCTGTTTTTTAACAAAGTTCATCTTATATTCTCCTTCAACTTTCTTTTTACTTCTTCTTACCATATATAACAAAAAACCGATAAAAAATGGAAATATAACCGCTAAGACACTCCATCCTTTACTCATTTGATGTGCTTTAGCATCTGTATATACCCATGATGCAACACATATTAAAAGTGCTATAAAAGCTAAAAACATCGTCACTCCAGCTACTTCAAATAGTACAAACGGATTAGCGAACTCATTCATGTAATTTATACTCCTTCTTTAAAAATGACTGTATTACAACATATATCGGAATGTATACATGCATCATAATCACAATGGCTATTAACATAGGAATTTTATAATCCAAATGAGTGACAAATTGTTCTATAACAATTGTTAGCAAAACAATCCAAATGGTATGAATACAAATCATCCATTTCCTCTCTAACTTCTGAGCCTTTCGCACGCCCTGCTTCGTGTTATTTATTAGCTCTTCGCTTGGAGTTATCTCTTCTGCTAAACTGCTCTTTATTTTCTGTTCAAATTTATCTTCCTTCATGAACGAACCCCTCCAAATGTTCTCGCATTTTCTTTTTCCCATAATTAAGCCGATACTTTACCGTACCAATCGGTATATTTAATATTTCGCTCATTTCTTTATAAGAGTATTGTTCATAATAGTAGAGTACGAGCACGGTTTTATATTTTTCATTCAATAGCTGTATAACTTCCCGTATCATTTCCGCTTCCACTTTTTGAATAAATTCTTCTGATATATTCACATCATCTGCGAAATCTATTTCTCCACCATCCTCTTTATGAAACAAATCCAATATTCGATCTTTCCACCTTTTTTTCTTACGATAAAAATCATAAAACGTACGAACACAAATTGTAGTAATCCATTTTTTATAATTCTCCACGTAAGAAAGTTGGTGCCGCGATGAAAAAACTTTTATCCATGTCTCTTGAAAAATATCTTCCGCGTCTTCTTTCGTCTTTGCTAACTTATAGCATAAGGAATATATTTGCTTCTTATATATATCAATTAATTCTTCTACCTTTTCTTCCATCATAAGCCTCCTGTCATTTATATAAGACGACGCAAATTCCCTTTTTGTTTGATAAAATTTTATTTTTTTATTATCTCCACATAAAAAGGCAATCACAACATCGTGTGATTGCCTTTTATTTAAAAACGAAAGTCCGCTTCCGCTTTTCTTTATTACATTTTTTCTGGTGCAGATACTCCTACGATTGCTAATGCATTTTGAAGTGTAGTGCGTACTGCTTTCATTAACTCGTAACGAGCTTTACTTAATTCTAAATTATCTTGGTTTAATACTTTTTCTGCATTGTAGAAGCTGTGTAATGTTGCTGCTAATTCAAATGCATAGTTTGTAATACGGTGTGGTAGACGTTTTTGTGCTGCATCCGCAACTACCGCTGGGAATTCACCAAGTTTTTTCAGTAACTCTACTTCTTTTTCAGAAGTAACAAGTTTGTAGTTAACGTCTCCGCCTGTAGCTAATCCTAATTCTTCACCTTGGCGAAGGATGCTGCATACGCGAGCGTGAGCGTATTGTGCATAGTATACTGGGTTTTCATTAGATTTTGATACAGCTAAGTCCATATCGAAGTCTAAATGAGAGTCACCGCTACGCATTGCGAAGAAGTAACGCATTGCGTCCACGCCTACTTCTTCCATAAGCTCACGAAGTGTAACTGCTTTACCCGTACGCTTACTCATCTTCATTTTTTCACCATTTTGGTATAGTTGTACCATTTGGATGATTTCTACTTCAAGCGTGTCTTTATCGTAACCAAGTGCTTGAATAGCAGCTTTCATACGTGGAATATAACCGTGATGGTCAGCACCCCAAATGTTAATTAACTTATCGAAACCACGCTCTAATTTATCACGATGATACGCGATATCTGGCGTTAAGTATGTGTAAGAACCGTCATTTTTAATTAATACACGGTTTTTATCGTCACCGTAAGTCATTGAACGGAACCAAGTTGCACCGTCTTCTTCAAAGATCTCGTCGCGCTCTTTTAATACAGCAAGTGCTTGATCAATTTTCCCGTTTTTGTATAATGATGTTTCTGAGAACCATACATCAAATTTAACGCGGAAGCTTTCTAAGTCTTTTTGAAGTTTTGCTAATTCATATTTTAAACCGTACTCACGGTAGAATTCATAGCTTTCTTTTTCATCAGCTTTCGCATAACGATCACCGAATTCTTCTGCTAAACGTTTACCAATTCCAATGATATCCGCACCATGGTATCCGTCTTCTGGCATTTCTTTTTCTAAGCCTAAAGCTTGCATGTAACGAGCTTCAACAGAAAGAGCTAAGTTATGAATTTGGTTACCAGCGTCATTAATGTAGTACTCACGAGATACATCGTACCCTGCTTTTGCTAATAGGTTACATAAAGTGTCACCTACTGCTGCACCACGTGCATGTCCTAAGTGAAGGTCACCTGTTGGGTTCGCAGATACGAACTCAACTTGTACTTTTTCACCTTTACCAGTATTCGTTTCACCGTAAGCTTCACCAGCGTTTACGATTGTTGGAATTAAATCTGTTAAGTAGCTATTATCCATATAGAAGTTAATAAAACCAGGACCAGCGATTTCGATTTTTTCAATAGAAGCTTTTGCTTTATCGAAGTTTGCAACTAGTTCTTCTGCAATCATACGAGGTGCTTTTTTCGCAACGCGTGCAAGTTGCATTGCCATATTTGTAGAGAAGTCACCATTTGTTTTATCTTTTGGAGATTCTAATACAACGTTTGGAATTTGTTCTTCTGTCGCTAATTCTGCCTTTAATACAGCAGCCTGAATTTCTTCTTTAATCAATCCTTTTACCTGTTCTAAGGAATTCATTATTTTGCCTCCTTCAAATTAATTGTAATAGTATATCTGCCAGCTTCTTGTTCACTTAGAAGCAATGCGTACGTTAAAAAGAGTTGTCCTTTTTTCTTTTCATCCGACCATTTAAAAAGAACGTTATCAGTCTTTGTTTGCAATGCAAACGTACCAAGTTCACTCGTATACGTACCAGTTGTCCATTCACCTTTCACATGCGTCTGACGCATAGAAACAGCACCTGAACGCATAATAAGAACTTGTTCATCTTGAATTTTAATAATTGTTTTCACTTCGCCTTGTTCGTTCGGCTCCTGGAATGTTACATATGTACCTTGACCTTTTACATAGTATTGACCATTTGCTTCAAAAGCAACGGTTTCCTTCCTCGCCCCTTCACGGATTTCTGTTACGAAATGAACGTGTACCGGCAAGCCTGCAAGTTGTTTCTCCACGTCTTGCACACCTTTCAAATGTTATAGATATTAAATACTACTTATAATAAATCACTTTTCCTATCATATCAAAAAAAGACTCTGTCTGTCTGCTGAAAAATCAGGAAAACTCCATTTCAAAAAATAATTCACTTCTACTTTATTTCATATGATAAAATATTTTTTAAATCTAAATATTCTTTCAATTAAAGAGGTGAATGTAGTGATACCAACAAAGTTAAAAAAGGGTGCTGAAATACGAGTGATTTCACCATCGTGTAGTTTAAGTATTGTTTCAAATGAAAATAGAAAACTTGCTATAAAAAGATTAACTGACATGGGCTTTCAAGTTACATTCTCAAAATATGCTGATGAGATAGATCGATTTGCTTCCTCCTCTATTTCTTCCCGCATTCAAGACCTCCATGAAGCATTTCGAGACTCTAATGTAAAAGCTATTTTGACTACACTTGGCGGATACAACTCAAATGGTTTATTGAAACATCTCGATTATGATTTAATTCGTGAAAACCCGAAATTTTTCTGTGGTTATTCTGATATTACTGCCTTAAATAATGCAATTTACGTAAAAACAGGGCTTGTTACATATTCAGGACCCCATTTCTCTTCGTTTGGAATGGAGAAAGGGCTCGGATATACAACCGATTACTTTTTAAAGTGCTTAACTTCTAATGAGCCTATTGAAGTCCTTCCATCTGAAACATGGAGCGATGATTCTTGGTATATAGATCAGGAAAATCGAGAATTTATTAAAAATGAAGGATATGTTTCAATTCAAGAAGGAGAAGCTACGGGAGATATTATCGGTGGCAATATGAGCACATTTAACTTACTGCAAGGTACACCATATATGCCAAATTTAAAGGAGAAAATTTTATTTATTGAAGAAGATAGTTTAACTGGAACATCTACTCTTAAAACTTTTGATCGTTATTTACATTCCCTTATGCAGCAGCAAGAGTTTTAATACATAAAGGGAATCGTTATGGGAAAGATGCAAAAAGGTGCAGAATGTACGATAGAAGACATTCAAGAAATGATTGCTTCAAAACCTGAACTTGCACATATCCCTATCATTGCAAACGCAAGTTTCGGGCATACAACCCCGATTTTCACTTTTCCAATTGGTGGACATGCAAAAATTATTTCTCACAAAGAGAAGACATCTATCACTATTTTAACGTACTAAAAAAGGAGCGAATGAGTCGCTCCTTTTTTGGTTTTTCTATTTTTTCCAACGCTTTTTGCGGAATGGATTCTTTCGGGATTTCAGCCCATCCTTTTCCTTGCATACCTTTTGCATAAATTTTTATAAACGCCCCCGTATGCAATTCACGGTTCATCATTCTTTTAATAACTTGTAACTTTCCATCTTCTGTATACCCTTTAAAAGTATACAAGTATTCTCCGTCTTTTTTCTCACCTTTATCTATAACCGCATAATAATCTTGTATTTCTTTATTTGAAAAGAAGTTGTCTACAAAAGCATGTACACCTTCTGTTTTTGTGTTCAAATAATACGCTGTTCCACCTAGAATAATGGCGAATACAGCTAAAACTTTAATTACCAATTTCATACATGAACCTCCTGTTTGCACTTCTTTCTCGCTAGTATTATATCTATACTTGTATTATACGGAAAAGAGCATACTATACTCTATCTAAAAGTCTTACACTTTCCTTACATTATTGTAAGGGATTTTTTCTTACAACCAGTTCCCAAGAAAAAATTTTTCCGTTTCATACACTTTTATATTATTATTGAATGATACGAATTTTTATTACAAAAATCAAAGGAGACAGTTTTCAAATGGCTATCTTGCAAGGTTTAGCACTATTACTTGTTGTACTTTGTCTATTTACACTTTTCAGTTACCGTGCGCCTTACGGAATGAAGGCGATGGGCGCTTTAGCTAATGCAGCAATTGCAAGTTTTCTTATTGAAGCATTTCACCGTTATATAGGTGGAGAAATGTTTCATAATGACTTTTTACAATCAGTAGGAGAAGCTTCCGGTAGTATGAGCGGTGTCGCAGCAGCGATTTTAGTCGCATTAGCAATCGGTGTTTCCCCCGTATATGCTGTTTTAATTGGTATCGCTACTAGTGGATTTGGTATTTTACCAGGATTTTTCGCTGGATACGTTTGTGCCTTCGTCGTGAAATTTCTCGAAAAGAAATTACCAGCTGGTGTGGAATTTTTAGCAATCCTATTTATCGCTGCACCAATCTCACGCGGAATGGCAATGCTTATGGATCCGCTCGTTAACGCCACACTTGGTAAAATCGGTTCTATGATTTCAGTTGCAACTACAGAAAGTCCTATCATTATGGGTATTATGCTTGGTGGATTAATAACAGTTATTTCTACCTCTCCACTGAGTTCTATGGCACTAACTGCAATGCTTGGATTAACAGGTTTACCAATGGCAATTGGTAGTCTGGCTGTAGCAGCTTCAGCCCCAATGAACTTTATTTTCTTTAAACGCTTAAAAATTTGTTCAAAGAAAGATACAATTGCTGTAGCAATCGAGCCTTTAACACAAGCCGATGTTGTTTCAGCAAATCCGATTCCAATTTATGCGACAAACTTCGTTGGCGGTGCACTTGCTGGTATTATTACCTCTCTGTTCCAGCTCGTTAATAATGCACCAGGAACAGCATCACCAATCCCAGGACTTCTTGTCTTATTCGGATTTAATGACGTTGTAAAAGTAACAATTGCTGCTATATTATGTGGGATCGTTACCACTATTGTCGGATACATCGGATCTATTGTGTTCCGTAAATATCCGATCCGCTCTGCTGATGAAATTCGCGGAGTTACTTCGGAAGAGAAGGTTGCATAAGAAAAAGAGCTATTCCCATCGTTTAGGAATAGCTCTTTTTTGTGTTGCGTAACAGTAAATGAAATTATATCGGCGCAACTCGAATTATATCAGCGATTTTTTTAATATATCGACGTAACTACTCAGCTTCTTCAAATAAAAAAACAGGCCAAATACATGTTTCCGATTCGAAAACATGAAAAGAAAATACTCCAATCAGAGAAAGAATCTATGCCAAATAGAGAAATTCTCTTATGAAGTCGTGTTATTCCAAGGAACCGTTCTAGTTTCTATGACTTGGTTTATCGCTTGTAAGACCGATTGTTTTTGTTTTTTCATGGTACTCATAAAGCTTCGTATCTGACAAAAAGATTCTGCGCCTTTCTTACTTCGGAAAGTCCCAGACACTTTCTGTTTTACTTTCGTCATCCGAATATCCCGTTCTGCTTGATTGTTATCAAATGGAATGGCTGGATGTTCTAAAAACGCTAGAATTCTGTCAGAATACTTGACGAAGCGATTCCATAAATTTTGAGAAGGCGTCTGCTTTCCTTTCTTCTTTTGTTTCGTGGAAAGAATCTGTTGTTCTTTCAATATGGATTGATACATAATAAACAGATTCTTTTGCGTCGCTTTTGGCATGGTACCTTCGGATTGCTTTTTCATCGTCAACGCTTGCGTTAGAAATTTCTGCATCTGTTGTGCCCATTGTTCTCCAGTACTATCTATAATTCCTTGTAAATCTCGTAAGAGATGGGCATTACATAAAACGTGACGACAATCTGTATACGCATCATACGATTTCCAACCATCATGCATCGCAATTCCAGAAAAAGATGGCAAGATTTCTCCAGCATCCATTGCTTCTTTTCCACGTTTTTGATGAATATGTTGCAATGTCACCTCCGGTGTACTGGCAGTATGTAACCATTGTGTTTTGTTTTCTACACGCATACCAGTTTCATCAAAATGGACAACAGGAGACTGCAGAATCTTTTCCTTTACTTCTTTTATGAATGGCTGCAATTGAGAAGCGAAAGCCTGTGTATGATTTACCAGGGTTCCTTCGCTTATAGAATGTCCAAAACAATCCTGAAAGAATTCTTTTGTTCGCTTCAAAGAAATGCATTGATAATGCGTTAAATAGGGAATCAGTCTTTTTATATTTGGACCATATTGAACAGGACGAGATACTGTCGAAGGAAATTGGGCTTCTTGGATAGAATGGCAATGTGGGCATTCTTTCTGTTCTACTTTATGTTCTGTCACTTCGATCTGAATAGGTGGTAAGTCATACACTTGGCGAATGCGATACCCTTTTACAGGCTCGTGGTTCAAGGAAGTATGACAACAAGTACAATATGTAGGAGAATGTGTAATCGTATGATCTGGAGTCGCTGTCAAACCAAGAGTATGTCCCTTGTGGCCCAACTGGCCACCCGTTTGACGATGAGACGGTTTGCGCAAACTTTTTGTAACGGGCTTACCCAAACCATCTGTAGAAGGTGGCTTATGACTATTTTTGGAGTTTTTTTTTGAAGCATTTTCTAGTTCTTGTATACGTTTTTCTAACTTAGAAAATGTTTCTTCAAATAAAGAAATAACAGCTTCAGGTCCTTTTTTATATGTATCTAAAATAATTTTTCGATCGACCATAAGATTCACCTCCCCTGTTTGATATACTCAGTATTTACAAATGGGAGGCATATGAAACTAGTAAAATTTAAAAAAGACACCGAAAGGTGGCTGAGTAGTTACATATCGACTTACCGACACATAACGAAAAAATAAGAGCCCTCTAATCATATAGAGGGCTTTTATTTTATCTAGCTGCAGTGGCTAGAATGATCGGTGGCTTCGCTTCTTCCTTCGAGGCAAAAAGCGCCTTTTGCAGGAAAGAACCTTAGCCGCCGGGCCTAAACAGTCGGCTTCACTTTTATTTTACCCAACCGAGCAGCATTTCCCGCACGAATTTGCTTGCTGCGACTGGTGTTTGATCACTATGGTCGTAGACTGGAGCTACTTCTACCAAGTCTGCTCCAACTACATTTATATTTGAATTTGCAATTGCTACGATGGAATCTAATAATTCTTTAGATGTGATACCGCCAGCTTCTAACGTTCCTGTTCCTGGAGCGTGAGCTGGGTCTAATACATCAATGTCGATTGTGACATAGACTGGGCGGCCAGCAAGTTTCGGTAATACTTCTTTTAACGGTTCTAATACGTCAAATTTGTATAAGTTCATACCTACTTCTTTCGCCCATTCAAATTCTTCCTTCATTCCAGAACGAATTCCGAAAGAATATACGTTTTCCGGACCAATTAAATCACACACTTTACGAATTGGTGTAGAGTGGGATAAAGGCTCCCCTTCATACGATTCACGTAAATCAGTATGAGCATCCATGTGGATGATTGCTAAATCCGGATATTTTTTTGCCATTGCCTTAAAAATTGGCCAAGACACTAGGTGCTCACCGCCGAGACCTAGTGGAAACTTATCGGCATCTAAAAGTTTTGATACATACTCTTCAATCATGTCTAAGCTGCGTTGTGCGTTTCCGAATGGTAATGGGATATCACCCGCATCAAAATATTTTACCTCTTCTAGTTCACGATCTAAATACGGGCTATATTCTTCAAGACCGATTGATACTTCACGAATACGTGCAGGGCCAAAACGAGATCCCGGACGGTAACTTACTGTCCAATCCATAGGCATCCCATAAATAACTACCTTTGACTCTTCAAAACTTGGATGACTTTTAATAAATACTTTACCTGAATAAGCTTCATCAAAACGCATATTCTTTTCCTCCTTATGTGGAACTTAAGGTATCCCAACCTTTCACTATTTCTCAAATTTGGAGCGAATTGCTCCTCTTTCTCGATTTACCGGGTCTTCTTTTTAACAACAAGAAGACGATTTTCTCTACAGAAGTGTAAGTAGCTAGCATGTTCAAGTCTTCTGGACAAACACCTTAAATGAGCTACTTACACTTTATTTGTTTGATACAATTCTCTTACTTAATTAAATCGCCAACAAATTTCGGTAATGCGAATGCTGCATTGTGTAATTCTTTTGTGTAGTATTTCGTTTCGATTTCGTGGAAACGCTCTTCACTTACTTCTAATGGATCATGTTTTTTAGATCCAATTGTGAACGTCCAAAGACCACTTGGGTAAGTTGGAATGTTTGCTGTGTATAAACGAGTGATTGGGAAGATCTCTTTTACGTCTTTAAACACAGTTGTAATTAACTCTGGTGTGAACCAAGGGTTGTCCGTTTGTGCAACGAAAATACCATCTTCTTTTAACGCTTTTGAAATTCCAGCGTAGAAGCCTTTTGTAAATAGGTTTACTGCTGGTCCTACTGGCTCAGTAGAATCTACCATAATTACATCGTATTCATTTTCGCTTTCTGCGATATGTAGGAAACCGTCTCCTACTTTTACTTCTACACGCTCATTATCTAATGCGCCTGCAATTGATGGTAAGTATTGTTTAGAGTACTCAATTACTTTTCCATCGATTTCAACAAGAGTTGCTTTCTTTACACTTGGGTGTTTTAACACTTCACGAATAACACCACCATCACCGCCACCAACAACTAATACGTTTTCAGGGTTTGGATGTGTAAATAAAGGTACGTGCGCTACCATTTCGTGATAAACGAACTCGTCCTTTTCTGTTGTCATAACCATGCCATCTAAAATAAGCATGTTTCCGAACTCTTCCGTTTCAACCATATCAAGTTTTTGGAATTCTGTTTGCTCCGTATGTAATGTGCGGTTAATACGCGCCGTAATCCCAAAATGTTTTGTTTGTTTTTCAGTGAACCATAGTTCCATCGTACAATCACGCCTTTCAATGCAAATTTATAATAGGGACATCATTAATGTCCCCTAACAAAAATAAAACAAAACATCCAAAATGTATAGTTAAAAGTACAAAAATACCGAAAATATATTTTAGTCAGAGGGTTCTAACATATGTGCGGAAAGGGTTTGCACCGTAAAAGGAAAGAAAACCCTTTCTTAAGAAAGGGCTTTTGTCTCTATTTCTACTGGTTTACGAATTGGAATTAGGATCATAATACAACCAACTAACACCACAATTCCACCTACTAAAAACGGACTTTGTGGTGAAACAGTATGACCGATAATTCCTGATAAAATCGGAGCAATCGCACCACCTAACCAACGAACAAAGTTATAAACACCTGACGTAACAGATCTTTCATAAGGTGAAATATCCATTACATAACTTGTGTATAATGCATTGTTTAAGCCAGACGCCAATCCTGATAAAACGATAAGAGTAATTTGTAACCACATAATTTTCACAAAGAATAGTGCAATTAAGAAAATCGCAAATACGAGTAAACTACCCTTCAATAATGTTTTTGGTTCATATTTCCCTTCTAGCTTATGTGCTAAAATTGCAGAACCGTAAGCTAACGCGAGTCCCCATCCGCAAAATACAAAGCCTAATTGAATAGCTGATAAATGCATAATAAGTGGTGAATATGCTAACACGACAAAAAATCCGTAGTAGTATAGCATCCCTGAAATGGCACCTTGCATAAATGGTTTATACTTCACCAGGTTAAGTAATCCCCCTACGCCAGCAGCCTTACGCTTCACTTTTCGTTCTGGTTCTTTTACAAAAAAGAATACTAAAATAAATGCTAAGAAAATTAAAATACTCGTCGCGAAAAACGGATAACGCCAAGAATGACCACCTAATATCCCGCCTAATAACGGTCCGCCAGCCATACCTAAGCCGATAGCTGCTTCGTATAATCCTACTGCTTCATGAACTTCTTTACTTAATGCAATCAATAAAGTCATCGCCGTCGCGAAGAACATCGCATTCCCTAATCCCCATCCAGCGCGGAAAAGAGATAATTGAGCAATCGTTTGTGACATACCACATATAAACGCAAATACAGTCACAATCGCAAGACCGATTGTCATCATCCGTTTATCACCAAATCTCGATGCAAATATACCAGCTGGTAACATCATAATTGCCATCGTTAAAATATAAGCGGTAAATAACATTTCAACTTGCCAATGCGATCCACCAATTTTCTCTGCAATAATCGGCAAAATTGGGTCGACTACTCCTATACCCGAAAAGGCAAGGAAGGTAGCCACCACTGTAATCAATCTCCCTAGTTTTTGTTTGCTCTCCATTTTGATTACTCTCCTTTTGTGCTCTCTAAAAATGTTACTGCACGATGTAAACTATCTTCTAGTTCTGCCTTTACACGTTGCATTTGCTCCATTTTTTCGTCTAACGTTTGCACTTGTTTTTCAAGCATATCTTTAATTTCTTGAATCACTTCACGATCACGAGGATTTTCGCTATTTCTTCTTTGCTCCATTCTTTCTTTTAGTGATAAGAAATGCTGCATTTCTTGAAGTGTGATTCCTAGCACTTCTTTCGCTTCTACAATTCTTTTAATTCTGGCAATATCCTCATCCGTATACAGACGGATATTTCCCTCACTACGTTCTGGGGGATGAATTAAACCAATTTCCTCATAATAACGAAGTGTACGTTTTGTTAAACCGACTTGCTTTGTTACTTCATCAATTTTATACATGTTTATTCCTCCCTTCACTTGATTATTACATTTTACGTTAACGTTAACTTTTCTGCAACTGTTAGACTTTTGTAAATGTTTGTCATATTCAATTGTATTTTCCCTAAAGCAGTTTCATAATAAAAGAAAAGAGATAATAAGGAGAATTTCACATGAGTAAACCACTTATTTTCGCTCACCGCGGAGTAAAAGGAACACATCCCGAAAATACGATGATTGCCTTCCAAGAAGCAGAACGCATTGGTGCTCACGGAATTGAACTCGATGTCCATTTATCAAAAGATGGTGAACTTGTCGTAATTCACGATGAAACCGTCGATCGTACAACAAATGGCGTTGGACTTGTTTCTGAAAAAACGGTAGAGGAACTACAATTATTGGACGCTGGTAGCTATAAAGACCCTTCTTTCCATGAAGCAAAAATCCCAACGTTGCGTGAGGTTTTCATTTGGCTTTCCACAACGAACTTACAACTAAATATTGAATTAAAGACAGATGTTATTCATTACCCAAATATTGAGGAAAAAGCTGTTGCACTTGTGCGTGAATATCATCTTTCTAATCAAATTGTATTTTCATCATTTAACCATGACTCTGTTTCATTATTAGCAGAAATTGCTCCTGAAATCCCAAGAGCAATTTTATATGATACACCACTTACTGATCCAATTTCCGAAGCAAAACATAGAGAAGCAAGTGGATTACATCCAAACTTCCAGTTATTAACGAAAGAATTTGTGCAGTTAGCACAAGAGCAAGGATATGTTTTCCGTCCATATACAATTAACGAATACAAAGATTTACAAACTATGATTGATTATGGTGTAGATGTCATCATTACCGATTGGCCAGCACGTGCCTTTGAGCTCCTTTCTTAATGGAAGGAGCTTTTTATTTTCGAAATTTCATTGTTTAAAATAAACGAAAACCCTCAATACTAATACAATAACGCTTGTATTAATGAGGGGCTGAAAAAAGATGGATCAAACTATGAATCCAAAACTTAAAAAATATAAACGTCTTTTCTTCACCGCAATGTTTTCGTGCGTCCTTTTCTTCGTTTTTTCTTTTTTTGTTATTATTATAGTTGCAAAAATTATGGGACCTCCTCCTGTTGCGGTCCCGCAAACAAGCGTCTTTTACGCAAACGATGATACTGTTATTGGACAAAGTAACGAAATTCAAAAACGTTACAATGTCTCTCTTAATGAAATTTCACCTTATGTAAAAGAAGCGACCCTTTCTATTGAAGATCAAAGATTTTATAAACATCACGGCTTCGATGTGAAACGGATTGCAGGTGCAATTGTTGCTGATTTAAAAGCGATGGCAAAGGTACAAGGAGCTAGTACAATTACACAACAATACGCGCGTAATCTGTATTTAGATCATGATAAAACGTGGAAACGAAAATTATTAGAGGCAATGTACACTATCCGCCTTGAAGTAAACTATAATAAAAATCATATTTTAGAAGGATATTTAAATACAATTTATTACGGACATGGCGCTTATGGCATCGAAGCTGCGTCCCGTCTATATTTCGATAAAACGGCAAAAGAGTTAACATTAGCAGAAGCTAGTATGCTGGCAGGTATCCCGAAAGGGCCAAGTGTCTATTCTCCCTTTTTGAAAGAGGATCGCGCTAAAGGACGACAAGCTCTCATATTAGATGAAATGGTGAAGCAAGGATATATTACGAAGCAACAAGCAACCTTAGCGAAGAAAGAGACACTAACTTTTGCCTCATTAGATACGAAAAAAGTAGCAGAGGTCGCACCATATTTCCAAGATGCTGTACAAGCTTCGCTTCTTCGTGATGTTGGATTAGACGAACAAGCTTTACAACGAGGTGGCTTACGAATTTATACAACGCTAGACCCTAAACTACAAGCTGTAGCAGAACAAGCTGTAAAAGATCATATACCTGACACAACAAACATACAAACTGCTCTCGTCTCTATGAATCCAACGACAGGTGAAGTGGCTGCTCTTGTTGGTGGAACTGATTATAATATGAGTCAATTTAACAGGGCTACACAAGCCGTTCGTCAGCCTGGTTCTACATTTAAGCCATTTCTATATTATGCGGCATTAGAACGAGGATTCACGCCTGCTACGCGCTTAAAAAGCGAATATACTGTATTCACCCTAGGTGACGGCGTTTCAAAGTATAAACCGAAGAACTATAAAGATTATTATGCAGATGATTTCGTAACGATGGCACAAGCTCTCGCAGTCTCTGATAACATTTATGCTGTGAAAACGAATTTGTTTTTAGGAGATGACACGCTAGCAAAAACAGCGAAACAATTTGGAATTAAAAGTGCATTAAAAGATGTGCCTTCTCTAGCTCTCGGTACATCACCAGTAAAACCAATTGAAATGGTTAACGCTTATAGCATGTTCGCAAACGGTGGAAAAGAAGTAAAACCTACTTTCATTCGCCGCATTATGGATCATGAAGGAAATATATTATACGATGCTCATTTAGAGAGTAAACAAGTTCTCGACAAGAGCAAAGCATTTGTAATGGAAGAAATGATGACTGGTATGTTTAATAAGAAACTAAGCAGTTATGCTGCTGTAACTGGCCAATCGATGTTATCAAAATTATCAAGAACATATGCCGGCAAATCTGGTTCTACTGAAACGGATAGTTGGATGATCGGATTTACTCCGCAAATCGTAACAGGTGTATGGGTCGGATATGATCAACCTAAATCTATTTCAAACGTAGCAGAACAGGGGTATGCGAAGAAAATATGGACTGATACGATGGAGAAGGGCTTAGATGGACAGCCTAAAAAAGAATTTAAACAACCAAGTGACGTCGTAGCGGTTAATATCAATCCAGAGAACGGTAAAATTGCTACAAAAAATTGTCCTATTTCTGTGAAAATGTATTTCGCTAAAGGTACCGAACCGACTGAATATTGTATGGATCACGTCGATGATAAAGAAGAATTTGAAAAAACAACTGAAGAAAAGAAAAAAACAAGTTGGTGGAAAAAATATCTTCCTTGGTAAAAAAAATAGCTGACGGGCATCCGTCAGCTATTTTTTATTCACTTAATAATGCACGGCGCAATTCTTCACTAGATTCGTTCCAAATCGCTTCATTATGTTCTTTCAAGAACGTACCAAGTACCTTTTTAGATGATTCATCCATATGGTCAACCATAATGTGACGCTTCAATGATTTATCCATTTTATTTACGTGTTCTGGAAGTGATTTATATCCGCGGCGAATCTCACGGTCAACTGTCATTTCACAAGCTGTTACACCTGCGTAATACGCACCTGTCGCAGTTCTTTCAATTGTTACCCAAACAAGCCAAAATGGTTTTCCATTTGGAACTTCATCTTTATTTGTTAAAAACTTAATACCTTTTTCTACTGTACTACGCGCATGCATCGCACCGATATCAACGAATGCAGTCTTCTCTAGTACATCAACAAATACAGGTGAAATGTTTTCTAAGCTTAATGCTCCAACACCAAACCCACCATGTCCATCTGTTGAATCATTTTTCACGATATTAAAACCGATTTTTTTCTTTTTCTCTGTCATATGTAAAATCCTCCTCACTTAAAAATTATAAAAGGCCAAAAATAGGCGCAATGATGCTGTCTAAAAATACAAATACATGCGGAATAACTACCTGGAAAATAGGTTGAATTGTGTAATTACTAAGCGGTGTAATAACGAGAATTAATAACGCAATTGCCCCGTATTTTTCATACTGTGTCATTTTTGCGCGAATATTTGCTGGCGCTAAATCTTCCACTACGCGATACCCATCAAGTGGCGGGATGGGTAATAAGTTAAATACAAGTAAAACGATATTCAGCATAATAAAAATCTGGAAAAATTGAGCTAACGTATCTGCCACTGCAGATGGAATTGAGTATAATACACCAAATTTTAATAAGCTATACCAAATAATTAAACCAATTGCACTCAAAATTAAGTTACTAATCGGCCCTGCAATTGAAACTAATATACCTGCCAGACGCGGTCTTTTAAAGTTATATGGATTAACAGGAACTGGTCTTGCCCAACCGAATCCAAGAATTAATACTGCAATCAAACCGATAGGGTCTAAATGGGCCATCGGTGATAACGTTAAACGCCCTTGTCTCTTTGCTGTATCGTCCCCAAATTTATATGCAACATATGCATGTGCAAATTCATGAACGGATAGTGCAATAATAATTGCCATTGCTACTAACGGAATTTCGTGCAATGGATATCTAAATAACTGATCCATACTTCATCTCCTCTTCCATATGTCAAAAAAAGAAATTATTTGTTTTTTCGATTGTTCTTCCCCATAATCCGCTATAATAAGAGTGTAACTTACATAAAAGGAGCGATTGTACATGCCATACGTAACAGTGAAAATGCTAGAGGGACGCACAGAAGAACAAAAGAAAGCTCTTGCTGAGAAAGTAACAGCAGCAGTAAGCGAAACAACTGGTGCTCCTGAAGAAAACATCGTTGTTTTCATCGAAGAAATGTCTAAAAACCATTATGCAGTTGGCGGAAAACGCTTAAGCGACAAATAATTTCAAGTTTTTTCATAAGAAGCAGCCATTAGCTGCTTCTTATTTCTTTCCTTCTAACAACTCAATAATTCTCTCTTTATATTTTCCTTTTCTTCCATCTTCATAGATTAAATCATGTGGATAGAATAGCTTTTGATCCGTTCTTTTCTTACCTGTAATCGCCTCAACAATATCCGACTCACGTGAAAGCTCTCTAAGCTCTCCGTTTGGCATAAGAAGTAGGATTGGTAGACGCTCCTCTTCTTCTCCTGCACGATAAAAGTCATACGGTAAGTCTGATGTTGAATCAACTACTAAATAATACTCCGGATCAAGTCCAATCTTTTTAAATAAACTACTTAATTCCATCCAATTATCTAAACCGTGTTTATCTGTAAACTCTACATATTTAAATAGATTTCGATTCATAAAACGGCGGCATAAATCGCTTAAAATTGGATCTTCTTCTTCCTGCCATACTTGGAAGTAGTAATACATAACGTTCTCGTCTAACTTTAAATAATCCTCTACTGTTACTTCTTCTTCAAATAAAGAATAGAAATGAACAGGATGATTTTTAAATGTATAATACTTCTCGTGCAGTGATTTCGCACGGTGTAAAATCTTCGTTAAAATAACTTCTGCACTTCGCGTTACCGGGTGGAAATATACTTGCCAATACATTTGATAACGACTCATAATGTAATGCTCAACAGCATGCATACCACTATTTTTAATGACTACTTGATTCCCATACGGACGCATTACACGCAGTATACGTTCCATATCGAAGTTTCCGTACTTTACGCCTGTAAAATAAGCATCTCTTAATAAATAATCCATACGATCCGCATCAATTTGACTCGAAATCATACTAATCGCTAATTTATTAGTAGACGTTTTTGCAATTACATCTGCTACCTTTTGTGGAAACTCCTTATCAACACGACTTAATACATCATTAATCTCCGTATCGCCAACGATAATCTTTTGCGTAAATTTCTCATGATCTAATGAAAATACTTTTTCAAACGAGTGAGAAAATGGGCCGTGGCCGACATCATGAAGTAATGCCGCACATAAACATAACAATCTATCTTCAGCATTCCAATTTGGTCTGCCATCAAACACATCATCAATCATACGACGAATAATTTCGTATACACCTAACGAATGAGTAAAGCGACTATGCTCTGCACCGTGAAATGTAAAAAATGTCGTTCCAAGCTGCTTAATACGGCGCAAGCGTTGAAATTCTTTCGTTCCGATTAAATCCCAAATAACACGATCACGCACGTGCACATATTTATGTACTGGGTCTTTAAACACTTTTGTTTCGCTGAGTTTGTCGTTTAAATATACCACTTTCCGACATCCCCCTTTCTTTACTACATTCTTACTTTATATTATAAACGAAATGAGAAACAGAAAGAAATGAAAGACTGTATTAATTCCCTTTATAAAAAGAAAAAATCACCTTTACCGAAGTAAAAGTGATTTCCTTTATACATTATTTACCTAAAACGAATTCAGCAACTTCGTCTAAGATCATATCTTTCCCAAGTGGGAAGTAACCTTTGTTTAAGTCTTCATTTTTAATTGTAAATACGTGGTTGTTTTTAACAGCGTTCATGTTTTTCCAAATTGATTCTTCTTGGAATTCTTTCAAGCGCTGAGAACCGTCACCAGTTGTAAACACGAATAAGTAATCTGGGTTGTAATCAATTAAAGCTTCTTTTTGTACTTGTACTAACGGTTTATCAGTTGGTGTCCCTTTAACTGCTGGTAGTTTTAAATCATTAAAGATTACGCTACCGTAACCGTAGTCACCGTATACACGGAAAGCATTTGGATATGCAGCCATTTTCATAAATGTTGCTTCACCAGTTTTAGCGACGATTTTGTCATGTAATTTGCTTGCTTTTTCATCATACTTTTTGAACCATTCTTTTGTTTCTTTTTCTTTACCGAAGATTTGACCTACTTCTTCAAATTTTGGACGCCATTGATCTAATGGAGTGTTTAACATAACTGTTGGTGCAATTTTAGATAATTGGTCATAAATCTTTTCTTGACGATTATTTACAAGAATTAAATCTGGTTTTGCAGCAGCTACTGCTTCGATGTTAATTTTATCGCCCCAAGCAGAACCAACTGGTTTAACGTCTTTTAGTTTCTTTTCAATATGTGCATCAATTTTTTCTTGAGATGTATTAGCAGTAATAACCGGTTTCATACCGAAAATTAATAATTCTTCTGTTGAACCACTAAGGTCAGCAATTTTCTTTGGGTTTGCAGGAATTTTAATTTCCCCTTTTGCATGTTTTACAGTGCGCTCTTCAGTCTTTGCATCTGCCTTCTTTTCTTCTTCTTTGTTAGAACAAGCTGCAAATAGTACAGAAGTCACAACTAGTACCATTGCTAATAGTGCCATTTTAAAATTCTTCATGTTCCCACTCCTTCTAGCTGTATTTATCTTATAAGTTACAACGAACTATAAGAAACAAATATAACAATTAATTAATATATATTTATTAATTGTTGTTAATAACCCATTCTAACGGGCGTTCAACTTCCCATTCTTATATAAGAAGCTCAACGTCCATTAGAAGTCCCCCTCTTCACGAGGGGGTTCTACTTATGCTTTTTTACGCAATTGATTACTAATCATCGCTAAATCATATGTTAAACAAATTGGCTTACAGTTTACTGGACATGGAACGATTTGAGCTTCAATCTCAAATACGTTACGAAGTGTTTCACTTGTCATAACTTCATCTGGCGTTCCTTGTTTCATTAACTTACCTGCTTTTAATGCAATCATATGATCGGAGAAACGAGAAGCGTGATTTAAGTCATGGATAACCATAACAATCGTTCTACCTTCTTCTTCATTTAACTTTTTCAATAAGTTTAATACTTCTAATTGATGAGCCATATCTAAGTACGTCGTTGGTTCATCCAATACAAGTAATTCTGTTCCTTGTGCAAGAGCCATTGCAATCCAAACACGTTGACGTTGACCGCCTGATAGCGCTTCTGCTGGACGATTCGCAAATTCTTTCATTCCTGTCACTTCAAGTGCCCAGTTAATATAGCGATAATCCTCTTCTTTCAACGTGCCAAACCCTTTTTGATGGGGGAATCTTCCATATGACACAAGCTCAAATACAGTAAGACCCGTTGGCACTTCTGCAGTTTGTGGTAAAATCGCCATTTTCTTTGCAATTTCTTTCGTTGGCTGTTTCTCAATTGCTTTTCCGTCAAGATAAACAGTACCTTGCTTTGCCTTCAAAATACGAGACGCCGTTTTTAATAATGTGGACTTCCCACAACCATTTGGTCCAATAATTGTTGTAATTTTCCCTTCCGGAATTTCAACTGTTAATCCATCAATAATTAAACCTTCATTATAGCCAACCGATACCGCATCCACCGCTAAAGTTGCCATACGAAAAGCCTCCCTTTATTTTGTCCTCATAAGTAAATAAATAAAATACGGTGCACCAATTACAGAAATAACAAGACCGACTGGTATTTCTGAAGTTGTTAGTACACTTCTTGAAATCACGTCTGCGAATAAAAGTAAAAACGTTCCTATTAGCGCAGCTGTGGGCAACATAATTTGATGTTTACCACCAACAAGGCGCCTTGCTAAATGCGGGGCCATTAAACCGATAAAGCCAATTCCGCCGGCAACAGCAACAGATGCCCCTGCTAAACAAACTGCAATAAATAATAATTTACGTCTTTCTTTTTCTACGTTTACACCAAGGCCAACTGCTGTAGAATCGCCTAGGTTCATTACATTTAATATGTGTGCTTTACTTATAGCAAGCGGTAAGAAAATAACCATCCATGGAAGTACACTTAATACGAATTTCCAATCTGTACCCCATAGACTTCCCGCCAGCCAAATCGTAGCAAAACGAAAATCGTTAGATGTCATCTTCATAGAGAAAATTAAACTAACAGCTCCAAATCCAGCTGCAACGGCAATACCGACTAGTATTAATCGAGTCGATGAAACGCCGTCTTTCCATGCTAGTAAATAAATAATTACCGCTGCTAATATTGCTCCAACTAGTGCGAAGAATGGGAGAATGAATACAGATAAAAATGTACCAGTCCCTACTTTCCCGAAGAAGAAGTAGACGAATATAACAACTGTTAATCCCGCTCCAGCATTAATACCTATAATACCTGGATCAGCAAGAGGATTTCGTGATAAACCTTGCAAAATCGCGCCTGACATAGCTAAAGCAGATCCGACTAGTATAGCAATTACCATACGCGGCATACGGAATTCAAATAAAATAACAGACTGATCTTCAGCCCCTAGTCCAACCAATGACTTTAATACGTCCATTGGCGGGATTTTAAAAGTTCCTGTATTTAAACTAATAAGAAATATAGAAACGATTAGTCCTACTAAAATCGTTAATATAGAAATGTTCTTTTTTGTTAAGACACTCGTCCTCACATCTTTCCTCTCCCTTCATTACGTGCTAAGTAGAGGAAGAATGGAACCCCAATTAGCGCTGTAATTGCTCCAATTGGCGTTTCAAATGGCGGGTTAATAACGCGAGATAACATATCTGCACATTCAATTAACAGCCCACCTAAGACCGCAGAACATGGAATAACCCATCTATAGTCCGAGCCTACGAGGAAACGAGTCATATGCGGAATTACAAGACCAACAAATCCAACTGATCCTGCCATGGAAACTGCGGAACCCGTTAAAACAAGAACAAGTACTGTTCCGATAAATTTAATCAATGTCGTATTTTGACCAAGTCCAATCGCAATTTCTTCACCGAAGCTCAAAATTGTAATATATCTCGACATCATAATTGCGATAAAAAGACAAACAAGGCCAATTGGCACTAACATATTAATACTTTGCCATTTCACTCCAGCGACTCCGCCTGCATTCCACATACTCACCTCTTGGGCAAGATTGAAATACAATGCGATTCCAGATGAAATTGCCCCTAATAAAGCACTAATAGCTGCACCTGCTAAAGCTAATTTCACAGGTGTTAATCCACCTGGTGAAGAAGATCCAATTCCATATACAATGCTTGCACCAAACGCAGCTCCAATAAAAGATGCGATAACAAACATTAAATAAGGTGAATTAGGGAAAAATGCATACATAATTGCAATTCCAAATACAGCTCCATCTGTAATCCCCATTAACGATGGTGAAGCAAGTGGATTTCGCGTCATACCTTGCATAATTGCTCCTGATACCGCTAAAAAGGCACCTGCAACTACGCCCCCTATTGCTCTAGGCATGCGAAGCTCTTGAATTACGTTATGATGTGTAATAGATCCATCAAACTGAAATACAGCTTGCCATACAGTCTTTAAACTAATATCTGCAGCCCCAAAAGAAATAGAAACTGCCATACTTAAAGCTAACAAAATTGTACCCGCTACTAAAATAATAGAAGCGATGAGCGGTCTGCTCTTAATCTCTTTAACATTCTCTTCTTGCTGTTCTATACTGCTTGCGCTCGCTTCCATCCCTCAACCATCCTAACCAACAACATATATTTATTGAAATGAAATTTATTCTCAAATAGTAATAAAAAAATTAGGTGAATTGTTATTTCCCTGATAATGATTCTCAGAATCAGACACTTCTATTCTACCTATCGCTTTAAAAGACTGTCAACCATTATTTTGAAATATAAATTTATACAAATTGGTATTTTAATACAAAAGTTATGTTCATCCTTTAGAAAATGTTCGTCCACACAAGAGTACTTTCGCAGAATAAATCATTCCTCTTATGGGCATAAAAAAAGAAGAGTAATCTTTTCACTCTTCTTTTTCTTACTTATTTAACTTTGCTTCAATTTTCACGATTAACTCATCTTCTGTTGGAGCCGCAACTGGACGGTTATTTACAAATGCGAATGATTTTTTACGACCAGGACCACAGTAAGACTGACATCCAACTTCAATCGTTGCACATGAATCTACTTTTTTTAACTTCAGAACTAACGTTTTAATGTTCGTTGCCTGACAGTCATCGCACACGCGAAACTCGTTTCCCATTACATAACACTTCCTCTATTTTAAACTTTTCTCAAGTACATTTAAAAATAAACACTAAATGGTATTTTACCGCTCTTTGAAGCTCGTTGCAAGTTTCCCTACAAAGCCTATTCTCTACATAATGATACATATTTATATGCTCTCCTACAGAAGCGCTCACCATTCATGGGAAAATTTTTACCTTTCATCGAAATCTACCATATTTTTAAAAGCTTTGTATAAAAGTTTATTTTTTTGCCCATTATAAAAATAGGAAGTTCATAAAAAGAAAGGGAGTTGAATCTATGAAAGTAAGACAAGATGCTTGGACAGATGAGGATGATTTATTACTTGCTGAAACGGTACTTCGTCATGTTAGAGAAGGAAGTACGCAATTAAATGCATTTGAGGAAGTAGGGGATCAGTTAAATCGTACATCTGCTGCTTGTGGTTTCCGCTGGAATGCTGTTGTTCGCTATAGCTATGAACAAGCTCTTCAACTAGCAAAAAAACATCGTAAAGATAAAATGCGTGCTGCAAGCGGTGAACAAGCGAAAAAACGTTTACTTTATACACCACCAGCTTCAGATTCGATAACTGATTATGAAGAATTAGTACAAGAAGAATCAATCGTACAATATAAAGAAGCTATTCCATATCAAGAATCTACTGCTCCTGCTGCAAGAAGCTCTATGACAATGCAAGATGTTATTTATTTTTTACAAACAGTCGGATCTTCAAATATAAAAGTGACAGCTCTTGAAAACGAGAATACGAGATTGAAACAAGAAATTAAAGCACAAATCCTTCGGAATGAGGAACTAGAAAAGAAACTAGAAAAATTAGAAAAGCAATCTCATACTGTACAAGAAGATTACGAAACACTTATGAACATTATGAACCGTGCTCGTAAATTGGCAGTCATGGATGACGAAGAACGTTCTCAAACATCTTTCCGAATGGACCGAAACGGTAATTTAGAAAAAATTGCAGAATAAAAAGGATGCATGCAATGCATCCTTTTTATTATTTCACCTTTAAGCTCCCCCTTTATATGTGAGAAAACTCCATTCTTCATTTTTTGCTATAATAGAGATTGTCATTTTAAAGATAAGGGGTTAGTTATATGAGCAATTCCCGTTCCATTTTATCTCAGCCAGAGTGGCGCATTGTAGATCAGTCTAGTTTGGGACCAACATTCCATGCACTTCAGTCATTCGCAATGGATGACACATTATGCACAAGCATTGGAAATGGCAAGTCAGCCGCAACAATGCGTTCTTGGGTTCATCACAATACAATTGTCCTTGGCATTCAAGATTCACGCCTTCCGCATTTAGAAGAAGGTATTTCTTTTTTAAAACAACACAACTTCAATGTTATTGTTCGTAATTCTGGCGGGCTTGCAGTCGTGCTTGATGAAGGTGTTTTAAACGTATCACTTTTATTCCAAGAAACAGAAAAAGGTATTGATATTGATCTTGGATACGATACAATGTGGCATTTAATTAAGGAGATGTTAAAGGATTACGACGTTACTATCGAGGCAAAAGAAATTGTTGGCTCTTACTGTCCTGGTAGTTATGACTTAAGTATTCGCGATCAAAAATTCGCTGGTATTTCACAACGTCGTATTCGCGGGGGGGTCGCTGTCCAAATTTATCTCTGTGCTACCGGAAGTGGCTCTGAGCGTGCCGCACTCGTTCGTGATTTCTACAACCTAGCAATTCAAGGAGAAGAAACACGCTTTACGTACCCTGAAATTGTACCAAGTACGATGGCCTCACTCTCAGAATTACTTGGTGAAACCATTACAGTACAAGATTTAATGATGCGTCTTTTAAAAACATTGCAGCAATTCGCTTCAAAGTTAACACCATCTCAATTAACAATAGACGAGATTCCTTTATATGAGACGAATTTACAACGTATTATTGATCGTAATAATAAAGCACTTGGCTTAGAAAAATAAAGACCGTCGCTATTATAGCGACGGTCTTTATTTCAATTCATTATAGAATTAAAGTGCTTGAGCTGCTGTAATTAAAGCTAACTTGTACACTTCTTCTTCGTTACATCCACGAGATAGATCATTTACAGGCATGTTTAAGCCTTGTAAGATTGGTCCTACTGCTTCGAAGTTACCTAAACGTTGAGCGATTTTGTAGCCAATATTACCAGCTTCTAAGCTTGGGAATACGAATACGTTAGCATCACCTTTAATTGTAGAACCTGGAGCTTTTTTCTCAGCTACAGATGGTACGAATGCAGCATCGAATTGGAATTCTCCATCTAAAGTTAACTCAGGAGCCATTTCTTTTGCAATGCGAGTTGCTTCTACAACTTTTTCTGTTTCTGGAGATTTCGCAGAACCTTTTGTAGAGAAGCTTAACATAGCAACGCGTGGATCAATGCCGAATAACTCAGCAGTTTTCGCACTTTCGATACCGATTTCAGCTAAATCTTGGCTGTTTGGTGCAATGTTAATTGCGCAATCAGCGAATACATATTTCTCTTCTTCACGTACCATGATGAATACGCCAGAAGTTTTTGTAACGCCTGGTTTTGTTTTAATAATTTGAAGTGCTGGACGAACTGTATCAGCTGTAGAGTGAGCTGCACCACTTACTAAACCGTGTGCTTTGCCCATGTATACAAGCATTGTACCGAAGTAGTTTTCGTCTTTAAGGATTTTGCGAGCGTCTTCTTCAGTTGCTTTACCTTTACGGCGTTCAACGAAAGATGCTACCATTGCATCCATTTCTTCGTATGTAGCTGGGTCGTAAATATCAACGCCTGCTAATGTTAAATTCATGCTAGCAGCTTTTGCGCTAATTTCTTCCTTATTACCAACTAAGATTGGTTTTACTAACTCTTCTTTCGCTAAACGCTCTGCAGCGCCTAAAATTCTTTCATCAGTTCCTTCAGGAAGTACGATAGAAATGCCTTTTCCTTGAACTTTTTCTTTTACTGTTGTAAATAAGTTGCTCACGAATAAACCCTCCTACATATGTTAAAAAAACTCTATCTTTAAGAATACTGCTTTTCTTCTATATTTTAAACTTATAGCTCCCAAAAAATAGATAAAATAAAAATGATTATATTTTCATAAAATTCAGCCGTTAAATTCACCTTGCTTAAACACTTAAATGTGACAATTTTATGCGCCAAGGTTTTATATAGATGATTTTAAAACTATATATGCTATAGTTAACGTGTAAAACTATCATTAACTGAGGTGAATAGAATGAGTGAAGCAACAACAACGTTAGATGGCTGGTATTGTTTACATGATTTACGTTCTATTGATTGGGCTGCATGGAAAACATTATCTAGCGACGAACGCGGACAAGCAGTGTCTGAATTTTTAAATGTCGTTGAAAAATGGAACGAAGTAGCTACTGCGAAAAAAGGTAGTCACGCAATGTATACAGTTGTTGGCCAAAAAGCTGATATTATGCTTATGATTTTACGTCCAACAATGGAAGAGTTAAATGAAATTGAGACAGAATTGAATAAAACAACTTTAGCTGAATATATGGTCCCTGCATATTCTTACGTATCTGTTGTTGAATTAAGCAACTACCTTCCAGCTGATGAGGATCCATACCAAAACCCGCAAATTTTAGCTCGTTTATATCCTGAATTACCGAAAGCAAATCATATTTGCTTCTATCCAATGGATAAGCGTCGCCAAGGTGATGACAACTGGTACATGCTTCCTATGGAAGAACGTAAAAAAATGATGTACAGCCATAGTAAAATTGGTCGTCAATACGCAGGTAAAGTACGCCAAGTGATTTCAGGATCTGTTGGATTCGACGATTTCGAATGGGGCGTAACATTATTCGCTGACGATGTTCTTCAATTTAAGAAACTTATATACGAAATGCGCTTCGATGAAGTAAGTGCTCGTTATGGTGAATTTGGAACATTCTTCGTTGGAAACATTTTACCAGACGAAAAAGTAGAGAAATTTTTACACATATAAATGGTGAAAAGGAACGAAATTCGTTCCTTTTTTTATTCTTCTCTATATTTATCCTCAAAAATCTCCTTTTTTCTACACTTTTGAAGAAAAACCAACATTTTTTCAAATTTCTTGTAAAATTGTAACCTTTTTATATGTAAAGATATGCTAAAATGATACGAGCTATATGCTAAATAACGATGCGAAGGTGATAATCTATATGAAAAAAATCTTGTCTATTTTACTATTGCTTGTATTGTCAATTTCTTCCTTAGTAGTAACAACATCCCATGCGGAAGAAAAAATACATATTGAGGCGGCTGCTGCACTTTTATTTGATGCAGATACAGGAAAAATACTTCACGAGCAAAATCCAGATGAATTGCTAGCTATTGCTAGTATGTCAAAATTAATTGTTGTTTACGCTGTTTTAGAAGCAATTAAAGAAGGAAAAATCACATGGGATACGAAAGTAAATATTTCTGATTACGCTTATGAAGTCTCTCGTAATAATGAATTCTCTAATGTACCGTTCGAAAAAGGACGTCAATATACTGTAAAAGAATTATATCATTCTATTGTTATATTCTCCGCAAATGGATCTAGTATTGCTTTAGCAGAACTTCTTGCAGGAAGTGAGAAAAACTTCTTAAATCTTGCAAATGAACATGCTAAAAAGCTAGGATTAAAGAAATATAAATTTGTAAACGCTACTGGCTTAAATAACGCTGACTTAAAAGGAAAACATCCTGAGGGTACTGATCCAAATGCAGAAAACTCTATGTCAGCTCGTGATATGGGTATGCTTTCAAAAGCAATGATTACAAAGTATCCAGAAATGCTAGAGGATACAAAACAAAGATTTAGAAACTTCCCAGACAATCACCCAAAACCAATTCGTATGGAAAACTGGAATTGGATGTTACCAGGAGCTGCTTTCGCTTATGAAGGTACTGATGGTTTAAAAACCGGAAGTTCTGATACAGCTGGATACGGATTTACCATTACTGCTAAACGTGGTGATGTACGTCTTATCTCGGTTATTATTAAAACAAAATCAATGGATGAACGTTTCACGGAATCTCGTGAATTAATCGAATATGGATTTAATAACTTTGAAAAACAAAAACTAAAAGTTAATAAAAACAATACAATCTCTGTAGTAAAAGGGAAAGAAGACCAAGTAACTGTTGCACCCGAAAAAGAAATAACAGTAATTGCGAAAAAAGGTAGCAAAGAGCCTTATAAAATTGGAACTGAATTAGATAAATCTCTTTCTGAAGATGGACATTTAGTTGCCCCTATTAAGAAAGATACCAAAGTAGGCTCAATTACTTTAGAATCAACTGATAAATATGGTTTCTTAGACGGTAGTAAAAGTATGAAAGTTACTGCAAAAACGACAGAGGAAGTTGAAAAAGCAAATTGGTTTGTGTTAACAATGCGCTCTATTGGTGATTTCTTCTCAAACTTATGGTCTAAAATTTTTTAATAAAAAAGCTGGCTCACGCTAGCTTTTTTTATTTTCCACTCTCAATGTAAAACTTCGTTTGGTTGTCATATCTGAGTCCTTTTTCTCATACGTATGAACTAGTAATTGTTACACACTTCATCTAGAAATAAAGTGAAACTTTAATCAGTGGGGGAATCCCCCGCTGATTATTAGTTGAACCAATCGGGCGTTTACGGGCAGTTTGATCTCCCATCTAATTTCTTTACTTCAACCAAATTTTAGGGCAGGAGTCTTACTGCCCGTTAATGCGGGATAAACCTCTTTCCAAAAGGTATTACAAAAAGAGAGGTGACACATAATGGGCGTTATTGCTTATAACGAAGAAGATGTAAAGTTGTTGGCTAGACTGATGCGTGCTGAAGCCGAAGGAGAAGGGCAACAAGGAATGTTAATGGTCGGAAACGTTGGAGTAAATCGTGTCCGCGGAAATTGTTTAGATTTTAGAAAAATACGTAATTTACGTCAAATGGTTTATCAAAATCCTGGTGGTTTTGAGGCAACACAAAAAGGGTATTTTTATCAAAGAGCCAGGGAACAAGATATCGCCTTAGCAAGGCGAACTATTCAAGGACAACGTTTTTGGCCCGCTAACTTTGCCTTATGGTTCTTTAGACCTGAAGGTCCTTGTCCGCCAACTTGGTATAACCAACAAAACTCTGGTCGCTTCAAAAAGCACTGCTTCTTCCAACCATCTGGCGAAGACTGCCCTAGCGTATATTAAGAGATGAAAATGAGGAGGGATTTTTGAATGGCACAGCAACAAAATCCGTACTATGGAACAGGTTTTTATCAACCATCTGGAACTTATGTACAACCGCAACAAATGACTCAACAACAGCAGCAAGCGATGCAACAACAAACAGCTCAAGCTGCGCAAGCTCAATATGCAATTTCTCAAGGCATGTTACCTCTAGAGCAATCCTATATTGAAAATATCCTTCGTTTAAACAAAGGTAAGCAAGCTACGGTTGTAATGACCTATGAACGTGGCAGTTCCCTTGGCACACAATCTTATACAGGTATTATTGAAGCAGCTGGCCGTGACCATATCGTTATTAGTGAACCGCAATCAGGAAAACGCTATTTACTACTAATGATCTACTTAGATTACGTAGAATTTCCAGAAGAAATTACGTATTTACCTAGTCAACAAGCAACTTATACTCCAAGACCATAAAAAAAGCTGGCAAATGCCAGCTTTTGTTTTTTTATAATCCTTTTACAACTGCAGTCCCTACTAGGATCCACGCCACAATAAACGCTACACCACCAAGAGGTGTAATTGGACCAAAGAACTTAATACCTGTCGTACTTAATGCATACAAACTACCTGAGAACATAATAATTCCAGCTACCATTAGCCAACCAGCAGTAGTTAAAAGTGATGATTGAACCTTATCCATCAATAAAGCAACTACGAATAGTCCACCTGCATGAAACATTTGATATGTAACGCCTGTTTTCCACACTTCTAACATTTTTGCAGAAATTTTATTTTCTAAACCGTGTGCTCCAAAGGCCCCTAATGCAACAGATAGCCCCGCTGCAATACAACCTAGTAAAAAGAAAATTTTCATCATAATTCCCCTTTTTTACCTTTATCATAAGCAATTTTTGCATATAAGCCAAACGATTTATCTTCTAAAAATCAAATAAAGAATTACCGTTTGCATCACTTTCTTTTATATATACTGGCTCCCCAGAAACAGGTGCAATTGGTTGCATAGTTGTTACTGGTTGTGATCCAATTACTTGCGATGGAATTTGCGGTTCTCTATATGTAGATGTTTCAACTTGTTCATCTAATAATAAGTCACATAAAGCACGCACAACTAATAAATGTTCTTTTGACTTTTGTCCTTCACTACCTTTTGCCTTCGCAATTTCATTCGCCATTTTATTTAAAATCTTGTCGCTAGATATTTGCATTTCTTCTCACCTCGTACTTTGTAATTCTTTCTCGAATTGCCCCAATTTCTCTACTGAACCAAATACTATTATCATATCACGTTCTTTCAATTTTTCCTGCCCTGCTGGATTATGTATAATATCCCCATTTCTTGAAATCGCTAATATTGTTACATCAAACTGATTCCTTACATTACTCTCTAGTAACGATTTACCAACTAATATTGAATCTTTTCCAACTAGAATTTCTTCAATGACAAATGACTGTTCTATTCCATACAACACTGTATCAATATAATGAACGGTTAATGGATTTGCAATACCTTTTGCGATATGAATACCCGCCATACTAGATGGATTAATAACCTTATTTGCACCGGCACGCCTTAATTTCTCTTCAGTTTCTGGCTTTTCAGATCTCGCCACAATTTTAATCGTATCGTTTAACCCTCTTGCTGTTAATGTAATAAATACATTTTCGGCATCATTTGCAACAATAGCAACTAAACCAGCTGCTTTTAAAATTCCGGCATTATGTAATACTTGATCTTCCGTTGCATCTCCATGTACAAATAAAAGCTTTTCCTGCTCCAATATACTTTCATCTTTATCAACAACGACAAATGGAATATTCTTTTCTTGCAATTCATGTACAACTTGAAGCCCCACTCTACCGCAACCACATACTATAATATGATTTTTCAACTGCGCTATTTGTTTATCCATCTTCTTCCTCCGTACTGCATGAAATAAATTCCCTTCAATAATCATAGCTGCCACTACCCCAATTGCATACGTAACAATACCTACGCCAACAGGAATAATAAGAAGCGCAAATACTTTCCCCGCTTGCGTTACAGGAACAGCATCTCCGTATCCAACAGTCAATACAGTAATCATTGTCATCCAAAATGCTTGAAACAAACTAATCTCTTCAATCGTCATAAATCCTATCGTTCCTAGAATTACAACAAAAGTCATACATATAACTGCTATCCATAATTGCTTACGTGCATTCATACCGTGTTTCAACTCTTTTCTCTATCTACAATCTTTGCCAGTGGAAATAAAATACGTATATACTAGATACGGAATCTATGAAAGAGGTTGATATAATGAAGACATTTCTTTCCGCCTTACAATGGGCACTATTTATTTTAGCTGGAAGCCTTATTGTACCAATTAGTGTCGCAACTAGTTATGGTCTTGATGGCGCTGAAGCTATCGCATTCGTACAAAGAACGTTATTTGTTCTAGGCTTTGCTGGTCTCTTGCAAGCTATATTTGGGCATAAACTTCCTATTCAAGAAGGTCCTGCTGGCCTTTGGTGGGGAATTTTCTCCCTTTACGCAAGTTTAGGCGTCGTATTATTTGGATCAAGCAATGAGACACTTAAAGTTCTTCAATATGCTTTCTTATTAAGCGGTATTATTTGTATTATTCTTAGCGTTTTTGGACTTATTGATAAACTCGTTCGCTATTTTACACCGACAGTCATTGGAACGTATTTATTTCTTCTTGTCGCGCAGCTTAGTGGCTCCTTCTTAAAGGGAATGTTTGGCCTTGATGGAAAACATACAGAAGTACAACCTAACGTATTTATTCTTTCACTCATTGTTATTTTACTATCCTTTTTCATCATGAAGCTACCTATTATTGGACAATATTCCGTTCTTTTCAGTATCGTATGCGGCTGGATATTATTCGCATGTTTCGGATTATCTAATCCAATAACACCAGTGACAGACATAATCCGTTTTCCATCCTTATTTGTTTTCGGAATGCCTCGTGTTGAATGGAACATGGTAATTACGGTCATTTTCGTTACACTCTTACTTCTAACAAATATGTTAGCAAGTATTCGCGTTGTACAAAAGGTTGTCTCTAAATATGAAGAAAACGCTGCATCAGATCGTTTTAAACAAGCTGGCATTATAACAGGAATCAACCAATTGCTAGGCGGCCTATTTTCAGCTATTGGGCCTGTGGCTATTTCTGGAACAGCAGGTTTTATTGCAACGACTAATATTTATAAACGTCTCCCGTTTATATTAGGGTCAAGCTTTATTATTGTTGTTAGTATATTTCCAAAGATTACTTCATTCTTTGCAGCAATCCCTGTTGCAGTTGGTTATGCCGCTATTTATCCTGTATTCGCAAGCATGATTGGTCTCGCCTTTCGAGAATACGAAACTGTCCAGGATAAAGAACGATTATTTAAAGTAGCCGGTCTTTCAATCTTTACAGGAGTCGGAGTTATGTTTGTTCCAGCAGGAGCATATTCCACACTTCCACCATTTCTAGCATCGTTTTTAAGTAATGGTCTCGTTCTTGGATCTGTAATGGCAATCTTGCTAGAAATACTATTTTCTCGTTCCGCTGCAAAACAAATATCGTAAATTGGAAAACTTCCATTATTGCACTCTACCTTTAGAGTTGTTACGATAAAATCAAACTTTAATCATTGGGGTTTTATTCTTCCCCAATGATTATTAACCAATATTATGAGCAACAACTCATAATAATTTATCTACTTCTTTTCAAAGAGGTTTGATGTCTTACTATTATTCCTCAACATCTTCATGAACATGTATTTTGATTTCAATTAAAGAAAGGAATTTTCTATATGACTTATAAAATGATTATTTTAGATTTAGATGATACTTTATTACGTGATGACCATACTATTTCACCTCGTACGAAAGAAGCGTTAATGACTGCACAAGAGCAAGGCGTAAAGGTTGTACTTGCTTCTGGACGTCCAACATTCGCAATGCGTACAATCGCAAAAGAACTACATTTAGAAGAGTATGGTAGCTTCATTCTTTCATTTAACGGTGCAAAAATTATTAACTGTAAAACAGATGAAGAATTATTCAGTAGTACGTTATCTCCTGAAATCGTTCACAGTCTATACGATATTAGTAAAGAAGAAAACGTCTGGATCCACACATACATTGGTGACGATATTATTACTGAAAAAAACAACTCTTATACAGAAATTGAAGGTCAAATTACAGGTATGCCAATTGTAGAAGTAAATAATCTGAAAGAAGCTGTACAACAACCAGTTGTAAAAGTATTAATGGTAGAAAATCCGGAACACTTACAAATAGTAGAATCAAAACTACAAAAACAACTAGAAGGCCAATTAAGCGTGATGCGTTCGAAACCATTCTTCTTAGAATTTACAGAAGCCGGTGTTACAAAAGGAACGAGCTTAAACAAACTGATTCAAAAGCTTGGCATTAAGCGTGAAGAAGTTATCGCAATGGGCGATAGCTATAACGACCAAGCAATGATTGAATTTGCTGGTCTTGGCGTTGCAATGGGCAATGCACCTGATGATATTAAAGAAATTGCGAACTACGTAACAGATACAAATATGAACGATGGTGTTGCAAAAGTTGTAGAGAAATTCGTTTTAAAAACGGATGTACTTGTTTAATATTTTCATTCACAAAACCTATTTGAAGTCAAATACTTCAAATAGGTTTTTATTTAAATTCTCATGCTTTTGTGACTATATTTTGAACTTTGCACTATTCTCGTAGTGTAAACTTTCTTTTTGTATATAATGAAACAAAATAGACTATTTTATTTTGAAAAAGAATACAAATTTACTATATACAAGCATACGTTAAAGGAGGCTACTTTATGTTATCTACACCAATCGGACGATTAAGAGCAATTGGACTAGTTGAGGGTATTTCTTTCCTATTACTATTATTTGTAGCAATGCCATTGAAATATTTCGCAGGATTTGCAACAGCTGTTAAAATTACAGGCATGGCTCATGGTGTTCTATTTATTCTATTCATCTTTGCAGTAATTCAAGTAACAATCGTACACCGTAAATCAATTTTATGGGCACTTGGAGCATTCGTTTCATCAGTTATCCCATTTGGTACTTTTGTACTAGATGCAAAATTAAAGAACGAGCAACAATGATAATAAAAAGGTAGTTAACAACTGTTAACTACCTTTTCAGGCTGTGGAGAAAGTCTTCTCCACAGCCTGTTTTTGTGTCTGAACCTCTTTTTATGTGTCAACACTGATAAAAAAGAGGAAAAGGAGAGATTTTTTATGATGGGTGCTTTAAAAAATCATCGTGATGAGCGTGTATCTGTTTCTGTAGAAGAGTTGGTTCCACAAGATCATTTCCTTCGTGCAATTGAAGCGACAATTAGTTTTGATTTTATTGAAGAGAAGTTACGCCCTTATTACTGTGAAAACAATGGACGCCCGTCCATTCATCCTATTGTTTTATTTAAGATGATGTTTATTGGATATTTTTACGGTATTCGTTCTGAGCGTCAATTGGAAAAGGAAATTAAAACGAATATTGCCTACCGTTGGTTTTTAGGGTTTTCTCTATCGGATACTATTCCGGATCACTCTACAATCAGTTGGAATCGTCGTACTCGTTTTATTCATACAAATATTTTCGAAGAAATTTTTGATGAGATTGTGAGACAAGCGACGGAGCACCGGATGGTAGGAGGACGTGCACTGATGACAGATTCTACACATATTAAGGCCAATGCCAATAAAAATAAATTTGTACATAAATATAAAAAAGAAAAAGCAAAGTTTTATATAGACGAGCTAGAAGCTGCGGTAATCGAAGATCGTGAGGTACATGGAAAAAAGAATTAAAACCTAGAAAGGAAAGTGATACCCCTACCAAAAAAACTCGTATAAGTACAACGGATCCAGATAGTGGATTTTTAATGAGAGATGGAAAACCAAATGGTTTTCATTTCTTGGATCATCGTACGACTGATGCGAAGTACAATATTATTACAGATACCTATGTAACGGCTGGAAATATGGCAGATTCCGAGCCGTATTTAGCACGCCTCCAAGCTCAGATTGATAAATTCGACTTCAAAGTAGAAGCTGTTGCCCTTGATGCTGGCTATTTTACAGGATATATCTGTAAGAAACTATCAGAACGGAATATATTTATGGTGATGGGGTATCGCCGATTTGGAAAACGGAATAAAGAAGTACCGAAAAGCCAATTTAAATATGTAGAAGAAATGAATGTTTTCGCTTGTCCGATGGGATGTATTCTAGAATATGTAACAACTGATCGTGAAGGATACCGTCAATACAAATCGAATCCAGAAGACTGCGCTGTTTGTCCGTTACGTGAGGTGTGCTTTTCAAAGAAACAAAAACAAAAAGTTATCACTCATCATGTGTGGGAGAAATATAAGGATATTGCTAGAAAAAACAAGCTAACAGCTACAGGGAAAAGGTTGTATAAAGTACGCTGTTCCACTATAGAGCGAAGCTTTGCAGACGCCAAAGAACTACATGGCTACCGCTATGCCCGGTTTCGAGGGCTGAAGTCTGTCCAAATGCAAGCTTATCTCACCGCAGCTTGTCAAAACATGAAAAAAATAGCCCTCCACCTGACCAAAAAGGGTCAGGTGGAGGGCTATTTTTTAAAATTCTATTATTTTATGTTGTTTTTATTCGCTAAAATCAAAAAAGATTCCAGAGTGTTGGGAACCCTAAAGGGTTTCCCAACACTCTGAAAAGGTAGTTAACAACTGTTAACTACCTTTTCTATTTATAAATTTGGAATTTCCCAATCAATTTCTCTTTCGCCCATATTAGCTAAAATTGTATTTATTTTAGAATATGGCTTACTACCAAAGAAACCACGTCTTGCCGATAATGGGCTTGGATGTACAGATTCGATAATATGATGATTCGGATTCGTAATTAATTTCTTCTTCGCCTGCGCATGGCGCCCCCACAATATGAAAATAACTGGCTTTTCACGTTCGTTCAACAGTTCAATTACACGATCTGTGAAGTGCTCCCATCCTTTTCCCTTATGAGAATTTGCTTCGCCTTGACGAACTGTTAATACGGTATTTAGTAATAATACTCCTTGTTCCGCCCATTTTACTAAATAACCGTTATTCGGGATTTCATAACCATATTCATCTCGAAGTTCTTTATACATATTTAACAATGACGGTGGTGTTTTAACACCAGGTTGCACAGAAAAGCTTAAACCATGCGCTTGATTCGATCCATGATATGGATCTTGCCCTAAAATGACAACCTTTGTATTTTCATAACTTGTATACTGAAGAGCGTTAAAAATATCTTCTACCTTCGGATAAACAACATGCGTGCTGTATTCTTCTGTCAAAAAACTGGATAGAGTAAGATAATACTCTTTCTCGAATTCTGGTGCCAATAGTGGCTCCCAATCATTCTTTAAAACATTTTCCATACTGTCACTTCCTGTCTAATTAATTCACCATATCCTGTCTTGTAAATACTACGAACGAAATAACAAGAGAAACAACTGCCCAAACAGTTAAATTCATCAAAGAAAATCCCATCGATAAACCTTGTAATGCAGGTAATTTTCCTGATAAATAATCCGTTAATGATAAATTCACACTAAAAATATATTTGGCGCCTTCCCAAGATGTTGCGAACGAGCTTAAAATACCGCCTGCAATTAATGCAGCTAGCATAACGCCCATACCAGCTGGTGTATTACGAATTAAAACAGAGACCATAAATGATATAGTTCCGACAACGATAGCAACAAACCAGGCTAGTCCATACGCCATTAAGATGTATTGCCACTGCGGAATAAGATGTACAAAGTTCGTATTTAACGTTTCCTTATCAATGACGAATCCTGTTAAAACAGGTAAATTCCATCCCGAGTACCCAAATACAAGCCCTGATAATATGTAAGCAAACAAACCTACAAGAAACAGTATGAGCGAAATGAAAAATAACATCGTCACGTATTTACTAAGGAGTATTTTCCAGCGCCGAATCGGCCGCGTAAGTAACATCTTCATCGTCCCATCGCTTCGTTCTCCTGAAACGATATCAATGGCGACAATCATTACGAGAAGCGGAATAAATAATGTAATTCCTTGTTCAATAAATGCTCTGACAAAAGTCGGTGCACCCGGTGCCATCGGATTAATATTATGATCTAAATAATATTGTTGTTGCTCAACTCTTACCTTTAACCAATCACGCCATTCTTCTGGCAACCTAGAATTGTTCAACCGGTTCTGAGAATCAACAATTTGCTGTTGCAATGAAACCTTCCAATCAGTTGTACCGAGTCTTTTTTGTGTCGTTTCTATTTCACGATACTGCGCGTACACAAAAAGCGGGATCAAGATTGCTAAAATAAGCATGACAACAAAAATACGTTTCTTGCGGTAAATCTTTTCTGATTCATTTAAAACTAGATTCGCAAATTCACGCATGCTGCTCACCCCTTGTGAGTTCAATAAATAAATCTTCTAGCGTAAATACAAGCTCCTTAACGCTATGTACATCTATTTCATTTGCGACAAAGTGTTTATTCCAACTACTTATAGATGCAATATCCATGCGGCATAGTAATCGATCGCCTTCTACACTCACTTCCCTTACTTCTTCGGCCGCTTCTAGCATATCTTTCGCCTTAGAAATCGGTGTAACAATCCATTCTACACGATCACTTGCTGTTTTAATTAATTCTTCAACCTTGGCAACTGTTATCATCTTTCCTTTATGAATAATAGCAACGCGATCGCATATCATTTGCACTTCACTTAGCAAGTGACTTGAAATAAACACGCTCATATTTTCTTCTTTCACAAGCTTATGTATAAATTCCCTAAGTTCTCTAATCCCTGCTGGATCTAAACCATTCGTTGGCTCATCTAATATGAGCAATTTCGGATTCCCAAGGAGCGCCTGTGCAATTCCAAGGCGTTGTTTCATACCAAGTGAGTACGTTTTTACCTTGTCATGAATTCTTTCATCTAAATGAACCATTTCAGCAATTTCGATAATACGTTCATCTGATATATCACCTAACATACGAGCAAATTGCTTTAAATTTTCCCATCCCGTTAAATATGTATACAACTCTGGGTTTTCAACGATACTCCCAATTTGACGCATCGCTTCTCTGAAATTTCCCTTAATCGAATAACCACCGATAGAAATCGTACCTTCTGTCGCCTTAATCAATCCGACTAACATTCGAATGGTAGTCGTCTTTCCAGCACCATTTGGTCCTAAGAACCCGAACACTTCTCCTTGCTTTACATCAAAGGAAATATTCTCTACAAGAGTCTTCTTTCCAATTACCTTCTTCAAGTCTCGTACGGAAAGTATCGTCGTCATTTTACCCCTCCTTGTTCTAGTTTTAATTTACTTACAACATTTTGAACTAAACGTTCTGCCATATACGTATAACCTACTTCGTTCGGATGAAAATGATCAGAGTATAATAAATCTTTCCCGCGGTTTTGGAATAAATCAAATGTCGGTGTAATATACACATTTTTATCGTTTAGCGCTAATTTCTCTAAAGATGCATTCCAGTCCACAACAATGTTTGAAGACCCTTTTAAATCTTCTACATCTTCAAAAGGATTGTATAAACCAAGCCAAAAAATCGGACTATCTGTATTTAATTTACGAATTTCTTCTATAATTTTCTTTGCTTCATTTTGAAACGTCTCTGTGTCAGGACGATACGTCTCTAAATCTATTTTCCCAAGTGATTCCCAGCCTGGGAACAAATCATTTCCACCAATCGTTAACACAATTACATCTGCTTGCTTAATTGAATATTGAGCGCCATTACTTTCAATTTGTTTTAATAAATCGGGCATTTTTGCACCACTAACTGCTAAATTTGTTAATGCAATTTTTTGCTTATAATCTTTTTGTAAATCCTCTTTCATTCGCCCAACATAGCCAATTCCTTCTTTATCACCAACGCCACGCGTTAATGAATCACCTAAACTAACGATTTGTAACGTTCCCATTTTCTTTTTCTCTTTTGCCACTACATCGGTCTTTTTAATTAAATTTGAAGCTTTCGGATTTAATACATCATTTACACCTGAAACAAAGCCATATGCAAATAAACAGAAAGATGCAATTGTAATGAGTAGAATTACTTTTACTACTTTTGATCTCATATCAAAACCCCTTTTAGCCCTCATAGATTGTCCATAATTATACCAAACGAAATTTTGAAAAGCGATTTTCACACCTTCTCAATTATGTCGTTTCTCTATCTACTAACTCTGGTAATAACTCTATATGCTTCACATCTAATTTCTCTTCATTAATCTTTTCATATAATAATTCAAACGCTTTCACTCCAACGTTTTTACTAGAATGCGAAATCGTCGTTATACCCAATATATCTGCCACCTCTTGATCATCACACCCGATAATCGTAATATCCTCTGGAATACGAACTCCTTGTTTTTTTGCTTCTGTAACCATCCCCGCTGCAATATGGTTACAAGATACAAGGAACGCCGTCGGTTTTACTGACATATGAGCCCATTCTCTAATTACATTGCGTCCATCTTCCACTGTAAAACATCCCTCAAATTTCCAGGTCTCTAACGGTGTTACGATACTCTGTTGAAGCGAATCTTCGTACGCCTTCTTTCGTCTTTGGCTATTAACGCTATTACTTCTTCCAATACAATATCCAATACGTGTATGACCGGCATCTATTAAGCTTTTCATCCCACGTGAAAATACTTTGTAGTAATCGATATGGACACTTGAAATATACTTCGAATCTATTTCTTCACACATAACAATCGGACCGAATTTCGTATATTCTTCAAGCTTCTCCTTACTATTTGTCCGAGAACAAATAATAACCCCATCAAGCTTTTTCATTTTTAACATATTCAAAATTTCTAGTTCTCTTTCTTCGCTATAATTCGTCTGGCAAAGCATCATATTATAATTATTCTTTGCTGTCTCTTTTGATATCCCCTCGATAATAGCGCTATAATATTGATCATTTACGTGTGGCAATAAAACGCCAATTACATTCGTTTTTCCTTTCACTAAATGAATTGCATTCACGTTTTGCGTGTAATTTAATTCTTCTATAATCGCTAAAATTTCTTTTCGTTTCTGTTCATTTACGTACGGATGATTATTTAGTACACGTGAAACAGTTGAAACAGATACTCCAGCAAGTTCAGCAATCTTTCTTATATTTGTCATCTCATTTTCCCCTTCTCACAAAAATTCTTCCTTGACCTGGTAAGCTTTCCACAATATATCCTTTCCTAGCAAATACATTTAGAAAGGATATACAACTATGCTTCGATTCAAATTAGAATATATATTTTTCATTGGCGGTTTACTCATTCTTGCCATCGGTATTAATATGATGACGACAATTACTTCCTTTGGACTTAGCCCTTATGATTCCTTCTTTATTGCACTATATCAAAATTTTGGGATAAGTATTGGTTTTTGGATTTTCATGATTAACTTTGCCTTTACACTTATCGTACTCTTTTGGAATGGAAAACAAATTACAATCGGTACAATTGTAACGATGGTTCTTATTTCTCTTTTTGTTGATTGGATTGGTTCCATTACAACTATTATGGACGCTATCCGCTCTCTTCCAAAATATATAACACTTATTTGCGGAAATCTATTCGTTGGAGCTGGAATTGGTCTTTACGTCTCTACAAACCTTTGTGCAGCGCCTCAAGAAGCTTTCGTTTTAACGGTTGCCGAGAAGAAAAAATGGACGTTTAGAAGAACAGAGATTTCATTAGCCTTTTTATTTTTAACGTTAAGCTTTTTATTAGATGGACCTATCTATTTTGGAACAATCATCTTATCCTTTACAACAGGCTGGATTATCCAAGCATTTATTCAAGTTGGTACGCAGATTTTAAATAGAAAAGAGCCTATTAAGCAAGCTGCTTAATAGGCTCTTTCTGTTTTATGGTAAGAGATACTACTTAGCATCCCCTTCAATTCGATAGTTCGCTTTCAAACAATCTATTTCTTCATACCCTTGCAACGTATGTAGAATATAATCATAATCAGCAAGAGACGCACGATGCGTTACAATTACAATTTCAGCCTTTCCTTTCTCTTCAAGCGGCATTTGAATAATTTTCTCAAAGCTAACTCCGCGCTCAGAGAACAATGAAGTAATTTTTGCAAATACACCAATTTCGTCTTTTACATGCAGTCTTAAAAACTTTTTCACGACAATTTCGTCTGGCTCTTTTAATACTTTTTGATATTGTGGGACTACAGCACTATTTCCTGTTACCCCTAATCTAATATTTTGCATTACAGCAACTAAATCCGAAACAACAGCTGTCGCTGTCGGTAAACTTCCTGCGCCTGGTCCATAAAACATCGTTTCTCCAACTGCTTCACCGTACACATACACAGCGTTATATTCATTTTGTACTGCCGCAAGAGGATGTGTATTTGGAAGTAAAGTTGGTTCAACTGTAACCTCCAATTTTTCACCATCTCGTTTTGCAAGACCGATTAATTTAATTGTATAACCTAAGCTCTTACTGTATTCAATATCTTCCTCTGTGATAGAGGTAATCCCTTTTACTTTCACATCTCCAAGCTCTACATTTGTAGAGAAACCGAGGGTAGCTAAAATCGTCATTTTTCTTGCTGCATCTAAACCTTCTACATCTGATGTTGGATCTGCTTCTGCAAATCCAAGTTGTTGGGCTTCTTTTAACACGTCGTTATATGCTCTCCCTTCGTCTGACATTTTCGTCAAAATAAAATTTGTTGTTCCATTTACAATTCCCATTACTTTCGTAATAAGATCTGAAGAAAGTCCTTCTACGATACTGCGTAAAATTGGAATTCCCCCTGCCACACTCGCCTCATAGAATAAATCAGCCTTATTATCTTTTGCTGTCGCTAATAATTCAGCTCCATGTAATGCCATTAAGTCTTTATTTGCAGTTACAACATGCTTTCCGCTTTTTAAAGCTTGTAAAATATATGATTTTGCATCATCAATGCCACCCATCACTTCAATGACAACATCAATATTTGGATTATCTAAAATTTCATTTGCATCTTGTGTTAATAGAGTAGAAGGTACCTCTACCTCTCTCTCTTTCTCAATGTTTTGCACTAATACTTTCGTTACCTTCACTGGACAACCTACTTGGTGTATGAGTCGTTCTTGATGATCCGTAATAATACGAACCACACCACTGCCAACTGTCCCAAGACCTAATAACCCAACTTGAATTTCTTTCATAGTACTGTCCACCCCTCAAAAATTGTGTTTAGATGAAATTATATGAGTAAAAAATCTGAAAAACAATGTATTTTGAACATTCGGAAAAATAAAGGTTAATCTTTACAAGGAAAACGTTGCCACGTGTTACACAATCTTTCTTTACAATATATAAGGGGTTTCTTGATACACGTAATAATTCAACCAATTAGAAAACAATAAATTACCATGACTCCTCCACCTAACAAGCGGCTTTTCATCTGGATTATTATGTTTAAAATAGTTTTTTGGCACATCAATATTTAATCCCTTGTCACGATCTCGTTCGTATTCTTGTTTTAACGTCTCACAACTATATTCGCTATGTCCAAGAGCAAACACTTGCCTTCCTTCTGGCCCAATAACAAGGTGAACACCTGCTTCTTCAGAGTTTGCTAACAATGTTAATTCTTTCACTCCTCTAATATCATTCTCTCGTACTTCTGTATGACGAGAATGCGGAGCAAAAAACAATTCATCAAATCCTTGTAATAATTTCACATGTTGCTCGCAAACTTCATGTTCAAATACACCAAACATTTTTTCCTTAAGGGGATACTTTGGAACACCATAATGATAGTACAAGCCAGCCTGTGCCCCCCAGCAAATATGGAGCGTAGATGTTACATTCGTTTTTGAATACTCCATAATATGTTTAAGCTCTTCCCAATAATCTACCTCTTCAAAAGCAAGGGTCTCCACTGGCGCTCCTGTAATAATGAGCCCATCAAACTTTTCATTTTCAATATCACGAAACGTTTTATAAAAGCTTGTTAAATGTTCTTGCGTTACATTACGCGATAGATGTGATTCCATATGAAGCAAATGAACATCTAATTGTAACGGTGTGTTTCCAATTAAGCGAAGTAATTGCGCCTCTGTGTCTTGCTTCGTCGGCATTAAATTTAATATAGCAATTTTTAAAGCACGTATATCTTGTGTTTCTGCCCGCTCCTTCGTCATTACAAAAATATTTTCTTTTTGCAACACTTTGCGAGCCGGTAAATCTTTATCAATTATGATCGGCATGTGTTTTGCCTCCAACTAGAGCTGCTTCCAAATCTGCAATAATATCAGAAACATCTTCTATACCAACCGATAAACGAATTAAATCAGATGTAACACCCGCTAAACGCTGATCTTCAGCATTTAATTGTCTATGCGTCGTACTAGCAGGATGTATAACGCAAGTTCGTGCATCAGCTACGTGCGTTACAAGAGTTGCTAGTTTTACATTTGCGATAAATTCTTTTGCTGCTTCTAATCCGCCTTTAATACCGAAAGTTAAAACACCACTAGCACCTTTTTTCAAGTACTGTTGTGCTAATGAGTAATTTTCATTACTATCTAAGCCTGGATAATTCACCCATTCAATACGTTCATGATTAGCAAGCCACTTAGCAACTGCAAGAGCATTTTCACTATGACGTTCCATTCGTAAATGCAATGTTTCTAAGCCAATATTGCTAATATATGCATTGAATGGGCTCATACAATTTCCATAATCTCTTAATAGCTGAACACGTGCTTTCACAATATACGCTGCTGCACCAAAGTTTTGAACGTAACTTACACCGTGATAACTTGGATCTGGTTCAACAAGCTCAGGATACTTTCCATTTGTCCAATCAAAGTTTCCACCGTCAATTACAATACCGCCTAAAGAGCTCGCATGCCCATCGATATACTTCGTCGTAGAATGAACAATAATATTTGCCCCATGTTCAAATGCCTGGCATAAATAAGGAGTTGCTAATGTATTATCAACGATAAAAGGTACCTCTAATTCTTTAGCGGCAGCTGAAAATTCTTTAAAATTTAAAACATTCATCGCTGGATTTCCTAACGATTCTGCATAGATAAGTTTCGTCTTGTCATTAGCAAGCGCCGTGATTTCATCTGCCGTTAAATTTGGATTAAAGAACGTAACATCAATGCCAAGCTTACGTAAACTCACCCCAAATAAATTAAACGTTCCCCCGTAAACAGTTGAAGAGCAAAGTAAATGGTCTCCACTACTACAAATATTTAAAACTGCGAGCATAATAGCTGCTTGCCCAGAAGCCGTTGCAACAGCTCCTACACCGCCTTCTAAATCTGATAATTTCTGCTCAAATGCTGCTAGAGTAGGGTTTCCAATACGTGTATAAATATATCCTTCTGCCTCTAAGTTAAATAGAGCTGCTAAATCATCCGAAGTATCGTATTTATACGTTGTGCTTTGATAAAGTGGTAAAACACGTGGTTCACCATTCTTTGGCGTATAGCCACCTTGCACACAAATTGTTCCTTTTCCCCATGATTCTCCCATCTCTCATTCTCCTTTCTTTTATACAAAATAAAAAACTGCCCCTTTCCTGAAAACAAGAAAGGAGCAGTTTGAAAACACGCTCTAAAGGCTCTTTCTTATCTCTCAGGATTACTACCTGCAGGATTTGGCACAATTCCGTTATACGGCTGTTGCCAAGGTTTCATCGGGCCTGTCCCTCCACCTTTTCTTGATAAGACTATGCAATTACCGTTGATTTTATAGCAATAATTTCCTAATGTCAAACAGTTTTTCTGAATGTTCTAAAATAAATGTTAACAGTTTCATATAAAGCAACAAAAGAAATATATTCTAGTCTATTTCAAAAAAGACCTTTAAAAACCTCAAATCAGTCTATAAAATTAAATAAGTAATTTAACCTATAAATTCAAATTCCCCAAAAGTTAGCCTATATGTTGAATAGGCCATCTTCTCAAAAAGATACTATATATATTCAATCCATTTTTCACTAGTATATTTCACTTTTTTCCCTACTAAGATTTACATAACGGAGGTATAACATGACAAATAAAAAAGATATGCATTACATACTTGCTCTATATGGCATTCTTCTAGGATCTATAGTAGGAGCTACAGTCTGGTTATTTTTAGTCACAATAAATATTGGAATCCACTTTATTTGGGGATACTTGCCTGAAGTTCTCTCTTTTCCCTCTTATTACACCCTTTGCGTAACAATAATTGGCGGGGTCCTTGTTGGTCTATCACAAAAACATTTCGGTACATACCCACGCCTTATGCCTGAAGTAATGGCTGAATATAAAAAAACTGGTCGAATCGAATATCGCTTTGTCCATCGGGCTACTTTAACAGCGATTATTGTTTTAATTTTCGGTGCTAGTCTTGGTCCAGAAGCCGCACTAGTTGGAATTATAGGCGGACTGTGCACATGGGTAGGGGATCGCTTTAAATTTGCCTTAAAGGGTATGAATGAGCTAACCGAGATCGGAATTGGCGCTACTTTAAGTGTCATTTTTAACGCACCATTATTCGGTTATTTAGCACCAAATGAAAATGAGGGGGAACAAATTGCTGCTTTTTCTAAAGGAAAAAAAGCGATTGTATACTTAGCTACTACTTTCGCAGGTTTTTCTGTTTATTTACTACTGAGTAAACTTGATAATCGTGGATCCTTTATTGTTGATTTCGGGGAAGGTACACTTTCTTTCAATGAATGGATTGCATTTCTTCCACTTGCTAGTATCGGTGCTATAGTTGGTTTCTTTTATTTCAAGTTAGAATTCACATTAGAAAAGTTAATTCACCCTTTTAGAGAATACAAGCTGACACTCGGAATTATCGGTGGTATTTTATTAGGAATTGCGGGAACCTTTCTTCCGTACACATTATTTTCAGGGGAACATCAATTAAAAGAATTAGTTGTTGAATGGAGCCATTTATCTTTTTGGATACTACTTCTTTCAGGGATTTTAAAGTTGTGCATTACTGCCGTTTGTTTGAACACAGGGTGGCGAGGTGGACATATCTTCCCAATTATATTTTCTGGGTCAAGTATCGGATACGCTGTAGCATCTATTCTTCCTATAGATCCAGTAGCATCTGTTGCCATCGTAACAACAGCAATTTCAAGCTATGCGTTACGAAAGCCAATAGCTATAACATTACTATTACTTATGTTTTTCCCGCTTAATTTACTATTGCCCATGCTTGGTGCAGCTGCTATCGGGAATGCCTTTCCACTCCCAAAACATAACGAAAATAAAAATTAATAAAAATAGGCAGTGGGGACGAAAGCTCCACTGCCTATTTTTTTATTACACATGCTGCTTCAATAACGCTTCCAACTCCTCAAAATTATGCACTTCATATGTCGGTATAATCCCACTATCATTTAATTTCCTTTCTGGATTAAACCAACAAGTATCAATTCCCGCTACATATCCACCTTTAATATCAGCGCTTAATGAATCACCAATAATCAGCCCTTCTTCAGGTGCAAAGTTAGGAATCCGTTCAAAAACATAATCAAAATACTCTTTCATCGGTTTTTGAAAACCTGTATCTTCCGAAACAAAGACATCTTTAAATAATGAATGTAACCCTGCATTGCGCAAACGTTTATCTTGCGTCTTAGAAACACCATTTGTCACTATATACAATTCATACTCCCCTTGAATTTGATTTATAAATTCAAATGCACCTTGCATGAGTTGATTTCCTTCTTCTAAGTAGTTACGATAATTATTTTTGAATAATATTCCATTTACTTCTTCTCCATACTCTTTAAACAACAGAGAGAATCGTGTATTTACAACTTCATTGCGTGATAGTTCACCTTTTTCAAAAGCATCCCAAAGACCTTTATTTATTTTTTTATAACGAGCCTCTATCTCGTCTGTTAAAGGGATTCCCTTCTCTTCAAAAAGTACCCGTAAAGCCACTTTTTCAGCCTTTTGGAAGTCTAGTAATGTATCATCTACATCAAATAACAATGTTTTATATTTTTTCATAAATTCATCACACTCTCTTTTCTACAAAAACAAATTTACATAAATCGTATCATTCCTTCTTGTAAAGATAATAGGAGATATCTCATACTATACATAGGGGTGAAAATATGAAAATCAGCAAAAATGAGGAAGAAATTTATCAATACATGCGAATCCATCAATTCCATACCCTATTTTCATTTCATGTCTTGCCATATGTAGAGCTGCATTCTTTTCAAACGAAAGAGATGATATGTAGTGAAGGAAATGCTCTCCCTTATCTCTATTACTTAATTTCTGGGAGAGCCAAAATATATATGAGTCATAAAAACGGGAAGGTTTCATTAATTAATTTTATTCAAGCACCATCTTTTATCGGGGAATTAGGATTAATAGGGGTAGAAAATATTACTAAGTCCGTTGAAGTACTAGAAGATTGTGTGTGTTTGGCACTTCCTCTTAAAGATTGTCAGCAACTTTTATTACAAGATGCAACGTTTTTACAGCACTTATGTAAATTTATTGGAGAAAAGACAATTACTCGCACTGAAAATTACGCAAAAAACTATAGTTATCCTTTTGAAAATCGATTAGCTGCTTTTATTTTATTAACAGAGCAAAATAATTGTTATATAGAAAAGCATACCGAGGCCTCGGAATATTTAAATGTCAGCTACCGTCATCTTTTATATGTATTAAATCAGTTTTGCCAACAAAATTATTTAAGAAAAGAAGGCCGAACATATTATATACAAGATCGAAATACATTAGAAAAGCTTGCTGATGAACTAAAAATATAAAAAAACAGCATTAACATATAAACGTTAATGCTGTTTTTTCGAGTGACGAGTATAATTTTAATTAAAATTTACTTGCTACTTTAGCTGCTTCTTCAAGACCTGCAGCGATGATTTCTTCTGCTTTATCTGGGAATTGGTTATGCCCTTCAATAACTACTGTTTCCATGTTTGTTGCGCCGAAGAAGCCCATCATACTTGCTACATATTTAACAGCCATTTCTACCTCAGCTGCTGGCCCTTCTGAATATACGCCGCCTCGTGCATTTAATAATGCAATCTTCTTATCTCCGATTAGGCCAACTGGACCCTCTGGCGTATATTTGAACGTTTTACCAGCACGGTTTAAATAATCAATATATGTGTGCAATACTGCTGGAATCGTTAAGTTCCATAATGGGAAGCCGAAAACAACTTTATCAGCTTCTAGGAATTGATTTAAATACTTATCAGCAACTGCTACTGCTTTTGCTTCTTCTTCTGTTAAATCAAATCCTTTACCTACCTTGAATGTACCATTGATCATGTCTACGCCTACGTATGGTAATTCTTCTTTATATAAATCAAGTTCTACTATTGTATCATTTGGGTTTGCTTCTTTATAGTTTGCTAAAAATGCCTCATATAATTTTACACTAACTGCTTGTTCCGCTGGACGGTTATTTGCTTTAACGAATAAAACTGTTGCCATTATTTATTCCTCCTAGTACTCACTCTTATGTTGTTATATGCTTTCAAAAAAGGTATCCCTTGTAATTGTTGTTTTGTTGCTTACAAACATATTTTATCTTTATATAAAGACAATTTCGTCCTCACATAGACGTATTTTTCCATAAAAAAAGTCCACCTTCTAAAGGCGAACTTGGTCTTACGACTTTCGTCTTATACAATTCCATTTTTAACTGCATATAATGCCGCTTGCGTACGATCAGATAAATTCAACTTACTCAAAATACTACTTACATGCGCCTTAACCGTCTTTTCTGTAATAACTAAAACAGATGCAATTTCCTTATTGCTCATCCCTTTCGCTAATAGCTGCAATACTTCATTTTCTCTCGCTGTTAGCACATCCACTTGAATAGAAGATTCTTCTTCCTTTTCTTCTACAGGTAATGTTTGAGAGAGAAGAGCATTTGCTATATCCGGATGTAATTGAATATTACCTTTATATGCGCTTCGAATAGCCTCAACAAGCTGATCTGGTTCTACATCTTTTAAAATATACCCACTTGCTCCAGCCCTTAATGCAGGTAACACATGCGCCTGATCAGAAAAGCTAGTTAATACAATTACTTTCACATTTGGATACTCTTTTTTTATATATGCCGTCGCCTCAACACCATCCATTTCAGGCATATATAAATCCATTAATATAACATCGGGATTTGTTTCTCCTACTTTCACTAACGCTTCTTTCCCATTATTCGCTTCTCCAACTAACTCTAAATCTTCCTGTGTACTTAAGAAAAATGCTAATCCTTTTAAAACGACTGTATGATCATCAACTAACAATACTTTTATTTTCACAAACTTCCCTCATTTTCACATCATAATGGTACATTTACTTTTACGCTCGTTCGTTTATTACTACTTACAATTTTAATTGTTCCACCAACTAATTCTACTCTTTCACGCATCGTAGTCATACCTAGTGATTTCTTTTCTTTTATATTCTTTTCCACAAAGCCCTTTCCTTGATCAACTATTTCTAATGATACATTTTTCTCATTCACTGTAAAATAAATCGTCGCTTCTTTTACACCTGCATGCTTACTTACATTGTTCAGTGCTTCTTGGCCTATGCGCCACAAAGCTTCTTCTACTACACGAGGTAAATCACGAACACCCGTAACTTGCTCCCTAATTTTCAGTCCCAAATTTTCACCGTACTGCTTTAGAGCTGGCAATAATCCTTTTTCTAATCCTGCCGGACGAAGCTGCCAAATTAATGTCCTCATTTCTTTCAAAGCTCCTTGCGCAAGTTCACGCATCTCATGCAAAGATTAATCTACCTTTTCATTTTTACCTTTTAAAACTGCCTCGGCGCCTTTTGTCATGAAGGTTAATGAAAATAATTTTTGCGAAACAGAATCATGTAAATCTCTTGCTAACCGATTTCTTTCTTCCATTCGTACAAGTTCACGGCGCTGCTCGTTTAACCTCAAATTCTCTATTATTAACGAAACATGGTTCGATAATGCTTGAATTACATCTATTGTATTAGCATCAAACTCTCCATTATTCAAACTAACACATAAAACACCAAATATATGGTTTTGAATATGTATTGGTGTAGCAATAACAGCTCGATTTAGATGTACATTATGTCCTATTTGATGTTTTATTAGAACTGGTTCATCTTGTTCTAACGCCTTCTTGGCCGCCTCTTTTACATCCTCTTGTAACTCTTCCTGAACGTAAGACGCTCGCAGAGATAATTCTTTTTCCTCCCTAATAAAAAGCGCTACTTGATTCCATTGAAATACTTCACCTACGTGATTTACCACCTTTTCAGGTAGTACATTAAACTTATGAATCATTTTTAAATCTTGAATGAAACGCTCTAATTTCACATAATAATGTGCTCTTCTCTTTTCATTTTCATATAATTTTGTTCGCTTTAAAGCCGTACCAATTTGGAAGGCAACCGATTGGAGTAATACTAATTCTTCTTCTGAAAAATGTGTTTTACCCGGACTTGCAACATTTAACACCCCAAATTTTTCTCCCCCAGCTTTTAAAGGAACCGTAGCATGATGAAGAATGCCCTCCGTATTCCCCCAATTATATTCAATTGCATTATTAATTCTTTTACATTCAATAATATTAACGGCTCTCTCTAATTTTCCATCTACAAAACCTCGTAAACACCAACATTCACCTTCGCACATCGGGCGTTTATTTTCATATGTAAGTGCCTCTGGTAATTGATAATCAATTAACTTCGTATACTTCCCATTTTCATCCGCAAGAAAAATCCATCCTGTCGTTAAACCTGTTACACTTAGCAATTTCTCGAGGACAGCTTGCAATACATGATATGTATCATTTGATGTATTTAATGTTTCTGCAATTTCCTTTAATATAACTAATTCATTCGTACGATTATCTCGAAACATACTCATTCTCCTGCATACAAGATTTTAAATAGCTCTTAAAATAAATCATCTACTTTTCACTTTGTACTTATTCGTAACATTGATATAATGGTGAAAACATAGTTTTCATTATATCACTCGAGGGGGCTTTCATAATGACATTAAATAAAGCACTTACTATCGCTGGTTCTGACACAAGTGGCGGTGCTGGTATACAAGCAGATTTAAAAACATTCCAAGAACTGGGCGTATACGGAATGACATCTCTTACAACAATCGTAACGATGGATCCACATAACGGTTGGGCACATAACGTATTTCCAATCCCAGCTTCTACATTAAAACCACAATTAGAAACAACAATTGAAGGTGTTGGCGTAGACGCTTTAAAAACAGGTATGCTTGGATCAGTAGAAATTATTGAAATGGTTGCAGAAACAATCGAAAAGCACAATTTCAAAAATGTAGTAGTTGACCCTGTTATGGTATGTAAAGGTGCAGATGAAGCATTACACCCTGAAACGAACGATTGCTTACGTGACGTTCTTGTGCCAAAGGCATTAGTTGTAACGCCAAACTTATTTGAAGCTTACCAATTAAGCGGTGTGAAAATTAATTCTCTTGAGGACATGAAAGAAGCAGCGAAGAAAATCCACGCTTTAGGTGCCAAATACGTACTAATTAAAGGCGGAAGCAAACTTGGTACGGAAACTGCAATCGACGTCCTATATGATGGAGAAACATTCGATCTTTTAGAATCAGAAAAAATTGATACTACAAATACACACGGCGCAGGTTGCACATATTCTGCTGCAATTACAGCAGAACTTGCAAAAGGAAAACCTGTGAAAGAAGCAGTAAAAACTGCTAAAGAATTCATCACAGCTGCTATTCGTTACTCATTCAAAATTAACGAATACGTAGGTCCAACTCACCATGGTGCATATCGTAAATTCGTTGTATCAAAAGAACTTGTCTAATATATAAATAAAAACACTCACAAGGTTCATACATTGCCTCTGTGAGTGTTTTTTATAAGCTTTATGTCTTCCGGTCATCTTATCTTTAAGATGCAGAGCTGACCTTATTTCTACCATTTCGTTTCGAGTAGTATAACGCATCATCCGCCGCTTGAATAAATTGCTCTGATGCCCCTTCATACTCTGAAACCCCTACCGAAACTGTAATTTTTATTTTTGTTCCATCTAACAATTCAAATGAATGTTTTTCAACAGCTATACGAGTTTGTTCCCCAACATGAATTCCATAAACCATTCCTTTCCTTGGTATCAAAAGCGCAAACTCCTCTCCACCCTTTCGAAAAACCAAATCCGGAAATGCTGACATTTCTCGCAAAATATGCCCTACTTGTTTTAACACTTCGTCTCCCGCTGGGTGCCCATACGTATCATTTACATGCTTAAAATGGTCAATATCTATAAGTAGTAAACAAAGTGAATCGTTTTTCAAGTGTTTATTACTAATATGACGATTCATCTCTAAATCAAACTGCCTTACGTTTCCTAGACCTGTCAATGCATCTATCGTTGCGTATTGCTTCATCGTTTGAAATAGCTCATTGGATTGTAAAACATAATTTGCACTTATGAATGTTATGTAACCTGTAATAATACTAGAAATTAAATATAATCCCACTATGTGGATCTCTTTAATTAACCATATATATAACGCTGGGATTAGAATAGATAAAATATATGCGTGTAACCATACCCACTTTTCCCCTAAAGAAAGCTTCATACGCGAAATAAAGATACTCCCTATTCCTATCGCAATGATTGTATAAAAGGCCACTTGAGAAGCTAATGAATAATCCATAAACAACAGTCTAGTTACTAAAATCATAATAATTGTTATGGTACTCGCTATCGGCCCTCCAATAATAACAGCTAGAATAACAGCTAAGTAGCGTAAATCCAATAGGATGGTACCAACACGAACACCGAAATACATTAGTAATATACCTAGTATCCCAGTAAAAATGCCTACTACACATTTCTGCCCAAAAGAGAATCCTTCTTTTAACGGCTTATCTCTTAAAAGCTGACCTCCAACAAAAATAAAGGAAAGAATAATTGTTGTATTTACAAATAAGTCCCTTAACATAAAATGATCTCCTTACTTTTCTATCTATCCCTTTCCTTACTTTATTGTATACGAAATCCCTATAATTCCCAAAGTTTTTATTTATTTTTTGCTGTTCCACGTGAAACAGCAAAAAATAAAAAGGGCGAAAACTCGCCCTTTTTCATTAACAACAGCGTGATATTTTTCCGCCCTTTGCGTTAAATCTTGCTTCTTGTGCCTCAGCAAAAAATTGCTTTTGACATAAAACCTCTTCTTCAGGATGATGCTTTTTCATATGCTCCACATATACTTCATAACTTGGTACCCCAACGAGCAAACTAATAAAGCGCTTCCTTTCCCCCCATACTTGCCACAGCTTTTTAAGCATAGTTCCTCGACTCACTTTCATCTCTAGGAATATATGGTGCCTCTTTTAACGGCATTGGCTTATTTCTTAATACTTGTATCCAAATTCGAAGTGCTGAAATTAACACAGCGATTACAACTATCATAAAAATCCCACAAAGCGCTGCATCAATATAATCATTGAAAATAATTTGCTTCATTTGAGCGACATTTTTAGCTGGCGCTAACACTTTTCCCTCATCTAATGCTCTCTGAAATACCTTTGCATGCGATAGAAATCCAATTTTAGGATTTTCATGAAATAGCTTTTGATACCCCGCCGTCATTGTTACAATCAGCAACCCGACAGTTGGAATAAGTGTTACCCAAACGTACGCCTTTTTTCCCATTTTGAACAAAATTGTCGTTCCAAGTAATAATGCAATACCTGCTAGCATTTGATTTGCAATACCGAAAAGTGGCCATAATGTATTAATTCCACCGAGCGGATCTATTACCCCTTGGTATAAGAAATATCCCCACCCTAATACACATAATGTTGTAGCGATTACATTTGCTAATGTAGAATCCGTTTTCCCAAATGGCTTATATACATGCCCTAAAATATCTTGAATCATAAATCGGCCGACACGCGTTCCGGCATCAATCGTTGTTAAAATAAATAGGGCTTCAAAGAGAATCGCAAAATGATACCAAAATGCCATCATGGCCGTTCCACCTATTACTTGTGAGAAAATATATGCCATACCTATCGCTAATGTTGGCGCACCACCTGTACGTGATAAAATCGTTTGCTCTCCAACATTTACAGCGAGATCTTTTAGTTCATTTGGTGTAATAGCAAATCCCCATGAGGAAATAACTTGAGCTGCCTGCGAGACATCTGTACCGATAAGTGCTGCGGGACTATTAATTGCAAAATACGTTCCCGGTGTTAATACACAAGCTGCAATCATCGCCATCGCTGCTACAAACGACTCCATTAACATTGCTCCATAACCGATTGGCTGTGCGTGTCCCTCTTGCTCAATCATCTTCGGCGTCGTACCTGATGAAACAAGAGCATGGAATCCAGACACTGCACCACAAGCAATAGTAATAAATAAGAAAGGGAATAGGTTTCCAGAGAACACAGGACCAGTTCCATCAATAAATTTCGAAACTGCTGGCATTTGTAAATCTGGTGCTACAATTAAGATACCGATTGCTAACCCTACAATTGTTCCGACTTTTAAAAATGTACTTAAATAATCACGTGGTGCTAAAAGCATCCAAACTGGTAATGCAGATGCAATAAATCCATATACAATAAGCATAATAGCAATTGTTTCACCACTAAATGTGAACATACTTGCAAGTGTTGGATTTTCTGCTACATACTGTCCTCCAACAAGAGATAAAATAAGTAGGATAATACCAATTACTGATCCTTCTCCAACACGACCAGGCCTAATATAGCGCATATAAACTCCCATTAAAATAGCGATAGGAATCGTTGCTGCTATCGTAAACATTCCCCAAGGACTTCCGATTAGTGCCTTTACTACGACCAACGCTAATACTGCTAATAAAATAATCATAATTCCTAAAATACCTATCATTGCAATTAGTCCTGTAACAGGTCCAATCTCATCTTTAATCATTTCTCCTAACGATTTACCATTACGTCTCATTGAAGCAAATAAAATAACAAAATCTTGGACAGCCCCCGCAACAACTACCCCAACAATAATCCAAATGGTCCCTGGTAAATACCCCATTTGTGCCGCTAAAATCGGTCCTACTAAAGGTCCCGCTCCAGCAATCGCTGCAAAGTGATGTCCAAACAATACCCACTTATTTGTTGGAACATAGTCTTTCCCATCATTTAATGTATGGGCTGGTGTTTGCCGATTATCATCTAAATTAAAAACCTTTCTCGCTATAAATCTACTATAAAAGCGATAAGCAACTGCATATACACATACGGCAGCTACTAAGAGCCATACAGCATTAATGGTTTCACCTTGTGATAAAGCTATTACCCCAAAAGCACCTGCTCCTACTGCTGTAATAACGCCCCAAAGTAAGATCGATTTCAATGTCTTCACATACAATTCCCCCAATACTATTTCTTAGTGGAGATTGTACTAAATTTTCTGAATATTTAACTTGAATCCTCCCTATCATGAAGGATTTTCAGTTTATCATGTTAAAATACTCTCATTATCTACTATAATTCAATGTTATTTCGAAGGCGTTTTACATAATTACGACTGACTGGAATCGGTTGCTCATCATACCTATCTAAATACAAATTATACGTGCCATTATAATAAGGTTTCAGTTCTTTTACATATGACATATTAATTAAATAGCTTTTATGTACACGTAAAAAATCATATGCATTTAGCTTATTTTCTAATTCCTGAAGTGTATATGTTGAAATATACTGATTATTCGTTGTGTAAATTGAAACAGTTTTATTTTCTTTATTTTTACTTACATATACGATATCTTCTGGAAGAATATATCGTATGCCCTCTTGACTTTCTATCGGTAGTTTTCGCAAATAACTCTTTGCTTTCTCACCTTGTTCTTTACCTATTTTATATAAAAGAAATTGTAAATCTTCTTCACGAAATGGTCGCAATAAATAATAAAATGCTTGAAAACGAAAAGCTGTAATAGATTCTTCTATGTTTTCACCTACAAAAATAAATTTTGTATAGCAATTTATTTCTCGTAATAAACTTGCATATTCAAAACCAGTACCATCTAGTAATTTGGAACTTAAAAAAACAAAGTCTGGTATATGTTTTTTCATCATAAATAAAGATTCTGTTCCTGTCTTTGCTTCAAAACATTCTACATTTCTCATATTTTCAGTGAAATTTTCAGCTAACTCTCTTCTCTCTTCTGCCTCTTCCATAATCAGTAAAATTTTCATTTCTTCAACCACCTAATTCTTTGTCCATATGTCCTGTTGTATACATTCGCTTTTATAAGAAATAATCCCTTTTTCTTACTATACCATTATTTATCTAAAAAAACAGAAAAAAGGAAACCACTTCGGTTTCCTCTCCCCTTTATCCCGTACTAACTGCCTATAAAGAGACAAGTAGTGTAGGATGATAAACGATCCAGGATACGTTTAAATTTTCACTTTATACTAATTCTCGTTGCTTCGTTTCCTGTCCAAGTATTATTACAGCGAATACACCAATTAAAATTGATCCACAGAAAATCGTAAATATTAATGATAGTGAAGCTTCTGAGGCAACTAAATATCCCACTAATAGTGGCCCAAGGATACCACCGATACGACCAAATGCTGCTGCCATCCCTGCACCTGTACCACGAATAACCGTTGGATACTGCTCAGGTGTATAGGCGTATAATGCTCCCCAAGCACCTAAGTTAAAGAAGGATAGTAGCATACCTGCCACAATTAATACTGTTAATGAATCCGCAACCCCAAACAAATAAGCACTGCAAGCTGTCCCAATTAAATACGTAACCAAAACAAATTTACGACCGAGACGTTCAATAAACCAAGCAGCGGTGAAATATCCTGGAAGTTGAGCTAATGTCATAATAAGTACGTATTGGAAACTTTTTATTAAACTAAATCCTTTTAGCACCATTACACTCGGTAACCAAAGGAACATTCCATAATAGGAAAAGACAACACAAAACCATAGAATCCATAGCATAATTGTTGCTTTACGATATTCCCCAGACCAAACTGATTTTATATTTTCAATAACAGATGGCCTTTTTTCAACTTTTTGGAACCTTGGGGAATCCGGTAAATTCCATCTTAAATATAAAGCATATAGTGCTGGAACTGCACTCAATACCATCGCAACTTCCCAACCATATTTAGGAATAACAAAATACGAGATAAGAGCTGCAATTAGCCATCCACCTGCCCAAAAACTTTCTAATAACACAACAATTTTCCCACGCTCATGCGCTTCAACACTCTCTGATACTAGTGTAGAGGCAACTGGAAGCTCTCCGCCAAGCCCCATACCAATTAAAAAGCGTAAAACGAGAAACATTGCAAGTGTTGTTGTTAATGCGGTTAAACCACTACCGATAGAAAATAACAATAATGTAATAATAAAGACTGATTTCCGCCCTATTTTATCTGATAGTATCCCAAAAATAAGCGCTCCTACTGCCATACCGATTGAGTTAATACTGCCTATCCAGCCCATTTCTTGCGTACTTAATCCCCAATCCTTTTGCAAGGCTACCATTACAAATGAAAGCATTCCAACATCCATTGCATCAAATAGCCATCCAAGCCCAGCTATACCAAGTAGTTTGCGCTTCGAAATTTCTTTTACCTTGCCCACTAGAAGTCCTCCTCACACAGGTGTCTTTACACATCATTTTACATGTGTGAATTGTATAAGTAAAATACTTTTGTGTAAAAAATTCTCCTTCATCATTCCCAAAAAGTAAAACGTCTATCCCGATTGGTGAGAGCTAATAATCAGTGGGGATGCCTCACTAATTAAAGTTTCAATTTATTAAAAATGAACAAATAAAAAAAGCAGCGATATTTCGCTACTTTTTCGAACGCATTACTTCTTTTAAAAATTCCGCTAATACTAACTGACGACGCCAGCGTGTTGGATTACTGCATAATCTATAAAACCACTCTAAATGAATCGCTTGAATCCATTTTGGTGCACGTTTTACCTCTCCAGCCCATACGTCTAAACTTCCACCCACTCCAACAGCCATTTTCGTTTCTAAACGATGCTTATTGTTTTGGATAAAGTTCTCTTGTCTCGGGAAACCAAGTGCAACAAGTAATAAATCTGGTTTTGCTTCTTGAATGCGAGAAATAATATTCTCTTCGTCTTCTTGTTTAAAATAACCATCTTGTATACCGGCGATGGATACAGCTGAATATGTCTTTGTTAAATGATCTGCTGCAGCTTGTACAACATGCGGCTTTGCACCTAATAAGAAAACAGATACCGGCTTACTATCTTCTGATAACTTCGCAAGTAAATTACACATTAAATCAAAACCTGCTACACGTTCTTTTAAAGGTGTACCAAGCATCCCGCTTGCCTTTACAACCCCAATACCATCAGGTGTAATTAAATCTGTATTCAATAATGTTTGATAGAACTTTTCATCCTTTTTTGCGCACATAACAATTTCAGGGTTTGCTGTTACTACCTGAAACGTATGAGTTCGCTCCGCTTCTAGTTGTTCTTTTAAATATTGGACCGTTTCATCCATTGTCATTGTAGAAAAAGGAACGCCTAGAATATCAACTGTTTGTACTGCCATAGTTAACTATCCTCTCTATCATTACAAGTTTTTCGCTATTAATTGCTTATATGTTTCCTTTGTATCTTCATATAGTTTTTGAAGTGAGAAGTTCATAGTAGCATGCTCATAAATATGTTTACCCATTGCTGCTAACTCTCCAGTTTTCCACTTATCATACGCTTCTTCTAAAGCTAATGCCAATGCCTTTCCATCACCTGTTGGCACAATCCATCCGTAAGTTTCATCTACGATTAATGGTTCAATTTCTCCAGCCCTAGTCACAATTGATGGTACGCGTTGATTTGCCGCTTCTAATAAAACTAGTGGGAACCCTTCACTATGGGAAGTTAATAAATTTACATGTGACGACGCAAATAATTGTTTTACATCTTGACGATGTCCTAAAAACTCTACTTTATCGTTAATCCCTTTTTCAGTAGCTAATGACTTTAGATTTTCTTCTAATGGGCCATCGCCAACTAATAATACTTTAATTTTCTCTAATTTTGTTTGTTGTAACGCATCGAATAAAACTTCATGTCCTTTGACAGGATGTAATCGTGCTACTTGGATTGCCGTAAATACATCTTCATCAATATTGAACATTTCTTTTTTATTATAACCTTCTGCTTTTTCCTTATCGTATTCAATTCCATTATAAATAACATGCATCTTTTCATTTGAAATACCTAATGCTGCCAGGCTTTTTTTCAATCTATTCGTTACAACGAAAAATAAGTCTATATTTTTTAAGGCTTTCAAATTTAATTTCGTAAAAATCCAACCTTTTAAGCCCTGTTTAGTAAAGTCTTGAAACGGATCACTATGAATAGTCGTTACCCATTTTGCCTTTATTCTCTTTTTCATTAAAGAAACATAGAAATTAGCCCTGGGGCCATGTGTATGAACTACATCAAATTTTTCTTTATTAATAAATTCACTTATATTCTTTAAAATGGATAAATCATAGCGCGATTTTTGTGAAAACACATGGACTTTTATCCCTAACTCCCTTGCTTCCTTCGCAACAATTCCATCTTCAAATACTGCTAATTCTACTTCACCAGTTGGAAACTGATCGAGAAGTGAAATAATATGTGTTTTCCCTCCCCCATCTTCTGCTCCTGCATTCATATGCAATATTCTCATATTTTTTCCTCCTTTAAATCCTCGCTACGTTTCCATCTATTTTTATTTTACTGTCCTAAAAAATAAAAGCTAACAAAAGTTAGCTTTTATTTTTATCATTCAATTTCTAGGTCTACTATTAGATAAGCTAACACCACTACAAAGTAAATTCCAACTCCTGGTGCTGTTAAAATATGTCCTGCAATATAAGCAATACCTAACGCTAACAATAAGCTTGCTGAAATCATTCCATATTTTATATTAAATATGTCCTTAAATCTCGTAGCAAATGCTAGTAGAATTCTTAGCCCGTAATAAATAAATGGAATCATTAGTAATACAAAGCCAATAATTCCGAAATCATAAAACCAATCATGGAAGTCCATTTCAATTAGTTTTGGATCTGGCTGCTTTTGTTCATTGTATTTAAAGTTACCTGCATAACCCATTCCTAATAACTTTTGTGACATTGGCGCTTCTTTAAAGAACTGCTTATGTCTTTCTTCATATACTTGACGTCCACTGAAAATAAGGTTTTCTTGATTTTCTTTCTTTTGTTCTTTCTCAAGTTCTTTCTTAACTTCTACTTCTATCTTCGCTTTTTCTTCTGGCTTTTCAACTTTATGGTGATTTTCTTCTTTTTCTTTAAGTTCTTGTTCTTTTTTCAGCTTCTCTTTAATTTCTTGTTCTTTTTGATCTTGTTGTGCTACATTTTGCTCTGTTAAATAGTTATTGTGAATACCCATATTTTGCGCTAATGGTGTTTGTTTAAACGACCCAACTACACCGGCTAATAGGATAATAGCAATTACTGCGTTAAGTGCAAGAGATTTTTTGTTTGGGTTTTTTCTATCAAATAATAATTGTAGTACAATGATTCCGATTGCTGCCGCTAACGTAACACCAATTGAGCCCATTCCTACTTTCGTACCAACTTGAATTAAAGAGTAAATCATTAAAAGTGATGGAATCCAATATAAAATATGTTTCCAGCTCTTTGTTTTTTGAATAGAATATAGTACCACAATAGGGAAAATAATAGCTAAGATTGAACCTAGTTCATTCCCTGCATAGAACCAACCTCGAGAACCAACCTTCATCCATTCATAACTACCAAAGTCAGTAGATGTTGAAATAGAAATAACCATAATTGCATTAATGATTAATGTAGAATATACAATACTATTTCGAACCTTATCACTAATATTAACTGTCTTTTTCAATGATTTTAAAGCTAAAATGTATGACCCCAGCATAATATATATATATAATGCTTTCGCAACGAATTTAACTTCTTCACTAAGTACAATAGGATCCTTAACTATTTTGTTATTAATAAATCCTACCCCTAAAACTCCGGCTAATAATATAAGGTAAATTAAAAACTTTCTATTTTCCTTCTCTTTTGCCTGAATTAAAATGTAAATACCACCAACAGCCATAATAAGGAATCTTACTAAAATCCCAACGGTAGCATTTGACTTTAATAAAGTGATGCTAAGAGACGTTAATAAATCTAAAACAGGCTGTAAAATAATAAAAAAGAGCAAAAAATGCTCAAATCTAACCCTAGCTTGATTTGCTAACATTCCAAGACCTCCATACAAAATCTTAACATTATCTTTTAATCATAATTTATTATCGTTAAAACACACCTAGCAATTATAACATAACTCATATTTAAATTGAGAACTATTTTTATACCGAAACTAGCCACTCCACCTTAAGTAACAATAGAAAATATTATCCTTTAGCTATCCTTCCCTATCTCTATAAAAACTATCTAACACCCTTTCACTTATTATCAGCATTATAGTAACATTTATTAATCCTTGTATTAATATATAAAATTTAATAATTACAAAATGACATCTACTCGGCTATCCTACAACTAAAGATTAACTTTGCTTCATTTTCCCCTAAACATTTTCAAACGCTTTCTTTATGTATTTTATCCGTTTTTCTACATGTAACGAAAAGTAATTGTTATTTCCAATACTTTAGTGTATATTTTTTCTCTGGAACATCTTTAAGAGGAAGGGATTAAGGCCATGTTATTAATCGATATATTTACGTTTCTTGGCATTATCGCCGCTGCCATTTCTGGTACATTAGTTGGTTTAAAAAAAGATTTAGATTTATTTGGTGTCCTTTGTTTAGCTGTAGCTACTGCGCTCGGCGGCGGTATTATTCGTGATATCATGATTGGTAACCTGCCCCCTGTCGCATTTGTAAAACCCATTTACTTTTTCGTAAGTGTATTATCAGCATTATTTACTTGTATGTTTTTTGAGCGCATCAATAAACTTCAAGTCGTTATTATGCTTTCTGATGCTGTTGGCTTAGGCGTTTTTACAGCTATTGGTGCAAATGCGGCAATGTCACATCATGTTGACGCCTCATTTCTAGTTGTTTCAATGGGAGTCATTACAGGTATTGGAGGCGGTATTTTGCGTGACATTTGTGCTCAAGATATCCCTTACGTATTCCGAAAAGAAATTTACGCAATCGCTTCTATCTTAGGAGCAATTAGCTTCCTAATCACACACGCTATGGGGGCGCACGTATTAGCTTTCTATGTTTGTTTATTAGTAACATTCGTTATTCGTGTCGTCACTGTAATATATAATGTGCATTTCCCTGTTTTCTTTAAAACACATGCTAAAATTAATAAAGGCCATTAAGAGAATTCTAGATAGAATTCTCTTAATTTATATACTATTCAACGAACTAATATAGAGTAATTATATATAAGCATATATAATTACTCTATATTAGTTTTAAAATTGAAAACGTTTTATATACAGGGGGAAGAATGATGCTTGGGGTTTTCAAAAAAAATATTAATAAAACAAATGCCAGTATAATCGAATTAAGTAAGGACCAACAAATAACTTTTAATGTACCTACTAATTCTGAATTAAAAATTCAAATGGATATGCTACATATTTCAAAAGAAGATTTACAAGTTGTAAAAGTACTACAGCCTTTTATTTATGCAGAAATTGATTGGATTACTGAAAAATTCTATGCCAACATTACAAAACAACCTAATTTAATTACTATTATTGAGCGTTACAGCTCTATTCCAAAACTAAAACAAACTTTAAAAACACATATTAAAGAATTATTCAGCGGCAATATGCATGAAGATTTTATTGAACAGCGTGTTAGGATTGCCAAAAGGCATGTACAAATTGGTTTACATCGAAAATGGTATACTGCTGCTTATCAAGAATTATTCCGCTCTATCATGAAGATTTTACAAACAAAATTAACAACAATCGATGATTTTTCCTATTCTATAAATGTCATAAATAAATTATTCACTCTTGAACAAGAACTTGTTCTTGCAGCTTATGAATCTGAATATGAAAGAATGCAAAAAGAGCATGAGAAAGAAAAAGAATTAACTGCTATGACAATTACGCATATCGCAACAGAACTAGCTGCTGTATCTGAAAAGACAAGCTCTTCTATTCAAAAACTAACCGCTAAGTCTGAAACTATTGTAGAGATTGCTAAAACAGGTACATCATTAGCTACAACATCTGAAGAAAAAGCGAATAAAGGGAAAGAACAATTAAACCAGCAAAACAAACGAATGGGATCTATTCAAATGAATATGGAAACAATTATTACAGATACTCATGAACTTCTTGATATTTCTAACAAAATTAACGAAATCATAGATATCGTTAAATCAATCGCGGAGCAAACAAATTGACTCGCACTAAATGCTGCTATCGAGTCTGCACGTGCTGGAGAATTTGGGAAGGGGTTTTCTGTTGTTGCTGGTGAAATACGAAAATTATCAGAGCAAACGAAAGAATCTATCTTTAACGTTACAAAGCTCGTCGAAAAAACAAATGAACAAATTATCCGTGTCTCGTCTTCCGTGAAACAAATTAGCTCTCTCGTATCAGAAGGAACGGATAGTATGTCGGCAACAGATCGATACTTCGAAGAAATTGTAAAAGATATGTCTAACTCAAAAGAACAGAATAAGAAAATTGAACATGAGCTACAAGCTATTTCACAAGTAATGAAAGAAATTCAAGATGATTCCTCACAAATGGCTCTAACAGCCGATAATTTACAACTAGAACTAAATCGATAAGATAAAGTGAAACTTTAATCAGCCCTCAACAATCGGGCTTTTACAGGCGGTCCGCCCCCACCTAACTTCTTTGCTTTCGCTGATTTTGAGGTGGGGGGCTTACTACCTGGAAAATAACGGGATAAAATTTAGGTCAGGCATACTTTTCATCTGCACTGACTACTAAATTTCACCTTCCATCAAAAAAAGAATCCAGAATGGATTCTTTTTATTTTCTGAAAAATATTTTTTGACAATACACATAACTCATATAAACACCAAAGCTCTGCAAAATAAACAATCCTGGCATAATTACATTGTAATATGCCATATCTACTTGGAAGAGCTTTAACAATACGTATCCACTAATTAAAAATAAGAACAACATATATCCCTCATTTTGTTGTTTCTTAATAAGGAAGTGTAATAGAGCTATAGTCATAAACAATGTTACGGCTATATATATCAGTTTTTCACATTTGAAAAGAATAGAATTTATTCCCTCATCTGAAAACTGATTTATCATCGGTTCTAAAAGTTTAAATCTTTCTCCCTCAATCTCTTTTAACTTTTGATCAATATGCTCTGTTACACTTTGATTTTTCGATATTTTTTCTTCATATTGCGTGTTTCCAATTAAAACAGATTGAACATACGTCTCATTCGCAATCGTATATTGTGACAGTCCCATTGCCTTAATTCCATAATTCACACCAAAATGAGTACTATAAAATAGAATAAGTATCCCTACCATCTTTAGTAACACCTTTTGTTTCGTTGCTGATTGAGACACTTCAATTAATAATACATATACCGTGATAAAAATAGGAAGAAATAATCCCATTGGAAAAATCATATTACTAAATGCAAATAAAACCGCTGAAAACACCCACATATAAGGATGATCTAACCCTTTATATAAAAGTATGTAACAAGCAAAATAAAATAAAAATATTGCAAGTGACTCAGGAGTTAATACGGAACTCAGCAATATATTTGGAATATACAGAGCATAAAATATAGAAGCAATACGCCCGCATTCTTCTCCAAAAACCATTGCTGCAATACGATAAATAAAAAATGCAGTTCCTGCGCAAAATAACACATTAAATAGTTGTAAAGCGAATAATGTATCACCAAATATACGAATAATTACTGACTCATATATAATAAAAGGCAAATGAGTGACAGTCCCTATATTATTACCAATTGCAATCTGCTTTGCAGACTCATACATCACTTTCATATCACCAATTATTGGAGCATCTACAAATAACAGCATACTAAGCCTCACAACTATAGATATACTTATAAGAAAAACAAGAAATTGTTTATCTGTGAAACGATATTGTAGAATTGATGCCACTAACAAAATGAGTATGACGAAAATTGCCAATATGATTGTTACACTTGCTGTACTTCCTCCAAAGAATTGCTTACTTGTCTCAAATGCTGCCCAACAACTATAAACAAAAAATGCGAACATCGCACCGATCGTAATTTTATTGAAGAAAGATGAAAAATTTGTTTGTATATGATTCATATGTCCATTGCACCTCTATTTCCATTCATAACAAAACGATTCTATCATGAATGGGTACACGGCTGATAGAGAATTTCTATGACAAATACATAGTCATTACTTTTTACTTGCAATGTAAGCGAATCCTCTTTTACACTACATTTTAGATAAAATAAATTTTCTTTCAGTTACATGAATACAAATACAGAAGTTTAAATAATACTCTTTTGGACTACACTTTACTTCATTAAATATCTAATATGAGTACTAAGCTTACACATATTATTCTGATTGAAAACAGACTATAGGGGCTGAATATATGGAAAAGAAATTCATGCGAGAATCTAAAGCAATTAAGACAACACGTGTTTTTCCTAACGATTTAAATAATCACCAAACACTTTTTGGGGGGAAATTATTAGCAGAAATTGATAGTATTGCTTCAATTGCGGCTGCAAGACATAGTCGTAAACATTGCGTAACAGCATCTATTGATTCAGTTGATTTTTTAACTCCAATTCACCAAGCTGATTCTGTTTGTTATGAAGCATTCGTATGTTATACAGGGAAATCTTCAATGGAAGTTTTCGTAAAAGTAATTGCAGAAAATTTATTAGCAGGCGAGCGTAGAATTGCTGCTACTTGCTTCATTACATTTGTAGCAATAAAAGATGGAAAACCTTCGTCCGTACCACAAGTACTCCCTGAAACTCAGGAAGAACATTGGTTACACACAACCGGTTTAGAACGCGCGGAAAACCGAAAAAAAGGACGTTTAAAAAGTAAAGAGATGGCTGAAGTTTTAACTTTAAGTAAGCCTTGGAATATTTAACATAATCTTCTCATCGTACATGCACAGGCTCTTCCTTGCATGTATTTTTTATTATAAAAAATACTATCGCTTGCCTTTGTATTCAGTGGCCTCCCCCTAAAATCACCCATCAGTTTTTCCTTTATTTTCTTATACTTTTAATGGTATATTAAGTAAAGTTGTTTATAAATAACCATAATATAGTTAAATATGTAAGGGGTGGTGCGGTAATGTCTATCGAGGTACCAATTTCAATACCAAAAACTTTGATTATTATTCCAGCCTATAATGAGGAAGAAGCAATTGCAGATACATTAACAAGATTACTAGAACTAAAACAACATTTTACAGCGTTAAGCATTTGCGTTATTAATGATGGTTCACAAGATAAAACAGCTCAAATCGTAAAAAATTTCCCTGATCATCTTATTAATCTACCATATAATCTGGGCATCGGTTCTGCGGTACAAACTGGCTATAAATACGCATATGAGAATGGATATGATATTGCAATTCAGTTCGATGCTGATGGACAACATAATCCGGATGATTTATACAAAATTATTCAGCCTATTGCTGAAGGTCAATGTGATATGGTGCTAGGTTCACGCTTTACAGAAAAAACAGCTTACAAAGGTAGTATTTCAAGAAGAATCGGTATTTTTTATTTTACTGCCCTACTGAAAGTATTAACGAAACAAACATTTATGGATCCAACTTCTGGATATCGTGCTATCAATCGAGAAGTAATTACGATTTTTGCGCACAATTATCCAAAAGATTATCCAGAGCCAGAAGTTCTTATTCATTTAAAAAAGAAAAAACTTCGTATTAATGAGATATCTGTAAATATGCAAGAACGACAAGGTGGACAATCTTCCATCACACCTCTTAAATCTGCATATTACATGATTAAAGTAAGTCTTGCTATATTGATGCAAAAAATCGTGAAAGGTTGATAGTGAATGCATATAATTACCTTTTCATTCATCTTTATTTTGTTATTATTCTTCTTAATTATTAATTCTATTCGTCGCGGGGCTTTAGAAACAAAATATGCCGTTTTATGGATTTTTGTTTGTGTTGCAATGGCTATTTTAAGTTCTACTGATAAAATTATAAATTGGATTGGAAAACTATTAAAAGTAGAATATCCACCATCCATCTTATTCTTATTTGGATTATTATTCTGTTTCATCTTAATTTTTGACCTAACAAGAAAAATTTCTAAGCTACACCATCAACTTGTAACAATAACGCAAGATTATGCGTTATTAAAGCAAAAGTTAAACGTAACAAAAACTGAAACTGATAACAAATAGCTTTCCATTCAAATATGAATATATATAAAAAAACATCTTAATTTCTTTAAAAAATTAAGATGTTTTTTTATTTCAAACTATTTTTTGCTAATTAATAATTTACTAATTTTCATAACCGTTGCCACGGTTCCTACTCCAATTATAATAAATAAAAATGGAATTAATGGTAATGCATATCTTTCATATGCGGCATAAAAACATGTCAAAGCTGTTTGCAGTAAAAGAATTGACCATAAAAATGTAGTCTCTCTCCACCTTTTTAGAAGGAAGATAAATGAAAGTATCGTACATATTAAAAACATCGTCTTAATAAAATTATGTATTTCATTCATATCTTTTGCAGAAACATTGAATACTTCAATATTATGCTCTATAGAATAATACGGTTTTTTCCACATAATTTCTGGCTTCAAGATTAAATAACTCTCTATCATGGAATTCCTATCTGTTTTCCACCATTCTTTCATTCTATCTTTCGCTATTTTTTCTTCTAATTCCATAAACTTATGTGCTTCCAGATTAGGGTACTTTGCGTTTAATTCTACTTCAAGTTCTGCCATATTCTTACCTTCTGGGTAACCTTTACCTTGATACGTTCCAAGTAATAATGGATTCCCTGCCCCAGCAGTTAGTGGAATAAACTTATCAAATTGAATGTAATTGCGGGCCCACCATGGTCCAAGTACAATAAGTCCTATTCCTATACTTATAATCGCTTGCTTCATCATAACGCGGAATGGATAGCGCTTCATTAAGAGATATATAAATAATGGTATTGGATATAAAGCAACTTGTACGCGTAAGTACAATGCTAAAAAGTAGAAAATTAATACAATTAGAAAATGTTTCGTTTTATGAGTATCAGCTAATTTTAAACTCCAATATAATAATCCCAATGAAAAGAATAGAAACGGTCCTTCTGTTAAAGTTAAATTTTCTACAACAATCTCTGGAGGATACACAGCTAATAAGAAAGCACCTATTAATCCTGCAGCGGGATTCAATAAATAAGTACCAATCTTATAAGTTAGTAAAATACTAAGTACCCCTAATAGGATAATAATTAATTTAGCTACAAAAAGACCTTCATTGCCATTTCCAAAAAAGTAAAATACAGTAGCTAAAAATGCTGGAAAAGCTGGCATAATATGAATAGTTGGTTTATCCGGCTCATGATATGTTAACATTCCTGTTTCCAATAAAATGGTTGCCGTTTTTTGATAACCTAGATCATCACTTGCTAGGGTCAAATCTGCACCATGTGTTTGTAAAGTTGCAAAACGCAGCGCAAAACCAATTATCATAATAATCCCTAAAAGGATTACATTAGATTTGCGAGTAAATCGCCTTAACATCTCATCTTCTCCCTTCAAATACATAATTTTCAAATTATATTTCTATATTTTTACAAGACAATATATTCTATAATAAATACTTTTTATACAAAGTACAATAATAGAAAGTTGATTTACAAAGTTTATATGCGTTAAACTGATACAGATGTTCTTGTAATCTTCTTCCTTTCAAAAGGCTTGTATATATGGTGCAAGACATAAAAAATTTGAGGAGATAAAAATTCTATGATGGAACAAAAACAACTTGTTTCTGTTGTCATACCCCTGTATAACACAGAAAAATATATTGAAGAAACGATGCAGTCAATACTGGATCAAACATATAAAAACATTGAAATTGTAATTGTAGATGATGGAAGTAAAGATCAATCACCTTCTATCGTAAAAAATCTTGCGGAAAAATATCCGGGTCAAGTAAAATACGTTCACCAAAAAAACCAAGGTGTTTCAGTAGCTCGTAATACAGGGATTGAAAATGCTAGCGGAGAATACGTGGCTTTCCTTGATAGTGACGACTTATGGCATCCAACTAAAATTGAGAAACAAATCGAGAGTATGCATAAAAACAACATGGACGCGTGCTATTGTGGTTATATGAATTTCTACGAAGAAACAGGCGAAAAGGTTGAGCATACAACAAACTTTATTAAAGGTGATATGGCAAAAGCATTCTTAACACACCAAGTTGTTGCTCAAACAAGTACTTGGATTTTCAAACGCTCTATCGCAATGAATCATAATATCCGTTTTACACCAGGATGTAGCTGGGGAGAAGATTTGGAGTTTTTATTTAAACTAATGAGTGTGACAAATGTATGCTATGTCGATGAATACTTAACATATTATAGAATCTTATCAGAAGGAAATCTTTCTTCTAAGTATAAAGATTATGAATTAAAAACGACAAAAGAGTTGGAAGTATTCAATCGTATGAAAGATTGGGTACATAACAAATCTCAAGACTTCATTACGAAAGACCCTCAGTCACTTATTGAGATTCTTGAGACTTATTTATTCCCTTATACTGTTATCAATAATGCTTGTATATACATTAAAGAAAACTCTCAATTAAATAATGCCCAAGTTCAATTAATCAAAAAAGATATAAAGAAATATTGCCATAAAATCTATTCAAAAAACGGAAAGCGTAGTAAAAAACTATATGCAATGCTTTGGTTTGTACGAATTAAATTTCTGTTTTCTTAAACTGAAAATATAGTACTCACCTCTCTTTCCGTAAACAAATCAAATTTACAAATAGGACAAACGAAAAAGGTCCTAAAGAATAGAAAGGTTTTTTCTCATGAAAACAAATAAGATTCTTAAAAATGCCTCCTACCTATTTGTAGGAAATATTACTGTTCGATTTGTACTTGCTATCGCAACGATTCTCTTCGCAAGATACGTTTCTCCCGGTGAGTATGGGATGTTCACAACTGCATTAGCAGTTTCCGCTGTTATTTGTTATTTCACAGATGCTGGTTTGACACATACGTTTATGCGTGAAGGAACGAGAAAGGATGCAAATATTAGCGTACTAATCAGTAGTTATTTACGCATTCGTTTCGTATTAGCTGTCGTAATTTCTGTACTCTTCGCTATTTTTGCTCAGTTCTTCTATACTGATGCCTACCTACTCGCCATGGTATATTGGGTTGTACTACCAACAATGTTTGGAGCAACTTTACAAGGCGTTGGAATGGCTTATTTCCAAGTAACAGAACGTATGCAATTTACAGCGATTATTTCTGTACTACAAGGTGTAACAGCCGCAGCTGCGCTTCTACTCGGAATGTCGTTGAAATGGTCACTTATGACGGTCGCTGCTATGTATGGGATATCTAGTCTTGTAACAGGAGTCATCGCCTTCATAATGGTACTCCGCCATACGACAGTTCATAAGGGCTGGGACAAAGGGATTTTAGATCAACTGCTGATTTTCACAATCAATGGCATTATCATTATGCTTTTACCGCAGTTAGGCCCTATTATATTAGAAAAAGTTTCGACGTACGAGCAAGTTGGATTCTTTGGAGCTGCATCAAAAATACCTGCAGTCCTTTATCAAATACCTGGTGTAATTGCAGCAGCCTTTTATCCAAAATTATTTGCGTTTGGAAATGAAAAGAATATTGATGAACATAGAAAACTATCTCAGTTTGAATTAAAACTGATGTCTTTTTTAGGAATGGGAATCTCCATTCCATTTATCGCTGATCCAAGCTTTTGGATTGTTACTTTATTAGGCAAAGAATATGCGCCAGCTGGTGATGCTCTTGCCATTTTAGCCTTTATGGTCATTTTACAATCTATTAACTATCCACTTGCTGATAATTTAACGACAATTGGTCAACAATGGAAACGCGCAACAACAATGGGAATCGGACTAGCTGTTGCCGTTATAAGTTACATCGTCTTAGGTAGTCAGTTCGGAATGATGGGAGCAGCTATTGCCGCTATCCTTACCGAGATTACGTTATTAATCGGATTCACTCTATTTGTTCGTAAAGGCTTCTCGTTACTATTTAAAGGGATTATATTCAATACCTTAGCCTTTATCATCAGCTATATTCTATACCGTACAATATTAATTACCTTACCGCCATTAGTTGCTTTAACAATTACTGGTATATTATACGGTATTATCGGTCTTGCAATCGATCCACAAATACGCGGATTGATTTTAGGATTTATAAATAAAAAGCTGGCTCGAAAATAAATAAAAATAAAAACTTCAAATCAAATTTGAAGTTTTTATTTTTATCTTCTTCACTTAGAAAATGAGCCCTTTTTCAATCTATATCTTAAATTGACTTGCCTTTCTGGAATGATTATACTTGGAAACGAACAGCACTAGATGTACAACACCTATTATTAAGGTAATTCATAGTTAATTCTTCATGTAAATATTAACTATTTACACCCTAAATTTACCACACATTGCACCAATAAACACTTTATTAATACTATTAAAAATCGCCGATTCATACACAGTTTTTCTTCATCCTAAAACGATATCCAGAGATGAAGAATGTGGCAATTGCATTTAAGGAGGCTTATTTATTTAATGACTTCAGAAGTAAATAAAAGAACATTTTTCACTAAAAGCATACTTATTATTATTCCATTATTAATAATATGTGCATTTGCTTTTCATTACTTTTTCCTAAAATCAGACAATGTATTTTCTAGTACAGGAGATGCATTATCACAATTTAGTTTCTTTACATTCCTTTTACAACACGCATTTAAAGATGGAAATTTATTTTGGTCTTGGGATTATGGCTTAGGTGGAGATTTATTCGGAGAATTTAGTTATTACTATAGTACAGCACCATTTTTCTGGCTTACGCTTCTACTTCCTAAACTAAATTTTGACCAAATCTTTGAGATGAAACTATATATGAGTATTTTAAAGAGTACATTAGCTATGTTATTCATGTATGGTTCTTTACGTTATCACAATAAAACTATTTTTTCTTCTTTCATTTCTGCCATTATATATGGAGGATGTGTAACTTTCATTCGCCATTCTTTATTATGGGATTTCATGGCAGATGCTATAGTGTTTTTACCTTTAGTAATATGGGGATTAGATAAATATATTTTAGAGCGAAAAAAAGGGTTATTCCTGTTTGCAACAGCACTTATGCTTGCATCAAATTTCTATTTCGCTTTCATTACTAGTATTTTTATCTATATTTATGCCTTTTTCCAATATTTCGCTACACAGCAGAACAAAACAATTAAAACATTTATAATTTATTATATTAGAATTGCTTTTCTATATGCTTTATCACTAGGTTTATCTGCTGTTTGCTTTATACCATCTGTAAATGGTGTATTTAGTTCCGATCGACTCGCTACAAAATTTACTATACCGTTATTGTTTGAAGGTACGTTTTATAAAAACTTAATGGAAAGTATCTTTTTCATTAATAATACAGAGGATTATCAGCTTGCATTCCCTGTTTTCATCCTCTTCCTTATTACTAGCGCGCTTCTAATACGCAATAAACTTATCACAAATAAATTAATCTTTACTGGGTTTATGTTAGTGCTATATATGCTTCCATATACGTATTCCGTATTTAATGGCTTTTCTGCCATGCAATACAGATGGTTTTACTTATTTGCATTTGTGGTTGCACAAACTGTCGCCTACATTTTAGATTGGATGCTACTCAACAAACAAAAGGTCAATTCTTTAATAGGTCCTTTGCTAGCAACAACATTATTTATTTACGCATTCTATAGAAAAGTAAATATAAATGCACAGCCGCTACAAACAATTGATAAAATTTTAATTTGCACTACTGTATTATCTATTATTACAATATTACTATGGCGCTATTTATCAAAAGTAGCCTTACAATGTTTCATTGTATTAAATGTACTCGTCAATGTAATATTTATTAATTACTTCTATTCAGATTTTGCTCTTAGTAAACACTTTAATCAAGCTGGCGTGACAAAAGAATCATTACACGGGTCAGGTCTTGATAATAAGGATGAAATTGACGCAATTCGTTATATACAAAATCAAGATAAAGATTTTTATCGAATTATCAATCCAAACAATAATTATAAAAATACGCCGATGTTGCAAGGTTATCATGGTACAAGTACTTATCAAAGCTTAGTCAATTATCATGTTCATGACTTTATGAAAAATAAGTACAATGTTTTCCAAGGATACGATAGTCCATCTATGTTCTTCCAGTTAGATAAACGATTATTCCTTGAGAACATGCTAGGGGTAAAATATTATGTACTAAGTGAAGGTGCTAATAAAACCGAAATTCCTTATGGTTATAAGCATTTACAACAAGTAGGTCCTTACAACATTTATAAAAATGAATTTGCACTACCATTAGGCTATGTATACGAAGCTGGAATAAGTGATGAAGAATTTTCAAAACTTAATTTTGCCGAGAAAGATCAACTTTTATTAGATGCTGTAGTTGTAAATGATGTTGGAAGTCTCCCACTAAAACAATTTAATACAAAACAGCTAGATTCAAAACAAATTAAGATTAATCCAAATAAAATGAAGTGGGAAAATATAGAGAAAGAGAAAGATATACTCACTGTTCATGAAAATGGGCGTATAATAGTACCTATTGATAATAACGATATGTTAGGTGATCTTCTTGTTGAAATTAAAATTAGAAATATAAACAAGGAATCATTTGGGGTTACCGTGAATGACAAATCTATGATAAAAGGTAATGAAGATGGAGCTTATGCTTATCCGCTAGAAAGATTTGTTTACAACTTAGGAAAAGATGCAAAGCCAACCGAGCTAATCATTTCTCTTCCTACTCCTGGTCAATATGAGTTGAAAGATTTACAAATCAACAGTACTAACTATCAGACTGTCCCGAAAAAAGTAAATACTTTAAAAGAAAATAGCCTACAAAACATTTACTATGAAGGTAACTCCTTAAAAGGTGATATTAATTCCACTAAAGATGGATTACTATATTTATCGGTACCATATAGTAAAGGATGGTCAATAAAAGTTGACGGTAAAGAAACGGAATTTACGAAGGCTAATTCCGCCTTTATTGGCGTTCCTATTTCCAAAGGGCAACATGTAGTTGAAATGAAATACGTCACACCTTATTTCAAAATGGGTCTCGTTATTTCTATCATTTCATTTATCATTTGCATCTCGCTTCTAGTTCTTGGAGATACGAAAAGATATTCAAAATTAAAAAATCGTTTTAAAAAAAGGTATTAAAATGAAGTGAAGTAAAAGTTGAAGATGATTTCTTCACTTTTACTTCATGCCCACTTTAAAATTACACCTAAGGAGGTCCTAACATGACCCTTTCAATAGTAGTACCATGCTACAATGAAGAAAAGGTGCTTCGTGCCTTTTCTTCAGAGACTTCTCTTGAAATTCATAAATTAACTACCGATTATGAATTTGTTTTTGTTAATGATGGTAGTAAAGATGATACATTAAATATTTTACGTGATTTAGCTAGTGCAGATTCATCGGTACACTATATATCATTTAGTCGAAACTTCGGAAAAGAAGCTGCAATGTTAGCTGGTTTAAAATATGCTACAGGCGATGCAATTGTTATTATGGATGCTGACTTACAACACCCTCCTACGTTAATAAAAGAATTGTTAGAAGGATATAACGAAGGCTACGACCAAGTCATTGCAAAAAGAACAAGAACTGGTGATTCACCTGTTCGCTCTTTCGTCTCTCGTCTTTACTATAAGGTGATGAATAAGTTTGTAGATATTGAATTAGTAGATGGTATTGGTGACTTTAGACTTTTAAGTCGAAGAGCAGTGGATTCTTTAGTGTCTTTAAGTGAATACAACCGATTTTCAAAGGGTTTATTCTCTTGGATTGGTTATAACGAATTAATCATTGAATATGAAAATGTATTACGTTCTGATGGAGAAAGTAAATGGACCTTCTCGAAATTATTAAATTACGGAATTGATGGTGTAATTTCATTCAATAATAAACCGTTACGTCTATCTATATATCTCGGATTACTAACAACCATTTTAGGACTTTTATACGTAATCACTACGTTCGTTCAAATCATCCTTGGTGGTGTGGAAGTTCCTGGTTACTTTACTCTCATTTCCGCTATACTATTTATTGGCGGTATTCAACTCATATTCCTAGGTGTGATTGGTGAATATATCGGTCGTATTTATTATGAAACAAAACGTAGACCGCATTTTATTGTAGCTGAAAAGAAAGTTAGTGAAGTTAAACAAAAGGCATAACCAAAAAGTTACTTCTGTAGGTAGAAGTAACTTTTTTATATACTAACATTTACAAACACTTCTTTTGAAAAAATATACATTTTGAAATGATGGCATTATATGAAAGAATTTAGTATCATGATTCAAGGTACTATTTCAAGTTGGACGGAGGATACTATGAGCTTATTAACAGTTGAAAAATTAGGACATACATTTGGCGATCGTACATTATTTAAAGATGTATCTATGCGATTATTAGCAGGTGAACACGTTGGATTAGTTGGTGCAAACGGTGTTGGTAAATCAACATTCATGAATATCATTACTGGTCAGCTTATTCATGACCAAGGTCGCGTAGAATGGACACCGGGCACACATTATGGCTACTTAGATCAGCATACTGTTTTAACGCCTGGGCGTACAATCCGTGACGTACTAGCGGATGCATTTTTACCGTTATTCGAAAAGGAAAAAGCTTTAAATGAAGTTACAGAAAAAATGGGAACTGCTACACCAGAAGAACTAGAAGAACTTCTTGAGCAAATGGCAGAAATACAAGATGCACTTGAAGCAGGTGGTTTCTATTTACTAGATATGAAAATTGAAGAGGCTGCACGTGGTCTTGGAATTGATGCAATTGGTTTAGATCGTGATGTTTCAGCACTAAGTGGTGGACAACGTACAAAAGTATTGCTTGCAAAGCTATTACTTGAACAGCCAGAAGTGTTATTGCTTGATGAACCTACTAACTATTTAGACGTTGAACATATTCATTGGTTAACAAATTATTTGAAAGAATACCCACATGCATTCTTATTGATTTCTCATGATACGGAATTTATGAATAAATGTGTTGATGTTATTTTCCATCTAGAATTCACAAAAATGACACGCTATACAGCGACATATGAAAAATTCCTAGAACTAGCAGAAATCAATAAAAATCAACATATAAACGCTTATGAAAAGCAGCGCGAGTTTATCAAAAAGCAAGAAGACTTCATTGCAAAGAACAAGGCTCGTTATTCAACGACAGGTCGTGCAAAGAGTCGTCAAAAACAACTTGATCGCATGGAACTTATTGATCGCCCAGAAACAGCGATTAAACCTGAATTCTCATTTAAAGAAAGTCGCGCAAGTAGTCGCTTCGTCTTTGAAGGTGAAAATGTAGAAATCGGATATACGCATCCTCTACTACCAAAGCTATCAATGACGATTGAACGTGGTGAAAAAATTGCTATTGTTGGATGTAACGGTGTTGGTAAATCAACGTTGCTAAAAACAATCTTAGGTAAAATTAAACCTTTAAGCGGTAAAACAAGTCTTGGTGACTTCTTAGAGCCTGCATACTTTGAACAAGAAGTTAAAGCTGATAATATAACACCAATTGATGATGTATGGAATACATTCCCTGGCCTAGACCAGCATCAAATTCGTGCGATGTTAGCAAAATGCGGATTAAAAAATGAACATATTTCTCGCCCATTAAGTCAATTAAGTGGTGGAGAACAAGCAAAAGTTCGTTTATGTAAGCTAATGGGTGAGGAAAGTAACTGGCTATTATTTGATGAGCCGACAAACCATCTTGATGTTACAGCAAAAGCGGAACTTAAGAAGGCTATGAAAGCATATAAAGGAACAATTCTCCTTGTATGTCACGAACCGGACTTCTATGAAGATTGGATCACAAAAGTTTGGGATGTTGAAGAATGGTCTCAAAATAGTAAGTAGTCTTTAAGAAAAAACTCCTTGTGTAGACAAGGAGTTTTTTCAGGCTGTGGAGAAAGTCTTCTCCACAGCCTGTTTTTGTGTCTGAACCTCTTTTTATGTGTCAACACTGATAAAAAAGAGGAAAAGGAGAGATTTTTTATGATGGGTGCTTTAAAAAATCATCGTGATGAGCGTGTATCTGTTTCTGTAGAAGAGTTGGTTCCACAAGATCATTTCCTTCGTGCAATTGAAGCGACAATTAGTTTTGATTTTATTGAAGAGAAGTTACGCCCTTATTACTGTGAAAACAATGGACGCCCGTCCATTCATCCTATTGTTTTATTTAAGATGATGTTTATTGGATATTTTTACGGTATTCGTTCTGAGCGTCAATTGGAAAAGGAAATTAAAACGAATATTGCCTACCGTTGGTTTTTAGGGTTTTCTCTATCGGATACTATTCCGGATCACTCTACAATCAGTTGGAATCGTCGTACTCGTTTTATTCATACAAATATTTTCGAAGAAATTTTTGATGAGATTGTGAGACAAGCGACGGAGCACCGGATGGTAGGAGGACGTGCACTGATGACAGATTCTACACATATTAAGGCCAATGCCAATAAAAATAAATTTGTACATAAATATAAAAAAGAAAAAGCAAAGTTTTATATAGACGAGCTAGAAGCTGCGGTAATCGAAGATCGTGAGGTACATGGAAAAAAGAATTAAAACCTAGAAAGGAAAGTGATACCCCTACCAAAAAAACTCGTATAAGTACAACGGATCCAGATAGTGGATTTTTAATGAGAGATGGAAAACCAAATGGTTTTCATTTCTTGGATCATCGTACGACTGATGCGAAGTACAATATTATTACAGATACCTATGTAACGGCTGGAAATATGGCAGATTCCGAGCCGTATTTAGCACGCCTCCAAGCTCAGATTGATAAATTCGACTTCAAAGTAGAAGCTGTTGCCCTTGATGCTGGCTATTTTACAGGATATATCTGTAAGAAACTATCAGAACGGAATATATTTATGGTGATGGGGTATCGCCGATTTGGAAAACGGAATAAAGAAGTACCGAAAAGCCAATTTAAATATGTAGAAGAAATGAATGTTTTCGCTTGTCCGATGGGATGTATTCTAGAATATGTAACAACTGATCGTGAAGGATACCGTCAATACAAATCGAATCCAGAAGACTGCGCTGTTTGTCCGTTACGTGAGGTGTGCTTTTCAAAGAAACAAAAACAAAAAGTTATCACTCATCATGTGTGGGAGAAATATAAGGATATTGCTAGAAAAAACAAGCTAACAGCTACAGGGAAAAGGTTGTATAAAGTACGCTGTTCCACTATAGAGCGAAGCTTTGCAGACGCCAAAGAACTACATGGCTACCGCTATGCCCGGTTTCGAGGGCTGAAGTCTGTCCAAATGCAAGCTTATCTCACCGCAGCTTGTCAAAACATGAAAAAAATAGCCCTCCACCTGACCAAAAAGGGTCAGGTGGAGGGCTATTTTTTAAAATTCTATTATTTTATGTTGTTTTTATTCGCTAAAATCAAAAAAGATTCCAGAGTGTTGGGAACCCTAAAGGGTTTCCCAACACTCTGAAAAAACTCCTTGTGTAGACAAGGAGTTTTTTACTTATTTTTATTAAGAATTTTTTATATTGTAGTATCCTATAAGGCGTAATCGAAATTCTTTTAATTCCGGATACGCCTCTAAATTTGCTAACATACCTCTAATTACCGGAATTCTTGGATTAAGCAATCGTATTTCCGCCTCTAAAACATCTAATGTAACCAACAGCTCATCATCCTCTAATTGATCAGCTAAAGTGCGCTTAAATACAATAATCTCTTTTAAAAAATGTTCTTTAACTTGTTCCTTAATAAGCTCTGATTTACAAAGGAATTCTCCAAGCTTTTCTTCATGTAAAATAGGTTCTTCCGAAGATTCTACTAAGCCATCTACTAAATTATCTACTCTTTTTAAAATAAAAGCAGCTACATACGATAAATCAATTTCTGGTGCTTGTAAAATAATTAATTCTAAATACCCACGGCATATGCCTTCTACCATAATTACTAAATCCAATAAATATGGCATAACCTTTTCACCATAAATGGACAATAAACTATTCCGATAAAATGCATGAGACTCTAACTTCATCCGCATCATAAATTCTTCTACTTCTTTATTAAACGGAATCGCATTTTCTCTCGCATGCATAATAATAAATTCTTTATGCTTTTGTATATCATTAAACTGACAATGTAATTGTTTTGCAAATTTTTCACGTGGCAATAAAGACTCTTGTTCAATATCCAGCATTTTCTTTTGGATTTTGTCATAATAATATCGAAGTGTCGCTAATAAAAGCTCATCTTTCGATTTAAAATATAAGTAAAAAGCTCCCTTAGATATACCACTAGCTGTCACAATTTCCTGCACTGATGTCGCATTTACACCCTTAGTAGCAAATAACTTCATAGCCGATTCTATAATTAAACGCTCTTTTTCTTTCATATCTTCTCTCCTAAATTTAATCTCGCATCTTATTATAAATGTATTATACCATCTCTTTTTATTGACGATTGACCGAACGGTCAGTTATATTATGTATTAGACTGACCAGTTGGTCAATATAATAAAAAGGGAGCACAAACATGAACAAAATCATCAATTTCTCGTTAAAAAATAAGTTCGCAGTTTGGCTACTAACCATTATTGTTACTATTGCGGGGATCTACTCTGGACTCAATATGAAGCTGGAAACAATCCCTGATATTACAACACCGATTGTGACAGTAACTACGGTCTATCCTGGTGCTACACCAGAAGAAGTAGCTGATAAAGTTTCAAAGCCAATGGAAGAACAACTACAAAATTTAAGCGGTGTTAACGTTGTGAGTTCATCATCTTTTCAAAACGCATCTTCTATTCAAGTAGAATACGATTTTGATAAAAATATGGAAAAAGCAGAAACAGAAATTAAAGAAGCTCTCACAAATGTAAAACTCCCAGAAGGTGTTAAAGATCCTAAAGTTTCACGAGTAAACTTCAATGCCTTTCCAGTTATTTCGTTAAGCGTGGCAAGTAAGAATGAATCTTTAGCTACCTTAACTGAAAATGTAGAAAAAAATGTTGTACCAGGATTAAAAGGACTTGATGGTGTTGCATCTGTTCAAATTGCTGGCCAACAAGTAGATGAAGTACAGCTTGTCTTCAAGAAAGATAAAATGAAAGAACTAGGACTAAGTGAAGATACCGTAAAAAATGTGATTAAGGGATCGGATGTATCTTTACCACTTGGCTTATACACATTTAAAGACACGGAAAAATCAGTTGTTGTAGATGGCAAGATTACAACGATTAAAGCGTTAAAAGAACTTAAAATCCCAGCTATACCTTCCTCACCTAACGGTCAAGGTAGTCAAAATGCTGGCGCTGGTGCACAAACGCCGCAAATGAATCCAGCTGCTATGAACGGGATTCCAACAGTTACATTAGACGAAATTGCTGACATTAAAGAAGTTGGGAAAGCAGAATCTATTTCTCGAACAAATGGAAAAGAAGCAATTGGAATTCAAATTGTGAAGGCCTCTGATGCAAATACAGTTGATGTTGTAAATGCAGTAAAAGATAAAGTAAAAGATCTTGAGAAAAAATATAAAGATTTAGAGATCATTTCAACATTCGACCAAGGTGCACCTATTGAAAAATCAGTTGAAACAATGCTGAGCAAAGCAATTTTCGGTGCTATCTTTGCGATTGTTATTATTATGCTGTTCCTACGAAATATTCGAACAACGTTAATTTCTGTCGTTTCAATACCACTTTCTTTATTAATTGCTGTTTTAGTCATAAAGCAAATGGATATTACGCTTAACATTATGACACTTGGAGCAATGACCGTTGCTATAGGCCGCGTTGTCGATGACTCAATTGTTGTTATTGAAAATATTTACCGACGTATGTCGTTATCAGAAGAGAAATTACGTGGAAAAGATTTAATTCGTGAAGCTACGAAAGAAATGTTTATCCCAATTATGTCTTCCACCATTGTAACAATTGCTGTATTTTTACCGCTTGGACTAGTAAAAGGTATGATTGGTGAAATGTTCTTACCATTCGCCTTAACTATCGTCTTCGCTTTATTAGCATCATTACTAGTAGCAGTTACAATCGTACCGATGCTAGCTCATTCCTTATTTAAGAAAGAGAGCATGAGGGAAAAAGAAGTACATCATGAAGAAAAACCAAGTAAATTAGCAAATGGGTATAAACGCATACTTGCATGGGCTTTAAATCACAAAATTATTACATCAAGTATCGCTGTCCTTCTATTAGTTGGTAGTCTTGCACTTGTACCAGTTATCGGTGTAAGTTTCTTACCTTCTGAAGAAGAAAAAATGATTATTGCAACATATAATCCTGAACCAGGTCAAACGTTAGAAGACGTTGAAAAAATTGCAACAAAAGCTGAGAAGCACTTCCAAGATAATAAAGACGTCAAAACAATTCAGTTCTCATTAGGTGGAGAGAATCCAATGAGTCCTGGTCAATCAAACCAAGCAATGTTCTTCGTGCAATATGATAACGACACGAAAAACTTCGAAAAAGAGAAAGAACAAGTCGTTAAAGATTTACAGAAGATGTCTGGCAAAGGCGAATGGAAAAACCAAGACTTCGGAGCAAGTGGCGGTAGTAATGAAATTAAACTATACGTTTACGGAGATAGCTCAGAAGACATTAAGCCTGTCGTAAAAGATATTCAAAATATCATGAAGAAAAATAAAGACTTAAAAGATATAGATTCTAGTATTGCAAAAACATATGCAGAGTACACTTTAGTCGCAGATCAAGAAAAGCTAAGTAAAATGGGCTTAACGGCTGCTCAAATTGGAATGGGACTTTCTAATCAACATGATCGCCCTGTTCTGACAACAATTAAAAAAGACGGTAAAGATATCAATGTATATGTAGAAGCTGAAAAACAAAATTATGAAACAATCGATGACTTAACAAATCGCAAAATTACAACACCACTTGGTAATGAAGTAGCTGTGAAAGATGTTATGACTGTAAAAGAAGGTGAAACATCGAATACAGTAACACACCGAGATGGACGTGTTTATGCAGAGGTTAGTGCCAAATTAACATCTGATGACGTTTCAAAAGCATCTGCTGCAGTACAAAAAGAAGTAGATAAAATGGATCTTCCTTCTGGTGTAGATGTTTCTATGGGCGGTGTTACTAAAGATATTGAAGAATCATTCAAACAACTTGGCTTAGCGATGTTAGCTGCGATTGCCATTGTATACTTCGTTCTTGTCGTTACATTTGGTGGTGCCCTAGCACCATTCGCAATTTTATTCTCGCTACCATTTACAATTATTGGGGCTCTTGTTGCCTTATTAATCTCTGGTGAAACATTAAGTGTATCTGCAATGATTGGTGCGCTTATGTTAATCGGTATCGTTGTAACAAACGCAATCGTGCTTATCGACCGCGTTATTCATAAGGAAAATGAAGGACTATCAACACGTGAAGCTTTATTAGAAGCTGGTGCAACACGCCTTCGTCCAATTTTAATGACTGCAATTGCAACAATCGGTGCTCTTATCCCGCTTGCATTAGGATTTGAAGGTAGTGGCTTAATTTCTAAAGGACTTGGCGTAACGGTAATTGGTGGATTAACAAGTTCAACGTTATTAACACTTCTTATTGTTCCAATCGTTTATGAAGTATTAAGCAAATTTAAAAAGAAAAAAACAAAATAACAAAAAAATAACCTCGCTAACTGCGAGGTTATTTTTTACAGGCTGTGGAGAAAGTCTTCTCCACAGCCTGTTTTTGTGTCTGAACCTCTTTTTATGTGTCAACACTGATAAAAAAGAGGAAAAGGAGAGATTTTTTATGATGGGTGCTTTAAAAAATCATCGTGATGAGCGTGTATCTGTTTCTGTAGAAGAGTTGGTTCCACAAGATCATTTCCTTCGTGCAATTGAAGCGACAATTAGTTTTGATTTTATTGAAGAGAAGTTACGCCCTTATTACTGTGAAAACAATGGACGCCCGTCCATTCATCCTATTGTTTTATTTAAGATGATGTTTATTGGATATTTTTACGGTATTCGTTCTGAGCGTCAATTGGAAAAGGAAATTAAAACGAATATTGCCTACCGTTGGTTTTTAGGGTTTTCTCTATCGGATACTATTCCGGATCACTCTACAATCAGTTGGAATCGTCGTACTCGTTTTATTCATACAAATATTTTCGAAGAAATTTTTGATGAGATTGTGAGACAAGCGACGGAGCACCGGATGGTAGGAGGACGTGCACTGATGACAGATTCTACACATATTAAGGCCAATGCCAATAAAAATAAATTTGTACATAAATATAAAAAAGAAAAAGCAAAGTTTTATATAGACGAGCTAGAAGCTGCGGTAATCGAAGATCGTGAGGTACATGGAAAAAAGAATTAAAACCTAGAAAGGAAAGTGATACCCCTACCAAAAAAACTCGTATAAGTACAACGGATCCAGATAGTGGATTTTTAATGAGAGATGGAAAACCAAATGGTTTTCATTTCTTGGATCATCGTACGACTGATGCGAAGTACAATATTATTACAGATACCTATGTAACGGCTGGAAATATGGCAGATTCCGAGCCGTATTTAGCACGCCTCCAAGCTCAGATTGATAAATTCGACTTCAAAGTAGAAGCTGTTGCCCTTGATGCTGGCTATTTTACAGGATATATCTGTAAGAAACTATCAGAACGGAATATATTTATGGTGATGGGGTATCGCCGATTTGGAAAACGGAATAAAGAAGTACCGAAAAGCCAATTTAAATATGTAGAAGAAATGAATGTTTTCGCTTGTCCGATGGGATGTATTCTAGAATATGTAACAACTGATCGTGAAGGATACCGTCAATACAAATCGAATCCAGAAGACTGCGCTGTTTGTCCGTTACGTGAGGTGTGCTTTTCAAAGAAACAAAAACAAAAAGTTATCACTCATCATGTGTGGGAGAAATATAAGGATATTGCTAGAAAAAACAAGCTAACAGCTACAGGGAAAAGGTTGTATAAAGTACGCTGTTCCACTATAGAGCGAAGCTTTGCAGACGCCAAAGAACTACATGGCTACCGCTATGCCCGGTTTCGAGGGCTGAAGTCTGTCCAAATGCAAGCTTATCTCACCGCAGCTTGTCAAAACATGAAAAAAATAGCCCTCCACCTGACCAAAAAGGGTCAGGTGGAGGGCTATTTTTTAAAATTCTATTATTTTATGTTGTTTTTATTCGCTAAAATCAAAAAAGATTCCAGAGTGTTGGGAACCCTAAAGGGTTTCCCAACACTCTGAAAAAAATAACCTCGCTAACTGCGAGGTTATTTTTTATTTCCAAACAAGATTAGGAAATCGCCATAGCCTTCTTTCTCTAATTCCTCTTTTGGAATAAATCGAAGAGCTGCCGAATTAATACAGTAACGAAGGCCATTTGGTCCTGGACCATCTGGAAATACGTGCCCAAGATGTGAATCTCCTTCTTTACTTCTCACTTCTGTACGTGTCATATTATGACTCACATCCATCTTTTCTTTCACACTTGCTGACATCACTGGTTTTGTAAAACTAGGCCATCCACATCCACTATCAAATTTATCTAGAGAAGTAAACAACGGCTCACCTGAAACGATGTCTACATAAAGACCTTCCTTTTTATGGTTCCAATACTCATTTCGAAATGGTGGTTCTGTACCATTTTCCTGTGTTACATAATACTGCATCTCATTGAGTTTTTCTTTTAAATGAGCATTATCCTTTGGCCAATGTTGCTTAATAAAAGCATCTCGTCCTGAGCCTTTACGATATAACTCATAGCGGAATGTGTTTTTCTTATGGTATCCTTGGTGATATTCTTCAGCTGGATAAAATGTAGCTGCTGGTAGTATTTTTGTCGCAATTGGTTTTGAAAAGCGTCCACTCTGCTCAAGCTCTTCTTTTGAGGCCTCTGCTTTTTTATGTTGTTCTTCATTATGATAAAAAATCACCGTTTCATAAGACTGTCCGCGGTCGTGGAATTGTCCACCAATATCGGTCGGATCAATTTGTCTCCAATATATATTTAACAATTCCTCATACGGTATTTTATTTGCATCAAATGTAATTTGTACTGCCTCATAATGTCCCGTCGTTTCTGAACATACTTCTTTATACGTTGGATTCTCTTTATGACCACCTGTATAGCCAGAAACAACCTTTATAATCCCTTCCATCTCTTCAAATGGCGAAACCATACACCAGAAGCACCCTCCAGCAAATGTAGCCAATTCTATCTTTTCATTTACAGCCATTACTTCACCCCTATTCTATGTTCTGCTTACAGTATGGCATAAGAAACATCATATTATAAAAGAAAAAGCACCGAACATCGATGCTTTTTCTTTACTTCACTTTATTTTTTCCAACATCCTTCTCCATTTCATCACTTGTCACGTCTAAAACATCTAATAAGAAGATGAAGATTGGAATACCGATAATTAATCCCCATACACCTAAGAAGTGTTCTGAGAAGATTAATACCATAAATGTATAGAAAATCGGTAAATTTGTTTTTTGCGACATAAACTTCGGGTTTAATACGTAACTTTCAAGCGCATGAATCACTGTTACGATAACCAAAATATAAACAACGTACATGATACCGCCAATATTGTAAGCAATCATACAAAGTGGGAATAACGAAATGATAACCCCCGCTACTGGAATTAAGCCAAGCAAGAAAATCATTAACGCTAAACCTAATAATTGCGGGAATCCTAATATCCATAATGCGATAACTGAAAGAACACAGTTAACAACAGCAATTAAAAATTGCGCTTCGATTACCTTTCCAAATGAACGTGCAAATTTCTTTCCGAAGTACTCAATTTCAGTATAGAAAATTGCAAGCCTGCTTTCTTTAAACTTTGCAGTAAAACCGACAATACGAGATTTTTCTAATAAGAAAAACAAACTCAAAATTAAAGAAAGTAAAACTTGAAGGCCAAATTTACCAACATTCGTAATCGATTTATACAAAATGTCTACGCCTTGTCCTACATATTTAGAAAGCTCCATATGATTGACAGCATTAACTGCATACTTAATTAGTTCACTATCTGGTGGGTTTCTTAAAAATACATTGAATTGGTAAATCAGTTGTGAAATTTGTATCGTCAATACTGGTAAATATTTAAATAGCGTAATAGCAATTCCACCAATTAACATTACATATAGAAATGCTATAATAATTTTTCGATTAATAGGCATGAAATGATCTAATTTGCGTGAAATAAACTTTTGGAATCGATCCATTAAATACGTGAGAATAAACGTAATTAATATTAAATTCAACATACTTTGCAGCCCGTATAACACGAGAGCAAGTATTACTAATACGAGTAACCTCTGAAATCCTTTGCTTTGAAACAGGTTTTTTATTTGCATAATCGACGAATACTCTCTCCTGTCCTATAAACTAAAACGTTAATAAGTAGATTTCTCTCTCTTTTCTACTTTTAATTATTCATTCATATTAAGATTTTTATAAACTCATTATATGCCTACCTTACCAGGTATATAGTAGCCTACTTCTTATTTTACAATACAATGACCTAATTCAAAACGTATTCTACATAGTATTAATGAAGATTTAAGGAAACTTACATTTTTTAATAGGTCTTACCACTACTGTAACATAAAAAGCAAGCTATCAGTAGAAATCTGTTCTACAAATAGCTTGCTTTTCTTATTTTTTAAGTAAGTTTTACTATCCAATGAATGGCATGAACATTGGGATGACAACTACTGTTACAACCCCAACTACCGTTACAGCAATACTTGCCATCGCTGCCTCTACCTCACCCATTTCAATTCCTACTGCAACTCCTAATGCATGACCCGCTGTTCCAAGTGCTAAACCTTTTGCAATCGGATGTTTCACTCTAAATGTTTTTAAGAATAATGCTCCTAATGCGTATACGATAACTGCGTTGAAAATAACTGCAAACGATGTAATTGCTGGAATACCACCAATACTTTCTGAAATTGGTAACGCAATTGCTGTTGTTGCTGCTTGTGGTAGCATTGAATTCATTACTGCTGTATCTAAACCGATTGCTTTTGCAACAATGAACACGACAATTACTGAGCAAATAGATCCAACCACGATAGCTGATAAAATTTGCCACCAATATTTTTTCAACTTATCAACTTGTTTATATAGTGGGATAGCGAATGCAATTGTTGCTGGCTCTAAGAAGAAACTAATCATTTTTCCGCCAGTATTATATTCTTCAAAAGTAAAGTTACCTACCTTTAGAAATACAATCCCTAATACCATCGCTACGAATAATGGTGTAAATAGGAAGAACCCTTTTGAATGCTTGAATAATAATGTTCCGATTCCGTATGCGATTAATGAAACGACGATTCCGAAATATGGAGTCATTGTGCTTGCCATTTTCATTACCTCCCAACAATATATAAATACAATGGTTACGCAACCTTTCCGTGCTTGCGTCCTTTATTTACTACTTTCAATTCTTTTGTATCTTCTGTTTCTTTTTCATCTTTTCCTAAAATAAATTGTGCAAATAATCCTGTTACAGCGAGTAAAATAACTGTCGCTACAACAATTACAGTTAAAATTTGTACAAAGTATTGCCCCATTACACCAAGAGAATTAATAACTGAAATACCTGATGGGACGAATAAGAATCCAATAATACCTGTTAAAGCTGTTCCGAGTGATTCAACTTGCTCCAATTTAATAACTTTTAAACATAATAGACTAAATAAAATAACTAACCCGATTACCGATGAAGGCATTGGAATTGGTAAATGTGTTACAATAATATTAGAAATTAACATAATAGCTGAAAATATGAATGCTTGTGATAAGAAACTATATACTTTTTTCGTACTCATTTTGGCCACCTCTTTCGATTTGGTACCTTTATTGTATAGAATATAACCGCCTAAGTAAGCGTTTACATAACAGAACGTCAAATATACAGAATCAGTTACAAATATAAAAGGATGAAATACAAAAGCTGCTCCTTAAATACGAAGCAGCTTCTTGAGTTCTTTTGCATATGTACGACTAACAGGTACTTTTGATCCTTCTTTCATAATTAAATTATAAGTAGAGTTAAACCATGGCTGAATTTCAGTAATATGATTAATATTTGCAATAAAGCTACGATGAACACGCATGAAACTTACTTGCGGCAACTTCTTTTCCAAAATCACAAGTGTATCGTGTGTTACATATGTTTCCCTCATTGTTTTTACTGTCACTTTTCCGTCCACAAGTCCTACATATACAATATCTTCAATATTAACAAGTACGATTGATTCTTCAATTGGTAATGCTAATTTATGCATCTCTACTGTTACATCTGTCCCCTTTATTTCGTGCTTCGTTTCTATTTGCGATTGTTTTTGTTTTTTATACTTCTTTAATGTCTGCACAATACGCTCTTCATCAAATGGTTTTAAAATGTAGTCTAACGCATCTACTTCAAATGCTTGCAGTGCATATTAATCATAGGCAGTAGCAAATACAATTGCAGGTGGATTTTTCATCTTCTTTAATATATTGGCGATTTCAAATCCGTTATCATCGGATAATTGAATATCTAAAAACACAATATCTGGTCTACTTTGCATTAGTTCTTCTAATGCGTCTTCCACACAATCAGCCTCACCAATTATCTCAACTTCTTTCGTTCTCTCTAATAAATACTTTAGTTCATCACGTGCTAACATTTCATCGTCAACTACTAATACTTTTAACAATCTGTTCTTCCTCCCCTACTTTTTTTGGAATAACAAAAGTAATCTCTGTCCCCTCATTTAATTCACTTTCGATATGAAGCATCGTTTCTTTTCCAAATAATCCAATAAGACGTTCATTAATATTATATAAAGCTGTTCCAGTCCCTTTCTTTGACGAAACTACCATCTTTCCTAATTGTTCTAAACGTTCTTCCTCAATTCCCTGTCCATTATCTTTTACTTCAAAATGAACCATACCCTCTTTTTCAAAAACATGCACTTCTACTTCACATACTGGTTGCTTCTTCGGAAAAGCGTGTCGCAATGCATTTTCAACCAATAGTTGAAGAACAAATGGTGGTACTAAAGTTGTCTTTAGCTCGTCCTCAATATACATCTTTACCTCATACTTATTTGGGAACCTTGCTTGTTCTAAGGATAGATATGCCTGTACATGGTTTAATTCTTGTTCTAGTGGAATCAATAACTGACGTGCCCCTTGCAAATTACATCGGAAATATACGCTAAGCTGTAATAATAACTTCCTTGCTTTTTCTACATCTGTTCGGCATAAAGCTGATACTGTATTAATCGCATTAAATAAAAAGTGCGGGTTAATTTGCGCTTGTAATGCTTTTATCTCTGCATCTTGCAATAATTTACTTTGCAACTCAGCTTCTCCTAACTCTAACTGCGTGGAGAATATTTTTGCTAACCCTTCTGCTAATTCTTCTTCAACGCGACTTAACTGGTTAGGATTTTTAAAATACAGTTTTAATGTCCCTATCGTATTTCCATGCGAAGTTAGTGGAATAACAATCGCCGCTTGCAAAGGGCATCCTTCATGTTGACAATTAATGACCTCACGTGATTTTGCTTTCATTATTTGCCCTGTATGTAAAACTTCTTTCGACAAACCAGTTATTAAACTATGTGAAGGAATATGGTGATCTGATGCTAATCCAACATGAGCTAATATTTTCTCTGTATCTGTTAAGGATACCGCATCTGTTCCTGTAAAACGGTGAATAATTTGTGCCACATGCTTACATGATTCTTCTGTTAAGCCTTGGCGAAAATATGGTAACGTTTTATCTGCAATACGTAATACCTTATGAGTCTGAAGTGCCTTTGCGTTCTCTTCCTGACGCAAAATAGCTTGTATCATAGAAAGTAAAATAAAACTTCCAAAACTATTTACAAGGATCATTGGTATCGCAATTGTTTTCACAATGCTCATTCCATCCTCTACAATTAATAGGATCATAATCATTTCTAAAGAAACGATAAAAACACTTAAAATCGCTGAAAACTTAGGAGTAATTGTACGATTATACTTTTTGAAAATGTATCCAATATACCCCGTTATAACACCTGCTAAAATTGACGAGATTGCACAACTTAGAGCTGTCGTCCCTCCAAGCATATAACGGTGAATACCAGCAATTGATCCTACCCCAATTCCGACGATAGGACCACCAAGCAATCCACTAATTCCAACACCCATAATACGTGTATTCGCAATGGTACTCGATGATGAAACACCTTGTAACCAATTTTCATTCATAATCGTATTTCCTGCTATTTCAATCCCAGTGTAATTGCTTACAATTGTAAATACCGAAAAAATACAAATAAGCTTAAGCTTATCTACATAGCCATCCTGTTTATGAAGGAGGCGTCTGAAAGTTTTAATATGAGAGAGTAAAAATCCTAAAATAACTATAAGTCCGACTCGTTCAATCATCATGAGTACTAAATTTAGCATCTTTGATTCATTCCTTTTTATTTAGTTAGTTTTATTATGGGAAAATAATGAAGTCGGCGTCAAGAAGAACGAAATGTTTTTTGAAATATTTTACACATAATAACTTCCTCTTTATTTGACAATACATATAGAAGAGTGCTAAAAATAAAGTAATATAATACAGTCCTTTAACCCAACCCCGTGAGGTTGAGAAGGAAGTCGGAATACAATATACGTATGTTCTTTTCTTGGGGATACGTATGCTTTTTTGGCCTTCTCATCATATCAGGTGAGAAGGCCTTTTGTTATTCTTCCATAGCGACTGTAGAAAATAAGGAGGAGTAATAATGAACGTCACTACTGATGTACAACAAACAACAGAGGAGACAAAAGCGAAAAGATATAAAACATTATTTGGTTCTGCGCTAGGATATGCAGCAGAAGGTTTAGATATGTTGCTATTATCGTTCGTACTTGTCTATATTTTAAAAGAGTTTCACTTAAGTCCTGTTGAAGGCGGAAACTTAACTTTAGCTACCACAATAGGAATGTTAATTGGTTCTTATTTATTTGGATTTATTGCTGATTTATTTGGCCGTATTCGTACAATGGCCTTCACAATCTTACTGTTTTCACTAGCAACCGCACTCATTTATTTCGCAACAGACTACTGGCAATTATTAATTCTGCGCTTTTTAGTTGGAATGGGAGTTGGTGGTGAATTCGGAATCGGAATGGCCATCGTAACAGAAACATGGTCTAAAGAAATGCGCGCTAAAGCGACATCTGTTGTTGCACTTGGATGGCAATTTGGTGTACTGATTGCTTCACTCCTTCCAGCATTTATTGTCCCACACTTTGGATGGAGAGCCGTTTTCTTATTTGGATTAATTCCAGCTTTACTAGCTGTCTATGTCCGTAAAAGTTTAAGTGAACCGAAAATATGGGAGCAAAAACAACGCTACAAAAAGGAGCTATTGCAAAAAGAAGCTGCAGGTAAATTAACAACTACTGAAGCAGAACAACTAAAACATATAAAAAAATTTCCACTTCGAAAGTTATTTGCCAATAAAAAAGTAACAATTACAACAATTGGTCTTAGTATTATGTCGTTCATCCAAAACTTCGGATATTACGGAATCTTCACATGGATGCCCACTATTTTAGCAAATAAATATAACTATACATTAGCAAAAGCAAGTGGCTGGATGTTCATTTCTACCATCGGTATGCTAATTGGAATTGCAATCTTTGGTATTCTAGCTGATAAAATTGGTCGACGTAAAACTTTTGCAATCTATTATATTGGCGGTACAGTATACTGTCTCATTTACTTCTTCTTATTCACAGATTCAACATTATTATTATGGGGAAGTGCATTGCTTGGATTCTTTGCAAATGGAATGATGGGAGGATTTGGAGCAATTTTAGCTGAAAACTATCCTGCTGAAGCTCGCTCTACCGCCGAAAACTTTATTTTCGGTACAGGACGTGGACTAGCTGGATTTGGGCCTGTTATTATTGGCTTACTTGCTACAGGTGGCAACCTACTTGGAGCATTGTCCTTGATTTTTATCATCTACCCAATCGGGTTAATTACAATGCTACTATGTGTACCAGAAACAAAGGGAAAAGTATTAGATTAAACGTAAAAGAGGAAGCATCTCATTTAAGATGCTTCCTCTTTTACGTTTTTATTTATTTTGATTTACTAGCCTTCTGAAATAAGAATGCAGTTTTATCTTCTTCTTTTACAATACCTTGTTTTAATGCTAATTCTCCCGCAACTTTAGGCGCTAACCATAGCATTGGGAATAACAAAATTGATACCGGAACTGCCGTCACCACGATAAACGATTGTAGCGCATTAATACTTCCTTCACCCATATATAAAAGAATTGCTGCAACTGCGCCCATAATAAGCGACCAAAAAATTCGCAAACTAATTCTAGGATCTCCGTCTCCAGTCACTGCCATTGAAATGGAATACGCCATTGAATCTCCTGTTGTCACTACAAATAAAATTGTTAATAAAAGAAATGCTGGTCCAATAATATTAGAAAGTGGCAATTGCCCTGTAATTGCAATCATAGCTGCCGGCATACCAGATTCACTTAATGCGTCCGAGATAGACCCAGGATTCATCAACTCATAAAACACGCCTGATCCACCTAATATAGTAAACCAAAATGTTGTAATAATAGGTGCGATAATTCCAATTGCAACGATGATTTCTCGAATCGTTCTCCCTCTTGAAATTCGACTCACTAAAATTGCCATCATTGGTCCGTATCCAATAAACCATCCCCAGAAAAAGATTGTCCAAGATCCTAACCAACTTGTATCACCACGGTATGTGCTCATCGGTATAAACTCATTTACATAAAATCCAAACGAAGAAACAAACGAATCAATAATAAATCCACCTGGCCCAAATAGTAATATGAATGCCATTAACACAATTGCTAATCTAACATTTAAATTACTTATAATTTGAATCCCTTTATCAATACCTGTTACTGCCGATATGGTAGACACGGCCACCACACAAACAATAATTGCTAATTGAGTAGTAAACACATCAGAAATTCCAAATAATTCTTGTAATCCATAACTTGCTTGTAAACCTAAAAATCCAATTGGGCCAATTGTACCTGCAGCTACTGCAATAATTGCAGCTGCATCAATTATCGTTCCAAGCAGGCTCTTTCTTAATTTTTCCCCAAAAATAGGATATAAAAGTGTTCGAGGTTTTAGCGGCATATCTTTATGATAATGTCCATACATCATAACTACCGCACTAATTGTACCTAAAATCGTCCATGCTAAAAATCCCCAATGCATATAACTTTGTGCTAAAGCAGGCATGACTGCTTCTTTCGTTCCAGCAGATATACCATCATGTATTGGTGGCACCGTCATCAAATGATACATTGGCTCTGCTGCTGCCCAAAAAACGCCACCTCCAGCAAGTAATGTAGACATAATAATAGCAAGCCATTTTGCCGTACTAATCTCAGGTTTTTCTAATCCCCCAAGCTTAACTCTCCCATATTTGGAGAAAGCCATACACATCGCAACAATAAATGTACCTAATAATAAAACTTGCCAGAAGGCACCGAAATATTTAATTGAAAAAGCGAAACTTTTATTAATCGCACTCTCTACATAATCCTTGTTCAAAAAAACTGCAATTACAAATAATAAAAGTGAACCACCACTAATAATAAATACAGGCCAATCAGTTTTTCGACTCTTCATCCTCATTTATACTTCCTCCTTCCTCAGCAATCTAAAAAAACAACTTTATTATGTTTTATTGTTTAAACCCAAAACATAATAATTATATATGCATAACATTTTATCGACTTCCCACATACTTATGTTGTCCCTAAAAATATGCCAAATCCCTTATTAAAAAGAAAAATTCTCTTCCTCTTACATAAAAAAGCAAAACAAAAGACCTTATATTTCTATAAGGTCTTCGAAACAGAAATTTGATTATAACATAAGGTACTCCTTGGTTCAAAAAGCCTCTTCCAAAAATAACCGAGAGTAAAGGCTTCCATTTGCTACATAACAGTAATTAAAAAAAATTATATTTCAAAGAAAAAACCTACACTAAATATTATTTATGAAAGAAATTTGGCTTCAAAATTTCATTCGGATACGGTTTATGATAAATGTGAGTGGTAGCTGGAGATAATGGTGGAATAAGCCATACCCAATTACCTGTTACAACACGACCACAAACAGCTTCTTGCTTCTCAAATTGCTGAAATTGTTGTGCAGCAGTATGGTGATCAACAATACTAACTCCTTGTTTTTTAAAGGAGTGTAGTACGGCAATATTCAACTCAATTAGCGCCTTATCTTTCCATAAGGTACCGTTTCTCGATGTATCTAAATCCATCATCTCCGCAACAGCCGGAAGTAAATTATAACGATCATGATCTGCTAAGTTGCGCGCCCCAATTTCTGTTCCCATATACCATCCATTGAACGGAGCGGCTGTATAAGAAATACCGCCAATTTCTAAACGCATATCTGAAATCATTGGAACACCATACCATTTCACTCCAAGTGATGAAATAGGGTATTCTGGGTGTTCAATTGGCACTTCTTTTACTTCTTCTCTCGGAATTTCTTTATATGTAGGTGCCTTCCCGTTTATAGAGAACACAAGTGGCAATACATCGAAATTCGTACCTTCTCCTTGCCAACCAAGCCCCTGACAAAAGTCCGTAAATGTAGCGGAATGAGAATCACCAATCACTCCCGTTTCTGTTTTATATCCTGCATATCGAATCAATTGGTGATTATAAATTCTTATATTATTTTCTTCACCTTGATATTGCTTAAAAATCGTAATGGTTGGTTTAACTTTCCCGTCGTTCGTTGCATATTTAATATGATGAATTAATGCATTATATACACCCTCTTCATCATTTACTTCGCGCGCATCTAATATGTGCATCTTACTCCAAAATAGTCTTCCAATACATCTATTACTGTTACGCCATGCCATTCGTGAACCATGAACAAGTTCTTCAAATGTATGCTCATATGTCCCTGTCTTCTCTATCTCAATTTGAATTTCTTTTATACGTTCTTCTATCAATTGTTCTTTATGAAGCTCCTTATAACAAATCGTAATAAAATTACTTGCTTCTTCTATTAATTGTTTCGTTTTACTCATAAACAATCTCCTTCTATTTCAACAAAACCCTGCTACTTTACAGTATAAGCAAAAAGGATAGGAGTCACAAATGAAAGTGAGAGTGTTACTTTTATTGTAATATTTTTCAGAAAATTAATGGACTTACTATTGACTTATATGGAAAATGGGTTTATTTTTGACTCAGGTAAAGTATTTTTACCTAGACCAACTTTTTTAAATAGAAAGGAGGTAATGTTATGTCTTCATTTCAATTGCCAAAGCTTTCATATGACTATGATGAACTAGAGCCACATATTGATAGCAATACACTTTCCATTCATCATGGAAAGCACCATGCGACATACGTAAACAATTTAAATGCTACTTTAGAAAATTATACTGAATTACATAATAAATCTTTAGAAGAATTGCTATGTAATTTAGATACTTTACCGAAGGAAATTGTTACAGCTGTACGAAATAACGGTGGCGGTCACTATTGTCATAGTCTTTTTTGGGAAGTGATGAGCCCACGAGGTGGCGGTGAGCCTAATGGAGACGTTGCAAAAGTAATTGATTATTATTTCAATACCTTTGACAACTTAAAAGATCAACTTTCCAAAGCAGCTATTAGTCGTTTTGGAAGTGGCTATGGATGGCTTGTTCTTGACGGTGAGGAACTCTCTGTTATGAGTACACCAAATCAAGATACGCCTTTGCAAGAAGGGAAAATCCCCTTACTCGTAATTGATGTATGGGAACATGCTTATTATTTAAAGTATCAAAATAGGCGCCCAGAGTTTGTTACCAACTGGTGGCATACAGTAAACTGGGACCAAGTAAACGAGAAGTATTTACAAGCAATTCAATCACAAAAACATTAGTCGTACGTATAAGGTAAATTTGGTAATGTAAAATCAGTATTGTCGAAATCCTCCAGAATCCCCCGGATTGCCACCGGGGGATTTATGATTACTTCATTGTATTTATATAATGTTTTAAAACATTTTTCATTTCTAGTTTCAGCTCTCGGAACAAAAATCCGAATTCACGAGCCTTTCCATTATGTAATGTACAGTTAGTTACCTCATTATAAGGAGCTATATTTTCCCCAGCTTTCTGAATGAGTGCTTTTATTCCTGTCTTCTCTTCTATGAAATGAATAATTTCTTCCGTAGAAACTACCCCGTTACTACAGGCGTTAATTGGCCCTTTCACATTTTCCATTCCGCACCAAGCTAGAAACTCTCCTGCCTCTTTTTCATGTATAAATGACAAAGTTCCATCTACATGATCCACAACGATAGGGGTTTGGTTCACAATACATTCAACGTAAAATTGTAACCTTTTCGTATAATCGTTTTCTCCAATAACAACTGGAAAACGAACTGCAACAACTGGGAATGTTGCTTGTTGAAATACAACGGCTTCAGCTAATCTCTTTCCTTCACCATAATTGAAGTCATTCCTATCTCCATACGCGATTGCATAATCGTACGGATTAAAGTCTTCTTCTGATAAGCTTAGGGCAGGTTCATAGACGGCCATTGAAGATGTCATAACATATTTCTTCGTTTTCCCTCGTAACACTTCACATGTTATCTTCGCTGCATTCGAGCTATAGCATAAATTATCGTATACAATATCATAACTTTTTCCTTCTAGACACTTTTCTAGTAGCTTTCCATCTTCTCTATCAATAATTATTCGTAACTACTCAGCCACCTTTCGGTGTCTTTTTTAAATTTTACTAGTTTCATATGCCTCCCATTTGTAAATACTGAGTATATCAAACAGGGGAGGTGAATCTTATGGTCGATCGAAAAATTATTTTAGATACATATAAAAAAGGACCTGAAGCTGTTATTTCTTTATTTGAAGAAACATTTTCTAAGTTAGAAAAACGTATACAAGAACTAGAAAATGCTTCAAAAAAAAACTCCAAAAATAGTCATAAGCCACCTTCTACAGATGGTTTGGGTAAGCCCGTTACAAAAAGTTTGCGCAAACCGTCTCATCGTCAAACGGGTGGCCAGTTGGGCCACAAGGGACATACTCTTGGTTTGACAGCGACTCCAGATCATACGATTACACATTCTCCTACATATTGTACTTGTTGTCATACTTCCTTGAACCACGAGCCTGTAAAAGGGTATCGCATTCGCCAAGTGTATGACTTACCACCTATTCAGATCGAAGTGACAGAACATAAAGTAGAACAGAAAGAATGCCCACATTGCCATTCTATCCAAGAAGCCCAATTTCCTTCGACAGTATCTCGTCCTGTTCAATATGGTCCAAATATAAAAAGACTGATTCCCTATTTAACGCATTATCAATGCATTTCTTTGAAGCGAACAAAAGAATTCTTTCAGGATTGTTTTGGACATTCTATAAGCGAAGGAACCCTGGTAAATCATACACAGGCTTTCGCTTCTCAATTGCAGCCATTCATAAAAGAAGTAAAGGAAAAGATTCTGCAGTCTCCTGTTGTCCATTTTGATGAAACTGGTATGCGTGTAGAAAACAAAACACAATGGTTACATACTGCCAGTACACCGGAGGTGACATTGCAACATATTCATCAAAAACGTGGAAAAGAAGCAATGGATGCTGGAGAAATCTTGCCATCTTTTTCTGGAATTGCGATGCATGATGGTTGGAAATCGTATGATGCGTATACAGATTGTCGTCACGTTTTATGTAATGCCCATCTCTTACGAGATTTACAAGGAATTATAGATAGTACTGGAGAACAATGGGCACAACAGATGCAGAAATTTCTAACGCAAGCGTTGACGATGAAAAAGCAATCCGAAGGTACCATGCCAAAAGCGACGCAAAAGAATCTGTTTATTATGTATCAATCCATATTGAAAGAACAACAGATTCTTTCCACGAAACAAAAGAAGAAAGGAAAGCAGACGCCTTCTCAAAATTTATGGAATCGCTTCGTCAAGTATTCTGACAGAATTCTAGCGTTTTTAGAACATCCAGCCATTCCATTTGATAACAATCAAGCAGAACGGGATATTCGGATGACGAAAGTAAAACAGAAAGTGTCTGGGACTTTCCGAAGTAAGAAAGGCGCAGAATCTTTTTGTCAGATACGAAGCTTTATGAGTACCATGAAAAAACAAAAACAATCGGTCTTACAAGCGATAAACCAAGTCATAGAAACTAGAACGGTTCCTTGGAATAACACGACTTCATAAGAGAATTTCTCTATTTGGCATAGATTCTTTCTCTGATTGGAGTATTTTCTTTTCATGTTTTCGAATCGGAAACATGTATTTGGCCTGTTTTTTTATTTGAAGAAGCTGAGTAGTTACAATTATTCTTTTTACTGCGCTACCAAAAGAATCTTCAGTAACTCCCCTCGTCGCAATCGTTACATCGTGCCCCTCTTGCAAAAGTGCTTCTACTAAATGTTTACCAAAAAATCTTGTTCCCCCTAGCACCAATACTTTTTTCAACTTCATCATCCCCATTTTAGCAAATTGTAAAATACTACCTCTCTATTATAAGTGCCAACATATAAAAAGCATGGAATTCGTTTAACGATTCCATGCTTTTCTACAGAAAATATATTAACGTACTCGATATTTATAAATACAATAACAGAAGTACAAAATAGAAATTACTGATACATAAACCCATAGTTCATATACAAATCCCTCTCCCCACACTCCCATAAAATAAAAGAGTGAAGGTAAAGTCAATGTTACCCATGATTGTACGAAGGCAATCCTTCCAAGATATTGATTAATGTTCTTCTTTTGTGTATTTAATACAAAGAATAAATACCAAAGTAATGCCCACATAAACCACGTTAACGCATTAACAACATCATGGAATTGAACAAATGAAACAACCATATAGAATAAGGCTATAATTGCTACCCAAATACAAAACCATCCTAGACCACTACTATCCATTCCTTTTATAAAAGTAACACCTACATATAAATAAGTTAATCCAAATAAGAAAGTAGCCGCATATGAATACACTGTCCAATTGCTTTGGTCAGAAATCATGATCAAATAAAACGGAATAATAATTTGTAGTGCACCCACAAATAAATTAAAAACACCCGCACTTTTCATCTCTGCTTTCCCTAATATAACAAGACTATTTAAAAATAAAGCTGCCCCTGAAAGTAATAATCCTACATAACCCATATATATTCGTGTGAAAATCTTTACCTTTCACACTTTTAACCTCCCCACACTATAAAGTGATACTTATATTATTTTTCTTCCCATTTAAAACTACATACATAATTTTTCATTCAAATAAGTCAGACCTCCTACCTCAAAAAGGAGCGAACTTAAAACGCTTTCAATAATAAATAATCCTATCAAAACATGAACTAGGATTCCTTGATTATAAACGGACTCTATCAATGATACAAGTGTTGGAATACTTTTCAATAATACGCTTTCAATTTCTATAAAAAATTAATAAAATAATACATTCCTCTATCTCATTCTACTACCTTCTAGCATAAGATATTGTAAAATCGCATCATTTAAAACAGCGAACGTTCTTTTCTAGGTTCGCTAATAAAATTAATAAAAAATGACCTCTTGCTTTTATGCAAAGGTCATTTTTTTATATTCATCATTAAACTTTTAAATAGCCATTTTTATTATTTGATTGCCATTTCCAAGAATCTGCACACATTTCTTCTAATCCGCGTGTTGCCTCCCAGCCTAATTCACGCTTTGCTTTCGATGCATCAGCAAAACATACTGCCACATCACCTGGGCGACGCTCTGTAATTTTATAAGGAACTTTCTTACCCGAAACTTTTTCAAACGCTTCAACCATCTCTAGTACACTATAGCCCATACCTGTTCCCAGGTTATAAGCATCTACTCCCGTTGTACTCAGTACTTTCTCAAGCGCCTTTACGTGACCATTTGCTAAGTCCACAACATGGATGTAATCACGGACTCCTGTTCCATCTTTCGTTGGATAGTCATTTCCGAATACGCTTAATTCTTTTAACTTACCTACCGCTACTTGCGTTACATATGGCATTAAGTTATTTGGGATTCCATTTGGATCTTCTCCGATACGCCCACTTTCGTGTGCACCAAATGGATTGAAATAGCGAAGTAATGCGATACTCCATTCTGCATCTGCAAATGCTACATCACGCATAATTTGCTCAATCATTAATTTCGTTTGACCATATGGATTTGTTGCACTTAATGGAAACTCCTCCGTAATCGGTGACGTTTCCGGGATACCATATACAGTTGCAGATGAACTAAAGATTATCTTCTTTACATTATGTTTCTGCATTACTTCACATAGCACTAACGTGCTTGTAATGTTGTTATGATAATATGTTAATGGAATCGCTACTGACTCCCCTACAGCTTTAAATCCTGCAAAGTGAATAACTGCTTCAATTGCATTTTCTTCAAAAATTGCGTCAAGCGCTTCGCGATTTAAAACATCTTCTTTATAAAACTTAAATTGTTTTCCTGTTATTTCTTTCACTCGATTTATAGATTCTACCGAGCTATTCGAAAGATTATCCACTACTATAACTTCGTAACCGCTATTTAGTAATTCTACACATGTATGACTACCAATATATCCTGCTCCACCTGTTACAAGTATTGCCATAATTATAGTCCTCCATATTTCATTCATTATAAACTTCTCAAAGTATATCACATATTTCTTATCCTATGTTTAACATGCGAACACAGAAACTTACATTTTATCCCATAATAAATTTATAACATATACGATTCTAATCAGGTAATAAAAAAACGCCACATAATTTTTATTATGTGGCGTTTTTTTATTAAATTACATAACAATATACACTTAGAAAATGCGCAAGACTACCTAATAATACAAAAACATGAAAAATTTCATGATGCCCCATATATTTAAACTCTAACCATTTTGGCTTTGTTCCATAAATAAATCCACCAATTGTATAAAAAATGCCCCCAAGTACTAAGAAAATAATGCCTCCTGTACTTAAATTCTCAGCTAACGGTGCAAAGAATAACACAATTAACCAACCCATCGTAATATAAATTGCTGTCGATAACCATCTTGGACAATTAAACCAAAACATTTTAAATACAATGCCACAAATCGCAGTTGCATAGACTAAACAAAATAATAGTAAACCACTTGCTGAATTTAATGTAATTAAGCAAAAGGGTGCATATGTACCTGCAATTAATATAAAAATCATAGAATGATCTAGCTTCCTAAAGAAGTAAATAACACGTTCATTGGCCACAACACTATGATACACAGCTGACGCCGTATAAAGGACCATCATTCCAATACCAAACAAAATAACAGCTGTAATTGCAGCAAATGATGGCATCTTGATAGAAACTTTCACAAGCATAGCTAATAAGGCAATAAATGATAATATTGCTCCACCTAAGTGAGTAAATGCATTAACCGGTTCCCTTACATAAGCATTCATAATAACACCCCTCATATAATTACATGTAGTTTTAATAACTACATGTAATTATATACATATTTCTTTTTAAGGTCAACATTTACAATTCATTTGTTTCGTAATACCATATTTAAAGATATATTAAACATTAAGTTCCACTAAGTTATAAAAGTGAGGGATTCTACGTGGAAAATATAAATGAATTACTTGAGACATTGCATTTAGAAAAAAACATTAAACTTGAGGATATTCCAAATGTTGACTTATATGTAGATCAAGTTGTTCAACTATTTGAGAATACTTATGCAGATACAACGAGAACTGATGATGAAAAAGTATTAACTAAAACCATGATTAATAATTACGCAAAAGGAAAACTATTCATCCCCATCAAAAATAAAAAGTATTCAAAAGAGCATATGATTTTAATTAGCCTAATTTATCAATTAAAGGGAGCTCTCTCCATTAACGATATAAAAAGTTCATTAGAAACTATAAATGACTCCTTATTAAATGATGATTCATTCGAATTAAATACGTTATACAAAAATTATCTTGCTCTTACTGAAAGCAATGTCGAAAGCTTTAAACAAGACGTAAATAACCGTGTTACAGAAGTAAATGAGATTTCTTCCTTAGAAGATACAAAGCTAGAAAAATTTCTACTACTAACATCCTTCGTGACTATGAGTAATATGTATAGACGTTTAGCGGAGCAACTAGTGGATGATTTAAAAGAATCATAAATAAAAAACTATCCACCTATTAAAGTGGATAGTTTTTTATTTACTTAATTGCTTCATGAACTTTTAGTTGTTTCCCTTTAATCGTTGTAGTCTTCATGACTTTCAAGACGAGTGGTCCTTTTCCATTTAATATTTCAACATAAGAAACATTATCTTGTATCGTAATAATACCTATATCTTCTGCTGTAACACCTTTAATTTTAGCAATTGTACCGACGAAATCTACCGCCCTAATTTTCTTTTTCTTCCCGCCATTAAAGTACAGCTTCATAATGCCTTTGTTGATGTCTGCATTTTTATCTTTCTTTATAATTGGTTTAGCATGTATCTTTTCTTCAAATGCAGCTTTCTCTTTCATAACTTCTTCTTTTGAAGGTCCAATTGCCTTTGGAATTTCAAATCCAATATACTCCTCAATCTCTTCTAAAAATCTATTTTCATATGGTGTTATAAATGTAATAGCTTTTCCACTATTTCCAGCTCGTCCCGTTCTTCCAGTACGATGTACATAGCTTTCTTTTTCAAGTGGAATATCATAATTAATAACATGTGTAATATTATCAATATCAATTCCTCTCGCAGCTACATCTGTTGCTACTAAATAACGGAATTTTCCTTTTCTAAAATCATCCATGACTTCAAAACGATCTTCTTGTACCATACCACCATGTATTTTGTCACAGGGATAGTTAGCTCGTTTTAATTGTCTATATACATGATTTGTGTACGGCAGAAAATAATACAGCTATCAGGATTCTCAATCGTTGTTACATCTTTAAGTAGTGAAAGCTTCTCGTCTTCTATCACCTCAAAAAGAGTATGTTCAATTTTATCCGTCGTAATCCCAGCCGCTTTAATTTCAATATGAGTTGGTGAATTCATATATGTACGAGACAATTTCTCAACATCTTCTGGAAGTGTTGCTGAAAATAACATCGTCATTCTTTTTGTAGGTAATTCATCAATAATTGCCTCTACTTGATCGATAAAGCCCATATTTAGCATCTCATCTGCTTCATCAATAACTAAATACTTCAAACACTCTAAAGAAAGGGTACCCTTCTCAATATGATCCAACACACGACCAGGAGTCCCAACTACAATATGTGTCTTTTGCTTTAATTCTAATTTTTGACGTGCAAATGGAGATTTCCCATAAACTGCCGCAGCCTTAATCCTTTTGAATCGACCTATATTTGTAATATCTTCTTTTACCTGTACCGCAAGCTCTCTCGTTGGTGTTAAAACTAATGCTTGTGGTTTATTCTCTTCCCACTCCACCATTTCACAAAGTGGAATACCAAATGAAGCTGTTTTTCCACTTCCAGTCTGGGACTTCACAACAAGATCCTTCTTTTGTAATGCAACTGGAATAACCTCACCTTGTACTTCTGTTGGATGATCATACCCTAACCCAGTAAGTGCCCTTACAATTTCCTTACTTAATTTATAATCAGAAAAACTTTTTTTACTCATATATTAACCTCATTTTATTCTGTATTATTTTCTTTTTTATCTTTTGTATACGTTACTATCACCCTACTTATTATACTTGAAACCTCACATAAAAGGTGAATCATGCCAGATTCATCTTTTTATATAGAAATAAACCTTTTCATTTCATATATTGTTCAACTACTTGATAACATCTTTTGCTCGTATTGTTAGCATTAACCTTTTTATAGTATCCTACATCCAATCAAAAAAATAAAAAGAATACATACAACCTTGTATAATTATCTTAATTTTTCAACCCTTCCCATAAACGAACAATAAAAACAAAAAAATGTTTTAAATTCGTTTTTAACGTTTTTTTTTCAGATGTAAAATCTACTTTTTAAAAAAATGTTAAGAAATCCTTTGACTTCTTAATAAAAATAATGTAAATTATCCTATGGACGAACATTTTTGATTAATAAAAATAAAATATTCGTATTTTAGGGGTGTAAATGATGGAAAACGTATTTGACTATGAAGATATTCAATTAATTCCTGCAAAATGTATTGTAAATAGCCGCTCTGAATGTGATACAACTGTCACTTTAGGAAAACATAAATTTAAATTACCTGTCGTGCCTGCAAATATGCAAACGATTATTGATGAAAGAATTGCAACTTATTTAGCTGAGAACAACTACTTTTATATCATGCATCGTTTCCAACCAGAGAAACGAATCTCATTCATTAGAGATATGCAATCACGTGGATTAATCGCTTCTATCAGCGTTGGTGTAAAAGAGGACGAATATGAATTCGTACAACAATTAGCTGCTGAGCAACTTACACCTGAATATATCACGATTGATATCGCACACGGTCATTCTAATGCTGTGATCAACATGATTCAACATATTAAAAAACATTTACCAGAGAGCTTCGTTATCGCTGGAAACGTTGGAACTCCAGAAGCGGTAAGAGAATTAGAAAATGCTGGTGCCGATGCAACAAAAGTTGGTATTGGACCTGGTAAAGTTTGTATTACTAAAATTAAAACAGGCTTCGGAACTGGTGGTTGGCAGCTAGCTGCACTTCGCTGGTGTGCAAAAGCTGCAAGTAAGCCAATTATCGCTGATGGTGGTATTCGTACACACGGCGACGTAGCTAAATCTATTCGCTTTGGGGCAACTATGGTCATGATCGGTTCTCTATTTGCTGGTCACGAAGAGTCTCCAGGGGAAACAATTGAAAGAGATGGAAAACTTTATAAAGAATACTTCGGTTCTGCTTCTGAATTCCAAAAGGGGGAGAAGAAAAACGTTGAAGGTAAGAAAATGTTCGTTGAGCATAAAGGTTCTTTAGAAGATACGTTAATCGAAATGGAACAAGATCTTCAATCTTCTATCTCTTACGCTGGCGGAACAAAATTAGACGCTATTCGTACTGTAGATTATGTTGTCGTGAAAAACTCGATTTTCAATGGTGACAAAGTATATTAATTCTTAAATTAACTCGAAGGACAAGCATTTTCATGCTTGTCCTTCTTTTTTGTATATGAAAATGTAAAATATTTTAATTTAACTGAATTTTCTAGTATTATGTGTTTAGATAGTCTTAATAAGGGGGAGATACGACTTGAAAAATGTAATAGAAAATCGCCTTAATCGCGCAGAGGTACCCGCTGAACTAACATGGGATTTATCCGATTTGTATAATTCTGATGCCGAATGGCATACTGCATTAAACGCATTGGAAAATGATATACAGAAACTTGATTCATTTAAAGGGCATTTACATACTAGCTCCCACACTTTATTAAATTGCCTACTTTTAGAAGAAGAGCTTTTAATGACGTTAACAAAACTGTACTCATATGCAAATTTAAAAGAAGCTACTGATCGTACAAATCCAAGTATTCAAGCGAACTCTTCCAAAATTTCTGCTTTATGGACGAAAGTACATACTGCACTATCCTTTATTCATAATGAAATCCTCTCATTCGACGAAGGAACAATTGAAAGATGTTTAACTGAAGAAACAAAACTCGAACCTTTCCGTAAATCTTTACTAGAAATACTACAAAAAAGACAGCACACACTCTCTCCTGAAACAGAAGAAGCACTTGCTGCACTTGGCGAAGTTCATAGTTCTCCATACAAAATTTACGGCATGACTAAATTGGCCGATATGGATTTCACTTCTATACAAGACGAACAAGGAAACGAACTTCCTGTTTCATTCTCATTATTTGAAAGCAAATATGAATTTTCTCCAAGCACATATATACGTCGAAAAGCATATTCATCATTTGTTTCCACACTGAAACGATATAAAAATACAATTGCCACAACATATGCTACTGAAGTAAAAAAACAAGTAACACTTTCTCGTTTACGTAAATATGAATCCGTTACTCATATGCTATTAGAACCACAAAAGGTTCCACTTGAAATGTATAACAACCAACTTGATATTATTTATAAAGAACTAGCACCTCATATGCGCCGTTTTGCAGATTTAAAAAAGAGAGTATTAGGACTCGATCAAATGCTTTTCTGTGACTTACATGCACCTTTAGATCCCGAATTTAATCCGGCGATTACTTATGAAGAAGCAGGCACGCTCATTCAAGATTCTTTAAAAGTATTAGGCGATGAATATAGTTCCATAATCCAAAAAGGATTCAAAGAAAGATGGGTAGATCTTGCAGATAACGTAGGCAAATCAACAGGGGCATTTTGCTCAAGTCCATACGGCTCTCATCCCTATATTTTAATTACATGGCAAAATACGATGCGTGGATGCTTTACATTAGCACATGAATTTGGACATGCTGGTCATTTCTATTTAGCAAATAAAAACCAACGTATCATGAACGTACGCCCATCTATGTACTTTGTTGAAGCACCATCAACCATGAATGAATTACTATTAGCTCAGCATTTACTAGCGACTACTGACGATAAGAGAATGCGCAGATGGGTCATTCTACAACTACTTGGCACATATTATCACAACTTTGTTACTCATTTACTTGAGGGTGAATATCAACGTAGAGTATATGCTCTAGCAGAAAAAGGACAGGCCCTTACAGCTACAACTTTAACTGAAATTAAAACAAATGTCCTTTCGACATTCTGGGGAGATTCTGTAGAAATCGATGAAGGTGCGGGCTTAACTTGGATGCGTCAGCCTCATTATTATATGGGTCTATATGCTTATACATATTCCGCAGGCCTCACTGCATCCACTGCAGTAGCTCAAATGATTAAAGAGGAAGGACAACCTGCTATTGATCGCTGGTTAGATGTGCTTCGTGCTGGTGGTACAATGAAACCACTTGAACTAATGAAACATGCCGGAGTAGATATGTCAAAACCAGATGCAATCCGTAAAGCTGTTTCTTACGTTGGTTCATTAATTGATGAATTAGAGCATTCTTATCAAGAATAAAAAAATAAGCCCTCGCTTTAATGAGGGCTTATTTCATATTTACTTCCCAAAACGTTTGCGATATCCACATTTCCTGCAAAGTTCTTCAACCGCAACTCTTTTCGAAAATCCATCGACAATGTTTGTTGCCCTTTCACCTTCAATAATGTTAGAAAATGAATCATTATTAATATTCCCAAGGTTAATAATCCCTTCACCATCTAAACAACAAGGAATAACTGTTCCATTCGCTAAAATACCCGCTTGATTACGAAGTCCATGACAGAATCCTTTCCCATCATCCTCTTCCTCATGTAATGCTGGCCACTGGAATTCATAGTCTTGATTAATAAAGACACGTTCTGCAATTTTTATACCTTTTCCTGGTGTAAGCTTCTCTTCAATTTGATAAGCTAGATCAAATTCATTTTCAATTATAGATAATAACTCTCTATTTTTCTGGATTTCAGCATTTGTTTTATTATCCTGAGTTAAATTCCATAACCTTAACGATACAATTAAATCTGATTGACTTGTCGCTTCCCTAATGAAGGAAAGTATACTCCTTACATAGCCCTCTTTATCTTGCGAACCTGGATGTCCATCAAAACTATGCAGTGAAAAATTCATTTGTCTTAACGCAGGCTTATTTAACAGCCTATGTCTTCTCTTATTAATTAACGTTCCGTTCGTTGTAATATTAACTTTAAATCCTTTTTCATGACTTAAGTCTAATAGTTGATCTATTTTCGGATGGAGCAACGGCTCACCCTTCACGTGCAAATAAATGTAGTCTGTGTGAGGTTTAATTTGGTCTAATCTTTTAGCAAAATCCTCCACAGAAATGAATTGCTTCTGCCTTTCCGTCGGCGGACAAAAGCTACACGCAAGATTACATACACTCGTAATCTCCAAGTAAAACTTCTTAAACTTCTTCACCTTTAATTCCTCACTTCTCTAACTACTTATACTTTTTCCTCTTCATATTACAGCATATTTTTATGGAAATAGAAACATACTTATTTTAGGAAATCTACACACCATCTAATAATATTTAAAAGACCATCGGTAATTTTTGTCCAATGGTCTTTTTATCCTTTTATATACAAAGAATAAATTTATTTATGATACGGCTCATCGTAACTATTCTAAATAAGGTTATTTTTTATTATTTTCATAATTAAATTTAACAAAAAAGGTAGTGCCTTCCGATCCTGTTTGAATTTCTATTTTTGCATTATGGCGGGCAGCAATGGCATAACATACACCTAACCCCAATCCAGTTCCATTATCTTTGGTCGTGTAAAACGGCGTACCCAGTTTCTCTAATACTTCAGGCCTGATACCTTTTCCTTGATCCCGCACTGCAAGCACCACACAATTTTGACCTTCCTTGTAAGTGCTAATGGTTAGAACTTTCCCTGTATTCATCGCTTCTAAGCCATTACGATATAGATTCATTAATAATTGCCGTATCTCATTACGATTTAAAAGTAATTCTGGAATGTCATTTGTATCGACTTGAATATATTTATTTTGATTGTACGTATCAATCTTTATTAAAGGAATAATATCGCGGATAATTGAATTTAAATCTAACATCTGCAAATCCAATTTCCTTGTATTACCCATTGAGAGAAATTCAGTAATAATAGAATTGGCACGGTTAAGTTCTTCAATCATTAAATGAAAGTACTTATTATGTTTCTCATAGGTATTCTCTTCTTTTAATAACTGTAAAAATCCCAGTACTGTTGTCATTGGATTTCTAATTTCATGGCTGATACCTGCTGCCATTTGCCCTATTAAATCTATATTGGATAATCTTTTCAATTCCTGTTCATATTTCTTTTTTTCCGTTATGTTTTTAAAAATACAACAAATACCATCATCATATGGGTATGCAATAACTTCGTGCCAATATTCATCTGCAGTAGAAAGAAATTCGAAATGAACTGTAGTTCGCTCTGACATCGCACGATGAAATTCCTTATACATAACTGTTTCAATTTCACTCGGGAAAACATTCCATATATTCTTTCCTAATACATCTTTTGCTGTTTTTCTTTTCGGAAAATATTGGTGCTTATTTACGTACGTAAATTCCCATTTATTATTTAAAATAAAAAATCCATCCGTAATACATTCAATCACACTTGTAACTTTTTCATTAGCAGCAGCTAGCTCTCTCGTTCGCTCTTCCACTATGCTCTCTAGTTGATCCATATACAACAAATTCGAAAACGTAGGGGCTGTGGCATCAACGATAGATTTTGCTAGTTGAAGTTGGGAATCATCATAATTGTGAGCTTTTCCTTCTTTGCCAACGACTATTACCCCTAATACTTCTCCCATTGAAACCAATGGAATCATCAATAGACCCTTACTATCTATATTTTTTGTTTGAATAACCTCTTGGATCTTGGCTTCATAGCTTTTCTCTGTCCAATCCGCTTCTGTCCAATGACAGTCCTTACTTAATTTCGTTGTTTTAATTGTTGTTTTGTCTAGCGGATCTAGAAGATGAGCAGTCATATTTTTACTCTCTAAAATCTGTTCTAGGTAAAAAAAGCATTTATCAAAACTCTCCTGTATCGAGGAACACATCGATAAATCACGTGTAACATTTAGTAACAGTTGTTTCTCAGCAATAAGGTTTTCCTTTTGTTTTAAATTATTTGCGTTTTGAATTGCAACCGCAGCCATATTTACATAAGCTTCAACACTTTGAATTTCTGAATCTGTTAAGTTCATCGGAATTCCATAATCAAATAAAAAAACCAGACCAAATAAATCTTGCCCAAATGAGATAGGCAGAGCTAATAAGGACTTAATTTTGAATGCATTAACCGGTCTCGGATCTGGTCGATGATCCTTTGAGGTATCAGGAATATAGATGGTTCTTTTCGTTTCAATAACTTCTTTTGCCAGTAAGTCTATTTCAGGATCAATTACTTGAGTATCGAGCGTTACACCATTTATAGTCTCTGGTTTTCCTGCAAACCCTCTAAATGTTCCATCTTCCTGGGGTAAATAAATTCCAACAGCGTCGCACCTAACAATCTCCTCTGATATCGCCATTGTCACACGCTGCAATACGTCACGTAGTTCTAATTTCGTATTTATTATTTTTGTTATATTCGCGAGCCTAGAATATCTCGTCTGATCACTTACCATTCACATAGCCTCCAGTTATAGGCATAATAAAATAAATATGATAATATCAGTGTTTTATATAGAATACATCACTTATGATACGGTTCACCACGATTAATCCGAAACGCTCTATACACTTGCTCAAGCAACACTAATCGCATTAATTGGTGTGGCAATGTCATCTTTGAAAAAGAAAGAGATTCATTTGAACGCTTCATCACTTCTGAGCTTAGTCCAAGTGATCCACCAATTACAAATGCGACTTTACTCTTTCCGTATGTAGCAAGGCGATCTAGACTTATCGCGAATTCTTCTGATGACTTTTGCTTTCCTTCTATAGCTAATGCAATCACATGTGTGTCATCAGAAATTTTATCCAGTATACGTATACCTTCTTTTTCCTTTACAATTAACATTTCTGCTTCACTTAAATTTTCTGGCGCCTTTTCATCAGGCAATTCAATTACTTCTACTTTTGCGTATGCAGATAATCGTTTTAAGTATTCTGCTATACCTTGTTTCAAATATTTTTCTTTTAATTTCCCAATTGAAATAATCGAGATATTCACACGTATCCTCCACCTTACAAACATGTTATCCACAAAACTTATCCACATATCCACAAACACTACCCACATATCGTGTGAGAATCTGTGTTCGATACAACATATGTCGCCTCATTTTGACAAAATTCACATGTTTTTTTCTCTTTTTCCGAGTTATCCATATTGTTGATAACTGGCGCAACTTCACACTCATCCACAATAATATCTAACGCTAATTCAACATGCTCTAAACAACAAGGTAAATTCATTTTCTTCACCTCACTTTTCTACAATAGAAAACAGGAGGTAGGCCCTCCTGTTTTTAATACTTTTGAATGCCTAATTTCACTGTTGTTGTTACTCTTTTTGTGCCACGATAAAACGTAAGAGTCATTTTATCATTAATTTCCTTATCATATAAGGCCGTACGGAATCCAATAATATCGCGAATCGGTTTTCCATCTACCGCCACAATAACATCATGTTCTCTTAAACCAGCATTCGCACCTGGCGAAGGACTTTTCACATCCAAAATACAAACTCCCTCTGTTACAGTACCTGGTAAATGTAATGTTTTTGACCAATAATAGTTTGGAATTTCATTTAATGACCTAAGTTCAATCCCAACATATGGTCTTCTTACTTTTCCATACTTCTCAAGTTCATTCATAATCGGAACAGCTCTAGTCACCGGAATAGCAAGGCCGATTCCTTCTACTTCTTTTGCAGCAATTTTCATTGAATTAATACCAATTAATTGTCCTGCTGCATTTACAAGCGCACCGCCACTATTCCCCGGATTAATCGCTGCATCTGTTTGTAACACTTCTACTTGCCAATCATAATGTCCATCTTGATCTAAATCTACAGGGACAATACGTTCATTAGCTGAAATAATACCTTGTGTAACTGTTCCAGAAAATTGCAGTCCAAGCGGGTTTCCAATCGCAATAACTGGCTCTCCTCTGCGAACAGTATTAGAATCGCCAATTTCAATTATTTTTTTCACATGCTTTGCATCTATTTCTAATACAGCTAAGTCTGTGACTACATCGGTTCCTAATACTTTTCCAGGAACCTTCTTACCGTCACTTAGACTTACTTCAATACGATTCGCTCCAGCTACAACATGATTATTCGTTACAATATAAGCTTGACCATCTGTCTTTTTATAAATTACTCCTGATCCTGTACCGGCCTCTGAATCTGCCTCTGAAAAGTTATCTCGTTGAATGTTAATAACACCCACAACAGCTTCAGATGCACGATCAACAGCATCTACAAAGCTAATCTGTTTAATCCCTTGAGTTTCGGCCATATTACTTCCGCTTGCTTCAGCTTGCAGAAGCGTATCAGCAGAATTTGAAAATAAAGGCGCTCCAAACGCGAATAAAGAAGCTCCTACAATTGTTCCCGCTATACTAGAAAGAACTATACCTTTGTGCTTCTTTTTTCCTGCACGTTTCATACGATAATTTTCTTCATCAATAAAGGACATATTTGTTCACCTATCTTCCTGAAAACAACTATATTCACCTTTATTGTTTACTAAAATGAAGAATTATACGTATTGAATTTTTGTAGGCATTTTTGGATCTGTATCGTGAATTTCAAAGGATTCACCCACTCCAAATCCTTTTTCCTCTAGTACTTGTGATACTGACATACGCGCTAGTTCTTTCATGTTATTATCTAAGCTTAAATGGGCTAAATAAATATGCTTTGTCTCATCTGTAATTACATCTGCCATCGCTAATGCAGCATCCTCATTACAAACATGCCCAACGTCACTTAAAATACGTCGTTTAATGCTCCATGGATAACGTCCCATACGAAGCATTTCTACATCATGATTACTTTCAAATACGAAAGCATTAGCTCCCTTAATAACGCCTTTCATACGGTCACTTACGTATCCCGTATCTGTAATAAGCGCTAACTTCCTATTATTGTTATGGAAAGCATAAAACATCGGTTCTGCCGCATCATGAGAAACTCCAAATGACTCGACTTCAATATCACCAAAGGTTTTCACATCACCAACTGAGAAAATAAACTTTTGTTCAGTTGGGATATTTCCTATTAAATGTTCCATTGCATTCCATGTTTTCTCATTCGCATAAACAGGTAAATCATATTTACGTGCCAGTACACCTAAACCTTTAATATGATCACTATGCTCATGCGTTACAAGAATACCTGATACATCCTTTATATTCAATTCTGCTTGTTTAAATAAAGCCTCTGTTGCTTTACCACTTAAACCTGCGTCGACTAGTAATTTTTTTTCATCGGTTCCTACGTATAGCATATTTCCTGTACTTCCACTTGCAAGTACGCTAAAATGCAACCCCATTCTTTCTCACTCCAGTATGTTCATCAACCACTTGATTTTCCTTTTCTCCTAATTCCATAACTTGTCCTTCAATTGCATTCACAAAGAAGTCCTGCTTCTGTTCCGTTTTCAAATTCCACGTTGGAGCCAGTACTTGGTTATTAGAAGTAGATGCGGTAAGAGTGGCATAACCAATTTGTGCTTCTTTAACATGCGTATTTCCATGAATTTTATTTTTTAAATACAAATTTTCTAAAGCTGTTTGAGCCGTAATAATTTCTTGCTCTTTCGTTTTTTCACCTTCGCCCATTTCTTTTAAATCAGTTAGCATTGTCTGCGTATATGAAACAAGTTCATTTTTTTCATTTAATTCCACAACAATCATCGCCTGATTATTATAGAAAATAGGCTTATCTTTATATTTTTGGAAGAAATAAATTTTAGAGTCTTTCACCGCTCCAAATTCATACTTTTGTCCATCCAATACATAGTTCTTCAAAAATTCATTATACTTATCTTTTGATAATGATTTCGTATTTAAAAAAGGCTCTTTTAGCTTACTTTCTATCTTGTACATATTTTGTATATGCACTGTTTGATTTTTCAAAGACTGTATATCTTCTTCTTTAAAGGCTTTATTTTCTGCTCTAATAAATGACTCTTTTTTCGGTTCTTTAGGGATATTTCCCATCGTAATTTTGTTTGCTTTTAATTCTTGATCTATCTTTGTTTCTGCAATAAGCTCCAATTGATTACTATCTTGCTTTTGAATGAATTGGAAAATGAGAAAGAGGTCCAAAACAAAAAAGGTCACAATAAATATGGTTTTAATCCGATCCCAATCCATTTAGTCCTCCCTCACTCCACTCATAGATTTTCTGTTTACCTGTTTCATCTTCAACAAGCTTTACATACCAAATTGGTTGTAATCGAACTACTTGTCCATCTAGTGATAACTTGTATCCAATACCAATATCCTTAATTACTTGTTTCTTTATCTCTGGATTATTTTCTAGGGATGCTATTACAACATGCCCTGACGGAAGAGTAACCTTCTGTTCTATACCTTTAGTATTTAAAGACAGCAACGGTCTTTCATATTCCATTACTTCTTCTGATCCCCATATTTGTCTCAATTCAGCTAATCCATCTTCATTGAATACTGAATATCCATCTTCATTTAAACGAAATACTGTCTCTCCTTTATTCATATAGTCCAAACGATATGAATCCAAACTTCCACTGTGACCACTTACGAATTCAAAGCTTTTTTGTAAAAGCATTAAATTATCTATCGTTTTCTCAGTTAAGACAGAAGAGTTTTTATACTTTAGCATGTGACGATCGTTTTCAATTTCCATGGATCTAATACCATCTGTAAATGTTTCTTTCGACATCTCGGTAATCGGACTTAAATAACGAGGATCACTAAACAGAGCATTCTTAAACGTATCAACTGCTAAATTAGATGAAATATATGTTATATTGTTTAACTCTGTCGTTCCATCTGGTAAAAATAACTTTTTCATATCATTAAGTTGATAATCAAAATAAGGCTTTGCTGATACTATAAATTGATTTTGGGCATTTACAATATCTTTTAAATACACGCCACTTAATTTTGCCTCGTATATTTTAAAGTTATCACCATCAGAAACAAAGTTAATTTTAATTTCTTGATCCTTACTTCGAGAAGGATCGAGGAGAATACGATTAAAATGTTTAGGCTTATCTGTACTCTTCTCTTTCATGTTAAACATGGATTTTACTGCATCAAATGGGATATCGGTAGGGAAAACAAGTTCAACTTTCCCTTCACCATGCACATATGAAAGGAAATCACCCTTAGTGATTGATATCTCTTTAAAATCATGTAGTTCCCCTACTTCCAGAGGCTTATAGATTGATTCTATATCTGCCTCTCTTCTGCTCCCATAATGATTTTTATCTTTATGCACGATGATAGAAGTAGGACGGACAACATCGGAAATTTTAGTTTGGTTCATTCCTTCATTTCCCTGCACAAATTTCGCGTTTTGCATGGATGTAGAATCTGGCACATACGTCCATAGGTTAAAAGTAAGAAATAGGCTAATTACAACTAGGTTAATTAAAACTATTGTTTTAAAGTTTTCCATACTCATTCCCAATCGTCCTCTTCATCCGCTGCCATTGGTAACGTGAAATAAATAGTTGTCCCTTTTCCTTCTTCACTCTTCGCCCAAATAGAGCCACCATGTGCCTCAATCATTTCTTTTGCAATTGCTAATCCAAGCCCAGTACCACCCATTTGTCTTGAACGAGCTTTATCTACGCGATAAAAACGTTCAAAGATTTTATCAACGTTTTCTTTTGGAATACCCATTCCTTGGTCACTTACACTAATTTCTAATAAATCACCGCGATCACGTAAACGATATGTTACTGTTCCACCTTCTGGTGAATACTTTAATGCGTTAGAAATAATGTTATACAGCACTTGAGTAATTTTGTCAGTATCCATATCAATAAATCTAGATTTCTTAGAGAAAGATCGTTTGAAACTTACATTTTGCTCTTTAGACATTTCAAAGCGATCAATAATATTATTAAAGAAATCAGTAAAGTCGACCCATTCTTTCATTAAACGATGCTCTGTACTATCAAGTTTAGATAGCTGTAACAACGCATTTACAAGTCTAATCATTCTTTCTGTTTCTTCTTGTGTAACCGTTAAAAATTGTGGTGCAATATTTGGATCCTGCCATGCTCCATCTGTAAGTGCCTCTAAATAACTGCGCATCGTCGTTAATGGCGTCCTTAATTCATGAGAGACATTCGCCACAAACTCACGGCGTTCCCGTTCTATACGCTCCTGCTCTGTTACATCATATAGTACAGCAATTAAGCCGTTTGCCTTCCCTGTTTCTTTTTGAATAACAGAGAAACTAGCACGTAAAATATATGGTTCGTTTCTCGTACTAAAATCTAATAAAACAGAATCTGGCTCTTCATATAAATGATCGAGCGTAAATTCTTCCTGTATCCCTAATACCTCTAAAACAGATTGATCGAGCGCTGTTTCACGAGAAACATTTAACATCTTTTCCGCAGGATCATTTAGTAAAATAATATCCCCTTTTCGGTCAGTAGCAATTACTCCATCTGTCATATGTGATAAAACAGATGATAATTTACGCCTTTCACTTTCTGTAGAAGAACGAGCTTGTTGTAATTTTTTTGATAAATTATTGAAGGATAATGCCAGTTGTCCAATTTCATCATGGCTATGCACTTTTACTTTTCTCGAATAATTTCCTTTTGCCATTTCGATTGCTTGTCTCCGCATATCTGAAATTGGTCTTGTAATTGTTTGAGCCAATAAAATCCCAAGTACGGCCGTTACTAATAAAGCAATTACTGTTCCCGTAGCAAAAATTTGATTTATATCCTTCATTTGTTTATATACATCTTCCATAGATGCCACAATGTAAATAACACCAAGCGCATCCTTACCGTTATCATCTAGAATCGGAGTAAGCATAACTTGAACACGATGACCTGTACTACCATCCTTCTCAATTTTCACTTCCGGCTTTTTTTGTACTAACACTCGCTGAACAGCTATATCAGTTGATGTTCGATTCACCTTATTCTGCTTTGATTCATCTGAAATAGCCAGTAACTTTCTGTGCGAATCAAATACACTTACCTCTTGTATAACTTTCTTCTGATCAGAGGCAAATTTTCGAATTGAAGTTTTAATCGTTTCATCTGTTGACTCTGTTTCTGCTTTTGTATAACTTTTTTTAAACTCTTGCTTCAAATTATATGATAATAAGTTTGTTTGCTGCGTTAAAGAATCCCTAAAACCTTGTACTAAACTCTTCTCTAATTCCCTTACGAAATATACTCCAATAACTTGCATCGCTATTAATATTAATAGCATATATATAAGCACAAATTTTAAATGAATAGATTGAAAAAAAACAACTTTCTTCATATACTATTCCTGCTCTGGGTCACGCAAGTAATACCCTACTCCACGTCTAGTTACAATTAAAGTAGGATGGCTTGGATTATCTTCAATTTTTTCACGCAAACGACGTACTGTAACGTCTACTGTGCGCACATCTCCAAAATAGTCATAACCCCAAACTGTTTGTAATAAATGTTCGCGTGTCATAACTTGTCCTAAATGTTTCGCTAAATAATGTAGCAACTCAAATTCACGATGTGTAAGCTCGATATTTTCCTCACGCTTCGTTACACTATATGCATTTGGATTAATCACAATTGGTCCAATAACCATTTCTGTATTTTCTTCTTTTTCCGCAGCACCACCTTGTTGATGGCGGCGTAAATTCGCCTTCACACGAGCAAGTAATTCCCTCGTACTAAATGGCTTCGTTACATAATCATCTGCCCCAAGCTCGAGCCCTAATACTTTATCAATCTCAGAGTCCTTTGCTGTAAGCATAATAATCGGCATTTCTGAGCTTTTACGTATTTCACGGCAAACCTCTAAGCCATCTTTACCTGGTAGCATAATATCTAATAAAACCATATCTGGTTGCTCTTCATTAGCCTTTTCAATTGCTTCATCACCATCATGCGCCATTACTATTTCAAAACCTTCTTTTTCTAGGTTAAACTTCAAAATATCTGCAATCGGCTTTTCATCATCAACTACTAAAATTTTCTTTCCCATCATCGTCTATTTCCTCCTTATAAAAATATGGTCAATAATCCCTAAACATATTGATGTTTACATAGTATGTCCTATATGACCGCATCCTTTGTTTAAGTATTTTCTCCTCTATTCTCATAGACTCATGTATGATCCACTTTTACACGGCACCCTATACGATCTATAGAAAAACCTCTAGCTTCAACTGCTAGAGGCTCCTCGTTCTATTTTAAAATAACTACTCAGTTTTGTAAAATTACATAAATAAAAAGGATATTAAGTGGGCCCACTTAATATCCTGAGAGTGGCTCGGGACGGAATCGAACCGCCGACACGAGGATTTTCAGTCCTCTGCTCTACCGACTGAGCTACCGAGCCAAAACTATATATAAAACCACTAATGGTGGTATAAACAAAAGTGGCGGTCCCGACCGGGGTCGAACCGGCGATCTCCTGCGTGACAGGCAGGCATGTTAACCACTACACCACGGGACCAAAAATAAGCAAAAAAAAACATGACCCGTACGGGATTCGAACCCGTGTTACCGCCGTGAAAGGGCGGTGTCTTAACCACTTGACCAACGGGCCACGAAAAATAAAATGGTGAGCCATGAAGGACTCGAACCTTCGACCCTCTGATTAAAAGTCAGATGCTCTACCAACTGAGCTAATGGCTCATACTCACCAACGTCATATTTTCGTGACGACAAGATGTATCATAACATGTATTCTGTATTTATTGCAATACTTTTTTTGTTTTTTTATAAAAGAATAAGAAAAAAACTCATGCAGACATGAGTTTTTTTTCAAAAAATGTTAATTAAGCTTCGTATACGTTACGTACAATATTTGTTTGGTTACGATCTGGTCCAACTGAGAACATAGATATTTGAATTCCTGTTAACTCAGAAACACGTTCTACGTATTTTCGTGCATTTTCAGGAAGTTCATCTAATGATTTTACACCAGTAATATCTTCTTCCCAACCTGGAAGCTCTTCATATACAGGCTCACATTTCGCTAAAATGTTTAAGTTAGCTGGAACTTCATCAATAACTTCGCCATTGTATTTGTAAGCTACACAAATTTTAAGAGTTGGAATACCTGTTAAAACGTCGATAGAATTTAATGATAGATCCGTTAAACCACTAACACGACGTGCATGTCTTACAACAACGCTATCGAACCAACCTACGCGACGTGGACGACCAGTTGTCGTTCCATACTCGCGACCAACTTCACGAATTTGATGACCAATTTCATCATGAAGCTCAGTAGGGAATGGACCATCACCAACGCGGCTTGTATATGCTTTACATACACCTACAACGCGAGTAACTTTCGCAGGACCAACTCCAGTTCCAACTGTTACACCACCAGCAATTGGGTTAGAAGATGTAACGAACGGGTACGTCCCGTGGTCAATATCAAGCATAACACCTTGCGCACCTTCAAATAATACACGGTGATTATTATCTAATGCATCATTTAATACAACAGACGTATCACATACATATTGCGCGATTTGTTGCCCGTACTCGAAGTACTCTTCGAAAATTTCTTCTACAGTGAAACCTTCTGTATCGTACATTTTTTCAAATAAACGATTTTTCTCTACTAAATTGCGCTCAAGCTTCTCTTTAAATGCTTCACGGTCTAAAAGATCAGCCATACGAATACCAATACGAGCAGCTTTATCCATATATGCAGGACCGATACCTTTTTTCGTTGTACCGATTTTGTTATCACCTTTACTTGCTTCTTCTAACTCATCTTGTTTTAAGTGGTAAGGTAAAATAACATGTGCACGGTTACTTACACGTAAATTATCAGTACTTACACCACGATCGTGTAAGTATTTTAACTCTTCAAGTAATGCTTTTGGATCTACTACTAATCCGTTTCCGATTACACAAATTTTCTCTTTATAGAAAATACCAGATGGAATTAAGTGTAATTTATATTTAACTCCGCCGAAAACAATTGTATGTCCCGCGTTATTTCCACCTTGATATCTTGCAACTACTTCCGCATGCTCAGAAAGAAAATCAGTGATTTTACCTTTTCCTTCGTCGCCCCATTGTGTTCCTACAACTACTACTGAAGACATTATTAAAGCACCTCCGCAATTTTCAAACGATCTATTCAAACAATATAATTGTACCAAAACCGAAAGAGAAGTCAACCGAAAAGCGAACATTTTTTCACAAAAAAACATTTTCGTTCGTAAGAATTATATATTTAACTTATGAAAGCCTTATCTTTCTTATAAAAAAAAAGAAACACATCTTATTATAAGAAATGTGTTTCTTTTTTATACTGCCTTTATGCCGGTGGAGCATGTCCATCCTCAAAACGACGTTCTAAGTTAACGAACTTATTGAACTCTTTGACGAATGCAAGTTCCACTGAACCTACTGGACCGTTACGTTGTTTTGCAATAATAATTTCAATTGTATTTTTGTTTTCCGTTTCTCGATCATAGTAGTCTTCACGATATAGGAAAGCTACAATATCAGCATCCTGCTCAATACTTCCAGATTCACGAATATCAGACATCATCGGGCGTTTATCTTGACGAGATTCTACACCACGAGATAACTGTGATAAAGCAATAACAGGCACTTGCAATTCACGCGCAATCCCTTTTAAGGTACGCGAAATCTCAGATACTTCCTGCTGACGGTTTTCTCCTGATTTCCCACTTCCTTGAATAAGCTGCAAATAGTCAATCAAAATCATACCAAGACCTTGTTCTTGCTTTAATCTACGGCATTTTGCTCGAATCTCATTTACTTTAATACCTGGCGTATCATCAATATATATACCAGCATTTGAGAGACTCCCCATTGCCATTGTTAATTTTGCCCAATCATCGGAAGTTAATGAACCAGTACGAAGTCTTTGTGCATCAATATTCCCTTCTGCACAAAGCATACGCATAACAAGCTGATCAGCACCCATCTCCAAACTAAAAATCGCTACATTTTCATCCGTTTTCGTCGCTACGTTTTGTGCAATATTTAATGAAAATGCCGTTTTCCCTACTGATGGACGTGCTGCCACGATAATTAAATCATTTCGTTGGAAACCTGCTGTCATCTTATCTAATTCAGTAAACCCAGTTGGTATCCCAGTAACTTCACCCTTTTGATTATGCAAAAGTTCAATTTTGTCATAAGCATCTACAAGAACATCTTTAATGTTTTGGAATGCTTTTGCATTCGTTTGATGGGATACTTCTAATATTTTTTTCTCAGCCTCGTTTAAAAGACCATCCACATCATCTTCTCTCTCGTATCCATCCGATACAATATGAGTCGCCGTGCGAATTAAACGACGTAAAAGCGCCTTTTCAGCGATGATGCGTGCGTAATATTCTACGTTAGCTGCAGTTGGCACAACTTCTGCTAACTCTGCTAAGTAAGAAACCCCACCAACCTCTTCTAGTAATCCTTGATCAGCCATTGCTGATGTCATCATTACTAAGTCGATCGGCTCTCCCTTATCAGATAGCCCAAGCATGACTTCAAAAATCTTTTGATGTTTCGTTCGATAGAACGAATCAGGTACCAATAACTCTGATGCTGAAGTTAACGCATCTTGATCAATCAATATGGCCCCTAAAACCGCCTGCTCAGCCTCTATATTATGCGGAGGGGTACGATCAGCAAGTACATCACTCATACGCAATCCTCCTTGCTTAATTTATTTTTATTGTTCACTAACATGAACTTTTACTGTTGCTGTTACTTGTGGATGCAATTTCACAGTAACGTTTGTATAACCTAACGCGCGGATTGCATCGTCCATTTCAAATTTACGTTTATCAAGTTTAATCTTGTGTGATTTTTGCATTGCATCTACGATTTGTTTGCTTGTGATAGAACCAAATAAACGGCCACCTTCTCCAGATTTCGCCTTTAATTCTACAGTTAATTTCTCTAAAGTCTCTTTTAACTCTTTTGCATTTTCAAGCTCTGCTGCTGCATCTTTTTCTTCTTTACGCTTTTGAGCTTCTAAAGTTTTCATACTGCTATTTGTTGCTTCAGCAGCTAATCCTTGTTTTAGTAAGAAGTTGTTTGCATAGCCATCTGGTACGTTTTTTACTTCTCCTTTTTTACCTTTACCTTTTACGTCTTTTAGAAAAATTACTTTCATGATTGTGTGCCTCCCTGTAAATAGTCATCAATAACAAATCGAAGCTTCTCCTCAGCTTCATCTACTGTAACATTTTTCATCTGTGTGGCTGCATTCGTCAAATGCCCGCCACCGCCTAAGTTTTCCATAATTAGCTGCACATTCACTTCACCTAAAGACCTGCTGCTAATTCCAATGAGATTCTCGCCACGTTTCGCAACAACAAATGATGCAATAATCCCTGTCATCGTTAATAACGTGTCTGCCGATTGCGCAATAAGCACTTGATCGTAGTAATCATCACTATCAACTTTAGCAATCGCAATTCCATTTTTATAAATGTACGCATTTTTTATAGCTTTTGCAACCCGTAAATACTGATCCATATCTTCCTTTAAAAGTTCTTGTACAAGTACAGTATCTGCACCATGTGAGCGTAAATAAGAAGCAGCATCAAATGTACGAGCCCCTGTCCGGAATGTGAAACTTTTCGTGTCGACAATAATACCCGCTAACAATGCCGTCGCTTCTAACATTGTCATCTTTAAATTTTTAGGTTGATACTCAAGTAATTCTGTAACCAATTCTGCCGTTGAAGAAGCATATGGTTCCATATAAACTAGCAATGGGTCTTCAATAAAATCTTCTCCACGGCGATGATGATCAATAACTACTACATTTTCAATTTTATGTAACAGTTTTTGCTCCATCACCATAGAAGGTTTATGCGTATCGACAACAACAAGTAACGACTCATCATTTGTAAATTCCATCGCTTGCTCTGGAGTAATAAAATGAGACCATAACTCCTCATTTTGTTTCACTTTGTCCATCAAACGCTTAATTCCTTTATCGGAATCATTTTCATCTAACACAATATATCCTTTACGCTCATTTAATTGAGCCACTTTTAAAATACCAATCGCAGCACCAATTGCGTCCATATCGGGAGCCCTATGCCCCATAATAATGACATTACTACTTTCTAATACTAAATCCTTTAACGCATGCGAAATGACCCTGGCGCGTACACGGGTACGTTTTTCAACCGGATTTGTCTTACCTCCATAGAACTTAACTTTACCTGTCGCTTGTTTAATAGCTACTTGGTCTCCCCCACGCCCAAGCGCAAGATCTAAACCAGATTGAGCCATTGCTCCAAGCTCTGATAAAGGTAAATCACCTGATCCGACACCCACACTTAATGTAAGTGGTATATTCCTTTTAGATGTTTCTTCACGCACCTGATCTAAAATGCTAAATTTCCCTTTCTCCATCTGCGTCAAAATACTTTCATTTAGCACAACGAAGAATCTTTCTGAAGATGCACGTTTTAAATAAGCACCATACTTAAGTGCCCATTCATTTAGTCGCGATGTCACAAGACTTGTTATATTCGTACGTAATTGATCATCTAATCCTTGTGTAACTTCATCATAATTATCCAAATAGATGACAGCTAAAACAGTCCTTTGATCCTCGTACATCTTTTCGATTTCTGTTTGTTCCGTTACATCAAAGAAATAAATTAACTTTTCTTCTTTCCTTACAAAAACGCGAAACTTTCGATTATTTAAAGAGACTATATCATCAGAAGTTTCTCCTTTAATGAAAAGAAGTAATGTTTCTGATACATCGTAAAGGTGCCATCCAGCTAATGCGTGCTGTCCCAGACATGAAGATAAATAAGGATTTGCCCAATCAATCCCATAATCCTTATTGTATAACAAAATACCAATCGGCATTTGGTTAAATGCTTCATTACTTACTTTCTTTACTCTTGTAATCATATCTGTCGTATGCTTTTCGAAATTCCTTTGAAAATTAAGTTCAAATCGTATAACGATAAAGAATACGATACAAAAAATGACAAAAGCAGCTATACCCATAATTAAATGAAAATAACAGAGAATTGAAATGAGCACAAACACAAAAAATGCCAATACATAAACAGGATATAAAAACCACTGTTTCTTATCAAATTCAGGCATGTATACAACTCCTATAAAGTAAAACTAACTTACCTTCCAGTTAGTTAAACAGATTAAAATAGTATAAGGAATATTATTTTATCCCCCTATTTTAGAACGCAATGAAATCCCTAAGTCAATTATACCTAAGATTGTCACAAGAGGAAACAGCATCGGAATAAACATGCATGCAATAAAACTAATAATAGGAACCCCTTTAGTAAAACCTTTTCTATACGCTAAAAAGGCGATAAATGTCAGACCTTGCAGTACAAGCAATAGTGCAAATATGACATTTAGGTTAGAAAATACCATATGTAAATATGATGTTGGTTCTACTTTTATAAAAGTTGCTAACAAAATAAATATAACGTAATACCAAATGATACTCTTTGGTAATTGTATATCTTTAAATTTAGGCCAAGATATAACTTCATGTTTTAACTTTTTCAAAACACTACCTGATATTATCACTGTAATCCAAGAAAAACATACTGAAACTAGCACAAGTATACTTGGAAGTAACGATTGTAATATATCATTCATTTGTGCAAGTAGCTCTTTTTGTTCCTTACTAATCGGCATACCTGTAGCACTTACTATCTTTTCGCTTTTCGCCATACTTTCACTAAACATACTTTGCATTTGCTTCATTATATCTATGTTGAAAAACTTTATACTCGCAACATAAATAAGTACAAAACCAATTAAGTATGCAAGCGTCCCCGCTATTAAGATTTCAACTGGCTTTTTTCTTGTTTTATACATATATCCTAAAACAATCCCTATCAATCCAAACATAATTGTCTTCACTAAATTCAGCGGTTGACTCACAATAATAGTAACAAAAAGTGCTGCTACAAAAACCACGAGCACATTAGATAGTTTATGTCTTATCATTAATAGTATAAATGGTAACGGCAACGCAAAAGTTACAACTGTACCCAAAATCGGAACATACATAGATATAAGCAATAAAATTGCATATATAGCTAATAATGCTGCACCTTCTGTAATAAACTTTGTTTGTTTCACATTTTAACCTCTCTTTCAAAAAGAAAAGCATAGCAAAATGCACAGTAGAGTCCGACTCTACTGTGCATTTCATACGCTATTATTCACCAACATATGGTAAAAGTGCCATTTGACGAGCACGTTTAATTGCAACTGTAAGTTTACGTTGGTATTTTGCGCTTGTTCCTGTTACACGACGAGGTAAAATTTTACCACGCTCAGAAACGAAACGTTTTAATAAATCAACATCTTTATAGTCAATGCGAGTGATGCCGTTAGCTGTGAAGAAACACACCTTACGACGTTTCGCACGTCCACCTTTGCGTCCTGCCATGTCTATTTCCCTCCATTCTTTGTTAAAACTAACAAATTTACTGTATTAGAACGGTAAATCGTCGTCGGAAATGTCGATCGGTTGACCTACATTTGAAAATGGATCGTCATTCTTCGTAAATCCAGAGTTACCTTGGTTACCTGAATTACTAGATTGACCAAATGGGTTAGAGCCTTGGTTACCGAAACCAGCTCCTGATGGTTGCTGATTAAATGAACCACGTTGCTCCCCACCGCCATTACGCGGCTCTAAAAATTGCACGCTTTCCGCAAGAACTTCTGTTACGTATACACGTTTACCATCTTGTCCCTCGTAATTACGAGTTTGAAGACGCCCATCTACGCCTGCTAAGCTACCTTTTTTCAAATAATTTGCTACGTTTTCTGCTTGTTTACGCCATATTACACAATTAATAAAGTCAGCTTCACGCTCACCTTGCTGATTGGCAAATGCGCGATTCACAGCTAACGTAAAAGTAGCTACTGCGACACCATTGGGCGTGTAACGTAAGTCAGGGTCCTTAGTTAAACGACCAACGAGGATAACACGATTCATCAATCGAACCACTCTCCCTTATATATCAATTATTTTTCTTCTTCTTTAACAACGATATGACGAAGGATGTCTTCGTTGATCTTAGCTAAACGGTCGAATTCGTTAATCGCTTCTGCGTTAGATTTCACGTTTAAGATCATGTAGAAACCTTCACGTAAGTCGTTGATTTCGTAAGCTAAACGACGCTTACCCCACTCTTTCGTGTTAATGATTTCTGCACCATTGTTTGTTAAAACACCTGCAAAACGTTCAACTAAAGCTTTTTGAGCTTCTTCTTCAACGCCAGGACGAATGATGTACATAATTTCGTACTTTCTCATTACACTTTCACCTCCTTTTGGTCTAAACGGCCCGTAATGGGCAAGGAGCAATTAATTTATAGTAATTACTCACGAGTTTAGATTATATCATAGTAAGTTATATGAATCAACTCACCAATACATAAAAAACTTGGCAAACATATAATATATTTGCCAAGTTCATATCTTTATTTTTCCTAGGAAATATTAAATTAAACGTTAAAACGGAAGTGCATAACATCTCCGTCTTTTACGATATATTCTTTTCCTTCTAAACGTACTTTTCCAGCTTCTTTTGCAGCTGTCATAGAACCGTTTGTCATTAAATCATCGTAAGAAACTGTTTCTGCACGAATAAATCCACGCTCAAAGTCTGTATGAATAACACCAGCACATTGTGGTGCCTTCATTCCTTGTTTAAATGTCCAAGCACGTACTTCTTGAACGCCAGCTGTAAAGTACGTAGCAAGTCCTAATAGGTCATATGCTGCACGAATTAATTGATCTAAACCAGACTCTTCAATTCCTAATTCTTCAAGGAATACTTTTTTCTCTTCTTCGTCTAATTCAGCGATTTCTGATTCGATTTTTGCACATACAACGATTACTTGAGAATTTTCATTTGCTGCAAATTCTTTTACCATTTGTACGTATTTATTTTCCGAAGGATCGATAATATCGTCTTCACTTACATTCGCTACGTATAACATTTCTTTTGTTGTAAGTAAATGAAGGCCTTTAACAATCTTCATCTGCTCTTCTGTAAATTCAACAGTACGAGCTGGTTTTCCCTCTTCAAAAGCTTCTTTTAAACGAACTAAAATTTCATGCTCATATACCGCTTCTTTATCTTTTTGTCTTGCTAATTTCGCAACACGCTCGATACGCTTATCAACAGACTCTAAGTCCGCTAAAATTAGCTCTAAATTGATTGTTTCAATATCATCAATTGGATCTACTTTCCCTGAAACGTGCGTAATATTTTCGTCTTCAAAACAACGAACAACTTGGCAAATTGCATCTACTTGACGAATGTGAGATAAGAATTTATTTCCTAAACCTTCACCTTTACTAGCACCTTTTACGATACCTGCAATATCAGTAAACTCGAATACAGTCGGAACAGTCTTTTTCGGCTCTACTAATTCCGTTAATTTATTTAAACGCTCATCTGGTACTTCTACAATCCCTACGTTTGGATCAATTGTACAGAATGGATAGTTCGCAGATTCTGCTCCTGCTTGTGTAATTGCATTAAATAAAGTGGACTTCCCTACGTTAGGTAATCCAACAATCCCAGCCGTTAATCCCATATTTTTCACTCCTATGTCTCAATCTTTCATCATTATAGATAGTAACGAAAAAAATGACAAGTTTCCGCCAAACGAAAAAAAGTAACAGTTACCTACTGTAACTGTTACTCAGAGTGTTGGGAAACCCTTTAGGGTTCCCAACACTCTGGAATCTTTTTTGATTTTAGCGAATAAAAACAACATAAAATAATAGAATTTTAAAAAATAGCCCTCCACCTGACCCTTTTTGGTCAGGTGGAGGGCTATTTTTTTCATGTTTTGACAAGCTGCGGTGAGATAAGCTTGCATTTGGACAGACTTCAGCCCTCGAAACCGGGCATAGCGGTAGCCATGTAGTTCTTTGGCGTCTGCAAAGCTTCGCTCTATAGTGGAACAGCGTACTTTATACAACCTTTTCCCTGTAGCTGTTAGCTTGTTTTTTCTAGCAATATCCTTATATTTCTCCCACACATGATGAGTGATAACTTTTTGTTTTTGTTTCTTTGAAAAGCACACCTCACGTAACGGACAAACAGCGCAGTCTTCTGGATTCGATTTGTATTGACGGTATCCTTCACGATCAGTTGTTACATATTCTAGAATACATCCCATCGGACAAGCGAAAACATTCATTTCTTCTACATATTTAAATTGGCTTTTCGGTACTTCTTTATTCCGTTTTCCAAATCGGCGATACCCCATCACCATAAATATATTCCGTTCTGATAGTTTCTTACAGATATATCCTGTAAAATAGCCAGCATCAAGGGCAACAGCTTCTACTTTGAAGTCGAATTTATCAATCTGAGCTTGGAGGCGTGCTAAATACGGCTCGGAATCTGCCATATTTCCAGCCGTTACATAGGTATCTGTAATAATATTGTACTTCGCATCAGTCGTACGATGATCCAAGAAATGAAAACCATTTGGTTTTCCATCTCTCATTAAAAATCCACTATCTGGATCCGTTGTACTTATACGAGTTTTTTTGGTAGGGGTATCACTTTCCTTTCTAGGTTTTAATTCTTTTTTCCATGTACCTCACGATCTTCGATTACCGCAGCTTCTAGCTCGTCTATATAAAACTTTGCTTTTTCTTTTTTATATTTATGTACAAATTTATTTTTATTGGCATTGGCCTTAATATGTGTAGAATCTGTCATCAGTGCACGTCCTCCTACCATCCGGTGCTCCGTCGCTTGTCTCACAATCTCATCAAAAATTTCTTCGAAAATATTTGTATGAATAAAACGAGTACGACGATTCCAACTGATTGTAGAGTGATCCGGAATAGTATCCGATAGAGAAAACCCTAAAAACCAACGGTAGGCAATATTCGTTTTAATTTCCTTTTCCAATTGACGCTCAGAACGAATACCGTAAAAATATCCAATAAACATCATCTTAAATAAAACAATAGGATGAATGGACGGGCGTCCATTGTTTTCACAGTAATAAGGGCGTAACTTCTCTTCAATAAAATCAAAACTAATTGTCGCTTCAATTGCACGAAGGAAATGATCTTGTGGAACCAACTCTTCTACAGAAACAGATACACGCTCATCACGATGATTTTTTAAAGCACCCATCATAAAAAATCTCTCCTTTTCCTCTTTTTTATCAGTGTTGACACATAAAAAGAGGTTCAGACACAAAAACAGGCTGTGGAGAAGACTTTCTCCACAGCCTGAGTAACAGTTACCTACTGTAACTGTTACTCTTCCTCTATTCTTCGTGCTTCACAAGTATTTTTTTCACCTTACGATCAAACTCTCTTCGAGGAATCATTACTGAATGGTCACACCCCTCGCACTTAATGCGGATATCCATTCCCATACGAATAATTTTCCAACGATTCTCGCCACATGGATGGGCTTTCTTCATTTCCACAACATCATACAAGTTATATTCCTTTTGCTCCATTCTCCAAACTCCTCTCCATACTAAATTGCTTTTCCACTAACTAATTCTTCACGATTATATAAAACCATACGTGGATATGGAATTTCAATTCCATGTAAATCAAGACGATTTTTAATCTCTTTACGAAGTGCCCTTGCAATAACTGCATGTTGCATCGGTTCTACTTCAGCAATAACACGTAATATAACTTCTGATGCAGCTAATGTTTGCACACCTAATAATTGAGGTGTTGTTACCATTTTTTCGTACTTTGAAGGTAATTCTACTAATAAATCTTCAATAACTTGCTCTGCTTTCGCAATATCAGCCTCATATGAAATAGATACATCAACAAACGCTACACTATTACTAACTGAGTAGTTAGTAACTTGAATAATACTTCCATTTGGTAAAGTATGAATTTCACCTGTCCAACTCTTTACTTTCGTTGTACGAAGTCCAATTTCTAAAACGACTCCTTCAAATTGACCGATTTTAACATAATCGCCAACTGAAAACTGATCTTCTAACAAAATAAATAAACCTGTAATAACGTCTTTCACTAAACTTTGAGCACCAAATCCGACTGCTAAACCAATTACCCCAGCACCCGCTAATAAACCTGATGCATTAATATCAAACACACCTAAAATCGCAATTAGCATAATGAACATAACAACGTACGCTACAATATTTTCAAGTAATTTCGCTACTGTAACTGTACGACGTTCTGAAATTTGAATTGGAGAACGACTCCCCATACGAAACGCATTTCGTACAACCGCCCTTGCAATTCGCACAACAACTGCACCAATTGTTAAAATAATACATATTTTTAATGTCGCAACTCCAATATGAGCCCAACGATCAGCATCTAATAAATACTGTTTCATAGAATTAAACCACTTCGCTAATAAATCCATGTACCTCTACCTCTCTAGCTAAAATTTCTTTTTAGTTACCCTTATTATTGTATCAGAAGTCCCCTAATTGCTGAAAAAATTTTATGATTTTAATCCTATTTTATCCCCGACATCCAGGTATAAAATGGAACGAATATATATATACTAGTACTATTATTTCCGTTTTCATTCACATTTTGCAAAAATTACGCACTTATAACTTTCCATTTTCCTCACCATATAACATATATTGAAAATTTATTAAAAGGATAGGTGCTTCATGAATATTGGAAGTTTTCGCTTACCATTTTTTGAGAAAGAAACTCAAAACGTTATGCACCAAGATCTAGAAGCCTCTGAAATAATCAGTAATTTCTTACTTACCCATATTCCTATTAAAACTAATATACCACTTATTCTCGTTTGTATCGGCACAGATCGCTCTACAGGTGACGCACTCGGCCCATTAGTTGGTACAAAACTTGAACAAATAGACATCCAAAACCTCCAAGTATTCGGTACACTAGATGAGCCAGTACATGCGCTAAATTTAGAAGAGAAAATTCAGAATATACAGAAAGAATATCCTACTGCATTTATAATTGCTGTTGATGCATGTTTAGGAAAGTCCCAAAATATCGGATCAATCACTACTGGAAAGGGACCTAGTAAACCTGGAGCTGCTATGAATAAGAAATTACCTGCAGTTGGTGATTTGCACATACACGGTATCGTCAATCTAAATGGGTTTATGGAGTTTTTCGTTCTTCAAAATACAAGATTAAGTTTAGTCATGAAAATGGCTGATGTAATCGCAAAAAGTATAAAAGAGACGGATCAAAAATTATCCGCATTAAAAAAAGCAAACCATCTATAAATAATAAGATGGTTTGCTTTTTAATTTTTCTGTGCTAATAGTTCTAAAATACGATTTAAATCTTCTTTATTAAAAAATTCAATTTCGATTTTACCTTTTTCTTTTTTCGTCTCTTTAATTTTCACATCTGTGCCAAACTTTTCTCTTAAGAACGTTTCACGTTCTACGAAAAATATATTTCGCTCTTTTTTCACTTTTTTTGTTTCACGTGAAACGTGTTGATTAATCTCTTGGACGATTTTCTCTAATTGACGAACATTTAATCCTTCTTTTTCAATGCGTTTCAATAAGGACTTCAATTGTTCTTCATCTTTTATCGTAAGTAAAGTTCTCCCATGAGCCATTGAAAGTTGACCATTTGCAATCATATCTTGTACGAAAGAAGGTAGGCTTAATAACCGAGTATAATTTGCAATGTAAGGTCTGCTTTTACCAAGACGTTTCGCTAATTGTTCTTGCGTTACATTTAGCTCATTCATTAACATCTGGTATGCCATTGCCTCTTCCATAGGATTTAAATCTTCTCGTTGTAAGTTTTCTAACAAAGCAAATTCCATCATTTGCTGTTCAGTTAATTGTCTTACAACCGCAGGTACTTTTTCTAAACCAGCCTCTTTTGCAGCACGAAATCGTCTTTCACCTGCAACAATTTCATATCCTTTAATACTCTTCCTAGCAATTAATGGTTGTAGAATACCGTGTTCCTTAATCGAAATTGCTAATTCCTGAATCGCCTCTTTATTAAAGTGTTTACGCGGTTGATATGGATTCGGCCTTAATTCAGTTACAAGAATCTCCTGAATTGTTTCCTCTTCTTTCACATCTAAATCAGGAAAAAACACATTAATTCCTCTTCCTAATCCTTTAGCCACCTGCAATCACTTCCTCTGCTAAATCTATATACACTTCTGCTCCTCTTGATTTAGCGTCATACTGCATAATAGGTTTCCCATGACTTGGAGCCTCGCTCAAGCGTACATTACGCGGAATAATCGAGCGATATACTTTATCCCTAAAATACTTTTTCACTTCATCTATAACTTGAATCCCTAAATTTGTACGGGCATCCAACATTGTTAACAATACACCTTGAATTGCTAAATTTTTATTTAAATGTTTTTGTACAAGTCGAACTGTATTTAATAGCTGACTTAACCCTTCTAGTGCGTAATATTCACACTGTACAGGAATAATAACAGAATCTGCTGCTGTTAATGCATTAATCGTTAATAACCCTAAAGATGGGGGACAGTCGATAATAATATAGTCATATTCATCACGAACTGGCTGTAATGCTCTTTGCAAACGTACTTCCCGGGAAATAGTCGGTACCAATTCAATTTCAGCACCAGCCAATTGAATTGTAGCGGGTAGAACATCTAAGTTTTCAGTTGCGGTTTTCTGTATAACCCCTTGAACATCTGCATCTTCCACAAGAACGTTGTAAATACATTGATCTAATTCAGATTTTTCAATTCCCACACCAGTCGTTGCATTTCCTTGAGCATCAATATCTACAAGAAGGACTTTTTTACCTACTTGCGCCAATCCAGCCCCTAAATTAACAGATGTTGTTGTTTTTCCAACACCGCCTTTTTGATTAGCAATAGCAATGATTTTTCCCATGATGTCACCTACTTTCAACCTTTCTATCTTATTCTAGTAACAATTACGTTTATTGTAACATGAAATAAAACTTTTTCTTTTACGTCCTTTATTAAACTTCAAAATTTATTTCTAAACTCCTTCTTCATTTAACAAGAAAATATAGTAAAAGAGACCTCTCCAATAGGATAAGGTCTCTAGCACGTCATTATTATTTTTTCTTTGGAATTTTAATTGTAATTTGATAGTACTCATCAAATTCTTCTTCCTCAGAATTAACATTCAAACCACTTTCAGTAACCATTTGTAAAGATTGTCTAATTGTATTCATAGCAATCCTCGTATCTCGACTTACTGCTTTTTGCTTTGCCTTACGCTTCGGTTTCGCTTCCTCTAGTAACTTCGCAATTCGTTCTTCTGTTTGCTTTACATTTAGTTGTTTCTCAACAATTTCCTGTAAAACCTTCAGTTGTAATTCCTCATTTTTTAAAGGAATGAGAGCGCGGGCATGACGTTCTGTAATGCTTTTTTCTAATAATGCACTTTTTATTTCTTCAGGCAACTTTAACAAGCGCAACTTATTTGCGATTGTAGATTGTCCTTTTCCAAGTCGTTGTGCCAATGCTTCTTGTGTTAAATTATGTAACTCAATCAGCTTTTGATATGCCACAGCTTCCTCGATTGCCGTTAGTTCCTCACGTTGCAAGTTTTCAATTAAAGCTACAGAAGCTGTCTCTGTATCATTTAAATTCTTTATAATTGCAGGAACCTTTTCCCAACCTAACTTTGTTGCCGCGCGAAAACGTCTTTCTCCAGCAATAATCTCGTACTTATCATCCTCATATTGCCTTACAACAATCGGTTGAATAAGTCCATGTGTACGAATTGTTAATGCTAGCTCATCAATACGCGCATCATCAAAAACTGTTCTTGGTTGATAACGGTTAGGGGTAATATTTACTATCGGAATTTCTTGTATTTCTTCATATACCTTTTTATCTATCTCTTCATGGCTTTCGTCTTGTAATTCGAATTCGCTCTCTTTATCTCCAAAGCCAAATAAACGAGAAAACGTATTTTTCATACATATTCCACCACCTTTTAGGCCTATTGACTATTCTCCATAAAATGTTTCCTATGAAACATTTACGTTTTCATTTATATAATTTAATCTTACGTCTAATAAGATTTATTTTTCAATAGGTAATTTATTGGGTGTTCCCGGTTTGCGTGGATATTTCTTTGGTGTCTTGCGCTTTTTCTCGATTAATAAAATATTACGTTCACTCTCTTCAAATGGTAATTGGAAAGTAGACATCTCTTTCAACTCTCCGCCTAGCACCTCTAAAGCATACTTGCCATTTTCAATTTCTTCGTTTGCTGCTGCACCTTTCATTGCAATGAATGTTCCTCCAACTTTTACAAGTGGTAAACATAGCTCACTTAATACAGAAAGACGCGCAACTGCACGTGCCATTACAATATCGTATGATTCACGTACACCTTCTTTTTTCCCAAATGTTTCTGCACGATCGTGACAAAATGCAACATCACTTAATTCTAACTTTTGGGCTAAGTGATTTAAGAAATTAATACGTTTTTGCAATGAATCTACAATTGTTACTTTTAAGTGCGGGAAACAAATTTTTAAAGGAATACTTGGGAATCCAGCCCCTGCACCAACATCACAAATTGAGAATGGTTTTGAAAAATCATAATAAAAAGCAGCTGTAATGGAATCAAAAAAGTGTTTTAAATATACTTCTTCTTTTTCTGTAATAGCCGTTAAGTTCATTTTTTCATTCCACTCTACTAATGTTTCAAAGTAGATTTTGAACTGCTCTAACTGTCTAGAAGAGAGGGTGATTCCCTTCTCTTCTAGCATAGATTGAAATTGTTCTATGTTCATCTAGCAATATCTCCTTACTATTTATTGGTTCGATACGCGTGCAATTTTTCCTTGTTCTATATACACAAGTAAAATGGAAATATCCGCTGGATTTACGCCAGAAATACGTGAAGCCTGCCCCATTGAAAGTGGACGAACATCTTTCAATTTCTGTCTAGCTTCTGAAGCAAGGCTAGAAATCGCATCATAATCAATATCTACAGGGATTTTTTTACTCTCCATTTTCTTCATACGCTCTACTTGCTGTAAAGATTTTTCAATATACCCTTCATACTTAATCTGAATTTCAACTTGTTCTTTAACTTCATCACTTAATTCTACTTCACTTGGTACTAAAAGATGAATATGCTCATATGTCATCTCTGGACGACGTAATAAGTCACTTGCACGTATTCCATCTTTCAATTCACTTCCGCCAATATTGCGAATTAATTCTTGTACTTCAGGACGTGGTTTAATAATAATGCTGCTTAACCGTTCCTTTTCCTGTTCAATTTGTAATTTTTTATTTGTAAATCGCTCATAGCGCTCTTCTTTAATTAATCCAATTTCACGACCAACTTCAGTTAAACGAAGATCAGCATTATCGTGGCGTAATAATAGACGGTATTCTGCACGAGACGTTAATAAACGATATGGTTCATTTGTACCTTTCGTTACAAGATCATCAATTAAGACGCCAATATAAGCATCCTCGCGACCTAAAACAACTTCTTTTTTACCTAAAGAACGGCATGCTGCATTAATTCCAGCCATAAGCCCTTGTCCTGCCGCCTCTTCGTAACCAGAAGTTCCATTAATTTGTCCTGCTGTATATAAATTTTTAATCTTTTTCGTTTCAAGTGTTGGCCATAGTTGTGTTGGCACAATTGCATCATATTCAATTGCATAACCTGTACGCATCATTTCAACATTTTCTAGGCCTGGAATTGTTCTAAGCATGTCACGTTGTACATCTTCTGGTAAGCTTGTGGATAAACCTTGTACATATACTTCTTGTGTATTACGCCCTTCTGGCTCTAAGAAAATTTGATGGCGTGGTTTATCATTAAATCTTACTACTTTGTCTTCAATAGAAGGACAGTATCTAGGGCCTGTTCCTTTAATCATACCAGAATACATAGCTGAACGATGTAAATTTTCATCTATTAAACGGTGTGTTTCTGTACTTGTATATGTCAACCAACATGGAATTTGATCCATAATAAATTTCGTTGTTTCAAAAGAGAACGCACGTGGCTTATCATCACCTGGTTGAATTTCTGTTTTACTGTAGTCAATTGTATTACTGTTTACACGCGGAGGTGTCCCTGTTTTAAATCTAACAAGATCAAATCCAAGTTCCTCTAAATGCTCAGATAATGTAATAGACGGTTGCTGATTATTTGGACCGCTTGAATATTTTAAGTCGCCCATGATAATCTCGCCGCGTAAAAATGTTCCAGTTGTAATTACAACGGTTTTTGCTGTATATTCTGCACCAGCTTGTGTAACTACCCCTTTACATACACCTTCTTCAACGATTAAACGCTCTACCATTCCTTGGAACAACGTTAAGTTTGGTGTTTCTTCAATTGTTTTCTTTAATTCATGTTGGTAAGCGAATTTATCAGCTTGCGCTCGAAGTGCACGTACGGCTGGTCCCTTACCTGTATTTAGCATACGCATTTGAATATGAGTTTTATCAATATTACGTCCCATTTCTCCGCCTAATGCATCAATTTCACGAACAACAATCCCTTTTGCTGGTCCACCAACAGAAGGGTTACATGGCATGAATGCTACCATATCCAAGTTAATTGTTAACATTAATGTTTTTGAGCCCATTCGTGCTGCCGCAAGACCAGCTTCACATCCTGCATGACCTGCACCGATTACTATGACATCGTATGAACCGGCATTGTATCCCATTGTTTATTCCTCCTAATAATCTCTATCTTTCTACAACTTCACTATATTATTTTCCTAAACAAAATTGAGAGAACAACTGGTCAATTAAGCTTTCATGCACTGTGTCCCCAGTAATTTCACCAAGTATTTCCCACGTTCTTGTTAAATCAATTTGTACCATATCAATTGGTACACCATTTTCAATCGCCTCAACTGCATCACCGATTGTTTTTCCTGCTTGTGTTAATAATCCAATATGTCTCGCATTAGAAACATATGTCATATCTGCAGAATCGATTGTTCCTTCAAAGAATAAATCAGCTATTGCCTTTTCGAGTTCATCTATTCCTTGTTCCTCAATTAAGGATGTTGTAATAACACGATTTCCCGCGGCTAACTCTGTAACACGTTCCATATCAATCGCTTGCGGTAAATCAGTCTTATTCACAATAACAATAAAGTCTTTTCCTTGTACCGCACGGAATAGATCTTCATCCTCATTTGTTAAAGCCTCGCTATAGTTGACAACAACTAATACTAAATCCGCTTGGCTCATCATTTCTTTTGAACGTTCCACACCAATTCGTTCAACAACATCTTCTGTCTCCCGAATACCGGCTGTATCTATAAGTTTAAGAGGTACACCACGCACGTTAACGTACTCTTCAATAACATCACGAGTTGTTCCTGCAATATCAGTTACAATTGCCTTTTTCTCCTGAACAAGACTATTTAATAACGATGATTTCCCAACGTTAGGTCTACCGATAATTGCTGTAGCAATACCTTCACGTAAAATTTTCCCCTGTTTTGATGTTTCTAATATTTTTTCGATTTCCGAACGAACATGCGTCGCTTTCTCAATTAAAATATTATGTGTCATCTCTTCTACATCATCGTATTCTGGATAATCTATATTTACCTCAACATGAGCTAATGTTTCTAATATTTCTTGACGCAAAAGACCAATTAATTTAGATAATCGCCCTTCCATTTGATTAATTGCTACATTCATCGCACGATCTGTTTTTGCTCGAATCAAATCCATAACAGCTTCTGCTTGTGATAAGTCGATACGTCCATTTAAAAAAGCACGTTTTGTAAATTCGCCCGGTTCTGCCAATCGTACTCCTTGTGCTAGAATAAGTTGCAATACTTTATTTACTGAAACAAGTCCACCGTGACAGTTAATTTCCACTATATTTTCACGTGTAAAAGTCCTTGGTGCGCGCATAATAGACACCATAACTTCTTCAATAACTTGATTTGTATCTAAATCAACAATATGACCATAATGAATAGTGTGAGAAGGAACCTCTGTTAAATCCTTCCCCTTAAAAATACGATCAACTTTCTCAACCGCATCATCCCCACTTACTCGAACAATGGCAATTGCACCCTCTCCAAGCGCTGTGGAAATCGCAGCAATTGTATCAAATTCCATGTCCTTTCACCTCACTTGCTTATTTATCTCTATTTCAACATGATTATTTCTTTCACTAAATTATTAGGATACCATAACGAACCTATCTACAAAAGAAGAATAACTCATTTTATTATATCCCCATGTAAAAAACACTAAACTTATTCACAGTGGATAAGTTTAGTGTTTTTTAGTTATCCACATCTATTTTCCGCTCAAAAAAACCGGCACTCATTTGAGCAACCGGTCATTTAGGAGATATTACAACATGCCGATGTGGTTCATTTCCTTCAGAAGTTGTATTGATACCTTGATGATTTGATAATGCCTGATGAATAATTTTTCGTTCAAAAGATGGCATTGGTTCTAAAATAACTCTTTTTTTCGTATTAAATACTTGTTTCGCTAATCGATAAGAAAGTGATTCTAACGTACTTTTTCTTTTACTACGATAATTTTCAGCATCTAGTGTAATACCGATATACTGCTTCGTGTTACGATTCGCGACAAGTTTTGTTAAATACTGTAAAGAGTTCAATGTATTACCTCTTTTACCAATTAAAACACCTACATTATCACCAGAAATTGTAAATTCGATTTCGCGTCCTTTTACAATTTTACTAATCTCGACTTCCACACCCATATCGTGAATAACATTTCTTAAATATTCTTCACATTCTTGAATTGGATCTTTCTTCAATACAACTTCTACTACTGCAGGGCGATTCCCAAATAAACCTAAGAATCCCCTTTTACCCTCATCGACAATATTTATATCTACTCGATCTTTTGATGTATTTAATTGCCTTAAAGCATCCTCTACTGCCAGCTCGACTGTTTGTCCTTTAGCAGTAATTACACTCACTTGCTTGAGCCTCCAGCCTTACCAGCCTTACTAGCCTTAATCTCTGGCCCTTTAATAAAGTACATTTGAGCAATACCAAAGATATTACCAACAACCCAGTAAAGTGATAATGCAGCTGGGAAGTTAATTGCAAAGATTAAAATCATAATCGGCATAAGCCAAAGCATCATTGCCATTTGTGGATTTTGACCAGCTGTTCCTGCCATTGCAAGCTTTTGCTGAATAAATGTCGTAATTGCTGCAACGACTGGTAAGATATAGAACGGGTCTGCATGTCCTAAATCGAACCATAAGAAACTATGTTGTTTAATTTCAGCTGTTCTCATAATTGCATGATAAAAAGCGAACAGAATTGGCATTTGAATAAAGATTGGTAAACAACCAGCTAATGGATTTACACCATTTTTTTGGTATAACTGCATCATTTCTTGCTGCAGTTTTTGCTGTGTCGCTTGATCTTTAGAGCTATATTTCTCTTTTAACTTCACCATTTCCGGTTGTAACGCTTGCATCGCTTTCGTACTCTTCGTTTGTTTAATCATTAATGGTAATAACGCAAAACGAATGATAAGAGTCGTAACAACAATTGCTAAACCATAATTACTGTTAAATAAGTTTGCAAAATACGTGATTAACTGAGAAAGCGGGTATACGAAGTATTCATTCCAAATTCCAGTGCTTTTTGGTGTAATTGGCTGATTTACTTCACTACAGCCAGCAGTAATCGCCATTAATGCAATAAGCATGGCTAGTAAACCTAATTTCTTTTTCAAAGCCTACTCCTCCTTGTATCGGTATGTATATAGTGTAATTCATTTCCTTACGCTACTTTTTTATTCTTTTCATACCAGAGCGTTTAAAGACATGAATTAAGCTTTTCTTTACTTCTTCATATGTCATCTCTGCACAAGGCTTCCTTGCTATTATAACAAAATCTTTTCCAGAAGCTATCTCATCTTTTAACTCTGTAATAGCCTGACGGACCATGCGCTTAATTCGATTACGAACTACTGCATTTCCTATTTTCTTGCTAACAGAAAGGCCGATGCGAAAGTTTGGCTGTTCTTCTTTATCTAATTGGTATACAACAAACTGACGATTTGCATTTGATTTTCCTTTTTGAAAAACCGCCTGGAATTCATCATTCTTCTTTATACGATGTTTTTTCTTCATATCAATTGACACTCCTGTATTTCATCAGCGGAAATTCACTATTATTAGAAAAAAAGACCACTGAACGATCAGTGGTCTACGCAGATAATACTTTTCTTCCTTTACGACGACGAGCTGCTAGCACTTTACGTCCGTTCGCTGTGCTCATACGGCTGCGGAAACCATGTACTTTGCTGCGCTTACGTTTATTTGGTTGGTAAGTTCTTTTCATTATATGACACCTCCCTGAGGAATATCTGTTAAAGACAGTCCTATAAATTATAGTTAATTAACTAGGAAAATGTCAATGGTTCTAGAAGTTTTCATCAAATATTCATTTTGAACCTATTCACATACTTTTTCACAGCACCTATATTTCCTTGTGGATAAATATTTTTTCGCGCTTTTTATATCCACAAACTTTTTTCGCACTTTTACACAGTATATCGTGTTGTGGACAAGTTTATTCCACAAGGTATTGATTTTGTGGATAACTTTCTTAAATTCATTGCTATAGCCACTTTTTTTTGATATTATAGTTGTGTTTTCACTTTGAATAAGTTTTCCACATCTTTATCTTATCCACAATTTGTGTATAACATGTGGACAGTTTTAATCACATGTGGGTAAATAGTTGTCCACATTTGCTTTTTTTGTCGAAAACCCTATCTCATATACAAACGACGTTTTTAGGTTTTAAAATACGTTTCGTATAAATATACATTTTATATTTATTAGGTTGTACATTTGTTGCGCAACCTTATTCTTTTACCAACTTAGTAAAGGAGGGACACCTTTGGAAAATATCTCTGATTTATGGAATAGTGCCTTAAAAGAATTAGAAAAAAAGGTAAGCAAGCCTAGTTATGAGACATGGTTAAAATCCACAACGGCTCATAACTTGAAGAAAGACGTATTAACGATTACAGCTCCGAATGAATTTGCTCGTGACTGGCTAGAATCTCATTACTCCGAACTAATTTCAGAAACACTATACGATTTAACAGGGGCAAAATTAGCAATTCGCTTTATTATTCCCCAAAGTCAAGCTGAAGAGGACATTGATCTGCCTCCAGTTAAGCCGAATCCAGCACAAGATGATTCAGCTCATTTACCACAGAGCATGTTAAATCCAAAATATACATTCGATACATTTGTTATTGGCTCTGGTAACCGTTTTGCCCATGCAGCTTCATTAGCTGTAGCTGAGGCGCCAGCTAAAGCGTATAATCCACTCTTTATTTACGGGGGAGTTGGACTTGGAAAGACACATTTAATGCACGCAATTGGTCATTATGTAATTGAACATAATCCAAATGCAAAAGTTGTATATTTATCATCAGAAAAATTTACAAATGAATTTATTAACTCTATTCGTGATAATAAAGCTGTTGATTTTCGTAATAAATATCGTAACGTAGATGTTTTATTGATAGATGATATTCAATTTCTTGCTGGAAAAGAACAGACTCAAGAAGAGTTTTTCCATACATTTAATGCATTACACGAAGAAAGTAAACAAATTGTAATTTCTAGTGACCGACCACCAAAAGAAATTCCAACTTTAGAAGATCGTCTTCGTTCCCGCTTTGAATGGGGACTTATTACAGACATTACGCCGCCAGATTTAGAGACACGAATTGCGATTTTACGCAAAAAAGCAAAAGCTGAAGGGCTTGATATACCAAATGAAGTTATGCTTTATATCGCAAATCAAATTGATTCAAATATTCGTGAATTAGAAGGTGCACTTATCCGAGTTGTAGCTTATTCATCTTTAATTAATAAAGATATTAATGCTGATTTAGCAGCTGAAGCACTTAAAGATATTATTCCAAATTCTAAGCCGAAAATTATCTCTATTTATGATATTCAAAAAGCTGTCGGGGACGTTTATCAAGTGAAATTAGAAGATTTTAAAGCGAAAAAACGTACAAAATCAGTTGCGTTTCCTCGCCAAATTGCAATGTATTTATCGCGCGAACTTACAGATTCCTCTTTACCAAAAATAGGTGAAGAATTTGGTGGACGTGATCATACAACAGTTATCCATGCCCATGAAAAAATCTCTAAACTACTAAAAACCGATACGCAATTACAAAAGCAAGTTGAAGAAATTAATGGTATTTTAAAGTAGTAGCTGAATAGTGTGAATAACTTACCTTGTTTTACGCACAGTCTATCCACATGTAGATAGACTGTTTTTACATCCTTTAGCGGGGTTATCCACATATCCACAAGCCCTATTACTATTACTACTATTTTTTATCTTTATTAATTAAATAAAATCTTATACTTACCGGAGGTTTTTCTTTATGCGTTTTACAATACAAAAAGACTATCTTGTAAGAGGTGTACAAGATGTAATGAAGGCAGTTTCTTCTCGTACAACAATCCCAATTCTTACGGGAATTAAAGTTGTAGCAACTGAAGAAGGAGTTACATTAACAGGAAGCGATGCTGATATTTCAATTGAATCGTTTATTCCAGTCGAAGAAGATGGAAAAGAAATCGTAGAAATAGCTCAATCAGGAAGCATTGTTTTACAGGCAAAATATTTTAGTGAGATCGTAAAAAAACTACCTAAAGACACTGTCGAAATTTCTGTAGAAAATCATTTTATGACAAAAATAAAATCTGGAAAATCAGAGTTTAACTTAAATGGTTTAGATTCTGCAGAATATCCGTTATTGCCACAGATTGAAGAACATCATGTATTTAAGATACCAACAGATTTACTTAAACATATGATCAGACAAACTGTATTTGCAGTTTCTACTTCTGAAACAAGACCAATCTTGACAGGTGTAAACTGGAAGGTATATAACAGCGAGTTAACTTGTATTGCAACAGATAGTCATAGGCTGGCACTTCGAAAAGCAAAAATTGAAGGACATAACATTGCAGATGAATTCCAAGCTAATGTTGTTATCCCAGGTAAGAGCTTAAATGAATTAAGTAAAATTTTAGATGAGTCTGAAGAAATGGTAGATATCGTTATTACGGAGTATCAAGTATTATTCCGTACAAAACATTTATTATTCTTCTCAAGATTGTTAGAAGGGAATTATCCTGATACGACACGTTTAATTCCGGCAGAGAGTAAAACGGATATTTTTGTGAATACAAAAGAATTCCTACAAGCAATTGATCGCGCTTCACTATTAGCAAGAGATGGCCGCAATAACGTTGTTAAATTATCAACTTTAGAGCAAGAAATGCTAGAGATTTCTTCGAATTCACCAGAAATCGGAAAAGTTGTTGAAGAAGTACAATGCGAAAAAGTAGATGGAGAAGAGTTAAAAATATCTTTTAGTGCAAAATATATGATGGATGCATTGAAAGCTTTGGATAGTACAGAGATTAAAGTTAGCTTTACTGGGGCGATGAGACCGTTCTTAATTCGTACAGTAAATGATGATTCAATTATTCAATTAATTTTACCGGTTCGTACTTACTAGGTAAGGAATAAGGGTTGCTAGTTTAAAGATGCTAGTGGCCCTTATTTGATTTTTGGGTATTACTTTCCTAATGCTAGTTTATTTAGTACAATGAAAGAATGAACACTTTCAGAAAGTGAGCGATTTTATGAAACGTATTAAAATTTCAACAGAGTATATTACACTAGGACAATTTTTAAAGTTAGCTGATGTAATTGATACAGGTGGCGCTGTAAAATGGTTTTTACAAGAATATGAAGTGTACGTGAACAACGAACTTGAAAATAGAAGAGGTCGCAAACTATATGCGAATGATGTTATTGAAATTCCAGGAAGCGGAACTTTCCAAGTTCAGGCATAAAGGGGGAGCCCTTTGTTTATTTCAGAAATACAATTAAAAAACTATCGCAATTATGAAAAATTAGAGCTTTCCTTTGAAGATAAGGTAAATGTAATTATCGGCGAAAATGCGCAAGGGAAAACAAATTTGATGGAAGCTATTTATGTTTTAGCGATGGCGAAATCTCATAGAACCTCTAATGATCGCGAACTTATCCGCTGGGATGAAGATTTTGGTCAAATAAAAGGGAAATTACAAAAAAGAAACAGTTCTTTGTCTTTGGAATTAAATATTTCGAAAAAAGGTAAAAAGGCAAAATTAAATCAACTTGAACAGCAAAAGTTAAGTCAATATATTGGCGTGATGAACGTTGTCATGTTTGCCCCAGAAGATTTAAATCTTGTAAAAGGAAGCCCTCAAGTAAGAAGACGCTTTTTAGATATGGAATTAGGACAAATAGCTCCTGTATATTTGTATGAATTAAGTCAATATCAAAAGGTGCTCACGCAACGAAATCACTTGTTGAAAAAAATGCAAGGGAATAGTAAGAATGAGGAAACGATGTTGGATGTATTTACACTTCAACTAATTGAGCATGGTGCGAAAATACTGCAAAAACGTTTTGAATTTTTGCATTTGCTACAGGAATGGGCAGCTCCAATTCATCGAGGTATAAGCCGTGGATTAGAAGAGTTAGAAATTGTCTATAAACCAAGTGTAGATGTATCAGAATCAATGGATTTGTCGAAAATAAAAGAAGTATACTATGAAAGTTTTCAATCTGTGAAACAACGTGAAATTTTCCGTGGTACGACTTTAATTGGTCCTCATCGTGACGATTTACAATTCTTCGTTAATAGTAAAAATGTTCAAGTCTTTGGTTCGCAAGGACAACAACGAACGACCGCACTATCCCTAAAATTAGCTGAAATTGAATTGATTTATTCAGAGGTTAAAGAATATCCAATCCTTTTGTTGGATGATGTTTTATCAGAATTAGATGATTATCGTCAATCACATCTTTTAAATACAATTCAAGGAAAAGTGCAAACATTTGTTACAACGACGAGTGTCGACGGAATTGAACACGAAACATTAAAAGAAGCGAAAACAATTCATGTAACGAACGGCACTGTAGATTGTGAAATAGATAGGGAATAACCCCTGTTTAAATGGAAAAGTAGGTGATCTTTGTGTCAATGGAACAAAAGCAAATGCAAGAAAATGCATATGATGAAAGTCAGATACAGGTGCTTGAAGGACTAGAGGCAGTTCGGAAACGACCTGGTATGTATATTGGATCTACAAGTGGAAAAGGGCTTCACCATCTTGTTTGGGAAATCGTAGATAATAGTATTGATGAAGCACTTGCAGGTTATTGTGATGAAATTAATGTTAGTATCGAAGAAGATAATAGTATTCGTGTAACGGATAATGGGCGTGGTATTCCGGTTGGTATACAAGAAAAAATGGGACGTCCAGCTGTAGAAGTTATTATGACTGTTCTCCACGCCGGTGGTAAATTTGGCGGTGGCGGTTATAAAGTTTCTGGTGGTTTACATGGTGTTGGGGCATCGGTTGTAAATGCTCTATCAACAGAATTAGAAGTATTTGTACATCGTGAAGGTAAAATCCATTACCAAAAATACGAAAGAGGTATTCCGGTTGCGGATTTAAAAGTCATTGGTGACACCGATCAAACAGGAACAATAACTCGATTTAAACCAGATCCGGAAATTTTCCAAGAAACAACAGTATACGATTTTGATACGCTAGCAACTCGTATGCGTGAATTAGCGTTTTTAAATCGTAATATTAAATTAACAATTGAAGATAAACGTGAACATAAGCAAAAGAAAGAATTCCATTACGAAGGTGGAATTAAATCATACGTTGAGCATTTAAATCGCTCAAAACAACCGATTCATGAAGAGCCTGTGTACGTAGAAGGTTCAAAAGATGGTATTCAGGTTGAGGTTTCTCTTCAATATAACGAAGGATACACAAATAATATTTACTCATTTACGAATAACATCCATACGTATGAAGGTGGTACACATGAGGTAGGTTTTAAAACAGCTTTAACTCGTGTAATCAACGACTATGGTCGTAAAAATAGCATTTTAAAAGATGCGGACAGTAATTTAACTGGTGAGGATGTTCGTGAAGGTTTAACAGCAATTGTATCAATCAAGCATCCAAATCCACAATTTGAAGGACAAACGAAGACAAAACTTGGGAATAGTGAAGCGAGAACAATTACAGAGTCTGTATTCTCAGAGGCATTTGAAAAGTTCTTACTAGAAAATCCTAATGTAGCGCGAAAAATTGTAGAAAAAGGTACGATGGCTGCACGTGCACGTGTAGCTGCGAAAAAAGCGCGTGAATTGACACGTCGAAAGAGTGCGTTAGAAGTTTCAAGTTTACCTGGTAAATTAGCTGATTGCTCTTCGAAAGATCCAGCAATTAGTGAAATTTACATCGTAGAGGGTGACTCTGCGGGTGGATCTGCAAAACAAGGACGCGATCGTCATTTCCAAGCAATTTTACCGCTGAAGGGTAAAATTATTAATGTGGAAAAGGCGCGCTTAGATAAGATTTTATCAAATGATGAAGTTCGTACAATTATTACGGCAATCGGTACAAATATTGGTGGAGACTTCGATATTGAAAAAGCACGCTATCATAAAGTTATTATTATGACCGATGCCGATGTTGATGGTGCACATATTCGTACCCTATTATTAACGTTCTTCTATCGTTATATGCGTCAAATAATTGAGTGTGGTTATATCTATATTGCACAGCCGCCATTGTTTAAAATACAACAAGGTAAAAAAATTCAATATGCTTACAACGATAAGGAACTTGAAAAAATCTTAGCTGAGCTACCAGCCCAGCCGAAACCAGGAATTCAACGTTATAAAGGTCTTGGGGAGATGAATCCAACTCAGCTATGGGAGACGACAATGGATCCAGAAGTACGTTCGTTACTTCAAGTTTCTCTTCAAGATGCAATAGAAGCAGACGAAACGTTTGAAATTTTAATGGGTGATAAAGTAGAACCGCGTCGTAACTTTATCCAAGAGAATGCAAAATACGTGAAGAACCTTGATATTTAAATGAGTAATGACAGGAATCTAAGTATTCCTGTCTTCTACATATAAATCAATGTATGTGTAACGGAAATGTAAGAGGAGGTGCTCGTTGATGTCAGACAATCAACAACAAGCACGAATTCGAGAAATTAATATTAGTCATGAAATGCGTACCTCATTTTTAGATTACGCAATGAGTGTTATCGTATCTCGTGCATTACCAGATGTTCGTGATGGATTAAAACCTGTGCATCGTAGGGTTTTATATGCGATGAATGATTTAGGAATTACAGCTGATAAAGCGTATAAGAAATCAGCACGTATTGTCGGTGAAGTAATCGGTAAGTATCACCCTCATGGTGATTCAGCCGTTTATGAAACAATGGTACGTATGGCGCAAGACTTTAGTCAACGTTATATGCTTGTAGATGGGCATGGTAACTTCGGTTCTGTAGATGGAGATTCAGCAGCAGCAATGCGTTATACAGAGGCAAGAATGTCTAAGATTTCTATGGAATTAATACGTGATATTTCAAAAAATACAATTGATTATCAAGATAACTATGATGGTTCCGAAAGAGAACCGATAGTACTACCAGCGCGTTTCCCTAATTTATTAGTAAACGGTACAACAGGTATTGCTGTTGGTATGGCAACAAATATACCGCCGCATCAGCTTGGCGAAGTAATTGATGGTGTGCTGGCATTAAGTCATAATCCTGATATTACTATCGCAGAATTGATGGAATATATTCCTGGTCCAGACTTTCCGACGGCAGGTTTAATTTTAGGAAGAAGTGGAATTCGAAGAGCTTATGAAACAGGTCGCGGTTCCATTATGCTTCGTGCTAAGGTTGAAATTGAAGAGAAGTCAAACGGTAAACAATCTATTATCGTAACTGAACTACCTTATCAAGTTAATAAGGCGAGATTAATTGAAAAAATCGCAGAATTAGTTCGCGATAAGAAAATTGAAGGTATTACAGATTTACGTGATGAATCAGATCGTAATGGTATGCGTATTGTCATGGAAGTACGTCGTGATGCTAATGCAAACGTACTATTAAACAATCTATATAAACATACAGCGCTTCAAACAAGTTTCGGTATTAATATGTTGTCTCTTGTAAATGGGGAGCCACAAGTACTAAATTTAAAACAAAATCTATATCATTATTTAGAGCATCAGAAGGTAGTAATTCGTAGACGTACTGCTTATGAATTAGAAAAAGCAGAAGCACGTGCTCATATTTTAGAAGGATTACGAATTGCTTTAGATCATCTTGATGAAGTTATTACGTTAATTCGTAGTTCAAAAACAGCAGATATTGCAAAGCAAGGCTTAATGGAACGTTTTGGTTTAAGTGAGAAACAAGCGCAAGCGATTTTAGATATGCGTCTGCAACGCTTAACTGGATTAGAACGTGAAAAAATTGAGCAAGAATATCAAGACTTAATGAAGTTAATTGCTGAATTAAAAGCGATTTTAGCAGATGAAGAAAAAGTTCTTGAGATTATTCGTGAAGAATTAACAGAAGTAAAAGAGCGTTTCAATGATAAGAGACGAACAGAAATTACAATTGGCGGTATGGAATTTATTGAAGATGAAGATTTAATTCCTGAACAAAACATTGCGATTACGTTAACTCATAACGGTTATATTAAGAGGTTACCAGCTTCTACGTACAAAACACAGAACCGTGGGGGACGTGGTGTGCAAGGAATGGGTACGAATGATGATGACTTTGTTGAACATTTATTAACAACGTCTACTCATGATCATATTTTATTCTTTACAAACAAGGGTAAAGTATACCGTACGAAAGGATATGAAATTCCAGAGTATAGTCGTACTGCAAAAGGACTACCAATTATTAACCTATTAGGGGTAGATAAGGGTGAGTGGATTAACGCTATTATTCCGATTCGTGAATTTGGTGACGATCAGTTCTTATTCTTTACGACAAAACAAGGGGTTTCTAAGAGAACGCCACTTTCATCATTTGCAAATATACGTACAAATGGTTTAATTGCAATTTCTCTTCGTGAAGAGGATGAAGTAATATCTGTACGTTTAACATCGGGTGATAAGGATATTATTGTCGGGACAAGTAACGGTATGCTAATTCGTTTCAATGAACAAGATGTTCGTTCTATGGGACGTAATGCTGCAGGTGTTAAAGCTATTACGTTGGGCGATGAAGACCAAGTTGTAGGTATGGAAATTGTCGAAGAGGATGTAAATGTTCTAATTGTAACGAAAAATGGTTACGGAAAGCGTACACCGATTGATGAATACCGTCTGCAAAGTCGCGGTGGTAAAGGTCTGAAAACTTGTAACATTACAGATAAGAACGGTAAATTAGTAGCTGTTAAGTCTGTTACAGGTGAAGAAGATATTATGTTAATTACAGCGGCAGGCGTTATTATTCGTATGCCAGTTGATCAAATCTCTCAAATGGGACGTAATACACAAGGTGTTCGTCTAATTCGATTAGAGGAAGACCAAGAGGTAGCGACGGTAGCAAAA
>NZ_JBYTEF010000001.1:5162500-5177500 GCF_058792335.1 Bacillus sp. CPT56D-587-MTF | reverse complement strand
CATGAAGCCCCCCTCAAGATGAGATTTCCCATAGCGTAAGCTAGTAAGATCCCTGAAAGATGATCAGGTTGATAGGTTCGAGGTGGAAGCATGGTGACATGTGGAGCTGACGAATACTAATAGATCGAGGACTTAACCATATAATATGTAGCAAATGTTATCTAGTTTTGAAGGAATATGCCTTCATAGTTTGGTGATGATGGCAGAGAGGTCACACCCGTTCCCATACCGAACACGGAAGTTAAGCTCTCTAGCGCCGATGGTAGTTGGGACCTTGTCCCTGTGAGAGTAGGACGTCGCCAAGCAACTAAAAACACAAGTCATTTGACTTGTGTTTTTTTATTTCCCATGAAATAGATTTGGTTCCATTAATAAAAAATTTGAAATATAGTAAGGGATTTTTTGAGCAGAAATACTTAGAAATTGATAAATAAATGGATAATCTTCAGAACCATAACTTCCAAGTAAGTCATACCACCAATCTGTTTCATATCTAGAAATCATGCTTAAATTATAGAGCAATAAATAATGAATGAGGAGTTCAGGTAATATTGGCTTAGGATTTCTAGGGTCAGTCGTAAGTGGCAAATAATAAGTATTAGTAAGATGTTCATAGTATAAAGGAGTACTGTACATAGGATTCCATGATTGAATAGGCGCTGTAAAAAGTAAATTCGATTCATTAGTCTTCTCAGGTACGTGTTGTATTGATAAATGCTTACAAGATGTTTCAATGTAACGAGAAAATCTCTCTTTAGTCATATGTAATCGATCTAGTAGGTTGACTGAAAAGGAGAGCTCATTTTTAATTGTTGAATCAATTTTATATAAAGTTGATCCTTTTTGACTATAACGAAATAAATTTTGTAATTCTGGAATATTTCCCATTAGTTCTAACATGTTAAATTTTTCTGCTTCTAAGTGTTTCATGTGAAACAGTTGTTCTGCAACATGAGTAAACAATCCGTTTTTTTGTACCTTCACCTCATCTTCTAAAAATTGATACCCTTGTTTTTTTCGTTTGCGAGTTGTAACGCCATGAGCTAAAACAGTAGTGGATTCAGGATAGTTAGGGTCAATAGTTAGTAGGCATGCTTTAAACAGTTGACTAATTCCATAAAATAACAACATTGGTTGAATGGAAAATGGAGCTGTCTTATATAATTCATAATAATTTTTCCCGTGTTCTAAGTAATAAATAAAGGGATAACAATTTTCAAAACTTTTTTTTTCTGCATCCTGAATAGAGGATTTTTCATAACAACGGGCAAGATAACGTTGTACGTTTTGAGATGAAAAAAAGAAACTTAACTGCTGCCAAGTACAAGATGTTTGATGCATATATTACGCTCCTTTTATTGTCTAAAAATTCTAACATATATATACGTCCTTGACAGTATTTTAACCAATTGATAAGCTACTAATAATAATTTCTGGTATCATAGGGGGAACAATTATGTGGGAATCTAAATTTGTTAAAGAAGGTTTGACTTTTGATGATGTATTACTTGTACCAGCTAGGTCAGATATATTACCAAGAGAAGTAAGTGTTAAAACAGTTTTATCTGAAAGCTTACAGCTAAACATCCCGTTAATTAGTGCAGGAATGGATACAGTAACAGAAGCTGACATGGCTATTGCAATGGCTCGCCAAGGTGGTTTAGGAATAATTCATAAGAATATGTCTATTGAGCAACAAGCAGAGCAAGTTGATAAAGTAAAGCGCTCTGAAAGCGGCGTTATTTCAGATCCTTTCTTCTTAACTCCAGAACATCAAGTATATGATGCAGAACATCTTATGGGAAAATATCGTATCTCAGGTGTACCGGTTGTAAATAATTTAGATGAGCGAAAATTAGTTGGTATTATTACAAACCGTGATATGCGCTTCATCCAAGACTACTCAATCAAAATTTCTGACGTAATGACAAAAGAACAATTAATTACAGCTCCAGTTGGTACTACACTGGAAGAAGCTGAAAAGATCCTACAAAAGTATAAAATTGAAAAACTCCCTCTTGTTGATAATAACGGTGTATTACAAGGGCTTATTACAATAAAAGATATTGAAAAAGTAATTGAATTCCCAAACTCTGCTAAGGATAAGCAAGGACGCTTATTAGTTGGAGCAGCAGTTGGTGTAACAGCGGATGCTATGCTTCGCATCGATGCATTAGTAAAAGCTAGTGTAGATGCAATTGTACTTGATACAGCACATGGACATTCTAAAGGTGTTATTGATAAGGTAAAAGAAGTTCGTGCTAAATACCCATCACTAAATATTATCGCTGGAAATGTTGCTACTGCTGAAGCAACGAAAGCATTAATTGAAGCTGGTGCAAACGTAGTTAAAGTTGGTATTGGACCAGGTTCTATTTGTACAACACGCGTTGTAGCCGGTGTTGGTGTACCACAATTAACTGCAGTTTATGATTGTGCAACAGAAGCTCGTAAACACGGTATTCCAGTTATTGCTGATGGTGGTATTAAGTACTCTGGTGATATGGTGAAAGCTTTAGCGGCAGGAGCACATGTTGTTATGCTAGGTAGCATGTTTGCAGGTGTTGCAGAAAGCCCTGGAGAAACTGAAATTTACCAAGGTCGTCAATTTAAAGTGTATCGTGGTATGGGTTCTGTCGGTGCGATGGAAAAAGGAAGTAAAGATCGTTACTTCCAAGAAGGTAATAAAAAGCTTGTCCCAGAAGGTATTGAAGGACGAGTGCCATATAAAGGACCTTTAGCAGATACAGTTCACCAATTAGTTGGTGGCTTACGTGCAGGTATGGGATATTGCGGAGCACAGGATTTAGAATTCTTACGCGAAAATGCACAATTCATTCGTATGTCAGGTGCTGGCTTACGTGAAAGTCATCCTCATCACGTACAAATTACAAAAGAGGCTCCAAACTACTCATTATAATGTCTTATATACAAATAGACAGAGATTTGATATCTCTGTCTATTTTTTTTTGATTATGTTAGAATAACGGTTATGTGAGTACATAGATATTGGGGGTAGCAAAAGTGAAAGGTATGTTTTGCAAAAGATTCATTGCTTTGGTAACAGTGCTTACACTAGCTTGTAGCATTTTTATGCCATATAGCAATGCATCAGCTGAAACAGGAGCCGCTTTAAACATTGAAGCAGGTGCGGCAATTTTAGTAGAAGCGAATTCTGGGAAAATTTTATATCAAAAGAATGCAGATGAATTATTATCCATTGCTAGTATGACAAAGATGATGAGTGAATATTTAGTTCACGAAGCAGTGGATAAAGGAAAACTTAAGTGGGACCAGAAAATTAAGGTTTCTGAATATGCATATAAGGTTTCACAAGATGCTTCATTATCAAATGTTGCATTAGAAAATGGTGGCTCTTATACAGTAAAAGAGTTATACGAAGCAATGGCAATCTTTTCTGCAAATGGTGCAACAATTGCATTAGCAGAAGCAATTGCAGGTAAAGAAGTAGACTTCGTAAAAATGATGAATGACAAATCGAAAGAACTAGGGTTAAAAAATTATAAATTTGTCAATTCTACAGGTTTAACGAATAAAGATTTAAAGGGAATGCATCCTGAAGGAACAACAGCGGATGAAGAAAATAAAATGTCTGCAAAGGATGTTGCAACTTTAGCACAACATTTAATTAAAGATTATCCAAAAGTGTTAGATACAGCAAAAATCCCTAAAAAAGAATTCCGTCCAGAAAAAGAGAAGTTTGGAATGTCGAACTGGAACTGGATGTTAAAGGGCTTAGTTAAAGAATATGATGGCGTAGATGGCCTAAAAACAGGCTCAACTCCAGAAGCAGGAGATTGCTTCACTGGTACGGTTGAAAGAAACGGAATGCGTTTTATTTCTGTAGTTATTAAAACAAGTTCTCATACAGCACGTTTTGATGAAACAAAGAAGTTATATGATTATGGATTTGCTAACTTTGAAGTAAAACAAATGTATAAAAAAGGTTCTTCAGTAAAAGGACAAGAAACAGTACGAGTAGAAAATGCGAAAGATAAAGAGGTAGCAGTTCAAACGAAACAAGCTATTTCACTTCCAGTGCCAAAAGGAAGTAAAGATGTTTATAAAACAGAATTAAAAGAATCAAGTAAGGGACAAGAAGCACCTATTAAAAAGGGAGCTGCGCTTGGTCAAATGGTAATTACGCCAAAAGATACAAACGACCCTGGATTTTTAACTGGTAAGTCACTGCAAGTGGATCTTGTAACGACATCTGAAGTAGAAGAAGCAAACTGGTTTACTCGTGCTATGCGCGGAATTGGTTCATTCTTTAGTGGTATGTGGAATAGTGCTGTTGATACAGTAAAAGGTTGGTTTTAAAAGCTCCTCACGATAGGAGCTTTTTTTTATTCCTATTTTTCATACCGACTTTATGAAAAAGTAGTAGACAAGCATCTGATAGTTAGTGGTAGAATGTAAGAGTATTCTTAATTTTCGCCTTTAACGGGGGAAAGCAATTCACCTAGGGGGGTTTTTGTACATGACAAATGTAACAGGGACAGAACGTGTAAAACGTGGAATGGCAGAAATGCAAAAAGGCGGCGTTATTATGGACGTAGTTAACGCTGAACAAGCAAAAATTGCAGAAGAGGCAGGCGCAGTTGCCGTTATGGCATTAGAGCGTGTACCAGCAGATATTCGTGCAGCAGGTGGCGTTTCTCGTATGGCAGACCCAACAATTGTTGAAGAAGTTATGGGTGCGGTGTCAATTCCGGTTATGGCAAAATGCCGTATCGGTCACCTTGTAGAAGCACGTGTATTAGAATCATTAGGGGTAGACTATATCGATGAGAGTGAAGTATTAACTCCTGCTGATGAAGTATACCATTTAAATAAACGTGATTACACAGTTCCATTTGTATGTGGTTGCCGTGATATCGGAGAAGCTGCACGTCGTATTGCAGAAGGTGCATCTATGCTTCGTACAAAAGGTGAACCAGGAACAGGAAACATTGTAGAGGCAGTGCGTCATATGCGCCAAGTCAATGCAGAAATCCGTCAAGTTGCGAGTCTACGTGAAGATGAGTTAATGACATATGCAAAAAATACTGGCGCTCCTTACGAAGTATTACTTGAAATTAAACGTCTTGGTCGCTTACCAGTTGTAAACTTTGCGGCAGGTGGTGTAGCAACACCAGCAGATGCAGCATTAATGATGCAACTTGGTGCTGATGGGGTATTTGTTGGATCTGGTATCTTCAAATCAGAAAACCCAGAGAAATTTGCACGTGCAATCGTTGAAGCAACGACTCATTATGAAGATTACGAACTAATTGCAAGCCTTTCTAAAGGATTAGGTAATGCAATGAAGGGTGTCGAAATTTCAACGTTATTACCAGAACAACGCATGCAAGAGCGTGGATGGTAATTAAAGGAGAACTTTAAAATGGTGAAAATCGGTGTACTAGGTCTTCAAGGTGCAGTTCGTGAGCATGTAAAATCAGTTGAAGCAAGTGGTGCAGAAGCTGTTGTTGTAAAGCGTATAGAGCAACTTGAAGAGATTGATGGTCTTATTTTACCGGGCGGTGAAAGTACAACAATGCGCCGTCTTATTGATAAGTATGCTTTCATGGAACCACTTCGTACATTTGCAAAGTCTGGTAAACCAATGTTTGGTACATGTGCAGGGATGATTCTTCTTGCGAAAACACTTATTGGCTATGAAGAAGCACATATTGGTGCTATGGATATTACAGTTGAGCGCAATGCGTTCGGACGCCAAAAGGATAGTTTTGAGGCTGCGCTTTCAATTGAAGGCGTGGGTGAAGACTTCGTTGGTGTATTTATCCGTGCGCCGTATGTTGTAGAAGTAGCTGATAATGTTGAAGTGCTTTCTAAGCATGGTGACCGAATGGTAGCGGTAAGACAAGATCAGTTTTTAGCTGCTTCATTCCATCCGGAATTAACAGATGATCATCGTGTGACAGCATACTTTGTTGAAATGGTAAAAGAAGCGAAAATGAAAAAAGTTGTATAAGTAACTTGCAACTTGTATAAGATTATAGTAAATTGATGGTAACAATTTTATAAAATAAGCGTGTTGATAGGAAATAGTAACAAATGTCGTTTCTTATAGAGAGTCGATGGTTGGTGGAAATCGATAGAAACAGTTTGTGAATCCATCCTGGAATGGAATGTGGAATATCTTTTGGATTAGTAAGCATTCCCGGTGAAGAGCCGTTATTTCTACTTGAGAGGAAAGCGGTAATGCTTTCAACTAGGGTGGCAACGCGGGTTAACTCCCGTCCCTTTATATAGGGACGGGAGTTTTTTGTGTTTTATAAAATAAAAGGAGGAGTATATAATGCTTGATATTAAATTTTTACGTACAAACTTTGAAGAAGTAAAAGCGAAATTACAGCATAGAGGCGAAGATTTAACTGATTTCGGACGTTTTGAAGAATTGGATACGAGAAGAAGAGAACTACTTGTTCAGACAGAAGAATTAAAAAGTAAACGTAACGAAGTATCTCAACAAATTTCTGTATTAAAGCGCGAAAAGAAAGATGCAGAAGCTCTAATTTTAGAAATGCGTGAAGTGGGAGAAAAAGTAAAGGATCTTGATAACGAACTTCGTACAGTTGAAGAAGACTTAGAAAGATTAATGTTATCTATTCCAAATATCCCTCATGAATCTGCTCCAGTTGGTGAAACAGAGGATGATAATGTAGTAGCACGTACTTGGGGAGAAGTGAAAGAATTTACTTATGAGCCAAAACCACATTGGGATCTTGCTACTGATTTAGGAATTTTAGATTTTGAACGCGCTGGGAAAGTAACAGGAAGCCGCTTCGTATTTTACAAAGGTGCTGGTGCAAGATTAGAGCGTGCTTTAATTAGCTTTATGCTTGATCTTCATACTGATGAGCATGGATATGAAGAAGTATTACCTCCATATATGGTAAACCGTGCAAGTATGACAGGAACAGGACAACTTCCAAAGTTTGAAGAAGATGCATTCCGTATTGAAAGTGAAGATTACTTCTTAATTCCAACAGCTGAAGTACCTGTAACGAATATGCATCGTGATGAGATTTTAAATAAAGAGCAATTGCCTATAAGATATGCTGCATTTAGCTCTTGCTTCCGTTCTGAAGCAGGTTCAGCTGGGCGTGATACACGTGGTTTAATTCGCCAGCATCAGTTCAATAAAGTAGAGCTTGTGAAGTTCGTAAAACCAGAAGATTCTTATGAAGAGTTAGAAAAGTTAACAAATGATGCAGAACGCGTGTTACAATTATTAGAGTTGCCATATCGCGTTATGAGCATGTGCACAGGCGATTTAGGATTTACAGCAGCGAAGAAATACGATATTGAAGTATGGATTCCAAGCTATGGCACATATCGTGAAATTTCTTCTTGTAGTAATTTTGAAGCTTTCCAAGCGAGACGTGCAAATATCCGTTTCCGCCGTGAACCAAATGGAAAACCAGAACATGTTCATACATTAAATGGATCTGGTCTTGCAATTGGACGTACGGTTGCAGCTATTTTAGAGAACTACCAACAAGAAGATGGTACAATTATAATTCCAGAAGTTCTTCGCCCTTATATGGGAGGAAAAACAGTTATTAAGTAAATTTAAACATTCATCGGTATGAGTGATTGGTAATTATGAGCGTTGTCAGTACTGTAATGTAGGAAGGGGAAAGTAAAATTTTCCTTTCCTCATAATTTATTTTAGTAGGGTTGACTAACTGTTTTTCTTTTGATATTATATTTGATGTCAATATGGAGGTATACCCAAGTCTGGCTGAAGGGATCGGTCTTGAAAACCGACAGGCGGCGAGAGTCGCGCGGGGGTTCGAATCCCTCTACCTCCTCCAGATATAATTGACAACAGCGCATATAAGTGGAGATTGGAGAACTCGTTACCAACACGTAACGAGTTTTTATTTTAAAACCAATCATAAAGTATGGTGTAAGGTAATTTTGTCCTTATTACACACTCATATTCCGATGATTATCTTCATAGATATGAAAGGAGTCAACATGGATCTTATTATACAAACGTTTCCTTTAGATGGAAAAACTTTATATTATGTACAATGTCCTGTCTGTAAGAACAATAGAATTTTAAACAGTGGTGCAAACGTATCACGCATTATTAGTGATGATACATTCCGTAAACTTTGTGGTTGTACTTGTGATGTAAAACCAGCTACGAGTAAAGTAGAGGCGCCAAAACAAGTTAAAAAAGCAGCTGTAAAGAAAGAAGCAGCTCCAAAACGTACAGGTAAAGTATTAACGGCAGTAATTAACGGGAAAGAAATGACTGTTAAAGAGATTGCTGAAGCATACGATATTAGTACAAGTACTGTTCGTCAGCGCATTAACGCAGGAAAACCTGAGAGTGAAATTATTGCTCCAACAAAGAAGAAGTAATTTAATAGGAAAACCCGTGCATATGCACGGGTTTTTTCAGAGTGTTGGGAAACCCTTTAGGGTTCCCAACACTCTGGAATCTTTTTTGATTTTAGCGAATAAAAACAACATAAAATAATAGAATTTTAAAAAATAGCCCTCCACCTGACCCTTTTTGGTCAGGTGGAGGGCTATTTTTTTCATGTTTTGACAAGCTGCGGTGAGATAAGCTTGCATTTGGACAGACTTCAGCCCTCGAAACCGGGCATAGCGGTAGCCATGTAGTTCTTTGGCGTCTGCAAAGCTTCGCTCTATAGTGGAACAGCGTACTTTATACAACCTTTTCCCTGTAGCTGTTAGCTTGTTTTTTCTAGCAATATCCTTATATTTCTCCCACACATGATGAGTGATAACTTTTTGTTTTTGTTTCTTTGAAAAGCACACCTCACGTAACGGACAAACAGCGCAGTCTTCTGGATTCGATTTGTATTGACGGTATCCTTCACGATCAGTTGTTACATATTCTAGAATACATCCCATCGGACAAGCGAAAACATTCATTTCTTCTACATATTTAAATTGGCTTTTCGGTACTTCTTTATTCCGTTTTCCAAATCGGCGATACCCCATCACCATAAATATATTCCGTTCTGATAGTTTCTTACAGATATATCCTGTAAAATAGCCAGCATCAAGGGCAACAGCTTCTACTTTGAAGTCGAATTTATCAATCTGAGCTTGGAGGCGTGCTAAATACGGCTCGGAATCTGCCATATTTCCAGCCGTTACATAGGTATCTGTAATAATATTGTACTTCGCATCAGTCGTACGATGATCCAAGAAATGAAAACCATTTGGTTTTCCATCTCTCATTAAAAATCCACTATCTGGATCCGTTGTACTTATACGAGTTTTTTTGGTAGGGGTATCACTTTCCTTTCTAGGTTTTAATTCTTTTTTCCATGTACCTCACGATCTTCGATTACCGCAGCTTCTAGCTCGTCTATATAAAACTTTGCTTTTTCTTTTTTATATTTATGTACAAATTTATTTTTATTGGCATTGGCCTTAATATGTGTAGAATCTGTCATCAGTGCACGTCCTCCTACCATCCGGTGCTCCGTCGCTTGTCTCACAATCTCATCAAAAATTTCTTCGAAAATATTTGTATGAATAAAACGAGTACGACGATTCCAACTGATTGTAGAGTGATCCGGAATAGTATCCGATAGAGAAAACCCTAAAAACCAACGGTAGGCAATATTCGTTTTAATTTCCTTTTCCAATTGACGCTCAGAACGAATACCGTAAAAATATCCAATAAACATCATCTTAAATAAAACAATAGGATGAATGGACGGGCGTCCATTGTTTTCACAGTAATAAGGGCGTAACTTCTCTTCAATAAAATCAAAACTAATTGTCGCTTCAATTGCACGAAGGAAATGATCTTGTGGAACCAACTCTTCTACAGAAACAGATACACGCTCATCACGATGATTTTTTAAAGCACCCATCATAAAAAATCTCTCCTTTTCCTCTTTTTTATCAGTGTTGACACATAAAAAGAGGTTCAGACACAAAAACAGGCTGTGGAGAAGACTTTCTCCACAGCCTGGGAAAACCCGTGCATATGCACGGGTTTTTTATTTTACAAGTTTACGTGTTTGTTTTAAAAAATGGCCAATTTTTTTTATGATTGGTTCGATTGAATCACCATCTTTTAAAATATCGTACTCATTAATATTTAAGCGTAATACAGGGCATGAATTAAAGTTGTTAATCCAGTTTTCATAACGTCCATGCATTTCTTTCCAGTACTCAATTGGTGTTTGCTGTTCCATTGGGCGCCCGCGTTCTTGAATACGATCGACAATATCATCGAAAGAACCTTCTAAGTAAATTAATAAGTCTGGATGAGGGAAGTAAGGAGTCATGACCATAGCGTCAAATAAACCTTTGTATGTTTCATAATCAGTTTCCGTCATTGTTCCTTTTTCATGATGCATCTTTGCGAAAATTCCAGTGTCTTCGTAAATGGAACGATCTTGAACAAAACCGCCACCATATTCAAAAATTCTTTTTTGTTCTTTAAATCGTTCTGCTAAAAAGTACACTTGTAGGTGGAAGCTCCAGCGAGTGAAGTCCGCATAGAACTTGTCCAAATATGGATTGGAATCTACTTTTTCAAATGATGTGCGATAACCTAAAGCATTAGCTAATGCAGTTGTCATAGTTGATTTACCCACACCTACTGTTCCGGCGATAGTGATTACTGCGTCATTGGGTATATCATATTTTTGCCTTAAATTCATTATTATTTCGACTCCTTTAAGAGAGTATTTTGAAGGGCAGATAGGATAACGTTTAAATCATCAGGATTTTTTACAAAATCCATATCGTCGCCATTAAATTTCAATACTGGTATTTCCGGATGATCTTTTTTAAAAGCATCCATTGCTGTTTCATAATCTTTTGTGAGCTGTAGTAAGTAATTTGGATCCATGTTTTTTTCAAATTTTCTTCCGCGCATGGCGATTCGTTTTTGCAATGTCTCTAGGCTAGCTGTTAAATAAACAATGACATTTGGCACAGGCATATCTTGTGTAAGGATACGATAAATTTGCATGTATTTGTCATATTGAGCGTCTTTTAATGTGCGGGATGCAAAAATTAAATTTTTAAAGATATGGTAATCCGCTACTACTGGTTTCCTTTGATTCAAGTACTTTATGTTAATGTCTTCTAATTGTTTGTATCTATTACAAAGAAAGAACATCTCTGTTTGAAAACTCCATTCGTCGATGTCTTCATAGAACTTTCCTAAAAAGGGATTTTCATCAACAATCTCTTTTAGTAAGTGGAGTTGCATGTGAGTTGAAATTTCCTTCGCAAGTGAAGTTTTTCCAACACCAATTGGTCCTTCAACCGTGATAAATGGTACTCCGGTCACGCTGTTTCCTCCTTTCAATCAGTGATTTACCGTGACTACTAAAAACACAAAACAGAATTATTGTAGCACAAGAGGGAAGCGAGCGGGTTAATTTGATATAAAAAGTTAGAAAATAGATATATGTATTAATTAAATTTTATTTTGGTTGATGATGTTATATTTGCTTTCAATATAGTTTCCATTATTTTCAAAGCATGTATATTATCTTGGTCGTTGTTAGAGGCGATACAATCCTGTGGTACATACAATTTATAATTTCTCATATGAGCATCATTAGCTGTAAATAGGATACATATATTTCCGGCAACCCCTGTTAATATAAGATTTTCTATTTTTAAATAACCTAGTAATGAATTTAAAGGTGTTTCATAAAAAGCGGAATAATGTGGTTTAATAAAAATGTACTCATCAAAACTTGGAGCAATCTTATGAATTATATTTTCGCTATATTCATTTGTGCAATGAGTAATAAGTTGGTCGATATCAGATCTCCAAAGTTGATAATGGTCATTAACGTAAATTATAGGATAGCCAAAGGATTTCATTTTTTTCTTTAATTGTAAAATAGGGTTTGTTATAGTTTCGCATTTTTTAGCTAGAATGGGTCCGTGGGAAAATTGAAAGTCATTAATCATATCGATAATGAGCAAGGCGGTATTTTTCATATGTAATCCCCTCTCTTTTTTCTTTTAGGGTGGATTGAATTTGTAAAAGTTATCCCCTGTGTAGTAAATGGAAATAAGTGTACTTTATTTGTAATGAAAGGACTATGTTATGGAACAAGATCAAGATATTTATTTTATGCAATTAGCGATAGAAGAAGCTAAAAAGGCAGAGGAAATACAGGAAGTACCAATTGGAGCAGTTATAGTGTTAGATGGTGAGGTAATTAGTGTTGCCCATAATTTAAGGGAAACTGAGCAAAGATCAATAGCTCATGCTGAGTTGCTAGCGATAGATGATGCATGTAAAAAATTAGGGACATGGCGTTTAGAAGATGCAACATTGTATGTAACATTAGAACCTTGTCCAATGTGTGCGGGTGGAATTGTTTTATCACGAGTGAAGCGAGTTGTATATGGTGCAAGTGATCCGAAGGGCGGATGTGCAGGGACATTGATGAATCTTTTAACGGATGAACGCTTCAATCATCAATGTGAAGTAGTATCTGGTGTACTAGAGGAAGAATGCGGTACGTTGTTAACAAACTTTTTTAGAGAGCTTCGTAAAAAAAGAAAAGCAATAAAAAAATTAGAGAAGAATACTGGGAACTAACGTATTTGCATTTTCTAAAGAAACAAGTTATACTGATAATGCCTTTAATGAAGGCAACCGAATATTGGTTTTAACTTTGCCGTGCTAAGCGGGGAGGTAGCGGTGCCCTATACTCGCAATCCGCTCTAGCGAGGCCGAATCCCCTCTCGAGGTTATGTTGCTGTAAGGTCTGCCTTAAGTAAGTGGTGTTGACGTTTGGGTCCTGCGCAACGGGACCCCGTGAACCTTGTCAGGTCCGGAAGGAAGCAGCAATAAGCGGGTCTTCTCGTGTGCCGCAGGAGTGCCTGAACCGAGCTAACTGCTTGAGTAACGCTTATGGTACGTAATCGACGGAGGGTGCACGGCAGTTATATATGTATACAAAACTCACCTTAATACAAAGGTGAGTTTTTTGTATAGAAAATAACTTTTGGAATCTATAAACAGAATGGGTTATAATAAATGAGATAATAACCTTTGAGGGAGGCCGTATTTTCGTGTCATACCAAGCGTTATACCGAACATGGAGACCGCAAAAGTTCGAAGATGTAGTCGGTCAAAAGCACGTGACAAAAACGTTGCAAAATGCCCTTCTTCAAGAGAAAGTTTCACATGCTTATTTATTTTCTGGCCCGAGGGGAACAGGAAAAACGACAATTGCAAAAGTATTTGCAAAAGCAATTAACTGTGAACATGCTCCGGTAGCTGAACCTTGTAATGAATGTCCTTCTTGTTTAGGAATCACACAAGGATCCATTTCAGATGTATTAGAAATTGATGCGGCTTCAAATAACGGTGTAGATGAAATTCGAGATATTAGAGATAAAGTAAAATACGCTCCAAGTGCTGTAGAATATAAAGTATACATTATTGATGAAGTTCACATGCTTTCTATGGGTGCATTCAATGCGCTTTTAAAAACCTTAGAAGAGCCGCCAGGACATGTTATCTTTATTTTGGCGACAACAGAACCTCATAAGATCCCACCTACAATCATTTCACGTTGTCAGCGCTTTGAATTCCGAAAAATATCAGTGAATGATATTGTTGAAAGATTATCAACGGTCGTGACAAATGAAGGTACGCAAGTGGAAGGTGAAGCATTACAAATTGTTGCGCGTGCTGCCGAAGGTGGTATGCGTGATGCGCTTAGTCTTATTGATCAGGCTATATCTTATAGTGATGAGATTGTTACGACAGAAGATGTATTGGCCGTAACAGGATCTGTTTCTCAGCAATACTTAGGCAATTTAGTAGAGTGCATACGTGAAAATGATGTATCAAGAGCATTGCAAATCATAGATGAAATGATGAGTAAAGGGAAGGATCCAGTTCGTTTTATGGAGGATTTCATTTACTATTATCGTGATATGCTTTTATATCAAACTTCACCACAACTAGAACATATGTTGGAACGAGTAATTGTAGATGATCAATTCCGTAAGTTGAGTGAAGAAATGCAACCGGAAGTGATCTATGAGATTATTCATACCCTTAGTAAGGGACAACAGGAAATGAAGTGGACAAATCATCCGCGTATTTTCTTAGAAGTTGTTATGGTGCAATTGTGTCAACAGTTTATGATGCAAGCAAATGGTACAGATCGTTTGCAAGCAATTATGAACAGGATGCAGCAACTGGAGAAAGAGTTAGAGCAAGTCAAAAAGAACGGTGTGCCAGCAGGTGTACAACAGGAAGTAAGAGAGACACGTGCAACACCAAAACCGGTACGAACAGGAAGTATGAAAATTCCTGTCGGACGTGTAAATGAAGTATTAAAACAAGCGAAGCGTCAAGATTTAGAACAATTAAAAGCTGTATGGGGTGAGTTGTTAGGAAGACTCAAATCATATAACAAAGTAGCGTTTGCCGTTTTACTAGAAAATAGTGAACCAGTGGCAGCTTCAGATGACACTTACGTTTTAGCATTTCAATATGAGATTCACTGTAAGATGGCGAGCGAAAATCGAGAAGCTATGGATACAGTAGAACAAGCTTTATTTGAATTGCTAAGTAAAAGGTTAAATATGATTGCCATTCCAAAAAGTGAATGGGGTAAAATCCGTGAAGACTTTTTACAACGTGAAGGTGGAGAGTCTGAAGAAAGCCCAGAGAAAAAGGAAGACCCTCTTATAGAAGAGGCAGTGAAGTTAGTAGGGCAAGAACTCATTGAAATAAAAGAGTAATAATAATTAGGAGGAATTAATTATGATGCGTGGCGGAATGGGAAATATGAATAACATGATGAAACAAATGCAAAAGATGCAAAAGGACATGGCGAAAGCACAAGAGGAGCTTGGTGAAAAAACAGTTGAAGGTACAGCTGGCGGCGGAATGATTACAGTTATTGCAAATGGTCACAAGCAAATTCTTGAAGTGAAGATTAAAGAGGAAGTTGTAGATCCAGA
>NZ_JBYTEF010000001.1:5105000-5157500 GCF_058792335.1 Bacillus sp. CPT56D-587-MTF | reverse complement strand
TCTTTATCGTTTGAGCAATGGAGGGACGCAGAAGGATAGAAGAAGCGTGCGATTGGTTGTGCACGTCCAAGCAGTTAGGCTGATAAGTAGGCAAATCCGCTTATCGTAAAGGCTGAGCTGTGATGGGGAAGCTCCTTATGGAGCGAAGTCTTTGATTCCCCGCTGCCAAGAAAAGCTTCTAGCGAGATAAAAGGTGCCTGTACCGCAAACCGACACAGGTAGGCGAGGAGAGAATCCTAAGGTGTGCGAGAGAACTCTGGTTAAGGAACTCGGCAAAATGACCCCGTAACTTCGGGAGAAGGGGTGCTTTCTTAACGGAAAGCCGCAGTGAATAGGCCCAAGCGACTGTTTAGCAAAAACACAGCTCTCTGCGAAGCCGTAAGGCGAAGTATAGGGGGTGACACCTGCCCGGTGCTGGAAGGTTAAGGAGAGGGGTTAGCGTAAGCGAAGCTCTGAACTGAAGCCCCAGTAAACGGCGGCCGTAACTATAACGGTCCTAAGGTAGCGAAATTCCTTGTCGGGTAAGTTCCGACCCGCACGAAAGGTGTAACGATTTGGGCACTGTCTCAACCAGAGACTCGGTGAAATTATAGTACCTGTGAAGATGCAGGTTACCCGCGACAGGACGGAAAGACCCCGTGGAGCTTTACTGTAGCCTGATATTGAATTTTGGTACAGTTTGTACAGGATAGGCGGGAGCCATTGAAACCGGAGCGCTAGCTTCGGTGGAGGCGCTGGTGGGATACCGCCCTGACTGTATTGAAATTCTAACCTACGGGTCTTATCGACCCGGGAGACAGTGTCAGGTGGGCAGTTTGACTGGGGCGGTCGCCTCCTAAAGTGTAACGGAGGCGCCCAAAGGTTCCCTCAGAATGGTTGGAAATCATTCGTAGAGTGCAAAGGCATAAGGGAGCTTGACTGCGAGACCTACAAGTCGAGCAGGGACGAAAGTCGGGCTTAGTGATCCGGTGGTTCCGCATGGAAGGGCCATCGCTCAACGGATAAAAGCTACCCCGGGGATAACAGGCTTATCTCCCCCAAGAGTCCACATCGACGGGGAGGTTTGGCACCTCGATGTCGGCTCATCGCATCCTGGGGCTGTAGTCGGTCCCAAGGGTTGGGCTGTTCGCCCATTAAAGCGGTACGCGAGCTGGGTTCAGAACGTCGTGAGACAGTTCGGTCCCTATCCGTCGTGGGCGTAGGAAATTTGAGAGGAGCTGTCCTTAGTACGAGAGGACCGGGATGGACGCACCGCTGGTGTACCAGTTGTTCTGCCAAGGGCATAGCTGGGTAGCTATGTGCGGAAGGGATAAGTGCTGAAAGCATCTAAGCATGAAGCCCCCCTCAAGATGAGATTTCCCATAGCGTAAGCTAGTAAGATCCCTGAAAGATGATCAGGTTGATAGGTTCGAGGTGGAAGCATGGTGACATGTGGAGCTGACGAATACTAATAGATCGAGGACTTAACCATATAATATGTAGCAAATGTTATCTAGTTTTGAAGGAATATGCCTTCATAGTTTGGTGATGATGGCAGAGAGGTCACACCCGTTCCCATACCGAACACGGAAGTTAAGCTCTCTAGCGCCGATGGTAGTTGGGACCTTGTCCCTGTGAGAGTAGGACGTCGCCAAGCAACTAAAAACACAAGTCATTTGACTTGTGTTTTTTTTATATTGTTAAAAAGAATGGGAAAGAAGTAATGGAAATACAAACACGTTGCCCAAGAGTTAATCATATTATATAAAAGATGGGTGTATATTTTTCTGTAAATTGTTAAGGATTAGAAGTATAAAATAGGTTCACTTAAATAGGGAGGGAAGATTATGAAATTACAAAGTGAAGTTTGTATTGTTTGTGAGACAAAAAGAAAAGAAGGTATATATGTTTATAATAATTTAATATGCCATGAATGTGAAAAGGATATGGTGAATACAGAGACAGATGATCCGAAATATATATATTATTTAAAGCAGCTTCGAAAATTAGAAGTATCATATTTTTAAATAGGCATATGCCTATTATTTTTTTTGTTCTGTATAATAGATAGAGAATGAATAATAAGGAAGAGATGTAGATGAATCAAAATCGTATGCCTTTATATGAGGCGTTAATAGAGTTTAAAGAAAGAGGGCCGTTATCCTTTCATGTTCCTGGTCATAAGAATGGTTTAAACTTCCCTCAGGAGGCAATAAGAGAGTTTAAAGGTATTCTATCTATTGATGTAACTGAATTAGCAGGACTAGATGATTTGCATAGTCCGTTTGAATGTATAGATGAGGCACAACAATTATTGGCTGAAGTTTATAATACAAAGAGAAGTTATTTTTTAATTAATGGTTCAACAGTCGGGAACTTAGCAATGATTTTGTCTTGTTGCGGGGAACATGATATTGTTCTTGTACAAAGAAATTGTCATAAATCAATTATTAATGGTTTAAAACTTGCGGGAGCAAATCCCATTTTTTTAGATCCATGGATTGATGAAGCTTATAACGTACCAGTGGGAGTTCGTAATGAAATTATTAAGAACGCAATTGGAAAGTATCCAAATGCGAAAGCACTTATTTTAACGCATCCTAATTATTATGGTATGGGGATGGATTTAGAGGCAAGCATCGCTTTTGCACATGCACATAAAATCCCTGTTTTGGTAGATGAGGCACATGGGGCACATCTATGTTTGGGAGAACCATTTCCGAAGTCAGCATTAACATATGGTGCAGATATTGTAGTTCATTCTGCACATAAAACATTACCCGCAATGACAATGGGTTCCTATTTACATATAAATAGTCATTTAGTAGACGAAGATAAGGTTACTACTTATTTAAGTATGCTACAATCTAGTAGTCCATCGTATCCAATTATGGCTTCCTTGGATATAGCACGCTTTACAATGGCGCGTATAAAAGAAGAAGGTCACAGTGAAATTGTTGAGTTTTTACGAAGATTTAAGGAACAATTACGTTCTATTCCCCAAATCGCCATTTTAGAATATCCGTTGCAAGATGAGTTAAAGGTCACCGTACAAACTCGTTGTCAGTTATCAGGGTACGAATTACAGTCTGTATTTGAAAAGGTCGGTATATATACAGAGATGGCTGATCCGTACAATGTCCTATTTATTTTACCCTTACAAGTAAATGAGGGATATATGAAGGTTATAGAGATGATCCGAGTAGCATTGCAACATTATGAGGTGAAAGACAAGAGGGAATCTATTCGTTATACTTATAATGGTGAATTCTCTCTTTTACCGTATACGTATAAACAACTAGACGGATATGAAACAAAGATAGTATCTATAGAAGAGGCTGTTGGAATGATAGCGGCGGAAATGGTGATTCCGTATCCACCTGGAATTCCATTAATTATGTATGGAGAGAGAATTACTTCAGAGCATAAAGAGCAAATTATGTATTTAGAAAGAGCAGGAGCTCGTTTTCAAGGTAATACGAAATATATGAAAGTGTATGATATAGAAAGTAGGTTTTAGGATGAAGGGATTATTTGTAACAATTGAGGGCCCAGAAGGTTCAGGTAAAACAACGTTAATTAAAAGCTTATTGCCATATTTTGAACAAAAAGCACAGAAGGTAATGGCGACAAGGGAACCAGGCGGTATTGCAATTTCTGAGGACATTAGGACGATTTTACATAAACAAGAATATACGATGATGGAAGCACGTACAGAAGCGCTTCTTTATGCTGCTGCGCGCAGACAACATTTAGTAGAAAAAGTTATGCCAGCACTTAATGAGGACTACCTCGTGTTATGTGATCGTTTTATAGATAGCTCTTTAGCATACCAAGGCTATGCAAGAGGATTGGGTATGGATAAGATATTTGAAATAAATCGTTTCGCAACAGAGGACTGTATGCCTAGTTTAACAATTTATCTAGACATTGAGCCTGAGGTTGGTTTGGCTCGGATTGAAAAAGATGCAGGACGTGAAGTAAATCGACTAGATATGGAAGATATCTCTTTCCATAAACGTGTGCGCGAAGGGTATTTACAAGTCGTAGAACGTTTCTCGGATCGTATTGTATTGGTAAATGCTGATCAACCGATGGAAAAACTTATAGAAGAAGTTGTTCAGATTATAGAAGATAAATTGTTATAATAGAAGGAAAGAATGAAATAAGTGAGGTATGCATTATGACGAAGACGTGGGAGCAGCTTTCTGCTATACAACCCATCGGTGTAAAAATGTTGATGAATAGCATTGCAAAAGAGCGTATATCCCACGCTTACTTGTTAGAGGGAGGGAAAGGGACAGGAAAGTTTGCGACAGCAATTCAAATGGCAAAGAGTTTCCTCTGTTCTGAGCGGAATGGAGTAGAGCCCTGCCATGTATGTACAAACTGTAAGCGAATTGATTCAGGTAACCACCCTAACTTACATATTGTAAAACCAGACGGATTATCTATTAAGAAGCAGCAAATTCATGATTTACAAGAAGAGTTTTCCAAAACAGGATTAGAGGCAAATAAAAAAATATATATTATTGAGCACGCAGATCGTATGACAGCAAATGCGGCAAATACACTTTTGAAATTTTTAGAAGAACCAAGTAGTGATACAACTGCTATTTTACTTACTGAACAAAGTCATCAAATTTTAAATACGATTTTATCTCGCTGCCAAGTTGTTACGTTTAGACCGTTACCTACGGAATCTTTAATTAGAAGATTACAGGATGAAGGGATTACAGCATCTTTATCGACACTTGCTGCTCAACTTACAAATAGTTTTGATGAAGCTTTAGCTTTATGTAGTGATGAATGGTTTGCACAAGCACGAGCTTTAGTGATAAAATTATGTGAAGCGCTCGAAAAAGATAAAACCTCTATTTTTTTTGTACAAGAAAAATGGGGAAAACACTTTGGAGAGAAAGAACAATTACAGCAAGGTTTAGATATGTTACTCCTTATTTATAAGGATTTATTATATGTTCAACTTGGAGAAGAAGATCGTCTTGTTTTTCATGAGCAGAAAGAGATGTTTGAATCGTTTTCCTATGCTCAGAAGCGCATTGTATCAGCTCTCTTTAATATATTAGAGGCAAAAAATAGAATCAACGCTAATGTAAATGCGCAGCTTGTGTTCGAACAGTTAGTGTTGCGGTTGCAGGAGGGATGACCGTTTTGTATGATGTAGTAGGTGTTCGCTTTAAGAAGGCCGGAAAGGTATATTACTTTGATCCAAACCAGTTCGATATCTCTGAAAATGAGTTTGTCATTGTAGAAACGGTAAGAGGTATTGAATACGGAAAAGTAGTTATTACCAAAAAACAAGTTGATGAAAACGACGTTGTATTACCGCTAAAAAAGGTTATTCGTATTGCAAATGAAAATGATCGTACCATTGTTGAAGAGAACAAACATGCTGCCAAAGAAGCATATCAAGTCTGTCAACAAAAGGTAGTAGAGCATAATCTTGATATGAAACTTGTAGATGTAGAGTATACATTCGATCGTAATAAGATTATTTTCTATTTTACTGCGGATGGTCGGATCGATTTCCGCGAACTAGTGAAGGACTTAGCCGCAATTTTTAGAACAAGAATTGAACTAAGACAAATTGGTGTTCGTGATGAAGCGAAGATGCTAGGTGGTATTGGTCCATGTGGTCGTATGCTTTGTTGTTCTACTTTTTTAGGGGATTTTGAACCTGTATCCATTAAAATGGCAAAGGATCAAAATTTATCATTAAATCCTGCAAAAATCTCTGGTTTATGTGGTCGCTTAATGTGTTGCTTAAAATATGAGAATGATGAATATGAGGCAGCAAAGGAACAACTTCCTGATTTAGATCAACGTATACAAACCCCGCATGGTACTGGCCGTGTTATCGGATTAAATATTTTAGAAAGATTAATTCAAGTGGAACTAGTAGACAAGGAACGGATAGTAGAATATACGTTAGATGAGTTAGTGAATAAAGGGGTCGTTTCGAGTCAAACCACAGATTAATGAGGTGGGTGCTTGTGGAGAAAAAAGATATTTTTGAATCGGTTTCTAGTATGGAAGAGCAAATTGGACATTTATATAAACAGTTGGGAGAGTTAAAACAGCATCTTGCAGAGTTGTTGGAAGAAAACCAGCATATAAAAATGGAAAATAACAATTTGCGACACCGTTTTGAAGAAGTGCAGAATAAAGAAAAACAAAAAACTCAAAAACGTAAAGAAGTGAAGCCGAAAACAGATATTGGTGAAGGCTATGACAATTTAGCGAGACTGTATCAAGAAGGTTTTCATATTTGCAATCTACATTATGGAAGTGTACGTAAAGAGGGAGATTGTTTGTTCTGTCTTTCATTCTTAAATAAAAAGTGAAATTACCTTTCCAATTATAATTGGAAAGGTAATTTTTTATACATGAAATAGGGTAGGTTAAGGGTAAGAAAAGGAGCAGTATATGAATTTATATGAAGATGAACGTTTAGATTACTTATTAGCACAAGACATGAAGATTATACAAAGCCCATCAGTATTTAATTTTTCTTTAGATGCCGTTTTACTTGCAGATTTTGCATGGGTACCAATTCAAAAGGGGAATTTACTTGATTTGTGTACAGGTAATGCGGTTGTTCCCCTTCTATTAAGTACAAGAACAAAAGGAAATATTACTGGTGTGGAAATTCAAGAACGCTTATATGATATGGGAGTAAGAAGTGTTCAATACAATGGGTTGGAAGAAAGAATTCACCTCATACATGGAGATTTGAAAGATATGCCAGAGAAACTTGGACGTCATCAATATGATGTTGTTACATGTAATCCACCATATTTTCAAACACCTCAAACTTCAGAGAAAAATATGAATGAACATTTAGCGATAGCTCGTCATGAAATTATGTGTACATTAGAAGATGTTGTATCTGCAAGTAGTCAGTTAGTAAAACAAGGTGGGAAAGTAGCGTTTGTACATCGTCCAGGGCGATTACTAGACATTGTCACATTAATGCGTAAATATAAAATTGAACCAAAGCGTGTGCAATTTGTTTATCCTAAGGTTGGAAAAGAAGCAAATACATTGTTAATTGAAGGAATTAAGGATGGAAATGCAGATTTGAAAATTTTACCGCCTCTCGTTGTATATGAGAACAATAACGAATATACAAAGGAGCTACGTTCAATTTTATATGGAGAAGAATAAGCACTTTTTTTATGTGGTAGAGTGCTCTGATGGAAGTTATTATGCTGGATATACAAACCATATAGAAAAGAGAATTCAGACTCATAATAGCGGCAAAGGGGCTAAGTATACACGCGTCAGGCTTCCTGTCGTTTTAAAATATGTAGAGACCCACGATGATAAGCGTACAGCTATGCAAGCGGAGTATTACTTTAAGCAATTAACGAGAAAACAAAAAGAGGCATATATGCAAAAAGGAGAACGCTATGTGGCAACAAAAAAGCTTTCAACAAAATGAAAAGGGAGTTTTATATTTAGTACCAACTCCTATTGGAAATCTAGAAGATATGACATTTCGTGCAATCCGAATTTTAAAAGAAGTTGATTTAATTGCTGCTGAAGATACGAGACAAACGAAAAAACTTTGTAATTATTTTGAAATTGAAACACCTGTCACGAGTTATCATGAGCACAATAAAGAAGTAAGTGGGAAGAAACTATTAGAGAAATTAGAGGATGGAAAGAATGTAGCACTTGTTAGTGACGCTGGTATGCCGTGTATTTCTGATCCAGGTTACGATATTGTCGTTGAGGCAGTAGCTGAGCAATATCATGTAATTCCGCTTCCTGGAGCAAATGCAGCCCTTACAGCATTAATTGCATCCGGTCTTGAAACAAAGCAGTTTTATTTCTATGGTTTCTTGCAGAGAAACAAAAAGGAACGGAAGATGGAGTTAGAAAAGCTTCGTTATGTACAAACTACAATGATGTTTTATGAAGCACCTCATCGTTTAGATGATACTTTAATTTCGATGCAGGAAGTGTTGGGAAATAGAGAGATTGTATTATGTCGAGAGTTAACGAAAAAATTTGAGGAATTTATTCGAGGAACAATCGAAGAAGCAATTGAGTGGACGAAGCAAAATGAAGTACGTGGTGAGTTTTGTATTTTAGTAGCTGGTTCAACAGAAGAACCTGCTCCAGAAGAACAATGGTGGGAATCTCTTTCGGTATATGATCATATTGAATATTATATAAATGAAAAAAGTATGAATTCAAAAGAAGCGATTAAAACAGTCGCTAAAGATCGAGATTTGTCGAAAAGAGATGTATATCAAATCTATCATGTCGATAAAAAATAAGCTTCTCATAATTGAGAAGCTTATTTTGCTGTTTCGATATAATCTTGAAGTTCGTTTAAGATTTGCTCAGCGCCTTCTTTGCTTAAGATGATTTTACCTTCAGCTAAAGAAAGGTTACCGTCAGATACTTCACCAGTTACTTGGCAAGTCATGTTTGGTTTATATTTCTTTAAGATGATTTTTTCGTCATCAACATAGATTTCAAGAGCGTCCTTTTCTGCAATACCTAAAGTACGGCGTAATTCGATTGGAATTACTACACGACCTAATTCATCAACTTTACGAACAATACCAGTAGATTTCATAATTTTTTTCCTCCTAAATAAATAGTTTATAAGTTTCGAGTCTATTTTTAGATTCGTCATTTTTCGACAAAATACCCTATGGACATATGATACCAATCATTTACATTTCCGTCAATTCTTAAATTCTATATTTTTTAAAAAGATTTATAGATTTCTTATTTCTTATATATAATAGATTGAGAGGAAATTCCACAATTATTTACATTATTTTCTGAAAAAATAATAAATTAAAAGTGGATATTGTATATTTTTTTGAAATATGAGCAATAGATGATAAAGATATTGAGCATTAAGAACTAAATTGAAAATTAGGTTGGCGTAAAGAAGATAAGTTAGATTTGGGCTGCTCGTAAAAGCCCAATTAACGTGGGCTAATAATTAGTGGGGAGGAACAAAAACCCTACTGATTAAAGTTTCACTTTATATATGAGTTTTTGATATACTGTTTATAAATACATATGAGGTTATTCGGGAGGTCCAAAACAATGACAGAGGAAAACAAGTCCTTTTATATTACTACCCCAATTTATTATCCAAGTGGAAAATTACACATTGGACATGCTTATACGACAGTAGCAGGAGATGCGATGGCACGATATAAGCGTATGCAAGGTTATAATGTGCATTATTTAACAGGAACTGATGAACATGGACAGAAGATCCAAAAGAAAGCAGAAGAGTTAAATATTACGCCACAGGCATATGTTGATAACATTGTTGCAGGAATTAAAGAGCTTTGGGAGAAGATGGATATTTCTTATGATGATTTTATTCGTACAACTGAAGATCGTCATAAAGATGTTGTCGAAAAAATCTTTAAACAATTAGTAGATCAAGGTGACATTTATCTTGATGAATATGAAGGTTGGTATTCTGTACAAGATGAGACGTTCTATACAGAGCATCAATTAGTAGATCCAATTATGGAAGGCGACAAAGTAGTTGGAGGAAAAAGCCCAGATAGTGGTCATGATGTAGAACTTGTTCGTGAAGAATCTTATTTCTTTAGAATGGGTAAATATGTCGACAGACTATTAAAGTTCTATGAAGATAATCCACATTTCATTCAGCCGGAGTCTCGTAAAAATGAAATGATTAATAATTTTATTAAACCGGGATTAGAAGATTTAGCAGTTTCTCGTACTTCATTTGACTGGGGAGTTCGTGTTCCTGGTAACCCAAAACACGTTATTTACGTATGGGTTGACGCATTATCTAACTATATTACGGCGTTAGGTTATGGAACAGCAAATGAAGAGAAATATAAAAAATTCTGGCCTGCAGATGTGCATTTAGTTGGGAAAGAAATTGTTCGTTTCCATACAATTTATTGGCCGATAATTTTAATGGCATTAGATTTACCTCTTCCGAAGAAAGTCTTTGCTCATGGCTGGATTTTAATGAAGGATGGAAAGATGAGTAAGTCAAAAGGAAACGTAGTAGATCCAGTTACATTAATCGATCGTTACGGATTAGATGCATTACGTTATTACCTACTTCGTGAAGTTCCATTTGGATCTGATGGCGTATTTACACCAGAAGGATTTGTGGAGCGTATTAATTTCGACTTAGCAAATGACTTAGGTAATTTATTAAATCGTACAGTAGCTATGATTGATAAGTACTTTAACGGAGAAATCCCTGCATTTAAAGCAAATGTGACGGAATTTGATGAAACGTTAGTAGCGTTTGCACAAGATACTTTGAAAAAAGTAGAAGAAGCAATGGAGAATATGGAGTTCTCTGTAGCGTTAGGATCTATTTGGCAACTAGTTAGTCGTACGAATAAATATATTGATGAAACACAACCATGGGTATTAGCAAAAGATGAGAATGATCGTGAAAAGTTAGCCTCTGTAATGGCTCATTTAGCAGAAGTACTTCGTCAAACAGGTATTATGCTTATGCCATTCTTAACAGTAGCACCAAGCAAGATGTTTGCTCAGCTTGGCCTTACTGATGAAGCTCATAAATCTTGGGAAAGTCTATCTACAATTGGCTGCATTCCAGCTGGAACAAAAGTAGAAAAAGGAAACCCAATTTTCCCTCGTTTAGAAATGGAAGTGGAAGTAGAGTACATTAAAGAACAAATGAAAAGCTCTGCTCCTAAAGTAGAAGAGCAAAAAGAAGAAGAACCGAAGGCAGAAGAAATTACAATTGATGATTTCTTTAAAGTAGAATTACGCGTAGCTGAAGTACTATCTGCTGAACCTGTGAAAAAAGCAGACAAGCTGTTAAAAATTCAACTAGACTTAGGTACAGAAAAGCGTCAAGTTGTTTCTGGAATTGCAAAATTCTATTCGCCGGAAGACTTAAAAGGTAAAAAGGTTATTTGTGTAACAAACTTAAAACCTGTAAAATTACGCGGTGAATTATCGCAAGGTATGATTTTAGCGGGTGAAGAGAATGGCGTATTGTCATTAGCATCAATTGACCAAAATCTACCAAATGGTACAAAAATCAAGTAATTAAGACAAGAAAAGAGATGTTTCACGTGTAACATGTGTGAAGCGTCTTTTTTCTTTTTACACTCTCTATTTTTGCATTAAGATTGTAGTATTGTTATCGTTAAGTTATTAAAGAACTTATTTTTGTAGAATAAACTTGATTTCAATATAAAAGGAGTTATGTATTATGTTGTTTGATACACATTCACATTTGAATGCAGAGCAATTCGAAGGAGATTTGCAAGAGGTTATTGCCCGAATGAAAGAAGCGGGAGTTACTTATACAGTTGTTGTTGGTTTTGATGAAGTAACGATAAAAAAGGCGATGGAATTAGCTGAAGCCTATGATTTTATTTACGCTGCGGTTGGGTGGCACCCAGTTGATGCGATCGACATGACAGAAGAACATTTAGCTTGGTTAGAAGAACTTGCTTCTCATCCTAAAGTCGTTGCACTTGGAGAAATGGGCTTAGATTATCACTGGGATAAGTCTCCAAAAGAAATACAGAAAGAAGTATTCCGTAAACAAATTGCATTAGCGAAAAAAGTAAAATTGCCGATTATTATACATAACCGCGATGCGACTCAAGATATTGTTGATATTCTAGAAGAAGAGAATGCAGCTGAAGTAGGAGGCATTATGCATTGCTTTAGCGGCAGTGTAGAGGTAGCAGAGCGATGTGTTGATATGAACTTTTTAATTTCGTTAGGTGGACCAGTTACATTTAAAAACGCTAAGAAGCCGAAAGAGGTTGCTACGGAGATTCCATTAGAGAAATTGTTAATAGAGACGGATTGTCCGTATTTAACACCGCATCCATTTCGAGGGAAACGAAATGAACCGAGTTATGTAAAACTCGTGGCAGAAGAAATTGCGAATTTAAAAGGAATTTCTTATGAGGAAGTAGCAGAAATGACAACTAAAAATGCAAAAGTTTTATTTGGTGTTGAATAAAAAAGAATGGGGAAACCTGTTCTTTTTTATTTTGAGAAAAACTAGTAGAAGTGATGAAGAAAATAAATGTGAATGATGAAGTGTTACAATAAGGACAGAGAACAAAGATTTTTCTATTCTATTTTTTAAAATATAAGAATGGGGAAAATAATAATGGAAAAGTCGTCATTTTTTTGTTTTACTAAGTAGAGACGAAATGAGTGTGGAGGCAAGCATGAAAATAAAAGAGATTATCGTTGTAGAAGGTAAAGATGATACAGTTGCGATTAAGCGTGCTGTTGATGCGGATACAATTGAAACGAACGGTTCAGCAATCGGTGATCATGTTATTGAGCAAGTTAAATTAGCGCAGCAAAAAAGGGGCGTTATTATTTTCACAGATCCGGATTATCCTGGAGAGCGTATTCGAAAAATTATTTCTGACAAGGTTCCTGGCTGTAAGCATGCCTTTTTACCGAAGGAAGAAGCGCTTGCTAAAAGGAAAAAGGGTGTTGGGATCGAACACGCTTCTAATGAGTCGATTCGCCGCGCTCTAGAGAATATACATGAAGAAATGGAAGCTTACACAAGTGAAATTAGTTGGAGTGATTTAGTCGATGCAGGCTTAGTGGGCGGAGAAATGGCAAAGAGCCGCAGAGAAAGAATGGGTAAGCTATTAAAGATTGGTTATACAAATGCAAAACAGTTACATAAACGATTACAGATGTTTCAAGTTTCAAAGGAATCATTTGCAGAAGCTTATAAGCAAGTAATACAGGAGGAAAAAAAATGAAGGATATCGCAACGCCAAATCGTACAAAAGACATTGTTGAAAAGTATGGATTTTCATTCAAAAAAAGTTTAGGACAAAACTTTTTAATTGATACAAATGTATTAAATCGTATTGTCGATCATGCAGAAATTGGTTCAGAAAGTGGTGCAATTGAAATTGGACCAGGTATTGGTGCATTAACAGAGCAATTAGCAAAGCGTGCTAAAAAAGTAGTGGCTTTTGAAATTGATCAAAGACTATTACCAATTTTAGATGAGACGTTAGCGCCATATGGTAACGTTACAGTTATTAATAAAGACGTACTAAAAGCAGATGTACATGAAGTATTTAATGAGCAATTTGAAGAAGGGCAAGATGTAATGGTAGTAGCTAACTTACCATACTATATTACAACGCCAATTTTATTTAAATTGCTTGAAGAAAAGTTACCAGTTCGTGGATTTGTTGTTATGATGCAAAAAGAAGTTGGAGATCGTTTAGCTGCTAAACCTGGAACGAAAGAGTATGGTTCTTTATCGATTGCTATTCAGTATTATACAGAAGTTGAAACAGTTATGACTGTACCGCGTACAGTGTTTGTACCACAGCCAAATGTTGATTCTGCAATTATTCGCCTTCTAAAGCGTCCGAAACCGGTTGTAGAGGTGACAGATGAAACATTCTTCTTTGAAGTAGTACGAGCAAGTTTCGCACAGCGCCGTAAAACTTTGATGAATAATTTATCAAATAATTTAAATGGTTTCCCGAAAGATAAGGAATTATTGGATCGAATTTTAACAGAAGTAGGAATTGATCCAAAGCGAAGAGGCGAAACGCTATCTATTGAAGAGTTTGCAACATTAAGTAATGCATTAGTTCTTCATAAATTATCATAAGAATATGAAAGGGACAGTTCAAGTTGAACTGTCCCTTTTGTCACCTTTCTCTCTTTAAATTCATACTTTAAAAACAGGTAAGATGGCCTAATGAGTTTGGAGGTAGGAGAATGGTTTTACATGTTGGAGAATTAGTGGAACGATATTCTCATAAGAGGGATATTCTTTTTCGTATTATAGAAATAAAAGGCGAGATAGCTATATTGTTTGGAGAGGAAATTAGACTGGTGGCGGATGCGCCACTTGAAGATTTAATTAGTATAGATCAAAGAGAACATAAAAAAAGGGTGAAGCGTGAGAAAGAAACAATGGAGCGCACGTATCGTTTGTTTCAACAAGATTATGTACTGATGAAACAAAGGCATGAACATACTTCAACTGGTGGATACACAAGTGAGGTGAATTATTTTCAAATGCCGGGACGTGTATTGCATATAGATGGAGACCCTTTATATTTGCGCAAGTGCTTAGATTTATATAATAAAATTGGCGTTCCTGTTCAAGGTATTCATTGTAAAGAAACGGAGATGCATGAAAAAGTAGTAGACTTAATAGATCACTTTCGCCCAGACATTCTCGTTATTACAGGGCATGATGCATATACAAAATCAAAAGGAGTGAAGGGAGATTTAGCGGCATATAGGCATTCAAGACATTTTGTACAGGCTGTTCGTGAAGTGCGAAAAAAATATCCATCATTGGATCAACTTGTTATTTTTGCTGGGGCATGTCAATCACATTTTGAGGCACTAATTCGTGCAGGGGCCAATTTCGCTAGTTCACCATCTAGAATTAATATTCATGCACTAGATCCTGTATATGTAGTTGGTAAAATTAGTTTTACTTCATTTATGGAGAGAGTCAATGTATGGGATGTCGTACGTAATACAATTACTGGTGAAAAGGGACTAGGTGGAATTGAAACGAGAGGGATTTTACGAACGGGATTACCTTTTCAACATTACGAAGAGTAAGCAGGATACATATGTATCTTGCTTTTTTGTATGGAAGGATTTAAATGAATTTGGATAAAAAGAGGTAAGAACGTGCAGACTACGTAATGATACTTTTACAATATAGTATTTCTTCTATCTATTCAAACGCAGGATGATATTAGCTGTGAATCGCGGTTAATAATTAGGATAGATATATCGTGCTTTAAGTGTTCAATCTAAATTACAGCGAGGTGTAGCGAAGTATATGTCAAAACGTTTAGATGAAATTAAAAGCGAATTAGATCACCATCTTGGACAGCGACTTATGTTAAAAGCAAATAGTGGAAGAAGAAAAACTGTGGAGCAATCAGGTGTACTAGCAGAAACATACCGTTCCGTTTTTGTTGTACAATTAGATCAACAAGAAGATGCGTTGCAACGTGTATCTTATAGTTATGCAGATGTTTTAACAGAGACAGTAGAGTTAACATTTTATGGAGACCCTCATAATGAGGTCATTTTATAATCCGTATATCATTACATATATTCCCATAAATGAAAAGCTATATTATTTTGCATACTAACTATACCGTAGCAAAATAAGGAGGGACTCTGCATTGAGTAGACGAAGAGGTGTCATGTCAAACCAATTTAAAGAAGAGCTAGCAAAAGAGCTTGGCTTTTATGATGTTGTTCAGAAAGAAGGATGGGGCGGAATTCGTGCGAAAGATGCTGGTAACATGGTGAAACGTGCTATAGAAATTGCAGAACAGCAATTAATGAAACGAAACCAGTAGTTGTAAGATACTTTCTATGCTACGGTAGCCGAGGAGACATTCCTCGGCTTTTTGTACTCTAAAAGGTGCCATCATTTTACATAAGTAGTTTCATTCTGAATGCTTTTCGTTATAATTAGGGAAGTGTCATCGTCTTACTATAAATTTATGGTAAAATAAACGATAAAAGATTGAGTACATAGAGTGGGTGAATAGATTGAAGCTACTAGTGAAAGCACCAGCAAAGATTAATCTGTCGTTAGATGTACTGGGAAAAAGACAAGACGGATATCATGAAGTGAAAATGATTATGACAACCATTGATTTAGCAGATCGTCTAGAACTAACGGAATTAGCAGAAGACCGTATTGAAATTTTATCCCATAATCGGTATGTCCCAGACGACCAACGAAATTTAGCTTATCAGGCAGCGAAATTATTAAAAGAGAAGTTTAATGTAAAAAAAGGTGTATCTATTACTATTGAAAAAACGATTCCAGTAGCAGCTGGATTAGCAGGTGGAAGTAGTGATGCAGCAGCGACATTACGTGGTCTTAATAAATTATGGAATTTAGGGCTTACAATTGATGAGTTAGCAGAGCTTGGCGCAGAAATTGGATCAGATGTATCGTTCTGTGTATACGGAGGCACAGCAATTGCCACTGGAAGAGGAGAGAAAATTGAGCATATAAAGACTCCGCCTTCTTGTTGGGTTATTTTAGCGAAACCACATATAGGTGTATCTACTGCTGATGTGTATGGAAATTTAAAGTTAAATCGAGTTACACATCCGAATGTAGATAAAATGGTTGATGTCATAAATTCTGGTGATTATAAAGGAATTTGTGATACTGTTGGTAACGTTTTAGAAGATGTAACATTTGGAATGCATCCTGAAGTTGCCCGTATTAAATCACAGATGAAGCGATTTGGAGCGGATGCTGTATTAATGAGTGGAAGTGGTCCAACTGTATTTGGACTTGTACACCACGATTCACGAATGCATCGCATTTATAACGGATTAAAAGGATTTTGTGAACAAGTCTATGCGGTACGTTTATTAGGAGAGCGAGAAACGCTTGAATAAAGACGTATAATACGTTATGATTTGTTTAGAATATTCGTGATTTGAGGTGAGAGTATGAAAATTAGAAGAAGTACAAGATTAGTCGATATGACTTATTACTTGCTACAAAACCCTCGTCAGCTAGTATCTCTCACTTTTTTTGCTGAAAGGTATCAATCGGCTAAGTCTTCCATTAGTGAAGATTTAGTTATTATTAAGCAAACGTTTGAACAACAAGGGGTCGGCACATTGCAAACGATACCAGGAGCAGCAGGAGGAGTGAAATATATACCGTATATAAGTGAAGAAGAGGCAGATCTAATTATTGATGAGCTTTGTGGCTTATTTGAAAACCCAGATCGTATTTTGCCTGGCGGTTACTTATACATGACAGATTTATTGAGTAATCCTCGCCATATTAATGGCGCAGGTCGTTTGTTTGCTTCTGTTTTTGCTAGGCAACCAATTGATGCAGTTATGACGGTGGCAACGAAGGGGATTCCACTTGCTTATGCAGTGGCAAATTACTTAGATGTACCAGTTGTAATTGCAAGGAAAGATAATAAGGTAACAGAAGGTCCGACTGTTAGTATTAACTATGTGTCGGGTTCTTCTAAACGAATTCAAACAATGACGTTAGCAAAACGCAGTCTTCCAGAAGGGTCGAATGTTTTAATTATTGATGACTTCATGAAAGCTGGCGGAACAATTCAAGGTATGATGAGTATGTTAGAAGAGTTCAAGGCTAATGTTGTTGGTATTGGTGTATTAGTAGAATCCACAGATATTGAAGAACGACTAATTAATAATTTTGTATCATTAATTCGTCTATCGGAAGTTGATGTGAAAGAAAAAACGATTCAAGTGGAAAAAGGGAATTATTCTCTTGCGCCATTTGATGAAGGGCTTGTAGAGGCGGAATAAAAGATAGAGCAGATAGCTCTATCTTTTTTTATTTTATTTATAGATTATAAAATAGATGGACAAACTGCCTTTCGTACACTATTTTTAAAGAGTAAAATAAATAATAAAAGGGTGAAAAGTATGAAAGTTGTTCAAACAAGCAAGGCACCACAAGCAATTGGACCTTATTCACAGGGGATTATTGTAAATAACATGTTCTATAGCTCAGGACAAATTCCATTGACGGCAAATGGGGAGCTTGTAACAGGAGATGTAACAGTACAAACAGAACAAGTATTTCAAAATTTACAAGCGGTATTAGAGGAAGCAGGTGCTTCATTTGATACAGTCGTAAAAACAACAGTATTTTTAAAGGACATGGATGATTTTAATGCTGTGAATGAAGTGTATAGCTCTTATTTCTCTACTCATAAACCAGCTCGATCTTGTGTGCAAGTAGCAAAATTACCGAAAGATGTTTCCGTTGAAATTGAAGTAATCGCCCTAGTTAAGTAACCTTTTGTAAGCGATAACCTCCACTAATCTCTATATTCAACTACTTTAAAAATTTTTATCTTAAAAATTTTTAAAAAATTAAAGGGAAAATAGAAAATTTGTGGAATTTATACAAATATATCGCTTATTTAGAAAAGGGTGGTGAACACAAGATGGAAGTGACTGACGTAAGATTACGCCGCGTAAACACAGAAGGCCGCATGAGAGCAATTGCCTCTATTACTCTAGACCATGAATTTGTTGTTCATGATATTCGTGTAATTGATGGTAATAATGGATTATTTGTAGCAATGCCAAGTAAACGTACTCCAGATGGAGAGTTCCGTGACATTGCACATCCAATTAATTCTGGTACACGCTCTAAAATTCAAGATGCGGTTTTAACAGAGTATCATCGTTTAGGCGAGTTAGAAGAGGTTGAGTTTGAAGAAGCGGGTGCTTCGTAAAATTCGAATGAAAAGGGCTTTTGACAAAAAGCCTTATAATTTTGTAGCAAACTCCTGTAAGCATTTACAGGGGTTTGTTTTTTTTTGCTTTATATTTGGAAACTGCATAATTTATTAACATAAAAAGAAGAAACTACTAATTTTTTCAAAATCATTTTAAATAGTATAGCTTATTTCTTAAAAAAGATACTAAAGAGTAAAACATCTTATAAGAATTATGGTAAAATTTAATAGTTAAAATGTGTTTCTTGAAATATATGATGATTTAGGATAATATCTTTAATGGATAAATAGGTTGCGATGGAGGGTCTATATGTCAAACAGATTTGCAGTGATTCTAGCTGCAGGTAAAGGCACACGTATGAAGTCTAAGCTATACAAAGTGCTGCATCCTGTATGTGGAAAACCTATGGTACAACACGTAGTCGATCAAGTATCTCAATTAGGATTGCAGAAACTTGTAACGGTTGTTGGACATGGTGCTGAAATGGTACAAGAACAGCTAGGGAACATAAGTGAATTTGCATTACAAGCAGAACAACTTGGTACAGCACATGCTGTAGATCAAGCTGCAAGTGTACTTGCAAATGAAGAAGGAACAACTTTAGTTATTTGTGGTGATACTCCTCTAATAACTGCTGAAACAATGGAAGCATTACTTCAGCAACATAAAGAAGCAGGAGCAATGGCGACGGTGCTAACAGCATACATAGAAGAGCCTGCTGGATATGGCCGTATTGTTCGTAATGAGAATGGTCATGTTGAAAAGATTGTTGAGCATAAAGATGCAAATGAGAAAGAATTAGCTATTAAAGAAATCAATACAGGTACGTATTGTTTTGATAATAAGGCTTTATTTGCTTCACTTTCTAAAGTTTCAAATGATAACGTGCAAGGTGAATATTACCTTCCAGATGTTATTGAGATTTTAAAAAATGAAGGTCATATCGTATCAGCTTATCAAACAGAGCAGTTCGACGAAACGTTAGGTGTTAACGACAGAGTCGCTCTATCGCAAGCGGAAATTATTATGAAAAACCGTATCAACCGAAAGAACATGGTAAACGGTGTTACAATTATTGATCCAAGTAACACTTATATTTCTGCTGATGCAGTTATCGGTAGTGATACAGTTCTTCATCCAGGAACAATTATTGAGGGGAACACTGTAATTGGCTCTGATTGTGAAATTGGACCGCATACAGTAATTCGCGATAGTGAAATTGGAGATCGTACGACAATTCGACAATCTACTGTACATGATAGTAAGCTTGGTACAGAAGTATCGGTTGGTCCATTTGCACATATTCGCCCAGATTCAGTTATTGGAGACGAAGTACGCGTTGGAAACTTCGTGGAAATCAAAAAAACTGTCTTTGGTAATAGAAGTAAAGCTTCACACTTGAGTTATATCGGGGATGCACAAGTTGGAGAAGACGTGAATCTTGGTTGTGGTTCAATTACGGTGAACTATGACGGTAAGAATAAATTCAAAACTGTGATTGGTAATGGGGTATTTATTGGATGTAATTCAAACCTTGTTGCTCCAGTAACAGTTGAAGATGGTGCTTATGTGGCAGCAGGCTCTACAATTACAGAGAATGTTCCATCAAAAGCATTATCGGTAGCACGTGCACGTCAAGTTAACAAAGAAGACTATGTTGATCAATTGCTGAATAAGAAAAAATCATAATGTGGAGGGTTAATCTAGATGTCGACTCAATATCTAAATTCTAATTTGAAAGTATTCTCTTTAAACTCTAATGAGGAACTTGCTGAGCAGATTGCAAAGCATATTGGAGTAGGGCTAGGAAAATGTTCTGTTGATCGTTTTAGTGATGGAGAAGTTCAAATTAACATTGAAGAAAGTATCCGTGGTTGCGATGTATTCATTATTCAATCTACAAGCTTCCCAGTAAACGAACATATCATGGAATTACTTATTATGATTGATGCATTAAAACGTGCATCTGCGAAAACAATTAATATTGTTATTCCTTACTATGGTTATGCGCGTCAAGACCGTAAAGCGCGTTCTCGTGAACCAATTACATCGAAACTTGTAGCAAACTTGCTTGAAACAGCAGGTGCAACTCGTGTAATCACTCTAGATTTACATGCTCCACAAATTCAAGGGTTCTTTGATATCCCAATCGACCACTTAATGGGTGTACCGATTCTTTCAGATTACTTTGAAACAAAAGGTCTTAAAGATATCGTAATCGTGTCTCCTGACCATGGTGGTGTAACTCGTGCAAGAAAAATGGCAGATCGTCTAAAAGCGCCAATCGCTATTATTGATAAGCGTCGTCCTCGCCCGAACGTATCAGAGGTAATGAACATTATCGGTAATATTGAAGGTAAAACAGCGATTTTAATTGATGACATCATTGATACAGCTGGTACAATTACATTAGCAGCAAACGCTCTTGTTGAGAACGGTGCTTCTGAAGTATATGCTTGCTGTACACACCCAGTATTATCTGGTCCAGCAATTGAGCGTATTCAAAATTCAAATATTAAAGAGTTAGTTGTAACGAACTCTATCGTATTACCAGAAGAGAAGAAAATCGACAAAGTACATGAACTGTCAGTTGCTCCATTAATCGGAGAAGCAATCATTCGTGTATACGAAGAAGAATCTGTGAGTGTATTATTCAATTAATTGGATAGAATGAGACGTAACCAAAATTGGTTACGTCTTTTCGTATCGAAAAAAGAAAGTAGTGGTACAAGAATGAAATTGATAGTAGGACTTGGGAACCCAGGTAGAGAATATGAATTAACAAGGCATAATATTGGATTTATGGCCATTGATGAACTTGCGAAGCGTTGGAACATTTCTTTGAATGAACAAAAATTTAAAGGTGTATTTGGTGCAGGGTTTGTTAATGGAGAAAAGGTAATCTTATTAAAGCCGCTAACATACATGAACTTATCTGGGGAAAGTATTCGTCCACTCATGGATTATTATAAAATTGATGTTGAGGACTTCGTTGTTATGTACGACGATTTGGACATTCCTGTAGGTAAATTGCGTCTTCGCATGAAAGGTAGTGCTGGTGGACATAATGGTGTAAAGTCAACGATTTCGCACCTAGGAACACAAGAATTTCAACGTATCCGTATGGGAATCGATCGCCCGAAAAATGGAATGAAGGTAGTCGATTATGTATTAGGACGCTTTACATCTGAAGAGATTCCGGATGTTAACCATTCTATTGAAAAAGCAGCGGATGCATGTGAAGAGTGGCTAAATAAGCCTTTTCTCCAAATCATGAATACTTTCAATAGTTAAAAATGAGATTGGGAATATTTCTCTTTTGTTTTACCCATACTAGTAGTAATTGAATTTTTAGGAGGCTAGTATGGAAGGGTATTATTATTGCAGACACTGCGGAGGTAATGTAGGCTCCATTAACGCAGAAAAAGTATATAGCGACGTTTTATTTCAACTAACAGAGCAAGAAGTAGTAGAAATGATTCATTTTCATGAGAATGGAAATATATATATAAAAACGATTTGTGAATCGTGTCAAGAAACGCTCGCATCTTATCCTGAGTATTATGAGTATGAAAAATTTCTGCAATAAAATGTTGTCGCTTTGGCATGTCCAAAGCATTTTTCTGTTTTCCTTTTCCAAAATATTTGCATAAAATAGAATGACTTGCTCTTTATGTTGAGAGGAGTTTTAAAAATGATAGGTTTATTAGAGCAATTTTATAAAAATGAAGAGATACAATCGGTTATTAATGGATTAGAAGATGGGTTAAAAGAACAACTTATATCAGGGATGGCAACGTCTTCTCGTTCGTTATTAATGGCGGCTTTATATAAAAAAACAAAAAAATCACAATTAATCGTGACACATAACTTATACCAAGCACAAAAAGTACATGAAGATTTAGTGGCGTTACTTGGTGAAAAAGATGTGTGGCTATATCCAGTGAATGAACTGATAGCATCGGAAATTGGGGTTGCAAGTCCAGAATTGAAGGCGCAACGTATAGAAGTGTTAAATCGCTTGGCTGCGGGAGAGAATGGAATCATTGTAGCGCCAGTGGCAGGATTGCGTAGATTTTTACCAATAAAAGAATTGTGGAAGCAAAAGCAAGTTGAAATCAATCTAGGGCAAGAGATTGATTTAGATGCGCTCTTGCATACTTTACATCATATTGGCTATGAACGTAAGTCGATGGTAGAAGCTCCAGGGGAGTTCAGTTTGCGTGGGGGAATATTAGATATTTATCCTTTAACTGAAGAACTACCATTTCGTATTGAATTCTTTGATACAGAAGTCGATTCTATTCGATTATTTGATGTGGATGAACAGCGTTCTCAAGGTAAAAAAGAAAGCGTTAGGTTTGGTCCGGCAACAGAGTTTTTATTTTCACAGGAAGAATTAAAATCAGGAATTCAGCATCTTGAAGAAGGTTTAACTAAGGCGATGCAAAAACTTTCTGATGATAAACTAAAGACTACAGTGCTTGAGACGGTAAGTCATGAAATTGAGATGTTGAAAAACGGGCAAAGTATAGAACAGATGTTTAAATACTTATCTATTTTCTATAAAGAACCTGCTAGTCTGATAGATTATTTACCAGAAGACGGTGTTGTAATTTTAGACGAGATTTCCCGTATTCAAGAAACAGCATCGCATCTTGAAACAGAAGAGGCGGAATGGTATATATCACTTCTTGGTGAAGGAACAATTATTCAAGATTTATCTTTCTCTCACCCATTCGAGGGGTTTCTTCATCATAAAAAAAGAAGTTTTGTATATTTAACGTTATTCTTGCGTCATATCGCACACACACATCCGCAAAATATTGTTAATGTAACATGTAAAACAATGCAAGATTTCCATGGACAGATGAATTTGTTAAAAACAGAAATTGATAGATGGAATGAAGGGCATTTTACGACTGTTGTACTTGGAACAGATGATGAACGTGTGAAAAAATTACAACATATTTTAAGTGATTATGATATTGAGGCAGATATTGTAGAAGGTACAGATATCTTATTGCCTGGAAGGTTACAAATTGCTGTAGGTGATTTACATGCAGGATTTGAAATGCCGATGCAAAAGCTTGTTGTCATTACTGAAAAGGAGCTTTTTCATAAGAAAGTTAAAAAATCACAACGTAAACAAAAGTTATCGAATGCTGAACGTATTAAAAGTTATTCGGAATTAAAAGTTGGAGATTATGTAGTTCACGTAAATCATGGTATAGGTAAATTTTTAGGTATTGAGACATTAGAGATTAATGGTGTTCACAAAGATTATTTAAATATTAAATATCAAGGTAATGATAAGCTATACGTTCCAATTGAACAAATTGATCAAGTCCAAAAATATGTAGGATCTGAAGGTAAGGATCCGAAAGTTTATAAATTAGGCGGTAATGATTGGAAAAAGGTTAAAACGAAAGTTGAAAAATCTGTACAAGACATTGCGGATGACCTAATTAAACTATATGCTGAGCGCGAAGCTTCAAAAGGCTATGCATATACGCCAGATACCGCAGAACAACAAGAGTTCGAATCCTCTTTCCCATATCAAGAGACAGAGGATCAGTTACGTTCTATTGACGAGATTAAAAAAGATATGGAACGCGGACGCCCGATGGATAGGCTCCTTTGTGGTGACGTAGGGTATGGAAAGACTGAAGTGGCTATTCGTGCGGCATTTAAGGCAATTATGGATGAAAAACAAGTTGCAATTTTAGTACCGACAACGATTCTTGCGCAGCAACACTATGAAACAATTCGAGAGCGTTTTCAAGATTATCCGATCAATATAGGCTTATTAAGTAGATTCCGTACGAGAAAACAACAAAATGAAACAATTAAGGGCTTAAAGGATGGAACAGTAGATATCGTAATCGGAACACATCGTATTTTATCTAAAGATGTTACGTATAAAGATTTAGGGCTTCTTATTATTGATGAAGAACAAAGATTTGGTGTAACACATAAAGAAAAAATTAAACAATTGAAGGCAAATGTTGACGTATTAACATTAACGGCAACTCCGATTCCGCGGACGCTTCATATGTCTATGCTTGGTGTGCGCGACTTATCTGTTATTGAGACACCACCAGAAAATCGTTTCCCAGTCCAAACGTATGTAGTAGAGTATAATCCAGCGTTAATGCGAGAGGCAATAGAGCGAGAGCTTGCAAGAGGTGGTCAAGTTTACTTCCTATATAACCGTGTAGAGGATATTGAAAGAAAAGCAGATGAAATTTCGATGTTAGTTCCAGATGCCCGCGTAACGTACGCACATGGGAAAATGAACGAAAGCGAATTAGAGTCTGTTATGCTATCATTTTTAGAAGGACAGCATGATGTTCTTGTAAGTACAACAATTATTGAGACGGGTGTAGATATTCCGAATGTAAATACGTTAATTGTATTTGATGCAGATCGTATGGGATTATCACAGTTGTATCAGCTTCGTGGGCGTGTTGGACGTTCTAATCGTGTTGCGTATGCATACTTTGCATATAAACGTGACAAAGTGCTGTCAGAGGTTGCAGAGAAGCGTCTACAAGCAATTAAAGAGTTCACGGAACTTGGATCTGGTTTCAAAATTGCGATGAGAGATTTATCTATTCGTGGAGCAGGTAATTTGTTAGGGGCAGAACAGCATGGATTTATTGATTCTGTCGGATTTGATCTATATTCGCAAATGTTAAAAGATGCAATTGAACAGCGTAGAGGAACAGATGGGGCTGAAAATATAGTTAATGTTGAAATTGACTTAGAGGTAGATGCATATTTACCAGATGCTTATATTTCAGATAGTAAGCAAAAAATTATGATGTATAAACAATTTAGAGGTGTTTCTGCAATTGAGGATATTGAAGAATTGCAGGAAGAAATGATCGATAGATTTGGCGATTATCCACAAGAAGTTGGTTATTTATTACAAATTGCAAATATTAAAGTGTTGGCAATGAAAGAACAAATTGAATTAATTAAGCAGAATAAATTTGAAGTAACATTCCTATTTTCTGAACAAGCAAGTCAAAATATTGATGGTGGAAAATTATTCATGCTCGGAAATAGTTTTGGACGTATGATCGGTTTAGGAATGGAAGGATCACAATTGAAAATTGTTATGAAAACAAATGGCTTAGAGACATCGAAGTGGTTAACAATTGCTGAAAATTTATTAAAAGGCTTACCAGATGTAAAAAAAGAAGTAATAAATGCCTAAAATAAGATAAAAAAATACAATTCGACGTGCATAGAAGAACTAATGTGTAAAATACTATGTCTAACAGTTGGTGATTTTTACATGAACAGGTAAATTCACCACTTTGATCATCAGTAGAAAGTGAGGCAGCATTAGAATGAAAGCAACTGGAATCGTACGTCGAATTGATGATTTAGGCAGGGTAGTAATCCCGAAGGAAATTCGTAGAACTTTACGTATTCGAGAAGGAGACCCACTAGAAATATTTGTTGATCGCGATGGAGAGGTAATTTTAAAGAAATATTCTCCAATTAGTGAGCTAGGTGATTTTGCGAAAGAATATGCTGATGCTTTATATGACAGCTTAGGACATAATGTGCTTGTGTGTGATCGAGATTCTATCATCGCAGTATCAGGCGTATCGAAAAAAGAATACTTAAATAAAAGTGTTGGCGATCTAATTGAAAAAACGATGGAAGAACGAAAGTCTGTTATTATGACGGATGAAAGTGATATTTCCATTATTGATGGTGTAACAGAAAAGGTTCATTCTTATACAGTTGGACCGATTGTTGCAAACGGAGATCCGATTGGAGCCGTCATTATTTTTTCAAAAGAAGCCATTATAAGCGAGATCGAGCATAAAGCGGTTAATACTGCTGCCAGTTTCTTAGCGAAACAAATGGAACAGTAAGGGTATATTGATTTTAGAAGTAGCAATCTTTCCTAATTATGATCTTTCTTTTTGAGAAATCAATTATTTGGAGATATATGTATATTGAATGAAGGTAGCACTTTGCTACCTTTTTTCGTTGAATATTTTTAACATTTAGGAACTCATTATTACCCGTGTTGGTAAGGGAGTTTGTTCTTTTCTTTATGATATAATACGAGAGGTGAGAATAGAAAAAGGAGTTTTCTTGTATGGAAGCGAAGAAGTATCAAGCCTTTTGGCGTGGGGCTATTATATTAACGATTGCAAGTTTCGTTACAAAAGTATTAAGCGCTTTTTACCGTATTCCATATCAAAATATAGCGGGGGATATTGGGTTTTATATTTACCAACAAATTTACCCGTTTTATGGATTTTGTTTAATTTTAGCTACTTATGGATTTCCTGTTATCATTTCGAAAATGGTTGCAGAACGACTAGAGCGGGGAAAACAAAAAGAAGCAGAAGAAATTATTTGTGTATCTTTTTGGTTCTTATTAGGGATTGGTTTTATAGGCTTCTTTACACTGTTTTTTGGGGCCGAAACAATTGCGGTAGCTATGGGCGATATACACTTAGATAAGTTACTACGTGTTATTTCATTTTCATTCTTATTGATGCCATTTTTGTCTGTAGCAAGAGGGTATTTTCAAGGATTCAATAATATGATGCCAACGGCTGTTTCGCAAGTAATAGAACAAACAATTCGAGTTTCTATTATTGTATTTTTATCGCTATTCCTAATTGCTCACGGATTTGATTTATATACAGTTGGTGCAGGGGCTATGTTAGGCTCAATTGCGGGTGGACTTATTGGGATTATTGTACTTATATTGTATATGCGTCAAGATTTTCGTTCTATATTCTTCAAAAGTGCAGCGAGAATTAAGGGTAAAAGGAAGATAGTTAAAATCCTTTTTTGGCAGGGGTTAGCGATTTGTGTTAGTAATTTAGTGCTTATTTTTATACAGATGGCTGATTCAGTGTCCTTTTACAGCTTACTTATTGGTGCGGGAGAACAGGCTGAAAATGCAAAGGTATTAAAGGGTGTTTATGATAGAAGTATTCCGCTAATGCAATTAGGTACTGTTGTGACGACTTCTTTCTCGTTGTCACTTATTCCGATTATTACAGCGGCGAAGGAAAGAGGAGATCTTTCCTTTATTCAAGAAAAGGTAAAGTTAGCAATGAAAATAACATTTGTTATTGGACTTGCAGCAGCTATTGGACTAACTTGTATTATTCAACCTACCAATATTATGTTGTTTGAAAACAGTGATGGATCAGATGTTTTATCTATTTTATCGTTATCTATTTTATTTAGTTCATTGTCAATTACGACAGCTTCTATTTTACAAGGATTAGGGCAAACGTTTAAGCCAGCGTTATTTGTTGTATTTGGAGGTTGCTTAAAGTTAGCGTTAAATTATATATTCATGCCTTATTTTGGTGTGAAAGGTGCAGCTTTTGCGACTTTATGTGCGTTAATTATAATCTCTGGATTAAATAGTTTGTTGCTTACGAGAGCTGTATCAGGGTCACTTATCAATAAGCGAAATATGTTAGGGATAGTAATTAGTGGTATCTGTATGGGGTTTGTATTAATGATGTTCACACGTGTGTTACAGATGTCTGGATTAGTAATTAATACGGAACATAGAGGGAGCGCGACGCTTGAAGCGTTGTTAGGTGTAGCCATCGGCGGATTGACATATATGTTTTTTATTTTGAAATTACGTGTATTTACAAAAAAAGAATTAGGAACCGTTATGAAACAAGAGAAAAAAGAAGGTTCATTGAAGAAGAGTGGATAGAGGTGACTGGTTGTGAGTGGAATCATTACTATTTTAGGTTTAGGAGCTGGTGAATTAGATCAGCTAACGATGGGTGTATATCGAAAAATAAAAGAAGCAGACCATCTGTTTGTTAGAACGAAGGAACATCCAGTTATAGAAGATTTGGAGAAAGAAGGCGTACAATATACGTCTTTTGATGCTGTATATGAAGCGCATGATACGTTTGAAATTGTATATGAAACAATTGCGAATAAATTGCTAGAACAAGCTGAAGGTACAGAAATTATCTATGCTGTTCCCGGGCATCCACTTGTAGCAGAAAGAACAGTTCAGCTACTGTTAGAAAAAGGAGAAGTTTCAAATGTTGAAGTGCGAATTGAGGGTGGACAAAGTTTCCTTGATCCTATGTTTGCAAGTCTAAAGATTGATCCGATTGAAGGATTCCAATTACTTGATGCTACATCATTTGAAAGAGGGCAATTAGAACTGCGTCAACATTTAATCTTTTGCCAAGTATATGATGCATTCGTTGCATCTGATGTGAAATTAACATTAATGGAGATGTTACCAGATGATTATGAAGTGTATATCGTAACAGCTGCAGGAACTTCATTTGAACAAGTAAAGAAGGTACCGTTGTACATGTTAGATCATGAAACGGAATTGAATAATTTAACGAGTGTGTACGTGCCGCCAGTTCAGGAGCGTGCGTCCTTGTATCAACAGTTTGATGTTCTTAGAGAAATTATTGCGGAACTTCGTGGTCCAAATGGTTGTCCGTGGGATAAAAAGCAAACACATCAATCATTAAAAAAATATTTAATTGAGGAAGCTTATGAAGTGTTGGAAGCAATCGATGAAGAGGATGATGATCACTTAGTAGAAGAATTAGGTGATATATTATTACAAGTTATGCTTCATGCTCAAATCGGAGAAGATGAAGGTTGGTTCTCTATAGATGAGATCATTCGAACTCTATCTGAGAAAATGGTTCGTCGCCATCCGCATGTGTTTGGAAATACGGATGTAAACAGCGCTGATGAAGTGATTGCAAATTGGGAAGAAATTAAAAAACAAGAAAAAGGATTCGTGAAAGAATCTGTTTTAAATGGCGTTCCAAAAAGTTTGCCGCAGTTACTACGCGCCTATGAAATTCAGAAGAAAGCTGGTAAGGTTGGATTTGATTGGGTTGATGTGCAACCGATGATAGAGAAAGCTTTGGAAGAATGGCAAGAGTTCCAACAAGAGGTTACAAATATGGATGAGGAAAAGATGCTGGGTGAGTTTGGTGATTTACTATTTGCATTTGTTAATATAGCTCGTCATTACAAAATAGATCCAGAAGAGGCGTTACGTTCAACTAACGAGAAATTTACTGGTCGTTTTTTATACATGGAGGCAAAAGTAGCTGAAATGAATAAAGAGATGAAAGATTTATCATTAGAACAGTTAGATGTTTTATGGGAAGAAGCGAAACAAACAGAGCGTTAATAGGGGGATTTGATATGCGTCTAGATAAGTTTTTAAAAGTATCACGTTTAATTAAAAGAAGAACATTAGCGAAAGAAGTAGCTGATCAAGGAAGAATATCTATTAATGGTCAAGTGGCAAAAGCGAGTTCTGATGTGAAAGTAGCTGATGAATTAACAATTCGTTTTGGTCAAAAAATAGTGACTGTGAAAATAAATGAATTAAAAGAAACAACTAAAAAAGAAGATGCAGCAAATATGTATAGCTTAGTTCGTGAAGAAAAAGTAAAAGCGGAAGAAGGCTTGTTCTAAAATCATGTATCCCCTCATACATTACTATTAGCTAGTAAAAACCTATGGGGGGATTTACGTGAATAATGGTTACTCACCTACGTCTTCTAATCAACAAAATGTTTCTGTAGAGCATGACATTATTATGCGTGGCAGGCGTATAATCGATATTACCGGTGTGAAGCAGGTAGAGAGTTTTGATAGCGAAGAGTTTTTACTAGAGACCGTAATGGGTTTTTTAACGATTCGTGGTCAAAATTTACAAATGAAAAATTTAGATGTGGAAAAAGGTATTGTGTCGATTAAAGGGAAAGTTAATGAGATGCTGTATATTGATGAAAATCAAGGGGAAAAAACTAAAGGTTTCTTTAGTAAGTTGTTTAAATGAGCTTAACAATTCAGTTGTATACAATGCTTTCAATGATTGGGATGGGTGCTTGGATTGGAGCGTCTTTAGATACATATCAACGTTTTTTAAAGCGCCAAGAACGTAAACGTTGGCTTGTATTTATACATGATATATTATTTTGGATTGTCCAAGCATTATTCGTCTTTTATGTATTGCTTCTCGTAAATGAAGCTGAGCTACGTATATATGTGTTTTTGGCATTATTATGTGGTTTTGCGGCATATCAAAGCTTATTGAAGGCACTATACATGAAGCTGTTAAATTTTCTCATCTATATTTTTATGCAAACAACATATTTTTTTGTTCGAATTATACAGCTACTCATGATAAAACCTGTTATTATTATAGCGCAGCTATTTATTGCATTTATATTATTCTTATTTCGTATACTGCTTTCAATTGGACATGTGTTATGGAAAATGGTGATTTGGATATTACTTTTCATATGGAAAGTTTTTTTCTGGCCTGTTCGATTTATTGCTTCGCTCATATGGAAACTTCTCCCTAATCGTGTTAAACTTTTTATAGTGAAACATATAGGGTTCCTGCAATATATAGCAAAATTGAAGGGACATATCTTCCAACTATGGGAGCATATAAAAAAGAAGTTAGGGGGACCTCGGAAATGAGGGAACTGAGACAAAGAACAATCGAAAAACAGAGTCCAAATCCTGTTAAAGAGCATATAATACAAACGGATGAGAACAGGAAGCGACTTTATCGCCGTTTAGCGGTTTTTCTTGTCTTTACTTTTACAATTATTGCGAGTATTAGTGTAACGTTTTATCAACAAAACAGTTCCATTAAAGCAAAAGAAGCAAAAGTTAAGGACATGAAAAAAGAACTGGATTCATTAACGAATAAAGAAAAAAGTCTAAAAGACGAAGTTCAAAAGTTAAATGATGAAGAGTACGTATTAAAGATTGCTAGAAGGGATTATTTCTTCTCTGGTAAAGGGGAGATAATTTTTCCTGTTTCTAAGTAGAGTATGTCTTATTGACACTATATTTTAGGATTATATATAATAAAGTAAAATTTGACTTTTTAACCACTAAGGAGGAGCATTTTTTTTATGTCAATCGAGGTAGGCAGCAAGTTACAGGGTAAAGTAACAGGTATTACAAATTTTGGGGCTTTTGTGGAGCTGCCAGAGGGCTTAACGGGTCTTGTTCATATTAGTGAAGTTGCTGATAACTATGTAAAAGATATTAACGATCACTTAAAAGTGGGCGACCAAGTAGAAGTAAAAGTTATTAATGTTGAAAAAGATGGAAAGATTGGTTTATCTATCAAAAAAGCGAAAGAACGTGAAAAAACAGAAGGAGATTGTCCACGTGGTGAATACCAACGCGGTGGTGATCAACAACGTTCTGGACGTCCACAACGTAATAATCGCTCTTTCAACAGAGATAATCGCGGTGGCGGTAACGACCGAGCTCCGAAAGAAACATTTGAGCAAAAGATGGCACGCTTCTTAAAAGATAGCGAAGATCGTTTAACTTCTTTAAAGCGTAACACAGAGTCTAAACGTGGTGGCCGTGGCGCGCGTCGCGGATAATAAGGACGTTTAGTTTTTAACATATAGAGAGGTACCCAGAGTAATGTCTCAGGGTGCTTTTTTATATGTAAAAAATATTTTCAAAAAAGTTTTTGAGATGTGTTGACTTTAATTAGTATCTGATGTAAGATACTAATTGTCCGTTAAATAAGACGACATGGCGGTGTAGCTCAGCTGGCTAGAGCGTACGGTTCATACCCGTGAGGTCGGGGGTTCGATCCCCTCCGCCGCTATATTTAATTTAACGGCCCGTTGGTCAAGTGGTTAAGACACCGCCCTTTCACGGCGGTAACACGGGTTCGAATCCCGTACGGGTCATCTAAAAAGATCATGCAAATTTGCATGATCTTTTTTTGTTAAATAAATTAAGATATACAACACTTCTACAAAATCACCCTATATTTTCTGAATGTTTAATTAAAATTTCGAAAATAACTTACATACCCTGTATATCTGTAGAGTTATTTCGAATAAAAAGTCGAACGATTATAAAAGTGAAAACTGTTGTTTTGACAAAAAAACCAACAATCATCTTTTATAATGACAGTAATTAAACTATGCAGGTGGTGTTAAAAATATGCCTAAAGCAGGAAGGAATACTATGAATACAAGTGCATTGGCAATGAATGAGAGTCAGCTTGATGGAATAAAGTGGACGAGTAAGTTGCGAATGAAATTTGAGCAAGTTTTCTTTAGATGGGGATTTATTATTGTTGTTATTGGTTTTCTTTTGGGACGAGCATATATATTAACAAATATTTTACCGTTTGCACTGCCATTTTTTGCTGCTGTTTATGTTATGAAGCGGGATAAGATGCCGCTAGCATTTTTAGCTCTAATGGGAGGAGCTCTTTCAGTATCGATAGATAATTTGTTTTTTACCTTTGCATCTATCTTTACCTTCTTCATTTATAATATCTTCTTTAGTCGATTTACACGTAAAACTGTTGGACTTGTTCCATTTCAAGTATTTATCTCCGCATTAACCGCACACTTAGTTGTTGTATATTTTGCACAACAAACTGTCACCATGTACGATTTACTCGTTAGTACCATTGAGGCTGGGCTTAGTTTTGTATTAACTATGATATTTTTACAAAGTGTCCCACTTTTAGTGGAAAGGAAAGGAAAACAACAGGCATTAGAGACGGAAGAAATTGTTTGTTTGATTATATTACTAGCATCTGTTTTAACGGGTACAACAGATTGGTTTGTATATGATGCTTCTATTCAACATATTTTTACAAGGTATTTAGTGCTAGTATTTGCATTTATTGCGGGTGCTGCCACAGGGTCTACAGTGGGGGTTGTAACAGGACTAATATTAAGTTTAGCAAATGTGTCTAGCTTGTCTCAGCTTAGCCTTCTTGCTTTTTCTGGATTGCTTGGTGGATTGTTAAAAGAAGGAAAGCGTTTAGGTGTTAGTTTAGGTTTATTAATTGGGACAAGCTTAATTACATTATATGTAGACAAACAGACAAATATTGTAACAACTTTAATTGAGTCAGGTGTAGCGATTGTTATCTTCTTATTAACACCGAAGCTTGTTTTGGATCGTATTGCTAAATTTATGCCAGGTACACAAGAGCATTCGCAAGATCAACAACAATATTTAAGAAGGATGCGTGATGTTACAGCAAATAAAATCAACCAATTTGCAAATGTATTTGCTGCTTTATCTAATAGCTTTTCTGTATATGGGTATGTAGAGGAAGAAGATAAAGAGACAGAAGCAGATTTGTTTTTGAGTACAATTACTGCGAAAACATGTCAAACATGCTTTAAAAAGGATCAATGCTGGGTAGTGAATTTTGATAAAACGTACGATTATATGAAACAAATAATGAATGAAACGGAAGAAGGAACCCTGCAGCATAATCGTAAATTAGTTCGTGAGTGGGACAAGCATTGTGTGAGAGGGAAAAAAGTGACGGATTTAGTAGCCGGTGAATTAGATCACTTCTATGAGGGACAAAAATTACGAAAACAAATGAAGGAAAATCGTAGAATAGTAGCGGAGCAACTATTAGGTGTATCAAAGGTTATGGAGGATTTTGCTAAGGAGATACAACGAGAGCGTGAAAATCATCAAGTGCAGGAAGAACAGATTATGCAAGCGTTCCGAGATTTTGGTGTCGAAGTAGAGCATGTTGATATTTATTGTTTAGATAGAGGAAGTATTGATATTGAAATGTTAATTCCAGTTGCATCTAATGAACATGGTGAGTGTGAAAAGTTAGTTGCACCGATGCTTTCAGATATCCTTAAAGAAAATATTGTCGTTAAACATGAAGAAAAGTCTTCTTATCCAAATGGCCATAGTTTAATATCATTTGGTTCGGCGAAGACGTATTCTCTTGATACAGGATTGGCTACAGCTGCAAAAGGCGGTGGATTTGTTTCGGGTGACTCTTATGCGATGATGGATTTAAGTGTTGGTAAATATGCACTTGCGATTAGTGATGGTATGGGTAATGGACAAAGAGCTCATATGGAAAGTAAGGAAACGGTGAAATTATTACAAAAAATACTCCAATCAGGCATTGATGAAGAAATAGCAATTAAGTCTATCAATTCAATTCTTTCTTTGAGAACGACAGAAGAAATGTTTACGACATTAGATTTAGCTATGGTAGATTTGCGGGATGCGAGTGCAAGGTTTTTAAAGATTGGATCAACGCCGAGTTTTGTTAAACGCGCAAATAATATTTTGAAAATTGAAGCAAGTAATTTGCCGATGGGAATCATCGAAGATGTTGAAGTTGATGTGGTGGGTGAACAATTAAAAACGGGCGATATTCTTATTATGATGAGTGATGGGATTTTTGAAGGAGCACAGCATGTGGAGAATCATGAATTGTGGATGAAACGAAAAATTAAAGAATTGCAAACCGAAGACCCGCAAGAAATTGCTGATATCATTATGGAAGAAGTGATTCGCTCTTGTGATGGTTATATAAATGATGATATGACTATTGTAGTGGCAAAAGTGAAGAAAAATATGCCGAAGTGGGCTACGATTCCGATTGTAGGAATGCAGGCGCAGTAAAATATAAGTGGAATGTTTATCTATAATTTGATTTTAAAAACCTAGGTGAATACCTAGGTTTTTTCAGGCTGTGGAGAAAGTCTTCTCCACAGCCTGTTTTTGTGTCTGAACCTCTTTTTATGTGTCAACACTGATAAAAAAGAGGAAAAGGAGAGATTTTTTATGATGGGTGCTTTAAAAAATCATCGTGATGAGCGTGTATCTGTTTCTGTAGAAGAGTTGGTTCCACAAGATCATTTCCTTCGTGCAATTGAAGCGACAATTAGTTTTGATTTTATTGAAGAGAAGTTACGCCCTTATTACTGTGAAAACAATGGACGCCCGTCCATTCATCCTATTGTTTTATTTAAGATGATGTTTATTGGATATTTTTACGGTATTCGTTCTGAGCGTCAATTGGAAAAGGAAATTAAAACGAATATTGCCTACCGTTGGTTTTTAGGGTTTTCTCTATCGGATACTATTCCGGATCACTCTACAATCAGTTGGAATCGTCGTACTCGTTTTATTCATACAAATATTTTCGAAGAAATTTTTGATGAGATTGTGAGACAAGCGACGGAGCACCGGATGGTAGGAGGACGTGCACTGATGACAGATTCTACACATATTAAGGCCAATGCCAATAAAAATAAATTTGTACATAAATATAAAAAAGAAAAAGCAAAGTTTTATATAGACGAGCTAGAAGCTGCGGTAATCGAAGATCGTGAGGTACATGGAAAAAAGAATTAAAACCTAGAAAGGAAAGTGATACCCCTACCAAAAAAACTCGTATAAGTACAACGGATCCAGATAGTGGATTTTTAATGAGAGATGGAAAACCAAATGGTTTTCATTTCTTGGATCATCGTACGACTGATGCGAAGTACAATATTATTACAGATACCTATGTAACGGCTGGAAATATGGCAGATTCCGAGCCGTATTTAGCACGCCTCCAAGCTCAGATTGATAAATTCGACTTCAAAGTAGAAGCTGTTGCCCTTGATGCTGGCTATTTTACAGGATATATCTGTAAGAAACTATCAGAACGGAATATATTTATGGTGATGGGGTATCGCCGATTTGGAAAACGGAATAAAGAAGTACCGAAAAGCCAATTTAAATATGTAGAAGAAATGAATGTTTTCGCTTGTCCGATGGGATGTATTCTAGAATATGTAACAACTGATCGTGAAGGATACCGTCAATACAAATCGAATCCAGAAGACTGCGCTGTTTGTCCGTTACGTGAGGTGTGCTTTTCAAAGAAACAAAAACAAAAAGTTATCACTCATCATGTGTGGGAGAAATATAAGGATATTGCTAGAAAAAACAAGCTAACAGCTACAGGGAAAAGGTTGTATAAAGTACGCTGTTCCACTATAGAGCGAAGCTTTGCAGACGCCAAAGAACTACATGGCTACCGCTATGCCCGGTTTCGAGGGCTGAAGTCTGTCCAAATGCAAGCTTATCTCACCGCAGCTTGTCAAAACATGAAAAAAATAGCCCTCCACCTGACCAAAAAGGGTCAGGTGGAGGGCTATTTTTTAAAATTCTATTATTTTATGTTGTTTTTATTCGCTAAAATCAAAAAAGATTCCAGAGTGTTGGGAACCCTAAAGGGTTTCCCAACACTCTGTAAAAACCTAGGTGAATACCTAGGTTTTTTTGTGGGAAAAGGTAATGTTATTAATTTTGTGAATATACACGGAGGATGTAAGATAAAAATGTAATTTTTGTATATCTTTTTTTTGCACAATGTTTGTAAAAGTTGTACCATTGTAGACAAGGTGACTAAGGTTGCTGTTCTTGTTTAATGAAAGGTGATTGCGAAGTTGAAAGATACATTTGTTGAAAAAGTAGATGACTTTGTAAAGCAGCATGATGTATTAAAGAATGATTCAACAATTGTTGTGGGAGTTTCTGGTGGTCCTGACTCGTTAGCGCTTTTATATTATTTATTAGAAAAAAGAGCGGAAAAACAGTTGGAAATTGTAGTTGCTCATGTGGATCATATGTTTAGAGGTGATGAATCTTATGAGGATTTACAGTTTGTGCAGGGCCTTTGTGAAGAACTGGGAATTATTTGTGAAACGATAAGGATTAATGTATCACAATATCAACAGCAATACGGAATGAATGCACAGGTTGCTGCGAGAGAATGCAGATATGCATTTTTGGAAAGAATAATGAAGAAATATGATGCGAGATATGTTGCTCTTGGACATCATGGAGATGATCAAGTCGAGACAATTTTAATGCGTCTTGTAAGAGGGAGTACTCCGAAAGGATATGCAGGAATTGCAGTGAAGCGTCCTTTTCATAATGGATATTTAATTAGGCCGTTACTTGGCGTAACGAAGGAAGAAATTGTTGATTACTGTAATAAGCTAAATTTAATGCCACGTATAGATCCGAGTAATAAAAAGGAAGTATATACAAGGAATCGATTACGTAAATATGTCCTTCCTCATTTGAAAGAAGAAAATCCACAAATGCATGAGAAATTCCAAAAATTTAGCGTGCAGATGCAAGAGGATGAGGCTTATTTGCAGGAATTAGCTTTTGAGAAAATGAATAAAGTAATTACAAAAAAAAGTGATAAACAAATTAGCTTATCAATTCCTGCCTTTGAATCCATGTCTATGCCTTTACAAAGAAGAGGGATTCAACTAATATTAAACTATCTTTATGAATATAAGATTCCATCTTCTCTTTCTTCTATACATATTGACAAGTTGATTGAGTTTTTTAAGCGGACACAACCTTCAGGTTCACTTGATTTTCCGGGTGATTTGAAAATTGTTCGTTCATACGAGGAGTGTAGCTTTAGATTTAAACAAGAAATTGTCTCTCCTTTTTCACAAGATTTATTAGTACCCGGGACCATTACGCTATTGAACGGGGATGAATTTGTAACAGAGGTGAGCGAAGATATACCAAGTAACATGAATGAAACAGTATTTGTTGCTAAGTATAATGATATATCATATCCACTTCGTATTCGTTCTAGAGAAAATGGAGATCGCATGTCAATACAAGGTATGAATGGCACGAAAAAGATAAAAGCTATTTTTATCGAAGCGAAAGTACCGAAAGAAAAAAGAGAAGAATGGCCGGTCGTTTGTGATGCAAGTGGGACTATTATTTGGGTACCCTTGTTGAAACGATCTGCATTTGCAATTTCGAAAGAGATGGCAAAGAAGGATAAATATATGATTATTCACTACAAAAGCAAGGAGTCTTCCGGGAGGATAATGAAATGATGAATCAAGATATCGAAAAAGTATTAATTTCTGAAGAGCAAATACAAGAAAAGGTGCGCGAACTAGGTGCAATTATTGCAGAGGATTATAAAAACACAGTACCTCTTGCAATTGGTGTATTAAAAGGCGCAATGCCATTCATGGCAGATTTATTAAAGAGAACAGATACATATCTTGAAATGGATTTTATGGCTGTATCTAGTTACGGTCACTCTACAGTTTCAACAGGCGAAGTGAAAATTTTAAAAGATCTTGATACTTCTGTAGAAGGTCGCGATATTTTAATCGTCGAAGATATTATTGATAGTGGTCTTACACTAAGCTACTTAGTAGACTTATTCAAATATCGTAAAGCGAAGTCTGTAAAAATTGTTACATTATTAGATAAGCCAACAGGCCGTAAGGTTGATCTGAAAGCGGATTATGTTGGATTTACTGTTCCACATGAATTTGTAGTAGGATATGGATTAGATTATAAAGAGCAATACCGTAATCTTCCTTATGTAGGCGTATTAAAACCAAGCGTTTACTCAAATTAATTAAATATAGGCTTCACAATTGTATAGGAAAGTTTTTCTATGTTACGATTTACTATAGTGTTTATGCCGTGAGAGGAGGTTAGGAATGAATCGTATCTTCCGTAATACCATCTTTTATTTACTGATATTCTTAGTAGTAATTGGAATCGTGAGCTATTTTAATGGTTCGACACAAAAAACGACATCAGTTAGCTACGACAAATTCATTACTAAACTAGAAAGCGGTGAAGTGCGTAATGTGCAACTTCAACCGAAAAATGGTGTATTTGAGGTAAAAGGACAATTTAATAACTCTAGCCAAGGAGAACAATTTGTTACTTATGCACCAAATACTGAGGAATTACAAAAGAAAATTAATGATAAAGCGAAAGGTGCTGAAGTTAAGTATCAACCAGCAGAAGAAACAAGTGCTTGGGTAACATTCTTTACTTCAATCATTCCATTTGTCATCATCTTCATTTTATTCTTCTTCTTATTAAACCAAGCTCAAGGCGGCGGTAGCCGTGTTATGAACTTCGGGAAAAGTAAGGCGAAGTTATATAATGATGAAAAGAAAAAAGTTCGTTTCAGAGATGTTGCTGGTGCGGATGAAGAGAAACAAGAACTTGTTGAGGTAGTTGAATTCTTGAAAGACCCTCGTAAGTTCTCTGAAGTTGGTGCTCGTATTCCAAAGGGTGTCCTATTAGTTGGACCTCCAGGTACAGGTAAAACTTTATTAGCACGTGCTGTTGCAGGTGAGGCTGGCGTTCCATTCTTCTCTATCAGTGGTTCTGACTTCGTAGAGATGTTTGTCGGTGTCGGTGCATCACGTGTACGTGATTTATTTGAAAATGCAAAGAAAAATGCTCCTTGTATCATTTTCATTGATGAAATTGATGCAGTAGGTCGTCAACGTGGCGCAGGTCTTGGTGGTGGTCATGATGAGCGTGAGCAAACATTGAACCAATTACTTGTTGAAATGGATGGATTCGGTGCAAACGAAGGTATTATTATCGTTGCTGCGACAAACCGTCCAGACATTCTTGACCCAGCGTTATTACGTCCAGGTCGTTTTGACCGTCAAATTACAGTAGATCGTCCAGATGTAAATGGCCGTGAAGCTGTACTGAAAGTACATGCGCGTAATAAACCACTTGATGAGCATATTAATTTAAGAGCAATTGCGACTCGTACACCAGGATTCTCTGGTGCGGATCTTGAAAACTTATTAAACGAAGCTGCTTTAGTAGCTGCACGTCAAGATAAGAAGAAAATTGATATGAGTGATATCGATGAAGCGACGGATCGTGTTATTGCAGGTCCAGCTAAGAAAAGTCGTGTTATCTCTGAAAAAGAACGTAATATCGTTGCTTTCCATGAAGCAGGTCATACTGTAATTGGTGTTGTTCTTGATGAAGCAGATGTCGTTCATAAAGTAACAATTGTCCCTCGTGGTCAGGCTGGTGGATATGCGGTAATGCTTCCGAAAGAAGATCGTTACTTCATGACGAAACCAGAGTTACTTGATAAAATCACTGGTTTACTTGGTGGCCGAGTAGCTGAGGAGATTGTATTTGGTGAAGTGAGTACAGGTGCTCATAATGACTTCCAACGTGCGACTGGTATTGCAAGACGTATGGTTACGGAATTTGGTATGAGTGACAAACTTGGACCGATGCAATTTGGTAGCTCGCAAGGTGGTCAAGTGTTCTTAGGAAGAGACTTCCACTCAGAACAAAACTATAGTGATGCGATTGCACATGAAATCGATATGGAAATGCAATCAATTATGAAAGAATGTTATGCTCGTGCAAAACAAATTCTTACTGAAAACCGTGATAAACTAGATATTATCGCACAAACGTTACTTGAAGTAGAAACGTTAGATGCAGAGCAAATCAATCATTTATGTGATTACGGCAGATTGCCAGAACGTCCAACATCTTCAGATGATGTGAAAGTAAACATCAACATGAAGAAAGACGATGAAGATAAAGAAGATAAGTAAGAAGTGAAGGAGTGACTATCGTCACTCCTTTCAGGCTGTGGAGAAAGTCTTCTCCACAGCCTGTTTTTGTGTCTGAACCTCTTTTTATGTGTCAACACTGATAAAAAAGAGGAAAAGGAGAGATTTTTTATGATGGGTGCTTTAAAAAATCATCGTGATGAGCGTGTATCTGTTTCTGTAGAAGAGTTGGTTCCACAAGATCATTTCCTTCGTGCAATTGAAGCGACAATTAGTTTTGATTTTATTGAAGAGAAGTTACGCCCTTATTACTGTGAAAACAATGGACGCCCGTCCATTCATCCTATTGTTTTATTTAAGATGATGTTTATTGGATATTTTTACGGTATTCGTTCTGAGCGTCAATTGGAAAAGGAAATTAAAACGAATATTGCCTACCGTTGGTTTTTAGGGTTTTCTCTATCGGATACTATTCCGGATCACTCTACAATCAGTTGGAATCGTCGTACTCGTTTTATTCATACAAATATTTTCGAAGAAATTTTTGATGAGATTGTGAGACAAGCGACGGAGCACCGGATGGTAGGAGGACGTGCACTGATGACAGATTCTACACATATTAAGGCCAATGCCAATAAAAATAAATTTGTACATAAATATAAAAAAGAAAAAGCAAAGTTTTATATAGACGAGCTAGAAGCTGCGGTAATCGAAGATCGTGAGGTACATGGAAAAAAGAATTAAAACCTAGAAAGGAAAGTGATACCCCTACCAAAAAAACTCGTATAAGTACAACGGATCCAGATAGTGGATTTTTAATGAGAGATGGAAAACCAAATGGTTTTCATTTCTTGGATCATCGTACGACTGATGCGAAGTACAATATTATTACAGATACCTATGTAACGGCTGGAAATATGGCAGATTCCGAGCCGTATTTAGCACGCCTCCAAGCTCAGATTGATAAATTCGACTTCAAAGTAGAAGCTGTTGCCCTTGATGCTGGCTATTTTACAGGATATATCTGTAAGAAACTATCAGAACGGAATATATTTATGGTGATGGGGTATCGCCGATTTGGAAAACGGAATAAAGAAGTACCGAAAAGCCAATTTAAATATGTAGAAGAAATGAATGTTTTCGCTTGTCCGATGGGATGTATTCTAGAATATGTAACAACTGATCGTGAAGGATACCGTCAATACAAATCGAATCCAGAAGACTGCGCTGTTTGTCCGTTACGTGAGGTGTGCTTTTCAAAGAAACAAAAACAAAAAGTTATCACTCATCATGTGTGGGAGAAATATAAGGATATTGCTAGAAAAAACAAGCTAACAGCTACAGGGAAAAGGTTGTATAAAGTACGCTGTTCCACTATAGAGCGAAGCTTTGCAGACGCCAAAGAACTACATGGCTACCGCTATGCCCGGTTTCGAGGGCTGAAGTCTGTCCAAATGCAAGCTTATCTCACCGCAGCTTGTCAAAACATGAAAAAAATAGCCCTCCACCTGACCAAAAAGGGTCAGGTGGAGGGCTATTTTTTAAAATTCTATTATTTTATGTTGTTTTTATTCGCTAAAATCAAAAAAGATTCCAGAGTGTTGGGAACCCTAAAGGGTTTCCCAACACTCTGGAAGGAGTGACTATCGTCACTCCTTTTTTGTTTGTTAAAATCTTTGTTAATTACTATTGAGAACTTAGTGGATAAAGTAATTTAAGTAAAACTAGTATTAAAAATTGAAATAGAGAGCAATCTTTTTGTAAAATGATGAGGATAGGAAAGCTGATTATATAAGTATGTGTGATATGATGTTTTTATAAGTTTTATACATACTGCACAAATATAGATTAAATAAGATAAGTGGTGAGAATATGATTTTTGTATTGGATGTAGGGAACACAAATGCTGTACTAGGTGTGTTTGAAGAGGGGGAACTTCGTCAGCATTGGCGCATGGAAACAGATCGTCATAAGACAGAAGATGAATATGGAATGCTTGTAAAGCAATTGCTTGAGCATGAGGGTCTTTCGTTTGAAGATGTGAAAGGTATTATTGTGTCTTCAGTCGTACCACCAATTATGTTTGCTTTAGAGCGCATGTGTGAAAAATATTTTAAAATTAAACCGCTTGTAGTAGGGCCTGGGATAAAAACAGGACTAAATATTAAATATGAAAATCCGCGTGAAGTAGGCGCAGACCGAATTGTAAATGCAGTAGCAGGAATCCACTTATATGGAAGTCCGCTCATTATTGTTGATTTTGGTACGGCTACTACATATTGTTATATTAACGAAGAAAAACATTATATGGGTGGAGTTATTACGCCAGGAATTATGATTTCAGCAGAGGCTTTATATAGCAGAGCAGCAAAACTTCCTCGTATCGAAATTACAAAACCAAGCAGTGTTGTTGGGAAAAATACAGTAAGTGCGATGCAATCTGGTATTCTTTATGGTTATGTTGGACAAGTGGAAGGTATTGTTAAGCGTATGAAAGAAGAAGCTAGACAAGAACCTAAAGTTATTGCAACAGGTGGATTGGCAAAATTAATTTCCGAAGAATCGAATGTAATTGATATTGTAGATCCGTTTTTAACGTTAAAAGGTTTGTATATGTTATATGAACGTAATGCAAATTTACAGCATGAGAAAGGTGAATAAATACGTATGAAAGATTATTTAGTAAAAGCGTTAGCATTTGATGGAGAAGTGCGTGCGTATAGTGTGCGTACAACAAATACAGTAAGTGAGGCGCAAAGACGTCATGATACATGGAGAACAGCTTCAGCGGCACTAGGGCGTTCTTTGACTGCGGGTACAATGATGGGCGCAATGTTAAAGGGTGAGCAAAAGTTAACGATTAAGGTAGAAGGTAATGGTCCAATTGGCCCTATCTTAGTAGATGCTCATGCAAATGGAGATGTACGTGGTTATGTAACGAATCCGCATGTTGATTTTGAAGGAACAGAACAAGGGAAGTTACGTGTATATCAAGCAGTAGGTACAGAGGGGTTTGTAACTGTAATTAAAGATATTGGAATGCGTGAGCCGTTTATTGGTCAATCTCCAATCGTTTCAGGAGAATTAGGAGAAGACTTTACGTATTATTTTGCAGTTTCTGAACAAACGCCTTCTTCCGTAGGTGTTGGTGTTCTTGTAAATGGAGATGATAGCATATTAGCGGCAGGTGGATTCATCCTTCAAATTATGCCGGGTGCGCAAGATGAAACGATTTCATTTATTGAAGACCGTTTACAAAAGATTCCACCTGTATCAACGTTGATTGAACAAGGTCTTTCCCCGGAAGAGCTACTATATGCAGTTCTTGGAGAAGATAAAGTAAAAGTATTAGAAACAATGGATGTTCAATTTAATTGCACATGCTCACGCGAGCGTATTGAGAGTGTATTAATTAGTTTAGGTAAAACAGAGTTAGAGCAAGTTCGTGAAGAAGAGGAAGAGACAGAAGTTCACTGTCATTTCTGTAATGAACGATACAAGTTCTCTAAAGAAGATATTACAAATTTAATCGAGAATTTGTAATAAGGGAATTAAGAGGAGCAATCCTCCAAATGAATTGACAAACAGGGAATTTTCTGACAAAATCTAAATATAGATAAAACCAATAAAAATACTCGGTGTTAGGAGTGACAGGAATGCGAGTGGCACAATCAGTTTCAGAATTAATCGGGAAAACGCCGATCGTTAAGTTGAACCGCATCGTAGAATCAGACAGCGCAGATATATACTTAAAATTAGAATTTATGAATCCGGGGAGTAGTGTTAAAGATCGTATCGCATTAGCTATGATTGAAGATGCTGAAAAAAAGGGATTATTAAAAGAGGGCGATACAATCATTGAGCCGACAAGTGGTAACACAGGAATTGGTTTAGCGATGGTAGCGGCTGCTAAAGGATATAATGCAATCTTAGTAATGCCAGAAACAATGAGTATTGAGCGTCGTAATTTATTACGTGCTTACGGTGCGGAATTAGTATTGACTCCAGGGCCTGAAGGAATGGGTGGAGCAATTCGTAAAGCGACTGAATTAGCAAAAGAACATGGCTACTTTATACCACAACAGTTCAAAAACCAATCGAATCCAGAAATTCACCGTTTAACAACAGGTCCAGAAATTATTGAACAAATGGGCGACCAATTAGATGCGTTTATTGCAGGTATTGGTACAGGTGGAACGATTACTGGTGCTGGTGAAGTACTGAAGGAAGCGTATAAAGATATTAAAATTTATGCAGTAGAACCTACAGATTCACCAGTATTATCTGGTGGGAAGCCAGGTCCACATAAAATCCAAGGAATTGGGGCGGGATTTGTTCCGGAGACGTTGGATGTAGAAGTATATGATGAAATTATTCAAGTGAAAACAGAGCAAGCATTTGAATATGCGAGAAGAGTGGCTAAAGAGGAAGGTATTTTAGTTGGTATCTCTTCAGGCGCAGTTATTTATGCAGCAACAGAGGTTGCGAAAAAGTTAGGTAAAGGGAAAAAGGTACTTGTTATTATCCCGAGTAACGGTGAACGTTATTTAAGTACACCACTTTATCAATTTGAATCCTAATTAAACGCGATTGAAAAAGCATCCTTGAAAAAGGGTGCTTTTTCTTTTGGGATTGGAAATAGGAAAAGAGTGAATGACTAGAAAACTTCATGTAAAATAAGAGGTAGTATAATTAAATTATTTTCACTAGCCTTCGAGTATAATCAATCTCTATATAAATAACTTATGTAGTTTGAGCTGGTTTATCTAAGAGGGTGGGATAAAAGAAGACGGGGTGTTGATATGCAACGAAGAAAATCTTTAGCGCTTTCTATTCCATATCAGTTAGATTTCTTTAAGCAATATAAATTTCTTTCTCAGGGTAAATCGCAACATATTTTGTTAGAAAGCGGCCGTGGCGGTCGTTATAACATTGTAGGGCTGAACCCAGTAGCGGTAATCCGAGGGAAGGGTGAAATGTTACATATAAGTGAAAGTGGTAAGGAAACAATAAAACGAGGGAATCCGTTAGATTTAATGCAAGAATATATGGAACAATGGAAGACGGACTATAACCCAGAGTATCCGCCTTTTCAAGGTGGTGCAATTGGCTATTTCAGTTATGACTGTATCCGTTATATTGAAAAGCTGCCTTCTCTTGCGGAAGATGATATTGATATACCTGACATCTTCTTTTTATTATTTGATGACGTATTTGTCTATGATCAAAAAGAACAAGTGTTATGGGTTATTACGCATTATGTAGATAAATATGAAGAGGCGAAAGAACGGCTAAATGAGTGGAAGAGTCTTTGGATGACAGAAGCGCCTGAAGTGACCGTGCCCTTTGAAAGTCCTGAAAAGAAAAGTGAAGCAGTTGCTTTTACTGAAGCTGGCTTTATGAAGGCAGTTGAATGTATTCAAGAATATATTGGAGCGGGTGATGTGTTCCAAGTAAACTTGTCGACGAGACAAGAAAGAACGTTACAGACACACCCACTAGAAATTTATACAAGTCTTCGTGAAATTAATCCATCTCCATATATGGGTTACCTGGAGCTTGGGGATTTTCAAATCGTTAGTGGATCGCCAGAGTTGTTAATTAAGAAACAAGGAACTGAAGTAAGTACAAGACCAATTGCTGGAACGAGATCTAGAGGCGCGGATGAGCAAGAGGATGAAGAATTAGCAAGAGAATTAATTGAGAACGAAAAAGAAAGAGCAGAGCATGTAATGCTTGTGGATTTAGAAAGAAATGATTTAGGACGTGTTTGTAAATATGGCACTGTAGAAGTAGATGAATTTATGGTAATTGAGAAATACTCACATGTTATGCATATTGTTTCTAATGTGCGTGGTGAGGTGGAAGAAGATAAAGATGCTTTTGATTTAGTGAAGGCTGTATTCCCTGGGGGAACAATTACTGGTGCCCCAAAAATACGTACGATGGAAATTATTGAGGAATTAGAACCTGTTCGAAGAGGGATTTATACAGGTTCAATCGGTTGGATTGGTTATTCTGGAGATACAGAATTGAATATTGTAATTAGAACACTTCTTGCTAAAGATGGAAAAGCTCATGTACAAGCAGGGGCGGGAATTGTAATTGATTCAAATCCGGAAAATGAATATAAAGAGTCGTTAAAAAAGGCGATTGCTTTATGGCGTGCAAAAGAACGTAGTGAAGAAACGGTTAGGTGAGAGAAATGATATTAATGATTGATAATTATGATTCTTTTACATTTAATTTAGTGCAGTTTCTTGGAGAACTTGGACAAGAGCTCGTTGTTAAACGTAACGATGAAGTGACTATTTCAGATATTGAGAATATGAAACCAGATTTTCTAATGATTTCTCCAGGCCCATGTAGTCCTAATGAAGCTGGGATTAGTATGGAAGTTATTAAATACTTTGCTGGAAAGATTCCGATTTTTGGTGTTTGTCTAGGGCATCAATCCATTGCACAAGTGTTTGGTGGAGAGGTTGTCCGTGCAGACCGATTAATGCATGGAAAAACGTCGCTTATGCATCATGATGGAAAGACGATTTTTTCGGATATTCCTAATCCGTTTACTGCGACGCGCTATCATTCCCTTATTGTTAAGAAAGAGACGTTACCCGATTGCTTAGAGGTAACATCTTGGACAGAGGAAGGGGAAATTATGGCACTTCGTCATAAGACATTACCGATAGAGGGTGTGCAATTCCATCCAGAATCTATTATGACTTCTCATGGGAAAGAGCTGTTGCAGAATTTCATTCGTAAATACAGTCCAAGTGCGACATTATGTTAATTTACGTAAATGGTCAGTATGTAGAAGCAAGTGAAGCGAGAATTTCTCCTTATGATCATGGTTATTTATATGGTCTTGGAGTTTTTGAAACGTTTCGTATTTATAATGGTCATCCTTTCTTATTGGATGATCATTATAACCGTTTAATAGAGGCGCTGGATACATTGCAAATTAAATGGACAATGACAAAAAATGATGTGATGCTTATTTTGAAAGATTTACTCGCTAAGAATGAATTGAAGCATGCATATGTACGTTTTAATGTATCGGCGGGTATAGATGAAATAGGATTACAAACGGAAATGTATGAAGAGCCTTCTGTTATTGTTTTTATAAAACCTTTAACAGCTCCAGGGGATGTAGTGGAAAAAGAAGGTGTTATTCTAAAACAAGTGCGAAATACACCGGAAGGGACATTTCGCCTGAAGTCTCATCACTATTTAAATAATATTTTAGGGAAGCGTGAAATTGGAAATGTTGTGAGTAAGGAAGGTATTTTCCTCACTGAAGCAGGTTATGTTGCAGAGGGCATTGTTTCGAATCTATTTTTTGTGAAAGGTGATGTTTTATATACACCTTCGTTAGAGACAGGGATTTTAAATGGTATCACTCGTGCGTTTATTATAAAGAGTGCTGAAGAATTAAATATAGAAGTAAAGGAAGGTTTCTTTACAAAAGATGAGCTACTTTCAGCGGATGAAGTCTTCGTAACAAACTCCATTCAAGAAATTGTTCCGCTTTATCGTATAGAAGCGCAGGATTTCCCGGGTAAAGTAGGAGTGGTTACAAAAAGTTTAATGTACCTTTATGGAATGCAAAGAGAGAAATTATGGAGCAGAAATGAATTACGAAGAGGAGATGTGTAGTTTGAAGTGGGATTATGATTTGCGCTGCGGCGAATATACATTGAATTTAAATGAAAAAACATTAATTATGGGGATTTTAAATGTAACACCAGATTCGTTTTCTGATGGTGGGAGTTACAACGAGGTAGATGCTGCGGTACGTCACGCAAAAGAAATGCAAGGTCAAGGTGCTCATATTATTGATATTGGTGGCGAATCTACTCGCCCAGGTTTTGCTAAAGTATCAGTAGAAGAAGAAATAAAGCGAGTTGTCCCGATAATTCAAGCAGTTTCAAAAGAAGTAAAATTGCCTATATCTATCGATACATATAAAGCTGAAGTTGCAAAGCAAGCAATTGAGGCTGGTGCTCATATTATTAATGATATTTGGGGAGCGAAGGCGGAGCCAAAAATTGCTGAAGTCGCAGCTCATTATGATGTACCCATCATTTTAATGCATAACCGCGATAATATGAATTATCGTAATTTAATGGCGGATATGATTGCTGATTTGTATGACAGTATTAAAATTGCTAAAAATGCTGGTGTGCCAGATGAGAATATTATTTTAGATCCAGGTATCGGTTTTGCTAAAACACCTGAGCAGAACTTAGAGGCGATGCGTAATTTAGAACAGTTAAATGTGCTAGGTTATCCAGTTCTCTTAGGTACTTCGAGAAAGTCCTTTATTGGGCACGTATTAGATTTGCCAGTGGAGGAACGCCTTGAGGGGACAGGAGCTACCGTTTGTCTTGGTATTGAAAAGGGCTGTGAGTTTGTTCGTGTCCATGATGTGAAAGAAATGGCGCGTATGGCTAAAATGATGGATGCGATGATTGGTAAGGGGGTAAGGTAATTGGATAAAATTTATATCCATGATATGGAGTTTTATGGTTATCATGGTGTGTTCCCAGAGGAGAATAAATTAGGTCAGAGATTTAAAGTTGACTTAACGGTGGAGTTGGATTTAAAGCGTGCAGGGGAAAGTGATGACTTAGAGCATTCGGTCAATTATGGAGAGCTTTTCGAATTATGTAGAAAAGTTGTTGAGGATAGAAAGTATAAGCTTGTGGAGAGTATCGCTGAAAATATTGCTGCAGATATATTAAAACAATATGAAAGTATTTCACGCTGTACAATTAAGGTAATTAAGCCGGATCCACCGATACCGGGTCATTATCGTGCTGTAGCAGTAGAAATTACGAGAGAACGTCCATGAACAATATAGCTTACATTGCATTAGGGTCAAATATTGGAGAGCGTTATACGTATCTAACTGAAGCGATTCAGTTTTTAAATAAAAATCCTTATATTCAGGTTGATGATATTTCATCTGTATATGAAACTGAGCCAGTTGGCTATACTGACCAAAGTTGCTTTTTAAATTTAGTTATAAAAATTTCTACCAATTTATCACCACAAGAGTTATTGAAAGTAACACAAAAAGTAGAAAATGACCTAGGAAGAAAAAGGGAAATTAGGTGGGGGCCGAGGACTATCGACCTTGACATTTTACTTTATAATCAAGAGAATATTGAAGCAGAGAATCTTATTGTTCCGCATCCGCGGATGTTTGAAAGAGCTTTTGTTATCGTTCCGTTGTTAGAGATTAATCAAGACATAAAACAAAATATTTCACGTTCACAAGTAGAAGAAATGAAAAGGCGAGAGGGAGTAACGGTATGGAAGCAGAAAAATGGGGAAGACGCATTCGTGCTTTTCGAAAGCTAAAAGGCTATACACAAGAAGGTTTTGCTAAAGAACTAGGGGTATCTGTATCTGTTTTAGGTGAGGTTGAGAGAGGGAATAGATCGCCTTCTCAAGATTTTGTAGTAGAAGTTGCTAAGGCATTAAATGTTTCGATAGAGGAATTAATGCCAAAGTGATTGTACAGGAAGGAGTAGGTTGATTGTTAAAGATTGCAAATATCGAGATGAAAAATCCGGTTGTACTAGCACCGATGGCGGGAGTGTGTAACTCTGCATTCCGTTTAACAGTAAAAGAATTTGGTGCCGGCTTAGTTTGTGCTGAAATGGTAAGTGATAAGGCAATATTACTTAATAATAAAAGAACATTAGATATGTTATATATCGACGAGAGAGAAAAGCCATTAAGTTTACAAATTTTTGGTGGAGAGAAAGAAACTCTTGTAGATGCTGCGAAATATGTAGATAAATATACGACAGCAGACATAATTGATATTAATATGGGTTGTCCAGTGCCGAAAATCGTTAAATGTGATGCGGGGGCAAGGTGGCTTTTAGATCCGAATAAAATATATGAAATGGTAGCAGCGGTTGTAGATGCTGTAGAAAAGCCGGTTACAGTTAAAATGCGTATCGGTTGGGATGAAGAACATATTTTCGCAATAGAAAATGCTAGGGCTGTTGAGCGTGCTGGTGGCCAAGCTGTGGCGGTTCACGGACGTACACGAGTGCAAATGTATGAAGGAAAAGCGGATTGGGATATTATTAAACAAGTAAAACAATCTGTAAATATCCCGGTTATCGGAAATGGTGATGTCGCAACGCCGCAAGATGCAAAGCGTATGCTTGATGAAATTGGTGTAGATGGTGTTATGATTGGTCGTGCGGCTCTTGGAGATCCGTGGATGATTTATCGTACGGTAAAGTATTTGGAGACAGGTGAATTAATGCCGGAACCAACAGTGCGCGAGAAAATTGATGTATGTATGTTACATCTAGATCGTCTTATTGACTTAAAGAACGAAAGTGTCGCTGTAAGAGAGATGAGAAAACATGCAGCTTGGTATTTAAAAGGTGTTCGTGGTAATGCGAGTGTACGTAATGGTATTAATGCTTGTAACACACGGGAAGACCTTGCGAATGTGTTAGGTACATTTGTAGAAGAAGTGGAAGCGAAACAACAAACAATTTACGTTGGTTAATAATGGACATAGGAGATTGACATTCTTCTATACACTTCCTATAATTACGTGAAAGAAAGAAGAGCTGCCAGTTAGTTGCTGGCAGTTTTTCTAGTTGAGTAGAAAATGCTATACTGTATATATTGTAAAATTAAATAGAGCTGGAGTGATATCAATATCATGGATAACATGAACCACGAAGAATTAAACGACCAATTGATTGTTCGTCGTGAAAAGCTACATAATTTACGTGAACAAGGAATTGACCCGTTCGGTAAAAGATTTGAACGCACAAATTCAACAACTGATTTAGTGAGTCTATATGGAGAGTTCTCTAAGGAAGAATTAGAGGAGAAGGAAATCGCTGTTTCTATCGCTGGTCGTATTATGACAAAACGCGGAAAAGGGAAAGCTGGATTTGCACACGTTCAAGATTTACATGGACAAGTTCAAATTTATGTTCGTAAAGATGCTGTTGGAGATGACGAGTACGAATTATTTAAAACAGCAGATTTAGGTGATTTAGTAGGTATTGAAGGTAAAGTGTTCAAAACAAATGTTGGAGAACTTTCAGTAAAAGCAACAGGCTTTACGCTATTAACGAAATCTCTTCGTCCATTACCAGATAAATACCATGGATTAAAAGATGTTGAACAACGATACCGTCAACGTTACTTAGACTTAATTACAAGTATGGAAAGTCGTGAAACGTTCGTTACTCGTAGTAAAATCATTCGTGAGATGAGAAGATACCTAGATGACAACGGTTATCTTGAAGTGGAAACACCTATGATGCATGCAATTGCAGGTGGAGCTTCTGCGCGTCCTTTCACTACACATCATAATGCGTTAGATATGGAATTATATATGCGTATCGCAATTGAGCTACATTTAAAGCGTCTTATTGTGGGTGGTTTGGAAAAAGTATATGAGATCGGCCGTGTATTCCGTAATGAGGGTGTATCAACTCGTCATAACCCTGAGTTTACGATGATTGAATTATATGAAGCATACGCTGATTATAAAGATATTATGAAGTTAACAGAAGATATGGTTGCTCATATCGCGAAAAAAGTACTGGGTACAACAACAATCCAGTATGGTGATTATGAAATTAATCTAGAACCAGAATGGACACGTCTTCATATGGTAGATGCGATTAAGCAATACTCTGGAGCTGATTTCTGGAATCCGATGAGTGTAGAAGAAGCGCGTGAGCTTGCAAAAGAACATAATGTAGAAATTAAAGATACAATGGAAGTTGGTCATATTATAAATGAATTCTTCGAACAAAAAGTAGAAGATAAATTAATCCAACCAACATTTATTTACGGTCATCCGGTAGAAATCTCACCGCTTGCGAAAAAGAATGATGAAGATCCAAGATTTACAGATCGTTTCGAATTATTTATCGTTGCACGTGAACATGCAAATGCATTCACTGAGTTAAATGATCCAATCGAT
>NZ_JBYTEF010000001.1:5035000-5095000 GCF_058792335.1 Bacillus sp. CPT56D-587-MTF | reverse complement strand
TGGGCACTGTCTCAACCAGAGACTCGGTGAAATTATAGTACCTGTGAAGATGCAGGTTACCCGCGACAGGACGGAAAGACCCCGTGGAGCTTTACTGTAGCCTGATATTGAATTTTGGTACAGTTTGTACAGGATAGGCGGGAGCCATTGAAACCGGAGCGCTAGCTTCGGTGGAGGCGCTGGTGGGATACCGCCCTGACTGTATTGAAATTCTAACCTACGGGTCTTATCGACCCGGGAGACAGTGTCAGGTGGGCAGTTTGACTGGGGCGGTCGCCTCCTAAAGTGTAACGGAGGCGCCCAAAGGTTCCCTCAGAATGGTTGGAAATCATTCGTAGAGTGCAAAGGCATAAGGGAGCTTGACTGCGAGACCTACAAGTCGAGCAGGGACGAAAGTCGGGCTTAGTGATCCGGTGGTTCCGCATGGAAGGGCCATCGCTCAACGGATAAAAGCTACCCCGGGGATAACAGGCTTATCTCCCCCAAGAGTCCACATCGACGGGGAGGTTTGGCACCTCGATGTCGGCTCATCGCATCCTGGGGCTGTAGTCGGTCCCAAGGGTTGGGCTGTTCGCCCATTAAAGCGGTACGCGAGCTGGGTTCAGAACGTCGTGAGACAGTTCGGTCCCTATCCGTCGTGGGCGTAGGAAATTTGAGAGGAGCTGTCCTTAGTACGAGAGGACCGGGATGGACGCACCGCTGGTGTACCAGTTGTTCTGCCAAGGGCATAGCTGGGTAGCTATGTGCGGAAGGGATAAGTGCTGAAAGCATCTAAGCATGAAGCCCCCCTCAAGATGAGATTTCCCATAGCGTAAGCTAGTAAGATCCCTGAAAGATGATCAGGTTGATAGGTTCGAGGTGGAAGCATGGTGACATGTGGAGCTGACGAATACTAATAGATCGAGGACTTAACCATATAATATGTAGCAAATGTTATCTAGTTTTGAAGGAATATGCCTTCATAGTTTGGTGATGATGGCAGAGAGGTCACACCCGTTCCCATACCGAACACGGAAGTTAAGCTCTCTAGCGCCGATGGTAGTTGGGACCTTGTCCCTGTGAGAGTAGGACGTCGCCAAGCAACTAAACACGAGTCAAATGACTCGTGTTTTTTCGTGTTTTCTTTTATAATCCATAGTAATTAAAAAAATATGCTTAAATAATTACTATTTTGATTAAATGCAGGGGAATGTGGCTAGGATAGTGAATAAGCAAAAGAGTTGCAAATTTTATTAATACGTATATAATTAAAGTCAAAGATAGTCAAAGTCAATAAAGGTGGCGGATAAATGAGAAATATATCTGATATCATTGAGCAATATCTAAAGCAAGTTATTGACTTAAGTAATAATAATGTGATTGAAATCAAAAGAAATGAGATTGCGGATCGATTCGAGTGCGTACCATCTCAAATCAATTATGTAATCAATACCCGTTTTACATTAGAAAGAGGATTTGTAGTAGAAAGTAAACGTGGTGGAGGAGGTTACATTCGCATTATAAAAGTCAAACTGCATGATGATATAGACATTATTGATCAAATGCTTCATATGATTGATCATAGCGTTGCACAAGGGAATGCAGAGAGTATGATTATACGTTTATTAGAAGAGGGAATCATAACAGGCCGTGAAGCAAAATTAATGTTAAGTGTACTAGATCGTTCTGTATTATCAATGGATATTCCTTCTCGAGATGAACTTAGGGCTCGAATATTATGCGCAATGTTAAGAACACTGAAATATAAATAAATACAGCTTTTGTAAAAGAATGATAATTAAGATAGGGCAGTTAAATATTGTAGAAGTTTTGAAAAAGAGCATGTACTTTTATCTGAGTGGATTAAGGAAAGAGGACAATCTAGTAATGTATGAAAAGTATCATGAGGTAGATCGTTCCTGTTGTAAAGGTGGGGATATTGATGACTTGTCAAAACTGTAATATAAGACCAGCAACTTTACATTATACAAAAGTAATCAACGAGAAGAAGGCGGAAGTTCATCTTTGTGAGCAATGTGCGGAGCAAAGTGGCTATACGTCTTTCTTTCAATCATCACAGTCTAACTTTTCATTTCATGATGTATTTGCTGGTTTATTACACGGTGAATCAACAATGTTTGGAGAAGGAAAAAACGGGTTTTCAAATACAAATACAGTAAGATGTCCAGATTGTAAGATGACATATGAACATTTTACAAAAGTGGGACGCTTTGGTTGTGCTTCTTGTTACGATACATTTAAAGGACACTTAAACCCATTGTTAAAGCGACTTCATGGTGGACATACAGAACATTGTGGAAAAATTCCGGAACGAATGGAAGGAAATATCCACTTAAAGAAAGAATTAGATGAACTAAAACTTATTCTGAAACAATATGTACAGAATGAGGAGTTTGAGAAAGCTGCTGAGGTAAGAGATGAAATTCGAGGGCTTGAAACTCAGCTTAGTGAGCATAGAGAGGGGGAGTAGTTCTATGTCACTGGACAAAATTATGAATGAAGCGATTAGTCCATGGATGAAGGGGGATGGCCCTGATTCTGATATTGTTTTAAGTAGTCGAATTCGTTTGGCTCGTAATTTTAAGCAATATCAATTTTCTACTATGCAAAACGAAGAGGAAGCTCAAAAGGTTCAAGAATTATTTAAAAAGAAATTTATAAATAAAGCGGTAGAGCCCTTTGGGAAGTTTGGACTATTAAAAATGAATGAACTAACTCCTCTTCAAAGGAGAGTTTTAGTCGAAAAGCATTTAATTAGTCCAAATCTAGCAGGGACCGAATATGGAGCATGTCTGTTATCAGAAAGCGAACACATTAGTGTGATGCTTAATGAGGAAGACCACATTAGGATTCAGTGCCTATTTCCAGGACTACAGTTATCAAAGGCTCTTCAAAGCGCCAATCAAATAGATAATTGGATTGAGAAAGAGGTTGAATATGCTTTTGATGAATCACTTGGATATATTACGAGTTGTCCTACTAACGTTGGTACAGGATTAAGAGCTTCTGTAATGATTCATTTACCAGGGCTGGTTTTAACAAAAAGAATTAGCCGTATTATACAAGTAATTCAAAAATTAGGTTTAGTAGTAAGAGGAATATACGGTGAAGGTAGCGAAGCGTTAGGTAATATATTTCAAGTATCAAATCAAATGACGTTAGGGAAATCCGAAGAAGATATTATTGCAGATTTAAAGAGTGTCATGCAGCAAATTATACAACAAGAAAAATTGGCCAGAGAATTAATTGTACAAAATTCGAGCATTGAGCTTGAAGATAAGGTTTATCGTTCTTACGGTATACTAGCAAACAGTCGTTTAATTCAATCTGCAGAAGCGGCAACTTGCTTATCGGATGTACGACTCGGTATTGATCTAGGATATATAAAAGGTATATCGAGAAATATTTTGACTGAGCTAATGGTTCTTACGCAACCTGGTATTTTACAACAATATGCAGGAGGACCTTTAGGACCAGAAGAAAGAGATTATCGAAGAGCAACCTTAATCCGTGAGCGATTACGTATTGAAAAAAACTAAGCGCAAGTAGGAGGCGATTTCTATGATGTTTGGAAGATTTACAGAAAGAGCACAGAAAGTATTAGCTTTATCTCAAGAGGAAGCAATTCGCATTGGGCATAATAACATTGGAACAGAACATATTTTACTTGGGCTTGTACGCGAAGGTGAAGGAATTGCAGCAAAAGCGTTAATTGCTCTTGGATTGAGCCCGGAGAAAGTGCAAAAAGAGGTAGAAGCGTTAATTGGACGTGGAACAGAAGCTTCTCAAACTGTACATTATACACCTCGTGCTAAAAAAGTTATTGAATTGTCTATGGATGAAGCGCGTAAGCTAGGACATTCTTACGTTGGAACAGAACATATTTTACTTGGCTTAATCCGTGAAGGTGAAGGTGTAGCGGCACGTGTATTAAATAATTTAGGTGTAAGCCTCAACAAAGCAAGACAACAAGTGTTACAACTTCTTGGAAGTAACGAAGCAAGTTCAGGTCACCAAGGTGGTTCATCGACAAATGCAAATACACCGACACTAGACAGTTTAGCGCGCGACTTAACAGTTGTTGCACGTGAGAATCGTTTGGATCCTGTTATTGGACGTAGTAAAGAAATTCAACGTGTAATTGAAGTGTTAAGCCGTAGAACAAAAAACAATCCAGTGTTAATTGGAGAGCCTGGTGTAGGTAAAACAGCAATTGCTGAAGGGTTAGCACAGCAAATCGTAAATAATGAAGTTCCTGAAACGTTAAGAGATAAGCGTGTTATGACACTAGATATGGGGACAGTGGTAGCTGGGACGAAATATCGTGGTGAGTTTGAAGATCGTTTAAAGAAAGTAATGGATGAAATACGTCAAGCAGGGAATATTATTCTATTTATTGATGAACTTCATACATTAATCGGTGCAGGTGGAGCAGAAGGTGCAATCGATGCATCGAATATTTTAAAACCATCTTTAGCACGCGGAGAATTACAATGTATTGGTGCGACAACTTTAGATGAGTATCGTAAATATATTGAAAAGGATGCAGCTTTAGAGAGACGTTTCCAGCCAATTCATGTTGATGAGCCGAGTCTAGAAGAATCAACTCAAATCTTGAAAGGGTTACGCGATCGTTATGAGGCGCATCACCGTGTGTCTATTACAGATGATGCAATTGATGCAGCTGTAAAACTTTCTGATCGTTATATTACGGATCGTTTCTTACCGGATAAAGCAATTGATTTAATTGATGAAGCTGCTTCAAAAGTTCGCTTGCGTTCTTATACAACACCACCAAACTTAAAAGAGCTTGAAGTGAAGCTTGAGGAAATTCGAAAAGAAAAAGATGCGGCTGTACAAAGTCAAGAGTTTGAAAAGGCTGCTTCCTTACGTGATATGGAACAACGCTTACGTGAGAAATTGGAAGATACAAAACGTCAGTGGAAAGAGCAACAAGGAAAAGAAAATTCAGAGGTTACGGTAGAAGATATTGCAAATGTCGTTTCTACATGGACACGTATCCCTGTTTCTAAACTTGCACAAACAGAGACTGATAAATTATTAAACTTAGAATCCATTCTTCATGATCGTGTCATCGGTCAGGATGAAGCTGTAGTGGCTGTAGCGAAAGCTGTTCGTCGTGCAAGAGCAGGATTGAAAGATCCGAAACGTCCAATTGGTTCATTTATTTTCTTAGGGCCAACAGGTGTAGGTAAAACAGAATTAGCAAGAGCATTGGCAGAATCTATGTTCGGTGATGAGGATGCAATGATTCGCATTGATATGTCTGAGTATATGGAGAAACATTCAACTTCTCGCTTAGTTGGTTCTCCTCCAGGATATGTTGGGTATGAAGAAGGCGGACAATTAACAGAGAAGGTTCGTCGTAAGCCTTATTCAGTTGTCCTATTAGATGAAGTAGAGAAGGCACATCCTGATGTATTTAATATTCTACTACAGGTATTGGAAGATGGTCGTTTAACTGATTCTAAAGGACGTACAGTTGATTTCCGTAATACGATTGTTATTATGACGTCTAACGTTGGTGCTGAGGCGTTAAAACGTAACAAACATCTTGGATTTAACGTACAAGATGAAAGCCGTGATTATTCGGATATGAAAGGTAAAGTAATGGATGAGCTGAAAAAGGCATTTCGTCCAGAATTCTTAAACCGTATTGATGAAATTATCGTATTCCATATGCTTGAGAAAAAACATATTCAAGAAATTGTGACTCTTATGGTAAATCAGTTAGTGAATCGCTTAAAAGAACAAGAAATTGAATTGCACTTAACAGAAGGAGCGATTGCAGCTATTGCTGATAAAGGGTTTGATCGTGAATATGGTGCTCGTCCACTACGTAGAGCAATTCAGAAGCATGTAGAAGATAGACTATCGGAAGAACTTTTAAAAGGTGCTATTGAGAAAGGTCAAAAAGTTATCTTTGATGTAGAAGGGGAAACATTTGTCATTCATAGTGCTGAAAAGGTAAAATAAGTATAGACAAACTAAGAGGGCTACGAGATAGCCCTCTTTCTTGTACGAGAAGGTCAAATGTTTATAGATGAAAGCGAAGTGAAATATAAAAAGATATGGCTAAAAAGAAAACAAAATTCACATGTCAAGAGTGTGGTTATCAATCACCAAAATATATGGGTAAATGTCCAGGGTGTGGTCAATGGAATTCGCTTGTTGAAGAGATGGAACCCGTTGTATCATCCAGACGCCTAAATTATGCAAATGCAATTCAAACAGAAGTAACAAAACCAAGACGTCTTACAGAAGTAGAAACAAAGTCTGAGGCACGTATTGAAACAAAATTTCAAGAGTTTAACCGTGTACTAGGTGGCGGAATTGTAGATGGATCTTTAGTACTTATTGGTGGGGACCCTGGGATTGGAAAATCAACGTTATTATTACAGATTTCCTCGCAATTAGCAGATGCTTCATATGATGTATTGTATATATCAGGTGAGGAGTCAGCAAAGCAGATTAAACTTCGTGCAGATCGTTTACATGTAAATGGTAGTAATCTATTTGTTGTATCAGAGACAGATTTACAGCGTATTGCAGCACATATTGAAGAGATGAATCCTGCTTTTGTTGTTATTGATTCTATTCAAACGATACATTTACCTGAGGTGACATCAGCTCCTGGTAGTGTGGCGCAAGTACGTGAATGTACAGCAGAATTAATGAAACTTGCAAAAACAAAGGGAATCCCAATTTTCATCGTAGGACATGTGACAAAAGAAGGTGCAATTGCGGGACCGCGTATGCTAGAACATATGGTCGATGCAGTTCTTTACTTTGAAGGAGATCGACACCATACATATCGTATTTTACGAGCTGTAAAGAATCGTTTTGGTTCTACGAATGAAATGGGTATCTTTGAAATGAAAGAACTTGGCCTTGCAGAAGTCTTAAATCCTTCTGAAATTTTCCTTGAGGAAAGACCAGTTGGAGTTGCAGGTTCAACAGTAGTTGCCTCAATGGAAGGAACAAGACCAGTTTTAGTAGAAATACAGGCATTAATTTCCCCTACTAGTTTTGGAAATCCTCGAAGAATGGCGACAGGAATTGATCATAATCGTGTCTCGCTTATTATGGCGGTACTAGAGAAAAGAACAGGTTTACTATTACAAAATCAAGATGCGTATTTAAAAGTAGCTGGTGGTTTGAAATTAGACGAACCGGCAATTGATTTAGCTGTCGCCTTAAGTATAGCTTCAAGTTTTAGAGATAAATCTACGGCACCAACTGATGCGGTAATAGGAGAAGTTGGATTAACTGGAGAAATAAGAAGAGTATCAAGAATTGAACAACGTGTACAAGAAGCAGCTAAATTAGGATTTCAACGTGCTATCATTCCTAGAAAAAATTTAGGGGGATGGACAATTCCAGAGGGGATTGAGGTTGTAGGTGTTTCTAATTTGGGAGAAGCGCTTCGTTTGACATTAGGAGGCTAGGCTATGGAAGAAAATAAGCAACGTGTCAAAAGTATGATTAACATTTTACAGCTCGTGGCCCCAGGAACACCACTGCGCGAAGGGATAGATAATGTACTTCGCGCACAAACGGGGGGACTAATTGTTCTTGGGTATAATGAGCAGATTAAAAGCATTGTTGATGGTGGTTTTCATATTAATTGCGCATTCTCTCCTGCTAGTTTATATGAATTAGCAAAAATGGATGGAGCACTTATTTTAAATGAAACTGGAAGTAAAATTTTAATTGCAAACGCACAGTTAGTTCCAGATTCATCTATTGATTCTATTGAAACAGGTATGCGTCACCGAACAGCAGAGCGTGTAGCAAAGCAGACGGGCAGCCTTGTTGTGGCCATTTCACAAAGACGTAATGTAATTACGCTATATCAAGGGAACTTACGTTATACATTAAAAGATATAGGTGTCATTTTAACGAAGGCAAATCAAGCAATTCAAACGCTAGAAAAATATAAGGCTGTATGGAATGACGGCATTACGAATTTGGGTATTCTAGAATTTGAAGAGGTCGTTACAATGTCCGAGGTGGTTCACGTTTTACATAGTGTTGAAATGGTGCTGCGTATTAAAAATGAAATATTGAGCTATATTCATGAGTTAGGAACAGAAGGTAGGTTAATTCGTTTACAGCTTACAGAATTACTAGCTGATTTAGAGGCAGAGGCAGCATTGTTAATTAAAGATTATCACCAGGAGAAAACACAAGACCATCATCAAATCTTGAAAAAGTTACAAGATCTTGCAAATACACAACTTTTAGAGGATAGTGATTTAGTTAAATTGCTTGGCTATCCAGGACAAACAAGTTTAGAAGAAAGTGTGACACCTAGAGGGTACCGAATCACAAGCAAGATTTCTCGTGTTCCGCCACTTATTATCGAGAATTTAATTAATCGATTTAAAACATTGCAAGGTGTTTGCCGAGCAACTATTAATGAATTGGATGATGTGGAAGGAATTGGAGAAGTGAGAGCGAAGAAAATACGAGAAGGTCTAAAAAGAATTCAAGAGCATCTCTATATGAGTAGACACAATTAAGAATATTACATTGATTCTATAATATAACGACACTAGAACATTTTTGGTATATGATATGATATATTGGTAAATAAAACTATTTACAAAAAAACACGTCCGCTTTTGCATTCGGCGTTTTGATTAGCGAAACAATGGTTAATAATGAGTAGGAGGTGGTTGGATGTTAAAACGGATTGTACAGCTCTTCTTTTTAGTGATCGGGGGAGCGTTAGGGATTTACTTAATCCCCAAAATTATTAATGTATTAGATATCGGTGCGGTTCCTTTGTTGGAAGGATCGTATGTTCGTGCAATTATTGGTGCAATTATTTTATTTTTAACAACATTTTGGCTTGTAGATTATATTGTTCAACTTATTAAGCATATTGAAGAGGCTCTTGTAAAGGCGCCTGTAGCAGATGTTTTATTTGGTACATTAGGATTAATCTCTGGTCTTATTGTTGCATATTTAATTTTGATACCAATTCGTGAATTTACAATTCCAGTTATTAGTACGGTGTTGCAAGTGTTCTTCACCCTTTTACTTGGATATTTAGGATTCCAAGTAGGATTTAAAAAGAGGAATGAATTGCTAGGATTATTTACATTACCCCAACGCGGAGGTAAGAAGAAAAACAATAGTGAGAATGAAGAGGTAGAGGTCGAAGCAGAAAAATCTACGACTCATTGGAAAATTCTCGATACGAGTGTAATTATTGACGGACGTATTGCAGATATTTGCCAAACAAAGTTTTTAGAAGGAACAATTGTCATTCCGCAATTCGTATTAGAAGAGCTTCAGCATATTGCCGATTCTTCAGATGCTTTAAAGCGTAATCGTGGCCGCAGAGGGCTAGACATTTTAAATCGTATTCAAAAGGAGATGCCAATTCCTGTAGAAATTTATGAAGGCGATTTCGATGATATCCAAGAAGTAGATAGCAAGCTTGTAAAGTTGGCAAAAATCACTGGTGGAACTGTAGTAACAAACGATTTCAATTTAAACAAAGTTTCAGAATTACAAGGGGTTACGGTGTTAAACATTAATGATTTAGCTAATGCGATTAAACCAGTCGTACTCCCTGGTGAAGAATTAAGTGTTTATGTTGTGAAAGATGGTAAAGAACAAAATCAAGGTGTTGCATACTTAGATGATGGTACGATGATTGTAGTAGAAGATGGTAGAGAGTATGTGGGTTCACAACTTGACGTACTTGTTACTAGCGTATTACAAACATCGGCTGGTCGTATGATTTTCGCAAAACGTAAATTGTTAGAAAAAGCATTATAAGTAGAGGATTATTAATATGTATACATTAATTATTCCGGCAGCGGGCCAAGGAAAACGAATGGGTGCTGGTAAAAATAAGTTATTTTTACTTATAGATGAAGTACCAATTATTGTGCACACATTGCGTGCTTTTGAAAAAGATAAAGCGTGCAAAAGTATTATTATGGCAATTAACGAAGAAGAACGCCCGTATTTTGAAGAGTTAATGCAGAAGTACCAGATTGAAAAGCACGTACAATTCATTCAGGGTGGAGCCGAAAGACAAGATAGCGTCTATAACGCACTTCAGTATGCGAGTGGTGTCGAATATGTTCTTGTGCATGACGGGGCGCGCCCGTTCGTAACGAATAAAGTGATTCGCGATGTATTAACTGCAGCAGAAAAATATGGAGCTTCCATTTGTGCAGTGCCAGTAAAAGATACTGTTAAGAAAGTAGAGCAGGGTGTTGTTGTAGAAACGGTAGAGCGATCTCAACTCAACGCTGTACAAACACCACAAGGATTCTCTGTTTCTCTTTTGCTAGAAGCTCATAGAAGCGCAAAGCAAAGTTGTTTTCTTGGCACAGATGATGCAAGTCTTGTAGAACGTGTTGGGAAGCAAGTAGGTGTAGTAGAGGGGAGTTACTATAATATTAAAGTGACGACTCCGGAAGATCTATTAATTGCTGAAAGTTTCCTACGTGTTCAAAAGAAATAACATTGATGACGTGTTAATAAAGAAAAGCTCGGCAACAGCCGGGCTTTTCTTTATAAGGATAGCGATATAATATAGAGTCATAAAGCTCAGTAGTTTAGCTTAAGGAGGAAGTAAGGATGTTTCGAATTGGACAAGGTTTTGATGTACATGAATTTGCGGAAGGGCGCCCGTTGATTATCGGTGGAATTACAATTCCACACGAGAAAGGATTAATCGGCCATTCAGATGCAGATGTATTGTTACATACGATTGCTGATGCATGTTTAGGTGCGATTGCAGCAGGAGATATCGGAAAGCATTTTCCTGATACAGACCCAGCTTTTAAAGATGCAGATTCAGCTGTATTGTTACAAAAAGTTTGGGAATTTGTGCGTGAACAAGGTTACGAGTTAGGAAATTTAGATTGTACAATTATTGCTCAAAAACCAAAAATGGCACCACATATTGAGAGTATGCGTAAGCGCATTAGTGAACTGTTAGAAACGTCTATCGATAACATTAATGTAAAGGCAACAACAACAGAAAAATTAGGATTTACAGGTAGAGAAGAAGGGATTGCTTCTCAAGCGGTTGTTTTATTACAGAAAAAATAATGGTTTTTAATTCGTAAGATGGATAATCACATTTTTTTGGTGTACAATTATAGAATGTGTTGACATTAAGAATGGAAGGTGTACCAATTATGGAAAAGCAAGTGAGAGTGCGCTACGCGCCAAGTCCAACAGGACACTTACATATCGGAAATGCGCGTACGGCATTATTTAATTATTTATTTGCTCGTCATTTAGATGGCAAATTTATTATTCGTATTGAAGATACTGATGTAAAACGTAACGTGGCTGGTGGAGAAGAAAGCCAATTAAAATACTTGAAATGGCTCGGTATGGACTGGGATGAAGGTGTTGATGTTGGTGGTGAATTTGGACCATATCGCCAAACAGAGCGTTTAGATATTTATAAAAAATTATATGAAGATTTATTAGAGCGTGGTCTAGCTTATAAATGTTATATGACAGAAGAAGAGCTAGAAGCAGAGCGTGAAGGACAAATCGCTCGCGGTGAAACACCTCGTTACGCAGGTAACCACCGTGAATTAACTGAAGAACAAGTGAAAGAATTTGAAGCTGAGGGACGTATTCCAAGTATTCGTTTCCGTGTACCAGCTGATCGTGACTACACATTCAAAGATATTGTAAAAGATGAAGTTGCGTTCCATTCAAATGATTTCGGTGATTTTGTTATTGTGAAAAAGGATGGAATTCCAACTTATAACTTTGCAGTAGCAGTAGATGATCATCTAATGGAAATTACACATGTACTTCGTGGTGATGATCATATTTCAAATACACCGAAACAAATGATGATTTATGAAGCTTTCGGCTGGGATATTCCACAATTCGGTCATATGACTCTAATTGTTAATGAAAGTCGTAAAAAGTTAAGTAAGCGTGATGAATCTATTATTCAATTTATTGAGCAATATAAAGAGCTTGGGTATCTTCCAGAAGCAATCTTTAACTTTATTGCACTACTAGGTTGGTCTCCGGTAGGAGAAGAAGAAATCTTCTCTAAAGATGAGTTTATCAAAATGTTCGATGCAGCTCGTTTATCAAAATCACCTGCATTATTTGATTCTCAAAAACTAAAATGGATGAACAACCAGTATATGAAAAAGCAAGATTTAGATACGGTTGTAGAGTTAAGCTTACCGCATTTAGTGAAAGCTGGACGTGTGGGAGAAACTTTAAGCGAACAAGACCAAGCTTGGATTCGTGATGTAATTGCTTTATACCATGAACAAATGAGTTTTGGAGCTGAAATTGTAGAGCTTTCTGAAATGTTCTTTAAAGATCATGTTGATTATGAAGAAGAAGGACAAGAAGTATTAAATGGTGAACAAGTACCTGAAGTACTTCGTGCATTTGCTGGTCAAATAGAAGCTCTAGAAGCAATGGAGCCAGCAGCAATTAAGGCAGCGATTAAAGCAGTTCAAAAGGAAACAGGACATAAAGGTAAAAATTTATTTATGCCAATCCGTGTTGCAACTACAGGACAAACGCATGGTCCAGAGCTTCCGAATGCTATTGCACTTCTTGGAAAAGAAAAAGTTTTAAATCGTCTTCAAAAAGTAATTGGTTAACATTTTCTAGGTTTAGAAATATAATAAGTATACCTAAAACCTAATAAGGAAAAGCGACGAGAAGGAGAAGTAGAAAATCAGGCTTTTTACAGAGAGAACCACCTTTAGGCTGGGAGTGGTTTATAAGCGGATTTTTGAAATGCCCCTTCGAGTCTTCTGCTGAACAGCGAATTGCTTCGTGGGATGTCTTAGGCCGCAAAGTAAGCAGAAGCGGTTTACACCGTTATCATGGATGAGTTTGAGGCTTTTTTAAGCCTAAACAGAGTGGAACCGCGCTTAAAAGGCGTCTCTGTCAATATGACAGAGACGCCTTTTTTTTATACCGTGTAAATAGGTATGAATATAGAATTTATCTCCTTATATAAAGAATTAGGGGAGAAGTGATGAGTTAGGGGAGTTAGTTCGCTCGACAAAAAAGCAGCCCATAAAGGGGAGGGAACACCGATGTTTAAGAGGCTTCGGGAAGATATTGAAGTCGTTTTTGAACAGGATCCAGCGGCAAGAGGTTATTTCGAAGTCATTTTAACTTACTCTGGATTACATGCAGTTTGGGCCCATCGAATTGCACATGCTTTTTATAAAAGAAATTTTTTCTTTCTTGCACGTTTTGTTTCACAAGTGAGCCGCTTTTTTACTGGCATTGAGATCCATCCAGGAGCAACAATTGGTCGGCGTTTTTTCATAGATCATGGAATGGGAGTTGTAATCGGAGAAACTTGTGAAATTGGTGATAATGTAACGATTTATCAAGGGGTTACATTAGGTGGTACAGGAAAAGAAAAAGGAAAGAGGCATCCAACAATTCAGGATAATGTATTAATTGCGACGGGTGCTAAAGTTCTTGGTTCTATTACTGTGGGAGAGAATTCTAAAATCGGAGCAGGGTCTGTCGTATTAAAAGAAGTTCCTGCACATTCTACAGTTGTAGGTATACCTGGCCGTGTCGTTATTCAAAATGGAGTAAAGATTGGTCAAGAATTAAATCACTCTGACCTTCCGGATCCGATTTTTGATAAATTAAAGGCTATGGAAGTAGAACTTGATAAATTGAAGAAACAATTGGAATTAAAGGTAGAAAGGAAGGATAAAAATGACTATTCACATTTATAATACGTTAACACGTCAAAAAGAAGAGTTTGTTCCATTAGAAGAAAATAAGGTAAAGATGTATGTATGCGGACCTACAGTTTATAACTACATTCATATTGGGAATGCAAGGCCTCCTATGGTATTCGATACAGTGCGTCGTTATTTAGAATACAAAGGATACGATGTGCAATATGTATCTAACTTTACGGATGTAGATGATAAATTAATTAAAGCGGCAAATGAATTAGGTGAAGATGTACCGACAATTGCTGATCGTTTTGTTGAAGCGTACTTTGAAGATGTAACAGCACTAGGTTGCAAACACGCAACAGTTCATCCTCGTGTAACAGAAAATATGGATATCATTATTGAATTTATTCAAGAACTTGTGAATAAAGGGTATGCATATGAATCAGAGGGTGATGTGTACTTTAAGACGAAGGAATTCGAAGGTTACGGTAAATTATCACATCAACCAATCGCAGATTTACGTCACGGTGCTCGTATTGAGGTAGGGGAAAAGAAACAAGACCCTCTTGATTTTGCTTTATGGAAAGCTGCGAAAGAAGGAGAAATCTTCTGGGAAAGCCCTTGGGGGCAAGGACGTCCAGGATGGCATATTGAATGCTCAGCAATGGCGCGTAAGTACTTAGGGGATACAATTGACATTCATGCTGGTGGTCAAGACTTGGCTTTCCCACATCATGAAAATGAAATTGCGCAGTCAGAGGCATTGACTGGAAAAACGTTTGCACGTTACTGGATGCATAATGGATATATTAATATTAACAATGAGAAGATGTCTAAATCGCTTGGTAACTTTATTTTAGTTCACGATATTATTAAGCAATACGACCCGCAGTTAATTAGATTCTTTATGTTATCAGTACACTATCGTCACCCGATTAACTTTAGTGAAGAGTTATTACAAAGTACGAATAATGGACTGGAAAGAATTAAAACAGCTTATGGAAACTTAAAGCATCGTATGGAGAGTAGTACGGATTTAACGGATCATAATGAGAAATGGTTAGCTGAAATAGAGAAATTCCAGACTGCATTTGAAGAGGCAATGAATGATGACTTTAACACTGCAAATGCAATTACCGAATTATACAACGTAGCAAATCATGCAAATCAATATTTACTTGAAGAGCATACATCTAAAGTTGTGATTGAAGCATACGTAAAACAACTGGAAACGTTATTTGATATTTTAGGATTAGAATTATCAAAAGAAGAATTACTGGATGAAGAAATTGAAGAGCTTATCCAAAAGCGCATTGAAGCTCGTAAAAATCGTGATTTTGCATTGTCTGATCAAATTCGTGACGATTTAAAAGAACGTAATATTATTTTAGAAGATACCGCTCAAGGTACAAGATGGAAAAGAGGATAAGGATGATCGATGCAAAGCAATTAAACAGCTTGGCGTTAGCGTATATGGGTGATGCGGTATATGAACAATATATCCGCTATCACCTCCTTCAAAAAGGAAAAGTTCGCCCTAATCAATTACACCGCTTAGGGACGAGCTTTGTTTCAGCAAAAGCACAGGCGAAAGTTGTTTATCATTTATTAGAGACGGCATTTTTGACAGAGGAAGAAGAGGCGGTATTAAGAAGAGGGCGTAATGCAAATTCAGGTACAGTTCCGAAAAATACGGATGTACAAACATATCGACATAGTACAGCCTTTGAAGCGCTAATTGGTTATCATCATTTATTAAATAATCGTGAAAGATTAGACGAAATTGTATATAAGGCAATTGCAGTTTTAGAAGAAAAGGAAGGGGGCACATCATCATGACTAGTGAATATATTATCGGACGTAACCCTGTAATTGAAGCGTTAAGATCAGGGAGAGATATTAATAAAATTTGGATCGCAGAAGGTGCTGCCAAAGGACAAGTACAAATTGTACTAGCGTTAGCGAAAGAAAATAAGATTATTTTACAACATGCACCAAAGAAAAAGTTAGATCAATTAGTTGAGGGTAATCATCAAGGTGTAATTGCTCAAGTAGCTGCATATCAGTATGCAGAGTTAGAAGATTTATTCAAAGTGGCAGAAAAACGTAATGAAGATCCATTCTTCTTGATTTTAGATGAGATTGAAGATCCGCATAACCTAGGTTCTATTATGCGTACTGCTGATGCAACAGGAGCTCATGGAATTATTATTCCGAAGAGAAGAGCTGTGGGACTTACAGCATCAGTTGCGAAAGCATCAACAGGAGCGATTGAATACATTCCTGTTGCGCGCGTAACAAACTTATCTCGTACAATTGATGAATTAAAAGAGCGTGGACTTTGGATTGCTGGTACAGATGCTAAAGGGAAAACGGATTACCGTAATTTAGATGGTACAATGCCGATTGGGTTAGTAATTGGTAGTGAAGGAAAAGGTATGAGTCGTATTATTGGTGAAAAGTGTGATTTCTTAATCACTTTACCGATGGTTGGTAAAGTTACATCCTTAAATGCTTCAGTAGCCGCAAGTTTGTTAATGTATGAGGTATATCGTAAACGTCACGAAATTGGTAAATAAAAAATGAACGATATTTTAATCGTTGACGGTTACAACATTATCGGAGCTTGGGGAGATTTGAAGAAACTGCGGGATGTAGATTTACAATCATCAAGAGATGCGCTTATTGATAAGATGGCGGATTATCAAGGTTATACAGGTACAAAAGTGATGATAGTCTTTGATGCCTATACAGTCCATGGTATTGAAAAAAAGATGAAACAATCTCGTGTAGAAGTAATATTCACACGAAAGAATCAAACTGCAGACGAAAAGATAGAGCAACTTGCGATAGAGCTTAGAAATATAAATACACAAATATATGTTGCGACTTCTGATTATACAGAACAATGGGTTATATTTGGGCAAGGTGCCCTTCGAAAATCTGCGCGTGAATTAGAGTTGGAAGTACAAGCGATGGAACAACAAGTAAGAAGGCGCACAAAAGACACGAAAGAACAGCAGCCCGCCATGCGAAAGATATTTAGTAAAGATATTACAGAAAAATTAGAAAAATTAAGAAGAGGAGAGCGTTGAAGCATTGACGCTCTTTATCTTTTTACTGTATAATATTGCTAAATAAATAGCGGTCGGAGGGATCAAGGTGGAAGCAGGCTTCGTAAGTATAGGCGACGTTACATTTCGTGATTTAGAGGATGAGGCAATCGTTGAGTTAGTTCGAAAAGGTAATACTGACGCTCTAGAATATTTAATTCACAAGTATAAGAACTTTGTTCGTGCGAAATCAAGATCTTACTTTTTAGTGGGTGCCGATCGAGAAGACATTGTTCAAGAAGGTATGATAGGGTTGTTTAAAGCAATTCGTGATTATAAAGAGGACAAGCTGTCTTCATTCAAAGCATTTGCTGAACTATGTATCACTCGACAAATTATTACCGCTATTAAAACGGCAACAAGACAAAAACATATTCCTTTAAATTCGTATGTGTCTTTAGATAAGCCGATTTACGATGAGGAATCTGATCGAACGTTATTGGATGTTATTTCTGAAGCGAAGGTGACTGATCCTGAAGAGATGATCATTAGCCAGGAAGAATATACAGACATAGAATCAAAAATATCTGAATTATTAAGCGATTTAGAAAGGAAAGTGCTTTCTTTATATTTAGATGGTCGTTCTTATCAAGAGATTTCAGAACAGTTAAACAGGCATGTGAAATCTATTGATAACGCTTTACAAAGAGTAAAGAGAAAATTGGAACGATATATGGAAATGAGAGAAAGTACAACTTTAAATTCATAAGAAGTAACAAGTGCTACAGGTGTAAAATAAATCACCTGTTTTCTTTTGTAGAGAGTACAAAATGCATGTCATTGACATTGTCTTTTATTGTATGATACATTTTTAGGGACATAATGTTACAAGGTTGGTGTAACTAATGAGGAAAAAAGTTGTACTCTCATGTGAAGAGTGTAAAAATCGAAACTACTCTACTATGAAAGATACGAGCTCAATAGAGCGACTTGAAATAAAAAAGTTTTGTAAAACATGCAATCAGCATACAGTTCACAAGGAAACAAAATAAATAATTGAAATAATACACTGGAGGTCCCGCAGATGCGTTTAACGAACTTTTTCGGCGATGTAGGTCGCGAAATGAAAAAAGTAAGTTGGCCTAAAAAAGATGAATTACTCCGCTCAACAGCGACTGTTGTTGCTACAGTTGTGTTCTTTGCGATTTTCTTCGCAGTAGTTGATATGGGCATTTCTTCTTTAATTCGGTTAATTCTTGGTTAATTCTTGAATAAGAAGCACTTATCCATGATATAATGTTATTTATAAGAACTGTGTAAAAGCCCGGTGAACGGGTTTTTTCATTTGCGCAAAAAAATGTACGTCAGGGAGGGAAGGACGCTCGTCCTAAATGAATGGAAAAAAGTTGGTATGTTGTCCATACTTATTCTGGATATGAAAATAAAGTAAAAGCAAACCTAGAGAAACGTGTAGAATCAATGGGTATGCAAGATAAAATTTTCCGTGTTGTTGTCCCGGAAGAAGTAGAAGTAGAAATGAAAAACGGAAAAGAAAAATTAATGAAAAGAAAAGTGTTCCCAGGTTATGTATTAGTAGAATTAATCATGACTGATGACTCTTGGTATGTTGTACGTAACACGCCGGGTGTAACTGGGTTCGTTGGTTCTTCTGGTTCTGGATCTAAACCATCACCTCTATTAGAAGAGGAAGTTGTTACCATTATGAAACATATGGGAATGGACAACGAAGTGGTTGATTTCGACTTTGAACTTCATGAGACAGTACGTGTAAATGAGGGGCCATTCGCAGATTATACAGGTGCTATTGAAGAAATTGATGTGGAGAAGAAAAAGGTTAGCGTGCTTGTGGACATGTTTGGTCGCGAGACTCCAGTTGAACTTGACTTCCATCAAATTGAAAAATTATAAAATGAAACTTGAAATGAATTGTAAAAAGTGATAATATCTTTTAAGTCAGTACGTCTTCGTTATCGGAGACGTTTTTTGAAAGATTTTATCCTTACAGATAAAATATGACGTGGGAGGGCAAATCACTGTCCAATTGACCACATCACGGACTTAAGGAGGTGTGTCTCGTGGCTAAAAAGGTAATTAAAATGGTAAAGCTTCAAATTCCTGCAGGTAAAGCTAACCCAGCTCCACCAGTTGGTCCAGCATTAGGACAAGCAGGTGTTAACATCATGGGCTTCTGTAAAGAGTTTAACGCTCGTACAGCAGATCAAGCTGGTCTTATCATCCCTGTTGAAATTACGGTATTTGAGGACCGTTCATTCACTTTCATTACTAAAACTCCTCCTGCTGCTGTTCTTCTTAAGAAAGTAGCTGGTATTGAGTCTGGTTCTGGTGAACCAAACCGTAATAAAGTGGCAACTGTTAAGCGTGATAAAGTACGCGAAATCGCTGAAACTAAAATGCCTGACCTAAACGCTGCTAGCGTAGAAGCTGCAATGCGTATGGTTGAAGGTACTGCACGCAGTATGGGCATCGTTATCGAAGACTAATTCGATTTGTTTTAAAAAAGGTTGCGGGTCTGGAATTCCAATTCGCAACCTTTATTATCGTAAATGATTATCGTTTTTAAATAAATGGATGGCGCTCATCCTCAGGTTATACCTGAAAACAGGCGTAAACGTGGGAGGTTATTCCGCTAAAACCACATTCGAGGAGGAAATAAAAATGGCTAAAAGAGGTAAAAAGTACGTAGAAGCTGCAAAGCTTGTTGATCGTGCAGCTGCTTACTCTGCAACAGAAGCAGTAGAATTAGTAAAGAAAACAAACACAGCTAAATTTGATGCAACTGTAGAAGCTGCATTCCGTTTAGGTGTTGACCCTAAGAAAGCTGACCAACAAATCCGTGGCGCAGTTGTTCTTCCACACGGTACTGGTAAAGTACAACGTGTATTAGTATTTGCTAAAGGTGAAAAAGCTAAAGAAGCTGAAGCTGCTGGAGCTGACTTCGTAGGCGATACTGATTACATCGGTAAAATCCAACAAGGTTGGTTCGATTTCGATGTAGTAGTAGCAACTCCTGACATGATGGGTGAAGTTGGTAAACTTGGTCGCGTATTAGGACCTAAAGGTTTAATGCCAAACCCTAAAACTGGAACAGTTACTTTCGATGTAACTAAAGCTGTTAACGAAATCAAAGCTGGTAAAGTTGAATACCGCGTTGATAAAGCTGGTAACATCCACGTTCCAATCGGTAAAGTATCTTTCGAAGATGCTAAATTAGTAGAAAACTTCAAAACAATTGCTGACACTTTACAAAAAGTTAAGCCAGCTGCTGCAAAAGGTACTTACATGAAGAACGTAACAGTTGCTTCTACAATGGGACCTGGCGTACGTGTAGACGTTTCTACATTAGCGTAAATTTTGGAAGTTGACTTCATAAAGAAGTTTTAATATAATCATTTATGTTGTGAATTTAATTAGTGTACCGTAGACAGTAGGTGTCAATAGACTTAATTTCCTACCTAGGTGTTAATATACGAAGCGGAATCTTTTTTCTGTGATTATATGCCTCCATGTCTACAAGTTGGGCATGGAGGTTTTTAGTGCACTTTCGGTACATCTTCTATATAATCTACAGGAGGTGTAATAACATGAGCAAAGTAATCGAAACTAAACAACAAGTTGTAACTGAAATCGCGGACAAACTTCGCGCTAGTAAATCTACAATCGTTGTTGACTACCGTGGTTTAACAGTTTCTGAAGCAACAGAATTACGTAAGCAATTACGTGAAGCTGGCGTTGAGTTCAAAGTTTACAAAAACTCTCTAACTCGTCGTGCTGCAGAATCTGCTGAAATGGCTGAGTTAAATGAATTCTTAACAGGACCAAACGCAATCGCGTTCAGTAACGAGGATGTAGTTGCTCCTGCGAAAGTATTAAACGACTTCGCTAAAGATCATGAAGCTTTAGAAATTAAAGCGGGCGTAATCGAAGGTAAACTTGTAACACTTGATGAGGTTAAAGCAATCGCTACTCTTCCATCACGTGAAGGCTTACTTTCTATGCTTCTTAGCGTTCTTCAAGCTCCAATCCGTAACCTTGCACTTGCTACTAAAGCAGTTGCAGACCAAAAGGAAGAGCAAGGCGCTTAATTTTTTAAAAGATAATTACGTATTATCGATAAAACAATACAAACCTATTTAAGGGAGGATATTTACAATGACTAAAGAACAAATCATTGAAGCGGTTAAATCTATGACTGTATTAGAACTTAACGACTTAGTAAAAGCTATCGAGGAAGAATTCGGCGTAGCTGCTGCTGCTCCTGTAGCTGTTGCTGGTGGCGCTGGAGAAGCTGCTGCTGAGAAAACTGAATTTGATGTGGAACTAACTAGCGCTGGTGCACAAAAAATCAAAGTTATCAAAGTTGTTCGTGAAATCACTGGTCTTGGCTTAAAAGAAGCTAAAGAATTAGTTGACAACACTCCAAAAGTAATCAAAGAAGCTGCTGCTAAAGAAGAAGCTGAAGAAATCAAAGCTAAACTTGAAGAAGTTGGCGCTGCTGTAGAAGTTAAGTAATTAACTTTTGATGCTTTAAAAAAAGCTCGCTCTCATGCGAGCTTTTTTTTTAACTGTAAAGAAAAGAGGTGGCCATATGGCAGACCATTATTTTTCTAACGACCCTTCTAGTAAAAGTGATCGTAAGCGATGGGAGTTTGCCCTTCGTGGATCTCGATTTACTTTCTTATCTGACCATGGGGTGTTCTCGAAAAACGAAGTGGACTTTGGTTCCCGTCTTTTAATTGAAGCGTTTCAAATGCCAGATATTAAAGGTAATATATTAGACGTAGGTTGCGGATACGGTCCTATTGGTTTGTCGTTAGCGAAAGAGTTTCAAGGTCGTGAAGTTCACATGGTGGATGTGAATGAGAGGGCACTTGGGCTTGCGAAAGAAAACGCCGCTAATAACAAAATCGAGAATATACGTATTTTTCAAAGTAGCGTCTATGAAAATGTAGATGGTAAGTATGCTGCTATTCTATCTAACCCTCCAATTCGTGCGGGTAAAGATATCGTACATGAGATTTTAGAAAAAGCTGTGGAGTATTTAGTTCCAGGTGGAGAACTTTGGATTGTTATTCAAAAGAAACAAGGTGCACCGTCTGCGCTAAAAAAACTAGAAGAAGTATTTTCTGAGGTTGAGGTTGTAGAAAAGAAAAAAGGATATTATATCATAAAATCAAAAAAACGTTGACGGTTATTTTTGGCTATGTTAACATTATACAATGCCAATATATGATTTTCTGCGTTGAGAAAGATGTATATTTTTGTTTCTCTTGGAAAAGATAGTAAAATCAGCAGATTATGAAACAGAATGATGGTTTTCTTATAGAAGCCATTTTTCTTTTTTGAGCAGGTAGAAAGACTCAACGTATTTATCTTTAAGAGAAAGAGACTACGCTAATAGCAGTAGTTGTATTTATTTGTGATTTTGCACAAATTTTTTTGTGCATTTATAATACTCATGATTTGAGGGGTGAAGCAGTTGACAGGTCAACTAGTTCAATACGGACGCCACCGCCAACGAAGAAGTTATGCCCGTATTAGTGAAGTATTAGAGTTACCAAATCTTATCGAAATTCAAACCTCTTCTTATCAGTGGTTTCTTGATGAGGGTTTGCGAGAAATGTTCCAAGACATTTCTCCGATTGAAGACTTTACGGGAAATCTATCGCTTGAATTTATCGACTACAGCTTAGGTGAACCTAAATACTCTGTAGACGAATGCAAAGAGCGTGATGTGACGTATGCAGCACCACTTCGTGTAAAAGTGCGTCTAATCAACAAGGAAACTGGTGAAGTAAAAGAACAAGATGTGTTCATGGGAGATTTCCCACTCATGACAGAGACTGGAACATTCGTAATTAACGGTGCAGAACGTGTTATCGTTTCCCAGTTAGTTCGCTCTCCAAGCGTATACTATAGTGGCAAAGTGGATAAAAACGGAAAACGTGGTTTTACTGCTACTGTAATTCCAAACCGCGGAGCTTGGTTAGAGTATGAGACAGATGCTAAGGATGTTGTATATGTGCGTATTGACCGTACGCGTAAACTTCCTGTAACTGTTTTGTTACGCGCATTAGGGTTTGGCTCTGATCAAGAAATCACCGAGCTTTTAGGTGATAACGAATACTTAAGCAACACATTAGAAAAAGACAACACAGATAGCACAGAAAAAGCATTGCTTGAAATTTATGAGCGTCTACGTCCTGGTGAACCACCAACAGTAGAAAATGCTAAGAGCTTACTTGTGTCTCGTTTCTTTGATCCAAAGCGCTACGATTTAGCAAATGTAGGTCGCTATAAGATTAACAAGAAGTTACACATTAAAAACAGATTGTTTAATCAACGTTTAGCTGAAACATTAGTGGATCCAGAAACTGGTGAAATTTTAGCGGCAGAAGGAACAATCTTAGATCGTCGTACACTTGATCGCATTTTACCTTACTTAGAGAAGAACATTGGATTCAAAACAGCGAAACCAATGGGTGGAGTGGTAGAAGGCGATGTTGAGCTGCAATCTATTAAGATTTATGCTCCTGAGTCGGAAGGCGAACGCGTAATTAATGTAATTGGTAATGCAAACATTACTCGTGATGTGAAACACATCACACCAGGTGATATCCTTGCTTCTATCAGTTACTTCTTCAACCTACTATACAAAGTAGGGGATACAGATGATATTGACCATTTAGGAAACCGTCGTCTGCGTTCTGTTGGAGAACTGTTACAAAATCAATTCCGTATCGGTCTTTCTCGTATGGAACGTGTTGTTCGTGAGAGAATGTCGATCCAAGATACAAATGCAATTACACCACAGGCACTAATTAATATTCGTCCTGTTATTGCATCTATTAAAGAGTTCTTCGGAAGTTCTCAGTTATCTCAGTTTATGGACCAAACAAACCCATTAGCAGAGTTAACTCACAAACGAAGACTATCTGCATTAGGACCTGGTGGTTTAACGCGTGAGCGCGCAGGCTTTGAAGTGCGTGACGTTCATTACTCTCACTACGGTCGTATGTGTCCGATTGAAACACCAGAGGGACCAAACATCGGTTTGATTAACTCATTATCTTCGTTCGCGAAAGTAAATGAGTTTGGTTTCATTGAAACACCATACCGTCGTGTTGACCCAGAAACTGGTCTTGTAACAGGGCATGTTGATTACTTAACAGCAGATGAAGAAGATAACTATGTTGTAGCCCAAGCGAATATGAAATTATCTGACGAAGGTGAATTCCTAAGTGAAGATATCGTAGCTCGTTTCCGTGGTGAAAACATTGTCACAAATAGAGAACGCATCGACTACATGGATGTATCTCCAAAACAAGTAGTGTCGGCAGCGACAGCTTGTATTCCGTTCTTAGAAAACGATGACTCTAACCGCGCACTTATGGGAGCGAACATGCAACGTCAGGCGGTTCCGTTAATGAATCCGGAATCTCCGATTGTAGGTACAGGTATGGAGTACGTATCAGCAAAAGACTCAGGTGCTGCAGTAATCTGTAAACATCCTGGTGTTGTTGAGCGCGTAGAAGCACGTGAAGTTTGGGTACGTCGCTATGTAGAAGTTGACGGTCAAACAGTAAAAGGCGACTTAGATCGCTACAAAATGCAAAAATTCATTCGTTCTAACCAAGGAACTTGTTACAACCAACGTCCAATCGTAAGTGTTGGAAATGAAGTTGTAAAAGGTGAAATCCTTGCGGATGGTCCTTCTATGGAATTAGGTGAACTAGCACTTGGACGTAACGTGCTTGTTGGCTTCATGACTTGGGACGGTTATAACTACGAGGATGCGATCATCATGAGTGAGCGCCTTGTAAAAGATGATGTGTACACTTCTATTCATATTGAAGAATATGAATCAGAAGCTCGTGATACGAAGCTTGGACCAGAAGAAATTACACGTGACATTCCAAACGTTGGGGAAGACGCATTACGTAACCTTGACGAGCGCGGTATCATTCGCGTTGGTGCTGAAGTAAAAGATGGAGATTTACTTGTTGGTAAAGTAACACCTAAAGGTGTAACAGAATTAACAGCTGAAGAACGTCTATTACATGCTATCTTTGGAGAAAAAGCGCGTGAAGTACGTGATACATCACTACGTGTACCACACGGTGGTGGCGGTATTATCTTAGACGTAAAAGTATTCAACCGTGAAGATGGCGATGAATTGCCACCAGGCGTGAATCAACTTGTACGTGCATATATCGTTCAAAAACGTAAAATTTCTGAAGGTGACAAGATGGCCGGACGTCACGGTAACAAAGGTGTTATTTCTCGTATTTTACCAGAAGAAGATATGCCTTACCTACCAGACGGTACGCCAATCGATATCATGTTAAACCCATTAGGGGTACCATCTCGTATGAATATCGGTCAGGTATTAGAGCTTCATCTTGGTATGGCAGCAAGATACCTTGGCATTCACATTGCAACACCAGTATTCGATGGTGCTCGTGAGGAAGATGTTTGGGGCACAATTGAAGAAGCTGGTATGGCAAATGACGCGAAAACAATCCTGTATGACGGACGTACTGGTGAACCATTCGATAACCGCGTATCTGTTGGTGTCATGTATATGATCAAACTTGCGCACATGGTTGACGATAAACTTCATGCTCGTTCTACTGGACCATACTCACTTGTAACGCAGCAACCTCTTGGAGGTAAAGCTCAGTTCGGTGGACAGCGTTTCGGTGAGATGGAGGTTTGGGCACTTGAAGCTTACGGTGCTGCTTATACTCTTCAAGAAATCTTAACAGTGAAGTCTGATGATGTTGTTGGACGTGTTAAGACTTATGAAGCAATTGTTAAAGGCGAAAATGTTCCAGAACCAGGCGTTCCTGAATCATTCAAAGTATTGATTAAAGAGCTGCAAAGTTTAGGTATGGACGTTAAAATGATGTCTAGCGACGATACAGAAATTGAAATGCGTGATACAGAAGATGACGATGATCATCAATCAGCAGATAAATTGAATGTCGAAGTTGAGACAACTAAGGAATAATTGGGATAACCTGTAGACTAAAAGGGAGGTAGGCCCCTTGATAGATGTAAATAACTTTGAATATATGAAGATTGGACTTGCTTCACCTGACAAGATTCGTTCTTGGTCATACGGTGAAGTTAAGAAACCAGAAACTATTAACTATCGTACGTTAAAGCCTGAAAAAGATGGCTTGTTCTGTGAGCGTATTTTCGGACCACAAAAGGACTGGGAATGTCATTGCGGAAAATACAAACGTGTACGTTATAAAGGTGTAGTTTGTGATCGATGTGGCGTTGAAGTAACGCGTGCAAAAGTACGTCGTGAACGTATGGGTCATATCGAATTAGCTGCTCCTGTATCTCATATTTGGTATTTCAAAGGTATCCCGAGCCGCATGGGACTTGTCTTAGACATGTCCCCTCGCGCGCTTGAAGAAGTAATTTATTTCGCTTCTTATGTTGTAACAGAAAGTGGAGATACACCACTTGATAAGAAGCAATTACTTTCTGAAAAAGAATACCGTGCATATCGTGATCGATATGGTAGCACATTCCAAGCTGCTATGGGTGCAGAAGCAATTAAAAAGCTACTACAAGACATCGATTTAGATAAAGAAGTAGACTTCTTAAAAGAAGAATTAAAAACAGCACAAGGACAACGCCGTACTCGTGCTATTAAACGTCTAGAAGTATTAGAAGCATTCCGTAACTCTGGAAATGAACCGTCTTGGATGATCTTAGATGTTCTACCAGTAATCCCACCAGAACTACGCCCAATGGTACAGTTAGACGGTGGACGTTTTGCTACTTCTGACTTAAACGACTTATACCGTCGTGTAATTAACCGTAACAACCGTTTAAAACGTCTATTGGACTTAGGTGCACCAAGCATCATCGTTCAAAACGAAAAACGTATGTTACAAGAAGCTGTAGACGCATTAATCGATAATGGTCGTCGTGGCCGTCCAGTTACTGGGCCAGGTAACCGTCCATTAAAATCACTATCTCACATGCTTAAAGGTAAACAAGGACGTTTCCGTCAAAACTTATTAGGTAAACGTGTTGACTACTCTGGTCGTTCTGTAATCGTTGTAGGACCGAACTTAAAGATGTATCAATGTGGATTACCAAAAGAAATGGCGCTTGAACTGTTCAAACCTTTCGTAATGAAAGAGTTAGTTGAAAAAGGATTAGCACATAACATTAAGAGTGCGAAACGTAAAATCGAGCGTGTACAACCTGAAGTTTGGGACGTTTTAGAGTCTGTGATTAAAGAACATCCAGTACTTCTAAACCGCGCACCAACACTTCACCGTCTTGGTATCCAGGCGTTTGAACCTACATTAGTAGAAGGTCGCGCAATCCGTCTTCACCCACTTGTATGTACTGCATACAACGCGGACTTTGACGGTGACCAAATGGCCGTTCACGTACCTTTATCATCAGAAGCTCAAGCTGAAGCTCGTCTTCTTATGTTAGCGGCACAAAACATCTTGAACCCGAAAGACGGTAAACCAGTTGTTACTCCATCTCAGGATATGGTATTAGGTAACTATTACTTAACACTTGAGCGTGAAGGTGCAATCGGTGAAGGTATGGTCTTCAAAGATGCAAATGAAGCATTGCTTGCATATCAAAATGGATATGTTCATCTTCATACACGTGTTGCAGTAGCTGCAAGTGCAGTAAACAACGCAACATTTACTGAAGAGCAAAAGAATATGCTTCTATTAACAACAGTTGGTAAATTAATATTTAACGAAATCTTACCAGAGTCGTTCCCTTATATTAATGAACCAACAAATTCAAACCTTGAAAAAGAAACACCAGCGAAATATTTCGTTGAAAAAGGTGCGAACATTAAAGAAATTATTGCTAGTCGCGAAGAAGTGGCGCCATTTAGCAAGAAGATCCTTGGTAACATCATTGCGGAAGTGTTCAAACGTTTCCAAATTACAGAAACGTCTCGCATGCTTGACCGTATGAAAAACTTAGGATTCAAGTACTCTACAAAAGCTGGTATTACAGTTGGGGTATCTGACATTCTTGTATTAGGCGAAAAAGATGAAATTCTCCACGAAGCACAAGCAAAAGTAGATAATGTAATTAAACAATTCCGTCGCGGTTTAATCACGGAAGAAGAACGTTACGATCGCGTTATCTCTATTTGGAGTAATGCAAAAGATGTTATCCAAGGAAAACTGATGAAATCCTTGAATAAACGCAACCCAATCTTCATGATGAGTGACTCAGGTGCCCGTGGTAACGCATCTAACTTTACTCAGCTTGCTGGTATGCGTGGTCTTATGGCCAATCCATCTGGTCGTATCATCGAACTTCCAATCAAATCGAGTTTCCGTGAAGGTTTAACAGTACTTGAGTACTTCATCTCTACGCATGGTGCGCGTAAAGGTCTTGCCGATACAGCACTTAAAACTGCCGATTCTGGTTACTTAACACGTCGTCTTGTTGACGTTGCACAAGATGTAATCGTTCGTGAAGATGATTGTGGAACAGATCGCGGTTTATTAATTGGTGCGATTAAAGAGGGTAATGAAGTTATCGAGTCATTATATGATCGTCTTGTTGGACGTTTTGCAAGAAAAACTGTAAAACATCCTGAAACAGGTGAAGTATTAGTTGCTGAAAATCAATTAATTACTGAAGATATCGCTCATATCGTTGAAAATTCGGGTGTTGAAACTGTAAACATTCGTTCAGCGTTTACGTGTAACACTCGCCACGGTGTATGTAAGAAGTGTTACGGTCGTAACTTAGCAACTGGAACAGACGTAGAAGTAGGAGAAGCGGTAGGTATTATCGCAGCTCAATCTATCGGTGAGCCAGGTACACAGTTAACGATGCGTACATTCCATACAGGTGGGGTTGCCGGAGATGATATTACTCAAGGTTTACCTCGTATCCAAGAGATCTTCGAAGCTCGTAATCCGAAAGGTCAGGCAGTTATCAGTGAAATCGACGGTGTTATCGCAGCGATCAACGACGTTAAAGATCGCCAAGAAGTAGTTGTACAGGGTGAAGTTGAAGCTCGTACGTATGCTATTCCTTACGGTGCTCGTCTGAAAGTAACTCCAGGACAGCCAATTAGCCACGGTAAAGAGTTAACAGAAGGTTCTATTGATCCGAAAGAATTACTAAAAGTAACGGACATTACGGCGGTTCAAGAATACTTATTACGTGAAGTTCAAAAAGTATACCGTATGCAAGGGGTAGAAATTGGTGACAAACACGTAGAAGTAATGGTACGTCAAATGTTACGTAAAGTTCGTGTAAGTGATGCAGGTGAAACAGATGTATTACCAGGAACATTACTAGATATCCATCAGTTCACTGATGCGAATGCTAAGGTCTTACTGCAAGGTAAGCAACCAGCAACAGCTAGACCTGTTCTACTTGGTATTACAAAAGCTTCACTTGAAACAGATTCATTCTTATCTGCAGCATCGTTCCAAGAAACAACTCGTGTCTTAACTGATGCAGCAATTAAGGGTAAACGCGATGAACTTCTAGGATTAAAAGAAAATGTTATTATCGGTAAACTTGTTCCTGCTGGAACAGGTATGAATCGTTATCGCAAAGTGGATCTTGTAAAAACAACACAAGATGACATGAATGTAGAAAACGATGAGGTTTATGTGGAACAGTAAAATTTTCCGGCATAAATTTTGTATAAAAACAATTAATCTTAGTTGACATTGTATGAGTCAAAATGTTACTATAATCAAGGTTGCTCCTGAACGATGCTTTGGAGGATATTTATATGTCTTATCAAAAAGTATCAACTGCTGAAAATGTAGTCGTTGGTCATAAACGTACATTGGAGGCAATCAAAAATGGTACAGTTAAAGAAGTTGTCATCGCAGAGGATGCTGACATGCGGTTAACCCATGCTATCATTCGTATTGCAATGCAATATAACGTGCCCATAACAAAAGTTGAATCAGTTCGTAAGCTTGGTAAAGCTTCGGGGATTCAAGTGGGAGCTTCAGCAATAGGAATAATAAGTTAAAACTGTTTTTGTGAGGAGAGAGCATTTGCTCTTCCTTGCAAAAACTTTGTTTTCAACTAATAATGAACCACCTGGATATGTGGTCATACAAACATGCGAAGGGAGGATAATCAAATGCCTACTATTAACCAATTAGTGAGAAATGGTCGTACTGATAAAGTATGGAAATCTAAATCACCTGCGTTAAACAAAGGTTTTAACTCTTTAAAGAAAAAATCAACTGATATCTCTGCACCTCAAAAACGTGGTGTATGTACTCGTGTTGGTACAATGACTCCAAAGAAACCTAACTCAGCGTTACGTAAATACGCTCGTGTACGTTTAACAAACGGTATCGAGGTTACAGCTTACATCCCAGGTATCGGTCATAACCTACAAGAGCATAGCGTAGTATTAATTCGCGGTGGTCGTGTAAAGGATTTACCGGGGGTACGTTACCACATCGTTCGTGGTGCGCTTGACACAGCTGGTGTTGACAAACGTATGCAAGGACGTTCTAAATATGGTACTAAGAGACCAAAACCTGCTAAAAAATAATAACTTTAAAATGAAAGGAGGAACTCAATATGCCTCGTAAAGGACCTGTTGCGAAACGTGACGTGTTACCAGATCCAATGTACAATTCGAAGCTAGTAACACGCCTTATCAACAAAATGATGGTTGACGGTAAAAAAGGTAAATCTCAAACAATTCTTTATAATGCGTTCGATATCGTAAACGAACGTACTGGTAAAGAGCCAATGGAAGTATTCGAGCAAGCTCTTAAGAACATCATGCCTGTTCTTGAAGTACGCGCTCGTCGTGTTGGTGGTGCTAACTACCAAGTTCCAGTTGAGGTTCGTCCAGAACGCCGTACAACTTTAGGTCTTCGTTGGTTAGTAAACTACGCTCGTCTTCGTGGTGAAAAAACTATGGAAGAGCGTCTTGCTAACGAAATCTTAGATGCAGCTAACAACGCTGGTGCATCTGTTAAGAAACGTGAAGACACTCATAAAATGGCAGAAGCTAACAAAGCATTTGCTCATTACCGTTGGTAGGATTCAACGTAAAATAAATGTAAGCATAAACCGCTTTATTTGTCGCTTATGGAAGTGTGGAGAGGGAGAATGCCTCTCCCTTTCATCGGGCGCTCGTTTTACATAATGAGAGTACTGGACATACTGACATGTGTAACAATATAAAGTGGCTTTTTTGCTACTTAAAATAAAAAAATCCAATCCATATATGGAAGGAGCAAGACACCAAATGGCAAGAGAGTTCTCTTTAGAAAACACTCGTAATATTGGTATCATGGCTCACATCGATGCTGGTAAAACAACAGCAACTGAGCGTATTCTGTACTACACAGGACGTATTCATAAAATCGGTGAAACTCACGAAGGTGCATCTCAGATGGACTGGATGGAGCAAGAGCAAGAGCGTGGTATCACAATTACTTCTGCTGCAACTACAGCACAATGGAAAGGTCATCGTGTAAACATCATTGATACTCCAGGACACGTAGATTTCACAGTAGAAGTAGAACGTTCTTTACGCGTACTTGATGGCGCTGTAGCAGTACTTGATGCGCAATCTGGTGTAGAACCACAAACAGAAACTGTTTGGCGTCAGGCTACTACTTACGGCGTACCTCGTATCGTATTCGTTAACAAAATGGATAAGATCGGTGCAGATTTCTTATACTCTGTAGGAACAATCCACGATCGTTTACAAGCAAACGCACATCCAATTCAGTTACCAATTGGTGCTGAAGATGAGTTCAATGGTATCATTGACCTTGTTGAAGAGTGTGCTTACATGTACGGTAACGATTTAGGAACAGACATTCAACGTGTTGAAATTCCTGAAGAGCACAAAGAATTAGCTGAAGAATACCGTGGAAAACTTATTGAAGCGGTAGCTGAGCTTGATGAAGAAATGATGATGAAGTACCTAGAAGGTGAAGAAATCACTGTAGAAGAGCTTAAAGCTGGTATCCGTAAGGCTACAACTTCTGTAGAATTCTTCCCAGTAATCTGTGGTTCTGCATTCAAAAACAAAGGTGTTCAAATTCTGTTAGACGCAGTTATCGACTACCTTCCATCTCCACTAGATGTACCTGCTATCAAAGGTACTCTACCGGATACAGATGAAGAAGTAGAACGTAAGTCTAGCGATGAAGAACCATTCGCAGCTTTAGCATTCAAAATCATGACTGACCCTTATGTTGGTAAGTTAACGTTCTTCCGTGTGTACTCTGGTGTGTTAAACTCTGGATCATACGTGAAAAACTCAACTAAAGGTAAGCGTGAGCGTGTAGGTCGTATCCTACAAATGCACGCTAACAGCCGTGAAGAGATTTCAACAGTTTACGCTGGTGATATCGCTGCTGCTGTAGGTTTAAAAGATACTACTACTGGTGATACTCTTTGTGACGAGAAGAGCCTTGTTATCCTTGAGTCTATGGAATTCCCAGAGCCAGTTATCTCTGTAGCTATCGAACCAAAATCTAAAGCTGACCAAGATAAAATGGGTACAGCATTATCTAAGCTTTCTGAAGAAGATCCAACATTCCGTGCTCACACTGACCAAGAAACTGGCCAAACTATCATCGCTGGTATGGGTGAACTTCACCTTGATATCATCGTTGACCGTATGCGCCGTGAATTCAAAGTGGAAGCAAACGTTGGTGCTCCTCAGGTAGCATACCGTGAGACTTTCCGCGCTGCTGCGAAAGTTGAAGGTAAGTTCGCTCGTCAATCTGGTGGTCGTGGACAATTCGGTCACGTTTGGATTGAGTTTGAACCTAACGAAGAAGGTAAAGGATTCGAATTCGAAAACAAAATCGTCGGTGGTGTAGTTCCTCGTGAATACATCCCAGCTGTTGGAGCAGGTCTTGAAGATGCACTTAAAAATGGTGTACTAGCTGGTTATCCACTAGTTGACATTAAAGCTGCATTAGTTGACGGATCTTACCATGATGTCGATTCATCTGAGATGGCGTTCAAAATCGCTGCATCTATGGCACTTAAAGCTGCGGTTTCTAAATGTAGCCCAGTAATTCTTGAGCCAATGATGAAAGTTGAAGTTGTAATTCCTGAAGAGTACATGGGTGACATTATGGGTGACGTAACATCTCGTCGTGGACGTGTAGAAGGTATGGAAGCTCGCGGTAACGCACAAGTTGTTCGCGCTATGGTTCCACTTTCTGAAATGTTCGGTTATGCAACGTCATTACGTTCTAACACTCAAGGACGCGGAACATTCTCTATGGTGTTTGACCACTATGAAGAAGTACCAAAGTCTGTTTCTGAAGAAATTATCAAAAAAAATAAAGGTGAATAATTGATTTTTATCGATTGTTCAAGTATAACTACTTATGTAAGCTTAGAAAGTGGGACGTAAGTTTCACTTTCTAGTCTAAATATAAAATAACCTATATAAACTAAGGAGGAATTTAGAATGGCTAAAGCTAAATTCGAACGTTCTAAACCCCATGTTAACATCGGTACAATCGGCCACGTTGACCATGGTAAAACTACATTAACTGCTGCGATCACTACAGTTCTTGCAAAAGCTGGTGGTGCTGAAGCACGCGGATACGATCAAATCGATGCTGCTCCAGAAGAAAGAGAGCGCGGTATCACAATCTCAACTGCACACGTTGAGTACGAAACTGAAACTCGTCACTATGCACACGTTGACTGCCCAGGTCACGCTGACTATGTTAAAAACATGATCACTGGTGCTGCTCAAATGGACGGCGGTATCTTAGTAGTATCTGCTGCTGATGGCCCAATGCCTCAAACACGTGAGCACATCCTTCTTTCTCGTCAAGTAGGTGTTCCTTACATCGTTGTATTCTTAAACAAATGCGACATGGTAGATGACGAAGAATTATTAGAATTAGTAGAAATGGAAGTTCGCGACCTATTATCTGAATACGGATTCCCAGGCGACGACATTCCTGTAATCAAAGGTTCTGCTCTTAAAGCTCTTCAAGGAGAAGCTGATTGGGAAGCAAAAATCATTGAATTAATGGCTGAAGTTGATGCTTACATCCCAACTCCAGAACGTGAAACTGACAAACCATTCTTAATGCCTGTAGAGGACGTATTCTCTATCACAGGTCGTGGTACAGTTGCTACTGGTCGTGTTGAGCGCGGTATCGTTAAAGTTGGTGACGTAGTAGAAATCATCGGTCTTGCTGAAGAAAATGCTTCTACAACTGTAACTGGTGTAGAGATGTTCCGTAAACTTCTTGACCAAGCTCAAGCTGGAGACAACATCGGTGCTTTACTTCGTGGGGTTGCTCGTGAAGACATCCAACGTGGACAAGTACTTGCAAAAAGCGGTTCTGTAAAAGCTCACGCTAAATTCAAAGCTGAAGTTTTCGTATTATCTAAAGAAGAAGGTGGACGTCACACTCCATTCTTCGCTAACTACCGTCCTCAGTTCTACTTCCGTACAACTGACGTAACTGGTATCATCCAATTACCAGAAGGTACTGAAATGGTAATGCCTGGTGACAACATTGAAATGACTATCGAACTTATCGCTCCAATCGCTATCGAAGAGGGAACTAAATTCTCTATTCGTGAAGGTGGACGTACAGTAGGTTACGGTGTAGTTGCTACTATCGTTGAGTAATCTTAACTGATATAAAAAAACCTAAGGGATTTTCCCTTAGGTTTTTTGTTTGCGTTTATATAAGGAAGAAGAGGGTGTTTTTTGTTTTGACGAGTTTCTTCTATAGTATTATAAAAACGACAAAAGATAATCCAGAAACTGTAAAATGAATTCTGTTAGATGAAAACTTGAAATTCTTTAAAGTGCCATGTATAATAGCAAAAGTAGAGAAAAGCAGATGCAAACAAAAAGATGCTTGCATCTAGACGAATAACATTGTATAATAGACAATGTTGGTCTTTGACTGCGATGAAGTGGAAGGTTGCTGACACACCCGGCCGCTTTGCCATGGCATGGTGTGGGGAAATTTCCATGGAGAAGGTCTATTTTAGAAATAGGCGAACGAAGGAGGGAAAATAATGGCAAAAGAAAAAATTCGTATCCGTTTAAAAGCTTACGATCACCGTATTCTTGATCAGTCAGCTGAGAAAATTGTAGAAACAGCTAAGCGTTCTGGGGCAACAGTTTCTGGTCCGATCCCATTACCAACTGAAAAAACTGTTTACACAATTCTTCGTGCTGTTCATAAGTACAAAGATTCTCGTGAGCAATTCGAAATGCGCACGCACAAACGTCTAATCGACATCGTGAGTCCTACTCCACAAACAGTAGATTCATTAATGCGTTTAGACTTACCATCTGGTGTAGATATCGAAATCAAACTATAATTTATATAACTTAAAAATGTAGGAGGTGTAACTCATGACCAAAGGAATCTTAGGAAGAAAGATCGGTATGACTCAAGTATTTGCTGAGAACGGTGAGTTAATCCCAGTAACAGTTATCGCTGCTAATCCAAACGTTGTTCTTCAAAAGAAAACAACTGAAACTGATGGCTACAATGCAATCCAGTTAGGATTTGAAGATAAACGTGAAAAGTTAACTAACAAACCTGAACAAGGCCACACTGCTAAAGCATCTACAACTCCTAAGCGCTTCATTCGCGAAATCCGCGATGCAGACGTGGACGGATTAGAGGTTGGTCAAGAGGTAAAAGTTGACGTATTCGCTACAGGTGAAATCGTTGATGTAACAGGAATTTCTAAAGGTAAAGGTTTCCAAGGTGTTATCAAACGCCACGGACAATCTCGCGGACCTATGTCTCATGGTTCTCGCTATCACCGTCGTCCAGGTTCAATGGGCCCAGTTGCTCCGAACCGTGTATTCAAAGGCAAAAAACTTGCTGGACGTATGGGTGGAGACCAAGTTACTATCCAAAACTTAGAAATCGTTCAAGTTGACACTGAGCGCAACTTATTACTAGTAAAAGGTAACGTTCCAGGTGCTAAGAAATCTCTTGTAGTTGTTCAAGGCGCTGTGAAGGTTAGCAAATAATTCACAATAGGAAGGAGGAATTCCAATGCAAAAAGTTACTGTATATAACCAAACTGGTTCACAGGTTGGTGAAATCGAATTAGCTGAAGCTATTTTCGGTATCGAACCAAATGAAGCTGTACTTTTCGAAGCTGTAATGATGCAACGTGCATCTTTACGTCAAGGTACACACAAAGTAAAAACTCGCTCTGAAGTTCGCGGTGGTGGTCGTAAACCATGGCGTCAAAAAGGAACTGGACGTGCTCGTCAAGGGTCTATCCGCTCTCCTCAATGGCGTGGTGGTGGTACGGTATTCGGACCTACACCAAGAAGCTATGCGTACAAACTTCCTAAGAAAGTTCGTCGTTTAGCAATCAAATCTGCATTAGCTACTAAAGTAGTTGAGAACAACATTGTAGTTCTTGAAGACCTAGTGTTAAATGCACCAAAAACAAAAGACATGCTAGCAGTACTTAAAGGATTAACTGTTGAGAAGAAAGCTCTTATCGTAACTGCTGATGCAAACGAATCTGTAGAGTTATCTGCTCGCAATATCCCTGGAGTAACAGTAATCACTGCTGATGGCGTAAACGTTTTAGACGTGCTTCATCATGATAAGCTAATCATGACAAAAGCGGCAGTGGAAAAAGTAGAGGAGGTGCTTGCATAATGAGAGATCCTCGTGATATCATTAAGCGCCCAGTTATCACTGAACGTTCTATGGAAATGATGGCTGAAAAAAAATACACGTTCGATGTGGACGTTAAATCTAATAAAACAGAAGTTAAAGATGCTCTTGAAGCGATCTTTGGTGTTAAAGTAGAAAAAGTGAACATCATGAACTACAAGCCGAAAGCAAAACGCGTTGGTCGTCACGCTGGTTTTACTAGCCGTCGTCGTAAAGCAATCGTTAAGCTAACTGCTGACAGCAAAGAAATCGAAATCTTCCAAGGCGTTTAATTCTTACTAAAGAAGGAGGGAAATTGAGATGGGAATCAAAAAGTATAATCCAACTACTAACGGTCGTCGTAATATGACTACGAATGATTTCGCTGAAATCACGACTGATAGACCCGAAAAGTCATTACTTGCTCCTTTAAGCAAGAAGGCTGGTCGTAATAACCAAGGTAAAATCACTGTACGTCATCAAGGTGGCGGACATAAGCGTCAATACCGTATCATCGACTTTAAGCGTAACAAAGATGGAATTCCAGGACGCGTTGCTACGATCGAATACGATCCAAACCGCTCTGCGAATATCGCATTAATTAACTACGTTGACGGTGAAAAACGTTACATTCTTGCTCCTAAATCTTTAGAAGTAGGTATGGAAGTTATGTCTGGCCCAGAAGCTGACATTAAAATCGGTAACGCATTACCATTAATCAACATTCCAGTAGGTACTGTTGTTCATAACATCGAGCTTAAGCCTGGTCGTGGCGGACAATTAGTTCGTTCTGCTGGTACATCTGCTCAAGTACTTGGTAAAGAAGGTAAATACGTACTTGTACGTTTAACTTCTGGTGAAGTACGTCTTGTATTATCTGCTTGTCGCGCTTCAATCGGTCAAGTAGGTAACGAACAACACGAACTTATCAAAATCGGTAAAGCAGGTCGCTCTCGCTGGTTAGGTAAACGCCCAACAGTTCGTGGTTCTGTAATGAACCCTGTTGATCACCCACACGGTGGTGGTGAAGGACGTTCTCCAATCGGACGTAAGTCTCCAATGTCTCCATGGGGTAAACCAACTCTTGGATTCAAGACTCGTAAGAAAAACAAAGCGTCTGACAAATTTATCGTTCGTCGTCGTAAAAAATAATGGGATTGTAGTACGGTTCATTTCTAGAACCGTACGCCAATCACGAAGGGAGGCACCAAAATGGCTCGTAGCTTAAAAAAAGGACCATTTGTCGATGATCACTTAATGAGCAAAATGGAAAAATTAGTTGCATCTGAGCAAAAACAAGTTGTTAAAACTTGGTCTCGCCGTTCAACAATCTTCCCTCAGTTCATCGGACACACAATCGCTGTATATGATGGTCGTAAACACGTACCTGTGTACATCACTGAGGATATGGTTGGCCATAAGTTAGGTGAATTCGCACCAACTCGTACGTACAAAGGTCACCTTGCTGACGATAAGAAAACTAGAAGATAATGAGAGGAGGCACTTCAATGCAAGCTAAGGCAGTAGCGAGAACAGTTCGTATTGCTCCTCGTAAAGTTCGTTTAGTAGTAGACTTAATCCGAGGTAAGCAAGTGGGTGAAGCGATTGCTATCCTTAACCACACACCAAAAACTGCTTCTCCAGTTGTAGAAAAAGTTTTAAAATCTGCAATCGCAAATGCAGAGCACAATTATGAGATGGACATTAACAACCTAGTTGTAGAAAAAGTTTTCGTTGACGAAGGTCCAACGTTAAAACGTTTCCGTCCACGTGCAATGGGTCGTGCAAGCCAAATTAACAAACGCACAAGCCACATCACAGTTGTGGTATCAGAAAAGAAGGAGGGATAATCGATGGGTCAAAAGGTTAATCCAATTGGTCTTCGTGTCGGCGTTATCCGTGACTGGGAATCTCGTTGGTTCGCTGAGAAAGATTACGCTACATTATTACATGAAGACATCAAAATCCGTGAGTACATTAATGTACGCTTAAAAGATTCTGCTGTTGCTAAAGTAGAAATCGAACGTGCAGCAAATCGTGTAAATGTTACAATTCACACTGCAAAACCTGGTATGGTAATTGGTAAAGGTGGTACTGAAGTTGAAGCACTTCGTAAAGCTCTTAACCAATTAACAGGCAAGCGTGTACACATCAACATTTTAGAAGTTAAGAGAGCTGATCTTAACGCTAAATTAGTAGGCGAAAACATCGCTCGTCAATTAGAAAACCGTGTATCATTCCGTCGTGCACAAAAGCAAGTTATTCAACGTGCTATGCGTGCAGGTGCTAAAGGTATTAAAACACAGGTTTCTGGTCGTCTTGGCGGAGCTGATATCGCTCGTGCAGAATCTTACAGTGAAGGAACTGTTCCACTTCATACACTTCGCGCTGATATTGACTATGCAGCAGTTGAAGCTGATACAACATACGGTAAATTAGGCGTAAAAGTATGGATCTACCGTGGAGAAGTCCTTCCTACAAAAAAGAAAGCTTCTGAGGAAGGAGGAAAATAATATGTTAATGCCAAAACGCGTAAAATATCGTAGAGAGCATCGTGGTAAAATGCGTGGTCGTGCTAAAGGTGGAACTGAAATTGCTTTCGGTGAATTCGGTTTACAAGCACAAGCTGCTTCATGGATTACAAACCGTCAAATCGAAGCTGCTCGTCGTGCAATGACTCGTTACATGAAACGTGGCGGTAAAGTATGGATTAAAATTTTCCCTTCTAAACCTTACACTGCAAAACCTCTAGAAGTACGTATGGGTTCCGGTAAAGGGGCACCAGAAGGCTGGGTAGCAGTAGTAAAACCTGGGAAAATTATGTTCGAAATCGCGGGTGTATCTGAAGAGGTAGCACGCGAAGCATTACGTCTTGCAGCTCACAAGTTACCTGTGAAATGTAAATTCGTAAAACGTGAAGAAAATGGTGGTGAATCTAATGAAAACTAATGATATTCGTGAATTAACCACTGCCGAAATCGAAACAAAAGTTAAAGCTTTAAAGGAAGAGTTGTTTAATCTTCGCTTCCAACTTGCTACAGGACAATTAGAGAATCCAACTCGCATTCGTGAAGTGCGTAAAGCAATTGCTCGTATGAAAACTGTAGTTCGTGAAAGAGAGATCGGAATTAATCGATAAATTGAGGGGAGGTTTGCATAGTGAGCGAACGTAACCAACGCAAAGTTTATACTGGTCGTGTAGTGTCTGACAAAATGGACAAAACGATTACAGTTTTAGTTGAAACTTACAAAACTCATTCCTTGTACGGAAAACGTGTTAAGTATTCTAAGAAGTACAAAGCCCATGATGAGCAAAACCAAGCGAAACTTGGCGATATCGTTAAAATCATGGAAACTCGCCCGCTTTCTGCTACTAAGCGTTTCCGTTTAGTTGAAATCGTTGAAGAAGCGGTTATTATCTAAATAGACGAATCGGAATTTTTAGTCCGAAGGGAGGTTTCATAACATGATCCAACAAGAATCTCGTTTGAAAGTTGCTGACAACTCTGGTGCACGTGAACTTTTAACAATTAAAGTATTAGGCGGCTCTGGTCGTAAATATGCTAACATTGGTGACATTATCGTTGCTACGGTAAAACAAGCAACACCAGGTGGCGTTGTTAAAAAAGGTGACGTTGTTAAAGCAGTAGTAGTACGTACGAAGAGCGGAGCTCGTCGTCCGGACGGTTCTTACATCAAATTTGATGAAAACGCAGCGGTTATCATTAAAGACGATAAGAGCCCACGTGGTACTCGTATCTTCGGACCAGTAGCTCGTGAATTACGTGATAGCAACTTCATGAAGATCGTTTCTTTAGCTCCAGAAGTTCTATAATTTAAGGTATTGCCTTGCTAAGGAGGTGCAGAATTAAGATGCATGTAAAAAAAGGTGATAAAGTACAGGTAATCACTGGTAAAGACAAAGGAAAACAAGGCGTTATCCTTGTGGCTTTCCCAAAGCAAAACCGTGTTATCGTTGAGGGTGTCAATATCGTTAAGAAGCACTCTAAGCCATCTCAATTAAATCCACAAGGTGGAATTATTACTAAAGAAGCACCTATTCACGTTTCTAACGTTATGATTTTAGATCCGAAAACAGGTGAACCTACTCGCGTAGGCTTCAAAGTAGAAGATGGTAAAAAAGTTCGTATTGCAAAAAAATCTGGTGAATTATTAGATAAATAATTTTCTTAAGAAAGGAGGTCACTTCATTGAATCGCCTTAAAGAGAAGTTCCAAAAGGAAATTACTCCTGCTCTAGTGAGCAAGTTTAACTATAAATCTGTAATGCAGGTACCAAAAATCGAAAAGATCGTAATCAACACTGGTGTTGGTGACGCGGTATCTAACTCAAAAGCGTTAGACAACGCAGTAGAAGAATTAACACAAATCACAGGTCAAAAACCTGTTGTAACTCGTGCTAAAAAATCAATCGCTGGTTTCCGTCTTCGTGAAGGTATGCCAATCGGTGCGAAAGTAACTTTACGCGGCGAGCAAATGTATGAGTTCTTCGACAAATTAGTATCAGTTTCTTTACCACGTGTACGTGATTTCCGTGGTGTTTCTAAGAAATCATTCGATGGTCGTGGAAACTATACATTAGGTGTTAAAGAGCAACTTATTTTCCCTGAGATTGATTATGATAAAGTAAGCAAAGTCCGCGGTATGGACATCATAATCGTTACTACAGCGAAAACTGATGAAGAAGCTCGTGAACTTTTAACACAATTCGGTATGCCATTCCAAAAATAATGGAAGCCAACGCTAAGTAGAGGAGGCGAAAACGTGGCTAAAAAATCTATGATAGCGAAACAAAAGCGTACTCCTAAGTTTAAAGTACAAGAGTATACACGTTGCGAACGCTGCGGTCGTCCGCATTCTGTATACCGCAAATTTAAACTTTGCCGTATTTGTTTCCGTGAACTTGCATATAAAGGTCAAATTCCTGGTGTTAAAAAAGCTAGTTGGTAAAACCCACAAATGGGAAGGAGGTAAAACACATGGTGATGACAGATCCAATTGCAGACATGCTTACTCGCATCCGTAATGCGAACATGGTACGTCATGAGAAATTAGAGGTTCCTGCTTCTAAAATCAAAAAAGAGATCGCTGAACTTTTAAAACGTGAAGGTTTCATTCGTGATGTAGAATACATCGAGGATAACAAACAAGGTATCCTTCGTATTTTCCTGAAATATGGTGCAAACAATGAACGTGTAATCACTGGATTAAAACGTATCAGTAAACCTGGCTTACGCGTTTACGCTAAAGCTGACGAAGTACCACGTGTACTTAACGGATTAGGTATCGCTCTTGTTTCTACATCTAAGGGAGTAATGACAGACAAAGACGCTCGTCAATTACAAACTGGTGGAGAAGTAGTAGCATACGTTTGGTAATATATATTTAAAACGAACGGAGGTGTGACCACATGTCTCGTATTGGTAAAAAGATTCTTGAAATCCCTGCAGGTGTTACTATTACAGTTGCAGAAGACAATACTGTAACAGTAAAAGGCCCTAAAGGTGAATTAACTCGTACTTTCAATGCTGATATGCTTATCAAAATTGAAGAGAATACATTAACAGTTGAGCGTCCATCTGAACAGAAGGAACACCGTGCATTACACGGTACAACTCGTGCTTTAATCGGAAACATGGTTGAAGGTGTAACTGAAGGTTTCGCACGCGGACTTGAATTAGTCGGTGTTGGTTACCGTGCTCAAAAACAAGGTGATAAACTTGTATTAAGCGTAGGTTATTCTCATCCAGTAGAAATGACTCCGGAAGCAGGTCTTGAAGTTGAAGTACCTGCACCAACTAAGATCGTAATTAAAGGTATCGACAAGCAACGTGTTGGCGAATTCGCTGCTAACATCCGTGCTGTACGTGCTCCTGAGCCTTACAAAGGTAAAGGTATTCGTTACGAAGGCGAAGTTGTTCGTCGTAAAGAAGGTAAAACTGCTAAGTAAACCCGTTAGGTGAGAGAAAGGAGTGACAAGAATGATCACTAAAGCTGATAAAAATGCGACTCGTAAGAAAAGACATGCACGTGTACGTGCTAAACTTACTGGTACTGCAGAGCGTCCACGTTTAAACGTGTTCCGTTCTAACCAACATATTTACGCTCAAGTTATTGATGATGTGAATGGTGTAACGTTAGTAAGTGCATCTACTCTTGATAAAGACCTTGCTCTTAACGGTACTAGCAATATTGAAGCTGCTACGAAAGTTGGAGAATCAGTTGCTAAGCGTGCTGTAGAGAAAGGCGTTAAAGAAGTAGTATTTGATCGCGGTGGTTACTTATACCATGGCCGTGTTAAAGCTCTAGCTGAAGCTGCTCGTGAGGCTGGATTACAATTTTAATGGTCAAAGGAGGGAAAATTGATGCATCGCATTGACCCAAGTAAATTAGAACTTGAAGAACGTGTAGTTACGATAAATCGTGTCGCGAAAGTTGTTAAGGGTGGTCGTCGTTTCCGCTTTGCTGCACTAGTTGTAGTTGGCGATAAAAACGGTCATGTTGGATTCGGTACTGGTAAAGCACAAGAGGTACCAGACGCAATCCGTAAAGCTATCGAAGACGCTAAGAAAAACTTAATCGCTGTACCATTAGTTGGTACAACAATTCCACACACAATCAACGGTCATTTTGGCGCTGGTGAAGTATTCTTAAAACCTGCTGCTGAGGGTACTGGTGTTATTGCTGGTGGACCTGTTCGTGCGGTCCTTGAATTAGCTGGTGTACAAGATATTCTTTCGAAATCTCTTGGTTCTAACACACCAATCAACATGATTCGCGCTACTGTGAACGGATTAAGCGAACTTAAGCGCGCTGAAGATGTTGCAAAATTACGCGGTAAATCTGTAGAAGAGCTACTAGGTTAAGGAGGGAAAACAAATGGCGAAAAAGTTAGAAATTACCCTCACTCGTAGTGTAATTGGTCGTCCACAAGATCAACGTGCGACGGTAGAAGCTTTAGGTCTTAAAAAGTTGAATTCAACTGTAGTTAAGGAAGAAACTCCTGCTATTCTTGGTATGATCAACAAAGTTTCTCACCTTGTAACTGTAAAAGAAGCTTAAGGATAACTCATTAATATAAGGAGGTGCCTGGGAATGAAACTTCATGAATTAAAACCTGCAGAAGGTTCTCGTAAAGTACGTAACCGTGTCGGTCGTGGTATCGGTTCTGGTAACGGTAAAACTGCTGGTAAAGGTCATAAAGGACAAAACGCACGTTCTGGCGGCGGTGTTCGTCTTGGCTTCGAAGGTGGTCAAACTCCATTATTCCGTCGTTTACCAAAACGCGGCTTCACAAACATTAACCGTAAAGAGTTTGCTATTGTAAACTTATCAACGTTAAATCGTTTTGAAGATGGTACAGAAGTAACACCTGAATTATTGCTGGAAACTGGCGTTATCAGCAAGTTAAACGACGGTGTTAAAGTTCTTGCAAGCGGAGCAGTAGAGAAAAAACTAACTGTTAAAGCGCACAAGTTCTCTTCAAGTGCTAAAGAAGCAATTGAAGCAGCTGGCGGATCAGTTGAGGTGATCTAATGTTTCGTACAATCTCCAACTTTATGCGCGTTGCTGAGATAAGACGTAAAATATTATTCACTTTAGCGATGTTAATCGTATTCAGGATTGGCACGTTTATCCCCGTGCCATTTACAAATGGAGACGTACTGAAGGCACAAGATCAATTAAATGCTTTAGGTATTCTAAATACATTTGGCGGTGGAGCCTTGAAAAACTTCTCCATCTTTGCGATGGGAATCATGCCGTATATTACAGCATCCATCATCGTGCAATTATTGCAGATGGATGTTGTTCCTAAATTTTCGGAATGGTCGAAGCAAGGTGAAATGGGCCGTCGTAAAGTAACGCAATTCACGCGTTACTTTACAATTGTTCTTGCGTTTATTCAGGGGTTTGGTATGTCAATCGGTTTTAACGGTATGGTAGGTGGACAATTAATTTTGAATCCAGGTTGGAGCACTTATTTATACATTGCTACGGTACTGACTGCTGGTACTGCATTTTTAATGTGGTTAGGTGAACAGATTACAGCTAAAGGTGTAGGTAATGGTATTTCCATCCTTATCTTTGGCGGTATTGCCGCAGCGATCCCAAGTGTTATATCTCAAGTGTATCAGCAACAGTTTCAAAATATCGGAGATCAATTGTTCATGAGTATCGTTAAAGTTGCATTGATTTTACTAGCTGTGCTAGCAGTTATTGTGGGTGTTATTTTCATTCAACAGGCTGTTAGAAAGATCCCAATTCAATATGCGAAGCGTGTAACAGGAGGAAATGGTGGTTATGCTGGAGCACAAAACACACATTTACCGCTTAAGGTAAATAGTGCTGGTGTTATTCCAGTAATTTTTGCTGTTTCATTCTTAATTACGCCTCCGACTATTGCACAGTTCTTCCCGAAACATGATGTATCGCAGTGGATTATTGCAAACTTTAACTATTCTCACCCAGTGGGAATGATCATATATGTTGCGCTCATTGTAGCCTTCACATATTTCTATGCATTTGTTCAGGTTAATCCAGAGCAAATGTCAGAGAATCTAAACAAGCAAGGTGGATATGTTCCAGGTATTCGTCCGGGTAAGAATACGGAACAATATCTAACAAAAATCTTGTATCGTTTGACCTTTGTAGGATCAATTTTCCTAGCAGCGATTGCAATCTTACCAGTTATCTTTACGAAATTGGGAAATCTTCCTCCATCTGCACAGATCGGTGGAACGAGTATGTTAATCGTTGTCGGCGTTGCTTTAGAAACAATGAAGCAGCTAGAAAGCCAACTGGTAAAACGCCATTACAAAGGGTTTATCAAGCAGTGAGTAAGTGGGAAGAATTGTCTTCCCTACATGCTCATGTACTCTGAGGGGGAACAAGGATGAACTTAATTTTAATGGGGCTTCCTGGTGCTGGTAAAGGTACACAAGCCGAACAGATTGTTGCCAAGTATAACATCCCTCACATTTCAACAGGAGACATGTTCCGTGCAGCTATGAAGGCTGAAACTGAAATGGGTCTACAAGCAAAATCTTTTATTGATAAAGGTGCACTTGTTCCAGATGAAGTTACAATCGGAATCGTTCGTGAACGTTTAAGTCAAGACGACTGCGTAAGAGGTTTCTTACTAGACGGTTTCCCACGAACTGTTGCACAAGCATCAGCTCTTGAAGAAATTATGAAAGATCTTGGCAAAAAAATCGACTATGTTTTAAACATTAATGTGGATTCAGGGTTGTTATTAAAACGCCTTACAGGCCGTCGCATTTGTAAAGAGTGCGGTGCGACTTACCACTTAGAATTCAATCCACCAGCAAAAGCTGATGTGTGCGATAAATGTGGTGGCGAATTATATCAACGCTCTGATGACAATGAAGAAACTGTAGCAAATCGTTTAGATGTAAATATTAAGCAAACAAAACCTTTGCTTGATTTCTACGAAGAGCTTGGTTACTTACAAAGCATTAATGGTGAGCAAGATATCAATAAAGTATTTGCTGATATCGATGTTCTCATCGGAGGCTTAGCGTAATGATAATCTGCAAAACTCCTCGCGAGATAGAAATCATGCGAGAAGCTGGCAGGATCGTTGCTTTGACTCATCAAGAGTTGAAACAGCACATTACTCCAGGAATTACAACGAAAGAGCTCGATCAAATAGCGGAAAAGACGATTCAAAAATATGGTGCTACGCCATCTTTTAAAGGATACAACGGATTTCCGGGGAGCATATGTGCTTCTGTAAATGAAGAGCTTGTACACGGAATTCCAGGGAAGCGCAAGCTCAAAGAGGGCGATATCATCAGTATCGATATTAGTGCGAAATACAATGGGTACCATGGAGATTCTGCATGGACGTATCCAGTTGGAAACATTTCTGAATCTGTTCAAAAGCTACTTGATGTCACAGAAAAATCGTTGTATCTTGGTCTAGAACAAGTAAAACCAGGCGAGAGATTATCAAATATCTCACATGCGGTTCAAACCCATGCTGAAGAGAATGGATTCTCGATCGTTAGGGAGTATGTTGGTCACGGAATCGGGCAAGACTTACATGAGGACCCTCAAATCCCGCACTATGGTCCACCAAATAGAGGCCCTAGATTAAAGCCGGGAATGGTCATCTGTGTTGAGCCGATGGTGAATCAAGGAAGACGATATGTAAAAACACTATCTGATGACTGGACAGTGGTAACGGTAGATGGTAAATGGTGTGCCCATTTTGAGCACACGATTGCTCTTACAGAAGCAGGATACGAAATCCTTACCACTTTATAAGTAGCTGGCTCTCCGGGATTTCAGAGCAGTGTAAAATGTTACTGATTTGAAGAAGGGAGAACTATTGAATGGCTAAAGATGATGTAATTGAAGTCGAAGGTACCGTTCTTGAAACGTTGCCAAATGCTATGTTCAAAGTAGAATTAGAGAATGGGCATGTCGTATTGGCTCACGTTTCTGGTAAAATCCGTATGAACTTCATTCGTATTTTACCAGGAGACAAAGTTACGGTAGAATTATCTCCGTACGATTTAAATCGTGGTCGTATTACGTACCGTTTTAAATAATATAGCACTCCGTAATCTTTAAGGAGGTTCGAGACATGAAAGTAAGACCGTCAGTTAAACCAATCTGCGAAAAATGTAAAGTTATTCGTAGACGTGGAAAAGTAATGGTTATTTGTGAAAACCCTAAACATAAACAAAAACAAGGTTAATCAGAAGGAGGTGCATTCGTAATGGCACGTATCGCAGGTGTAGATATTCCTCGAGACAAACGCGTTGTTATTTCTTTAACTTACGTATTCGGCATTGGTCGCACAACTGCTGAAAAAATTCTTGCTGAAGCAGGTATTTCTGAAGAAACACGAGTTCGTGATTTAACGGAAGACGAATTAGGACGTATCCGTGATATCATCGATCGTATTAAAGTTGAGGGAGACCTTCGTCGTGAAGTATCTCTTAACATCAAACGTCTAATGGAGATCGGTTCTTACCGTGGTCTTCGTCACCGTCGTGGTTTACCAGTTCGTGGTCAAAACTCTAAAAACAATGCTCGTACACGTAAAGGTCCACGTCGTACAGTAGCAAATAAAAAGAAATAATAAGTAAAGGAGGTTGAACTAACAATGGCACGTAAAACAAACACTCGTAAAAAACGTGTGAAAAAGAATATTGAAGCTGGTATAGCTCATATTCGTTCTACTTTCAACAACACAATCGTAACACTTACAGATACTCACGGTAACGCACTTTCTTGGTCTAGTGCTGGTGCACTTGGTTTCCGTGGATCTCGTAAATCTACTCCATTCGCTGCGCAAATGGCTGCTGAAACTGCTGCTAAAGCTGCAATGGAACACGGTTTAAAAACTTTAGAGGTTACTGTTAAAGGTCCTGGTGCTGGTCGTGAAGCTGCAATTCGTGCTCTTCAAGCTGCAGGTCTAGAAGTAACAGCAATTAGAGATGTTACTCCAGTTCCTCATAATGGATGTCGTCCACCAAAACGTCGTCGTGTGTAATTTTTCTGTATAGAATTTTCCCTTTTGTCTATAATGGATATGATGCATTATCGAGAAATTTCGTACAGAAACATCGCTTGTTGTGCACAATCGGGAACTGCCTAAGGGGGACTTTCGGTTAGACAGGGGTTATACCTTTGTTTAACCGGGGTTTCGACGTTTTGAAGGAGGGTTTAGTTAATGATTGAAATCGAAAAGCCGAAAATCGAAACGGTTGAACTTAACGAAGATGCTAAATATGGTAAATTCGTAATTGAACCGCTTGAGCGTGGATATGGTACTACTTTGGGTAACTCCTTACGTCGTATTCTTTTATCCTCACTCCCTGGTGCCGCTGTTACTGCTATCCAAATCGATGGCGTATTACATGAATTTTCAACAGTTGAGGGCGTAGTAGAAGACGTTACGACGATCATCTTAAACTTGAAAAAGTTAGCTCTTAAAATCTACTCTGAAGAAGAGAAGACGTTGGAAATTGATGTACAGGGCGAAGGTATTGTCACAGCTGCTGATATTACTCACGATAGTGATGTAGAAATCTTAAATCCAGATTTACACATTGCAACGTTAGCAAAAGATGCGCATTTCCGCGTGCGTTTAACTGCAAAGCGTGGCCGTGGGTATACGCCAGCTGATGCAAATAAAAGCGAAGATCAACCAATAGGAGTAATTCCTATTGATTCTATTTATACTCCAGTATCACGTGTGACTTACCAAGTGGAAAAGACACGTGTCGGACAAGTGGCTAATTATGATAAGCTTACGCTTGATGTATGGACGGATGGAAGCATCGGGCCAAAAGAAGCTATCTCTTTAGGTGCCAAAATCTTAACTGAGCATTTAAATATCTTTGTTGGTTTAACTGATGAAGCACAAAATGCTGAGATTATGGTCGAGAAGGAAGAAGATCAAAAAGAGAAAGTTCTTGAGATGACTATCGAAGAACTAGACCTTTCTGTTCGTTCTTATAATTGCCTAAAACGTGCAGGAATTAATACTGTACAAGAGCTTGCGAACAAAACAGAAGAAGATATGATGAAAGTTCGTAACTTAGGACGTAAATCCTTAGAAGAAGTTAAACATAAACTTGAGGAATTAGGTTTAGGTTTACGTAAAGACGACTGAGGATTTAAACCCATCAACAAAGGAGGGAACTACGAATGGCATACAGAAAATTAGGCCGTACAAGTGCGCAACGTAAAGCTATGTTACGTGATTTAGCTACTGATTTAATTATCAACGAGCGCATCCAAACGACAGAAACTCGTGCAAAAGAACTTCGTTCTGTAGTGGAAAAAATGATCACTTTAGGTAAACGCGGAGATCTTCATGCTCGTCGTCAAGCAGCAGCTTTCATTCGCAATGAAGTAGCTAACGCTGAGACTGGTCAAGATGCACTTCAAAAACTATTCGCTGATGTAGCTCCACGCTATGCTGAGCGCCAAGGCGGATACACTCGTATTGCAAAAATTGGTCCACGTCGCGGAGACGCAGCACCAATGGTAATTATCGAGTTAGTATAATGATAATTAAAAGGGCAGGACAGTTCTTTTCAAGAAACTGGTCATGGCCCTTTTTTTTAAATATAAAAATAGGCTAACTTGGCGAAGGAAAGGGTGCCTTCTATTGAAAAAAGAGAAACTTCGGATAGAAAATATATCATTTCAATATCCTGGGGCAGCCACTTATGCATTAAAAGATGTTTCATTTTCCTTATATGAGGGAGAATGGGTATCTATTATTGGACAAAACGGTTCAGGAAAGTCTACACTTGCAAAATTATTGAATGGTTTGTTTTTGCCAGAAGCAGGGACTATTACAGTAAATGATACAATGGTTTTATCAGAGGAAACGGTATGGGATGTTCGAAAACAAATTGGAATGGTATTTCAAAATCCAGATAATCAATTTGTTGGAACGACAGTGCAAGATGATGTTGTATTTGGCTTGGAGAATATCGGAATGCCAAGAGAACAAATGATTGAAAGATTAGAACAGGCCTTGCAACTTGTCCGTATGGAAGATTTTCTTAATGATGAGCCTCATTCCTTATCTGGTGGGCAAAAGCAGCGAGTGGCAATAGCAGGCGTTTTAGCACTTCAACCATCTATTTTAATATTAGATGAAGCAACGTCAATGTTAGACCCTCAAGGGAGACGTGAAGTAGTAGAAACGGTTAGACAACTTGTTACTCAAAAAGGTATTACCGTGTTATCAATTACGCACGATTTAGAAGAAGCGGCACAGTCAGATCGTGTCATTATTTTAAATAAGGGAGAAATATTAGAGGAAGGGACTCCAGAAAAAATTTTCAAATCCTCTCATATGCTCCAAGAAATTGGCTTAGATGTACCGTTTTCGGTGAAAATAGCAGAATTATTAAAAAGAAATGAAATTCTCTTGCAAAATACGCATCTTACAATGGAAAGCTTGGTGAACGAACTTTGGAGATTACATTCCAAAAAGTAGAACATCGTTATCAATATAAAACTCCATTTGAAAGACGCGCACTTTATGATGTAGACGTGTCGTTTCCAAGTGGGGGCTATTATGCCATTATCGGTCATACTGGTTCAGGAAAGTCGACGATGATTCAACATTTAAATGGTTTATTGCAGCCGACAAATGGTACAGTTCAAATTGGTGAACATTTGATTTCGGCAGGAAAGAAAGAAAAAAAGCTAAAGCCACTACGTAAAAAAGTAGGGGTTGTCTTTCAATTTCCAGAACATCAGTTGTTTGAAGAGACTGTGGAGAAAGATATTTGTTTCGGCCCTACTAATTTTGGAGTATCTGTAGACGAAGCAAGGCAAAAGGCTAGAAAGGCAATTGAACTTGTAGGGCTAGAACCAGAACTGTTAACACGTTCTCCGTTCGAATTAAGTGGTGGACAAATGAGACGTGTTGCTATAGCGGGTGTACTGGCAATGGAACCTGAAGTGCTTGTATTAGATGAACCTACAGCAGGACTAGATCCAAAAGGGCAGAACGAACTTATGGAGATGTTTTATAAGCTGCACAAGGAGAAGGGTCTTACAGTCATCCTTGTAACGCATAATATGGAGGATGCTGCTCAGTATGCGGAGCAGATTGTAGTTATGCATAAAGGAACGGTCTTTTTGCAAGGAAGTGCAGAGGAAGTATTTTCACATGCTGATGAACTAGAGAAAATTGGTGTGGATCTTCCTATGTCATTAAAGTATAAACGTGCAATTGAAGAGAAGTTTGGTATTTCAATTCCAAAGGCTACCTTATCTTTAGAGGATCTTACTCATGAAGTTGTGCAGGTGTTACGAAAAGGTGGTCATGAATCATGCAGCAGTTGATTATTGGGAGATATATCCCGGGGAATTCACTTATTCATCAACTTGATCCACGTACGAAGCTGCTGATTGTCTTTTTATATGTATTTGTTGTTTTCTTAGCAAATAATGCGATTTCATATGGATTTTTATTTTTATATGCACTCATTGCTTTATTTTTTGCAAAAGTGCCGATTCGTTATGTACTTTCGGGCTTAAAACCAATTTTATGGATTTTTCTTTTTACATTTTTCCTGCATATTTTTACAAATAAAGAGGGGGATGTACTATTCCAGCTTGGTTGGTTTTCGATATATGAAAAAGGATTAGAGCAAGGGATATACATTTCTGTACGATTCTTCGTTATTATTTTAATGACGACATTATTAACGTTAACGACGACACCTATTGAAATTACAGATGGTTTGGAGACGTTATTAAAGCCGTTGAAGCGTATAAAGGTTCCTGTTCATGAAATCGCATTAATGATGTCAATTTCTCTTCGTTTTATCCCGACATTAATGGATGAAACGAGTAAAATAATGAAAGCACAAGCGTCACGTGGTATTGATTTTGCCGGGGGACCGATAAAAGATAGAATGAAAGCTATTATTTCACTGCTCGTTCCTCTGTTTATCAGTGCTTTTAAGCGTGCAGAGGACTTAGCCATTGCGATGGAAGCTCGTGGATATCAAAGTGGTGAAGGACGTACTAAATTTAGGCAACTACGCTGGAAAACAAGCGATACAGTAACGATTGTCAGCTTATTTTGTTTAGCTTGTATTTTGGCATGGGTGCGATCGTAATGGAGAATAGAGAAATGGATAGAATAAAATGTACGGTTGCATATGATGGCATGCATTTTTGTGGTTATCAAATTCAGCCGAACCATCGTACTGTTCAACAGGAGATAGAAAAAGCATTGCAGAAATTGCATAAGGGAGAACTTGTTCGTGTTCAGGCATCTGGTAGAACAGATTCTACAGTTCATGCAAAAGGACAAGTAATACACTTTGATACTCCTTTGTCTCTTGAAGAGTGGCAATGGAGTAATGCTTTAAACACAATGTTGCCAGATGATATTGTTATTAGGCAAGTAGAGAAAAAAACAGAAGAATTTCATGCACGTTACGGTGTTGAGAAAAAAGAATATCGTTATCGTGTATTATTATCAAAGACTGCGGATGTATTCCGTAGAAATTACGTATATCAATATCCATACCCGCTCGAAATCAACTCTATAAGAAAAGCAATTCCTTATTTTATTGGAACGCATGATTTTACTTCTTTTTGTTCGGCAAAAACTGACAAAAAAGATAAAGTGCGAACAATTTATGAAATCGAGTTAATTGAACAAGATGATGAAATAATTTTTCGTTTTGTAGGTAATGGATTTTTATATAATATGGTCAGAATTATTGTTGGTACGTTACTTAGCGTAGGGCAAGGAAAGCTTGATCCTGATAGCATTCCAGAGATTTTAGCGAAACAAAATCGTCAGTTTGCTGGAAAGATGGCTCCAGGTCATGGGCTTTACTTATGGGAGGTAAACTATAACAACTAATCCTGGTGTAACATTTGCTTGACATTAGAAACTCAAAAGTATATCATAACATATGGTATTGTTTCTAAAACCACGATTAGCCCCGGAAGGAAATCGTGTTTAAGATAAACAATAGATTTTTTCTATGGAAAAGATAACGAGGAGGGAAACACATGCGTACGACTTTTATGGCAAAAGCTAACGAAGTTGAGCGTAAATGGTATGTGGTTGATGCTGAAGGTCAAACTTTAGGTCGCCTTGCTAGTGAAGTAGCATCCATTTTACGTGGTAAAAACAAACCTACATTTACACCACACGTTGACACGGGTGATCATGTAATTATTATTAACGCTGAGAAAATTCATTTAACAGGTAATAAATTAAACGATAAAATTTACTACCGTCACACTAACCACCCAGGTGGACTTAAGCAAAGAACAGCTCTTGAAATGCGTACAAACTACCCTGTACAAATGTTAGAGCTTGCAATTAAAGGCATGCTTCCAAAAGGACGCTTAGGCCGTCAAGTTTCTAAGAAACTTAACGTGTATGCTGGAGCAGAGCATCCACACCAAGCACAAAAACCAGAAGTTTACGAACTTCGCGGATAATTAATTAAAGGAGGGCTTACTTTGGCACAGGTTCAATACTATGGCACTGGACGTCGTAAGAGTTCAGTAGCGCGCGTACGCCTAGTTCCAGGCGAAGGACGCGTTATCATTAACGGTCGTGATTTTGAAAACTATATCCCATTTGCTGCATTACGTGAAGTAGTGAAACAACCTCTAGTTGCAACAGAAACTTTAGGTAACTACGATGTACTTGTAAACGTAAATGGTGGTGGATACACTGGTCAAGCTGGTGCTATTCGTCACGGTATTTCTCGCGCTTTATTAAAAGCTGATCCAGAATACCGTCTAACACTAAAACGTGCAGGTCTATTAACTCGTGACGCACGTATGAAAGAGCGTAAAAAATACGGTCTTAAAGGCGCACGTCGTGCACCTCAGTTCTCAAAACGTTAATTTTTGCGAACTACAAACCCCAACCATTTTGGTTGGGGTTTTTTTATGTTTCATTCCTCTTTTGCAATTTTTATAGCTTGGAATATTTTAGTGCTACCGCCGCGCGTATGCTTCTTCTTTAGAAGTTTAGACTAATACGTATTAGGGAGGTTTATAAGTACTATGAATGTCATTGTCAGCTTACAAGAAAAACAAAAAGAAAAGCAGTTAAAATACGAGCGGAAGATGTTGCGGGAATTATCATTAAAAACATTGCGTTCAAATATTCGTGATGCCTTTCAAATGCAAGAGCTTCATCGTCAGTATGAAGATTACTGTATTGAATTAGGGATAGAATCTTATTTATTAGGAGCGAGATACAGTAAATTTGGTTATTATGGTGAATCGTTTTTTGATGTGAAATATAGAGCTTTAGAAGAAGAACAACAATTAACTGAAACGCTATTTCAATTTTTAACGAGTATGACTATGCGAGAAATAAAGTTGAAAGATGAGGAATTACTTTTTGAATCTTGTCAGCAGTTTATAGGATTGTGGTGGCAAGAAGGGTATGAAAAAGGTGAAAGAAGATATCGATTAAAGCTTCATTAAGACAAGCATAAACTTTCCTCTTGTCCCATATAAGTAATTAGAGGGACTAGCTGGAGGAGGAAAGGTATGAAGAGAATTCGAATTATCTCTTTTGCACTCGCTGCGGTTGTATTGTTTTTTTTAGTCAAGCAAGAATTTCAAATTACAAAATCGTGGCGAGCTTGGAATTTACCCTTATCAGGGAAAGTAATTGTATTAGATGCTGGGCATGGTGGACCAGATGGAGGGGCTGTTGGTGGAAAGGATATTATAGAAAAGGATATTACGCTTGAAATTACAAAAAAGGTACAAGACTATTTACAAGAACAAGGTGCACTAGTTATTTTAACGCGTGAGGGAGATTATGATTTAGCTAACAAAGATACAAAGTCATATAGTAGACGTAAAGCAGAGGATTTAAAAAAACGTGTAGAAATCATCAATAAACCTGATGTAGACTTTTTTGCAAGTATTCATTTAAATGCTTTAACTAGTAGTGGATCGAAAGGCGCACAAACGTTCTATTACCGCTCTTCGATTGAAAATGAACGTGCTGCAAAATTTATACAGGCTGAATTGAGAACAAGTTTAGAGAACACGAATCGTTCTGCTAAGACAATTTCGCATGTGTATTTATTAAAGTATTCTAAAACACCAGGTGCTTTAATTGAAGCCGGCTTTTTATCGAATGTGAACGAAAGGTATATGTTAAATTCGGAGAAATATCAGCAAAAGGTAGCAGCTGCAATATACCGTGGTATATTACGTTATTTCACGGAAAAAGGAAATCCTCCAGAATAAGGAGGATTTTTTTGAGCTTCTCTCGTTAACGAAGTTTTCGGAAAATATGTTATACTGGAAATGTAAACGCATTTATTTCAAGAATACGCAGAGATAAATTCAATTAACATTACGTTATTTTTCATACAGGGGGCTGGGCTAATTATGGTAACGAAAGAGCAAGTGGTTGAAGCGTTAGAAGGGATTGTAGATCCGTTTTTACATAAAACATTAAAAGAAACAAGTGCAATTAAAGAGGTAACAGTCAAGCCAGAGAAGGAACATGTGAGTGTTAAAATTGCAATCGTAAAAACCGGTACAGCGGAACAAATGCAGTTGCAGTCTGGAATTGTAAAGTTAGTAAAAGAACTTGGGGCAGCAACAGTTGGACTTCGTTTTGCAGAATTTACAGAAGAGGAATTGGCTCAGTTTGCACCGGAACAAGAAGAAGAGCAAAGTGAATCTTTATTGTCACCTAATTCAAAAACAACATTCTTAGCAGTAGCGAGTGGAAAAGGTGGCGTGGGAAAATCAACTGTTTCCGTTAACCTTGCAGTTGCTTTAGCTCGTTTAGGAAAAAAAGTTGGTATTATTGATGCGGACATTTACGGTTTTAGTGTGCCAGACATGATGGGGATAGAAAAACGTCCTATCGTAAGAGGTGACAAGATAATTCCGGTGGAACGTTTAGGTGTAAAGGTAATCTCAATGGGCTTCTTTGTAGAGGATAATGCACCAGTTATTTGGAGAGGACCTATGCTTGGGAAAATGTTAAACCACTTCTTCACAGAAGTAGAATGGGGCGATTTAGATTATTTAGTACTAGATTTGCCACCAGGCACAGGTGATGTTGCGTTAGATGTGCACTCAATGTTGCCATCTTGCAAAGAGATTATTGTAACGACGCCTCATCCAACAGCTGCGTTTGTAGCAGCGCGTGCTGGAGCGATGGCATTGCGCACTGAACATAGTATTCTTGGTGTTGTTGAGAATATGGCATATTTTGAAAGTAAGGTAACTGGTGAGAAAGAATATGTATTTGGAAAAGGCGGGGGAGATAAGTTAGCTACCGAATTACAAACGAATGTTCTTGGTCGTATTCCACTGCAACAACCCGATTGGAATAAAGAAGACTTTGCTCCTTCAGTATATGAAGATACACATACAACGGGCATTATTTATAGTAAAATAGCTGAAACAGTAATTGATAAAACAGCTGTTACACAAAAATAAAGTGAAACTTTAATCAGTGGGGTTCACCTGTTACTGACAACAATAAGGCTTTTGTTGCTAGTAAACCTTTCGTTTAATTAGAGGGGTCCATTTTGTCTGTTAATAGCAAGATAAAGTAATAACGAGTGGACAATATATAAATTGTCCACTCGTTATTATAGTTATTATTTTTTACTGTTCTTCCTTCTTCTCGCCTTGAGAACCACCGTCACCGCCTGCTTCTTTCTTACCAGATCCGCCTTTTTCAGCTTTTTGCACACCTTTACTAATGATATCAATCATCTTGGCTTGGAAGAGTGGACTTTCAGCAGTTTCTGTTAGTACTTGTTGTAGATATTGACGGTATTCTTTACTCTTCATTGTTTGTAACATCATTTTTTCTACTTCAGGATTTTTCATAATTTCTATAACGCCTGCTTGGTATTCAGGGTCTTTTAATAAGGTTTTCATTAATTGAGTTTGTTCTTTCCCCATACTTTTAGCAAATTTTGATGAGAACTCAGGATCTTTAAAGAGCTTTTCCCAGAATTGTTGCCCTTTATCGGATACCATGGCATCTTCAATCGTTTTCTTTACTACTGTTTCATCTAGTATGAGTGCTTGTTTCATTTTTTCATCAGTTAATACATCTTGAATAGCTTTCTTACCTTGATCTGTTTTTAAAATATCAACAATCATTTTCTTTGTTTGATCGTAATCTAGTTCGGATTTCGTTTCTTTTCCTTGTGCGCATGCTGCAAGTGCGATAAGTAGAAAAGAAGAAACGAAAATGAATAGCATCCGTTTCATAAGTTGGAACTCCTTTCAGCACAGTTCTCTCTTTTTAATATAAATATCTTTAAGGAATTTATACATGAACATGGCTAGCTTTTTGAAATTGTCATTGATACAATTTAATTAGAAATATAAGGATAATGGGGGATGTGTTGTGAATAGCCGCAAGTGGGTACGACTATTTTTAACGACGTTGTTTCTTGGTGGGATTAGCACAGTTATTATTGGTTTTGTTTTGGAGTGGGACAAGTACAATAAATTTTTTCAAAATTTCGACGGTAAGGAGATTTTAGCAGTATCTTTCTGGCTGATGGGTGTAGGATTTATTTTTAGTGTTATAAGTCAAATGGGATTCTTTGCATATTTAACAATCCACCGTTTTGGACTAGGGATGTTTCGCTCATCTTCTTTATGGAATGCAGTCCAGCTCTTCTTTATTGCATTCGTATTATTTGATTTTGTGTATTTAAGATCTGTACTTATTGCAAATGGGGAAGTCTCGTTAGGGAATAATATACTTGTTGCTGGAATGTTATTTGTGTTTGGAGCAATTGTTGCTTATGTAAAAAGTAAAGAAACAAATAAAAAAGCATTTGTGCCAGCTCTGTTCTTTATGGTTGTTGTAACGATCCTTGAATGGGTACCGGCGCTTCGGATTAATGATACAGATTGGTTATATTTAATGGTTATACCGCTATTGTTATGTAATGCATATCAATTACTTGTATTACATCGTTTAATCGGAAAAACAAGTAAATCAGCTTAATAGAGAGGTTTTATACAACATCAGTTATAATGTTGTAAATGGTATGATTAAAAAAGCTCTACTACCTTCTTGAAAGGTAGTAGAGCTTTTTATGCGTGAAGAGTAGTAGGGAAGAAGCTACTTCACATCTTCACTTTTCGTACTTGTGTTGGAAATAAGTTGTGAAACGGATATTTGCTCATATCCATCACTTTTTATTTTTTGCAGGAGCAGCGGTAAAGCTCTATTTGTTTGAAGGGCAGAATCGGATGCGTGTAATAACACGATATCTCCACCTTTCAAATTATTAGAGACAGTGGAAACGATGTTATTTACACCTGGGTTTTTCCAATCGTTTGAATTATTACTCCAATGCACGACGGTGTATCCAAGTGATTCTGCGATTTTAAGGGTTGCTTTGTTAAATTCGCCACTAGGTGGACGTAACAGCTTGACTTGTTTTACACCAAGTTTCGTAAAAACATCTTGTGCTCGTAAAAGGTCTCGTCTTATTTCATTTGTCTCTAGAGAAGTATAGGATGTGTAATTGTACCCCATACTACCGATTTCGTGTCCATCTTTCATGATTCGCTCTACAATATCGGGGTGTCTTTCGGCCCATGCAGCAGAAAGGAAGAAGGTTGCATTCTTAATTTCTTTTTCTTTAAGAGTATCTAGGATTGGAATTGCTTTTTTGTCTCCCCAACTAATATCAAACGTAAATGCAACTTGCTTTTTAGCGGTGTCTCCTTTGTAAATTACTTTAGGGCCTGTAGCAGTTGAAAAAGCAGATTCATGTGAATATGTTTTTAAAAAGAGTAGCCATGCTGTAAATAAGGACAGTATCACTATTAAGCTAATGTGTTTAAAATTTCTCTTACTCGTAATAAAAAAGAAAAACATAATATTACGCCCCTTTGTCCAATCCTTTTCAGTTACATATATGCTGGAAATATAAAAAAGAGAACAAAGGATTAATATCGTAAGTAGTGGATATAATGGATGATAGGATTGTGATAATTGAAAATGAGCGGAACGTTTATTGTTGCGTAAGGAATTATTGAGGTGATTGTTTGCTTGGGCTGATGTTGACAAAAGAAGAGAGAAAAGAAATGGAATACATATTGAAGAGAGAATTAGAGGAACTTTTATTTGATTTTGAAGATGAGCGTATTCATGAAGTTGTAAAAAAAGCTATGGAAGAAAGATATAAAATCATTTTCTGTTTATTCCGGAGAGTAGCTAACACAGAAGAATGTATTCGTTATGTAAGAAAAAGAATTTTTTATTAAAAAGTGTTGACGTTAATAGTTTGTATATGTTAAATTAATAACCGTCGCTGATGTGGAAACGCAGAAAACGACAAAAATAAATTAAAAAACTTAGTTGACATCGAAAAACGAAAATGTTAACATAAGGAAGTCGCAAATGAGCGACCAAGTAGTTCTTTGAAAACTGAACGAAACAAACAACGTGAAACGTCAATTTTTATTTTAGATGCTAGACAAACTAACTTTATTGGAGAGTTTGATCCTGGCTCAGGATGAACGCTGGCGGCGTGCCTAATACATGCAAGTCGAGCGAATGGATTGAGAGCTTGCTCTTATGAAGTTAGCGGCGGACGGGTGAGTAACACGTGGGTAACCTGCCCATAAGACTGGGATAACTCCGGGAAACCGGGGCTAATACCGGATAACATTTTGAACCGCATGGTTCGAAATTGAAAGGCGGCTTCGGCTGTCACTTATGGATGGACCCGCGTCGCATTAGCTAGTTGGTGAGGTAACGGCTCACCAAGGCAACGATGCGTAGCCGACCTGAGAGGGTGATCGGCCACACTGGGACTGAGACACGGCCCAGACTCCTACGGGAGGCAGCAGTAGGGAATCTTCCGCAATGGACGAAAGTCTGACGGAGCAACGCCGCGTGAGTGATGAAGGCTTTCGGGTCGTAAAACTCTGTTGTTAGGGAAGAACAAGTGCTAGTTGAATAAGCTGGCACCTT
>NZ_JBYTEF010000001.1:4927500-5032500 GCF_058792335.1 Bacillus sp. CPT56D-587-MTF | reverse complement strand
TGAGAATGCCGGTATGAGTAGCGAAAGACGGGTGAGAATCCCGTCCACCGAATGCCTAAGGTTTCCTGAGGAAGGCTCGTCCGCTCAGGGTTAGTCAGGACCTAAGCCGAGGCCGACAGGCGTAGGCGATGGACAACAGGTTGATATTCCTGTACCACCTCTTTATCGTTTGAGCAATGGAGGGACGCAGAAGGATAGAAGAAGCGTGCGATTGGTTGTGCACGTCCAAGCAGTTAGGCTGATAAGTAGGCAAATCCGCTTATCGTAAAGGCTGAGCTGTGATGGGGAAGCTCCTTATGGAGCGAAGTCTTTGATTCCCCGCTGCCAAGAAAAGCTTCTAGCGAGATAAAAGGTGCCTGTACCGCAAACCGACACAGGTAGGCGAGGAGAGAATCCTAAGGTGTGCGAGAGAACTCTGGTTAAGGAACTCGGCAAAATGACCCCGTAACTTCGGGAGAAGGGGTGCTTTCTTAACGGAAAGCCGCAGTGAATAGGCCCAAGCGACTGTTTAGCAAAAACACAGCTCTCTGCGAAGCCGTAAGGCGAAGTATAGGGGGTGACACCTGCCCGGTGCTGGAAGGTTAAGGAGAGGGGTTAGCGTAAGCGAAGCTCTGAACTGAAGCCCCAGTAAACGGCGGCCGTAACTATAACGGTCCTAAGGTAGCGAAATTCCTTGTCGGGTAAGTTCCGACCCGCACGAAAGGTGTAACGATTTGGGCACTGTCTCAACCAGAGACTCGGTGAAATTATAGTACCTGTGAAGATGCAGGTTACCCGCGACAGGACGGAAAGACCCCGTGGAGCTTTACTGTAGCCTGATATTGAATTTTGGTACAGTTTGTACAGGATAGGCGGGAGCCATTGAAACCGGAGCGCTAGCTTCGGTGGAGGCGCTGGTGGGATACCGCCCTGACTGTATTGAAATTCTAACCTACGGGTCTTATCGACCCGGGAGACAGTGTCAGGTGGGCAGTTTGACTGGGGCGGTCGCCTCCTAAAGTGTAACGGAGGCGCCCAAAGGTTCCCTCAGAATGGTTGGAAATCATTCGTAGAGTGCAAAGGCATAAGGGAGCTTGACTGCGAGACCTACAAGTCGAGCAGGGACGAAAGTCGGGCTTAGTGATCCGGTGGTTCCGCATGGAAGGGCCATCGCTCAACGGATAAAAGCTACCCCGGGGATAACAGGCTTATCTCCCCCAAGAGTCCACATCGACGGGGAGGTTTGGCACCTCGATGTCGGCTCATCGCATCCTGGGGCTGTAGTCGGTCCCAAGGGTTGGGCTGTTCGCCCATTAAAGCGGTACGCGAGCTGGGTTCAGAACGTCGTGAGACAGTTCGGTCCCTATCCGTCGTGGGCGTAGGAAATTTGAGAGGAGCTGTCCTTAGTACGAGAGGACCGGGATGGACGCACCGCTGGTGTACCAGTTGTTCTGCCAAGGGCATAGCTGGGTAGCTATGTGCGGAAGGGATAAGTGCTGAAAGCATCTAAGCATGAAGCCCCCCTCAAGATGAGATTTCCCATAGCGTAAGCTAGTAAGATCCCTGAAAGATGATCAGGTTGATAGGTTCGAGGTGGAAGCATGGTGACATGTGGAGCTGACGAATACTAATAGATCGAGGACTTAACCATATAATATGTAGCAAATGTTATCTAGTTTTGAAGGAATATATATTAAAATTTCTTCTTGACATTTCGAAAGAAATGTTTATAATGATAAAAGTCTGGTAATGATGGCAGAGAGGTCACACCCGTTCCCATACCGAACACGGAAGTTAAGCTCTCTAGCGCCGATGGTAGTTGGGACCTTGTCCCTGTGAGAGTAGGACGTTGCCAGGCTAATATTATTCCGCAGTAGCTCAGTGGTAGAGCTATCGGCTGTTAACCGATCGGTCGTAGGTTCGAGTCCTACCTGCGGAGCCATTATGCTTCCATAGCTCAGCTGGTAGAGCACTTCCATGGTAAGGAAGAGGTCACCGGTTCAAGCCCGGTTGGAAGCTTGGGAATAGGTTTAAAACTTTTTTGGCCCGTTGGTCAAGTGGTTAAGACACCGCCCTTTCACGGCGGTAACACGGGTTCGAATCCCGTACGGGTCACCACTTTTGGAGGATTAGCTCAGCTGGGAGAGCACCTGCCTTACAAGCAGGGGGTCGGCGGTTCGATCCCGTCATCCTCCACCATATATATTTAAAATGTCGGAGGGGTAGCGAAGTGGCTAAACGCGGCGGACTGTAAATCCGCTCCTTCGGGTTCGGCAGTTCGAATCTGCCCCCCTCCACCATTTTCTTTAAAATAACCTGAGAGGGTTTATTTTTTTGAAAAGATAACCATACTAGTAAATATTAATGGGCTATAGCCAAGCGGTAAGGCAACGGACTTTGACTCCGTCATGCGCTGGTTCGAATCCAGCTAGCCCAGCCATTTACGAGCCATTAGCTCAGTTGGTAGAGCATCTGACTTTTAATCAGAGGGTCGAAGGTTCGAGTCCTTCATGGCTCATCATTTTTGCGGAAGTAGTTCAGTGGTAGAATACAACCTTGCCAAGGTTGGGGTCGCGGGTTCGAATCCCGTCTTCCGCTTAATTAATAAGGGGCCTTAGCTCAGCTGGGAGAGCGCCTGCCTTGCACGCAGGAGGTCAGCGGTTCGATCCCGCTAGGCTCCATCTAAATAAAAAAGCTTATATCATACGATGTAAGCTTTTTTTGTGTTTAAAAAGACAACTTTTATACTTGTCGTTTAAAATGAAGAAAACGTAAAAATAAGGGATGGGGAGATAATTGTGAAAGTTGTTATTGCATCTGATTCATATAAAGAAAGCCTAAAAGCTATAGAAGTATGTGGAGCTATTGAAAGAGGTTTTAGAGCAATTTTTCCTAATGCAGAGTATGTGAAAATACCAATTGGAGATGGAGGAGAAGGGACGGTTGAATCACTTGTTGATGCTACAGGGGGGAGAATTATATCAATTAGTGTGACAGGACCGCTTAGAGAAGGTATACAAGCTTTTTATGGCATTTCTAAAGATAAAAAGACAGCGTTTATTGAAATGGCAGCAGCATCAGGATTACAGCACGTTCCAGTTGAAAAGCGCAACCCACTTATTACAACGACAAAAGGAACAGGAGAACTTATATTACATGCGCTAGATCAAGGAGTGGAGTACATAATTTTAGGACTTGGAGGAAGTGCTACAAATGATGGCGGGGCAGGTATGTTAGCGGCTTTAGGAGTAAGGTTTATAAATGGTAAGGGTGAAGTAATAGATCCATCTGGAGGCACATTACACTCGATTGTTACTATTGATTTTTCACGAATGGACCCACGCTTAAAGGGGGTAAAGATAGAAGCGGCATGTGATGTGGATAATCCATTAGTCGGAATGCAGGGAGCATCTTTCGTATTTGGGAGACAAAAGGGTGCAAATATAGAGATGATGAAAGAGCTAGATGAGAATTTACAACATTATGCGAATATGCTTAAACGATATGTATCTTTTGATGTATCTGAAATACCTGGTGCAGGGGCAGCGGGAGGAATGGGAGCGGCTGTTATTTCAGTGTTAAAGGGAGACTTGCGTAGGGGCATTGAAATTGTATTAGATTATACAAATTTCGATAAACATATAGAAGATGCACATCTTATTATAACTGGTGAAGGTAGAATAGATAAACAAACTGCATATGGAAAGGCTCCTGTGGGTGTTGCGGGGCGTGCAAAACGTTTTTCTGTGCCTGTAATTGCTATTGGAGGGTCTGTATCATCTGATTATTCAGCTGTGTACGAGAAAGGAATAGATGCGGTATTTAGTATCACAACGAGACCGATGACACTAGAAGAAGCATATAAAGTAGCAGAAGAAAATATTGAAATGACAACGAAGAATATTGCAACAGTATGGAAAATAGCATCAGAAAAACACTTCTAAATATAGGAGTGTTTTATTATTATTATTTAATAATAGTGATTGCGATTGTTTCATTAAGTTAACTTTATACATAGAATAGTCTTAAAATTTGGTTTTCAACGTGAATATAAGTGAATAAATTGTATATCCATACAGAAAAATGTCGAGTTGAGTCAGACTATATAAAAGATTTAAAATATTTAGTGAAGGCATAAAAGGGGGATACTATCTATGAAAAAAGAAATCTCAGTTATTGGAGTTCCAATGGATTTAGGACAGATGCGTCGTGGAGTTGATATGGGACCGAGCGCGATCCGTTATGCAGGGGTAATTGAAAGAATTGAAGAAATTGGATATGACGTTAAAGATATGGGAGATATATGTATAGAGAGAGAAAAAGAGATAGATGAAAATACAAAATTAAGAAACCTTACACAAGTTGCAACTGTATGTAATGAATTAGCAAGTAAGGTGGATCATATTATAGAAGAAGGTCGTTTTCCACTTGTATTAGGTGGTGACCATAGTATTGCTATCGGTACATTAGCTGGTGTAGCAAAACATTATAAAAACTTAGGCGTTATTTGGTATGATGCACACGGTGATTTAAATACAGAGGAAACTTCACCATCTGGAAATATTCATGGTATGTCACTTGCAGCAAGTTTAGGTTATGGACATTCTTCACTTGTAGATTTATACGGAGCATATCCAAAGGTGAAAAAAGAGAATGTCGTAATTATCGGTGCGCGTGCATTGGATGAAGGAGAAAAAGATTTCATTCGCAATGAAGGTATTAAAGTGTTCTCAATGCATGAAATTGATCGTATGGGGATGACGGCTGTGATGGAAGAAACAATCGCATATTTATCTCATACCGATGGTGTACACTTATCATTAGATTTAGATGGTCTTGATCCTCATGATGCACCAGGTGTTGGAACGCCTGTAATTGGCGGTCTATCTTATCGTGAAAGTCATTTGGCGATGGAAATGTTAGCAGAAGCTGATATTATCACATCTGCTGAATTTGTTGAGGTAAATACGATTTTAGATGAGAGAAATAGAACGGCAACAACAGCAGTTGCTTTAATGGGTTCTTTATTCGGTGAAAAACTAAAATAAATGTAAGAAAAGCAACTGAGAAGTTGCTTTTTTTATTTGAAAATAAGCGTATAATAATGATTTATATTATACTGTACAATAAAAATGTTTGACATCTTACCAATTTGAGCTAAAGGGGGTTGTTTGTAATTGTCGTTTGTTTCATGTATGGTATAATTAACTAGTTGTTGGAAATACATACAGATAGAGCATAAAACAATATTTCAATATATGGATAGAATTGCTCGTAAGTAGGAGGAAGGGATAGCATGCCTTTTGAAGATACGACCATTTTGAAATATCTTAGTACGGCATTAGATATTGCCATTGTATGGTTTATTATATATAAGCTAATTCTTATAATCCGAGGGACGAAAGCTGTTCAACTTTTAAAAGGGATTACAGTTATTATCGTCGTTAAGATGATCAGTATTTTCCTTGAATTGCGTACGCTATCTTGGCTAACTGAACAAGTATTAACGTGGGGATTTTTAGCCGTTATTATTATCTTTCAGCCAGAATTGCGAAGAGCACTTGAGCAGCTAGGGCGCGGGAGTTTATTTTCGCGTGTTGGAACGCATGAGGATGATGAACCTGAAATGGTTGCAACAGCGATAGCAAAAGCAACCGAATATATGGGGAAACGTAGAATTGGTGCATTAATTACTTTGTCAAAAGAGACCGGTATGGGTGATTATGTGGAAACGGGTATTCCGCTTAATGCAAACGTATCATCGGAATTACTTATTAATATTTTTATTCCAAATACACCTCTTCATGACGGAGCGGTAATTATGCAAGGAAGTACAATTAAAGCAGCAGCATGCTATCTTCCATTATCAGAAAGTCCGTTTATTTCTAAAGAATTAGGAACTAGACATCGTGCTGCAATGGGAGTTAGTGAAGTTACTGATAGTATTACAGTAGTTGTGTCTGAAGAAACTGGTCAAATTTCTTTAACGAAAAATGGTAAGTTGCATCGTGATTTGAAGACAGAACAGCTGAAAGATATGTTATTAGCTGAATTTAGTGGAAACGAAAAAACGACTTCTTCGTCTTTATGGAATTGGAGGAGAAAGCGTCATGGATAAGTTAATGGAGAATCATTGGTTTTTAAAAGGGATCTCATTACTATTGGCGTGTATGCTTTTTATGTCAGCGACGTTAACTGAAAAAAATACGACATCAGGTATATTACCTTTTGCAAATGATACGAAAGAAACATTAACTAATTATGCTATTAATCTTAAGTATGATGAGGAGAAATATATTGTAAGTGGTATTCCGGCAGAGGGCGTTAAAGTAAAATTAGAAGGCCCAAAAGCATCAGTTGCTACAGCAAAAGCAAAAAAACAATTTGACATACCGGTTGATTTGCGAGATAGTCCAAAAGGAACTTATGAGATTTCTTTAAAAACGAACGGGCTTCCAGATGATGTGAAAGGAACAGTTCAGCCATCAACAATTAAAGTTACTCTTCATGAAAAGGCGAGAAAATATGTTCATGTAGATCTGAAATTATCAAATGAGGATCAGATGCCAGCGGGGGCTACTCTAGAAAAATCAAGCCTTAAACCGGATACTGTTGAGGTAGTTGGGACGAAAGAAGAAATTGAAAGCATTTCCTCTGCCAAAGCGTATGTTGATTTAAAAGGTGTTAATAAAACTGTTACAAAAACGCCCGAAGTTACATTATACAATAAAGAAGGAAAACGTTTAAATGTAAGAACAAGTCCATCTAAGATTAGTGTAACGTTGAATGTGGCAACGCAAACTACAGCCAATAATACTGAAAAAACTGTTCCTGTAACGTATACGAAGAAGGGGAGTTTAGCAGAAGGATTGGCGGTTACAAATATCAGTGTTGAACCGAGAGAAGTAACGATAGCTGGTCCAAAAGATATTTTGGATAATATACAATCGCTAGAGGGGGTCGAAGTAGATCTTAGTCAATTGACAGAGTCTACAACATTCGATGCCTCTGTTTTATTACCCAAGGGTGTAACAAGTGCAAAACCGAATCAAGTGAAGGTTTCGGTGGGAGTGCAAAAAACAAAACAAACGAAAACAAAAACGATTGATGGTATCCCAATCCAGAAAAATGGACTGTCTAAAGATGTTACTGCTCAGCTACTTTCGCCGCAAGATGGAAAGATAAGTGTTGATATTTCAGGAGAAGCAAGTATAGTAGATAAAATAACAGCTGCTCAAATAACAGCGGTAATTAATCTGCAAAATGTATCCTCAGGGACGAAAGATATTTCCATTCAAGTGAGCGGTCCTGGTAATATTTCAATAGAGCCAAAACAAAAAAGTGCTAAAGTTACTATTGTGAAGAAAGAAAAACCAGATAAAGAAGTACAGGGTAATGGTCAACAACCGGATTCAAATACGGATCAAGAAAATCAAAATGAGAAACCAAAAAATCCTGAACCTGATTCAGAAAAAGAACAGGAAAAGAATCAAAACCAAAATCAAAATCAAGATAAAGATAAAGAAACGAGTCAAGAACCAACAGTAGATAATCAAAAAGAGCAAGAAAAAGGAGCGAATCATAATGGGTAAATATTTTGGTACAGATGGAGTACGCGGAGTTGCAAATAAGGAGTTAACACCTGAATTAGCTTTCAAAATTGGACGTTTTGGGGGTTATGTATTAACAAAAGATACAGATCGTCCAAAAGTAATTATCGGTCGTGATACACGTGTATCTGGTCATATGTTAGAAGGAGCTTTAGTAGCAGGTCTATTATCAACTGGAGCAGAAGTAATGCGCCTTGGCGTTATTTCTACACCGGGCGTTGCTTATTTAACAAAAGCACTAGATGCACAAGCGGGTGTTATGATTTCTGCATCTCATAATCCAGTACAAGATAACGGTATTAAATTCTTTGGTTCAGACGGCTTTAAATTAACAGATGAGCAAGAAGCTGAGATTGAAGCTTTATTAGACAAAGAAGTTGATGAACTACCACGTCCGACAGGTACTAATCTTGGACAAGTGAGCGATTACTTTGAAGGTGGACAAAAATATTTACAGTACATTAAACAAACTGTTGAAGAAGATTTCTCTGGCCTACATATCGCTTTAGATTGTGCACATGGTGCAACTTCTTCTCTAGCTCCATACTTATTTGCAGACCTAGAAGCTGATATTTCAACAATGGGAACTTCTCCAAACGGTATGAATATTAATGAGGGTGTAGGATCTACACATCCAGAAGGCTTAGCTGAATTGGTAAAAGAAAAAGGTGCGGATATCGGACTTGCTTTTGATGGCGATGGCGACCGTTTAATTGCTGTAGACGAAAAAGGAAACATCGTTGACGGTGATCAAATTATGTTCATTTGTGCGAAATATATGAAAGAAACTGGTCAATTAAAACATAATACAGTTGTTTCAACTGTTATGAGTAACTTAGGTTTTTACAAGGCACTTGAAGCAAATAATATTACAAGTGATAAAACAGCAGTTGGTGACCGCTACGTAATGGAAGAAATGAAGCGTGGGGGTTACAACCTAGGTGGAGAACAATCAGGCCATATTATCTTACTTGATTACATTACAACTGGTGATGGAATGTTAAGTGCACTTCAACTTGTAAACATCATGAAAATGACGAAAAAGCCATTATCTGAGCTTGCAGGAGAAATGACGAAATTCCCACAATTGTTAGTAAACGTTCGTGTAACAGATAAAAAATTAGCATTAGAAAATGAAAAAATCAAAGAAATTATTCGTGTTGTAGAGGAAGAAATGAACGGTGATGGCCGTATTCTTGTTCGTCCATCTGGAACAGAGCCACTTATTCGTGTAATGGCAGAAGCACCAACACAAGAAGTTTGTGATGCATATGTACATCGCATTGTAGAAGTTGTGAAAGCCGAAGTTGGCGCTGAATAATTAGCTGAATTTATATGAAAAAGGAGCACAAAAAGTGCTCCTTTTTCATATGTTTTATAGACGATGAAAAAAATTTCATTGACGGTTTATCCATGTTTGTTATAAGATGGTCTTGTTCTTTTTCTCAAAGGAAATATTGTAAATTATAAAAGCGCCAGAACTACAAATAGTGTAGTTGACGAGGTGGGGTTTATCGAGATTTCGGCGGATGACTCCCGGTTGTTCATCACAACCGCAAGCTTTTACTTAAATCATTAAGGTGACTTAGTGGACAAAGGTGAAAGTGTGATGAGAGAAGAGGAACGGATGAAAACTAGCTGTATAAGTATATACGGACTTAAACCCAATCGAGAGGAAGGTGAAAGCCGTTACAAGCTTACAGGGCTAGCAATATGTAATCCGTTTTTTAGTATAAATAAAAATGGTATCGGACTATGTCGTTACATGTTCGCAGAGCAGTGTAAGCATTTGTAACGGCGACTAAACATGTGTGGAATCGTAGGATTTATTGGAGAGCAAGATGCAAAGGAAATTTTATTAAAAGGTTTAGAAAAGCTAGAATATCGTGGATATGATTCAGCAGGTATTGCAGTACAAGCAGAGAACGGTGTTGTTGTATACAAAGAAAAAGGCCGTATCGCAAAACTTCGTGAAATCGTAGATGAGAACGTAGCAGCAAGCGTGGGTATCGGACACACACGCTGGGCTACACACGGTGTTCCAAGTAAAGTAAACGCGCATCCGCATCAAAGTACATCAAAACGCTTTACATTAGTTCATAACGGTGTAATTGAAAACTATGAATTAGTGAAAAAGGAATATTTACAAGATGTAACGTTCGTAAGTGAAACAGATACAGAGGTTATCGTACAGCTTATGGAACAACAAGTGAGCACAGGATTAAGTGTAGAAGAAGCGTTCCGTAATACGCTATCTCTTTTACATGGCTCTTATGCAATTGGATTACTTGATGCTGAAAATCCAAACATGATTTATGTTGCTAAAAACAAAAGCCCGCTATTAGTAGGTGTTGGTGACAACTTTAATGTTGTGGCAAGCGACGCTATGGCGATGTTACAAGTTACAGATCAATTTATTGAGCTAATGGATAAAGAAATCGTAATCGTAACGAAAGAAAGTATTACAATTAAAAACTTACAAGGTGAAACGATTGAACGTGCACCGTTTACAGCGGAATTAGACGCAAGTGATATTGAAAAGGGAACATATCCTCATTTCATGCTTAAAGAAATCGATGAGCAACCACTTGTAATCCGTAATATAATTCAAAAGTATCAAGATGAAAATGGCGAAATTGAATTAAATCAAGACATCCGCAATGCGATTTTAGATAGCGATCGTATTTACATCATTGCATGTGGAACGAGTTATCATGCAGGTCTTGTTGGAAAACAATTTATCGAGAAGTTTGCAAAAATGCCAGTTGAAGTACACGTGGCAAGTGAATTCTCTTACAACATGCCATTATTAACAGAAAGACCATTCTTCATTTATATTTCACAAAGTGGTGAAACAGCTGATAGCCGTGCAGTACTTGTGCAAACAAATGAAATGGGTCATAAAGCATTAACAATTACAAACGTGCCTGGTTCTACGCTTTCTCGTGAAGCTGATTATACACTTCCGTTATACGCTGGACCAGAAATTGCAGTTGCATCAACGAAAGCTTACACAGCACAGCTTGCAGTACTTTCAATTTTAGCAGCTGATATTGCTAAAGCAAAAGGTGAAGTTCTTGATTTCGATTTAACACACGAACTAGGACTTGTAGCAAATGCAATGATAGAACTTTGTGATCAAAAAGAAGAAATGGACGCATTAGCAAAACAATTTTTAGCAACAACGCGTAACTGTTTCTTCATCGGCCGTAGCGTAGACTTCTACGTAGGATTAGAAGGTGCGTTAAAACTAAAAGAAATCTCTTACATCCAAGCAGAAGGATTCGCTGGAGGAGAGTTAAAACACGGTACAATCGCTTTAATTGAAAATGGTACACCAGTTATCGCACTTGCTACACAAGAGCACGTAAACCTTGGAATTCGTGGTAACGTGAAAGAAGTAGTAGCACGCGGGGCTAACCCATGTATCATCTCAATGAAAGGCTTAGAAATGGAAGGTGACAGCTTCGTATTACCAGCTGTACACGAAGCGCTAGCACCGCTAGTAGCAGTTATTCCATTACAACTTATCTCATACTACGCAGCGCTTCACCGCGAGTGTGACGTTGATAAGCCACGTAATTTAGCTAAGTCTGTTACTGTTGAGTAGGAGATTGGTAGGTTAATAAATATAGTTATACGTTTGAAATAAATTAAAACTAAGAAAAAACTCTGTAAAAATCATTTTACAGAGTTTTTTTAGTTATTTATTGTTTTACATAACAAATTGTTACTTGTTCGTCTATGTGGAAAATCTGTAACGCTTTACCATCTAAATTTTTAACCTCATATGATGAATAAATAGGTCTTTCCAATTTCACTTCTTGACCATTTTGAGTTCCTTTTTCCACCATTAGCGTTAACTGATGGGAAGAAACGTCTGCTTGGTATGTTCCTGTTAAGTAATTATCTTTATTTGGATAAGAACCATTTGCATATGTTTCAAATGTCTTATCTGCTTTTAGGACTAACGTAGTTTTGACTCCGTCTCCGTAATCAATACCCCAATTACCTACAAGCTCTGTACCGTCTTTATAGTTGTTCTGTACATTCTTAAACTTAGCGGAATCCTCGTCTGGTGTATCAATTTTTCCTTTGAATATACCAGTTTTATCTTGGGTACTGTATGTTTTAACTGTATTACCACTAGATAAACTCGGTGAGTTAGAAGAACTAGTACCACTTGTTGTAGAAGTAGTTGTTGAACCACCCTTAGCTTCCGCTTTTAACTTATTAAATACAGGTTTCCAAATGCGTTTTGCTTCATCTAATTTATTGTTTGCTTTATCTATGATTGCATCATCCGTATCTTTAAGTGTTTTAGAGTAATCAAATAACTTCGATACTTCTTTGAAAGATTCTTTTAACTTTTGAACAGCTTTTACAATTTCCTTATGATCTTCCTTGTATTTTCCTGGTGCATCTATACGCTCTATTTTATTAAATACTTTATCTAAGTCTTTAATACTATCTCGTACCTCTTCATTTGACTTACTTCCCTTTTTATTATCCCTCACAGAAGCATCATAGTAATCTAGACGTCTTAATAAGTCTTCTTCAATGTCTACCATAAGTTGTGGGTAATCCTCAGGCAAAACCATAATCATCTTAACATCTTTACTTTCTTCTTTTGAGTTAGTTGATTTTTCCTTTGTTTCAGATGATTTACCTTCTGTCTTAGTTTCTTTACTTTCTTGTTTACCAGATTCAGCATTTGTTTTTTCTTTTTCTCCAAATAAATTTGTTACACGACAAGCTGACATAGAAACTACTAATCCAGATGCTAGTAAAATTTTACCTGTACTCTTTTTGAAATTCTTCATATGATTTTTCAATTCTCCCTTTCAAAACATAAAATAGATGTGCTTTAGCCCCTTTAAAACTAAAAAACATACCCCTTCTATATTTATTTGTAACTACTCAGCCACCTTTCGGTGTCTTTTTTAAATTTTACTAGTTTCATATGCCTCCCATTTGTAAATACTGAGTATATCAAACAGGGGAGGTGAATCTTATGGTCGATCGAAAAATTATTTTAGATACATATAAAAAAGGACCTGAAGCTGTTATTTCTTTATTTGAAGAAACATTTTCTAAGTTAGAAAAACGTATACAAGAACTAGAAAATGCTTCAAAAAAAAACTCCAAAAATAGTCATAAGCCACCTTCTACAGATGGTTTGGGTAAGCCCGTTACAAAAAGTTTGCGCAAACCGTCTCATCGTCAAACGGGTGGCCAGTTGGGCCACAAGGGACATACTCTTGGTTTGACAGCGACTCCAGATCATACGATTACACATTCTCCTACATATTGTACTTGTTGTCATACTTCCTTGAACCACGAGCCTGTAAAAGGGTATCGCATTCGCCAAGTGTATGACTTACCACCTATTCAGATCGAAGTGACAGAACATAAAGTAGAACAGAAAGAATGCCCACATTGCCATTCTATCCAAGAAGCCCAATTTCCTTCGACAGTATCTCGTCCTGTTCAATATGGTCCAAATATAAAAAGACTGATTCCCTATTTAACGCATTATCAATGCATTTCTTTGAAGCGAACAAAAGAATTCTTTCAGGATTGTTTTGGACATTCTATAAGCGAAGGAACCCTGGTAAATCATACACAGGCTTTCGCTTCTCAATTGCAGCCATTCATAAAAGAAGTAAAGGAAAAGATTCTGCAGTCTCCTGTTGTCCATTTTGATGAAACTGGTATGCGTGTAGAAAACAAAACACAATGGTTACATACTGCCAGTACACCGGAGGTGACATTGCAACATATTCATCAAAAACGTGGAAAAGAAGCAATGGATGCTGGAGAAATCTTGCCATCTTTTTCTGGAATTGCGATGCATGATGGTTGGAAATCGTATGATGCGTATACAGATTGTCGTCACGTTTTATGTAATGCCCATCTCTTACGAGATTTACAAGGAATTATAGATAGTACTGGAGAACAATGGGCACAACAGATGCAGAAATTTCTAACGCAAGCGTTGACGATGAAAAAGCAATCCGAAGGTACCATGCCAAAAGCGACGCAAAAGAATCTGTTTATTATGTATCAATCCATATTGAAAGAACAACAGATTCTTTCCACGAAACAAAAGAAGAAAGGAAAGCAGACGCCTTCTCAAAATTTATGGAATCGCTTCGTCAAGTATTCTGACAGAATTCTAGGGTTTTTAGAACATCCAGCCATTCCATTTGATAACAATCAAGCAGAACGGGATATTCGGATGACGAAAGTAAAACAGAAAGTGTCTGGGACTTTCCGAAGTAAGAAAGGCGCAGAATCTTTTTGTCAGATACGAAGCTTTATGAGTACCATGAAAAAACAAAAACAATCGGTCTTACAAGCGATAAACCAAGTCATAGAAACTAGAACGGTTCCTTGGAATAACACGACTTCATAAGAGAATTTCTCTATTTGGCATAGATTCTTTCTCTGATTGGAGTATTTTCTTTTCATGTTTTCGAATCGGAAACATGTATTTGGCCTGTTTTTTTATTTGAAGAAGCTGAGTAGTTACAAAATAAATTTACAAATTTGTATCTAAAAGGGGTGTTTTTGTGTCGAAAAAGAACATCTAGAATTGGTAAGTGGATAGAACTCCATAAATTAAAGTTTTACTTTATCGACTTCACTTTTATTTATCTGAATTTTCCGTTATCATTTTAAGTATTCGTGAACAATTTCCTTTATTACGGCAAAAAGAGACGAGAGATTTATGGACATTTCAAGGGGGGATATTGATGAAAGTGAATGAAAAAACATATCTAAGTATAGAAGAGATTATTTCATTGCCAACCGTATCAAGTACAAACATAAGTGATGATGGTAAAAACGTAGCATTTGTTAAGAAGACGGCTGATTGGAAAGACAATACATATAGGAATCATGTATGGATATATGAAAAAGATAAGAAGCAGAGTTACCCATTATCAAATGGTGATATAGATAGTACACACCCATTATGGTCTCCAGATGCTAGGTGTATCGCATATCTTAGTCCAGTTGGTGATGGGAAAAATCAGATATTTGTTAAGTCACTAGATGGTTATAGAGAGGTTCAAATTACCGATGAGAAAGAAGGAGTCAGTACATTCAAATGGGGTCCTAATGGCAAGGGTCTTTATTATGTTACGCAGTCAAAAGAATGTGAGGAGATAAAGAAACGTAAGGATCTATATGGAGATTTTCAACATATAGGTAAGGAACACCAGAATAATTGTTTATATTACATTGAAATAGAGAAGGTGATACAAAGTGATACAGATGAACACGAGAACAGAGTTGTTTATCAATTAACGGATGGTAAGGATTTTCATATCCATGAATTTGATATTTCAAGTGATGGTAAAAAGGTTGTATTTATGGCGACACCAAGCTCAAATATGGCAGATTATATAAATGGAGATCTATACATACTCCATATTAAAGCTGGAGAGCTACAAAAGCTGAATGTGGATAAGTTGTTGGGAGGGAGTGTTTGCTTTTCTCCTGACGGCAGTGAAATATGTTACACAGCAAGCATAAGAGAGAAGGGTTACTATAGAAACCATATACAAGATAGTACGTTAGAGATATATGATATAAATACCGGAGAGCTAATTCAACCTTTAACAGATTTTGATAGTACGGTTATGCCATTACAGTGGACAGCTAAAGGGGTTTTAATTAGGTGGCAGAATAAAACGAATTATCTTATTGGATTGCTAGCCGAAGATGGCACTGTGGAAATATTAAGCGAAAAAGTAGATGGCTTTATAATGGATGCTTCTATAACAAAGGATGGCAAACATATATCCTACAATAAGGCTATAACAAATGAAACCTTTGAAATCTATTTAGACGATAAAAAAATAACGGATGAAAATAGCTTTTTCAAAGGGAAACTTAGAAGTAACAGGGAAATCATCTCATGGAAAAGTAGCGATGGTCTTGAAATAGAAGGTGTTTTATCAACGCCAGTAGAGTTGGACACTAATAAAAAATATCCTTTATTAGTAGTAATTCACGGCGGTCCGGCTTGGGCATCTTTTCCGATATTTTCAGACTGCTTCAATGAGAAATATCCGATTGAACAGTTTGTTGAAAAAGGCTTTATCGTTTTAGAACCAAATTACAGAGGAAGTTCAGGTTATGGTAATGAATTTTTAAAAGCTAACTATAGAAAACAGGGGATTGCTGACTACGATGATGTTATATCTGGAGTGGATGAACTAGTAGAAAAAGGGATGGTAGACAAGGATAGAGTAGGAGTTATGGGATGGAGCAACGGTGGATATGTATCAGCTTTCTGTTCTACGTTTAGTAGTCGGTTTAAAGCTATTTCAGTTGGCGGTGGAATAACTAACTGGAGTACCCATTATGTAAATACAGATATACCTTACTTTATTAGAATGTATTTAGGAAATACTCCATGGAATGATCCAGAGATATATACGAAGACATCACCTATGACGTATATTAAATCAGCTTGTACGCCTACCTTAATTCAACATGGGGAAAAGGATGCAAGAATTCCAATTACAAATGCATATGATCTATATCAAGGATTAATGGATATGGAAGTTGATACAGAATTAATTATATTTAAAGGAATGGCATATAGTTCTGACCAACCAGGAGTTCATGTGGCTATTATGAAGCAGAACTTGATGTGGTTTTCACACTATATTCTTGGAGAGAGTATGGAGGGTTTTAGGACTTTGTAAGGGATGTTTGTACAAGACATAAGGTTGAAACGGTCTTCATATTGAGATGATTTATTATAAAATATATACTTAAACTACTATCAGTACATAAATCAGGGAGGACTAATATGACAGGAAATAAAAATGACTTACTAGTAGAAAAACGTGAAGAGTTATTGAAAGTATTGCAAGCTCGTTTTGAGAAAAACATGAACCGCCATGAAGGTCTTGAATGGGCTAAAGTTGAAGCGAAGCTGACTACTAATAATGAAAAAATGTGGTCACTTAACGAAATGGAAGTAACTGGTGGTGAACCGGATGTTGTTGGTTATGATGAAGAAAAGGACGAATATACTTTCTATGATTGTTCAAAGGAGAGTCCTAAAGGCCGCAGAAGTCTTTGTTATGATCTTGAAGCGTTAGAATCAAGAAAAAAACATAAACCAGAAAATAACGTTATTGATGTTGCCAATGCTATGGGCATTGAATTATTAACGGAAGAACAGTATCGGGAATTGCAACAACTTGGCGATTTTGACATGAAATCATCAAGTTGGGTACAAACACCTTCAGATATTCGAGAACTCGGTGGTGCTTTATTTTGCGATTATCGCTTTGGACATGTTTTCGTGTACCATAATGGAGCAGACTCTTACTATGCTGCCAGAGGTTTTCGTGGCTCGTTAAAAGTTTAAATTAGGAGAAATAAGAAAAAGAGCCTATATTCAGGCTCTTTTTCTTATTTATATTTTAAAAGTAAACTGTTACTATGCAGTTTTACTTAATTTATATGTTCCGTGGTTGTTTTTACGGAAAAGTTTAGGGAAAACATAGCCATCTAATCCAATACGTCCAGCGTTCTGCCCTGCAACTAAAATGAACATAGTCAAAATAAGCAGGTTTGGGTTTACACTAACGGTTCCACTTAATAAAAATGAAAGATTCATTATGATTCCGAAAAATGCAGCTGTTTTTGTTAATCCGCCTAAAATTAAACCTAGACCTACTAAAATTTCTCCCCATTGAACTAAAAAGCTAAATAGGTCTGCGTTTGGAAGGACAAAATGTTGAAGAAAATCTGCCCACCAACTTTGTACTGCAGGGTGGTCACCTGATGCTTGAGCAATAGCACCCTTTAGAAAGCCACTTGCGTCAAAAGATTGTCCGAAGACTTTGCCTATCCCAGCAGCGAGCCATGTATACCCTATGTAAAGCCGTAAAAGTAATAATATGAAAGTAGCACGTTTATCAGTTCTTAAAAAATTGGTAACTACTCAGCTTCTTCAAATAAAAAAACAGGCCAAATACATGTTTCCGATTCGAAAACATGAAAAGAAAATACTCCAATCAGAGAAAGAATCTATGCCAAATAGAGAAATTCTCTTATGAAGTCGTGTTATTCCAAGGAACCGTTCTAGTTTCTATGACTTGGTTTATCGCTTGTAAGACCGATTGTTTTTGTTTTTTCATGGTACTCATAAAGCTTCGTATCTGACAAAAAGATTCTGCGCCTTTCTTACTTCGGAAAGTCCCAGACACTTTCTGTTTTACTTTCGTCATCCGAATATCCCGTTCTGCTTGATTGTTATCAAATGGAATGGCTGGATGTTCTAAAAACCCTAGAATTCTGTCAGAATACTTGACGAAGCGATTCCATAAATTTTGAGAAGGCGTCTGCTTTCCTTTCTTCTTTTGTTTCGTGGAAAGAATCTGTTGTTCTTTCAATATGGATTGATACATAATAAACAGATTCTTTTGCGTCGCTTTTGGCATGGTACCTTCGGATTGCTTTTTCATCGTCAACGCTTGCGTTAGAAATTTCTGCATCTGTTGTGCCCATTGTTCTCCAGTACTATCTATAATTCCTTGTAAATCTCGTAAGAGATGGGCATTACATAAAACGTGACGACAATCTGTATACGCATCATACGATTTCCAACCATCATGCATCGCAATTCCAGAAAAAGATGGCAAGATTTCTCCAGCATCCATTGCTTCTTTTCCACGTTTTTGATGAATATGTTGCAATGTCACCTCCGGTGTACTGGCAGTATGTAACCATTGTGTTTTGTTTTCTACACGCATACCAGTTTCATCAAAATGGACAACAGGAGACTGCAGAATCTTTTCCTTTACTTCTTTTATGAATGGCTGCAATTGAGAAGCGAAAGCCTGTGTATGATTTACCAGGGTTCCTTCGCTTATAGAATGTCCAAAACAATCCTGAAAGAATTCTTTTGTTCGCTTCAAAGAAATGCATTGATAATGCGTTAAATAGGGAATCAGTCTTTTTATATTTGGACCATATTGAACAGGACGAGATACTGTCGAAGGAAATTGGGCTTCTTGGATAGAATGGCAATGTGGGCATTCTTTCTGTTCTACTTTATGTTCTGTCACTTCGATCTGAATAGGTGGTAAGTCATACACTTGGCGAATGCGATACCCTTTTACAGGCTCGTGGTTCAAGGAAGTATGACAACAAGTACAATATGTAGGAGAATGTGTAATCGTATGATCTGGAGTCGCTGTCAAACCAAGAGTATGTCCCTTGTGGCCCAACTGGCCACCCGTTTGACGATGAGACGGTTTGCGCAAACTTTTTGTAACGGGCTTACCCAAACCATCTGTAGAAGGTGGCTTATGACTATTTTTGGAGTTTTTTTTTGAAGCATTTTCTAGTTCTTGTATACGTTTTTCTAACTTAGAAAATGTTTCTTCAAATAAAGAAATAACAGCTTCAGGTCCTTTTTTATATGTATCTAAAATAATTTTTCGATCGACCATAAGATTCACCTCCCCTGTTTGATATACTCAGTATTTACAAATGGGAGGCATATGAAACTAGTAAAATTTAAAAAAGACACCGAAAGGTGGCTGAGTAGTTACAAAAATTGATAACCATTGAAATCCCTCCAATATTGTATTTACAAGTTTATGATTTTTTATTTGTAAAATTGTACATAAAGCATTTTGAAATTTATTTTTGGAAGGTGAAGAATAAATGTGGTATGGGAGCTATCTATTTTAGTAGAGAGCTCCCATAGTAAACAGATTCATGTAGTTTTTTTAGTGTATCTGGGCATTACGTATTATTTCTCTGGCTTTATATAAGGAACAACTTGCGCAGTCACCCCTACAGAAGCACCGCGAATAAAATCTTGGTTTTCTAATGCTTTAAAGTTTTCCGTTTTTCCTGTTAGCATAACACCTAAAATTTTCACTTGATCAAATGGTTTGTTTTTGTTTGCTTTTAAAAACTTCTGTATATCTTCGTCATGTCCATCGTCATCGTATTGATTAAGTGAATCAATGAACTCTTTGTACGCTTCTTTAGGAGACTTGTCTGGATTGAATCCGTAAACAGGCATACCAGCAGGTCCTTTACTTTCATCTCTGATTGGTGAGGTCATATATAGCCATACGATATTTAAGTTATCTGGTATTTTTGTTTGAACCTCTTTTAATGTATAGGGTTGATTGAAAGAGATGGCAACTTCGGCAACATAGTTGTTCATTTGTGAAACTTCACCTAATTCATTTTGCACACCATCGTGATAATCTTTAATAGCCGGATTATAAAATGTCGCAAATTTATTCTTTGTTTGTTTATCATACTCATAGAAATTTGTATCTGACCAATAAAAGCCAGGTGTTAACTCATTGAAGTCAATATGAGTCAGGAACCAACCATAAGAACTTGTTAATGTGTTCCATGGGAATACATAACCGTTAATGTTTTTGGAACGGTTTGATATAATATTGCCGCCAAACATAGATGAATTACTTGTTACTTGAGAATCAATTTGTACATTCGGTTCTGCAATTGCGTTATGTAAAAAGAGATGTTCGTGAAGTTTCGTAGAGCTTTTCGCTGCGAAGTAATTGCCAACTTTATAAATGATAGGGATAAGCATCATGACAACGATAATAGAGGTAATGATGATTTTAAGCAACTGTTTCCTTTTAGCCTTTTTTAAAGCATCTTTTAAAGAAGTATCCATTAATTTTTTCCTCCTACTTTAGAATGAATTGTCTTACGTGCACGATGTAATTTTTGTTTGACGCTGTTTACTTGAATATCTAGTATTAGAGCGATTTCTTCGTATGTAAAATTGTAATAATATTTTAAAAAGAAGGCTTCTTTATATTCTAATTTTATATCTTTTAATAAATAGAAAATCTCATCTTTATTTAAAACTGTATCCAATTCTCGGTCTGTATATTGAAGTTTTGAATAGATTTCTTCAGTTAAGCAGATGTTTTGCTGTTCTTTTTTGCGTTTTAAATCAATGTATTCATTTAATGCGACTCTGAAAAACCATGGACGTATGTTACTCTCAGTTAGATTATCTAGCAATGTGTATACTTTATAGAAGGTATTTTGGATGATGTCTTCTGCATCTTCTTTTATAGCCCCTTTCGCTAGTAGTAGTTTGAACACTTCCTCCCCTAGATTGATAAGATAGGGGGTAAATATATTTTCTTTTCCCATCACTTTTCCTCCCTACACTTATACAACGAATAGGTAATGATAAATGTATACACTTAAATTTAAATTAGTTATTCACTATGGTTTATAGTACACGATACTTTATAAATAGGAGTGGTTCTTTTATTTTTTGAAATATTAAATCTTTAGTGCTAAAATAAAATTTGGAGATATATGTAAAGGAGACAAAGACTCAATATGTGGATGAACTTGTAATGATTAGAAACTAGATAGATGAATTTTGCTCTCATAAGCGAGGGTTTATTTAGTCATCTGTAAATCATTCAAGGAATGCATATTTGGATTGTACATCCCTTTTATAAGGATAGGTACCTATTTTATGTATCTGTCTTTTTTGTGGGAAAGTTTATATCTCTTATATAAAATATGCGTCCTTTAAACTTGGAGGAGTATATGATGAACCAATTAAAACATAAAGTAGCAGTTGTTACAGGTGTAAGTCGTCTAGACGGTATAGGCGCAGCAATTTGCAAAGAATTGGCTGAATCAGGATACGATATATTTTTTACGTATTGGACGGATTATGATAAAGAGATGCCATGGGGCGTTGAGAAAAATGAACAAATACAATTAGAAGAAGAGCTATTACAAAACGGTGTTAGAGTATCAAGCATGGAGTTAGATTTAACTCGGAATGATGCACCGAAAGAGCTTATAAATAAAGTTACTGAACAATTAGGGTACCCTGATATATTAATTAATAATGCAGCATATTCTACGAATAATGATTTCTCTACGTTGACTGCTGAAGAATTAGATAAGCATTATATGGTGAATATTCGTGCGACTACATTGCTCAGTAGTCAATTTGCCCGTGGATTTGATAAAAAATCTGGTGGTAGAATTGTGAATATGACTTCGGGGCAATTTCAAGGTCCTATGGTAGGAGAACTAGCGTATGCAACAACGAAGGGAGCTATTGATGCTCTTACTAGTACGTTGTCAGCAGAGGTAGCTCATTTAGGAATAACAGTGAATGCAATTAATCCAGGACCAACTGATACAGGATGGATGACTGAAGAGATAAAACAAGGGTTAAAGCCGATGTTTCCTTTTGGCAGAATTGGTGAGCCAAAGGATGCAGCTAGACTCATTAAATTTCTAGTAAGTGAAGAAGCTGAGTGGATTACTGGGCAAGTTATTCATTCAGAAGGTGGATTTAAAAGATAAAAAAGAAGGTATCTCACCTTGGTGAGATACCTTCTCAGGCTGTGGAGAAAGTCTTCTCCACAGCCTGTTTTTGTGTCTGAACCTCTTTTTATGTGTCAACACTGATAAAAAAGAGGAAAAGGAGAGATTTTTTATGATGGGTGCTTTAAAAAATCATCGTGATGAGCGTGTATCTGTTTCTGTAGAAGAGTTGGTTCCACAAGATCATTTCCTTCGTGCAATTGAAGCGACAATTAGTTTTGATTTTATTGAAGAGAAGTTACGCCCTTATTACTGTGAAAACAATGGACGCCCGTCCATTCATCCTATTGTTTTATTTAAGATGATGTTTATTGGATATTTTTACGGTATTCGTTCTGAGCGTCAATTGGAAAAGGAAATTAAAACGAATATTGCCTACCGTTGGTTTTTAGGGTTTTCTCTATCGGATACTATTCCGGATCACTCTACAATCAGTTGGAATCGTCGTACTCGTTTTATTCATACAAATATTTTCGAAGAAATTTTTGATGAGATTGTGAGACAAGCGACGGAGCACCGGATGGTAGGAGGACGTGCACTGATGACAGATTCTACACATATTAAGGCCAATGCCAATAAAAATAAATTTGTACATAAATATAAAAAAGAAAAAGCAAAGTTTTATATAGACGAGCTAGAAGCTGCGGTAATCGAAGATCGTGAGGTACATGGAAAAAAGAATTAAAACCTAGAAAGGAAAGTGATACCCCTACCAAAAAAACTCGTATAAGTACAACGGATCCAGATAGTGGATTTTTAATGAGAGATGGAAAACCAAATGGTTTTCATTTCTTGGATCATCGTACGACTGATGCGAAGTACAATATTATTACAGATACCTATGTAACGGCTGGAAATATGGCAGATTCCGAGCCGTATTTAGCACGCCTCCAAGCTCAGATTGATAAATTCGACTTCAAAGTAGAAGCTGTTGCCCTTGATGCTGGCTATTTTACAGGATATATCTGTAAGAAACTATCAGAACGGAATATATTTATGGTGATGGGGTATCGCCGATTTGGAAAACGGAATAAAGAAGTACCGAAAAGCCAATTTAAATATGTAGAAGAAATGAATGTTTTCGCTTGTCCGATGGGATGTATTCTAGAATATGTAACAACTGATCGTGAAGGATACCGTCAATACAAATCGAATCCAGAAGACTGCGCTGTTTGTCCGTTACGTGAGGTGTGCTTTTCAAAGAAACAAAAACAAAAAGTTATCACTCATCATGTGTGGGAGAAATATAAGGATATTGCTAGAAAAAACAAGCTAACAGCTACAGGGAAAAGGTTGTATAAAGTACGCTGTTCCACTATAGAGCGAAGCTTTGCAGACGCCAAAGAACTACATGGCTACCGCTATGCCCGGTTTCGAGGGCTGAAGTCTGTCCAAATGCAAGCTTATCTCACCGCAGCTTGTCAAAACATGAAAAAAATAGCCCTCCACCTGACCAAAAAGGGTCAGGTGGAGGGCTATTTTTTAAAATTCTATTATTTTATGTTGTTTTTATTCGCTAAAATCAAAAAAGATTCCAGAGTGTTGGGAACCCTAAAGGGTTTCCCAACACTCTGAGAAGGTATCTCACCTTGGTGAGATACCTTCTTTTTTTAATCTTTCTTCAATCTTCGTGCAACACCATTCCCTAAAGACTGTAATCCTTGAACGAGGATAATTAAAATAAAGACAGTTGCATACATTACTTCAGGCTCGTAGCGTAAATGTCCGAAGCGGTATGCTAAATCCCCTAGCCCGCCAGCACCCACAAGGCCAGCCATTGCTGTTGCGCCAATTAAGCCAATTGTTGCGATTGTTAATCCAAGTACAAGGGAGGGACGAGCTTCTTTCACCATAACGTGCCAAATGATTTTTATAGTAGAGACTCCCATCGCTTGGTAGGCTTCAATGACACCGCGATCGACTTCTAGTAAAGCTGTCTCCATTAAACGTGCGATATAAGGGGCTGTGAAGACGACAAGCGGTACGATAACACCTTGTACGCCAATGGATGTTCCCATTAGAAACTTTGTAAAAGGCAAAATAAAGAATAATAGAATGATAAATGGAAGAGAGCGAATAACATTAATAACCGTATTAAGAATAGGATAGATGATTTTATTTTCATGCTGTCCACCAGGTCTCGTTAAAACAAGTGTAACACCAATTGGCAGTGCAATAAGGATCGAGATGAGTAATGAAATAGATGTCATTTGAAAGGTTTGGATTGTGGCTTCCCATATGACTTTACCCCATTCATCCAAAAAGGACTTGTTTCCCATAATCTGTTCTACCTCCTTCTACGATGATTCCTTGCTCTTGTAAAAATGATAAAGCACGGTGGATTTCATTTTGTTCCCCTTGCATATGAACGACTAGTTTCCCATATGCCTCATGTTTTAACTGCGTAATATTACCGGATAAAATATTCGGATATACTTGGAACCGTTTTGTGGCAACGGCTAAGGCAGGTTCCCCTGAAGTAGTGCCAATAAATGAAAGTGTTATAATTTCTCCAGTACTTTGTAGTTCTTTCTGTACCTCTTCTGGAATTTTCGCTGCAAATGCGCTATTTACAAATTTCTTCGTCGTTACATGTTGTGGGTTTGTGAAAATATCTTTTACAGTCCCGTTTTCGACTACAGATCCATGTTCCATAACAGCAACGCGGTCACATATACGCTGGATAACATTCATTTCATGTGTAATGAGTAAAATCGTAATTCCGATTTCTTCGTTAATCTTTAATAGCAAATCAAGGATGGAATCGGTTGTTTCTGGATCTAATGCACTCGTTGCTTCATCACTTAATAACACTTCAGGTTCATGTGATAGTGCACGAGCAATCGCAACACGTTGTTTCTGGCCACCAGAAAGCTCACTTGGATATGCATCTTTTCGATTAAAAAGATCGACAATGCGTAAATACTTTTCTACTCTTTTTTCAATTTCCGCTTTTGGAATGCCAGCAAGGCGTAACGGTAATGCGATATTTTCATAAACGGTAACAGTTTTAAGTAAATTGAATCCTTGAAAAATCATCCCGATTTTTTGTCTTGCTTTTGCTAGTTCTTTTGCCGATAAAGTTGTTAAGTCTTGATTGTTTACAATGATATTTCCTGTTGTTGGTTTTTCTAATAAATTTACACAGCGGATTAATGTACTTTTACCAGCACCGCTATATCCGATGATTCCAAATACTTCGCCCTTTGCCACTTTAATAGAAGTTGACTTAAGAGCTTCGACATTCCCCTTTTTTGTTGAAAATACTTTGGAAATATTTTTTAATTCGATCATTATAGTCAGCTCCTACCAAGACGGTAAAACAGAACCATCAAATTTTTTCTCGATAAACTCTTTTACTTCTTTAGATTGATAAGCTTTCTTTAATTTATTTACAACGGCATCATCTTTATTTTCAGTACGAACAACAACCCAGTTCACATAGGGTGAATCTTTTCCTTCGCGGAAAATAGAATCTTTCGCTGGACTTAATTTTGCACCTAATGCAAAGTTTGTGTTAATTGCAGCTGCTTTCACTTCACTTAGTTGCGTTGGTAATTGAGATGCCTCTAATTCGACAATCTTTAATTTTTTTGGATTTTCAATTACATCTTTTGCAGTCGCTTTTTCTGTAGCCTTTGGATCCACTTTTAAAACCCCTGCTTTTTCAAATAATTTTAAAGCTCGAAGTTCATTCGTTGGGTCATTTGGTACAGCAATTGCATCGCCCTCTTTTAAGTCTTTTACATCTTTTATATCTTTAGAATATACACCCATAGGGAATGTTACTGTTGAAAATACTTCAGCTAATTTCATATTGCGTTCAGCTTTAAATACATCTAAATACGATTTCGTTTGGTAGCTATTTACATCAAGGCTTTTTTCATCTAATGATACGTTTGGCGCTACATAATCATTAAATACTTTTATATCAATTTCGAGGCCATCTTTTGCTGCAACTTCTTTTACCTTTTCAAAAATTTGTTCATGTGGTCCACCTGTTACACCGACAGTAATCTTTTTCTCGTCTAATTCTTTTACCTCTTTATCTGAACTCACACTACATGCGCCTAATAATAATACTGCTCCGCTTACAATGCTTAATAATACTTTCTTCATCTATGATTCCCCCTTCATATACGTTCCAAAATAAAAAGCACCTCTCAAAATAAGAGAGGTGCCGAATAGACGAAATAGGTTCCTCTCTTATCTTCCAAAACGAAAACTCGTTTTGCAGGAATTAGCACCTTAGCTTATACGTCATAAGCTCGGTTGCCGGGCATCATCGGGCCAGTCCCTCCGCCACTCTTGATAAGAGTATGTGTATGTAGTTTTTTAGTATGGTACTAATAGTAAATCTTACAAAAAGAATTGTCAATATTGTTTTCTGAATATATTTTATTTTAAGGTAATCGAAACGTTTCCTTTTTTATGCCCTTTTTCCACATACATATGAGCTTCAGCAATTTCTTCTAATCGGTAAGTTCTATCAATAACAGGTTTTAAATGTTCTGTTTCAGTTAGTCTTTTTAGTAGAATCATATCCTCTTTACTTACTTTTGCCATCATTCCATTCACAGATACATATTTTCCATTAGGCGCTAATACTTGTTTACAAAGGGATTTTTTATGCTTCCCAACTGCATCAAATATAATATCGTAACGCTCGCGCCGCTTAGTAAAATCTTCTTTCGTATAATCAATCACTTTATCCGCTCCTAAAGATTGCACTAGTTCAAAATTTGAATTACTACAAACAGCTGTAACGATCGCACCAAAATATTTAGCGAGTTGTATGGCAGCTGTTCCTACTGATCCAGAGGCACCATATATGAGAACTTGTTGCCCCTTTTTTATTCGGCCTTTTCTCAGAAAATGCAACGCTGAAGTTCCACCAAAAGGAATAACTGCCGCTTCTTCATACGTTACATTGGTAGGTTTTAATGCTATTAATCCACTTTCATGCACGCATGTGTATTCGGCATAACCACCAAGGTTTAGTTCTGTTAATGCAAAAACTTGATCTCCTTTTTTAAATTGTGTTACATCTGTTCCAATGTCTTCGATTTCACCGGATAACTCTACGCCAAGTATAGGTTTTCTCGGTTTTCTGAAACCTAATATGATCCGCATAGGAATCCAAAATAAGAGGGGGCTATTAAAGCCACGTATTCTACAATCTCCAGTCGATACACTTGTTGCGTGAATTTTAACTAATACTTCATTTTTTTTAGGTTTAGGCTTTTCTATATTTTGAAGTTGGAGAACATTAGGTGGTCCATACTTTGTGCAAATAATAGCTTTCATAATGACCTCCTGAAATGAGTTGTTATTATTTACATCATATTTAAACTTTTTCTCAAACATGTTGCTATATAGGAAATAAATTTAAAGAAGAATATTACGAATTATATAGATTTCATAGGAAAAGAGGTGATATTATTTTGGGAAAGGGGGCAACAGTATGAAAAAAATTATTTTTGTTTCAAGTTTAGTACTTGCAATCAGTCTAGGGGTAGGGTGTAGTAATGAGAAAACAGCAAAGACGGATGAGCCGAAAAAAGAATCCGTTCAAAAAGAAAAGGAATTAACGGCGAAAGATGTTTTCAAGAAAACGAATGAAGCTTTTAAAAATGAAGAACATGTAACGATGACATATGGTGTAGGGGTAAAAGCTGAGGGAACAGAGATGGATATATTAAAGGCTAAGATGCAATTAGAGCCAAAGACAAAGAATTCTCGTTCTGAAATGAATATTTCCGGTACAGATGTTGTAGTGTATACTGTGGATGGTAAAGTTGCTGGTGAGGTAAAAAACCCTAATACAGGAGAAGTTGTAACCGTACCAGAGGAGCAATTAAACGCTGGTGGAATGAAAGCGACTCAAGATATTATAGATAAATTAGAAGTACCGGAAGTAGTTTTAGATAAAATGAAGCTGGAGAAAAGCGGAGATAAATATAAACTGAAATTTACATTAAAAGGGCAAGAAACAGAAAGTATGTTAACTAGCATGGATGAAACGCAGAAGAAAATGTTACAAGCACAAAATGCGAAGATAGAAGAAGTGGATGCAGAATATATCATTACAAAAGATTTTAAATATGAATCAGCAAAGATAGACATGATTATGAGTAGCAATGGCAAGGATAAAGCACACATTATTACGAACGCAAAATATACGTCGTATGAAAAGTTTGACCCAATACAATTGCCAGCAGCAAAGTAACAGTTTTGATAAGGAGGGACCTAAAATAAGGTCCCTCTTTTTTGTATTCTTTCTTCATAGGAAAATAGGTACAATATAAAGAGGAAAAGATGTAGAAGAGGAGAGTGTCATTTGAAAAAAGGAAAGATAGCGGCGGTCATTGTTGCATATACGGTTTTGCTTGCAACGTCTGTACATACGTATAAAAAACAAATTGATCATCCTATTATGAGTGATGTAGGTAAATTGCTTCCGACAAAAATAAAACGTGTTGAAAGTGCTACGGAAGAGCGCTCGTTAATAAAATTAGTGCGAGATGCAAAAGTTTCAGGAGAGAAAATTTCCATTGCAGGCATGCAACATAGCCAAGGAGGACAGACATATTATCCAAATGGCACGATGCTCGATATGAAAGGATATAATAAAATATTAGAATTTGATCCAGAGAAGAAGCAGATTACAGTTCAAAGTGGTGTCACGTGGAATGATATTTAGAAGAAAATAAATCCATATGGCCTTGCGGTACAGGTCATGCAGTCTCAAAATATTTTTACTGTTGGTGGTTCATTAAGTGTAAATGTACACGGGCGTGATATTCGTCATGAGGCACTAATTGATACAGTAGATTCATTTAGATTGTTAATGGCAGATGGTACGGTACGTAATGTAAATAGAGAAGAAAATGCAGAGTTATTTCCATATGTCATTGGGGGTTACGGTTTATTTGGAGTTATTTTAGATGTGACGCTGAAGTTAACAGATGATGAATTATATGAAATGCACACGAGAATGATAGATTATAAAGAATACGTATCTTATTTCAAAGAGAAAGTGAAAAGAGATGAAAATGTTCGTATGCACTTAGCGCGTATTTCTGTTGCTCCAAATACATTTTTAAAAGAGATGTATGTGACAGATTATACTTTGGCACAAAATCAAAATATGAGAGAAGAGTACAGTGAATTAAAGGAAGAAAATATTATAGCGGTACCGAAATTTTTACTTGGGTTATCACGTTATAGTGATTGGGGAAAGAATACATTTTGGGATATACAAAGAGGTTATTTTGAACGTACAGATGGAAAGTATGAGACGCGTAATAATGTTATGAGATCAGATAGTGCTTTTATGGAATATGAAAATCCAAATAGGACCGAAGTGTTACAAGAATACTTTGTGCCTATAGATGCTTTCACGGAGTATATAGATGATTTACGTAACGTATTAAATGAAGAAGAGTTTAATTTACTCAACATTACGATTCGTTACGTGGAAAAGAATGAAAATGCAGTTTTGTCCTATGCGAAAGATGATATGTTTGCGCTGGTTCTTTTGATTAACCAGGGACGCTCAGAGAGTGAGATAAAGAAAACAGAGGATGTCATTCGGAAGATGATTGATGTTACTTTAAAGCATAACGGTAGTTACTATTTGCCGTACTATTCTTATCCAACGAAAGAGCAGTTAAAGAGGGCATATCCTCGTATTGAAGAATTTCTCAAGAAAAAGAAGGAAGTAGATTCAGAAGAGAGATTTGTGAATTTATTTTATAGGGAGTATACGAAATGACATATAGAAGATTTGTGGCTTCGCAAAGTATCATCATGATGGCAGGAAGTATGGTATTTCCTTTTTATATATTATTGCTTCGAAACGTTGGAAATAGCTTCTCGCAATTTGGCTGGGCGTATGGCTTATTTGCTTTAACATCAGCACTTGTATATCCACTAGTGGGAAAGATATCTGATCAAGTAGGTGATAAAAAATTATTAATCCTATACGCTTGGTCCATGGCAATCTTAATGCTTTGCTTTCCGATTGCCACGGAAGTATGGCATGTGTATATTCTTCAAATTGTAATGGGAGTTTTAGGTGCTGTGCAGCGTAATACTGAGAAGACTTCATTAGCACGAAAGGTTGCGCAGGAAAAGGCTGGTTATGAGATTGGAAAATACCATGTGTGGACATCCATTGGCGGAGCAGTAGCGGTTATTGCCACGGGATATTTAGTAGATTTCTTTACGATTGGTACAATTTTTTATATTGCATCTATTCTATATGTAGTGAGCGGGATTGTATTAAGTAGTAAAAAAATATAACTATTCCTATTTTCACCTTAATACCCTTTATTTGTTATACTAAAAGGGAATACAAAAGAAAAGGGGACAGTGCCTTTGATGAAATTTGTAGTTTTAGCTATTCTTACTTTGTTTTTGATTCCATGGACAAGAAGTAGTAGTAAGCTTCGAGCAGTGGATAAGAAGGGAGATAAGAAGGTTGTAAAGGGTAAGAAATCATCTATTTTAGTTATTCCTGTTTTATTTTGGATAGGTATTGCAATCTATGAATACTTTTGGCTAATTGATGATCGGGTAGACTCGATTCTTACTCATTATTCTGTTGCAGTAGCAATTTTAATTGGGCTTGTTTTATTTTCACAAGATCAAATAGGGAAATTAGAAGGCACATTAAAAGGACTTCTAATGTTTATTTTACTCGCAAGTTACGGCTACTTTGGTTATTTGCATGATATAGTAATCTCGCAAAAGAAATATGATTCTGTTGTTAAGGTAGAGAAAGATATTTCAGAGCCATTTACTGAAAATGACCAGCCGTTTACAGTGCCGCCAAAGACAGCGGAGAATAAGATGAAAAAAGTATTTGGTGATATTCCGAAAGTAGCTTATTTTGAGCTAGGAGAATTAACGCCACAAATGGTAAACGGCGAAGCTTTATATGTAGCGCCGATTGAAGTTTCAGGATTTTTTAAAGCGCGTAAAGCTGAGACAATTCCAGGGTATGTAACGATGTCAGGTACGAATCCTGATGCGGAAGCGAAACTGCACCTCGGTTATAAAATGAAATATGTGCCAAGCATGTTTTTTGGTAATAATTTAGAGCGTGTGGTAAGGCAAGCAGAACCAAATTTAATCTTTAAAGGAAAACCTAAATTTGAGGTTGATGATAAAGGAAAACCATATTATACAATGACGTATGGTGAATTTATTTCAGGAAGATCTGGATTTGAGGTAGAAGGTGTTGTCGTAGTAGATGCACAAACAGGTGAAGTGAAAAGATATGATAAAGGAAAGGCACCTAAATTTGTTGATGGTGTATTAAATCATGAGACTGCATCTACGTTAAATACGTACTTTGGTAAATATATTCACGGATTTTGGAATACGAAATTCTCACAAACAGATATGAAAATTCCGACTGAGTGGGGAACGAAAGAAGGCGTGACCCCGATCTTTGGTAAAGATGGAACACTGTATTATTTTACAGACTTTACTTCTCCAAAAGAAGGAGTAGATTCAGCCCTAGGATATTCATTAGTAGATGCACGCACAGGCAAGCTATATTACTATAATGGAAAAGAAGTAAAGGGGATTATGGATGGTTCAGCAGCTACAGAAGTAGTAGATAATTCCTTTAAGAGAGAGAAATGGCATGGGACAATGCCTGTCATTTATAACGTATACGGTAAACCAGCTTGGATTATTCCGGTTGTTGATGACGGAGGCCTAGTACGTGCACATACAGTTGTATATGCTGCTAATGCAAAAATATTTGCGACAGGTTCTTCGCAGAAAGAAGCGCTTGAGAATTATAAAAACGTAATGAGCGGTAATGGTGATACATTTAGACCAACCTCAACAGGAAAAGAAGCGCAAAAAGAAGGTATTGTACAACGTGTATATAAAGAAAAATCAGGTGAAAATACAATCGTGTACGTACTTTTAGAGAATGAACAAAAGGTATTTATGATACCGGTGAAGAAATTCCCATATGCTATGTTTACAGAAGTAGGAGACCCAATTCAAATTACATATTTAGATACGGGAGAGATGATGTCCTCAGTATCTAAATTTACGAATAGCAATGTGAAAAAGTAAAGCGATAGAATTTCTATCGCTTTTTTTACATTATGAAAGAGGAAAATGCGCTGTACTTGACGTATGTTTATGATGTAACTATAATTGTTACGATTCGGTTTGTATAGGAAAGGGTGAATTGAAAAAGTGAATGAAGTTAATCACGAAATATATAAACCTGTAAAGGCAAACAGGTTATGGATGATTCTTGTATTAGGAACACTTACGGCGATTGGACCATTATCTATTGATATGTATTTGCCTTCATTACCGAAGTTAACGGATGATTTGCAAACAGGTGCATCCCTCGCGCAGCTTACATTAACAGCTTGTTTGCTTGGGCTGTCAGTAGGACAATTATTTGTTGGCTCAATTAGTGATATTTACGGAAGACGCAAACCTCTTATTATTGCTCTTATTATTTATGTTGCTTCTTCTTTACTTTGTGCTGTTGCGCCATCTATTTGGACATTAGTGTTATTGCGCTTCCTACAAGGAGCTTCAGGATCAGCCGGGATTGTTATATCACGTGCGATGGTACGTGATATGTATTCAGGTTCTGAAATGACGAAGTTTTTCTCACTGCTTATGTTAGTAAACGGAGCAGCGCCTATTTTGGCACCGATTATTGGGGGGCAATTATTACAGTTTACAACGTGGCGCGGTGTTTTCATCGTTCTTGGAGCAATTAGCGTATTCATGTTAATCTCAGCTACTTTTGTATTGCGTGAAACATTACCTCCTGAAGAAAGAGAAACGGGTGGTTTGTCAGGGACTTTGGCGACGTACGGAAAATTGTTAAAGGACCGTCTGTTTATGGGATATGCATTGTCACAAGGATTAGTAACAGCGGCAATGTTTGCATACATTTCGGGCTCACCATTTGTGTTGCAGAACATATACGGAGCATCACCACAGCAATTTAGTTTATTCTTTGCGATTAACGGCATCGGTATTATTATTGCTAGTCAGGTAACGGGTCGTTTAGCGGGGAAAGTGAATGAGAAGACATTATTTGTTGCTGGTATTATTATCGCAGCTGTTGGTGGCCTATCTTTACTACTGACAATCGTACTAGGAATAGGTTTAATCGGTGTTTTATGTTCGTTATTCCTTGTTGTATCAAGTGTCGGGGTTGTATCAACAACTGGGTTCTCATTAGCGATGAGAAATCAGAAGCAAGCTGCAGGAACAGCGTCAGCTTTATTAGGCTTATTACAGTTCATTTCAGGAGCGCTTGTCGCTCCGCTAGTAGGTATTGGTGGAAGTAATACAGCATTACCGATGGGTGTTGTTATTGCGCTTTGTGAAGTAGGAGCAGTGTTATGTTATCTATTTATGGCCAGAAGAAGTGAGAAGCAGTTTGAACTGCAGCAAAAACAAAATTTAGAGGCTTAACAAAAAAGAACTGATTCAAACATTCCCTTTGAATCAGTTCTTTTTTTCATTTCTTTGAAATACCTCATACATATTATTCATGATCGTATCATATAAAACAGCAAGTTTATCCCACACCCAGCGATTACTATCGACTTCTTTTTCCCCACAGTCGATAATATCGGTATGGTCAGTAATTTTATACGCTTTTTTAACGATAATAGGAGCAATCTTCGGTATACGTGGGATTTCCTTTAAGGTATCTGCAAAGTTTCCAATGTAGACATGACCGATGATTTCGATTGTTAATGATTTATCCGATATATTGAGCACGGTATGAAATTGATTTGTATGTTGTTGTTTTAAATATTGAGCTAACTTAAATGGAGCATGCTTCTTCTTTAATACGCGGCGAAGGCTCTCTGTATTTTCGATATGAAGTGATTTTTCGCGAATAAGGACACGAATATCTTCTCCCATAAAAGGTATTGTGTTGTACATAGATGATTCGTAACTACTCAGCCACCTTTCGGTGTCTTTTTTAAATTTTACTAGTTTCATATGCCTCCCATTTGTAAATACTGAGTATATCAAACAGGGGAGGTGAATCTTATGGTCGATCGAAAAATTATTTTAGATACATATAAAAAAGGACCTGAAGCTGTTATTTCTTTATTTGAAGAAACATTTTCTAAGTTAGAAAAACGTATACAAGAACTAGAAAATGCTTCAAAAAAAAACTCCAAAAATAGTCATAAGCCACCTTCTACAGATGGTTTGGGTAAGCCCGTTACAAAAAGTTTGCGCAAACCGTCTCATCGTCAAACGGGTGGCCAGTTGGGCCACAAGGGACATACTCTTGGTTTGACAGCGACTCCAGATCATACGATTACACATTCTCCTACATATTGTACTTGTTGTCATACTTCCTTGAACCACGAGCCTGTAAAAGGGTATCGCATTCGCCAAGTGTATGACTTACCACCTATTCAGATCGAAGTGACAGAACATAAAGTAGAACAGAAAGAATGCCCACATTGCCATTCTATCCAAGAAGCCCAATTTCCTTCGACAGTATCTCGTCCTGTTCAATATGGTCCAAATATAAAAAGACTGATTCCCTATTTAACGCATTATCAATGCATTTCTTTGAAGCGAACAAAAGAATTCTTTCAGGATTGTTTTGGACATTCTATAAGCGAAGGAACCCTGGTAAATCATACACAGGCTTTCGCTTCTCAATTGCAGCCATTCATAAAAGAAGTAAAGGAAAAGATTCTGCAGTCTCCTGTTGTCCATTTTGATGAAACTGGTATGCGTGTAGAAAACAAAACACAATGGTTACATACTGCCAGTACACCGGAGGTGACATTGCAACATATTCATCAAAAACGTGGAAAAGAAGCAATGGATGCTGGAGAAATCTTGCCATCTTTTTCTGGAATTGCGATGCATGATGGTTGGAAATCGTATGATGCGTATACAGATTGTCGTCACGTTTTATGTAATGCCCATCTCTTACGAGATTTACAAGGAATTATAGATAGTACTGGAGAACAATGGGCACAACAGATGCAGAAATTTCTAACGCAAGCGTTGACGATGAAAAAGCAATCCGAAGGTACCATGCCAAAAGCGACGCAAAAGAATCTGTTTATTATGTATCAATCCATATTGAAAGAACAACAGATTCTTTCCACGAAACAAAAGAAGAAAGGAAAGCAGACGCCTTCTCAAAATTTATGGAATCGCTTCGTCAAGTATTCTGACAGAATTCTAGGGTTTTTAGAACATCCAGCCATTCCATTTGATAACAATCAAGCAGAACGGGATATTCGGATGACGAAAGTAAAACAGAAAGTGTCTGGGACTTTCCGAAGTAAGAAAGGCGCAGAATCTTTTTGTCAGATACGAAGCTTTATGAGTACCATGAAAAAACAAAAACAATCGGTCTTACAAGCGATAAACCAAGTCATAGAAACTAGAACGGTTCCTTGGAATAACACGACTTCATAAGAGAATTTCTCTATTTGGCATAGATTCTTTCTCTGATTGGAGTATTTTCTTTTCATGTTTTCGAATCGGAAACATGTATTTGGCCTGTTTTTTTATTTGAAGAAGCTGAGTAGTTACGATGATTCTCCTTAAAACCTTACATATGTTTGCGTTATGCATATGTAAGTCTAGCATGGTTTGTTCTTTATGTGTGCTTACAGTTTTGTAAGGTGAGTAGTAAAGCAGTGCAAAAGTTATTTGTATAAAGTGACGATACTGTGACAAACATGTTGGTATACATGTTACGATGTCGTCTTAAGTGTAAAAAGTAGGGCGTTCTCGGTATAATAACAAGTGGAGATAAAAGAAACTATAATGAGTAGTAGCTGTAGATAAAAGGAGAAGAAGAGATGAAGAAGGTTTTGGGTATTGCTGTAATGGGAAGTATGATCCTTCTAGCAGGATGTAATGGAAATAAGGATACGAAAGAACCGAAAGAAAAGGTAGAGCAATCTACTGAACAAACAGAAGAAATGAAAGAATACCGTGCAGTACATGAAAAATACGATATAAAAATCAATAAAGAAATTAATAAAGCACTGCAGTTATTTGAAGTGGCAAAAGAAAAGGGCGGTAAGGAAATAACGACTGCTACATATAAAGAAGATGTGAAAAAGGTAACAACGAGCATGTTAGAAGATATTGATCATATACGAAAAGAAATTCGTGTTCCGAAGTCGAAAGAGCAAGAACATGAGGTATATGTCGGTTTCTTGAATGAATCGGAACAAGCAATGAAAAAATTACAGAAGTTAGCTAAAGAAGAAGATTCATCGTTGATTCGTGATATAGAAATTAATTTTGCAACAGCATCGACATACTATAAACGTTTTCAAGCAGAAACGAAAAAATAACCTTGCCTATGCAAGGTTATTTTTTCTTCTTGCTATCTCCATCTTCATCCTCGGATACTAATATCTTCTGTTCTTCGTGAAATTCGGAAATAGTTTGCCCGGTAATATTATCGAAAGGGGTATAAAAAGAAGTGATACTTTTCTTTTTGATGAAGAGTTTGTAGAAGCCGATGATGACAAGTATAACGATTGTTAAGGGTAATCCTATAGTAGCTAGAAGTAAGGGGTCCATCTTATAACTCCTTTCATATCTTTTTTTATTATAAGCGAAATACGATATAGATAAATAAAAGTATTAAAAACTGATTTTTCTAAATATATCCAATTTGATTGACTTTTCATTTTTTCAGAATTATAATTCGAAATATACAATTTGAACCAAATAATAATATAGCAATTTACTTATCCAGAGAGGTAGAGGGACTGGCCCTATGACACCTCAGCAGCGGGTTCTGTAATAGGAACACCGTGCTAATTCCAGCAAGCAAGTCTTGAAAGATAAGTGATGGGCCTTTGTTTATTAAGCCTTGATCTTATTTTTTAAGATCAAGGCTTTTTGTATTCTAAAAAGAGAAAAGGGAGTAATGGAAAAAGTACGTTTATAAAACTAAGTAAATATATGTGTTTAGGGGGTTATTGGGGTGTATGTAATTAAAAAATTATCAGTTATGGTGTTCACGCTATGGGTTATTACGACGGTGACATTTCTAATTATGCATATTATTCCGGGGGATCCATTTTCATCAGATGCAAAAATCTTTCCTGAAGAAGTGATCCAAAACATGAGAGCGAAGTATCACCTTGATGAACCGTTATGGAATCAATATGTTGCTTATTTAGACGGCGTAGTTCATTTTGATTTTGGTGAATCTGTTCAATCAACCGGGCAAGGTGTATCAGAAATTATAACAACTGGTTTTGGTCCATCAGCAATTATTGGTTTACAAGCACTTATTATTTCATTGCTAGTCGGAATTGCTGCAGGTACATTTGCTGCTCTCTATCATGGGAAGGTAATTGATTACGGTGTAAGTTTACTTGCCATCCTCGGTATTTCTATTCCGAGCTTTATTTTAGCACCACTATTTATACAAGTATTGGCTATTCAATTCGAGCTCTTACCAGCAGCTTCTTGGGGTACATTTGAACATACGGTATTGCCATCCTTTGCATTAGCGTTAGGACCAATCGCAGTGATTACAAGATTTGTTCGCTCTAATATGATCGAAGTACTGCAGAGTGATTATATTAAGTTAGCGAGAGCGAAAGGTATACCGATTAAGAAGATTATTATAAGACATGCTCTTCGAAATGCAATTGTTCCGGTACTTACATTTGTTGGACCATTAATGGCGGGACTTTTAACAGGTACTTTCGTTATTGAAAAGATTTTTTCAATTCCTGGTCTCGGAAAATATTTTGTAGATAGTATTTTTAATCGAGATTATCCAGTGATTATGGGAACAACCATTTTTTATAGTGCACTTTTAATTGTATGTATTTTTATTACAGATATTATTCATCGTATTGTTGATCCACGTATTCGTTCTATTACGTAAGGAGGGGGATGTTTAGATGGGAGCTTATGAAATTAATGACCAGTTATTAACAAATGAAGAGAAGAAAGAATTAACGATAAATAAAGATCAGCAAAAGATTAGCCGAAAGAAAGAAGTGTTTCGTAAGTTTGTATCGAATCCAATCGCAGTTTTAGGATTAGTGACGTTATTACTCATTATTGTTTTCTCACTTGTTGGTGAAAGTTTAACGCCATTTACTGCGAGTGAACAAGTAAAAGAGGCAACAAACTTACCACCTAGTAGTGAGCATTGGTTCGGAACAGATGATTTGGGAAGAGATATATGGGCACGTACTTGGGCTGGTGGGAAGATTTCACTAACAGTTGGATTAGTAGCAGCTGCCCTCGATATAGGTCTTGGTGTACTGATTGGTGGATTTAGTGGATATGTGAGAGGACGTAATCGCCTTGGAACGCTAATTGATGAGTGGATTATAAGAGGAATTGAAGTATTATACGGTATCCCGTATTTATTAATTGTTATTTTACTATTAATTGTTATGAAACCAGGTCTTTTTACCATTATCATCGCCCTTGCATTAACAGGATGGATTGGTATGGCACGTCTCGTTAGGGCGCAAGTCTTATCTTTAAAACAAAGAGAGTTTGTTATTGCAGCGGAGCGATTAGGTACATCCCATATGAAAATTATATACGGGCATTTAATTCCGAACTTAACGGGCATTATTATCGTAAATTTATCATTTACAATTCCCGCAGCTATTTTCTCAGAATCATTTTTAAGCTTTATCGGACTAGGAGTGCAATCACCGGCAGCAAGCTGGGGGACGATGACGAATGATGCACTTGGGACATTATTGAGTGGAGAATGGTGGCAGCTATTCTTCCCAGCAATCATGATTGCGCTCATTATGTTCGCATTTAATGCGATTGGTGATGGTTTACAAGATGCAATTGATCCAAAAATCGTAAAACGGAATCGAAAGGAGAAAAAACATGGGACAGCTCTTATCTTTAGAAAACGTAACGTTAGCCGTTGAAAAAGAGAATAGTAACCAAGCAATTGTGAAGCATGTTTCCTTTTCTATTAGCGAAGGTGAAATAGTTGCACTTGTAGGAGAAAGTGGTTCGGGAAAAAGTGTCACAGCACAATCCATTATCGGCTTGAATCAAGAATCAATTCATATCGATGATGGGAATATAGCTTTCCAAGCAAAGGAATTAACGAATTTACAAGAGTCAGAATGGAATCAAATTCGCGGAAAAGATATTTCCTTTATATTTCAAGATCCGCTTTCATCTTTAAACCCAACGATGAAGGTAGGCAAACAAATTACAGAAGTAGTTTTGCAACATGGGAAAAAATAGAAAAGAGAAGCGAAGGAAATTGCGATTAACTTGTTAACAGGTTTAGGGATACATGAAGCAGAGAAACGCTTTGAACAGTACCCACATCAATTAAGCGGAGGTATGAGGCAGCGTATTTGTTTAGCAATTGCGTTTGCTTGTCACCCAAAGCTTGTAATTGCAGACGAGCCGACAACAGCGTTAGATGTAACGATTCAGAAACAAATTATGGGGCTATTAAAAGAAAGAAAAGAAAAACAAAATACGAGTATTTTATTAATTACACATGATTTGGCACTTGTACGTGAAGTAGCTGATCGAGTAGTTGTTATGTATGGGGGACGTGTCGTTGAAAAAGGAACGATAGAGGAAGTGATAGGTTCCCCTAAACATCCATACACAAAAAGCTTACTACAAGCAATTCCGAATATGGGTGATTCTGAAAAGGTATTACGTGCTATAGAAGGAACGACACCTTCCATTGAAACATTAAATAGCTTTGGTTGTCCTTTTGTAAATCGTTGTCCAGTAGCGATAAAAGAATGTATTCATCGTTTTCCAGAGAGAACCACATATTCTAAGGAGCATAGTTCACATTGTTGGCAACATGTTCTAGAGCATAATAAAGCGAAATCAAAAGAGAAGGTGAATGCCTCATGACGACAGATTTAATTACTATAAAGCAAGTAAAGAAAACGTATGGAAGTAAAAGTAAAGAAATCACAGCGTTAAAAGACATATCACTTTCTATTCCGAAAGGAACAACACTTGGCATTATTGGTGAAAGTGGTTCAGGAAAAACAACACTTGGTAAGCTCATAGCTGGGGTCGAGAGCCCAACGTCTGGTGAAATTGATTATAACGGTCAAGTCGTTCACAAGTTGAAGGCAGCTCATAAACGTGATTTCTTACAGAAAGTACAGTTCATTTTTCAAGATTCCACAGCAGCATTAAATCCGCGCTGGAAAGTACGCGATAGCGTAACGGAAGGTTATATTTCATTCCGTTTAGGTGATAAAGGATTAAAGGATAAAGTAGCAGGTGATGCGCTAGAACGTGTGGGATTAGATAGACGATATATCGATCGCTATCCGCACGAATTTAGCGGAGGACAACGTCAACGAATTGCTATTGCAAGAGCGTTATTGTGTGAGCCAGAAGTATTGATTCTTGATGAACCAATTTCAGCATTAGATGTTTCATTGCAAATTCAAATTGTACATCTGCTGCAAAAAATTCAAAAGGAACAAGGCTATACATATTTATTTATCGCACATGATTTGCCGATGGTTCACTATTTATGTGAAAAAGTGGCTGTCTTATATAAAGGAGAACTTGTTGAATTTGGAAATACGGACGAAGTGTTCCGTAATCCACAACATTCTTATACAAAAACATTGTTAGCATCAACACCAAAAATTTCGGGTTAAAGGAGAGTGTAGGATGAAGAAGTTTTTACTGTTTATCATTATGACTGTTTTAGCGATTACTTCGGTCGCTTGCGGTAAGAAAGAGACGCAAAAGGCGAGTGCTGGTAAGGGAGAAGGCGATCGATTAGTAACGAATATTGGTAGCGATCCATATACACTTGATTCCGCTATTGCGACAGATAGTACTTCAGGTTATGTAATTGGACATTTATTCTCAAGCTTATATACACAAGATAGTGATGGAAAATATCAAAATGAATTAGCAGAGAAAGAAGAAGTAAATGCTGATGGAACTGAGTATACAATTCATTTAAAGAAAGATATTAAATGGTCAGATGGTTCTCCTATTACAGCAAATGATTTTGAATTTGCATGGAAGCGATTATTAAATCCGAAAACGGGTTCTATGAATGCGACAGAAATGTATTTTATTAAAGGGGCAGAGGCATACAATACTGGAAAAGGTGAAGAAGGACAAGTTGGTATTCAAGTTGTTGATCCTCAAACATTAAAGGTAACACTTGAGCACCCAGTGTCTTCCATTAAACAAAAATTAGCAAGCTCATTATTCATTCCATTATCAAAAAAATCAATTGATGATAATAATAAATTAAAAACAGATCCAAAAGAGTTAATTACGAACGGACCATTCACATTAAAAGAATGGAAGCATAATCAGGCTATTACGGTACAAAAAAATAAAGAATACTATGATAAAAAGGTAACATTAAAAGAAATTGAGTTTCGTATTATTCCAGATTCTAAAACAGCGTACCAATTATACAAATCAAAAGAATTAGATTTACTAAGTAGTTTACCGCAAGAAATGATTGAGAAAGAAAAAGGAAATAAAGAATATAAACGTGTTGCAGGATTTTCATCTTATATTTATTCGTTTAACGTAGAAAAAGAGCCGTTCACAAATGCGAAAGTACGTAAAGCATTCTCATTAGCAGTTGATCGTAAGTTTATTGTTGAAAAACTGTATAAAAACAATGCACAAGAAGCAAATGCATTCGTTCCAGAAGGAGCAAAAACACAAAGTGGGCGTGATTTCCGTAAAGAAAAAGGTGGTTACGTTAAATTTGATCCAGCAGAAGCGAAAAAATTATTAGAAGAAGGTATGAAAGAACAAGGCTGGTCTACATTACCTGAAGTAACATTAAAATTCACTACAGATACACAACATAAAAAAGTAGCAGAAGCAATGCAAGAAATGTTTAAGAAAAATCTTGGCGTAGATATTAAATTAGAAAATAAAGAGTGGAAGAGTTACATCGACACATATAAGCAAAGTGATTTCCAATTAGCTTATATGGGATGGGGCGGTTCTCTATTAGACCCAATTACTAAATTAGATTTATATGCAGGTGATGGTCCAAACAATTATGCAAAATGGCATAATAAAGAATTTGATGCTTTAGTGAAGGAAGCAGAAGTAGAACAAAATGAAGATAAGCGTTTTGATTTATTGCATAAAGCGGAAGATATTATGTTTACAGATTCACCATTAATTCCAATTATATTCCCGTCGGATTCCTATTTACAAAAACAAACGGTATCTGGACTTCAATATTATGTTGGATCTAAACCAGATTTAAGATATGCAAAAATAAAGAAGTAGGCAACCGCCTACTTCTTTATTTTATTTCTCTTTTATATTCTTTTTTCGTTCCATCAGAGAAGACAACTTCTAAATCGAATTTTTGATAGTCTTTATCAAGTTTGAACACGTTCACTACTTGATCGATTACTTCTTGGTCAGGAGTATCTTTATCAAATTTTAATTCTTGTAGAAGTGGGCTTAATTTTGTGATAGCCTCGTCTCCTGTTAATTTTACATCTGCTTTATGATCTTCAATTTTTGCTTCCATTTTCTTGTCAGCTGCTACATTTTTATAGTCTGCTTCGTAGTCTTTCTTTGTATCTTGGTAGTCTGCCTTTAAATCGAATTCATTGAAGTTTAGTTTTAAATCTGCAGGAGCCTCATTTTTTGCTTCTTCAGTCGTCTTTTTATTAGAAGTTGTGTCTTCTTTGGCAGGAGCTTTACATCCTGTTAATGCAGGTACTAGCATAAGAGCTAATAAAACTGATAGTAGAATTCTCATTATAAATTCCTCCTTATGTAAATTCGTTCTATACAAGTTTTTCCCAAAAACATGTAATTATGTATGTGTTGAAAATAAATTATTATCCTGCAGTCACAAGGACTAATCCGCAATTTAAATCAAAAACGATTTGTATGTATATGGTAAATTGAAGTTGTGAGGGAGGGGCTAAAATGCATGAAGAATATAAAGAGATAATAAAAAAATCAATTGAATATATAGAGAATCACTTACATGAGGAGCTTACAACAGAAAGAGTGGCATCCCACAGTGCAGTATCGATGTACCATTTTCATCGCATCTTTCAAAGATATGTTGGGATGAGTGTAACAGATTATATTCGAAAGAGAAGGTTAACTCATGCTGCGCAAGTTTTAGTGTCAACGGAGAGAGCTGTTATTGATATTGCAGTGCAATACGGTTTTTCCTCACAAGAGGCATTTACGAGAGCTTTTAAAAGAATGTTTCAATTACCACCAAAGAAATATCGAAAGTACTTTCAGTCATTTTATATAGAAAGAGAGGGTGTTTCAATGCAAAAAGGTATACCGAAAGGATGGATCTTAAGTGGAAGTCATCCTGCTGAATATGAGATGGGTTTAGATGATGAAGTTGTCCATCAAGGAAAAGTATCTGCATACATAAAAGCAAAAGAGAATGTTACGCATGGAGGATTTTCAACATTAATGCAAATGTTCCGAGCGGATAAATATGTAGGGAAGAGATTACGTTTTACAGCATTTATTAAGAGTGAAAATGTAAGAGATTGGGCAGGATTGTGGATGCGAGTAGATGGAAAAGATACAGAACCGCTCGCTATGGATAATATGCAAAATCGCCCCATTAAAAATACGAATAACTGGCAATCATACTCGGTTGTATTAGATATAAAAGAAGAAGCACTTGGTATTGCATTTGGTGTTTTATTATCAGGAGAAGGTTGTGTGTGGCTAGATAGTATTCGATTTGATGAAGTAGATGAAAAAATCCCTTCAACAGATTTGGCAGAGAACTTTTATGAAACACTTTTAGAAGATCCGGTGAATCTACAGTTTGAAGAAGTAGAAAAATAAAAACAAGGAGAAAAGATATGCTCAAATATGTAAAACTAATAAGTATTAGTTTAGTAATATCGTCTTGTATTATGGGAATTAATTATTTAGTTAGCTATCTTTGGTCAGGGCATATACCTTCTTTGACGTGGAGAACATATTTGATGTTTGTGTTTATATTTATGATGAGTTTTGGTTCAATGCAAAAAGAAGGAAAAGAGGATTATTGACAATAGTCTTTTTCGCCTTTCTTTCATTAACACAAATGGTTGTAACTGTGCCACATGAAATGCTTTCTAAAACATATCAAACAATTAGTGAATTATTTCCTGCAACATATGCAGCGAATGGCTATTATACAATAATATTTGGAGGAGTTAGTTTAGAGAGAAATATTATTTCATTATTAGTTATTGTATTGGTTACACAATCAGTAGCAGTGATGACTTTAGCTATAAAAGGAATGGTAAAGGGAAGAAGAAGCTCTGTAGTTAAAGAAGTATAAAATAAAAAGGTATCCTCGGTGGGATACCTTTTTATTAGCACTTATTATTTTGTAACTTCTGTCCACTTGTAGTTAAACTCACCACCGAAGTCAGTTGTTACAAGTCCTTTAATGAAAGAGCGTTGTAAGTAAGAACGGCCTTGTTGGTATAAAGGAGCGACAGCGCCGTCTTGTAATAGAATTTTTTCAGCTTGCTTCATTGCTTCAAAGCGTGCTTTTTCATCGCCAGCTAAATCTGTTTTCACTTTATGAATTAGCTCATCGTACTCTTTGTTAGAGTATTTATCGAAGTTATAAGCACTATCTGTTGTAAATAAATCTAAGAATGTAATTGGATCAGCGAAGTCAGGGCCCCAGCCGTCAATACCAATTTCATAGTCACCACTTAATAGTAGTTTCAACTGTTGTTTACGTGGTTGTGGTTTTAAATTCACTGTTAATCCATCTAGGTTTTTTTCTAATTCACCTTTTAAATATTCACCAGTCTTTTTAGCTAAAGCATTGTCACTTGTTAATAGTTCGATTGTTACTTTGTCAGTACCAAGTTCTTGTTTTGCTTTTTTCCAGTTTTCTTTCGCTGTTTTCACATCATCCTTGACTAGATTTCCATTTTCTTTACGGAAGTCATTGCCTTCTGGACTCTTTGCAAATTTCGCAGGAACCATTCCTTCAGCTGGAATAGCACCGTTATTTAAAATTGTTTCTACGTAAGCCTTTTTATTCATTGCGCCGTTAATAGCAAGGCGTGCATGTTGATTTTTTAATGTTTCATTTTTCTGATTTAGTCGTAAGAATTGAATGCCGACTTCAGCGCGTTCCTTGAAGTTTGGATCGCTCTTATATTTATCAACAAACTCTGCAGTTAAAGCAACGCGATCAATTTGTCCTGAATCATATAAGTTCACTTCTGTAGACTTATCTTTAACGACATTGAAGTTGATTTCTTCTAATTTTACCGTTTTAGCATCCCAATAGTTAGGGTTTTTCTTCAATTGGAAACTTTGTTCGTGTTTCCAGTTATCTAATGTGAAAGCACCGTTGTAAATTAAATGATTTGTTTCTAAACCGTATTTATCGCCCTGAGACTTTAAGTACTCTTCATTAATTGGCAAGAATGTTGAGAATGTCGTTAAGCTTAAGAAGTAAGGAACAGGACGGTCTAGTTGTACTTCTAACGTTTTGTCATCAACAGCTTTGACCCCTAGTTGATCAATTGGTAATTGTTTTTGGTTTATTTGTTTCGCATTCTGTACATCGAAGAATAAGAATGCGTATTCAGCTGCTGTATCAGGATTTACGGCACGTTGCCAAGCAAAGACGAAGTCCTTTGCTGTAACAGGAGTACCGTTTGACCATTTTGAATCACGCAGATGGAATGTATATTTTGTTTTATCGGGACTAATGTCAACCGACTCAGCAACACCAGGAATCGGTTTGTTATCTTCTCCCATTGCATATAGCCCTTCAAAAACATTACGCATTACGTTCATGGATTCCCCATCCGTTGCTTTTGCAACATCCATTGTTGGAATTTCTGAAGCGAATGATAAGTTAATTGCCTGTTTATCAGGTGCTTTATCGTTTGCTTTCGCTCCGCTTGCATTATCTTTATTTCCCCCGCAAGCAGTTAGTAATAGACTTGCCCCTAAAACAGATGCAACAACAGGTACAACTTTTTTCTTCATTGTTCGTTCCTCCCTAAATGTGTTGTTCGTAACGTCATAATGTCCGTGTCTTGAAGTAGCTATAGAAGGAGATAAAACCTATTATAAATATTTGTTTATAGGTAATCAGGTGTTCTATATGTATATACATGTCGAACTATAATCTATCGTTATATGTTTCAACGTAGTAGACATTATATTTTGATGGTGAAATATTTTGTTTCTTTGATTATTTAGAATATTAACACTGAAAAGAACTATATGTCAATAATAAAAATAGATTGTTAATTTATCAGAATAATATATTAAAAAAGCAGATTCTCATGTGTGAGAGAACCTATTTTTAATATATTTCGCTAAAAAAACAATTGGTGTGGGCTAATAATAAGTGGGGATGAAGAAACCCCCGCTTATTAAAGTTTCACTTTATTTTTCAATTTTTGTCCACTTGAAGTTTAATTGACCTGCAAAGTCTACTTGCACAATTCCTTTCACATAAGAACGTTCTAAATAAGATTCGCCTTTTTGGTAAAGAGGAGCGATAACAGAGTCTTTAAATAATATTTTCTCGGATGCTAGTAATGCTTCCCAGCGAGCTTTTTCATCACCAGCTAAAGTTGTTTTCACTTTTGCTATTGTTTCATCGAATTCCTTATTAGAGTAATGATCTAAGTTATAAGGGTTATTCGTTGTAAATAGCTCAAGGAATGTAATTGGATCCGCAAAGTCAGGGCTCCAGCCATCAATTCCGATTTCGTAGTCACCTTTTAATAAAAGCGAAACTTGTTGCTTACGCGGCTGAGGTTTTATATTTACTATTAATCCATCTAGATTCTTTTCTAGTTGTCCTTTTAAGAATTCACCAGTTTTCTTATCAAGGTCAGCATCACTCGTTAATAATTCTAATGTTATCTTTTCAGAACCAAGCTCTTGTTTAGCTTTTTTCCATAACTCTTGTGCAGATTTTGTATCAACTTTTGTTAAATCGCCGTTTGCAGTACGGAAGTCTTTTCCTTCAGGTCCTTTTGCAAAGTTTTTTGGAACGAGACCAAATGTTGGTGTAGAGCCATCATTTAATAACGTATTTACAAAGGATTTTCTATCAATTGTTTGATCAATTGCTTGGCGTGCAGAAACGTTTTGAAGTACTTTGTTTTGTTGATTCATACGTAAAAATTGTACGCCTACGTTTGGACGTTCTTTAAAGTTAGCATCCTTTTTATATTTATCGACGAAGTCAGATGTTAGTTTTATACGATCTAATTGTTTTGACTCGAATAAATTTACTTCTGTTGATTTTTCTTTTACGACATTAAAATTGATTTCTTCTAGTTTGACAGTATCTTTATCCCAATAGGTAGGGTTCTTCTTAAATTTAAAGCTTTGTTCGTGCTTCCAATCGCTTAGTGTAAAAGCTCCATTGTACAAGATTGTATTATCTTCTAAAGCGTACTTATCACCTTGTACTTTAAAGAATTCCTCATTAATTGGTAGAAATGTTGGGAACGCTGTTAAGCTAATAAAATAAGGAACAGGACGCTCTAATTCTACCTCAAACGTATGGTCATCAACTGCTTTTACACCAAGTTGGTCGGCTGGAAGTTCTTTGTTGTTAATTTTTGTTGCGTTTTTAATATCAAAGAATAAAAATGCATATTCAGAGGCTGTTGCTGGATCTACGGCACGTTGCCAAGCGAACACAAAATCTTTAGCTGTAACAGGAGTGCCGTTTGACCATTTTGAATCTCGCAAATGGAATGTGTATTTCGTTTTATCGCCACTTACTTCATGAGATTTTGCAACACCAGGAACAGGTTTGTTACCTTCACCAAGATTATACAAACCTTCAAATACGTTTCTCATTACTTGACCAGAATCAGTATCTGTAGCACGAGCCGTATCCATTGTTCGTATTTCAGTAGGTGAAGATAAGTTTAAAACCTGTTTACTAGGTGCCTCGTCTTTTGCATTTGCTCCGCTTGCTTCGTTTTTATAATTACCGCAACCAGTTAATAAAATACTTACTCCTACAACTGATGCAATACCGGGTACAAACTTCTTTTTCATTTGATTTTCCTCCTAAATAATTAAGTTTGGATGATGATGAGGGAAATGAAAAATAAAAAATCCCTCTTTTCATATTGAGAAAGAGGGATTTTTACGTACAAGTTATGCACCCGTATATAAACGAAGTCCCTCATTCTATCTTTCAAGCATAAAGCTTGCAGGAAGTGGCACAGTATTCAAAATGAACCTGTTGCCGAGGTTTCAAAGGGCCAGTCCCTCCACCTCTCTTGATACAATGAGTAAACGAATAAATTTTATTAATTTTTGTGTTTCTTTGATAATTCAAAATCTTACACCTTGAATAATGAAGTGTCAACTAAATGAAATATAGTTTAAATTTTCAGTTTTCTTAAATGGAAAAACCACTGCATATGGCAGTGGTTTTTCTACTAGAAGTTAAAGTTATCTGGATCTGGACCAACGCGACGATCTTCATTTAAAGCTTGAATTGCTTTCATATCATCAGCACTTAATTCAAAGTCGAAGATGTTTGCATTTTCAATAATGCGATGTTCTTTAATTGATTTGGGAATTGTTACAACTTCGTTTTGTAAATCCCAACGTAAAATAATTTGCGCAGTTGATTTATTATATTTTGTCGCAATTTCTTGTAACGTTGGATTATCTAGTAGTTGTCCTTGCATTAATGGTGACCAAGCTTCAAGCTGGATATTATGTTCTTTACAGAATGCATGTAACTCTTCTTGTGCTAAACGTGGGTGGTATTCCACTTGGTTGACCATTGGCTTAATTTCAGCAATTTCAAATACGTCTTGTAAGTGGTGAATGTGGAAATTACTCACACCGATAGCGCGAACACGGCCATCTTTATAAAGTGTTTCTAATGCTTTCCATGATTCAGTATATTTCCCTTTTACAGGCCAATGTACTAAATATAAATCTAAATATTCTAGACCTAATTTCTCTAATGTAGTTTCAAATGCTTGAAGCGTTGTTTCATATCCTTGATCGCTATTCCATACTTTTGAGGTAATAAATAATTCTTCACGTGAAACACCGGATTCACGAATCGCTTGCCCAACGCCTTCTTCATTTTGATAGATTGCTGCAGTATCGATGCTGCGGTAGCCATTTTTAATTGCTGCTTTTACAGAATCAATTACTTCTGAACCATCTTCTACTTTAAAAACACCTAAACCAAACCAAGGCATTTTTACACCGTTATGTAATGTTGTATAATCTTTTAAACTTGTTAAAATCATATTATTTCCCCCTAGCTTTTTTGTTTGTTGCTTCTACTGCTTTTTGAATTGCCTCTGAAAAATTATATTCGTATAAAGTTTTGAGACCCTCAGCTGTGGAACCACCTGGCGTTATTACTTGTTCGCGAAGGTTAGCTGGATTTTGCGTTTGTTCAAGCATAGAAGCAGAGCCAGAAATCATTTGAATGACAAGGTGTTTTGCGGTTTCTTCATCAACTCCATAACTTTTTGTTGCTTCAATTAAGCTTTCAGCAAAGTAATAAAGGAAGGCTGGTGCACTTCCAGTAACTGCAGTAAGCTGATGAACTTCTTCCTCAGTACAAAGTTGCGAAGTACCAATACCTTTTAAAAGTAGTTGCAGGGTTTCTTGATGTATCTCGTTTACTGATTGTCCCATTGTATATAAGGAGATAGACTTTCCAATTTCAGCAGCTGTATTAGGCATAATCCAAGCAACAGGCGTGCCTTTTGGGAGTCTAGCTTCTAAATAAGATGGTCCAATGCCAGCTGCTACTGTTACGACTAGTTGATTTGATATTAACGGAGATAGCTCAGCTAATAACTCTTCATGAGCCGAAGGTGGCATTGCTAAAACAACCGTATCAACAGATGTAACATGCTGTTTCCAATCTGTTGTAGTAGACACATTATATTGATGTTGTAACTGTTTTAGCTTTTCTATGTTGCTTCGGTTAGAGACGATAATTTCTTCGATGTACTCTTTGCTTGTTTTAAGTAATCCGGAAAATATAGCTTCTGCCATACGACCGGCACCAATAAATAAAATTCGATGTTTAGTTAGCATATCCTTTATTCCTTTCTAGTAGAGATATGTTATAAAAACGATATCATCTTTAAGAGAATTTTGTAAAAAGAAAAGACTTACCGTAGATGGAATGGATAATGAGAAGGAGGAAATTCATGCTAATATTAGCTATTATTAATCTCTTTATATGTGTAGCTGGTTTGCTAGAGTGGAAGAGCAATTATAAGGGGCAAGAACATACAAATAATTATATCTAGAAAATAATTAGAATTAAAAAACCCCTGAAGTACATATGCTTCAGGGGTTTACTAATAGAATATAAGATTATGCTTTTGTCATACCAAGTAATACAGCGCCGCCGATAATTAAAACACTACCTAGTGCAATAAAGATCAATTGACGTTTTGTTTTCTTTTCACCTAAGAATACAATCGCACCGAATGTTGAGATAACGATTCCAGTTTGAGATAATGGGAAGCTTGTTGCTACTCCAACACGTGGTAATGAAAGAAGTAAGAATAAGTTTCCAGTTCCCCATAGTAAACCAGACAAAGCATTACGGATTGCATATTTGTTAAATGGTTTATGTTTAGACGTCAGTACAACCGCACCAACAAACATACCAACTGCTTGTGGTAAAATAGCAGACCAACCATCGATATTATACCAACGAATAATAATTACATATACAAGATAGCCGAAAGTAGAAACAATTAAAGTAAGAAGTCCTTTTTTCAATTGTCCAGGTGGCTGAGCATTTTCTTTATCATCTAATGATGTGAATACAACACCAACTACGATTAATAGGATTGCAATCGTTCCCAGAATGATCGTTGTAGTAGTAGTCCACTCACGGAAAGCGATAACCCCAAAGATAGAAGTTGCAACAAGTTGCATACCAGTAGAAATCGTTACAGTAGTTGAAACACCTAGTTTTTCAACTGTTTTTAATTGGTTTACTTGTCCTAAAGCCCAGAATAAACCTGAAATAAAACCAACAATTAAGATTGTCATTGTTAAAGCTGGTTGAGTAAATACATACATAATTGTTGCGAAGAATAGAGCACCGATTGTCATACCTACCGTTTGGCTATATGCACCACCGCCCATTTTTACGCTTACTAATAAGATGTTTCCCCATGCAATTGCAGGGAGAAGCGCTAATAAAATGTCCATTACAAGACTCCCTTCGGTTTGCTATACCAATATAGTTACATATCGTTCTAACGATCGGTAATGCCCCACTAATAGAGTAGAAGATTACCGATCGCTAAAACAGGATGAAGAATTCACGATATAAATGCGTTTTCATTTCTTCATTTTTTGAAACACCTCCATATAATAACAGGAAATTGCCTATTTTAGAAAGTGAATTCAAATAAAATGTATATTTTAATAAGAGGTAAAATTCAGTTATTTCCCGGTGGTATATTTTATTTCCTAAGAAATAAAGAAGCAGCTTCGAAAAAAGCTGCTTTAAGAGTTAGTAATTCTTTTATTAATAAGTTGAATACATAGTAGAAATACGAGTGACATACCGATAGTAATAACTACAAGTGTCCATGCGAGTTGCATATTACTTGCATCAATAGCCATGTAAATTGCAGTTGGGATTGTCTGTGTTTTACCAGGAATGTTCCCGGCAAACATAAGTGTAGCACCAAATTCACCGAGCGCGCGGACAAAGCTCAAAATCATCCCGCTTAGTAAGGCAGGAAATGCGAGCGGAAGTGTAACGTGCAGAAAAACTTGATATTCACTTGCGCCAAGGTCACGAGCACTTTCTTCAATTTGTACATTTGCGATAGAAAATCCCGTTTTCGCTGATTGGTACATAAGCGGAAATGCAACAACTGTAGAAGCAATAATCGCAGCAGTAGATGTGAACATAATAGACTGCTGAAATAATGATTCAACCCACCTTCCGATCGGGCTGTTGTTTCCAAAGATGATAATGAGAAAGAAGCCGATAACAGTTGGTGGAAGTACCATTGGTAATAAAAATATGGTTTCTAATATTACTTTATATCGCCATGAGGAGCGAGCTAGTGCTCGCCCGACAATTGTCCCTAAAATTGTAACGAGAATAGTGGCGCATGCAGCTACTCTTAAAGATAGAAAGACAGGCGATAAAATAGCATCAATGCTCATAGTAATTACGACAGGACTGTAAATCCATATTTTTTAAAGATAGATTGTGCATCTTTTGACTGCAAATACTCATAAAATGAAGTCGCCTCTTTCTTATGTTTAGATTCCTTTATAACACCTAAAGGATAGTGGATTGGCTCATGAGAAGTAGCTGCTGCTGTCTCACCAATCTTTACTTTATCCGAAATGAGAGCATCTGTTTTGTATACGATACCAGCATCGACATTCCCTGTTTCTACATATGTTAACACTTGGCGAACATCTTTTGTAAATACGACTTTATTTTGAACATCATTCCAAAGGTTTTCGTGTGTTAGAGAAGCCTTTGCATATTTGCCAGCAGGTACAGATTCAGGTGTACCAAGTGCAATTTTTTTTATTTTTTCATCTTTTAAATCTTGAATTTTTGTAAGAGAACTATCTTTTGGGACGACTAGAACGAGTTCGTTTCCAAGGAGATTTTTCCCCTCTTTTTCATTAATGAATCTTTTTTTTACAAGGGTTTGGAATTTATCTTCTGCTGCTGAGAAGAATAAATCAGCAGGTGCACCTTGTTCAATTTGTTGTTGAAGTGCTCCAGAAGCACCGAAGTTAAAAGAAAGTTTGATATTTGGCTCTTTTTCTTTATATTGTTTTTCGAGTTCTTTTAATGCATCTTGTAAGCTTGCAGCAGCTGAGATAGTCAGTTCAACTGGTTTATCCTCTTTAGCAGCTGACTTTGTATGCTTTTCCCCACTTGTACAAGCAGCGCTAAATATAAGAAGGAAAGAAAGTATAAGTGCCCCGATGGAACGTAATATAAATTTATTCATAAAAAAATCCCCTTTCATTTTGACACATCTAATTATAACTAAATATAACTAAATATAACTAGTTATAATTGAATATAATTTGAACATATGTCTATTTTTAAAAAATAGGAGAAATATTCTTTTCTTTGTTACAATGAAAGGAGAAAGTGAGGAATCGTCTATGGATCATCATTCCTACACAACGGAAGAAGTAGCAAAGCGATTAAAAGTATCAAAATTAACTGTATACGACTTAATTAAAAAAGGAGAACTTCCTTCTTATAGAGTTGGTAGACAGATGCGCATTGATGCAGCAGATTTAGATCAATATATAAAGCAAATGAAAACAGGGAAAGTACAAGTTAATCCTGTGAAAAACGATGGTAGTAGTATCTTGAACACGTGTATTATTAGTGGTCAAGAACTAACGTTAGATATGTTAGCTAAACGTATAGAAAATCGTTTGCCAAGTTCTAATGTTTTAAGAGCGTATCAAGGTAGCTTAACGAGTTTAGTGAAAATGTATCAAGGAGAAGGAAGTATCGTTAGTTTGCATTTGTTTGATGGTGAAACGGGTACATATAATATTCCTTACGTAAAACGTATTTTAGTAGGACAGCCATGTCTTATGATTAATTTATTGTCCAGAAATGTAGGGTTTTATGTTCAAAAAGGAAATCCGAAGAAAATAAAGACATGGGCTGACATATCCGGGTCCACTATAAAGTTTGTGAATCGAGAAAAGGGTTCTGGTATTAGAGTGTTAGTGGATGAACAATTACGAATCCGAAAATTAAATAAAGCTGATATTAGTGGATATGAATGGGAAGAATCGAATCATCTTGGTGTTGCCACGCAAGTTGCAAATGGAAAAGCTGATGTAGGAGTAGGTTCAGAAAAGTTTTCGCAAATTGTAAATGTGGACTTTATTCCAATCATGAAAGAACAGTATGATTTAGTAATTTTGAAGAATAAAGAAAATGAAGAGCTGATTGAAGTTGTGAAAGACATTCTGCAATCGGAAGAATTTCATAATGAATTAAATGCGATTGGCGGATATGATATTACGAAAACAGGTCAAATTGTATATGAAATAAAGTGAAACTTTAATCAGTGTGGGGGTTCTTCATCCCCCACTGATTATTAGCCTTCACCAATCGGACTTTTATGGGCAGCCCGACCCCCACCTAATTTCTTTGCTTTCGCTGAATTTTGAGGTGGGGGTCTTACTGCCCATTAAAGCGGGACAAACTAAAAAGCTGCTTGTCTATAAGACGAGCAGCTTTTTCTATATATAAAGGGGTTTGGGGAAACAAAGTGTTAAATAAGACCTTGAGCAAGTGTATAAATGAAAGCCGTAAGAAGAGTAGCTCCACTTGCAAGTCCGATAAAGTCTGATTTGTTGAAAGTAATGTTGTTCATTATAATCTCTCCTTATTTGTTTAATGTAGTTGCAACAGCTTTTGCATCGACAAGTGCGGATAGCACCATGCCCATTGTATTTAAAAATTTATTTGATTTCATATTGTTCATCATGCGTATCCGCTCCTTTTCGAATAGTTGTTGCCCTGCTTATGTCTTAATTATAGGGAATATGGATACTTCCAACTATCGAATTAGCTTACGAAAGACTTACACTTTTGTAAGAAAAAAAGACATTCATGTAAGAATGTCTTTCACAGCATATTGATATGATGATGGTCTTCAATAGTTTTTAAAAAACTACGCATTGAATTCGTCATATAGCTATCTTTACGGCGTATGAAAACCGTTGAAATACTGCCGTATTTTTCAGGGATTGCATGACAATGTACCTTACCTGCTTTAGAAAGATGATGGACAGCAGACTGTGGTACGAGTGTAATTCCGAGACCGAGTGCAACACTGTTTAATATTGTCTCTAATATATTGAATTCCATAATTCTTTTTGGTAGCAAACCTTCGTCTTTAAGCCAACGTTCTAGTTTGGAGCGGTATCCACATCCTTGGTTAAAAACGAGTAGAGGCGTTGTTGTAAATTCTTCTATATGAAAGGCTTTATTTTGTGTTATAAGCATTAATTTCTCTGTACTAACATCGTATTGTTCGATTAGTGGATGTTTAATAGGACCTGATATAAAGGCGCCATCTAATTGATGATCAAGTACTTCTCTAATTAATTCTTCTGTTAGACCCGCTTGTAATGATAAATCGACATTCGGATAGCTTTTATAGTAAGAAGATAAAATGGTAGGCAGTGTACTTACTGTTTCGACTGTACCGATTTTTAATATACCAGAAGGTGTTTCGCTATCTAAAAATACTTGTTTTAGTTCGTCGACATCTTGCAAAATTTTACTAACATAAACGAGCATTTTTCTTCCTTCAGCTGTTAAAGTCATTCCTCGTTTATGGCGGTAAAAGAGTGGGGTTTTTAATTCGTTTTCTAGTTGTTTAATACGTGCAGTTACATTTGATTGTACATAATTTAATTCCTTTGCTGCGCTACTTACACTACCCTGATCGGCAACGCTTTTAAAGATTTGTAAGTCTCTTAATTCCATTTTGAATCATTTTACGTGATATATTTTTTCTTTTACAATTCTCTTTGTGCAAATAGAAAGAAATGGGGGATTGCGGTGAGAAGAGGTCAAATGATAATAGGGGCTTTGGCGTGTTTAATTGCGAGTATGTCATGGGGAGCGATGTTTCCAGTTGCTGATCATGCGCTAGAATACATAGATCCATTTTATTTTTCGCTTATTCGCTATGGAGCAGTGGCGATAATGCTGATTGTATTGTTGTTAGTGAAAGAAGGAAAACAGGCATTTTGTTTAGAGGGAAGAGGAAAGTTACTCGTCTTTTTTGGAACGATGGCATTTACAGTATATAATGTCCTCATATTTTTAGGGCAAATGTTAATGGGTAAGTCGGGTGTAATGGTAGCTTCCATTATGGAAGCACTTATGCCGATGATTTCTATTTGTATTTTATGGGGATATAAGCATATAAAACCGAAGAAGTATATGATAACGAGTATGGTTATTGCTTTTGTAGGAGCTGTGTTTGTTATTACAAAAGGTGACATGAGTTTCTTTGTAACATTGAAAGATAATATGTTCCCATTAGCATTTATATTTATTGGTGTTGTAGGGTGGGTTATTTATACGATGGGTGGTCAAACTTGTAGTGATTGGTCAACATTACGTTATTCTACGTTGACGTGTGTATTCGGTACGACTGTTACAGGAATTATAACGGTAATTATTACGTCGCTTGGATATATTTCAGTTCCGAGTATGGGAACGATTTCTATTGTGAAATATGATTTGTTATTCATGATGACATTGCCAGGTATTGTAGCGCTACTTGCTTGGAACTATGGTGTGAAAATTTTATCATCCATTAATGGGATTTTATTTATTAATTTTGTACCAATTACGACTTTAGCTATTATGATGATGCAAGGGTATCAAATCACAATGTTTGATATTATAGGGACTGTACTTGTTATTGCAGCGCTTATTCGCAATAACGTTTGCCAGAGAAAAGAAGAAAATATAAATAAGAGAGTTTTACAAGAAGAACAATTACGTCAAGCTGTTTAATAGGCAAATGGAGGATTTCACATGTTAGAAAGTTTATTGTTTTTCTTCGCCGTCGGAGTTGCCTGTGAGCTTGCAGCAATTAATCGAAATGGTCGTAAAAAGATAAAACAACAAGCTGAGCTGATACAGCTTTTAAAAGAATTGAAAGAAAGAAAAAATTAAAAAGACGACCGGGCATAGACGGTCGTCTTTTTCTATATAAAGGGGAAAGGGGACACAAAGTTATACAAGCGTAGCAGCGTAAATGAAAGCAGTAAGAAGAAGAGAGCCGCTAGCTAATCCTAAAAAATCTAATTTGTTAAAAGTAATGTTATTCATAATACATTCTCCTTACTTGTTTAATGCAGAAGCAACAGCTTTTGCATCGAAAAGAGCCGATAATACCATGCCCATTGTATTTAAGAAATTGTTCGTTTTCATTTTGTTCATCATATTGATCCACTCCTTTTCGAATAATTGTTGCCCTGTTTCTGACTTAATTGTATGAAATATAGTAAGAAGTAACTATCGAATTAGCTTACAAGAAAATTACACTTTTGTAAGAATTGAAATTTAACAATTCATCCTTAATTTTATTACCAACTCCTAAAACTTAGTGTTATAATTATTATAAGAATATGATTATACTTCGGATGTTTAGAAAGGAACGAAATAAATGTATAAACCAATTACATTTTTGTTGAAATATATATTTAAAACAGCTGGGAAAGTAGAAGTACAAGGAAGAGAAAAGCTACCAGAAGGTGGACCCTATGTTGTTGCATGTACACATACAAGTTTTATGGATGTATTAATGTTAGCTACAGGGATGTATCCAACTCAAATTCATTACATGGCCAAAAAAGAATTATTTGAAGGGAAATTCAAAAATTGGTTCTTTAAAAATGTAAATGCATTCCCTGTAGATCGTGCGAATCCAGGACCAAGTACACTTAAAATTCCATCACGTTTATTAAAAGAAGGAAAGGTAGTAGGGATTTTTCCGAGTGGAACAAGATCAGCGGAAGATGTTTCATTAAAAGCGGGTGCTGTGACAATTGCGATGCGTTCCAATGTTCCGTTAGTACCAGCAGCTTATGTTGGTCCATCAAGTGTAAAAGAATTAATAAAGGGGAAAAAGGCACAATTGATTTTTGGAGATCCAATTCAAATTGAGGCTGGAGAACAAATAGATCGAAAAACCGCTATGAAAATGATGACGGATCAATTAAATGAGAAGTTTGAGGAGTTAAAAGAAGCTTTGCAATCAAATCAAAAATAAGAAAAGACGACCGGGCATAGACGGTCGTCTTTTCTATTACTATTTATAATAAAGGGGAAAGGGGAAAGGGGACACAAAGTTATACAAGCGTAGCGGCGTAAATAAAAGCAGTAAGAAGAATCGAGCCACTAGCTAGTCCTAAAAAATCTAATTTGTTAAAAGTGATGTTATTCATAATACATTCTCCTTACTTGTTTAATGTAGAAGCAACAGCTTTTGCGTCGATAAGAGCGGAAAATACCATGCCCATTGTATGTAAGAAATTGTTCGTTTTTATTTTGTTCATCATATTAATCCGCTCCTTTTCGAATAGTTGTTACCTTGTTTCTGACTTAATTGTATGAAATGTTGCGGAAAGTCACTATCGAATTAGCTTACAGAAAAATTACACTTTTGTAAGAGAAAAGAATGAAGGTGTAATGATAAGAAGGTTTGACATATGTTCATGAGATTCATTAAGTTAAAGGTAGAGGTGAGTGTATGGCTAATATTAAAGATATTGCAAAGATGGCGGGAGTTTCAGTTACGACTGTTTCGAGAGTGTTGAATGATCACCCATATGTAAGTGAAGAAAAAAGAAAAGCGGTTATAGAGATAGTTGAGAAATTGAATTACTCGCAAAACGCAAATGCTGTTCATTTATCAAAAGGAAAAACGAATATTGTTGGTGTGATTTTACCGTATATTAATCATCCGTGTTTTGATGCGATGGTGAGCGGAATGATGGAGACTGCGTTAGCGCATAATTACAGGGTGCTACTTTGCCAAACGAATTATAATAAAAAAGAAGAAATGAAAAGTTTACATATGTTAAAAACAAAACAATTGGATGGTCTTATTATTTGTTCACGTGCAAATGATTGGGAAACGATAGAACCGTATGCTTCTTACGGCGCAATAATTGCTTGTGAAGACAATGATATTTCAAACATCTCAAGTGTATATACGAATCATTCAGCGGCCTTTCAATTAGGAATGGATTATTTGATTGAGAAAGGTTATAAAAAAATTGGTTATTGTACGGGAAGAAAATTAGGGCCGAGTAGTCAAAAGCGTTTTGATGTTTATAAACAGCAATTGCAATCTATAGACGAAGAGGTTAATGAAGAATGGATTTTTACAGAATGTTTTACACTAGAAGATGGTGTAAAAGTGGCTCATAAGTTAAAAGAGATGCAGGATCTTCCTGAAGCATTAATAGTAGCAGGTGATGAAGTTGCGATTGGGGTTATGACAGAGGTTGAAAAATTAGGGATTCAAGTTCCTGAGGATTTAGCGATTATTGGCTTTGATAATCAACCTATCTCGCAAGTGTTACAATTGACAACTATTGATCAAAATTTAAAGGAGATAGGGAAAACTGCTTTTGAAATGTTGCATAGAAAAGTGAATGAAGAGAGTTCTGAACAAGAAAAGCTGGAAATTCCATACGAACTTGTGGAACGCTCTACAGTTTAATCGTAATCCGTTATGTGTATAATCGCATAACGGATTATTTTTTTGAAATATCTTTGACAGGAAACGCGTTTCATACTTTATAAAGGAGTTAAACCGGTCTGTAATAATCCATGGATTCTTTTCAAGTGTTAATGCAGTGAATAGAATTTGGAGGAATATGCATGAATGAACTTTTATCGAGTATGAAAAAGTATGTAGATGATGATGAAAAGATTCTGGCTTTTGTGGTAGGGATATTTGAGAAGGATAATTTTATATTATCGTATCAACATGGGGTTTTTGTTGCCACTACTAGACGTCTCCTTTTTTACGGGAAATTTCCGTACTATTCTTCAACATTTAAAGAGTATTCATATTTGTATATAGATAGCATAGATTTTCATCCGTATTTTGAATTTACTTGTAGTCATGAAACCATTCGCGCTAAGTATATTCAGAAAGGGAATGTGGAGCGATTTGTCCGTGCAGTTAGAGCAAATATGAATAATTAATCAACCCTCTGTTTAAACATAATATTTCAATTTTTAAGAGGGAAAATGCGGAATAAAAACCACTTCTAAACCTCTAGGAGATAGTGATACAATGTCAAATGGGGGGAGGGTATGAACTATGGTTAATCAACGTATAAAGGAAATAACACTAATTACAATTGGTTCATTATTATTCGCAATTGGTATTAATTACTTTGCAATTCCAAACCGTTTATCGGAAGGTGGAATTATTGGTTTAACGGTTGTTACGTACTACTTATTTGATTGGTCACCAGGAATTGTGAACTTTGCTATAAATGCAATTTTACTAGCTGTTGGTTATAAATTTTTTGATAAGAAAACAATGATTTATACAATTTTAGGGATTGTAGAAACATCTTTGTTTTTATACGTTACAGAACATATTGAGTATCATGTAAATAGTGATACATTATTAGCAGCTTTATTTGCTGGTTTATTTGTGGGAATTGGATTAGGTTGTATGTTCAAAGCCGGAGGTACATCGGGAGGATCAGCAATCTTAGCTCAGTTAGCAAATCAATATTTAGGTTGGAGTGTAGGTAAAGGCGTACTAATTATTGATATTGTTGTAATTGCTGGTTCTGTATTTATAATAGGGCAAGAAAAGGCGATGTATACACTTGTGGCTGTGTTCATTGGAGCGAAGGTGATTGATTTCATTGTAGAAGGAATGGACACAAAAACGGCTGTTACAATTATTTCGAATCAACCAGATTTAATTCGTGAAGCTATTACGAAAAATATGACACGCGGTGTTACTGTATTAGAAGGGCGCGGCGGATATACTGGTAAAAATAAAGAAGTTTTATATGTTGTTATTAATAAACAAGAGCTTGTTAAGTTAAAACAAGTTATTAGCCGGGTAGATGAAGATGCTTTCGTTGTTATACATGATGTACGTGATGTACTTGGCGGTGGCTTTAAAGCAAGCTAAAAGGTGAACGAGCAAATTCGTTCACCTTTTTTAATTCTTACAAAAATGTAAGTGTAATGTAATGAGATTCAATAGTAGATTTTATTCCACCTTTTTAAAATGGATGTATATATATCCTGCAGAGGAGGAATGTTTATTATGAAGAAAAAAATGATCACTACTATAATAGCGATGATAGTGATAGTAGTAATGTTACTGCCTACGAAACTTGGACCAGTTATCGATAAATATAATCCATTTTATAAGACGAAAGAATACTATACGGTTGTGAATACAATTGGTCAGTATATTGGTGATGAGTGGTATGAATATGAATTTATTGCATTCGATGAACGTGGTAGAGAGCAGAAAATAAAGAAAACGGTTAAGCATATGTTAAAGAGAGATGAAGCATTAAAGGTTTTTGCAAAAGGACGTTACGGTGAATCGATTGAAGAGATTGAGGTTGCAAATATTCCTATAAATGCGAAGAGCAAACTTTTAACGATGAGATAGTGAAATATACCCCCGGCTATTTTTTGTCGAAAATAAAAATACTGGGTAAGGGTATTTTTGAGATTAACAAAAAAGCCTTAGTCCATATAGACTAAGGCTTTTTTATTATATAAAGGGGAAGGGGGTACATTGTAGTAGCATGGGTGAAAGGTATAAGAAGAGTAGCTACTAGCAATGTAATTTGGTTATGTGAGTGTTCTTCTTATTTGGCTTACTTTCTAACTTTATTGTACGAAATATAAGGTAACTACTCAGCCACCTTTCGGTGTCTTTTTTAAATTTTACTAGTTTCATATGCCTCCCATTTGTAAATACTGAGTATATCAAACAGGGGAGGTGAATCTTATGGTCGATCGAAAAATTATTTTAGATACATATAAAAAAGGACCTGAAGCTGTTATTTCTTTATTTGAAGAAACATTTTCTAAGTTAGAAAAACGTATACAAGAACTAGAAAATGCTTCAAAAAAAAACTCCAAAAATAGTCATAAGCCACCTTCTACAGATGGTTTGGGTAAGCCCGTTACAAAAAGTTTGCGCAAACCGTCTCATCGTCAAACGGGTGGCCAGTTGGGCCACAAGGGACATACTCTTGGTTTGACAGCGACTCCAGATCATACGATTACACATTCTCCTACATATTGTACTTGTTGTCATACTTCCTTGAACCACGAGCCTGTAAAAGGGTATCGCATTCGCCAAGTGTATGACTTACCACCTATTCAGATCGAAGTGACAGAACATAAAGTAGAACAGAAAGAATGCCCACATTGCCATTCTATCCAAGAAGCCCAATTTCCTTCGACAGTATCTCGTCCTGTTCAATATGGTCCAAATATAAAAAGACTGATTCCCTATTTAACGCATTATCAATGCATTTCTTTGAAGCGAACAAAAGAATTCTTTCAGGATTGTTTTGGACATTCTATAAGCGAAGGAACCCTGGTAAATCATACACAGGCTTTCGCTTCTCAATTGCAGCCATTCATAAAAGAAGTAAAGGAAAAGATTCTGCAGTCTCCTGTTGTCCATTTTGATGAAACTGGTATGCGTGTAGAAAACAAAACACAATGGTTACATACTGCCAGTACACCGGAGGTGACATTGCAACATATTCATCAAAAACGTGGAAAAGAAGCAATGGATGCTGGAGAAATCTTGCCATCTTTTTCTGGAATTGCGATGCATGATGGTTGGAAATCGTATGATGCGTATACAGATTGTCGTCACGTTTTATGTAATGCCCATCTCTTACGAGATTTACAAGGAATTATAGATAGTACTGGAGAACAATGGGCACAACAGATGCAGAAATTTCTAACGCAAGCGTTGACGATGAAAAAGCAATCCGAAGGTACCATGCCAAAAGCGACGCAAAAGAATCTGTTTATTATGTATCAATCCATATTGAAAGAACAACAGATTCTTTCCACGAAACAAAAGAAGAAAGGAAAGCAGACGCCTTCTCAAAATTTATGGAATCGCTTCGTCAAGTATTCTGACAGAATTCTAGCGTTTTTAGAACATCCAGCCATTCCATTTGATAACAATCAAGCAGAACGGGATATTCGGATGACGAAAGTAAAACAGAAAGTGTCTGGGACTTTCCGAAGTAAGAAAGGCGCAGAATCTTTTTGTCAGATACGAAGCTTTATGAGTACCATGAAAAAACAAAAACAATCGGTCTTACAAGCGATAAACCAAGTCATAGAAACTAGAACGGTTCCTTGGAATAACACGACTTCATAAGAGAATTTCTCTATTTGGCATAGATTCTTTCTCTGATTGGAGTATTTTCTTTTCATGTTTTCGAATCGGAAACATGTATTTGGCCTGTTTTTTTATTTGAAGAAGCTGAGTAGTTACAATATAAGTAAGGGGAACTATCGAATTACATTACACATAACTTACAAACATGTAAGCCTTCTGTAATGTAATTCGATAGTTAAAAGATAGTAATTTTCATATAGTGTAACTAGAAAGTCTCAATGTATTACTTTCTGTTTGTAATGAAGAATGAAAAACCAACTAATTTTTAATAATCCTCATCTGAATAAAGATGGGGATCCTTTTTTAAACCTTACAACATTGTAAGGTTTACGTAAGTTAATTCGATAGTAAATTTGTCATATTTTTTGCATAATAGATACAGATAGAAAAATAATTAGGGATCTAGTAAGAAGGGAGAAGAATGGGATGCGTAAAGAAGAAGTAGTGAAGTTACCAATTAAAGATTTCTGTAGCTACTTTACTGTTGCCGTAGTGTGTATTGGATTATTTGATATCATAACAAACTTAATTGTTAAATAATATAGATGCTAAAACAAGAAAGGAAGTCCTTTCTTGTTTTTTTTTATGGGGGCATAAAGATGAAATGGATTGATAGTCATATACATGTTGATCAATATAAGGATGAAGAGAAGAGCAGATTACTAAAAGAGGTGGAAAATAGTAAGGAAATAAAGGGGCTTATTGCGGTATCTATGAATTATCAATCTTGTAAGGAAACGTTATCTTTAGCGAAGAAGTATCCCTTTATATATCCAGCGATAGGGTTTCATCCAGAGCAACAGATTCATAAAGAAGAGTGTGAACAGATTTATCAACTTATTGAACAGAACGCAGAGAAAATTGTTGCGATTGGTGAAGTAGGTTTGCCCTATTATTTGAGGAAAGAAGATGAAAGAATTGCTGTAGATCCATACATAGCTGTATTGAAAAAATTTATAGAACTAGCTAGTAAGTATAATTTGCCGATTGTATTACACGCAGTTTATGAAGATGCTGACATTGTATGTGATTTGCTAGAGAAATATAAAGTTTCACGTGCACACTTCCATTGGTTTAAAGGAAGCGATGAAACAATGAAACGGATGATGAGAAATGGTTATTATATTTCGATTACACCGGATGTTTTACATAAGGAGAAGATTAGAAAAATCGTTTCGTATTATCCGCTTGAATATATGATGGTAGAAACAGATGGTCCGTGGGAATTTCAAGAAGATGTTATAACGCACCCAAGAATGATTCGAGAGGTATTAAAGGAAATTAGTTCTATAAAAAACATATCCATTGATAAGGTCGCAGAAACAATATATGAAAATACAAGTCGATTTTATTTGAAAGGATAGGAGAATTATAGTTTTAATCATGTAACGGAAGAAGTAAAAGTTGAATTTATTTAATAAAATGCCACGGTTTGATATAGGACAAAAAACCACCAAGCGGTCCGCTCGGTGGTTTTGTATTAGGATTCTAATTTTTTCGCACGTTTTAATAATAAAAGAAAGACAATGATAACGAACCCTAGTATAAGGAAGATGCCATATTGCTTTATATAATCAATTATGTCATTCGCACTGGTTGGTTTTTCAACGTGAATGCCTTCTTTATTCGTCGTAATATGAATATCTTTCATTTTTACTTCATTCTTTTCCTTTTGTAAATCAATCCATTCTATATTTGGAATACTTTCTAGGTCCTTTAACACTTCTTTTAATGGTTTCACACCTAAGTAAGGATGATAGAATGCTCCAATAACTCCATCGGATAATTTAGAAACAGATAGAGCACGTTCTTTCATTTTAGCAATAGTTTGTGGTTTATTTTCTTCAATAAATCCGACTGTTTCAGGCAATAGTTTCATTCCATGTAAAAATGACGGAGTACTTGTATAATATGGTGAGTGCATGGATTTCCAAGTTGTATCATTTAACTGTAGTTGTCCTACATAAGTTGAAAAGTATCTTGATAATATTTCATATCCTTTTTGAGACATCGTGTAATGAGGTGCTTCAAAGGCAACAGGATATAGTTTAGCAGCTACAAGTTCTTGAATTCCTTTTTCGATATGATCTTTCGTATATTTTTCCTCAAACTCTTCCCCTTTTTTTACATATTGGTTATATGCCTCTATATTTGGAAAGTCATCTTTTGTCTTCGGTTTTTCATGTTTCGGTTGGCGAATTGGTTGATCTGTCTTTACGTCCCAAAATTCAAACCCTTCACCGGTTTCACTGTCATAAAATTGGTGAGTATAACCATGCATAATAATTGCTGCCCCATCATTTTGCATAGAGCGTAAAAGATCGACTAGTTCGGGTTTATCTTTTAGATGTATTGTCTTTCCCGTATTTGGATCTTTATATACAGGGATGACCGTAATCATGTAAGGCATCTTTTTCTCTTTTAGTAATTCAGCAATTTCTTTCAATTGATTTATATCTGCTGCGGGGTGAACGTCCTCAAGACGTAAATAAGCTTCTACTTTATTTGTCGTTGGCTCTTTTCCGAAGTAAGAAAATAACATTTCACCGATGTAATGAGACATCCAGTCAAAGAGATTTGGCGTTGCAACGTAATAAGGTGTTTCATGCTGAACGATTAGTGGGTTAGTGTTATTTGAGCTTAAGGCGCTAGCAAGCACAGTTCCATTCGTATCAAATGATTGAATTAATCGTTCCGCTTCTAAAGTATTTTTTAGCTTCTTGTCTGGATATTCAATTTTATTAACTCGTATATCATCACTATTCAATGTAATGAAAGAAAAACGCTTAGATAATTGTTCAACATTTTGTCCTAATACTAATACAGGGCCGGAGAAGTTTTCTAGAAATTGTTTCGTTTCATCGGAAAACACTTCTTTTGTTTCACCGATATAAACAATATGTGTATAGGAGGATACGTTATTAATTGAAGTTGCTTCTTTTAAGTTTTTTACGGTTATATCATTTGTAAAATGTCCTAATTGAGTATTAAGGATTTGAACATTATTTGAAAATTTATCGTCTTGTGTACTATACAAAACAAGTACTTTTGGTTTTGATGATGTTTGTGCAGAGGTGTAGGTAGGGATGAGTAGTAAAATGCTGAACAAGAGTGTTAGGCATTTTTTCATTTTGTATGCTCCTATTCTATATATAGAGTTCAGTTTACAATTATATACAATAAATGCGTTATAGTCTATGAAAGTTACATTTTTGCACGTATTTACCAGCTGTTTTTTCACAAAATCGGTCTAAAGCATGATGATAATATGTATAGTTATTTGCTATGATAAAAGAGTAATAGAATGTAGGTAATTGTAAAGGGAAGGCTGAAAGGGGACAAATTTCAGCGGAGAAAGAGGTAGAGGTAGTGAAGAAATTCTTTGTAGGATTTTTAGTTGTTCTTGGAGTATATTTATATTTCCAAGGAAAGTCTGAAGGAATGGATAAGCTAGTGAATGGAACAAGCTATGTTGATTCAGAAGAAGCAAAACAGATGAAACAAATCATTATAGAGGAAGCGAAGAAAGTAAATCTTCCAGAATGGATACCTCTTGCAATTGCCGAGCATGAAAGTCGATTAAATCCAAGAAGTGTTGGAGATAATGGAACTTCATTCGGATTGTTTCAACTACACCGCGGCGGCGGGCTTGCACCAGAGCATTTAACTGATGATGAGCTGAAAGATCCACGTACAAATGCGCAAATTGCAATGCCGCATTTAATGAAAGGATATAAGCGTGGGGTGCAAAAAGGTTTGACTGATTTTGCATTACTGAAATATATAGCGAATACATCTGGATGGCCAGGGAATTTAGGGCCAGAGTGGACGGATAATAACATGAAGTATAACATCGGATTAGAAGATGTGTACTATCGAAATAAAGGTGTAATAAAAGAGTAGGTTTTGATACCTACTCTATTTTTTTTGATAATCGTGTCATTTTGTGAAATACTCCGCTAGTTGTATTTTTACGTCTTCTAGTTTTGTAGAAACTTGCGGTATTTTATATCCTACATACAGCGGTGAAACGACAAACCTAGGAACAACTTTACAAATAATTTTTCCATTTAAGTAATAGAAGAATAAGTTATAACTACTGCATCCTTTATGAAAATCTATCAGTATGTAACGTACAGTTTGCTGAATGTAATTTGCCATTTCATCTATATATGAAATATTATCAATGATTATATTGAATTCAGTGAAGCCAATAATGGGACGCTCTGAAATATTAAGCTCAATGCGTTCATTTTTTTGAACAATTACTCCTTGGAAATTTTCCTCTTTAATATTTTCAAGATAATCTACATATTTCATTCCGATAATTTGCATGTGTGCATGATGCAAACTTCCACCTGAAAATGGACCGTGATTTTTATATAAAATCACAGATGCGAACTCTTCGTTCTTCTGTAAGTGTAACCAATGTTGAATAGAAAATTGCATTAATTTTCTCATATGTTCTTCTGTATATGTTGCGATATGATCTTCGCAATTATTGGTTTCGATTAACACTGTTTGAAATGTATCTTGTAATGTAGGAAATTTATTTTTTAACCAAATAATAGAACCATCAGTTGCTAAAATATCCGTTAATTGTTCTTTATCGCAAAATGGACATGCAGCGCTTCTATTCCGAATACTTTCTGGTTTTTGTTTACCGATATCGTTTAAAAAATATAGTTGTTGTGTATCCATTTGTATATATGCCCCTTTAAAATATGTGTAAAAATCCCGCTTAATACATTCGGGAAAAGGAGAAGGAAATCCTCTAAAGGAATAGGGGGAAAAATAAAAGACAAGATATCCTCATTACGATAGGGTACCTTGTCTTTTATTTTTTCTCTAATAGTGTGTATGGATAATATAGAACATTTTCATTATTTTTCTTTTTTCTCTTTTTTATTGTGTATAAGGTAATTGCTGTGCTTGCAATGATAATAATGGCTTTCTTCATATTCATATACCCCTTTTTATTGTTGGTTTAATTCTTGGCTAACTGCTTTTGCATCGACTAAAGCGTGTAAAATCATTTTCACCATGTTCATCATATTTCTTCACTCCTTTTTATAGTTCATTTAGTTCTTTTACAACTGCTTGTCCGTTCACTAATACCTCAAAGATTGCTTTTACGATTTCTTTCATCATGTTTGTTTCCTCCTTTTGTTTGTCTCGCTTGTTTACATCTTTATTGTATAGGGAGGCATCTTTTCGTACTATCGCTTTCCATTACGTGAACATAACAGTTTTGTAAGATTTGATGTCACTTATTGAAATGTTTAGTCTATCTTCATTATTTTCAGAAAAATGACTATTCAAACATGAAATTGGAAAGTATAATAAAGAAGTAAGTATTAAATTCCGTACGAAAGGGGTGAATGAGATGAAACGTTCTTTAGCTGCGCGTGCCAAATTTTTAGATTTTATTTATTTTTGTCGTGCGATTTTTCATGATGTAGTTGTTAACGGGATACGTATGCCCTTTTTTAACAATTGCATAGTGACTATTGAACGATAGAAATCTCTTCACCCATTTTTAATAAACGTGTGAAAAGGGCGCTATTTGGCTTCCTTTTTCTATGCCGAAAACCATGGGGAATGTTTCTTTCTCATGGTTTTTTATATTGAAAGGAGTACGGAAAATGACTATTTGTAGTGTAAATAATGTAATGAAATCTTTTGGTGGAAACATCATATTTGAAAATATATCGCTTGAAATAAAGAATGGTGAACGTGTTGGGTTAGTTGGTCGTAACGGTAGTGGGAAGACAACAATCTTTGGACTTCTAACTGGAATGGAGAGTTTGGATGCAGGAGCCATTCATATGAAGAAAGGTACACGTATTGGTCATGTCGCACAAATTCCGAAGTTTGATGAGGTTATGACTGTATATGATGTATTGAGTTCTGCTTTTAAAGTAGAAAAGGAATTAGAAAAAGAAATGCATGCTTTAGAAAAAAATATGGCGGTGGAACAGGAACAATCTGCTTTGGAAAAGCTAATGGAGAGGTACGGAGTCATTCAAGAAAAATTTGCATTTCTCGGTGGTTATGAAATCGAGGCAAATATAATGAAGGTAGCAAATGGCTTACAAGTGACAGACTTATTTTCAAGAGTATTTACGGAATTAAGTGGAGGAGAACAGACGAAAGTAAGCCTTGCATATATGCTATTGCAGAAACCAGATTTACTTCTATTAGATGAACCAACAAATCATTTAGATTTATTTGCAGTTGAATGGTTAGAGCAATTTTTAAAAGAATACACTGGAACAGTTATAGTTATTTCACATGATCGCTATTTCCTTGATGAAGTTGTAACGAAAATTTTTGATTTGGAAGATGGAGAGATACACGTGTACCATACGAATTATTCTCAGTTCGTTGAGGAGAAGGAAGAAAGATTACTTCAAGAGTTTCAAGCTTATCAGGAGCAACAAAAGAAAATAAAGAAAATGAAAGAAGCAATTAAGCGTCTACGTGAATGGGCAAATCAAGCGAACCCTCCGAATGAAGGATTGCATAAAAGAGCGAGAAATATGGAACGTGCGTTAGAACGTATAGAGAAATTAAAGAGGCCAATTTTAGAACGAAAACAGATGGGTCTTCAGTTTGAAGGGCAAGAGAGAAGCGGGAAAGATGTTGTTGTAATGAAAGAAGTGAGTAAAGGTTTTGCTGGACGACCTTTATTTGAACAAGCGAATTTACATGTTCGTTTTCAAGAGCGTGCGGCTATCATTGGTCGTAATGGTACAGGAAAGACTACATTATTAAAACTACTATTAGAAGAAATAAATCCAGACGTTGGTGAAATTCGAATTGGTAGTAGTGTCAAAATTGGTTATTTATCACAGCATACGTATGGAAATGTGAAGAGTAATGTATTGGAAGCGTTTAGAGAGTATGTAGCTGTAACAGAAGGAGAAGCAAGACATATATTGGCTAAGTTTTTATTTTATGGTCCAGCAGTATTTAAGAAAGTAACGCAACTGAGCGGTGGAGAAAAAATGAGGTTAAGACTTGCGCAACTTATGTATCAAGACATCAATTTTCTAATTCTAGATGAGCCGACAAACCATCTTGATATTGAATCAAGGGAAGTTTTAGAGGAAGCCCTTGAGCAATATAATGGAACAATCCTAGCTGTTTCACATGATCGTTATTTTTTAAATAAGTTATTTGAAAAGACGTACTGGATTGATGAATGTAAATTATTTGAGTTTGCAGGAAACTATGCATGGGCTCGTCAAAAGTGGGAGGAAAAGCTTGAGAAGCAAGTAATAAAGCAGAAACGCCAAGGGAGAAAAAGTGTTGAAACGGTTCCTGTAAAAGAGAAAGAAGCTAGGAATCTTGAAGAGATTGAAAATGAGTTAATGCATATAGAAGAAGATATATATGCAATAGAATGTGAAATGGAACATGTAGCTGATGTTGAAAGACTTGAAAAATTATATGAGGAAAAAACGAAGAAAGAGTTGTTACGAGCGAAGTTATATAGTGAGTTAGAGAATATTGTGGAGTAAAGAGTAGAAAGCCACTTCCTTTCAGTTTTGTTGGAGGAAGTGGCTTTTTCATAATGATATTTTGCTTTAAAGATTAAATGAAGAGATGTGTTTCACGTGAAACAGTAACTTAGATAAATCCGTGTTCCTCAATTTGCATAGTTTGTGAAACATATGAAAATGATAAGGTGAAAAAGAAATGTCATTAGTGGCTTTTCGATAGGAGTAATTACAAAAACAAAGGCTAATTATTTCCTGAGAGATAAAGTGAGGGCTTTTACGGGCAGCCCGACTCCGACCTAACTTCTTTTGCTTTCGCTGAATTTTGAGGTGGGGTTCTTACTGCCCGGCAAATAGCGGGATAAATATGTATAAAAGAGACTATTGAATGAAAACGAAAAGAGAGCAAAGTTACAGCTTTACGCGCTGAACCCTGCTCTCTTTTTGCGTGGCATCTTCTATCGTTGAAATTATAATAGCGATCCCGAGCATGATAAAAAAAGCTAAAAAGAGGACGAACTTTGGGAAGAACGGGAATAGTAATAGCGCTCCGACTATCATAATTGTTAATAATACGTAGTGCAGGACGTATTGGAATAGGTTGTCCATATTTTCGCCCCCTTTTTGGTAATTGGTTATTAGTATTCTATGTTTCATGTTGAAGGAATAGAAGTAGATTTTTAAGTTTTTTAATATGAATTATAGCTGAGTTTTCTTAAAGTATAAATGTAGAGTGATAATTTTGGAAAAATTCTAAAAATATTTATTTAGAAAGAATTGACAAAACATAATGAACGATATAAGCTAATAACCATAAAGTCTACCGGAAAGGTCGGAATAAGATTGTTACCCCTCAAAAACATCTATTTTTTTACGATTAAAACCGACTTTTCCGATTGGCTATAAATATGCTGTGGGAGGCATACATAAGCTAATAAGTTCAAAGGGTATAACTATTAAACAGTTAGGGTGGGGACAATGAAGAAAAAGACAAAAAAATGGGCTGGTGTATTTTCAGTATTACTTAGTAGTTCGCTTGTGTTATCTGCTTGTGGGGGACAGGAGGATACGGCTTCTACAGAGCCGGTTAAACAGCAGGATTTAAAAAATGTGAAAATTGAAAAGATCGCTGCGACAGATAAAACGAAAGTGCCAGACAAAGCGAAGAATAGAAAAGATACGTTAGTAGTTGGTATTAGTAAGCCAGGCGGCGTATTTTTGCCATACTTCCAACAAAATGGTTGGGATGGAAACGTAACTTCAGTTATTTTTGCATCTCTTGTATCAACCGATAAACAAGGGAAACCAATTCCAGAATTAGCTGAGAAGTGGGACGTTTCTTCTGATCAGTTAACATATACATTCCATTTACGTAAAGATTTGAAATTTAGTGATGGATCGCCATTAACGGCGGATGATGTAGCTTTCACATTGACGCTTTTACATGATAAGGCATATGAAGGTGAAGTAGATATCTCTCAATATGCGGTTAAAGGTGGTAAAGAATATAAGGAAGGAAAAGCAACTTCAATTGAAGGTATTCAAGTTGTTGATCCACAAACAATTAAAATTACAACTGAAAAAGTGAATTCACAAGCTATATTTGTTTTAGGAGGTACAGTACTATCAAAAGCTTATTATGGAAAAGATTATAAGCAAAATACAAGCTTAGATTACTTAAAAGATTTATATGGAAAGCCATTAGCTGCGGGTCCATATAAATTTGAAAAGTATATTCCAGGTCAAGAAGTTCGTTTTGTAGCAAACGAAAATTATTATGCGGGTAAACCAAAAATTCAAAACTTCATTTATAAAATTACTTCTGGTGATACGAAGCTTCAGTTATTCCAAACAGGAGAAGTTGACCATACTGGCTTAGGTACTGGTGATGAGGTTCTTGAACAGGCTAAGGCTTTAGAATTCGCCAATATCCAAATCGAAACAGCACCGTCATTTAGTTATATTTATATGAATAATAATAAGCCTTATTTAAAGGATAAAAAGGTTCGCCAAGCACTTATTTACGGATTAGACCGCAAAAAATATGTTGATACAGCGTTAAAAGGATACGGTACAGTAGCCAATGTACCAATTCATCCAACTTCTTGGGCTTATACGGAAGAAGGAGTTAATAAATACGAATACGATAAAGAAAAAGCGAAAAAATTATTAGATGAAGCAGGGTGGAAAGTTGGTTCGGATGGAATTCGTGAAAAAGATGGTCAAAAATTAAAACTTTCTTATTTCGGTCCAAGTTCGGCTAAAGATAGTGATTTATTAATTCCGATTGCGAAAGAGAATTATAAAGAAATAGGTGTAGAGTTTAATCCTGAATTTATGGACTTTAATACGATGCTTTCTAAGGTAAACAAAGGGGATTATGATTTAGCTTCTGTTTCGACACCGATTACAAGTGATCCGAGTGAAACAGCTGGTGAATATTTGTCTACTGCAAATGAAACTAGTCTTGGTTATAAGAATGCAAAAGTAGATGAGCTAATTCAAAAAGGTATTGAAACTGTAGATATCGAAAAGCGTAAACCTATTTATAAAGAATTGTATAAAGAATTAAGTGATGATCCACCAGTAATTCTATTAAACTACCGTAGAACAATTACTGGTTATAACGGGAATATAAAAGGAATTGATCCTGAAAAGTACAACAGTATTAGTGCAAACTTACCAGTATTATCATTTGAAAAATAACGATAAGAATGTATAAGTAGAAGACATTTTTTCATTCGGTTAGTAATGTGCCGCTTTGAAAAAATGTTCTTCTATTTTAAGCATAAGATTGGAGAGAAAAAGGGTGAAAACATATATTGTTCGTAGGTTGTTACAAATGATTCCTACACTGCTTGGTACATCAATTATTATCTTCGTCCTGTTCGCACTTCTTCCTGGGGATTATATTGATTCAAACCCGAAAATTACACCGGAAAGAGCAGCTGAACTGAGGGAGTTATATGGGTTGAACAAACCAATTGTTGAGCGTTATTTTCATTGGTTAGGTAATGCATTGCAAGGGGACTTTGGCTTCTCGCTTCAATATCAAGAGCCTGTAACGTCATTATTAAATAAATTTATTTGGAATTCTTTTAGTGTAGCAATTATTGCATTGTTCTTTATTTGGCTAATTGCACTTATTATCGGTGTATTCTCGGCGACGAAGCAACATTCTTTATTCGATAAACTTGTAACAATCGGTGTTTTTGCAGCAATGTCATTCCCTTCATTCTTTATCGGTTTGTTTTTAATTAAGGTGTTTGCGGTTGACTTTAAGTTATTACCGATAGGTGGAATGATTGATGTTGGCAGTAATTCAACAGGAGTTGCTTACGTGATAGAAGTTGCAAAACATATGATTTTACCAGTATTTATTTTGACACTTCTTGGGGTCGGCTCGCTAACTCGTTATTTTAGAACAAGTATGTTAGAGGTTGTAAGACAAGATTACATACGAACAGCAAGAGCGAAAGGTTTGAAGGAGAAGACGGTTATTTATAAGCATGCATTAAAAAATGCAATTTTACCGGCAATTACGTTATTAGCATTTGAATTACCTGGATTGTTTTCTGGGGCAATTATTATTGAACAAATTTTTAACTGGCCAGGGATTGGTAATATTCAATTAGAAGCATTAAATTTCCGTGACTATACAGTATTGATGGCATTTACGATGTTTCTTTCTTGTTTAACAATCGTTTCAAACTTTTTAGCAGATATCGTATATGCAGTTGTTGATCCAAGAATTCGGTTGAAGTAAGGGGGGAAAGAAATGGAGACTGTTACAGTAATTACAGAAAAAAAAGAAAAAAAGAGAAGAAATGAATCATCACCATGGCGACAAGCTTTTAAAAAGATAAAGAAAAATAAGATGGCACTTGTAGGGTTTTATGCATTAATTTTTATGTTTTTATTTTGTTTTATCGGTCCGTTCTTTTCTCCATATGCATCAGGAAAAATACAAGTTGCGCTCATTAACAAACCACCTAGTTTTTCTCATTGGCTTGGTACAGATCAATTAGGAAGAGATATTTTAACAAGGCTTATGCAAGCGGGACGTATTTCATTAACCATTGGTTTAGCTTCAATGGTTTTATCGGTTATACTTGGAGCTTTATTAGGAGCGATTGCAGGTTTTTATCGTGGTATTGTGGACAATATTATTATGCGACTTGCAGATATTTTAATGTCGATGCCAGGATTACCGTTACTTATTATAATGGGTGCGATTTTATCAGAGTGGAAAGTACCGTCTGATTATCGTTTGTATGTCATTATGATTATTTTAAGTTTAGTAGGTTGGCCAGGGCTTGCACGCCTTGTAAGAGGGCAAATTTTATCACTTAGGGAGCAAGCATTTATGCAAGCTGCGGATGTGTTAGGAATAAAAGATTACCGGAAAATTATATATCACTTAATACCTAATGTTTTACCCATTTTAATTGTCGTATCTACATTAGGTGTTGCAGGTTCTATTTTGGGAGAATCCGCACTAAGTTACTTAGGTCTTGGAGTCGTTCCACCTACACCATCATGGGGGAACATGATTAGCGCAGCTAACTCATTAATCGATTTCCAAAAGCGTCCATGGTTATGGATTCCGCCTGGTTTTGCAATCTTTATAACAGTTGTATCAATTAATTTACTTGGTGATGCACTTCGTGATGCATTAGATCCAAAGATGAGACGGTAGGTGAGGAGATATGAGTAAAGCGGTAGTAGAGCTGAAAGATTTACAAACACACTTTCAGACAGAAGAAGGGACAGTAAAAGCTGTGAATCATGTTAGTTTTTCTGTTCGAGAAGGTGAAACTGTTTGTGTTGTAGGTGAATCTGGTTGCGGAAAAAGTGTAACGGCGTTATCTATTATGGGACTTATTGCTGAATCAGGCAGTGTAGTAGGTGGAGATATTTTATATGAAGGAAAAAGTCTTTTAGGAATGAAAGAGAAAGAGCTTCGTAGTTTACGAGGGAATGATATTGCGATGATTTTCCAAGAACCGATGACATCGCTAAACCCCGTCTTCACTGTAGGAGAGCAAATTGTAGAAACGTTAAGGGAGCATGAATTACTTAGTAAAAATGAAGCATATAAGAAGGCAATTGAGTTAATTCGTAAAGTTGGCATAGCCCGCGCTGATGAAATCGTCCATTCTTATCCGCATGAACTGAGCGGCGGGATGTTACAACGTATTATGATTGCTGTTGCACTTAGTTGTAATCCTAAGTTATTAATTGCGGATGAACCAACAACAGCTCTTGATGTTACTATTCAGGCTCAAATATTGGATCTACTAAGACAAGTGAAAGAAGAATTTAAAACGTCGATTTTATTAATTACACATGACTTAGGTGTCGTAGCGGAAATGGCTGATTATGTTGTCGTTATGTATGGCGGGAAAGTTATCGAAGAAGCCCCAGTACTAGAGATATTCCAAAATCCAAAACATCCTTATACGAAAGGATTATTGAAATCAAAACCAGTAATGGGAAAACGAATAGATAAACTATATTCTATTCCAGGGCAAGTTCCGAATTTAGTTGGTTTAGGTGAGTTTTGCTACTTTAGTGGGCGTTGTGAGTATTGTATGGAAATATGTGGGAAAGAAGCCCCAAATCTAAATGTAAATGATGAAAATCATAAAGTAGCTTGCTGGCTATATGAGGAGCGTGCGGAACAATGAGTGAACCATTATTAGAGGTAAAAAATCTAAAGACATATTTTCCAATTAAGGGTGGCGTATTTAGTAGAACAATTGGGCATGTAAAAGCGGTTGATGGAGTAAGTTTTACTATTAATAAAGGTGAAGTGTTTGGTCTCGTTGGCGAATCAGGGAGCGGAAAAACAACAATAGGAAAAACAATTTTACGCCTCGTTCAAAAAACGGAGGGAGAAGTGAAGTTTAAAGGGAAAGATGTTCATTCTTTATCCAAGGATGAATTAAGAAAACATCGCCCTAATATGCAGCTCGTTTTCCAAGATCCATTTAGCTCATTAAATCCGAGAATGAGAATTGGAGAAGCGCTTGGAGAGCCAATGTTGGCCCACGGATTAGCGACGAAAGAAAATGTTCGTGAAAAGGTAATTGAAGTATTGGAGTTATGTGGGTTAGCTCCTTATCATATTGACCGGTATCCCCATGAGTTTTCTGGTGGACAACGTCAGCGTATCGTAATCGCAAGAGCTATGGTATTAAATCCGGAATTTATTGTAGCTGATGAACCTGTGGCGGCACTAGATGTATCTATCCAAGCACAAATTATTAATTTATTTAGTGAGTTACAAGAGAAAAAGGGATTATCTTATTTATTCATTTCGCATGATTTAAGTGTAGTAGAACATTTATGTACGAAAATCGGAATTATGTATTTAGGTACGATTGTGGAGACAGCACCGCGTGATGAGTTATTTACCAATCCGCTACATCCTTATACGAAAGCATTGTTATCAGCTGTTCCAATACCAGATCCAACAGTGAAGCGAGAGCGAATTATACTAGAAGGGGATATTCCAAGTCCAGCAAATCCACCTTCGGGCTGTCGTTTTCATACACGTTGCCCATTTGCAACGGATGTTTGTAAAAAAATAGTACCAGAATTCCGTAATGTTGGTGCAGAGCATTTTGTTGCTTGTCATCACGTATAAAAAAGGACTCTTTCAAATTGAAAGAGTCCTTTTCAGGCTGTGGAGAAAGTCTTCTCCACAGCCTGTTTTTGTGTCTGAACCTCTTTTTATGTGTCAACACTGATAAAAAAGAGGAAAAGGAGAGATTTTTTATGATGGGTGCTTTAAAAAATCATCGTGATGAGCGTGTATCTGTTTCTGTAGAAGAGTTGGTTCCACAAGATCATTTCCTTCGTGCAATTGAAGCGACAATTAGTTTTGATTTTATTGAAGAGAAGTTACGCCCTTATTACTGTGAAAACAATGGACGCCCGTCCATTCATCCTATTGTTTTATTTAAGATGATGTTTATTGGATATTTTTACGGTATTCGTTCTGAGCGTCAATTGGAAAAGGAAATTAAAACGAATATTGCCTACCGTTGGTTTTTAGGGTTTTCTCTATCGGATACTATTCCGGATCACTCTACAATCAGTTGGAATCGTCGTACTCGTTTTATTCATACAAATATTTTCGAAGAAATTTTTGATGAGATTGTGAGACAAGCGACGGAGCACCGGATGGTAGGAGGACGTGCACTGATGACAGATTCTACACATATTAAGGCCAATGCCAATAAAAATAAATTTGTACATAAATATAAAAAAGAAAAAGCAAAGTTTTATATAGACGAGCTAGAAGCTGCGGTAATCGAAGATCGTGAGGTACATGGAAAAAAGAATTAAAACCTAGAAAGGAAAGTGATACCCCTACCAAAAAAACTCGTATAAGTACAACGGATCCAGATAGTGGATTTTTAATGAGAGATGGAAAACCAAATGGTTTTCATTTCTTGGATCATCGTACGACTGATGCGAAGTACAATATTATTACAGATACCTATGTAACGGCTGGAAATATGGCAGATTCCGAGCCGTATTTAGCACGCCTCCAAGCTCAGATTGATAAATTCGACTTCAAAGTAGAAGCTGTTGCCCTTGATGCTGGCTATTTTACAGGATATATCTGTAAGAAACTATCAGAACGGAATATATTTATGGTGATGGGGTATCGCCGATTTGGAAAACGGAATAAAGAAGTACCGAAAAGCCAATTTAAATATGTAGAAGAAATGAATGTTTTCGCTTGTCCGATGGGATGTATTCTAGAATATGTAACAACTGATCGTGAAGGATACCGTCAATACAAATCGAATCCAGAAGACTGCGCTGTTTGTCCGTTACGTGAGGTGTGCTTTTCAAAGAAACAAAAACAAAAAGTTATCACTCATCATGTGTGGGAGAAATATAAGGATATTGCTAGAAAAAACAAGCTAACAGCTACAGGGAAAAGGTTGTATAAAGTACGCTGTTCCACTATAGAGCGAAGCTTTGCAGACGCCAAAGAACTACATGGCTACCGCTATGCCCGGTTTCGAGGGCTGAAGTCTGTCCAAATGCAAGCTTATCTCACCGCAGCTTGTCAAAACATGAAAAAAATAGCCCTCCACCTGACCAAAAAGGGTCAGGTGGAGGGCTATTTTTTAAAATTCTATTATTTTATGTTGTTTTTATTCGCTAAAATCAAAAAAGATTCCTTTTTTTATTTACTAGATTAAGTTTGTTTCAATACAAATTGCTCGATTGCGTGAGCAACACCATGTTCATTGTTTGTTAGTGTTACAACATCACATAGCTTTTTTACATCTTCTTCAGCGTTGCCCATTGCAACAGATAAGCCTGCTACTTCTAACATCGGTACATCATTAAAATTATCACCAATAGCAATTGTATCTTCAATAGGGATATTAAAATGAGCTGCCATCTGCTGTATCCCGTTTCCTTTATGTCCATTCTTATCCATAATTTCTAAGTTAGTAGGAGCCGATGCTGTAACCATAATATCAGCATCTTCTTGTAATATACTTAATAGTTGTGCGCGATGCGCTGCATTAAACGTTAAAATGAAGAATTTAGATATTTCTAGTTCTTGGTTATTTACAACATCTTCTATTTTTTTGAAATCAGTAATTAGGTTCGATTTCTTTTGCTTTTCTGTAATTCGTTCAAGTTCCTCTAATGTAACATCAAGCGCATGCTTATTTTCTTCGAATGCTTGCATCACTTGATCTTGCCATGTATATGGAGAATAAACTCCTTTATTCGTATATAGCTTATATGGGAAACCTTCAGATTCTAGTAATTTTGCAAGTTTGTACACTTTGTCGTTTTGTATACAACGCGAGTTAATTACTTTTCCATCCACATAAACAATAGCCCCATTGCTTGCTCCGACTGGAAGAGATACTTTATATTCTTCCAATAGCTTTAAAGCATCCTCTTTCGCACGACCAGAACAGATCATTACAATATGACCAGCTTCTTGTGCAGTTTGGATTGCTTGTAGGTTTTCTTTGGAGATTTCAAGATTAGATGATAGTAGTGTACCATCCATATCTAATGCGATTAATTTCAAAATGACCACCTCTTTGTTTTTATTATACATAGTTATATAGAGGAAACATATAAACTTATCTTGGAAAGACGGTATTTTATCTCATATTAAAAGTAAGTAAAGATTAGATAGGTTTAGTGTCACTAAATAAACGATTTGTAACAAAAATAGAGAGGAATATGACTACATTTCACTTTATGACTGTAATGTTACACGAATGTTACAAACGTGAACTTAGTGAAAAACGCATTAAATAAAGGCTTTTGAGGATTATTATAAAAAAACGTAAAAAAAGTGTAATAAATTTTACGTAATTATATTGCAACGTAATAATAGTTATGTTACATTAATGTTACAAACGTTACGTTATCAAATTTAATGTAACGTTAACATAAAAACTATGAAATAAACATTTCTTAGAAATTACATATAGATAACTTATAAAAAGGGAGGATAAATGATATGAAAGAGCAAGTATTACAAGTAACAAAAGGTGATTTCGTAGGATCAGCAAGTGGAGCGGTAGTATTAACAGCATTAATCGTATTTCTATCAAGCGTATTAGTATAATAGAAGCTTTGTAACAAAAGAAAAGGAAGGGAGAATGAAAGGTATGAAAGAGCAAGTATTACAAGTAACAAAAGGTGATTTCGTAGGATCAGCAAGTGGAGCGGTAGTATTAACAGCATTAATCGTATTTCTATCAAGCATATTAGTATAATAGAAGCTTTGTAACAAAAGAAAAGGAAGGGAGAATGAAAGATATGAAAGAGCAAGTATTACAAGTAACAAAAGGTGACTTCGTAGGATCAGCAAGTGGAGCAGTAGTATTAACAGCGTTAATCGTATTTCTATCAAGCGTATTAGTATAATAGAAGCTTTGTAACAAAAGAAAAGGAAGGGAGAATGAAAGATATGAAAGAGCAAGTATTACAAGTAACAAAAGGTGACTTCGTAGGATCAGCAAGTGGAGCGGTAGTATTAACAGCATTAATCGTATTTTTATCAAGTGTATTAGTATAATAGAAGTTTTAAATCAAACAAAAAAGGAAGGAGAATGAGGGATATGAACAGTGAACAAGTGTTTCAAGTAACAAAAATAGATTTATTAGGATCCTTAGGTGGAGCGGTAATATTAACATCATTTATTCTATTCCTTGCAAATGTATTAGTATGAGATATATAAATACAATCATTCAAAAAAAATAAAGACTCTAACGTATTAGTAAGTAGTTAATATGTTGGAGTCTTTTTTATATTCTTCTTATATCCCCTCAAGTATTAAAGTTACCTCATTATCCAGCATGCATGGCTAATTAAACGTTGCGGTTGAAACTTGATTCAACGAATAATCAAAAATCCACTGAATAAAATCCCGCTTTATTTCAAAGAGAAAAAAGTCGAATTTTATATGTAAGAAAAAAAGAGGAATTTGACAGAAAAGATAGAAAATTTTAAAGGTCAGAATTTGTTAGCTTGCTAACTAATTTCTATTAATTAACGTTGGAAACGTTTTCGGTTGGTTTTAAGTATGGACCATTTAATCTATTTACAGGGGGATGAAGATATTATGAAACAAAAATCTATGGATACGCTAGCTGCACAAATGGAGGACTTTTTTCCAGTACGTGATGTAGATCATTTGGAATTTTACGTAGGGAATGCAAAGCAATCGAGTTATTATCTTGCGAGAGCGTTCGGATTCAAAATTGTGGCTTACTCTGGATTAGAAACTGGAAACCGTGAAAAGGTATCTTATGTTCTTGTGCAAAAAAATATGCGTTTCGTTGTGTCTGGAGCTTTAAGTAGTGAAAATCGTATTGCAGAGTTTGTAAAGACTCATGGTGATGGCGTGAAGGATGTGGCACTACTTGTTGATGATGTTGATAAAGCATACTCAGAAGCAGTGAAACGTGGTGCCGTCGCAATTGCTCCACCGCAGGAATTAACAGATGAGGACGGTACATTGAAAAAAGCAGTTATTGGTACGTATGGTGATACAATTCATACGCTTGTAGAGCGTAAAAATTATAAAGGGGCATTTATGCCAGGATTCCAAAAGGTAGAATTTAATATTCCATTTGAAGAGTCTGGTTTAATTGCTGTTGATCATGTAGTTGGTAATGTTGAAAAAATGGAAGAGTGGGTTAGTTATTACGAGAATGTTATGGGCTTTAAACAAATGATTCATTTTGATGATGACGATATTAGTACAGAGTATTCGGCGTTAATGTCGAAAGTTATGACGAATGGAAGTCGTATTAAGTTTCCTATTAACGAACCAGCAGATGGAAAGAGAAAGTCACAAATTCAAGAGTATCTAGAATTCTATAATGGAGCTGGTGTACAACATCTTGCTTTATTAACAAGTGATATTGTTAAAACAGTTGAAGCGCTTCGTGCAAATGGGGTGGAGTTTTTAGATACACCTGATACTTATTATGATGAGTTAACTGCACGAGTTGGAAAAATCGATGAAGAAATTGATAAGTTAAAAGAATTAAAGATTTTAGTAGATCGTGATGATGAAGGTTACTTACTACAAATCTTTACGAAACCAATTGTAGATCGCCCGACTTTATTTATTGAAATCATTCAACGTAAAGGTTCTCGTGGATTTGGTGAAGGAAACTTTAAAGCGTTATTCGAATCAATTGAAAGAGAACAAGAGCGTCGCGGAAACTTATAAGATTTGTATCCACCAGCAAAAGTCCCTTTGCTGGTGGAAATTTCATTTTTATAAGGAGGAATCAGGATGAAATTTGTTACATTTCGTCTTCCTTCAAAAGAACTACGGGCTGGATGGCTTGAAGGTGACAAAGTAATAGATATGAATCTTGCTAGTGAAGGGAAAATCCCTTCTTCTATGATTGCTTTTTTAGAGAAAGCGGATGAGTATGTAGAAGTAGTGCGGAATATTAAGAATCCAAATAAGGGTATATATGCTTTAGAAGAAGTACAATTGACAGCTGCTCTTCCTAATCCGAGTAGTATTCGAGATTTTTACGCATTTGAACAACATGTAAAAACAGCTCGCGGACGAAGAGGATTAGATGTTGTGCCTGAATGGTATGATATTCCGGTTTTTTATTTTACTAATCATCGTGCTGTAATTGGTTCCAGTGATTTTGTAATTGGTCCGAAAAAGTCTAAAAAGCTTGATTATGAGTTGGAGATTGCTTGCGTAATAGGAAGAGAAGGGCGAAATATTTCTCGTGAGCAAGCAGAGGAATATATTTTTGGTTATTGCATTATGAACGACTGGAGTGCGAGAGACTTACAAGCAACAGAAATGAAAGTAGGTCTCGGTCCAGCGAAAGGAAAAGACTTTGCAACTTCTTTAGGAGCACATCTTGTTACGAAAGAGGAATTAGACGTTTATCGTAATGGTGATCGATATAATTTAGAAATGACTGCTCATGTAAATGGAAAACTATTATCAAAAGGAAACTTCCAAGATATTTACTATACATTTGCTGAAATGATTGAACGTGCTTCAGAGGACGTTACGTTATATCCAGGAGATGTGATTGGTTCTGGGACAGTAGGAACAGGATGTATTTTAGAACTGGGTACAGAAGAGTGGCTACAAGATGGAGATGTTGTAGAACTGTCGATTACTGGTTTAGGTACACTACGTAATACAATCAAAAAAGAAAAGGAAGCGGGTGATGGGCATGTTTTATCGTCACATGGGAGAACTACCTCATAAACGACATGTACAATTTCGTAAAAAAGATGGATCGCTTTATCGTGAACAGGTAATGGGAACAAAAGGTTTTTCTGGTACGCAGTCTATTTTGTATCATCATTATATGCCGACAGAAGTAGGTCATTCTGCATTATCGCATTCTTGTCAGTTGCAGTATGAAGAGGATGTTGCTCTTTCTCATCGCCACTTTCGAACGAAAGAAAGTAAAAAAAGTGGTGATGCAATAAGTGGACGGAATTTCATACTTGGAAATGAAGATTTATTAATTGGAGTAGTGAGTCCAACAGAAAAAATGGATTATTTCTATCGTAATGGTGATGGCGACGAAATGTTATTTGTTCATTATGGAACAGGGAAAATTGAAACGATGTTTGGAACGATTCACTATAGAAAAGGCGACTATGTAACGATTCCAATTGGAACGATTTATCGTGTTATTCCAGATGAAGGAGAGACTAAGTTTCTTGTTGTAGAGGCGAATAGCCAAATTACAACGCCGCGTCGTTATCGAAATGAATACGGACAATTGTTAGAGCATAGTCCGTTTTGTGAAAGAGATCTTCGTGGTCCAGAAAAATTAGAGACATATGATGAAAAAGGCGAGTTTGTCGTAATGACAAAATCAAGAGGCTATATGCATAAACATGTTTTAGGACACCACCCGTTAGATGTTGTGGGATGGGATGGCTATTTATATCCGTGGGTATTTAATGTAGAGGATTTTGAACCAATTACAGGGCGCATTCATCAGCCACCGCCAGTACATCAAACATTTGAAGGACATAATTTTGTTATTTGCTCTTTCGTACCACGTTTATACGATTATCATCCAGAGTCAATTCCGGCACCATATTATCATAGTAATGTTAATAGTGATGAAGTTCTTTACTATGTAGAAGGAAACTTTATGAGTCGCAAAGGTGTGGAAGAAGGTTCTATTACACTTCATCCGAGCGGGATTCCCCATGGACCGCATCCGGGGAAAACAGAGGCAAGTATAGGGAAGAAAGAGACGCTTGAATTAGCTGTTATGATAGACACATTCCGTCCGCTTCGTATTGTAAAACAAGCACATGAAACAGAAGATGAAAAGTATATGTATAGCTGGATTGAACAAGGTTCATATACTGTGAAATAAGTAAAAAGGCATGCTCTCAATAAGGGGGCATGCCTTTTTCACGGAATCGACATGTATAATAATACCAAAAAAATAATGGAAAGATATATAGAAAGAATAATAAGGATTGTGCATATTCAGAAGAATTTCTACTTGTTTCGACAAAAGTATTGACTAGGAAAAGCGTAATGAGTAAAATAAAAAAGCGAATTAAAAATTTTCAGAAAATTTAAAACTTGGAGGAGTGAAAGATGAAGCAAATTTTTCAAAAGAAGCCAATTGCAAAGTTAATGCAAGAAAGTAAGCAAAAAACGTTAGCAAGAACATTGGGCGCGCTAGATTTAACTATGCTTGGAATCGGAGCAATTGTTGGAACTGGTATTTTTGTTCTAACGGGTGTTGTGGCAGCGAAACATTCTGGGCCAGCTATTATATTATCATTTGCGATTGCCGCTCTAGCTTGTGCCTTTGCTGCATTTTGTTATGCTGAATTTGCTTCTTCAGTTCCTGTCTCGGGCAGTGTGTATACGTATACATACGCGACGATGGGGGAAGTATTCGCATTTTTAATTGGCTGGGACTTAATGCTGGAATATTTACTTGCTACATCTGCTGTAGCGAACGGTTGGTCTGCATATTTTCAATCTTTATTAAAGGGGTTTGGAATTCATATTCCGACTATTCTCTCCTCGGCTCCTGGTACAGGTAAGGGTGGAATAATTGATCTACCTGCAGTTCTAATTATTTTAGTGATGACAGTTCTTTTATCTAGGGGTGTTCGTGAAAGTGCACGAGTAAATAACATTATGGTATTTATTAAAATAGCAGTTGTTCTTATTTTTATCTTTGCTGGTTTTAATTATGTGAAACCTGAAAACTGGACGCCTTTTATGCCATTTGGTTTAGATGGTGTAATGGCTGGAGCGGCTACAGTATTCTTCGCATTTATAGGATTTGATGCAGTTTCAACAGCGGCAGAAGAAGTGAAACGTCCGCAACGTGATTTACCAATTGGTATTATTGCATCGTTATTAATTTGTACAGTTCTTTATATCGTTGTTTCGCTTATTTTGACAGGAATTGTTCCATACGGACAGCTAAATATATCAGATCCAGTTGCTTTTGCACTTCAATTTATTGGACAAGATGGTTTAGCGGGGGTAATTTCAGTAGGAGCAATTACAGGGATTACAACAGTAATGCTAGTTATGATGTATGGGCAAGTTCGTGTTTCTTATGCGATGAGCCGAGATGGTTTACTGCCGAAACGTCTTGCTAAAGTTCATCCGAAATTTAAAACGCCATTTTTAAATACATGGACAACGGGAATTATTGCGGCACTGATTTCAGGATTAATAGATTTAAATGTTTTAGCACATCTTGTAAATATGGGGACATTGTCAGCATTTGCACTCGTAGCTGTTGCGGTAATCGTAATGAGAAGAACACATCCAGACTTACCAAGGGCATTTAAGGCTCCGCTTGTACCATTTTTACCAGCATTAACAGTGATCTTCTGTTTATACTTAATGCTTCAATTATCGGGGACAGCATGGATTAGTTTTGGGATATGGATGGTTATTGGTATAGCGGTTTACTTCTTATATAGCCGAAAACATAGTGCTTTAAATAATAGTAAAAAAGAAGAAGATGTTGCAAATTTATAAGTGAAAAAATCCATTCTAATTCTGTTAGAATGGATTTTTTTATTTGAAAATTTACATTTTTCTGAACTTATTATAAGATAATTGTTGGCTAACTAAAGGGGTGAAATGATGAAAAATACGTGGCGTGAGTTAAGGGAGATGGACCGTAACGTATGGATTCGATTTATTGGAGAGACGTTAAATGGAATTGCAATGATGATGTTAATGCCTTTTTTTGCATTATATTTAAAAGATAAGGTAGATTCGTTGTTGGAAGTTGGGGTTATTATGGCGCTTTCTCCAATTGCTGCAAGTTTTGGATCACTTATAGGAGGGAGAATTGCTGACATATATGGAAGAAAGCCTATTATGATATTTTCTATGGCAAGTAATGCATTATTAATGCTCGGTTTTCTATTTATAGAAGGATTTATTCCATATGCAATTTTATCTATTTTTTTAGGGTTGAGTAATTCTTTATTTCATCCAGCTGCATCAGCTATGGTCGCGGATGTAACGGCACCAGAAAAAAGAACAGAGGCATATGGTTTATTACGAATGGGACACAATATAGGTGCTGCGATTGGTCCGATAATGGGAGCATCAGTAGTTGTGTTGTCAAAGAACCTTGTGTTTATTATTGCCTCTTCTACAATGCTATTTTATGCGTTACTTGTATTACTTCTTATTCAAGAGACGATGCCAAAGAGGACAGATAAGGAAGAACATAAAGAAAAGGAATCTGGGGCAGTTTGGAAAATTGTAATGCGAGATAAGGCATTAATGATTTACTTATTAGCAGGTATTATCATTTCGATGGGGTTTTCTCAAACGGAAGGCATGTTGCCACTACATTTTGATAATGAAATGAAGCGTATTTTTGGAACGAACAATCCATATCCATATTTAATGGCGTTAAACGGACTATTAGTTGTTTTATTCCAGTTTCAAATTTCAAAATGGTCTACGGATAAACCGGTCGGGAAGACGATGTTATATGGTGCATGTTTATTCGGGATTGGATTATTTTTTATAGGGTGGTTACCGAAGTGGTTTGGAGAATTTAATACAAATGCTACAATTATTTTAATAACACTACTGTTCGTTTATGCTTTATATACGTTAGGTGAAATGATTATGTCGCCTGTACAGATGACATTTGTAGCAAATTTGGCCCCTGAGCATTTGAGAGGGACTTATATGGGAGCTGCAAGTTTGCAGTGGATTACAGGAAGCGCATTTGGTCCACTTTTGGGCGGTTTTTTATTAGATCGATTACTTGGTCACTTTCTATTTACAATTTTAGCTGTAGGATGTGTAGTTGCAGGTATTGTATATGTTTCTTTAGATCGCCTTGTTGAGCAAAGGCAAAAAGACACACTAACCAAACAATCTTCTTAGTGAATAGGTGACATACACAAAAAAGGGGATTTCTACATATTTTAGGTACATAACTAGATTAGATTGTCATTTTATTTTGTGTAGTTATATAGAAAATGAAATGAAAAACCAATAAGTGATGTTATTTAATTATTTATGGAAGTTACATTTTATTTCAAATAGGAACTACCTATTTTTATAAAAAGTGCTAAAATAGAAAAATGAAAACAATTGGTTAGGGTGATTTCATTGACGAAAATTAAATTAGGTTTATTATATGGTGGAAAATCAGCTGAGCATCAAGTTTCGCTACAGACGGCTCTTGCTGCTATTAAAGCGTTAAATCAAGATAAATTCGAGATTCATCCAATTTATATTACAGAACAAGGTCAATGGGTACGCGGTGAGCGTATTGAAGGCGAAGTAACAGATGTTGAAGCTTTAAAAATGAGCGGTGCAGAAAATGCGATTTCTCCGTTATCATTAAGTACAGAAATTATCCCATCTGCAGCTTCTGAGGAGAACGCTATTGACGTTATTTTCCCATTACTACATGGACCAAACGGTGAAGATGGAACGGTTCAAGGGCTATTAGAATTAATGAATATCCCTTATGTAGGAAATGGTGTTCTAGCATCATCTGCTGGTATGGATAAAGTTGTTATGAAAAACATCTTTGCAGAGGCTGGTTTAAAACAAGCAAAATATGCATCCTTCATTCGTAGTGCATGGGAAAAAAATCGTGAGGAAGCTTATTCTAAAGTAGAAGATAAGTTAGGATATCCTTGCTTCGTAAAACCAGCGAACCTTGGTTCAAGTGTTGGTATTAATAAGTGTAAAAATCGTGAAGAACTTGAGGATGCATTTGTAGAGGCATTCCAATTTGATCGCAAAATTATTGTAGAAGAAAATATTGTAGGTCGTGAAGTAGAAGTTGGGGTACTAGGTAATGATGAGCCGAAATGTTCAGTTGTAGGTGAAATCGTTCCGAAAAAGGACTTCTATGATTATAAGTCGAAATATATCGATGGTGATACGGCGCTAATTATTCCAGCTGAAATGACAGAAGAAGAATCTAATGTAATTAAGCGTGATGCGATTATTGCATTCCAATCATTAGACGGTGCAGGTTTAACGCGAGCTGATTTCTTCTTAACGAAAGATGGAGAAGTGTATATTAACGAAGTAAACACAATGCCAGGATTTACACCGTTCAGTATGTTCCCTCTATTATGGCAACATACTGGGTTACCGTATCCAGAATTAATCGAAGAGCTAATTCGTTTAGCGATTGAACGTCACGAAGAAAAACAAAAAATTAAATATACAATCTAACAAAAAAGGAGGAAGCACTATTCATAGGAATAGTGCTTCCTCTATGTAAGGAGCGTTTATATATGATAAAGCGAATGTTAAAGCAAGTGGAACAGATGGTAAATGGTACTGAATTAGCAGAGCAATATGAGGGAATTACTATTCAAGGCGTGTCTATTGATACGAGAAAAATTGAAAAAGGAAACTTGTATGTTCCGATTCAAGGGGAGCGCTTCGATGGACATGCTTTTGTAGATAAAGCTGTTGAAAATGGAGCTGTGGCTACATTATGGATGAAAGATGTAGCGAATCCACCTGAGAATCTTCCGGTTATTTTTGTAGAAGACACGCTATCGGCATTGCAAATGTTAGCGAAAAACTATCGCGATCAATTGGATGTTAAAGTTGTAGGTGTAACGGGTAGTAACGGTAAAACATCTACGAAAGATATTGTAACAAGTCTTCTTGCGACTAAATTCAAAGTGCAAAAAACAGAAGGGAACTTCAATAACCATATCGGATTACCTCTTACCATTTTAAACTTAGAAGAAAATACAGAAGTAGCAGTATTAGAGATGGGTATGTCAAGCCGAGGCGAAATTGAATTCTTATCTAAGTTAGCTCGTCCTAATGCAGCTATCATTACAAATATTGGTGAGGCACATTTAATGGATTTAGGATCTCGTGAGGCAATTGCTGAAGCGAAATTAGAAATTGTTACAGGATTACAAGAAGGTGGCGTGTTCGTATATAACGGAGATGAGCCTTTATTAACGAATCGTGTTCCTGGAATGAATTTAGCAGCAGAAACGGTTACGTTTGGTGATGCAAGAGCAAACGATTATTATCCAACGACTGTAACATTACAAGCAACTGGGACACATTTCAAAATGAATAGAGATGAAAATATTTCATTCTACTTACCGGTGTTAGGAAAACATAATGTGTATAATACACTTGCTTCAATGGCAATTGCGAAACATTTTGGTGTAACGTGGGAAGAGATGAAAGAAGGTTTAGTAACACTTCAAATGACGGGCATGCGTATGGAAATTGTGAAAACAAATAGTGGTTTAACAATTATCAACGATGCTTATAATGCAAGCCCGACGGCTATGGAAGCAGCATTCCATTTAATGAATGGTTTAGATGGTTTTGCTAAAAAAATCGTTGTGCTCGGTGATATGTTAGAACTTGGAGATCAAGAAGTACAGTTCCATTATGAGGTAGGAAAATTAATCGATCCAGCAAAAATCTCACATGTATTCACATACGGTAGATTAGGGGCTCAAATTGCTGAAGGAGCAAAAATTAATTTCCCTAATGAACGTGTAAAGGCGTATGATAATAAAGAAGAGTTAGTAAAAGATTTACAAGCAGTAGTCGATGTGAAAGATGTTGTATTAATAAAAGCATCTCGCGGTATGAAATTAGAAGAAGTAATTACGATGTTGAAATAATTGGTGTATATAAATAGGGATGATAGTTACGAAAATAGAAGAAACTTATAATAAGCGCTTACAGTAAATATAAAAAAATAAAAGTGAAGAAAAAAACTCTGAATATGAAAATAAGGTAACAGTTGGGTTTGCTTTTTACACATACAAAACTTATAATTGATAAAGTGTAATAACGTTTAGAAGTATTTTCGTGAAGAATATACGCCCGTTTATATACGTGAGCATTCAGGAAAAGGGCTTTTCCGCAAATTCGGAAAACGCCTTTTTTTAAATGATAAGTATAGGATAGAAAAGGAGAAGTAACATTGACAACATTTCGAGAATTAGGATTAAGTGATTCTTTACTGCAATCTGTTGAAAGTATGGGCTTTGAAGAGGCTACACCAATTCAAGCTGAAACAATTCCACATGCATTGCAAGGTAAAGATATTATTGGGCAAGCGCAAACAGGTACAGGGAAAACAGCAGCATTCGGATTACCACTATTAGATAAAGTGGATACACATAAAGAATCGGTTCAAGGTATTGTTATCGCGCCAACGCGTGAATTAGCAATTCAAGTTGGAGAAGAATTATACAAAATTGGTAAGCATAAACGCGTTCGTATTTTACCGATTTATGGTGGTCAAGATATTAACCGCCAAATTCGTGCTCTAAAAAAACACCCACACATTATTGTTGGTACGCCGGGTCGTATTTTAGATCATATTAACCGTAAAACACTTCGTCTGCAAAACGTAGAGACAGTTGTTCTTGACGAAGCAGATGAAATGTTAAACATGGGCTTCATTGAAGACATTGAAGCAATTTTAACAGATGTGCCAGAAACACATCAAACATTACTATTCTCAGCGACAATGCCGGATCCAATCCGCCGTATTGCTGAGCGTTTCATGACTGAGCCTCAACACATTAAAGTAAAAGCAAAAGAAGTAACAATGCCAAACATTCAGCAGTTCTATTTAGAAGTGCAAGAAAAGAAAAAGTTTGACGTGTTAACACGCTTATTAGATATTCAATCTCCAGAGCTTGCAATCGTATTTGGTCGTACAAAGCGTCGTGTTGATGAATTATCAGAAGCATTAAACTTACGTGGTTATGCTGCAGAAGGTATTCACGGTGATTTAACTCAGGCGAAACGTATGTCTGTATTACGTAAATTTAAAGAAGGTTCTATTGAAGTTCTTGTTGCAACAGACGTTGCTGCGCGTGGTCTTGATATTTCAGGCGTAACGCACGTATATAACTTCGATATTCCACAAGATCCAGAATCATACGTTCACCGTATCGGTCGTACTGGTCGTGCAGGTAAAAAAGGTATTGCAATGCTATTTGTAACACCACGTGAATCAGGACAATTAAAAAATATCGAGCGTACAACAAAACGTAAAATGGACCGTATGGATGCACCGACACTTGACGAGGCATTAGAAGGTCAACAACGTTTAATCGCTGAAAAGCTTCAAAGCACAATTGAAAATGAAAACTTAGCATACTACAAGCGTATTGCAGAAGAAATGTTAGAAGAAAATGACTCTGTAACAGTAGTAGCTGCTGCTTTAAAAATGATGACTAAAGAGCCGGATACAACTCCGATCGCTTTAACATCAGAACCACCTGTTGTTTCAAGAGGCGGCGGTTCTAAAAAACGCGGCGGTAACGGAGGCGGATACCGTGATGGTAACCGTAATCGTAGTCGTGATGGACGCGGCGGTGGCGATGGACGTAATCGTGACCGTAACCGTGATGGACGTAATCGTGACGGAAACCGTGATCGCAATCGTGATGGTAACCGCGATCGTAATCGTGATGGTGGTAGTCGTGGTCGTAGAGGTGAAGGCCAAGGTCGCCCTGGTTCTTCAAATGGACGCGGCGAAAGAAAACATCATAGCCGTCCACAAGCTTAATAAAAAAAAGAGAATGCCCTTTGTGGGCATTCTCTTTTTTTTATTTCTATAATTGTGCATACTACATAATAGTTATGATAGAAAAGGGGCTGTTATATGCTTGTAAGGCTTGGTTACGTTGCGATGAGTGTGCATTTGAAGAATGCATCTCCATCTCAAACGATGACGTATGCACAGTTTCAGAAATTAGATGATCGTGATGCTGCAATTCGTAAGCTTGAAAGAATTGCTAATTCCAATTTAGAAAATTGTTTACGTTTATTAAAGCATAATAAAGGGCATGACATATCTTTCTTTCGGCTCAGTTCAAAGCTCATTCCTTTAGCGAATCATGAGGAATTGCTAGAGTGGAACTATATTCGTCCGTTAAAAGAAAATTTAAAAAAACTAGGTGAATATGCAGTTCATATGAATATGAGAATTGATTTCCATCCAGATCATTTTGTTGTACTAAATTTACCTGAAGAGAGTGTTTTTAAACAATCTGTAAAAACATTGCAGATGCACAAAAAATTATTAAAAGGCATGGGGATTGAACATAAGCAACGATGTGTACTGCATGTTGGAGGAGGATATAAAGATAAAGAACTTGCATTAGAGCGCTTTATAGAGAATTGGTCGAATGTCCCAAGGGGTATTCAAGAAATGATTATATTAGAAAATGATGATACGACCTTTACGTTAGAGGAAACATTATATGTAACTACTCAGCCACCTTTCGGTGTCTTTTTTAAATTTTACTAGTTTCATATGCCTCCCATTTGTAAATACTGAGTATATCAAACAGGGGAGGTGAATCTTATGGTCGATCGAAAAATTATTTTAGATACATATAAAAAAGGACCTGAAGCTGTTATTTCTTTATTTGAAGAAACATTTTCTAAGTTAGAAAAACGTATACAAGAACTAGAAAATGCTTCAAAAAAAAACTCCAAAAATAGTCATAAGCCACCTTCTACAGATGGTTTGGGTAAGCCCGTTACAAAAAGTTTGCGCAAACCGTCTCATCGTCAAACGGGTGGCCAGTTGGGCCACAAGGGACATACTCTTGGTTTGACAGCGACTCCAGATCATACGATTACACATTCTCCTACATATTGTACTTGTTGTCATACTTCCTTGAACCACGAGCCTGTAAAAGGGTATCGCATTCGCCAAGTGTATGACTTACCACCTATTCAGATCGAAGTGACAGAACATAAAGTAGAACAGAAAGAATGCCCACATTGCCATTCTATCCAAGAAGCCCAATTTCCTTCGACAGTATCTCGTCCTGTTCAATATGGTCCAAATATAAAAAGACTGATTCCCTATTTAACGCATTATCAATGCATTTCTTTGAAGCGAACAAAAGAATTCTTTCAGGATTGTTTTGGACATTCTATAAGCGAAGGAACCCTGGTAAATCATACACAGGCTTTCGCTTCTCAATTGCAGCCATTCATAAAAGAAGTAAAGGAAAAGATTCTGCAGTCTCCTGTTGTCCATTTTGATGAAACTGGTATGCGTGTAGAAAACAAAACACAATGGTTACATACTGCCAGTACACCGGAGGTGACATTGCAACATATTCATCAAAAACGTGGAAAAGAAGCAATGGATGCTGGAGAAATCTTGCCATCTTTTTCTGGAATTGCGATGCATGATGGTTGGAAATCGTATGATGCGTATACAGATTGTCGTCACGTTTTATGTAATGCCCATCTCTTACGAGATTTACAAGGAATTATAGATAGTACTGGAGAACAATGGGCACAACAGATGCAGAAATTTCTAACGCAAGCGTTGACGATGAAAAAGCAATCCGAAGGTACCATGCCAAAAGCGACGCAAAAGAATCTGTTTATTATGTATCAATCCATATTGAAAGAACAACAGATTCTTTCCACGAAACAAAAGAAGAAAGGAAAGCAGACGCCTTCTCAAAATTTATGGAATCGCTTCGTCAAGTATTCTGACAGAATTCTAGGGTTTTTAGAACATCCAGCCATTCCATTTGATAACAATCAAGCAGAACGGGATATTCGGATGACGAAAGTAAAACAGAAAGTGTCTGGGACTTTCCGAAGTAAGAAAGGCGCAGAATCTTTTTGTCAGATACGAAGCTTTATGAGTACCATGAAAAAACAAAAACAATCGGTCTTACAAGCGATAAACCAAGTCATAGAAACTAGAACGGTTCCTTGGAATAACACGACTTCATAAGAGAATTTCTCTATTTGGCATAGATTCTTTCTCTGATTGGAGTATTTTCTTTTCATGTTTTCGAATCGGAAACATGTATTTGGCCTGTTTTTTTATTTGAAGAAGCTGAGTAGTTACCATTATATTTAGGAGAAAAATTAGATATTCCCGTCGTATTTGACTTGCATCACCATATGATGAATAATGAGCAAGAAGATTGGTTTGAAGATTGGGCACGTGTTGTTCATACGTGGGAAACGTCTTTGTTGCCGATTAAAATGCATATCTCTAGCCCTAGAGAGGGAAAAGATCCAAGAGCTCATGCAGATTATGTTAATGTAGACGCATTTTTATCTTTTTTAAGAAGGATAAAGGGAAGTGTTCCGCAAATTGATTGTATGATTGAGGCGAAGATGAAGGATGAGTCTTTATTTCAATTAATGAGAGATTTAAGTGAACAAGTAGATGTAGAAATTATCGATGGTGCAAGCTTTTATATTAAATAAGCTTTGCACCATCGTTTTTTTTTTGTTAAAAAAGGGGTTAAAATGCCACCGGTTATTAAACCTGTTAAATGACTGATCGGATTGGCAGAAGGGTTAAAGAAAGTAAATAGCAGTAATAGAAGTATCATAATTGAGAAAATGGCAATTTCTTTTGGTTTTGAAGAGCGGTATCGATTGTACAATAAAAATAACTGTGCACCTAATAGTCCGAAAATACCACCTGATGCACCTGCGTGAATATATTCAAGCGGCATAATAATATAAGAAGAAATATTTCCAGAAATTCCAGAGAGAAAAAATAGAATAAAAAAAGAAAAGTGTCCGAGTTGCTTTTCGATAGAAGAACCAAGAGCAAACAAAAAAATACTATTAGAAAGAAAATGTTGTAAGTCTACGTGTACGAGAAGAGAAGTTATGACACGCCACCATTCTCCTTTCGCGATATATTCATTAGAGGCTGCCAGTGGTAAGAGAAAAAAGTCGCCTAATATCATCATGACTAAATGAATAAGCAGTAAGGTAAGAATAGTCGGTTGTAAAGAAATATGAGTGGATCTTATTAGCATACGGTTACTATCACCCCTTTTGCATCAGAAAGATTCTCTGTTATTCTTATCAATATGAAAGAAGAAAGTTAAATAGAAGAAGGGGATTTTGAAATGATTATAGGGATTGGTATCGATATTATTGAATTAAATCGTATTGAAAAAATGCTAGATGGAAAGCTTAAATTTATGGAACGTATTTTAACGGAAAATGAACGTAATGTTGCTATGGAGCTGAAAGGAAGTCGCCTTACAGAGTTTGTAGCTGGAAGGTTTGCAGCGAAAGAGGCGTATTCAAAAGCTGTAGGTACTGGTATCGGAAAAGAAGTGAGTTTTTTAGATATTGAAGTGAAAAATGATGAAAGAGGTAAGCCAATTCTGATTACAAGTACAGAGTATATTGTTCATTTATCAATTAGTCATAGTAAGGAATTTGCTGTTGCTCAAGTTGTTTTAGAAAGCTTGTCACGCTAGTCTGCATATTTTATATCTTTGTCTCATATATTTGAGGTAGCGATAAGGAAGGTACATCTTCCATTCATTTATAGGGGCAAAGGGGCTGAATTGATGAAAAGGCGTCTGTTTTTAGTTCTTGTCGGTTTGTTGACCGTTTTTGTGTTGGCGGGTTGTATGGAAAAGAAGCAAGATGATGTCGTGAGAGATTTAGAATCAAAAGTAAAAGGGATGAAAAGTTATCAAGCTGAGGCAAAATTATCTATTAAAACAGGCAATGAGCCTCAAGAGTATAACGTAGAGATTTGGCATAAGGAACCGTCTTTTTATCGTGTGAATTTAAAAAATGCAAAAAAAGATCAGAGCCAAATTATTTTGAGAAATGAAGAAGGTGTATTTGTATTAACGCCAGCACTTAATAAGAGCTTCCGTTTTCAAAGTGATTGGCCGCAAAATAGTAGCCAGGCTTATTTATATGAATCACTTGTAAGAGATATTTTGCAGGACAAGAAAAACCTTACTTTTGAGAAAACAGATAAGTATTATATTTTTAAAACAAAAACAAACTATCAACATCAAAATATGTTGCCGAGACAAGAGATTACATTGAATAAGAGCGACTTGACTCCAGTTTCAGTGAAGTTAATGGATAATGATCAAAATGTTCTTGTGAAAGTAGATTTCTCTAAAGTGAAATTCGATGCGAAATTTGATAAAGGTGCATTTGATACGAAACAAAATATGTCTAGAGCGCAGGTAGATGTTCAAACAACAGCGAAAGAAGACAAACCGTTTGCTATTTTGTATCCACTTGATACACCACAAGGTATGACTCTGCAAGATGAAAAAGAGTTGAAGACAGACAGTGGCAAGCGTGCGATACTCACATACACTGGAAATAAGAAAGCCTTTACTTTAATACAAGAAAAGGCAAAAGTTGCAGAGGCATCATCAGCGGTAAGTGTAAGTGGAGAACCAGTTGATCTTGGGTTTACGATTGGTGCATTAACGAAAGACTCTGTAACGTGGTCGCATAACGGAGTAGAATATATGCTCGTGTCTAAAGGTTTAGAGCCGAAGGAGCTGTTAATGGTTGCTCGTTCAGTTACAGCGAAGCAGGTGAAGTAAACTTCTTAGACGTGGTGATATATGTGCACCACGTCTTTTCTTAGTTTGAAGGTAACTACTCAGCCACCTTTCGGTGTCTTTTTTAAATTTTACTAGTTTCATATGCCTCCCATTTGTAAATACTGAGTATATCAAACAGGGGAGGTGAATCTTATGGTCGATCGAAAAATTATTTTAGATACATATAAAAAAGGACCTGAAGCTGTTATTTCTTTATTTGAAGAAACATTTTCTAAGTTAGAAAAACGTATACAAGAACTAGAAAATGCTTCAAAAAAAAACTCCAAAAATAGTCATAAGCCACCTTCTACAGATGGTTTGGGTAAGCCCGTTACAAAAAGTTTGCGCAAACCGTCTCATCGTCAAACGGGTGGCCAGTTGGGCCACAAGGGACATACTCTTGGTTTGACAGCGACTCCAGATCATACGATTACACATTCTCCTACATATTGTACTTGTTGTCATACTTCCTTGAACCACGAGCCTGTAAAAGGGTATCGCATTCGCCAAGTGTATGACTTACCACCTATTCAGATCGAAGTGACAGAACATAAAGTAGAACAGAAAGAATGCCCACATTGCCATTCTATCCAAGAAGCCCAATTTCCTTCGACAGTATCTCGTCCTGTTCAATATGGTCCAAATATAAAAAGACTGATTCCCTATTTAACGCATTATCAATGCATTTCTTTGAAGCGAACAAAAGAATTCTTTCAGGATTGTTTTGGACATTCTATAAGCGAAGGAACCCTGGTAAATCATACACAGGCTTTCGCTTCTCAATTGCAGCCATTCATAAAAGAAGTAAAGGAAAAGATTCTGCAGTCTCCTGTTGTCCATTTTGATGAAACTGGTATGCGTGTAGAAAACAAAACACAATGGTTACATACTGCCAGTACACCGGAGGTGACATTGCAACATATTCATCAAAAACGTGGAAAAGAAGCAATGGATGCTGGAGAAATCTTGCCATCTTTTTCTGGAATTGCGATGCATGATGGTTGGAAATCGTATGATGCGTATACAGATTGTCGTCACGTTTTATGTAATGCCCATCTCTTACGAGATTTACAAGGAATTATAGATAGTACTGGAGAACAATGGGCACAACAGATGCAGAAATTTCTAACGCAAGCGTTGACGATGAAAAAGCAATCCGAAGGTACCATGCCAAAAGCGACGCAAAAGAATCTGTTTATTATGTATCAATCCATATTGAAAGAACAACAGATTCTTTCCACGAAACAAAAGAAGAAAGGAAAGCAGACGCCTTCTCAAAATTTATGGAATCGCTTCGTCAAGTATTCTGACAGAATTCTAGGGTTTTTAGAACATCCAGCCATTCCATTTGATAACAATCAAGCAGAACGGGATATTCGGATGACGAAAGTAAAACAGAAAGTGTCTGGGACTTTCCGAAGTAAGAAAGGCGCAGAATCTTTTTGTCAGATACGAAGCTTTATGAGTACCATGAAAAAACAAAAACAATCGGTCTTACAAGCGATAAACCAAGTCATAGAAACTAGAACGGTTCCTTGGAATAACACGACTTCATAAGAGAATTTCTCTATTTGGCATAGATTCTTTCTCTGATTGGAGTATTTTCTTTTCATGTTTTCGAATCGGAAACATGTATTTGGCCTGTTTTTTTATTTGAAGAAGCTGAGTAGTTACGTTTGAAGGTGGATTTCATAAAAGAAGCATATAAAAGAATAAGCTTCGCATATCGTGTATAAGGAAGTGTATTTATGGAAGAAGCACCATTTTACCGTGACACTTGGGTGGAAGTGGATTTAGATGCCATTTATAACAACGTTACACATATTAAAGAGTTCATCCCAAGTAATGTAGAGATTTTTGCTGTAGTTAAAGCACACGCATATGGGCACGATTATGTACCGGTGGCTAAAACGGCATTAGAAGCAGGTGCAACAAGGTTAGCTGTTGCTTTTTTAGATGAAGCTTTAGTGCTTCGGAGGGCTGGTATTACTGAGCCGATTTTAGTGTTAGGTCCCTCGCCGCCGCGTGATGTAAATGTAGCTGCTGAAAATGATGTAGCGCTAACGGTTTTTCAAAAAGAATGGGTGGACGAAGCAATTAAACTTTGGGATGGTTCATCTGTAATGAAATTCCATATTAACTTTGATAGTGGTATGGGGAGAATTGGAATACGTGAAAGAAAAGAGCTAAAAGAATTTTTAAAGAGTTTAGAGGGTGCACCGTTTTTAGAGTTAGAAGGAGTATACACGCATTTTGCAACGGCAGATGAAGTTGAGACTTCGTATTTTGATAAGCAATATAACACGTTCTTAGAGCAGTTAAGTTGGTTGAAAGAATTCGGAGTGGATCCTAAGTTTGTTCATACAGCTAATAGTGCTGCGACGTTACGTTTTCAAGGGATTACATTTAATGCAGTGCGAATTGGGATTGCAATGTATGGATTATCTCCTTCTGTAGAAATACGTCCTTTTTTACCATTTGAATTAGAACCGGCGCTATCACTTCATACGAAAGTCGCTCATATTAAACAGGTAATTAAAGGTGATGGAATTAGTTATAACGTCACCTACCGAACGAAAACTGAAGAATGGATTGCGACTGTAGCGATTGGCTATGCAGATGGGTGGCTTAGGAGGTTACAAGGATTTGAAGTGCTTATAAATGGTAAAAGGGTACCGATTGTAGGGCGAGTAACAATGGATCAGTTCATGATTCATCTTCCTTGTGAAGTGCCACTTGGTACGAAAGTTACGCTTATTGGAAGGCAAGGAGATGAGTATATTAGCGCTACAGAGGTTGCGGAATACTCAGGGACTATTAATTATGAAATTATTGCAACGATCAGTTTCCGTGTGCCGAGAATATTTATACGGAATGGTAAGGTTGTAGAGATAATTAATTACTTGAACAATATATAGAAGGTAGTATGATTGCTTCTTGTCATTGGAGTGACTGTTCATTGCTGGATAATAAGCTCTTTTTGATGAGAAGCTTTTTACTTATAATCATTTTTTATATAAGTTGCACGTAAGTTTTGAAGAGGAGTTCTATTGTTTTTAGTTAGTTATGAGATAAAAAATTTAAGAAGATGAATGTTTTGTTTGTGAATTGGAAAACATAAGCAAGGAATAAGGAAGTCTTTGCAACAGGCTCCATACAATGGTATTATTACAATAGGTGTCATATATATATTTGGGTGTGTAGTTGACGGTGGAGGTGTATTTTTGTGTCCGAATCAAGTGTAACTACTGAAATCGTGGTTCGGTTGCCAAAGCAAATGGTAACGGAATTGGACGGAATTGGAAAACAAGAGAATAAGAATCGCCATGAACTAATTTGCCAGGCAACACAATTGTTATTGCGTCAACATAAGACGAAGAAACGCTACCAACATGAATCAATGCGACGTGGGTACATTGAAATGGGAAAAATTAATCTTGGTATTGCATCTGAAGCTTTCTTAGCAGAGTATGAAGCAGCTCATACAGTAGAACGCTTAGTTAGCGGGGGGTAATATTTTGATTGTAAAACGCGGCGACGTGTATTTTGCAGACCTTTCCCCAGTTGTTGGTTCTGAGCAAGGAGGCGTTCGTCCGGTTCTTGTCATTCAAAATGACATCGGAAATCGTTTTAGTCCAACGGTGATTGTAGCGGCTATTACTGCACAGATTCAAAAAGCGAAATTACCCACTCATGTGGAAATTGATGCGAAAAAGTACGGTTTTGAGAGAGATTCTGTTATTTTACTTGAGCAGATTCGAACAATCGATAAGCAGCGCTTAACGGACAAAATCACTCACTTAGATGAAGTGATGATGATTCGTGTAGATGAAGCGCTACAAATTAGTTTAGGACTAATAGATTTTTAAATCGGCAGTTTAAGTTGCTCTCTTTGAAGGGCAACTTTTTTATTATAGAGACCAACTATGAAAAGTCAACTGTAAATTAAAGTGAAAATATGGGTATTCAATTTAAAAAGCATAGGAAATAAGCCTTTATCGAAAGGCTGAAAAAATAGAGAGTGGTATATAACTTATTCTATATGTGGTGGAATTTCATATGGTTTATTACTTTTTAAAATGGCATAAATAATGTAACACAATTTCCTAGCTACTGCGCCAATACAAACATAATAATGCTTTCCTTGTGCTTTCTTTTTTTTATAAAACGCTTGTAACACTGGGTCACATCGATAGGCGGATATGGCAGCTTGAAATAAGGCACGTCGTAAGTGTGAAGAGCCACGTTTAGACATGCTACCTTTTGATGCTTCATATTGCCCAGATTGTGAAATGGAAGCATCAATTCCTGCATAGGCAACAAGCTTAGCTGGTTTATCAAAACGATGAATATTACCAATTTCACTTAGAATTGTGGCACCTAAAATGGGGCCAATCCCAGGTATGGTTGTGATAGGGGTGTCCAGTTCAACTAAATACTCTCCCATCTGGTGTTCACAATGCTTAATTTGCTCTTCAATAAATTTGATTTGTTCGAGTAACATTTTTAATTGAAATGAAAAAGCATCTTTACAAAATCTTACACCAAAGGACTGGGACGCGATTTGTAGGAGTTGTTTCGCCTTATTTTCGCCAATTCTTTTCCGACTAGCTTTTTCCATAAGTTCAGTTAGTTGTTCAATTGAGACATTTTCAAAATCGCTGGGAGTGGTATATTCCATTAAAATTTCGGAGGATGTTTTTCCAAAAATATCAGAGAATACCGTATGGTATTCCGGAAATGTTTGATCTAATACCACAATGGCTTTTCGTTTTAAATCACTCACGCTATGTACAAGCGAATATCTGAAACGACTTAGTTGTTTTAATGCCAGCATTGTTTCATCAGCTAAAGCGGTTTCTGTAAATCTTCCAAAGCGAATTACGTCTGCAATTAAGGTTGCATCAATGGAATCTGTTTTACGCTTTCGAATTTCTGTTCCCTTTCTCCAAGCATTGGTTTGAAGAGGATTTAATACAATGACTGAAAACCCTTTTTCTAAAAGAAACGAATAGAGGGCTAGCCAATAGTGTCCGGTTGCCTCCATTCCAATTAATACATCGGTAGGGTTATCCACGTATTGATGTATCCAGGCTAAAAGTTTATTTCCACCATCCGTATGATTTTGAAACGAAATGGGTCTAGTTAGTGCTTTTCCTGTTTGATCAATGATGGAAGCATAGTGTTTAAATTTGGCAATATCAATTCCGACATAGTACATGAGGTTCACTCCTTATTTTATAGCTATAAGATAGTTGTACATCCTCTAATCTAATAAGCGTTACTGCCTTGTTAGAGATACGAAGAATGACCAACGGTCAGCAACATCCAACTCATTCGTAAACTACTTATTAGATAGAGGTACCAGTCTCCAAGACGAATACAACGATTCAGGGAGGTGAACGGCAACACTCTATCTACAAGTAAGAGTATCTTACAATAGTTAAAATACCCTTGGGTTTATAGGTAAATCCCTTTCCTAAAAACCTAACTTAAACATACAAGGAGGTTACGGTTGTATATGGAAATGGTAGATAATCGACAAGCGTTAATGAAAATGTTAGTGAAAGAATTAGGCTTTACCGAAAAGCAAGTTCGTCATGTTATTCAATTAACAGAAGAAGGTAACACAGTTCCATTTATTGCTCGTTACCGAAAAGAATGGACAGGCTCTTTAGATGAGGTGCAAATTCGTACGATTTTAGAGAGATGGCAATATATGATGCAACTTGAAGATAGGAAGGAAGAAGTTCTTCGTCTTATTGATGAGAAGGGGAAACTGACAGAAGAGCTACGACAGCAAATTGTTAAAGCTACAAAGTTGCAAGAAGTAGAAGATCTATATCGTCCATATAAAGAGAAAAGAAGAACGAAAGCGACAGTTGCTAAAGAAAAAGGATTAGAACCATTAGCTGAATGGTTATTGTTATATAAGAAAGAAGATCCGGCTAAAAAGGCAGTGGAATTTATTAATGTAGAGAAAGAAGTGCAATCTGCAGAAGAAGCTTTACAAGGTGCACAAGACATTATTGCAGAAATGGTTTCAGATGAAGCTACGTATCGTAGTTGGATTCGAAATGTTACTTTTAGAAAAGGTGTTATGTCTTCTTCCGTGAAAGATGAAGAAAAAGATGAAAAGAATATATATGAAATGTATTACAGTTATGAAGAACCATTGCAAAAAGTAGTACCACATCGTGTATTAGCAATGAATCGTGGCGAGAAAGAAGATATATTGAGAGTTGCTGTTGTTCCACCAGTAGATGAGATAGTAACCTTCTTAAATAAGAAAGTAATTCGTGATAACGATTCGAAAAGTGCACATTATGTACAATTAGCGATTGAAGATGGTTATAAACGATTAATTCAATCTTCAATCGAAAGAGAGATTCGTAAAGAATTAACAGAAACAGCTGAAGAACAAGCAATACATATTTTCTCTGAGAACTTACGTAACTTATTATTACAACCTCCGATGAAAGGGAAAGTCGTGCTAGCGGTAGATCCGGCATATAGAACTGGTTGTAAATTGTCTGTAGTAGATGATACGGGGAAAGTACTACATATCGATGTTATTTATCCGCATCCACCTGTTCGTAAATATGATGATGCAAAAACGAAAGTTCTTTCTATTATAGATAAATATCAAGTTGAAATGATTGCAATTGGTAATGGGACAGCATCTAGAGAAACAGAAGAGTTTATAGTAGATGTATTACAAAGTGTGAATCGAGATGTCTTTTATATTATTGTAAATGAAGCGGGTGCTAGTGTATATTCAGCTTCTGATTTAGCCCGTGAGGAATTCCCAAATTTACAAGTTGAAGAGAGAAGTGCCGTTTCTATTGGGAGACGTCTGCAAGATCCACTTGCTGAACTTGTGAAAATTGATCCTAAATCAGTTGGGGTTGGACAATACCAACATGATGTATCTCAAAAGAGACTGAATGAGTCATTAACATTTGTAGTAGAAACAGCTGTTAACCAAGTTGGGGTTAATGTAAATACGGCTTCGGTTGCATTGTTACAATATGTTTCAGGTTTATCGAAAACTGTTGCGAAAAATATTGTAGCAAAGAGAGAAGAAGATGGGAAATTCACGAAGCGCACGGAATTAAAGAAAATCCCACGTTTAGGTGCAAAGACTTATGAACAATGTATAGGTTTCTTACGTATACTAGAAGGAGCGAATCCATTAGATCGAACAGGTATTCATCCAGAGCAATATAAAAATGTTGAATTGTTATTGAAGAGTCTAGGGTTATCGATAGATGACGTAGGACAACCGCAATTACAAAAGAGATTGGAAGAAGTAGAGATTTCTAAGTTATCTCAAGAAACAGGAGTTGGGGAGCCGACGTTAGTTGATATTATAGATGCGCTTATTAGTCCTGAACGAGATATGAGGGATGAGTTGCCTAAACCACTTTTGAAAAAAGGGATTTTGAAATTAGAAGATTTAAAACGTGGTATGGAACTAGAAGGAACAGTTCGTAACGTTGTTGATTTTGGTGCTTTTGTTGATGTTGGTGTAAAGCAAGATGGTTTAGTACATATTTCTAAACTTAGCAAACAGTTTGTAAAGCATCCGTTAGATGTTGTATCAGTAGGGCAAATTGTAAAAGTATGGGTAGATGATATTGATACAAAAAAAGGACGCGTTGCACTATCTATGTTGCCGATTGAATAGTAAGAGAAGAGAGCAGATGAAACTGCTCTTTTTTTATGAAATAAAAAGTGTAATGGATTATGAGCTTTGATGTATTTTGCTATAATAAAACCAGCATTCATTTAATAACTTAATTTGATACCGGTTTTTTTCGAAATATGCACGTTGCATTTGTTTTTTTAGCCACGTAGGCATAGGAATCCCTCCTTGTTTAATCCTGCTCTCAAAAATCTAAAATGCTATTGATGAGAGGTTGGTGAGTGGATTTCTATTCATGTTTTGTTTTTAGAAACCACGCTTCTTACATGAGGATGGGTATATGTACTATTTAATATATGTATAAGAAGGGAGAAAAGTGTAAAAATATTTTTTTGTTTAGGAGGAA
>NZ_JBYTEF010000001.1:4532500-4922500 GCF_058792335.1 Bacillus sp. CPT56D-587-MTF | reverse complement strand
GAGGGACGCAGAAGGATAGAAGAAGCGTGCGATTGGTTGTGCACGTCCAAGCAGTTAGGCTGATAAGTAGGCAAATCCGCTTATCGTAAAGGCTGAGCTGTGATGGGGAAGCTCCTTATGGAGCGAAGTCTTTGATTCCCCGCTGCCAAGAAAAGCTTCTAGCGAGATAAAAGGTGCCTGTACCGCAAACCGACACAGGTAGGCGAGGAGAGAATCCTAAGGTGTGCGAGAGAACTCTGGTTAAGGAACTCGGCAAAATGACCCCGTAACTTCGGGAGAAGGGGTGCTTTCTTAACGGAAAGCCGCAGTGAATAGGCCCAAGCGACTGTTTAGCAAAAACACAGCTCTCTGCGAAGCCGTAAGGCGAAGTATAGGGGGTGACACCTGCCCGGTGCTGGAAGGTTAAGGAGAGGGGTTAGCGTAAGCGAAGCTCTGAACTGAAGCCCCAGTAAACGGCGGCCGTAACTATAACGGTCCTAAGGTAGCGAAATTCCTTGTCGGGTAAGTTCCGACCCGCACGAAAGGTGTAACGATTTGGGCACTGTCTCAACCAGAGACTCGGTGAAATTATAGTACCTGTGAAGATGCAGGTTACCCGCGACAGGACGGAAAGACCCCGTGGAGCTTTACTGTAGCCTGATATTGAATTTTGGTACAGTTTGTACAGGATAGGCGGGAGCCATTGAAACCGGAGCGCTAGCTTCGGTGGAGGCGCTGGTGGGATACCGCCCTGACTGTATTGAAATTCTAACCTACGGGTCTTATCGACCCGGGAGACAGTGTCAGGTGGGCAGTTTGACTGGGGCGGTCGCCTCCTAAAGTGTAACGGAGGCGCCCAAAGGTTCCCTCAGAATGGTTGGAAATCATTCGTAGAGTGCAAAGGCATAAGGGAGCTTGACTGCGAGACCTACAAGTCGAGCAGGGACGAAAGTCGGGCTTAGTGATCCGGTGGTTCCGCATGGAAGGGCCATCGCTCAACGGATAAAAGCTACCCCGGGGATAACAGGCTTATCTCCCCCAAGAGTCCACATCGACGGGGAGGTTTGGCACCTCGATGTCGGCTCATCGCATCCTGGGGCTGTAGTCGGTCCCAAGGGTTGGGCTGTTCGCCCATTAAAGCGGTACGCGAGCTGGGTTCAGAACGTCGTGAGACAGTTCGGTCCCTATCCGTCGTGGGCGTAGGAAATTTGAGAGGAGCTGTCCTTAGTACGAGAGGACCGGGATGGACGCACCGCTGGTGTACCAGTTGTTCTGCCAAGGGCATAGCTGGGTAGCTATGTGCGGAAGGGATAAGTGCTGAAAGCATCTAAGCATGAAGCCCCCCTCAAGATGAGATTTCCCATAGCGTAAGCTAGTAAGATCCCTGAAAGATGATCAGGTTGATAGGTTCGAGGTGGAAGCATGGTGACATGTGGAGCTGACGAATACTAATAGATCGAGGACTTAACCATATAATATGTAGCAAATGTTATCTAGTTTTGAAGGAATATACCTTCAATAGTTTGGTGATGATGGCAGAGAGGTCACACCCGTTCCCATACCGAACACGGAAGTTAAGCTCTCTAGCGCCGATGGTAGTTGGGACCTTGTCCCTGTGAGAGTAGGACGTCGCCAAGCTATTTATATTGTCGCGGGGTGGAGCAGCACGGTAGCTCGTCGGGCTCATAACCCGAAGGTCGCAGGTTCAAATCCTGTCCCCGCAACCAAATGGTCCCGTGGTGTAGTGGTTAACATGCCTGCCTGTCACGCAGGAGATCGCCGGTTCGACCCCGGTCGGGACCGCCATTTCATATAAAGAAAAGAACGAAACAAGTTGTTTCGTATTTTTTTATTTGTTTTAACAAAAAACTAATAAAGACAGTCAAACTATCCTTAGGACAACTCCTAAGGACTTTTTTATATATTCAAAACCTGTATAATAAAGAGCAGAGAACATTGTGAGTAAAGTAGGTGAAGTCTGTGAGTAAATATGAAGTAACAACAAAATCTTCTGAGGAAACACAAAGGTTATCAGAAAAACTAGGTGAGCTCGTAGAGGCACAAGACGTAATTATTTTAGAAGGAGATCTTGGAGCTGGTAAGACGACTTTTACAAAGGGACTAGCAAAAGGTCTTGGAGTGAAAAGAGTTGTAAATAGTCCTACCTTTAATATCATCAAAGAATATAAAGGAAGATTACCGCTATATCATATGGACGTGTATCGCTTAGCAGAAAGTGAAGAGGACTTAGGCTTTGATGAATATTTCTACGGTGAAGGAATTACGGTAGTAGAATGGGCTCATTTAATAGAAGCATATTTACCGAATGAAAAGTTACAAATTAGTTTATTCCATGCTGGAGATGACACAAGAAAAATTATACTCGAGCCAATTGGAGATCGCTATATTAGATTATGTGAGGAGCTATTACAAGATGAAAGTACTAGCAATTGATACTTCAAATTACGTAATGGGTGTATCCCTTATTGAGGAAGGAAACGTAATTGGGGAAATCATTACAAATTTAGCAAAAAACCATTCTGTACGTCTTATGCCAGCTGTAGAGAAACTGTTAAAAGAGTGTGGCGTAAAACCGAAGGAATTAACTAAAATCGTTGTAGCTGCTGGACCTGGATCCTATACAGGTGTTCGTATAGGCGTGACAGCGGCGAAAACATTAGCTTGGTCACTTCAAATACCAATTGTAGGTGTATCAAGTTTAGAGGTAGTAGCTGCAAACGGTACTAACTTTAACGGGTTAATTTGTCCTTTATTTGATGGAAGACGTGGGCAAATTTATACTGGGTTATATACATATGAAGGAGAGCAGTTAACTTCAATAGAAGAAGACCGAATTATTCTTATTGTAGACTGGTTGCAAATGTTAAAAGATAAAGGACAGCCTGTTTTATTTATCGGTAACGATGTTAAATTGCATAAAGAAACAATTATAGAACATTTAGGTGATCAAGCTGTATTCGCTCCATTTACTAAAAATAACCCAAGACCAAGTGAGCTAGCATTCTTAGGATTACAAAAAGAAGAACAAGATGTGCATACGTTTGTTCCAAGCTATCTTCGTTTAGCTGAAGCTGAAACAAAGTGGTTAGAAAGTCAAAACAAGTAGGAGCTTGCAGAAGATGGATATGATATTTAGAAAGATGGAGCTTGATGATATTGCTCAAATTGTAGCTATTGAAGAAGCGTCTTTTTCAACTCCTTGGACTGCAGATGCCTTTCACCGTGAATTAACGATGAATGAACATGCACATTATATTGTGTTAGAAAAAGATGGTCGTGTAGTCGGGTATTGTGGATTGTGGATAATTATTGATGAATCACATATAACAAATATAGCTATTTTGCCAGAATACCGAGGTCAAAAGTTAGGAGATGCCCTATTGAAAGCAGTTATTTCTGAAGCGAAAGAACTAGGGGTAAAAACAATGACACTTGAAGTACGTGTATCAAATGAAGTAGCAAAGCAGTTATACAGAAAATACGGATTTCAAAATGGTGGGATTCGTAAACGATACTATGCAGACAATCAGGAAGATGGTCTCGTAATGTGGGTGAATATATAATGGAAAAAAATACGATTATACTTGGTATTGAAACAAGTTGTGATGAAACAGCAGTAGCAGTTGTTAAAAATGGAACGGAAATTATTGCGAATGTCGTTGCATCACAAATTGAAAGTCATAAACGTTTTGGCGGCGTTGTACCAGAGATTGCATCCCGTCATCATGTAGAAGAAATTACAGTTGTGTTAGAAGAAGCTTTAAAGGAAGCAAACATCACATTCGATGATATTGATGCAATTGCTGTAACAGAAGGTCCTGGTTTAGTAGGAGCACTTCTAATTGGAGTAAATGCAGCGAAGGCAGTAGCGTTTGCACATGATATTCCGTTAGTCGGTGTTCATCATATTGCTGGTCATATTTATGCGAACCGTTTAGTAAAAGAAGTTCAATTCCCGTTATTATCACTTGTTGTATCTGGTGGGCATACAGAACTTGTTTATATGAAAGAACATGGTTCATTCGAAGTAATTGGTGAAACACGAGACGATGCAGCTGGAGAAGCATATGATAAAGTAGCTCGTACGTTATCTATGCCATATCCAGGTGGTCCTCATATTGATCGCCTTGCACATGAAGGAGAACCGACAATTGATTTGCCTCGTGCATGGCTAGAACCGGATTCGTATGATTTTAGCTTTAGTGGATTGAAATCAGCAGTTATCAACACTGTGCATAACGCAAAACAGCGCGGTATAGAAATTGCACCAGAAGATTTAGCGGCAAGTTTCCAAGAAAGTGTAATAGATGTACTTGTAACGAAAGCAGCTCGTGCAGCAGAAGCTTATAATGTAAAGCAATTACTTCTTGCTGGTGGAGTAGCTGCTAATAAAGGACTTCGTGCGCGATTAGAAGAGGAATTTGCACAAAAAGAAAACATTGAATTAATTATTCCGCCGCTATCTTTATGCACAGATAATGCAGCGATGATTGCAGCGGCAGGGACAATTGCTTATGAACAAGGTAAGCGTGCAACATTAGCCTTAAATGCAAATCCAGGATTAGATATTGAAGCATAGTTATACACATAATTAACCACAGGTTGTGGATAAAACCCATATTATCTGTTGATAATGTGGGTTTTATTGTGTATATAAAATGTTGATAACTTTTTTACTGACTGTGGATAATGTGGAAAAGTTATTTTGATGTTTATTTTATAAAGGTGGATATGTGTATAAACTTGTGGATAAATAGGTTGATGTCAGACCTTTGAATTTGTTCTTTTTCGGGAAATAAAAAGCAAGAAGATATCCCCGAAAAACATTTTGAAACATCTCCCCATTATAGAAGATGCTAATATTGTCAATCTTTGTCGTTAAAAAGATATTTCGTGTCGAATTGTTAATATATATAGGGTTACAATAGATATATTTAAAAAATCGTTAGTATATTCTAAGTTACGATAGATATATTCAAAAAATTGTTTAAGTACTAAAAAAAGATGTCACATAGTCAAAAATCCTGACTTATGAGACATCTTCCTTATTTAAATATGCTTATACATGCAGCTCTTCCCATTCTGCCATACAAGTTTCAAGTTGTTCTTGTAGCGTTTGCTTTTTAGTTGTAATTTCACTAGCTTTTTCATAATCTGCATATATTTCTGGTAAGCAAAGTTGATCTTCTAACGTAGCAATTTCTTCTTCTAATTCCACTATACTTTGTTCTAGCTCTTCAATTTTTCTAGTGCGTTGACGCTCTAGTTTTTTACGCTCTTTTTCTTCTAAATAATTTAATTTCTCTTGTGCAATCACCTTTTGAACAGGAACGTCACTTTCTTGCTGTTCAAGTTCTGCACGTTCAATCATTTCATTTTTCTTTTCAACGTAGTAATCGTAATCCCCTAAATATTCCTGTGCACCTTCTGTTGATAACTCAACCACAGTTGTTGTTACACGGTTAATAAAGTAGCGGTCATGTGAGACGAATAGAAGAGTCCCTGGGTAATCAATTAAAGCATTCTCCAAAATCTCTTTACTATTTAAATCAAGGTGGTTCGTAGGCTCATCTAGAATTAACAAATTTGACTTTTGCATCATAAGTTTTGCAAGAGCTAATCGAGCTTTTTGTCCACCACTAAGGGAAGATACTGGTTTCAGTACATCATCTCCTGTGAATAAAAAATTCCCAAGTATAGTACGGATTTCTTTTTCCGGTTGCAGTGGATATTCATCCCATAGTTCATTTAAAACCCGTTTAGAAGATGTTAAGTTTGCTTGTTCTTGATCATAATAACCAACAGATACATTTGATCCGAAAGAAACATCACCATTTAATAGTGGTAACTTATTCACAATGGATTTTAACAATGTGGATTTCCCAATTCCGTTTGGACCAACTAAAGCAACACTATCTCCGCGAGTTAAGCGCATAGTTACATGTTCAATTATAGGGTTTCCATCATAGCCGATGGTTGCATCATTTACTTGTAAAACATCATTTCCACTTTGTTTTTCAATATCGAAGTGGAATGATGCTGACTTAGAATCCCCTAATGGTCTCGTTAATAATTCCATTCTGTCTAGTTGTTTACGGCGACTTTGAGCACGTTTCGTTGTAGAAGCGCGAGCTATATTCTTTTGAACGAAGTCCTCAAGTTTTGCGATTTCATCTTGTTGTTTTTCGTAACGTTTCATTTCTTGCTCATATAATGCTGATTTTAAGTCTAAATATTTACTGTAGTTACCAACAAATCGTCTGCTTTCTTTATTCGAAATTTCATATACTTGTGTAACGAGTTTGTCTAAGAAATAACGGTCATGTGAGACGATTAATATTGCGCCAGGATAACCTTGCAAATATTGCTCAAGCCATGTTAATGTTTCGATGTCTAAATGGTTTGTAGGCTCGTCCAAAATAAGTAAGTCTGGTTTTGTTAATAATAATTTCCCGAGAGCTAATCTTGTTTTTTGCCCGCCGCTTAAAGTAGAGATCGTCGTCTGGTGCGTTTCAACTGGGAAGCCAAGGCCGCTTAAAATGGAGCGAATATCCGCTTCATATTGATATCCACCTTGATCTTTATAATTGAGTTGTAGTTGGTCATAATCAGCTAACAATCTTTCATATGTAGCTTCGTTTGAAAAGTTTTCTTCTTTTCCCATTTCTTGCTCAAGCCTTCGAAGTTTTGTCTCCATTTGCTGTAAGTGGGTAAAGACGGTTAGCATTTCATCCCAAATTGTTAAAGACGTTTCTAGTCCAGTATTTTGAGCTAAATATCCGATTGAGACATCTTTCGGTTTTATAATTTCGCCACCATCATGAGATAATTCACCAGCGATAATTTTTAATAATGTAGATTTTCCTGCTCCATTCCTTCCAACTAATGCGATACGATCTTTTGTTTGTACTTCCAATTTTATGTTTGCAAGAATCGTTTCTGCACCGTATAATTTCGAAAGCGCGTTTACTTGTAATAAAATCAATGTTTTCACCTCAAATAATTTCTTAACTTTGCCATGTTTATATTTCTCAATCATACTAAAAATAGTGTATAGTTTAAAATAAAGAGAGAATACTTCTTCTCTTTATTATACAAGGAATTTAATGAGTGCTAAACTTCTGTATTTGATTAAAGTATATGAATAAAGATAGGAAGAGAGGAGAGGTCATATGGATCAGCAAAAGATTCCACAAGCCACTGCTAAAAGATTGCCTCTATACTATCGATTTATCCAAAACTTATCTCTTTCTGGTAAGCAGCGTGTTTCATCGGCCGAATTGAGTGAGGCAGTAAAAGTAGATTCCGCAACAATACGAAGAGATTTTTCGTATTTTGGAGCGTTAGGGAAAAAGGGATATGGATATAACGTAAATTATTTATTATCATTTTTCCGCGAAACACTTGATCAAGATGATATAACACGTGTAGCACTTATTGGAGTAGGTAATTTAGGGACCGCTTTCTTACATTATAATTTCACGAAAAACAATAATACAAAAATTGAAATGGCATTTGATGTTAGTGAAGAGAAAGTTGGAACAGAAATCGGGGGCATTCCTGTATATCATTTAGATGAATTAGAAGAGAGATTATCAAATGATATACAAGTGGCAATATTAACAGTACCGGCTACAGTAGCACAAGCTGTAGCAGATAGATTAGCTGAAACAAGCGTGCACGGTATTTTGAATTTCACACCAGCGCGATTAAACGTATCAGAGAATATTAGAATTCATCATATTGACTTAGCTGTAGAGTTACAAACATTAGTTTACTTTTTGAAAAACTATCCACAATAAAACGCAGAGGAAGCGACCTCTGCGTTTTATTATTGTTTCTTCTTTGTGAATTTAACTAATATAAGGCGAAGTGCCAAATTAAAATCAATTGTTGCCATAACTGCAAATAGTATTGTCCACATATTCCAGATTGTATCTGTCACGTTCGTAATGGCGAAGCGTGTAAAGATACATCCAAGAAGGAAGTATAGTGCAGCCATGAACAATGGTGAGTTTCTCATACAAAAAATCCTCCGATAAAGCCTTGCATTTTTTCAGCTTCTTTAATCATTTCTTGAATTTGTTCATTGCTCATAAAAATTTGCCCAATAGCGACTAATGTATTCATCGCAACATGAGCTGCAATCGGAACGATAATACGTTTCGTCTTCACATATAAGAAGGCGAATACGAGCCCCATAGCAGTGTATACCAATAAGTGAGTAAAATCAAAATGAATTGTTGCGAATACAAGCGAACTAATGATAGCTGCGATAAAGAAGTTAAACTTCTTATAAAGCGTGCCGAATAGAATTTTTCTAAATACGATTTCTTCTAAGATAGGTCCAATTATAGATACAACAATAAGGAACCAAGGTATCGTTCTTGCGATGTCCATCAGTCTGTCTGTATTCTCAGATCCACGTGGAACCCCAAATACATACATTTCAATCATACCTGCAATGGATTGTGAGATGATTGCTAAGAAGAACCCGATAAAAATCCATCCAATAGTAGCTGGAACAGAAGAGCGCATTGGATCTAAATGCCTGTCACGAATATCTGTTCTAAGTAACCAAAGCACGATACATAATGCAATAAAGAAGCTAATGATTGCCCAGTGTCCCGTTATGATTTGTCCTTTTTCTTCAATGGTAAATCCTCTATTATCATAGAGTCCTGTTTTTAGGAGAAGTGGTAATCCAACAACGCCAGATAACTGCATTAAAATGTATGTAATGATAATCCACCAGTATTGTTTCTTCAAATGGTTTAACCATCCTTTCTAACTATAGTGTATGAGATAAGTTAGGATAACATGTAAATATGCTACCTACGATATAAACCTCTTGAATTATGTTTTTTTCGTAAATCCTTATTTGAAATTATAATAGAAGACAGGAGAAAGTTGTATGTGTAGCGAAAACAACTTAGGGTGTCCTTTCATATTGTAACATACGAGCAGTGGAAACAACGATTCATATAGTAAAGGCAGTATTGTATATAGAAAGTTTATATAGTGATTTGCGAAAAAATTATGATTTTTTTACTTGCAAAAGAAATTGAGATTATTTATTATTATAAGTGTGTTAGCACTCGGATGACTTGGGTGCTAATAAAAGAAATTTACATAACAAAATGAGGAGGTTATTGTTCATGCTAAAGCCATTAGGTGATCGCGTTGTAATTGAGCTTGTTCAAGCAGAAGAAAAAACAGCAAGTGGTATCGTATTACCAGATACTGCAAAAGAAAAACCACAAGAGGGTAAAGTTGTTGCAGTAGGTACTGGTCGAGTGCTTGAGAATGGTGAGCGTGTTGCTTTAGAGGTAGCAGCAGGTGATCTTATCATCTTCTCAAAATATGCAGGTACTGAAGTGAAATATGAAGGTACAGACTACTTGATTTTACGTGAAAGTGACATTTTAGCAGTTATCGGTTAATTATATAAATCTTAAAAAATCCAAGGGGGTCAATTATTATGGCAAAAGATATTAAATTTAGTGAAGAAGCACGTCGTTCGATGCTTCGCGGTGTCGACACTCTTGCAAACGCAGTAAAAGTTACGCTTGGACCAAAAGGTCGTAACGTTGTACTTGAGAAAAAATTTGGTTCACCACTTATTACAAATGATGGTGTAACAATCGCAAAAGAAATCGAATTAGAAGATGCATTCGAAAACATGGGTGCGAAATTAGTAGCAGAAGTTGCTAGCAAAACAAATGACGTAGCTGGTGACGGAACAACAACTGCAACTGTATTAGCGCAAGCTATGATTCGTGAAGGTCTTAAAAACGTAACAGCTGGTGCGAACCCAATGGGTCTTCGTAAAGGTATCGAAAAAGCTGTTACTGCTGCAATTGAAGAATTAAAAACGATTTCTAAACCAATCGAAGGCAAATCTTCTATCGCACAAGTAGCTGCTATTTCTGCAGCTGACGAAGAAGTAGGTCAATTAATCGCTGAAGCAATGGAGCGCGTTGGTAACGACGGCGTTATTACTTTAGAAGAGTCTAAAGGATTTACAACAGAATTAGACGTAGTAGAAGGTATGCAATTTGATCGTGGCTATGCATCTCCTTACATGATTACTGATTCTGACAAAATGGAAGCAGTTCTTGATAACCCATATATCTTAATTACTGACAAAAAGATTTCTAACATTCAAGAAATCTTACCAGTATTAGAGCAAGTGGTACAACAAGGTAAACCACTTCTTATCATTGCTGAAGATGTAGAAGGCGAAGCATTAGCTACATTAGTAGTGAACAAACTTCGTGGTACATTCAATGTAGTAGCTGTTAAAGCTCCTGGATTTGGTGACCGTCGTAAAGCAATGCTAGAAGATATCGCAATCTTAACTGGTGGCGAAGTGATCACTGAAGAATTAGGCCGTGACTTAAAATCTGCTACAGTTGAATCTTTAGGACGCGCTGGTAAAGTTGTTGTTACAAAAGAAAACACAACTGTAGTTGAAGGTGTAGGAAGCACAGAACAAATCGAAGCTCGCATCGGTCAAATCCGTGCGCAATTAGAAGAAACAACTTCTGAATTCGATCGCGAAAAATTACAAGAGCGTCTTGCTAAACTAGCAGGTGGCGTAGCAGTAATTAAAGTAGGTGCAGCAACTGAAACTGAGTTAAAAGAGCGCAAACTTCGCATTGAAGATGCACTTAACTCAACTCGTGCAGCAGTAGAAGAAGGTATCGTTGCAGGTGGTGGTACTTCACTTATGAACGTATACACAAAAGTAGCTTCTATCGTAGCTGAAGGCGACGAAGCAACAGGTATCAACATCGTACTTCGCGCACTAGAAGAGCCAGTTCGTCAAATCGCAATCAACGCTGGTCTAGAAGGATCTGTAGTTGTAGAGCGTCTAAAAGGCGAAAAAGTAGGCGTTGGTTTCAACGCAGCTACTGGCGAATGGGTTAACATGCTTGAGTCTGGTATCGTAGATCCAGCTAAAGTAACTCGTTCTGCACTTCAAAACGCAGCATCTGTTGCAGCTATGTTCTTAACAACTGAAGCTGTAGTAGCTGACAAGCCAGAACCAAATGCACCAGCAATGCCTGACATGGGCGGCATGGGCATGGGCGGCATGGGCGGTATGGGCGGAATGATGTAATTCCGTTTGTCCTAAAAAACATCCATTTCTATATAGAAATGGATGTTTTTTTATGTTTTTTAGAAAAGGAAATGAATTTCTGTAGAATTTTGTCGCTTTCTCTCTTGACCATATTGATACTTCATTGTTAGAATCTAGGAAGATAATATAAAACGATCCTTCATATATCCTCAATGATATGGTTTGAGAGTCTCTACCGGGTTACCGTAAACAACCTGACTATGAAGGCAGTGTGTCTTATATTTATAAAGAGCGGAGACTATCTTTCTTTATAAAGCCAGACCCCTGCCTTTTCTTTGTTATGAGACTAGAGGCGGAGGACTGGCTTTTTTTATTATATTGGTAATGCTTTTCGCCAAATTGGTGAAAATATTTATATACGAGAACTAACGTTGGGGTGATTATTTTGAAGAAACAACACGATACAATTATCGTTTTAGATTTTGGAAGTCAATACAATCAGTTAATAGCACGTCGAATTCGTGAGTTCGGTGTATACAGTGAACTTCATCCACATACAATTACTGCAGAAGAAATTAAAGCAATGAATCCAAAAGGGATTATTTTCTCTGGTGGGCCAAATAGCGTATACGGTGAAGGTGCATTACATTGTGATGAAAAAATCTTTGAACTAGGTTTACCAATCTTCGGTATTTGTTACGGTATGCAGCTTATGACGCAACAATTCGGTGGTAAAGTAGAGCGTGCAAATCACCGTGAGTACGGAAAAGCTGTTCTTAAAGTAGAGAACGAATCAAAATTATATGCGAACCTTCCAGAAGAGCAAGTTGTATGGATGAGCCATGGCGACTTAGTAACTGGTTTACCTGAAGGATTCGTAGTAGATGCAACAAGTGAGTCTTGCCCAATTGCTGGTATGAGCAATGAAGCGAAAAACTTATACGGTGTACAATTCCACCCAGAAGTACGTCACTCTGAGCACGGTAACGATTTAATTAAAAACTTCGTATTCGGTGTATGTGGTTGTTCTGAAGGATGGAACATGGAGAACTTTATTGAAGTAGAATTAGAAAAGATTCGTGAAACTGTTGGAGACAAAAAAGTACTATGCGCACTTAGTGGCGGTGTAGACTCTTCTGTTGTAGCAGTATTAATTCATAAAGCAATTGGTGATCAATTAACATGTATTTTCGTTGACCACGGTTTACTTCGTAAAGGTGAAGCAGAAGGCGTTATGAAAACATTTAGCGAAGGCTTCCATATGAACGTTATTAAAGTGGATGCAAGAGACCGCTTCATGGACAAGTTAAAAGGTGTAGAAGATCCAGAACAAAAACGTAAAATCATCGGTAACGAATTCATTTACGTATTTGATGATGAAGCGTCAAAATTACAAGGTATGGACTTCTTAGCGCAAGGTACACTTTACACAGATATCGTTGAGAGTGGTACAGCAACTGCGCAAACAATTAAATCTCACCATAACGTTGGTGGACTTCCAGAAGACATGCAGTTCAAATTAATTGAGCCTTTAAACACGTTATTTAAAGACGAAGTACGTGTATTAGGATCTGAATTAGGAATTCCTGATGAAATCGTATGGCGTCAACCATTCCCAGGACCGGGTCTTGGTATTCGTGTATTAGGTGAAATCACAGAAGAGAAATTAGAAATCGTTCGTGAATCTGATGCGATTTTACGTGAAGAAATTATTAAAGCGGGCTTAGACCGTGAAATCTGGCAATACTTCACTGCGCTTCCTGGTATGCGTAGCGTAGGTGTTATGGGTGACGAGCGTACTTACGATTACACAGTAGGTATCCGTGCGGTAACATCTATCGACGGTATGACAGCTGACTGGGCACGTATCCCTTGGGACGTATTAGAGAAAATCTCTGTACGTATCGTAAACGAAGTAAAACACGTTAACCGTATCGTGTATGATGTAACGAGTAAGCCACCAGCAACTATTGAGTGGGAATAGTATTATAAAAAGCTAAGAACATTGAAGTACCACGCTTTTAAATGATATTTTTAGAAGCGTGGTACTCATATGGAACTTTTTTGTTCCATTAAGTTATTTAGCTTCTTTGCGACAGCATCATGCTTGTTTGGATACAGATGAGAATAGACTTGCAATGTTGTCTCAATTTTTTCATGACCTAACCTTTCTGATATTAATAATGGGCTATAACCTAATTCAATTAGAAGAGATGCGTGTGAATGTCTAAGATCGTGCACACGTATCTTTTTTATATTAGCTTTTTTTATTCCTCTTCTTAATTCATATAACACATAGTACTTAGAACAATCAAATAGAAAATCGTTATGCTTAGGTTTGTATAATTTGTTTTTATATTTTATAATCAATTCACTTAGTGCTAAAGGAATGTGAATAATTCTTTTACTCTTTGGTGTTTTTGGAGGATTTATGACAGTTGTACCATTCACCTTCTGGAGTGATTTTGTAATGGAAATTGTGTTACTTAATAAATCTATATCTTTCCATTGCAGTCCTAATAACTCTCCTGAACGAATTCCTGTCCAAAAAAGTATAGAGAATATAACTTTACTTTCTTCTTTGTCTAATTGGTCATAGAATAAATTGAATTCCTCTAACGTCCAAAAATTCATAGAATCAGCCTGTTTCTTTCCTATAGCGCCAACTACCTTTGAGGGATTGACAGATAGTCCGTAAAATTTTACAGCGAAATTGAGTATCGCATTTAATTGGTTATTAATTGTTTTTAGATATGTTTGGCTAAATCCTTGAGAAATTAGGTTGTTTTGCCACTTTCGTATATGCATGGGTTTGATTTCATTTATAGCAATTTTTGAAAAGAATGGTAGTATTCTTGAATTAATAACATATTTTTTATTTTCGAAAGTATTTGGTCTAATGCGATGAACTATATCTTCCATATATAATTCAACTAGGCTAGAGAAACTCATATCGCTACTTTCGTTATGTTTTTTATGAAATTCTTTTTCCCACGCGACAGCATCGTTCTTTTTTTTGAAACCTCGTTTTTTTTTCTGCTTTTTGTTTCCTTCGTAGTCGCGATAAACGATTTTTACATAGTATGTTCCTCTTTCTTTGTCTTTATAGATAGGCATCCTTTCATAACTCCTTCCACATAAGTTTAAAAGTCAAATGTTTTATATTTCATGAACTGTTTAGGAATTCCATAAACACCTGCGATTTGTTCTATGGTGTATCCAGAACGGAGATAATTATAAACTTCATTATCGGGCAACAATAATTCAACAGCAAAAGTATTCGCTTCCATTTCTAATTTATCTGTGGAAAAGAGTGTATTCCTACTAAGAAAAGCGGTATCTTCGTTAGTGTGTCTAACAGCATGGCCTAATTCATGGGCGCAGACATACATTTGGATAAATTCTTAATTGATATGAATAAGTTGAACACGTCGACAGTAATGATAGTAGCCATAAATATGTTGTAAATCTTCAAATATTAATTCGATGTTTCTTTCTTTAGCTATTTTAAATGGATTGTTTGTGCCGTGTTCTTTTGCTAGATCTAGTGCATGTTGTTTTATGTTATTCTTCAATCCCAAGTCCTCCCTAATTCCTGAATTTTTTAGGAGTAAATTTCTTCTTAGCTATTTCTCGTGCTAAAAGCATCGAACGTTCAAGTGAATCTTTTAATACCATCTTTGTAGCTTCATCAAGTGGTTCGCCATCGAAAGCGGCAAAACCATTTTTGTCATCCCCTAACCCCTCTAACATTTTTTCTAATTGTTTAGCAATGTCTTTTTTGTCTTTTTCAGTTATTTGATAATATTTTTGGCCTGGTTGAGTTTTCCTGATAAATTTGTCTACATCATAACCCATTAACCAAGTAGGGTTTATACCAAATTGTTTTGCTATAACTTCTATAGTAGTTAGTTTTGGTGCCATTTTACCACTACAATATCGGGATACGGTGGCTGCCGAAAGATTAATCCTTTCCGAAAGAGTATAAATTGTTTGGTCATTCTCAAACATGATTTCTTTTAATCTGATAGGGAATATTTCTTTATTTAAAAGTTGTTTTTGTTCCATTTACGTAACAACCTCCTTTTTCGATAGTATAAACAAGTTTGTTACAAAACGCAACAACAACGGAGGGGGAATTGATAAAAATGTTACGAAACGTATTGACAGTTATTTTTTTTAGGAGTATTCTATGGATGTGTTGCGAAACGTAACAAGAGCGGTGATTTATAAAAAAGGGAGGGGTGATTATATGAACAAAAGACGTAAGTATCCAGAATTAAAAGCATTAAAAGGGAAAATAAGAGAAAAGAATTCTAGTTATAGGAAATTAGCTGAAGCATTAGATATAAGTCCAACTACCTTGAATGATAAGATCAATGGTTACTCAGTGTTTGATACAGAAGAAGTGAATAAAATTGTAAATGAGTTAAAAATAGAACCAAATGAGGTAATTCGAATTTTTTTTCCTCGCATGTTGCGTTTCGTAACTTACGGTATTACTTAATGAGGTGTGGTTGATGGATGTCTATAGATATGAACATGTCATGGATTTATTTAGTGTGAAGGAGACAAAAGCGCGAGAAATTATTAAAAAGCTTAACGATGAACTAAAAGAAAAAGGGTATATCACGGTAGCTGGACGAGTTCCAGTAGAGTATTTTCACGAAAGAACAAAAATACCTAAAAATAAGGATGAATCAAGGTGAGCTAGTTAAGTGAAATTAGTCTTGATGTTGTAGATCCATAGGAGGTGAATTAATTGAAAAACGGTAAAAAACCAACCAAACGAGAGAAAATACATATCAAATCATATAATTTAAATCCTGATAGTTGGTTAATCTTCAAAAAGGTAAATAATGAATTACATTTGGTACATCGTTATACAAATAAAACTAAAGTAATTTCAAGTTTATAGAGGAGGAAAGTAATATGGATCAATTAACAGTAGTAAACGAAAAAGTTGTGCATAGTGAATTAGTATTTGAAAGCAACGGGAAAATTGTTACAGATAGTTTAATGATTGCTGAGGTGTTTTGTAAAAATCACGCTGATGTACTAAGAGATATTAGAAAACAAATGGATTATGCAGGTGATGAATTTTCGCTAAGCAATTTTGCGGAGCGAACTTATGAGAACAGAGGACGTTATTATCCTAAAATTGACATGACGGAAGAAGCTTTCACGTTGGTTGCAATGAGTTACAATACAAAAGAAGCTGTTCGAATGAAAATTAAGTTTATAGAAGAGTTTAAACGAATGAAACAACACATACAAAATCAACAACAACTTCCTAAAGACCCGATGAGTATTTTGAAACTCACATTTGATGTTTTAGAAGGTCAAAAACAAGAAATCCAAGATATTAAATCAGATGTGAAGGATTTACGAGAAAACGCCCCTTTATATGCTATCGAATGTGATGAAGTATCAAAAGTTGTAAGAAAGTTAGGTGTTCTTCTATTAGGTGGTAAGGAATCTAATGCTTATCGGGATGTTAGCCTTAGAAAAAAAGTGTATAGCGATATTTATAGTCAATTACATAGAGAGTTTGGAATTAGTAGTTATAAAGCTATTAAACGTCATCATTTAGATAGAGCGATTCAAATCATTCATGAAGAATATTCACTTCCAATCATTTTAGAAGAAGAAATTACAGCTACAAATGCACAAATAAATATGGCGGAAGTTCAGTAGGAGGAGCAATCATGCAACAAAAGATTTTAGTAATTACTAGTAATTTCGCAGGTTTTCCAGGTATCAATGAATTTCACTCAAAAGATGCTGCGAAAGAAGAAGTTAAAAAGTTAATTCAAAAAGGTGTAAGTCCAAAATCAATTCGTGTAACGCAAGAAATCCCTATGAATATTGATATTCAAGTAGATGTTGAATTGTAAGAAGGAAGGCTTAGGTGAGAAAAATAATGGAAGTCATGATTGATTTAAATACATTTGCTGATGGAGCACTTGCTGAAAGGTTTCATCAAGAGTTTGAGCGTGTAATGGAAAATATGGCGGATTTAAATACTGATCCTAAAAAAGCAAGAAAGATTGTTTTAACACTTTCGTTTGCTGGTGATAAAAAGCGTGATGTATGGAATTGTCAGGTTCAAGCCACTTCGAAACTAGCACCAACAGAAGCGATAGAGTCTAAGATTCTATTAGATATGGACCAAAACGGAAATTTAGTTGGTCAAGAGTTAGCTTCCGGGATCCAGGGACAGTTTTATATGGATCTACAGGGTGATGTGAAAACAGATGTTGGACAACCTGTAGAAGAAGTAGAAGAAAAAGAAGAAAATCAGGCTGCTGAGAAGCAAACAGTAGTAATCGATTATTTGAAAACTAAATCTAATTAAGAAAAGGGGGAAATAAAAAATGACTATGACAAGAGAAGCAATTGAAAAGGTATTAGAGATTGGAACAATTAAAACACACAAAATCGGTGAACAGACATATTCAACGCAACGCTTACATCTTGTGCAAGAACCAACACCAGCGGAAATTGTTGTACGTAGTTTATCTGGTTTAGTAGGTTACGTGAAATCAGAATTTGACACAACTGAACCTGTAATGATTCATATTGTAAATCCAACAACGGTAAGTTACTTTACTGCGGTTAATGGAGATAAGGCTAGAAGTACTTATATCGAAGCACAAGCATCCATTCTACGCTTTAATTTTGGAAGTTTTTATGACAGAGAAGAATTTAATATTGCATTGCAATCAGGTTTTGTACAAAATAATCATCGAGATATTGTTTTACAGGTAGTAGGTACGGTTGTAGAAAATGATGTTAAGGAAATTGGAGATGATGGTGTATCGCAGCTGTAACGGTGAAAACAGGAGTTGCGAGTAGAGGGAATGCAAAAGTACCTAATCCAGTGCAATTAAGCCCATATAGAACATTTGTTGAAGTGGAACAACCAGAAAGTAAGTTTGTGTTCAGAATGCGTGAAGGTGCACGTTGTGGTTTGTTTGAAGCTGACGGTGGGGCTTGGAAATTAGAAGCAATGAATAACATTAAAGAGTACCTAAATACAGCATTATCGCAAGAAGTGGAATCTAAAAAGGTGTTTATTTTAGCCTAATGGACATTATAACGGTAGAAAGTACAACGAATGTCTGTATCTTTGGATTAGGGATTGCGATACTTGCGTATGGAGTTTATAAAGGCGGTACTTTCATTGAACGAAAGTTTGATGAAAGTGATCGTTTAGAAAGTGATCGTTTAGAAAGTGATCGTTTAGAAAGTGATCGTTTAGAAAGGGAGCGTTTAAACAATGGGAACCGAAAACAGAGTACTTCCAGAACATTTGATGATGGCATCAGAATTAGAAAAAGAGCGTAAGGAATGTATACAGAACCGACAACTTTTATATAAACAAATGGAGCAAGCCAATAGAAACGGCGACAAAATTGCTTATGTTGAACTTCATGATTTATATCAAAAGCAAAATAGCAGAGATTTAGAAATATCAAAGGAGTTATCAGCTATGTACTTCAAGAAAATAAAAAATGATTCTTCTAAAGAAAGAAAAAAGGTTTTACAAGTAGCAGATCGTTTGGAAGAAGTGGGAGGAAGAAAAGAAGTTGTCGATAGTATTCGACGTAATTCATAAAAAAGAACCCGCTGCAACGGGTCCTATTAGAAAAAATATTACTTGATAAGTATAGCATTAAATATAGTTCTTGAGAATTTATGAGGTGGCTTTTATGGGAATTATCCGAGTGAAAAAAGACAGCAATTATTCTGTCATAAATAATACCGGTTTAAAAGATGAAAGATTGTCTTGGAAGGCAAAAGGGATTTTAGCTTATGCACTTACATTACCTGATAATTGGACTTTTCATATAAGTGAGTTATCTCAACACGCTAAGGATGGGGAAGATTCGTTACGTTCAGGGTTTAAAGAGTTAAAAGCGCTAGGATATATAAAGCGTTATCCTGTTCGTGATGAAAAGAGCAAGAAGATAACAAATTGGGAAACTGAAATCTATGAAACACCAGATATGGAGAAGCCACATGAGGAAGAGCCACTTATGGAAATTCCACATGTGGAAAAGCCACTTGTGGGAAACCTACATGTGGAAAATCCGATACTACTAAATACTAATATACTAAGTACTAATAAATTAAATACTAATATACAAAATACTAATTATTATCATGATGATAATAAAGAATCGAAATCACATGTATTAGTCGATGAAGAATTTAAAGTCAGTTATAACTTTTTAAAAGGTGAAGGAATTCCGTTAAGTGAAATTGCTATTACGGAATTAGGAGAGTTTTGTGATTCGTTTGGTAGCGAATTAATTAAACATGCTGCTCACAAAGCTATTGATGAAAATAAGCCAAAATGGAATTACATTAAGGCCATTTTGAAAAGCTGGGAAAAGCAAAAAGTAAAAACATTAGATGATGTTGCTGCATTAGATAGACGCTTTGAAATGAGTAAGAACAAGCGATTGAATAGTTCGAGAGGTCGTTCAAATAGAAAAGAAATTGTTCCAGATTGGTTACGTGAAGATGTTGAGCCAACTAAAAAAGAAATTGAAAAGCAAAACTCGCAATCTATTGATGAAGAGCGTGAGAGATTGCAAGAAGTGCTAAACAAATATAGAGCATAGGAGTGATTTACATGTTAAACCCATTTGAAGGTGTAATTGGAGAAGAATGTTACGAATGCGAAAATTCTTTTCCTGAATCTGATATGAGTAAAATATATATTTTGGGTTTGGAGAGGACCTTATGTAAGCAGTGTAGAGAGCAGCTTGAACAGAAAGTAAAAGTGTTAGATTTTCGTGTCATTCATGATGTTCTAAAGAAATTAATAAAAGGATTCGGTCACGAGAAAGTCCGTCAATTCGATTTAGTAACTGCAAAAAGATACGTGATTGACAACAAAGTAGCTCTAACGATTGAAAAACGTGGAGGCAAGTTCAATCAAGAACCTTTAGGCGAATTTGTTTCCTTATCTATCGAAGAGTTAATTACAGTCATCGAATTTTTAATGAGAAAAATGAGTCCTAGTCTATGGATGAATGCTGTGATAGGGAATGTGTTAGATTAACAAATGATTATTACACTTTAACTGATAGAGGGTGAGTCAAATGACTGAACAAATCACAATAGATCATGATTTTATTTATGAACCACTAATAGATACATACATGGTGGACATTGTTACAAAGTCAGGATTCAAATTAGAATTTTGTGAAGCTGCAACGAAAGAAGAAGCGATATCAAAAATCCAGGGAAAATACCGTGGGAAAGATAATTGTAAGATTCGTAGCATTACGGTTTCTAATCGATCCTTACAAGAAATTCAAGAACTCAGCTAGGAGAGAAAATGGATGGACAGATGGGTGAAAAGAAAGTCACTGCAGGTCAATGGGTTGTATGTGATTGGGCCCACAATCATGCAAAAAGATATAGATATGCAACAGTAAAGGAAATCGACGCAGAAAGTGTAAGGCGTGTATTTGTTCAAAAGGGCCGTAAGCCACATGAGTATTTGCGGTTGATGTTGTAACGGATGATGTATATGCCTCTCATGTAGAAGTTGCAGAAATATGTAACAGAGCACCTGTGCCAGAGTGCCCTTGACCAAGACTCTTCATGTAAAGAGTACGTGGTATACCATATGCAGGAGAGAATGTGTATGTACCTTGTTTTATGAAAAAAAGCCTTTTGTATAAGATGCTGAAGAGGAAACATGAATCGATGGCACACACCAAAACAAATTGGCATAGGTTTAGTATATCCAATTGTTATAAGGGTATACCAGTAAACGAAACCGCTAGCAAACGCTAACGGCTCATTTGAGGAAAGGAATATGGATATGTCTTGTTTCACCTTCAGACATGGCAGGCTATATATCGTGCCTATGGATAGTATGCATCAAAGAGAGCATGTTATACGGGAGGAAAAAGAGTGGACGCTTGGAAAATGTTAGAACTGATGAAGAAGTATAGAAAGTGCCAATGGTGTGGAAATGAAAGTATTGGTGAGGGAGAAGGCATGTTAGAGGTGGAAGATGGTGTTTTTACACGTACTTGTAAGTGTGGCTGGATGATTGTGATGGAAGAACAGGACGGGAGAAAGTAGAGGTATTGTGAAATAGACTATAGAATCAAAAAACACCTTCACAAATCTAACGATACGAGCCTTAAAATCTTTTTTAAATATCATATCTGTGGAGTTACAATCGCTTAAAATAAATGGTAGACACGTATAATGAGAGTGGGTGAATTGGCGCTTGTTTGAATGGCTGAAAGAGTATCAGAAATTAGAAGAAAAAATTGCATACTTAACGTACAACTTAGACAAAACAAAAGCAGAATTAAAACGCTGGGTCAGTGGTGATTTGCGAGAGGTACGTTTAACTGCTGAATCGGAAGGTGCAAAGGTAGAAGAACGTATAGAAGCAATTGAATATGAATTGGCACATAAATTGAATGATATGTACAAACTGAAAAAATTAATTAGTAGGTTTAGGGGGTTGGATAATAAAATACTTAAAATGAAATATGTGGATGGTATGACGTTGGAACAAATAGCTGAAGAAATTAGTTATAGCTCTAGTCATATTAAAAAGAAACATGCTGAAATAGTTCGTTTGATTAAATTCGTAGAGCGAGAAGGTATCATTTAGGTTCACTCCTAAAGTGAATCGAAAATCTTGAAAATATCGATTATAGTAATAACATAAGATTTTGACGAAAGGGCAACTGGTGTGAAGTGCACGGTTGCTCTTTTTAATTAGACAAACCATATCCATATGATAATGATAACAGCAAAGATAATGATTAGTATTTGTGAGAATTTCATAACATGCTCCTTTTAAACTATAGTGTTTGCAAAGGATTGAAGAGGCATTCCTTATGGAGTATTTTTATTATGTGAAAATTACGTAGGTGGTGTAGATATGACTTTGACGTTTCATAATGGAGATATCTATGTTAAAGGTAAGCTTGTTGAAAATGATAAAGAAGTTGTAGATGGCATGAGGGAGTTCCTGAGGTTATCTAGGTAAAGATAAGCGCAAGCGTGTTGCATTTGAAAAGGAAGGTGTTAAGTATATGAATCCAGAAAAGATATATGTAAAACAAATGGATGCATGGATTAAAGAACAAGAAGCAAGACGGGAACAGATTGTAGCAACAATTAAAACTAGCTCTGAAATTGTGGAACAAAACGAAATCCAATTACAGTGGTTAGATAAAGGATTAGCTCTTGCTAAAGAAGAGTTCGAGAATTGGAAGAAAGAAAATCAATGACTATGACAGTAGCAATGATTTTAGGTCTTTGGTCAGGTTGGTAGGAGCGTTAAAGAAAAGATAAGGAGAGTGAACTTAAATGATTACTGAAATTAGAAAAACAATATCAGGTACTGAGTATTGGGATAATGAACAGAAGAAAAGCTTATTTGTTCCTACCGGTGAAGTACCTGGATTTGAAGTAACTGTTAATCCGGAGAGTATGATTGCTGATAAAGGATTTGCAACAGGAGGGTATTTGACTAAAGATACGTTGGCAATTGGTGAAGCAGGTACAGAACTTATCTTGAGTAATAAGACAATAAAAGAGTTACGTGAGTATGCTGATGAGCTAGGTATTGAAATCCCTTCTGATATTAAAAAGAAAGAAGACATCATTGAATTGCTATCATGAAGTACTGTGACTTCAATGGCTGCCGTAACAAGATAAGCAAGGGACGTTACTGTGAAGAGCATAAGCGTAACAAGCCAAGAAAGAAAAAAGATAAGAAGAACATCTACCATCATGATAACAAACCATTCTATCGTACTGATGCATGGAAGTATGTTAGGTCAAAGGTATACGAAAGAGAGAATGGCTGCTGTCAACGATGTGGAAGGTTCGTCTTTGGTAGGCGTGCTCATGTTCATCACGTAATACCAATCAAAGAAGATCCAACTCTTAAATTAGAAGAGAATAACCTAAGATTACTTTGTCCAGTTTGTCATACAATCGAAGAAAATGAAGATAAACCAAAAAAAGTTTTCCCGAGTTATTTCGGAAGCCCCCCTATCAAAAATTAAAATTTGTCCTCTGGGGAGGATAGGTAGCGTAGGGGGCATATCAATAGTTGCACCATTTTTTGAAAATGAAGGGGGGTGTGAAAATGGCTCGAATGTCAAAGAAGAAAAAGTTAGAAATGCTAGATGTTGCAAGGGATGAAGAACGAAATAGAATCATAAAATTATTGACTGAAGATGACAATTTCACACCGTCCTTAGAACCATTAATTGATAATTATTTAGATGCTTTTATCATTTATAAAACGATGTTTGAAGAATGGAAAGCCGATGGTTTTGCTCCTACAAAAACGCATAAAAACAAGGCTGGTGCAGTAAATGAAATGAAACATCCGCTCGCTCAACAAGTTGAAACGTGGAATGATAAGAAGAATAAAATGTTAGAAGCTCTAGGAATGACGAATAAGGGAAAAAGTGTACAAAAGACACCTGAAAATGCAGGGAATATTCAATCTAATGAGCCTAAAGACGAATTAGCAGCTCATCGGAATAAATGGCGGAAAACCCAATGATTATTACATTAGGCGTTAACTATGCTGATAAGTATGCGAATAACGTCATGCGTAATAAAAAGAAGTACCCGAAGTCGATCATTCTTGCTGTAGAACGTTATAAGAAGTGGAAAAAGCGTAAAGATATTTGGTTTGATGTAGATCGAGCGAATGAAATGTTAGATTTCGTTCAATCGTTCATCCGTCATGTGAAAGGACCACTTGCAGGTCAATTGATGGAATTAGAGCTTTGGGAAATGTTTGTTTTTGCGAATATGTATGGTTGGTATCATAAAAACGAAAAAGGAAAAACAGTCCGTATTATTCGTGAATCATATGTGCAAGTACCAAAGAAGAACGGAAAAACAATTATTGCAGCAGGTGCATTGCTCTATGCTATGTATGGAGAACTTGAACTTGGAGCGGATTGTTATTGTGCGGCATCAGATTATGAACAAGCACAAAATGCAGCTGAACCAATTGCACAAGCGATAGAAAACTCTGAACCTCTGGCACGACATACACAAATTTATAAAGGTGTGAATGGAACAGTTAGTGGTGCTATGTATCGATATAGCATCAATGGAATAGCATATCAAAATAAATTCAAAGTATTAACGAAAAATACGAAGGGTCTTGAAGGAAAGAACCCTTATTTTGTGTTAAATGACGAGCTCCATGCACAGGAAAATATGGACATGTATGATAACTTGAAGTCAGCGCAAATTTCTCGTGAACAACCAATAATGCTTAATATTTCAACAGCTGGTAAGGGTGCTTCATCTGTCGGTATGCGTGTTTATAAGTATGCGAAACTTGTTTTGGAAAATGACGATGACGATTCATTGTTTGTTGCAATCTGGGAGCCGAATAAAAATTATGATTGGGAAGATCGTAAAGTTTGGGAAATGGTTAACCCGAATATTGGTGTTTCCGTTACAATGGAAACACTTGAAATTGAGTTCAAAAAGGCGAAACAGTCGGCACATTCAAAAGCTGAGTTCCTTTCCAAGCATTTAAATGTTTTCGTAAATGGTGCTGAAAATTATTTTGAACATGATCAAGTACAACATGTTCTTGTGGAAGATTTGGGGGATCTTACAGGTGAAATTTGTTATTTAGGATTGGACTTATCTAAAACAACAGACTTAACATGTGTGAGTTTAAACTTCCCTTCACACAATGATGAAGGAAGGTCGATTATAAAAGTTAAACAGATGTATTTTCTTCCGAATGACAATATTGATTTTAAAGAAAAAGAGGATAATGTTCCCTATACTGATATGGTTGAACGTGGTTTTGCTACGTTTTGTGATGGGAAAATGATTGACCAAGATCAAGTTATGGAATATATCGTTGAATGTATGGATTTGTACGATGTACAACAAATAAACTATGATCCAGCTATGTCCCAAAAGTTAATAGAGAAGCTTGAAAACCTCGGTTTAGAATGTATGGCAGTAAATCAGTATCCAAATGTTATGAATGCAATGCTTGATGATTCAGAAATACTAATTTATGAAAAGCGTTTAATTACAGACAATCCTTTATTTGTTTATTGCGCCCTTAATGTTGTAGTAGTAACAAATATTAACGGAATGAAAGCCCCAAGTAAGCGACAGTCCAAAAAGAAGATTGATGGATTTGTGGCTTTTTTAGTTGCTCACAAAGAAACGATGATGGTTATGGATAGCATAACAGAGGAAGGTATGGATGAATTGATTGGCGATATTTATCGATAGAGAGGCGGTGAAAAATTGGGTTTAAGGGATAGATTTTCAAATTACTTATTTAAAAAGGCTGAAAAGCGTGGTTATCTTGATGATGTTTTAGGAAAGAGTATTCGTTATGGTGGTGTGTATGTTACAGATTCAAACATCTTACAATCTAGCGATGTTTACGAGTTGTTGCAAGATATTAGTAATCAAATGGTATTGGCTGATATTGTTGTGGAAGATGAATTCGGTAATGAAATTAAAGATGATATTGCACTTCGCATTTTAAAGAATCCGAATGATTATCTAACACAATCTGAATTCATTAAATTAATGACGAATACCTATCTACTTGAGGGGGAAACATTCCCGATATTAAATGGCGTTCAAATCCATTTAGCTTCAAATGTTTTTACAGAGTTAGATGATAATTTAGTAGAGCATTTCAATATTGGTGGTCATGAGATTCCTCCATTTATGATTCGACATGTAAAAAATATTGGTGCAGATCATTTAAGAGGAAAAGGTATTCTTGATTTAGGAAGAGATACACTCGAGGGCGTTATGTCAGCTGAGAAAACTTTAACTGACAAATATAAAAAGGGTGGACTATTAGCATTCTTGCTAAACTTGGATGCTCATATCAATCCACAGAATGGCGCGCAGTCAAAGTTAATCAATGCAATTTTAGATCAACTGGAATCAATTGATGAAGCAAGGTCTGTAAAAATGATTCCTCTTGGAAAAGGGTATTCAATTGACACGCTTAAAAGCCCGTTAGACGACGAAAAGACTCTAGCATATCTAAATGTATATAAAAAGGATTTGGGTAAATTTTTAGGCATAAATGTGGACACATACACAGAGCTAATTAAAGAAGATATTGAGAAAGCGATGATGTATATCCACAATAAAGCAGTTAGACCAATAATGAAAAATTTTGAAGACCATTTGAGTCTTCTTTTTTATGGCCAAAATTCAGGGAAACGAATTAAATTCAAGATTAACATTCTTAATTTTGTTACTTATAGCAACAAGACAAATATTGGTTATAACCTTGTACGTACAGCTATTACTTCACCTGATAATGTTGCCGATATGCTTGGGTTCCCTAAACAAAATACAAAGGAATCACAATCTATTTATATTTCAAATGATATAACCGAAATTGGTAAGAAAGAAGCGGCCGATGGTTCAAGGAGGTGACTAAACGTGAAGGGAGATACAATTCATGTTAGTTGTGGAGACATGGATATTAGAATTCATAAGAAAAGTCCTACAATGTTCGATGTGGTAGTTGGAAATTGTAGGACTGGAAATGGCATTTTGATGTGTTCAGTAGAACAAGAGAAGCCTCCCTATTTGTTTTATAAAATTGTTAATCTACGGGTTTATTCAAAAGAGAAATTAGCCATTGGTTCTCCGAATATATTGCTTCAACTGTTATGCTGTAGTCTTGACAACCAGGAAAAGAATAACTTTTGAAACGGATTAAATACTTTGTTTTAGAAATCTGTGAAATGGATTGAAATTTGGCGCGATTTTCAATGTCAATTTCGTCAATAAACGCTAACGTGTTGTGAGCAAACTCAAAATTTTCTTTAAAATCTTTTTCTGTTTGGATGGATAAAATCATTGGGATCACCTTCTTACTCATCAAATGATAGCAGAAAAACTATTTCTAGGAATGAAAGGATGTGAAAATGATGAAAATTGAGGTCCGAGGGAATCAAGTCATACTTGATGGTTACGTAAATGTTGTGGACAGGGAAAGTCGAGTGTTGCCTTCACCAAGGGGATATTTCAAAGAGAAAATTGTTCCTAAGACATTTGAAAAAGCGTTAAAGAAAGCAAAGAATGTGGACTTGCTTTTTAATCACAACAAGAATAGAAAGCTTGGTTCTATTGAAAATGGAAATCTGGAATTGTACGAAGACAATATTGGTTTAAGAGCCATCGCTACAGTTACAGATGAACAAATAATTGAGAAAGCAAAGAATAAAGAATTGCGTGGTTGGTCATTTGGCTTTGTTTCTGAAAAAGATTCTTGGGAAGAGGGCGAATCTGGTGTTCAAAAACGATCTATTGAAGAATTAGAACTCTTAGAAGTTTCTATTTTAGATATGACACCAGCCTATGTTGCTACTTCCATTGAAACCAGGGGCGAAAATACAACCATGATTGAAATGAGAAGTGAAGAAGCAGCTGTAAAAACAGTTGTGGAAGATGATACAGAAGAAAGAAATAATCTTATTAAACAAATAAAAAAAGTTTTGGAGGAAAATTAACATGAATGTAAAAGAAATCTTAAACGCATCTTTAACAAGAACGAAATCTCGATTAGCAGAATTACAAGGGAAAGTAGAAAAAAATGAAGTTCGTTCAGAAGAATTAGCGGCGATTAAAGCTGAAGTAGAAGAATTAACAAAGGAAGTACAAACTATCACGGATGAGTTAGCAAAATTAGAAGCGGAAGAAAAAGGAGAAGATCCAGACAAAAAGAAAGATGAAGATTCAGATAAAAAAGAAGACCCAGCAGCAAAAGAAAATCCCGATGCAAAAACTGAACTGTCAGAAGAACAACGTTCAGCTATTTCAGCATCTATTGCAGCAGCTCTTTCTACTAAAGGTCATCGTGCAAACAAAGAAACGGAAATTCGTTCTGTATTCGCTAACTACATTGTAGGTAATATTGATGAAAAGGAAGCTCGTACATTAGGGTTAGTGACTGGTAACGGTTCTGTTACGATTCCAGATTTCCTAAGTAAAGAAATTATTACGTATGCGCAAGAAGAAAACTTCTTACGCCGATTAGGGACAGGGGTAAAAACAAAAGAGAACATTAAGTACCCTGTTTTAGTTAAAAAGGCAGAAGCGCAAGGTCATAAAAATGAGCGAACAAATAACGAAATTCCAGAAACAGATATTGAATTCGATGAAATCGAATTATCACCAACGGAATTTGATGCACTGGCTACAGTGACGAAAAAATTATTAGCACGTACAGGTTTACCGATTGAACAAATCGTTATGGACGAGTTGAAAAAAGCCTATGTTCGTAAAGAAACGCAATATATGGTGAATGGTGATGAAGCGAATAACATCAATGATGGTGCATTAGCAAAGAAAGCTGTTGAGTTTAAAACAGATGAAAAAAATCTCTATGATGCATTAGTAAAAATGAAAAATACACCGGTTAAAGAAATTCGTAAAAAAGCAAGATGGGTGTTAAATACAGCAGCATTAACAAAAATTGAAACAATGAAAACAGATGATGGTTTCCCATTACTTCGCCCATTTAACCAAGCGGAAGGCGGTATTGGCTATACATTATTAGGGTATCCAGTGGAGGAAGAGGATGCAATTGACATTCCTGATTCACCAGATACACCAGTATTCTATTTCGGTGACTTCTCTAAGTTCTATATTCAAGATGTCATTGGATCGTTAGAAGTGCAAAAATTAGTTGAGTTATTCTCACGTACAAACCGTGTAGGTTTCCGTATCTGGAACTTACTAGATGCTCAATTAATTCATTCTCCATTTGAAGTTCCAGTTTATAAGTACGTCTTGAAAGGTCAAACTACACCAGGTGCTTAATATGGAAGATTTAATTGAGAAATTAAAATCTCATATTCATTGGGAAGAGGGCATGGATGATTCTTTGCTCTCTTTTTATATTGAACAAGCAAAGACTTATGTAAAGAATGCGACAGGCAAACAGACCGAGTATTTAATTATTATGGTCGCCGGTATCATCTATGATTACAGAGTCTCTGAAAAAGAATTAGAAGAGGCACTTGATGCTTTAACACCGTTCTTTGTCCAGGAGGTTTATGTCGATGAAGAGAAAGACGAATAAACTCAAATGGATGGGAGAGCTACTTAAATTAGGAGAGACCATTGATCCGGAAAATGACCGAGTTGTTATGGGCTATCCTTTAGAACGGAAACTTCGTTATAACAATATTGGAGTTACGGCTACTGACAAATTTACAACAAAAGATACGAATGACATTGTAAAGAAAATTGAAGTTCGTATTGATCGTGACATTGAAAACAATCAAAAGAATTATCGTGTAAAAGTTGGTGACCGTATTTATAACATTGAACGCATTTATGTAAAAGAAGAAGACCGATTGATGGAGGTGTCACTATCGTATGCAAATTAATTTTGAACAGTTGCGAAGCTTTATGAAGAAATCTGGTATTCCAGTTTCTCGTGATAGTGCTCCTACAGGGATAGATTACCCTTATATTGTGTATGAATTTGTGAATGAGCAACATAAGAGGGCTTCTAATAAGGTACTAAAAGATATGCCACTTTATCAAATTGCAGTTATCACAAATGGAACTGAAAAAGATTATGAGCCATTAAAGGCTGTTTTTAATGAAGTAGGCGTGTCTTATTCTCAATTTGATGGAATGGGTTATGACGAAAACGACGATACCATAACGCAGTTTATAACGTATGTGAGGTGTATCCAGTAATGGCTTCAAATAACAATGGTTTTGCTGAAGCTTTAGAAGATATTAATACGCTATTACGGATGAATAAAAAGGTCGAACTAGATGTATTGGACGAAGCAGCGAAGTATTTTGCTAGTAAATTAAAACCGAAAATCAAAGCATCCAGTAAAAACAAGCGGACACATTTAAGAGATAGCCTAAAGGTTGTTGTGAAAGTTGATCGTGTATCTGTGGAGTTTAAAGATGAAGCTTGGTATTGGTATTTAGTTGAACATGGCCATAAAAAAGCAAATGGTAAGGGGCGTGTGAAAGGAAAACACTTTGTCCAGAATACCTTTGATGCGGAAGGTGACAAAATTGCTGATATGATGGCACAAAAAATAATGGATAGAATGTGAGGATGATATACATGACAATTGAAAATAAAGAAATTCAATATTCCGTAGGGATTGAAGATTTATATCTGTGCTTGATGAAGGGAAATGAAACTTCTAGTGCACTACCAACGTATGAGGATATCGTTTATAGACAAACGAATATTTCGGATTTAACGATTTCCACTACTTCTACTAATTTTACAAAGTGGGCATCTAACAAAAAAATGATTAACATTGTCAAAAATACAGCGTTTGGATTAGCTTTTAATCTTGCTGGTCTAAATCGTGAAGTAAAAGATAAAATCTTTGCAAAAACACGTAAAAAAGGCGTGTCTTTTGAAACAGCGAAGGCAAAGGCGTATCCAAAGTTCGCAGTAGGTGTTGTATTTCCTTTAAATGATGGAACAAAAATAGTACGTTGGTATCCAAAATGTACAGTTGCTCCAGTAGAAGAATCTTGGAAAACACAAGGTGATGAAATGACTGTGGATGACATTGCTTACACAATTACAGCAGATCCATTGTTATGTAACGATGTAACACAAGCTGAATTGGATACTGGCGATCCAGAGGCAAAAGGAATGAAAGCTGAAGATTTCCTAAAACAAGTCATTTGTGATGAATCTCAATTAACGCAACTTGGTGGAACATCGACACCAGGGAAATAAGGAGTGATAGTATGGCACGTTTAAGTGATTTAGTTAACGTTAATATAACTAGAAACAGCATTAAGATACAGGGTGTCTCAATCCCTGTTGTTTTTACTTTTGAATCTTTTCCTTATGTGGAAGAGGCGTATGGAACACCCTATCATGAATTTGAACAAGAAATGAATGATATGTTAGGAAAAGGTCAATTTAGCCTGGGAGAAAATGAAGCGAAATTGATGCGTGCATTAATTTATGCGATGGTACGTAGCGGCGGTACAGAATGTACATTAGCTGAATTGAAAGGTGCCATTCCTATGAATGATTTACCTGATATCTTCATCGTTGTATACGAAATCTTCAGTGGACAAACTTTCCAAACTTCTGATATGGAGAAGCTGCAGCAAGAAAAAAAGGTAACTACTCAGCTTCTTCAAATAAAAAAACAGGCCAAATACATGTTTCCGATTCGAAAACATGAAAAGAAAATACTCCAATCAGAGAAAGAATCTATGCCAAATAGAGAAATTCTCTTATGAAGTCGTGTTATTCCAAGGAACCGTTCTAGTTTCTATGACTTGGTTTATCGCTTGTAAGACCGATTGTTTTTGTTTTTTCATGGTACTCATAAAGCTTCGTATCTGACAAAAAGATTCTGCGCCTTTCTTACTTCGGAAAGTCCCAGACACTTTCTGTTTTACTTTCGTCATCCGAATATCCCGTTCTGCTTGATTGTTATCAAATGGAATGGCTGGATGTTCTAAAAACGCTAGAATTCTGTCAGAATACTTGACGAAGCGATTCCATAAATTTTGAGAAGGCGTCTGCTTTCCTTTCTTCTTTTGTTTCGTGGAAAGAATCTGTTGTTCTTTCAATATGGATTGATACATAATAAACAGATTCTTTTGCGTCGCTTTTGGCATGGTACCTTCGGATTGCTTTTTCATCGTCAACGCTTGCGTTAGAAATTTCTGCATCTGTTGTGCCCATTGTTCTCCAGTACTATCTATAATTCCTTGTAAATCTCGTAAGAGATGGGCATTACATAAAACGTGACGACAATCTGTATACGCATCATACGATTTCCAACCATCATGCATCGCAATTCCAGAAAAAGATGGCAAGATTTCTCCAGCATCCATTGCTTCTTTTCCACGTTTTTGATGAATATGTTGCAATGTCACCTCCGGTGTACTGGCAGTATGTAACCATTGTGTTTTGTTTTCTACACGCATACCAGTTTCATCAAAATGGACAACAGGAGACTGCAGAATCTTTTCCTTTACTTCTTTTATGAATGGCTGCAATTGAGAAGCGAAAGCCTGTGTATGATTTACCAGGGTTCCTTCGCTTATAGAATGTCCAAAACAATCCTGAAAGAATTCTTTTGTTCGCTTCAAAGAAATGCATTGATAATGCGTTAAATAGGGAATCAGTCTTTTTATATTTGGACCATATTGAACAGGACGAGATACTGTCGAAGGAAATTGGGCTTCTTGGATAGAATGGCAATGTGGGCATTCTTTCTGTTCTACTTTATGTTCTGTCACTTCGATCTGAATAGGTGGTAAGTCATACACTTGGCGAATGCGATACCCTTTTACAGGCTCGTGGTTCAAGGAAGTATGACAACAAGTACAATATGTAGGAGAATGTGTAATCGTATGATCTGGAGTCGCTGTCAAACCAAGAGTATGTCCCTTGTGGCCCAACTGGCCACCCGTTTGACGATGAGACGGTTTGCGCAAACTTTTTGTAACGGGCTTACCCAAACCATCTGTAGAAGGTGGCTTATGACTATTTTTGGAGTTTTTTTTTGAAGCATTTTCTAGTTCTTGTATACGTTTTTCTAACTTAGAAAATGTTTCTTCAAATAAAGAAATAACAGCTTCAGGTCCTTTTTTATATGTATCTAAAATAATTTTTCGATCGACCATAAGATTCACCTCCCCTGTTTGATATACTCAGTATTTACAAATGGGAGGCATATGAAACTAGTAAAATTTAAAAAAGACACCGAAAGGTGGCTGAGTAGTTACGTAAATTAAATGAAAAATGTATTTATATTCATTTTTTAGAAAAAACAAAATATTTCATCCTGTCATTATTTTAAAGTTATGATATATTTAATTGTTAATAAAATTAAAATTTATTATTAAAAAGGAGACATATGATGCAATCAAATATTATTTCTACCCCAAAAAGAAAAAAGAAAGGGATTATTGTCGGGGTTATTGCACTAATTGTTATTGTAGCGGCAATTAATATTTTTGTTATGCAAGGTAAGAAGAAAGGAGCATCAACAAATGCTGATGCTGTAAGTTTTGAGAAGGTAACGGAGCGTAAGCTGAATAATACGAAGTTAATTTCTGGTCAGGTGAAGCCTGGTAATATTGAAAGCTTCTATGCAGATCCAGCCAAAGGGAAAGTGAAAGATATTGAGGTAAAAGAAGGGCAAGAGGTAGAGAAAGGTACGAAGTTATTCTCTTATGATAATGAAGAGATTAATCTTCAAATGAAGCAAGCTGAGCTTGATCAGAAGATGGCGGATATGCGTTATAATCAAGGAAAGAAGAAGATTGATTCGCTCAAGAAAGAAATTAAGAAGGCAAAAGATAGCGGAGCTGGGAAAGAAGTAACAGATCCGATGGACGAGCAAGTAAACGAATTAGAGATTGCTCAAAAGACAACTGATCTTGAGAAAGAAAAAGGGAAGTTGCAGAAAGAAGAGTTAAGTAAAAAGCAGAAAGAGCTTACGATTTATAGTAATTTCGCTGGTGTTGTTCAAAAGTTAGATAAAGATGCGGCGCAAAGTTCATCTCAAGCGTTAGGTGGTCAAGGAAAATCGTTTTTACAAGTAGCTTCTAAAGATCCATTCCAAGTTCAAGGTACGTTAACTGAGCTTCAGAAGTCACAAATTCAAACGGATCAAACAGTCACTGTAACTGCAAAAGCAAATAGCAAGAAGAAGTGGACAGGTAAGATTACAGAGGTAAGTGAGTTCCCAACGAGCGCAGAGATGGCGCAAGCTGGCGGCATGGGTGAAGCAACTCAAAATATGTCTCAGTATACATATAAAGCTAGCCTTGATAGTCAAGATGGTTTATCTCCAGGTTATCACGTTTCTCTGCAAGTAAACTTAGAGAATAAGACGATGGTTGCTGTTCCAAGTAAAAGCATTGTAGAAAAAGGCGATGATGCATTTGTTTATGTTGAGGATAAAGGGAAGCTTCGTAAACAAAATGTGAAAAAAGGTTCTACTGATGGAGACTGGACAGAGGTTGTAGAAGGCGTAACAGTGGGGCAAAAGGTGGTTAAAAATCCTTCCGACGATGTGTATGACGGAATGGAAGTGAAAGAGAAATGATTACGTTAAATCATATTGCTAAAACGTATGATCAAGGAAAATTGGCGGTGCCGATTTTGCATGGTATTAGTTTAACGATTCAGAGCGGTGAGTTCGTTTCGATTATGGGACCGTCTGGTTCTGGTAAGTCGACGCTTATGAATATTATTGGTTGCTTAGATCGTCCAACAGAAGGCGAATATATGCTGAATGACGTGAATATCTTAACAGCAGACGAGTCAAAGCTTGCTTTAATTCGTAATGAATATATTGGCTTTGTATTCCAGCATTTTAATTTACTACCTCGTCTTTCCGCAGTGGAAAATGTTGAGCTTCCGCTCGTATATGGTGGCGTGAAGAAAGCGGAGCGTCGCAAGCGTGCTTTGGAGGCGTTAGGTAAAGTTGGATTGGCAGATCGCGTGCATCATTTACCAAATGAGTTATCAGGTGGACAGAAGCAGCGTGTAGCGATTGCAAGAGCGATTGCAAATAATCCAACGTTCATTATGGCTGATGAACCGACTGGTGCACTTGATACGAAGTCTGGTGAGCAAGTTATGGATATTTTCACGAAGCTTAATGCAGAAGGTACGACGATTGTTATGGTTACGCATGAAGAGGAAGTGGCAGCGTATTCTTCCCGCCGCATTGTACTGCGAGACGGGAAAGTTACAGAAGATAGAAGGTGTGCGGTATGAGTTTACTAGATAGTATAAAAATTGCCCTATCTTCTATTTTAGCTCATAAATTACGTTCAGCTCTTACGATGCTCGGTATTATTATCGGGGTAGGTTCGATTATTACAGTCGTTGCAATTGGGCAAGGCGGAGAAGCGATGCTGAAGTCGAAATTCGCAGGTTCTGGTGGTAATAACCTTATGCCAATTCAATTTAAACCAGATATTAATGATGAGTTTGCTATAGGTGGATTTGAAATGCCGAAGTTAACGGAAGAGGATATTTTGGAAGTAAAACAAGTGAAAGATGTTTCACATGTTATTACGACAAACCAGACGACAGAGGTGCTTGATGTAAATGATAAAAAAGCAAATTTGAATGTTATTGGTCTTGATAATGAATATTTTGCGGTTAATAAAGTAAAGGTCGTAAAGGGACGTACTTTAAATGAATCAGATATTTCTCATGCAAATAACGTTGTGATGATTAGTACAAAAACAGAAGAGACGTTATTTAAGGGTGTAAATCCAGTAGGACAAATTATTGAGATGAAAGGACAACCGATGCAAATTGTCGGTGTGTATACATCTGATAATGAATTTATGGGATTTGAAATGGAAGAAGCGTTAATCCCTCTTACGTTATGGCCTGTTTTATACGGAACAGATGAAATTCAAAGTATCGCAATTCAAGCTAAAAATGTAGACGATTTAGAAGCAGCAGGGAAACAAGCTGTTGATGTATTAAATAGCCGTAAGCCAAGTGAAATTCCGGGTAAATATGAACTGGTTAATTTAAAAGAATTCCAAGAAAATGTTTCTAAAGTTACTAACATTATGACAATGATCATCGGTGGTATCGCTGGTATTTCATTAGTCGTTGGTGGTATCGGTGTTATGAACATCATGCTTGTATCTGTAACGGAGCGTACGCGCGAAATTGGGATACGTAAAGCGCTTGGAGCAACGCGTAGTAAAATTTTATTACAGTTTTTAATTGAAGCAGTTATGTTGACGCTTCTAGGTGGTTTAATCGGAATTGGCCTTGGGTATGGCGGAGCATATATCGTTTCTACATTCGCAAAATGGCCACCACTCGTTTCATGGGAAGTTGTCGTTGGAGGCGTACTGTTCTCGATGACACTTGGTATTATTTTCGGATTAATTCCAGCGAACAAAGCTGCGAAATTAGATCCAATTGAAGCATTGCGTTATGAGTAATTAATAGTGTAGTAGAACTACACATTACCATTCTAGTGGGCGGTTCGTAGCCTCTTGCGTGAGGAAGTGAACCGCCCGTTAGAACGGGTTATATAAATAGAAGGAGGCGTTATAATGGAAGCAAATATTAATACGCAAGATGTAGGTGCGAAGAAGCCATCATTATTAGGAATGATTACTTCTCCAGGTGAGCAATTTGAGAGAATGAAGACGAAAAGTCCAGTATGGGGGGCATTTTTCCTTTTCATTATATTAACAGCTGTAATTGCAGGGATTAGCATGTATCAAGTAATGAATCATCCTGATGTAATGAGTGAGGTGCCTGATGCTGAAACGGCTAAAGTTGTTGGTTACTTCGGAATAGGAGCAGGTATTGTTGGAGGGCTATTTGGTACTGCGATTTGGTTCTTCATTGCGGCAGCTATTTATAAAGTGATTATGATGTTTATGAGTAATGATACTTCATACATGAAATTATTATCTATTTATGTCTACACATATACGATTTCAATTTTAGGTGCAATTGTGAACTTTATTATTAGAATGATTCTTGGTGGAGATATTGAAACTTCTTATACAAGTTTAGCAACTTTATTTGAGCCAGGTACAGTTGCTCATGGTGCTGCTTCATCATTCGAAGTTTTCAATATTTGGACATTAGTTGTAATGGGATTAGGATTACATATTACGGCTGGATTAAGTAAAAAACAAGCAACGATTTTAATTGTTATTTTCTTTATTCTTTCAGTTGGATTTACTAGTTTAAGTGGTCTAGCTCCAAAATTTGGTGCATAATTTATTCTTTTAGAAAAAGGTGGCTCTTCCAAGAGTCACCTTTTTTATTTTTACCCTTACTTCAAATACCACCAACAGAATTTCAAATTCTACATAGTGTAATTTCAGATTCCGTCGGTAGTATTTGAAATGACTCACAGTGAAATCTTTTCTTTATTTTTATATTGTGAAGGTACCGCGGAATACTAGAAAGGTATACCTTTTAGAAACGGGTACTGTGTGAAGCCAGCGACTTTTAAAGAGGCAGTTGTTTTGTATGAAGGGATGATTGTAAATCAAATAAAGAAATTAGGTATTCGTAAAGATTATGAAGAGTATTATCAATGTGGTTTAATTGGTCTTTGGCATGCGTATGAAAGATTTGATGCAAAGAAGGGGTATTTCCCTGCATATGCAGTTGTAACGGTGCGTGGTTATATATTAGAGAGATTGAAGAAAGAGTTCGCAGTGCAGGAGAGATGTGTATGTGTAGGTGAGTATGAGGATATCTTTCATTTTGAGGATGTTGAAATAAGAGTGAAGGATTTTATGAGCGTGTTAGATGAGAAGGAGAAGTATATTATTTTTGAACGTTTTTTTGTAGGGAAGACGATGGGAGAAATCGCTTTAGAGACGGAAATGACATATTATCAAGTAAGATGGATGTATCGGCAAGCACTTGAGAAAATGCGAGATAGTGTAAGAGGATAAATATTAATATAAGAATGGAAGGCAAGAGATGTTGCTTTCCATTCTATTTGTTAGTTTAATGTAGTAAATGTAACAAGGGGTTTTTAAATTGTAGTGAATCTTGCATGTTCATACGAGATAGTATGTATCCAGCTTTTAATAATTGTTGCTGCAATTTATGGGGACTGATAGATATTGTTGTTGTAGTGCCATTTGAAAAATGTATTTTAGCCTTTTTAATCTTTTGACAAAAGTCTATATCGTGTATGTGGTTATAAAATAGCCATATACAGTTTGGAGATGAAGGAGATTCTGTTGGAAAAGTACAAATGTATTCCCGATGATTAATTGGAATTGGAACGTTTTGTTTGAATCTAAAATTTGTTTGGACTGCATTACGTCTACCTTGATAAGTAGAGTGAATATGGGTTAAGCAAGATTTTTTGATAAGTTGTAATGCGGTTTGGCAGGAACGAAGATCATTTCCGCTACTGTCGATAAGTTTTGTACGATAATAAGGGTGATTGTATGGAACAAGCATCATAGTAGAACTAGAAATAATAATGTTATTTTCATCATTCATGATTTTAAGTCCTCCCTTATGAAATTAATATTTCGAATATAATTATATACGGAATAAGTAAACTCGGTGTTAATATTTTGTTTTGTATTGTAAATTTTGGCTATTCGTTTACAATCAATAGGTGATAGTCTTTCTAATTTGCATCGCTTGTACATATATATGAAAATAGAAAAGAGTAGGCGGTGATATAGTATGAAGAAAAAGTATATTATTATGGCTTTAGTTGTCGTTCTCCTAGTATATTTAGCAAACAGTAATCCGAGTAAGGGCGAATATACAGAATGGGCAGCGAAGCAGTTTATGAAGCGTAATGATGTGAGTAAGAAGCTAGATGAAGTTCAAAAAGAGAATGAAGAGGGTCTCCTTGGCGACTTGGCATCGGCCGGTAAAAAGTTAGCGAAAAAGTATGTTGAGCCACAAGTTGGGTTATTAATTGATCATTATACGAAGCGAAATGATTATATATTCTTCTCAACATATACGACTGAGTTTGATATAGGTGAAGAACATTATAAGTACGTATGCGTCGGTTTCTCAAAGATTTTTATTCCGATTGAAATGCCGAAGAAAAAAGACGAATCTGCAAAATGATGCAGATTCGCCTTTTTCATTTTATAGAGTAATTGGAACTTCAGATACATTTTTTTCTACAAGGCGAGCTCCCTTTTTTCGTGTATTTTCATCAATGGATGAAAATACAGATGAGGCGAGGATTGTATCCATTACTTGATTTACGACTTGTGCATCGATTGGTGTGATGGGCGTATCGATAGAAAAAACGACTGTTTTTCCATCTTCTTTTGCGAAAATCAACTCTAGTACTTGCATGTGTTATTCCCTCCTTTGTATTTATCAAGCTATTTATGGGATTTGGGTCTGCCGGTTAAATTGCGGTCTAATACTCAGCGGGGATGAATAAAATCCCCACTGATCCGAGTTTTACTTTATAGTTTAGAAAGATCTGATGTGCTTACAAGTTGTACAGCGTGAAGTGGTGATGCTTGTAAGGAAGCTAGAGCATGAGCTACGTTGTGTACTTGATCTAAGCTCGCATTTGTTTTAACACGTTTAAATTGTTTGCTCTTGAAAACTGTTTTGCCGTTCTTATCTAATCCGTTGTTTAAGACAAGACGTAAAGTTAAATCCATTACGATTGTTTCAATTGCCATGTGTATCACCTCCTTTCACTTTATAAATAGGGTACAAATGTCATGTTTTGGCGTGAAATTTTTTCTTTTTTTTGGTACCCTTAAAAGATTAAGAGAGGAGAATTCTGGATAATGAATCGTAAATGGTTATTTTGGATTCCTGTATTACTATGGATGGGGCTGATTTTCTATTCTTCGGCACAACCATATAAAAAGCAGGATATGCGTTCAGATATTGAACAATATGTAAATGTTGAATTTGTGAAAGAGCATTTTTCATGGGTATCTATTGATTATGGTGGAGGAACCCCTGTTAGTATTGCGAATAAAGGTGTAGGCGGATTTATTGAGTTTTTCCTTCGTAAAGGTGCTCATTTTATGGTGTTCTTTATGCTAGGTTCATTGATTTATTACGCTTTTCATCGATCAGGTCATTCGAGGAAAAGATGTTTTATATATGCCCTTCTTTTCGTTGCGGGTTATGCAACATTTGATGAAATTCACCAATGGTATACGGGAGACCGCACACCAATGTGGCAAGATTCATTGCTTGATACGTGCGGCGGATTAACGGGAATTATAATAAGTAATTGGTTTTGGAATAGAAAAAAGCGCTAATCTCATTTGAGATTAGCGCTTTTTTTGCGGGGAGTAAAACCTCCACTGATTAAAGTTTCACTTTATACACCAAGTAATTCTTTTAGTTCGTCTGTTGATAGTTCAGTCATCCAGCTATCGCTTGTGATGACCGCATTGTTTAGAGATTGTTTTCTTTCTAGCATTTCATCAATTTTTTCTTCTAATGTTCCTGTTGTAATGAGTTTGTGAACATGAACAAATCGTTTTTGACCAATGCGATATGCGCGGTCTGTTGCTTGATTTTCCACAGCTGGATTCCACCAACGGTCGTAGTGAATGACATGGTTGGCAGCGGTTAAGTTTAATCCTGTTCCGCCAGCTTTTAAGGATAAGATGAAAATGTCATACGTTCCGTTTTGGAACTCCTCAATCATCTTGTCGCGATCTTTTTTCGGCACACTACCGTTTAAGAAGAGGACACGCTGGCCGAATTTTTCTTCTAGCACACGTTTTAGCATGTTCCCCATGCCGATGTATTGAGTGAAGATGAGGCAACTTTCATTTTGATCTTTTATATTTTCGATGAGCTCCATTAACGTTTTTGTTTTCATAGAGCGTTCAACGACATTTTGTGGCTCTTCTTCTTTTAAATAAAGAGCTGGATGATTACAAATTTGTTTTAGCTTGTTCAGCATAAGTAATATAAAGCCGCGTCTTTCAATTCCACTTAATCCTTCGACATTTTGCAGTGTATCTTGAACAAGTTGTTCATATAAGGAAGCTTGTTCACCAGTAAGAGGACAGTAAGCTTTTTGTTCTTGTTTATCTGGTAATTTTAATGCGACCGTTTGATCTTTCTTCGTTCGGCGCAGTAAAAATGGTGAGATAAACCGTTGAACTTGCTGGATTTTTCCTTCATCACGATCTTTTTCAATCGGTGTGACGAAGCGACGTTGGAATTGCCCTAAGCTTCCGAGATATCCATGATTAATAAAGTCGAAAATGGACCAAAGTTCAGCGAGGCGATTTTCCATCGGCGTACCAGTTAAAGCGATTTTGTGATTTGCTTGTAAGTTTCGTACTGCTTTGGACTGTTTCGTATGTGGGTTCTTAATATTTTGTGCTTCATCCAAAATAACAGCATCCCAGCATAATGAAGTTAGTTCTTCCTCATCGAGTTGAGCCAATGCATAAGATGTTAATACAACATCTGCTGATTGAAGGAAATCTTCAAAAGAATTGCCCTTATCTCTATTACTTCCGTAATGTAATTGAACACGTAAATTCGGTGCGAAACGCTCAAATTCTTTTTGCCAATTTCCAAGAACAGATGTCGGCGCTACGATTAATGCAGGGCCTATTTTGAGATTATTTTCTTTTATATATAGTAAGTAAGAGATTGTTTGAATACTTTTCCCGAGTCCCATATCGTCAGCTAGCAATGCTCCAAATCCAAGCTTTCGTAAATATAATAACCATTCAATGCCGTGTTGTTGATACGGACGAAGTGTTGCGTTTAGTGAAGTAGGGACATCTACTTTTGGAATATCTCCAATATGAAGCAGCTTTTGGAATAGTTCCTCATAATATCCATCTAGTTCAATTTCAATATCAGTAAACGGACTATCATCTTCTACAATTTCTGTTTCAGCCGTATTTGATAAATGTTGCTGCAGGACATCTTTCATCTCTAGTCCGTATTTATCGGCACGGTTCATGAGTTTCCTTACTTCTTCGATAAAGGCTGGATCTAGTCGCATCCATTGACCGTTTATATTAAATAGACGTTTGTTTTGTTCAACGAGTTCAAAAAATTCGCTTTCTGATAAATCAATGCCGTTCGTCGAAATTCGCCAGTCAAAATTAACGAGCGTATTCATACCGAAGAACGATTGTGTTTGTACTGTATTTTGCTTCAGTTGAACACGTAATTTCGGTTTTGTTGCTTTTAAATTTTGCCACCATGATGGTAGTAAAATTGTAATGCCGGCTGCAAGTAATTCATCGCTTGCTTCTGTTAAGAAGTTCCAAGCTTCTGTTTCAAAGAGCTCATTTCGGAATGTATCTCCTTCTTTTAACCACGGTATGAGCTTACTAAAACCTTCTTGTGTTTCTGTAATCCGTTCTTCGTAATCGTGCCATCTTTTCGGTAAGGAATCGATGTTTTCATATACATATATGCGATGCGCCCCGCGCTTTGGTGTCACGATTGTTTCAAGTTTCCACATTTCAAATTCTTCTTGTGGTTCTTGCAGTCTTAGTCCGATTGTAAACGGAAGATCATCTTCAATATAACCAATTTTTCGAAGCCAATCTTCTTCATGTAGTGCTGTTTCCAATTGTCTTTTCGTAAAGTCGTAATGTTCATATAGTCTTTTAGCATCTTCCCAGCCGTCATTTGAGCGATTATCTTGTAATATGCTTTCATTAACTGCTGCTGAGAAAAGAGATGCTAATGTGTCATCTTCAATTGGCGTATTTTGAACTTTCCAAGATGGTTGTTTGGGCCAGTGCTCGATATCTGGTACGAAGCTACCACTCGTAAAGGCATCCCATAATTCATTTGCATCTTTTGTAAGTGCTGTAATAGGGCCGTTCAATTGAATATGTGCAAAGGAATTCATCGGTTTGTTTGCAATGTATTCAAAGGCTTGTGCATTTGTTAGTAGCACACCTTGTTTTCCTTCGAAGGTTGCTTCTTTTAGAAACGTACCGTAGAAAGAAGTGGAGTGCCATGTGAATGCATGTCGTTTCCAACTTGTTACGGATAATGGAGTACCGCTGTCATCTTCTCCCCAAAGGAACCAACCTTGACTAACATGCTGGAGCCTAATTGTTACTTCAGTTTGATTGATCATCGATTAATTTTCCTTTCCGTAATTCCTCTTGTAGTGCACGCAGACGTGAATGGAGATTGGCGATGTGAATAATGAAAGCATCCCATTCATCGGTGCGTTTTAATCGTTTATATAATGTACGTAATTTCTTTAAGTAACGAACTGCGCGTCTATATGATTTACGATTTCGTTCTTCAATTGCTTCTACAGCAGCAAGATGATAAAGAGGAAGTGCTGCTTCTGGCGCTTCTTTTTCAATATCTTTCAGTGGTTCTTTTAACAGTTCAATTGCTTCAAACCCATATAAGAGATGGAGCTCTGCCCATGTACGATACTGTTTTTTCGCGAGTACGTACTGTTCATAGTTTGTGAAACTATACGGTAATAGTTCCTGCAAGATCATTTCAAAACCAGCTTGTTCATTTGTATGTGTTGCGTATGTTTCATACATGATTACAAATAGCCGAACGATATCTTTTATAAAAATCGTATTTTCGTGATCTTGGATCGTTTTCTTTACTTGTTTATACGTAAAGGAAAGCCAGTTTTTCGCACGATCCCACTGCATGGCACTTAATAGTTCTTCTAACCAATAGAAGTATAGACTCACAACAGAAGCAGGTTGTTTCTTTAGTAAGTCCATCGCTAGTAGATCTTCTTCATTTAAAAAGAGAAGGTGAGAAGACGCTAACGCTTTAGATAGTGGATTAATTTTCGTATCGATTCGTTTTTCTTCCTCTTGCATTTTCTCTTTATTGTTTAAAAGTTCACTCCATATGTGGCGATAAATGAAAAATCGCTCTTGCGTATAAGCGTCGGTAGAGAAGAATACTTCATGAACAAGACGAGCTGTTTCTTGCAAAATTATTTCAGATTCTGAAGGAATCGCTTCTGATTGTAAGTCCCGAACGATGGATTCCACTTTATCTACAAATAGGCGAACGACATTAACAGGTTGGTGATAAGAATACGTTTTGTTTGCTTCGAATGCCTGAATTTCTTCTAATAATTTTTGAAAGCAGTAAAGTACTGCATGTAACCTGAATAATTCATGTATGGCGATGACGCGCGGAGCTTTCCGCTCAAGTTTCGTATAGAAATCTGTAAAGATACTCATAAGAAAATACATTTGTTTATAAGTAAGGCGAGCTTGTTCTTTTTTAAATGATTCATATTCTTTTTCAAAATATGATTCCCAACTTTTATAATCCGTTTCTTCAAAAGCTGATGATTGCAATACTTGTCTTGCAGTTCGAATAGGAGGAAGGGAAGGTTTCGTATTATTTTTAAATAAAGTTAATACATCTCCTACTTGCCCGAAACTAGACGCTGCAGATAGTAATACAGCGAGCATATGCTCACATTGTGTTGGTGCGAAGCAATCACAATAACTTTCAGCGACATTACGAATCGGAATATGAACGCTATATACGTTGCCTTCCGCATCTACAGTTCCTGATAGTGTATAACCATCAAAGTCAACGTTGTAGACAACACCACTACGATATAGGTGCCGAGCTGTAGCGACATGTTCCTGATCAGCTGTTTGCTGTGGATCTAGTCCTTGAACGAACTCATTCGCAATCATCATAATTTCATCTTTCGTAATTGAGTGTTGCAGCATAATATTCCTCCGTACACATATTTCTTTCCTTTACCATTATAAACAAAAAATGCTCAAAACAGAAAAAATGAAATTTGGATTACATAACTTGAAAATCATGGTAATATATAAAATGTTAATTTAGTATATAAATATATATGTATAGGAGGATAAATGATTTGTCAGATTTACAGACGAAGTTAGGTAGTGGAATGAATAAGTTACAAGAAGGAATAGAACAAGGGAAAATGAAGTTGCAAGTTGCACAAGAAATTGCTCAATTGAAAAAGGGAATGCAAGTGCAAATGCAGAAAAAAGCAGAGGTTCTATTAGAGGTTGGACAGCAAGTGTATGTTCAATTAAGAGGAAGTGGAGTAAATGAAGCGAGCTTAAAAGAAATGATTGCTCCAGTTCAAGAATTTGATGTAGCTATTTATCAAGCAAGAAAGCGCATTGTTGAATTGCAAAAACAACAAGGTGAAAAAGCTACATGTGAATGTGGTGGACCTTTATCAATAAATGATAAGTTTTGTGGTTCGTGTGGAAAGCCTAACCCGATGTTAACAGTAGAAAATGAAGGTGAAACGGTAAATTGTATTTCATGTAATGAGCATATCGATAAAAACTCTACTTACTGTCCAGTTTGTGGAATTAAGCAAAGTGGGGAGTGAATTAAATGTATTGTCGCACATGTGGAAAACAACATGGTGAAGAAGTAAATTATTGCCCAAATGAAGGTAGTATGGAGATTGCAGGAGCTATAGATGCAGTAACATTAGAAAAAGATACTGCAAAATACTGCAGAGGTTGTGGCAGTGAAAATGCTCAAAAAAATTTATATTGTCAAAAGTGTGGGTATTCTTTATCTGTTGTGAAGAAAAAAGAACAAACTGTAAAATTGCCTACAATGGATGGTGCTCCTAAAGTTGAATTTAAAGCAGATAAAGCCGTTTTACAAAAAGGTTTTATTGGTGGGGCTGTTGCAAGTATTCTCATGTTAATTGCTGGTTGGATTGGTAGTTTATTATTTGCCTCTATGTTAAGTGAGATGTTTAGCAAATTTGCGAAAGAATTAGAAATGTTGCCAAGTTTTTATTCGAGTGCAACTTCTACGATGTTAAGTTACCATTTACTTGGTTTTACAGCTAACGATGATAGTGGATTGATATTTTCTTTATCTTGGCATACTCCATTTACATTATTATTAATCATTCCATTTATTATTTTCGCTGGTACAGGAATTTGGTTAGGGAAACAGCATGTTGCGAAAACGATTAAAGATCAAATCTTTATGGCAGCAACAGTTGGTATTATTTATGGAGTCTTTTTATTCATTATAAGTTTTATAGCATCACAATCTTTTGCAATCCCATTCTCAGAAGCAGGTAAGATTACGGTTGGCTATTCAGCGATGAAGAGTTTATTGAGTGGTTTTGTATGTGGGACATTATTTACCTTATTAGGATTTATTGCTCATACAAGCAAAAACAATATGGCAGCAGCATTTCAAGAGTTAATGCCATATGGAGCGTCTGTTTATTACGGTGTTTCGGCTATGATAAAAGGACTTTTAGTAACAGCAGTAGCGGTTTGTATTATGGCGTTAGTAAGTAAGGAAGACGGTATTGAACCATTAAAAGAAATAACAACTTTAAAATCTGAAAGTACATTATTAGCATTAGAGTTAACACCTCAATTATGGAGTATGGCTCATTTTGCGCCATTAGAAGTATCAAGTCCAGCACTTAGTAAGGAATTTACTAGAATTGGTAAGAAATCAAATGCATATGAGAGCACACTATCGTTTTCATTTATATCAGGCGTCTCTGTAAATGGCGTAGAGCTTAGAGAGATATTGATTTCAAAAGGAGCAAATGAGGGAAGCCTTGCAGAATTTGATAAAGTGAATAACGTATTCCATTACGGTTTATTACTGCTTATTATTCCATTGTTCTTTATGTTTAGAGCGGGAAGAAAGTTAGCTAAATTACCGACTGCCAATATATATATTACATTAGCGGTATGCAGTGGTTCTTACACAATTATGATGATTGTAATGAATATGATTTCTAAGTTCCAAATTAATGTTTCAGGAACTGTAACAAGTTTATTTGGAACAAGCGGAACAGTACTATCTATGCAAAATTCATTTACATATTTAATTTTGTTTAGTTTTATTGTGACATATGTAGCAGCATTTGCTGGAATGAAATTAGCTAAAAAATAGGAGGAGAGCACGTTGAAGTTTTGTGGAACATGTAAAAAGAACGTTGCAGACCATTTGAACTTTTGTCCTGAGTGTGGGAGTAAAGTAGAAGTAATCGTTGATAACACTGCTGCCTCATATACAGAATTACAAAGCGAGACAAAACCAGTGAAAAGTAAGAAAAATTTATTTTTAATCATTGGTTTTGCCATTATTGCTGCATTATTATTTGGGGCATATAAATTTGGAGCATATAAGTTTTCAAAAGAAAAGCAAGTAAATGTAATGATTAAAGCATTCCAAAAGAAAGATATTAATGCAATTGATGAGTTTGTAAAAGCAAATGATTCAAGCTTAAAGATTAAGACAGAGGATATTAAAGCGTACATGCGTTATTTAAAAGAGAATCCTTCTTACAATAAACAATTACTGTCTTATTTACAGAAAGAGACAGTAGATCAAAAGTTAACAAAAGATAAACCTGCATTTAAAGACGGGGAAATAGTAGAAGAGGGAAAAGAGTGGTTCTTATATCCAAAGTATAAGTTCAGCATGAAATCTTATTATATGAATGTAAGTACAACTGCAAAGAATGCAGAAATATATGTGAATGACAAAAAAGAAACAGAGCTTTCTAGTGATAAAAATTCGAAAGAGTTGGGGCCATACTTCCCAGGTACATATGTTGTAAAGGCAACGGCGAAGACAGAACTTACTGAATTAGAAACAGAGAAAGAAGTAGATTTAGCGGATGAACAGAGCGAGAAGGTGAAAGTGGATTTATCGCTTGAAGGCAAGTATGTAAGCATTTCTTCTGATGAAAGTGATGCAACTGTATTTGTGAATGGGAAAAAACGTGGAAAATTAAATTATGGAAGTTATAAGCTTGGCCCTGTATCCACAGATGAAACAGTAGAAGTACATTTAGAGAAAACTACTGATTTTGGTGTGATGAAATCTGAAAGTGTTAAAATTGGAGACCAAAGCACATATTACTTAAAATTCCCGAAAGAAACATCAAGTTCAGCAGTGGGCGAATTTGTAAGAAATCATATTTATGATAACGTACGTGCAATTTCATTAAATGATTTTAGTTTAATTGAAAATAATTATGATAAGAGCGGAAAATCGTATAAGGAAGACCGTGATTATATACAGTATTTACACAAAAAAGGAATTACAGAAGACTTATTAACGATGGAAGTTCGTAATGTAGAGCGTCAAAGTGCTACGAAATATAAAGTAACGACATATGAAGAGTATCATATTCGTTACGGTGATGGATCTGTGAAGTTCAAAAGTTTTAATAACGAACATATTGTAACTGTGAATGGAAATGGAAAGATGTTGTATCATTCTCTTGGTGCAAATAATACGTTGAAATCAGAAGATGTATCTGGTCCAACTCGTTAATATGAGAGAAGCTGTTCAATATTTGAACAGCTTCTTTTTTGGTAATTACTCAGCCACCTTTCGGTGTCTTTTTTAAATTTTACTAGTTTCATATGCCTCCCATTTGTAAATACTGAGTATATCAAACAGGGGAGGTGAATCTTATGGTCGATCGAAAAATTATTTTAGATACATATAAAAAAGGACCTGAAGCTGTTATTTCTTTATTTGAAGAAACATTTTCTAAGTTAGAAAAACGTATACAAGAACTAGAAAATGCTTCAAAAAAAAACTCCAAAAATAGTCATAAGCCACCTTCTACAGATGGTTTGGGTAAGCCCGTTACAAAAAGTTTGCGCAAACCGTCTCATCGTCAAACGGGTGGCCAGTTGGGCCACAAGGGACATACTCTTGGTTTGACAGCGACTCCAGATCATACGATTACACATTCTCCTACATATTGTACTTGTTGTCATACTTCCTTGAACCACGAGCCTGTAAAAGGGTATCGCATTCGCCAAGTGTATGACTTACCACCTATTCAGATCGAAGTGACAGAACATAAAGTAGAACAGAAAGAATGCCCACATTGCCATTCTATCCAAGAAGCCCAATTTCCTTCGACAGTATCTCGTCCTGTTCAATATGGTCCAAATATAAAAAGACTGATTCCCTATTTAACGCATTATCAATGCATTTCTTTGAAGCGAACAAAAGAATTCTTTCAGGATTGTTTTGGACATTCTATAAGCGAAGGAACCCTGGTAAATCATACACAGGCTTTCGCTTCTCAATTGCAGCCATTCATAAAAGAAGTAAAGGAAAAGATTCTGCAGTCTCCTGTTGTCCATTTTGATGAAACTGGTATGCGTGTAGAAAACAAAACACAATGGTTACATACTGCCAGTACACCGGAGGTGACATTGCAACATATTCATCAAAAACGTGGAAAAGAAGCAATGGATGCTGGAGAAATCTTGCCATCTTTTTCTGGAATTGCGATGCATGATGGTTGGAAATCGTATGATGCGTATACAGATTGTCGTCACGTTTTATGTAATGCCCATCTCTTACGAGATTTACAAGGAATTATAGATAGTACTGGAGAACAATGGGCACAACAGATGCAGAAATTTCTAACGCAAGCGTTGACGATGAAAAAGCAATCCGAAGGTACCATGCCAAAAGCGACGCAAAAGAATCTGTTTATTATGTATCAATCCATATTGAAAGAACAACAGATTCTTTCCACGAAACAAAAGAAGAAAGGAAAGCAGACGCCTTCTCAAAATTTATGGAATCGCTTCGTCAAGTATTCTGACAGAATTCTAGCGTTTTTAGAACATCCAGCCATTCCATTTGATAACAATCAAGCAGAACGGGATATTCGGATGACGAAAGTAAAACAGAAAGTGTCTGGGACTTTCCGAAGTAAGAAAGGCGCAGAATCTTTTTGTCAGATACGAAGCTTTATGAGTACCATGAAAAAACAAAAACAATCGGTCTTACAAGCGATAAACCAAGTCATAGAAACTAGAACGGTTCCTTGGAATAACACGACTTCATAAGAGAATTTCTCTATTTGGCATAGATTCTTTCTCTGATTGGAGTATTTTCTTTTCATGTTTTCGAATCGGAAACATGTATTTGGCCTGTTTTTTTATTTGAAGAAGCTGAGTAGTTACCTTTTTTGTAGCTAAATCGATATTTCGTGTCGAACCGTTGATATATCGTAAGTTATGATAGATATAATCGAAAAATCGTTGATATATTGCGATTTATGATAGATATAATTGAAAAATCGTTGATATATTTTTTTACAATTATGAGTGTGTTTCCTTTAGTATCGCTTGTACATATGGATCATGTAATATTTGCTCTATAATTGGCAACATATTTTGTTCAAATGGAATGTCGATAGGAAATGGCTTTTGAGAGCCTGGTTTTATTCCATATTGCACAATTTTGTAATGTGTATTGTTTTCAGACTTGAGCACAATTAACTTATAGCGGTTATCATCGCCAGCGAGTGAAAAATCAATAGAAGTAGCGTTATATGTTACTTCATCTTTATATATGTACGGTTTTGGCGTACCAATCCAGTCTACTTTTGCTTTTGCTTGTACATTCATGGGCGTAGCCTCCTTATATGTATTATAAATAAATAAAAGCCAGCTCTCAATAAAGAGAACCGGCTTGTAATTTAGCAGTCATTGGTTATTTTAAAATTTTCACTTTAACAGTTTTGCGTCCCCATTTTTGAGCAGCGCTATCTGATCCAAGTAAGATATCAATACGGTTACCTTTAATTGCACCACCAGTATCTCCAGCGATAGCTTCTCCGTAACCTTCTACCCATACTTTAGATCCTAATGGGATTACTTTCGGGTCAACAGCGATCATTTTCATGTTTGGATTCGCAGTTAAATCATGACCCATTGCAGTTAATACACGGCCGCCATATGTGCCACCGTTTTCGCTCGGGTGAGCTGTATATGCTGTAGCTACAACTGTTAACTCACGACCACCAGATGGTGTGTTAGTTTCAGCAGCTTTCACAGCAGGCTTAGCAGCTGGTTTTGCTTGTGCTACAGGTGCTTGAGCCTTAGCTGGTGCTGCAGCTGTAGCAGGAGCAGTTGTTTCTTGTTTCTCAATTACAGGTGCTGTACCTGTTAAGAAAGGAACATGAACATAAGCTGTTTTCCCGTTATATTCAAATTGTAACCACTCATTTTGTACTTGGTTCGTTGTTTCGATTACATCGTCTTTCTTCAACTTTCCAAGAACCTCTGAGTTTGTGTTCGCTTCAGCACGTACGTTTAATACGTTAGCTGTTACGTAGTAGATGCTTTTTGTGAACTCTGCACTTACGAATGCGTCTTTACCGTCTAAAGTAATTTTTGACCATCCGTTCTCTGTATTTTGAACATCTATTTTATTACCGTTTAGTAATTTACCGACAACTTTTGATTCAGTAGTAGGGTTTTCGCGTACGTTTAGTACGTCTGTTGTTACAACAGTTTCTGCATTAGCAGATGATGTGAAAATCCCAAGACCAAAAACTGCTGCTGTTGCTATACCAATTAATTTTTTCATGATAGCCTCCATTGCGTTTGTTTTCGTGTCCTCATTATAGCAACAGATTTTTTCGGATTTGGGGAAAACACACAATTACAAACCATTCGTAATAAGTCGTTAACATCCTGTAATATAACAAAAAATATAGGAAAGCGTTTTTCATTCTATATGACTCATAGGTTTCTAGTTATATTCAAAATATTTAATACAACATGTTTTTTTCGACGTAAATAAAAATATTACAGGAATGTTACATGATATTTACTAAACGATTACATTCCTTGAGTATTTTACCGTTTTATGGGTAATATAGTTATATAAACATAAACATTTTGTTTGTGAAGCTATAAACACGTGCTATATACTAGCAAAAAAACCGCATAATTGTTACAAAACGAAAGGGTTGCAAGGAAGAACTTTGCCCTTTTTTACATATGTAACACATCCTTTTTTAGGAAAATACATTCCTATCCGCGTTTTTCTCACACAATTTGACAGCAGTATTTCTAACTTGTAGCTCTTGCAGAGTGAAAAGGTTATACGAAAGGTAAGGCTGTCCATAAGAATTCGAATTGGTGAAGGTGAAAGTAAGAAAATCACCGCAAAATTATAGTTTTCTATCCGATTTTACATATCGGAATTTATGTTATTTACAAAAGCGAAACCTACGAAGGGGGATTTGATGAGGAAACTGACAAAAACATTCATCGTTTCATTAACATTATGTATTGCATTTACAATTTGGGGGATTATTCCCGAATCTATTATTGGAAAAGGTAGTTTAGGAAATGTAACAACCGCAATTCAAACTGCATTAGTTAGTAAGTTCGGGTGGTTTTATATTATTTCAGTGTCTATTATTTTAGGTGTTTCTATCTTTTTAATTGTTTCGAAATACGGTTCTATTCGTTTAGGTAAAGATGATGATGAACCTGATTATAGTTATATGACATGGTTTGCTATGTTATTTAGTGCTGGTATGGGTATTGGCTTAGTTTTCTGGGGCGTTGCCGAACCATTAAACCATTTATACGCACCTCCGTTTGGAGATAGTGCAACTGAGGAAAGTGCGCGCCTTGCACTGCGTTTTTCATTTTTCCATTGGGGATTACATCCTTGGGGACTATATGCGTTTGTAGCGTTATGTATTGCTTACTTTACCTTTAGAAAAGGAAAAGCAAGTACGATTAGTGCGACAGTAGGTCCGTTATTTAAGGGCGGGGAACACGGGCGTATTGCTCATTCATTTGATGTGTTAGCTGTTTTCGCAACTGTATTTGGTGTTGCAACGTCATTAGGTCTTGGTGCGAAACAAATTGCAGGTGGTGTTAGTTATTTAACATCTATCCCGAACTCATTAACGACTCAGTTAGTTATTATTGCAATCGTAACAGTATTATTTATGTTATCTGCGCAAACAGGTCTTGATAAAGGAATTAAATATTTAAGTAATACGAATATTATTTTTGCATTTGCACTTATGATCATTGTATTATTTGCAGGTCCAACAAACTTTATTATGAATTACTTCACTTCAACAATCGGTTCTTATATTCAGGAATTGCCAAGTATGAGTTTCCGTTTAAGTCCATTAGACGAAGGTGGGAATCAATGGATTCAGTCATGGACAATTTTCTATTGGGCATGGTGGATTGCGTGGTCACCGTTCGTAGGTACGTTTATTGCTCGTGTTTCACGAGGTCGTACGATTCGTGAGTTTGTTATCGGTGTGTTACTTGTGCCGACCGTAATTGGTGCACTTTGGTTCTCTGTGTTCGGCGGTACTGGTATTCATATGGAGCTGTTTGGTGATGCACATATCTTCGACAAAGTGAAAGAAATGGGAACAGAAGTAGGATTATTCGCTATGTTCGATCAGATGGGCAGCTTTGGATCAGCTTTATCAGTTTTAGGTATTTTACTTATTGCAACATTCTTTATTACATCGGCAGACTCTGCAACATTTGTTTTAGGAATGTTAACGACACATGGTAGTTTAAACCCACCAAATCGTATTAAAATGATTTGGGGTATCGTTCTAGCCGCGATAGCTTCTACGCTATTATATATTGGCGGATTAGAAGCCTTACAAACGGCAGCTATCATTGCAGCATTCCCGTTCGTCTTCGTTATTTTCTTTATGATGGCAGCATTATTTAAAGAGTTACAAAAAGAAGGGCGTATGAAGCGTCATTAATAATAGAAGGAAAAGAGCTGATTTCATATCAGCTCTTTTTTATTTCTCTATTTGCCTGTAAAAGTACAATTGGTGATGGCTAATGAAAGTTTCACTTTATATAGAAGGAATTTGAAATGCGGGTAGGGGAAATAAAATACTTTACCATATAAGTAGTATGCCTTTTATACGAAGAAAAAACGATAGGTTTCGACAATATTCGATACCTTACGAATTCTATTCGTATTTTTGTCAAAAATATGTCGGAAATGTGTTGTCACGTTTATATATATGTGCTATATTATTTCCTGTAAGCGATTTCAAATAGTTTTAAAGCGCATTCAAGGGGGACATCTAGAATAATGAAACGTTACGAAAGAAAGTGGAAGCATATTTGTTTGAAACGTGTGGCACATCGTAGTGTCCAAGAAAGCACGGAACCTAAGACTGAAACGCGCAAAGAACAGCAAGAGAAGCAATTGGTTCTACAAAAATAGCAATCACTTTTTCGTATATAAATGAAGGTCGATCGTTCGTTGGGGGATGGACGTGAAATTACTTTCAGCTAAGGGGTATTGTCTGATATATAATTTATACGGCAATAAATAAGCACAGAGCATACGGCGCTCTGTGCTTATTGTTATTATTTCTCTTTTTTGAATCGAACTGTCTTATCCCAGCCAATGACTTGTTTCTTGCTCTTTGCACGTAAGTATAAGATTAAGCTACGAATAAATAAGTACGTAAAGAGCTGTGCGTACGTAAAGTACATAATAACGCTAATAAAAATATTAGTCGGTGTAAAGGTTCGTTCGACACTCTGGGCACTAAATAATTGAGAAACATATGTAATATATGCGACATACCACATAAATAGTAGCGGAATGCTATATTGAATTTGGAATATCCCGAGTAGCCCAATTACAAACCAAACGTTTGAAATGATTAGGAATAGCCAAAATACAACATACACTAGAACTTGTTGTAAGGAATGGACGAGAAGTTTTCCTTTAAAGAAACTTAATGACGAGAACATTTTTTCTAAAATGTATAAATTCCCTTGGAGCCAACGTGTACGTTGTTTAATAAGAATTTTTAAATGCTCTGGTTCTTGTTCCCAAGTAACTGATTCTGGGACGATTGGTAAGAGATAACCTTTTTGTGTAATTCTTAATGTTAATTCAGCATCTTCTGCAATTGCATAAGGGTCATAGCCACCAAGCTCTTCTAGTGCGGAGCGACGAAGAAGCATATTTGTTCCTGTCAGTGAGCCTGTTTGGAATAGTAACCAGCGTCCAGATTGCATAAGGAGCTGGAAGATTTGAAATTCCAGTGAAATCATTCGCGTCAGCCAGTTTCGCTTTTCGTTTACTGTACGAACATGTCCAACAGCTCCAACAGCATCTTCAGTTGTTTCAGCGTGCTCTACAAGCATTCGCAGTGCGTGTGGTTCAGGTTGGTTATCTGCATCGTACACACAGAAGTATTCACCATCTGAAATACTAAGCCCATAGTTTAGTACACGTGATTTACCCTTCGGTTCACCGGGGGGAACACGAATATGACGAATATGAGCATAAGCTTTGTCGAAATCATCGCCGATTTCAGGTGTTTCATCTTGAGAGTTATCATTTAATAAATAAATAGTTAGCTTTCCAGGATATTCAATCTTCGCCATCGCCTCTAAAGTATCTTTAATAACGACGCCTTCATTATGGGCAGGTATGAAAATATCGACGCTCGGATAATGTTCTAGCGTACGATCTTTTCGTTTGCTATTTCGATGAATTAAGCCCGCAATTGTTAAGAAAGAGTAGTAAATGAGTAAACCAGAGAATAGAAAGGCCGTAAAAATAAGTACATATTTAATTGAAAATGTGATACTAATCCAAAAAACGAGTACGCAAAACAGAAGGAATAAAAGAAGTATAACGAGAGTCATCATAACAGTGTCTGTCCTTTGTTTCCAATGTGCTCGCGTGAAATTTTTATATCTCGGATTGCTTCAGCAGCAAGCCATTGCTCCATTTTTGGCTTTAGGCGGTTCATTACAATGTCAGCACCAGCTTCATTTGTGTTTTGTAATAAAATAACTAGCGTATTATTATCATATTCAGCAGCAAGGTCAAAATCATTCCTTACCGTTTCAACTAATAAGGAAGCTACACGGTCCATAACACTTTCCTTCGTATATTTACTAAAGGAAGTGAAATCAAAGTAAATGATAACGCCTGTTTCATTACGACGATTCATTGCAGTTGTTAATAATGCTTGGCGTCTCTCGAATTCTTGTCTTGTTAGTAATTTTGATTCTCCAATATATTGTTCTAATGTTCTCACACGCTCAGTTAAAGTTTTATTTTCATGAATCACTTTTTTCAATAGGTGAGTTGTTATATATACAATGAAGAAGTTAGCTGCCATCAGGAAGTGGGTAATCATATATTGCCATTGATCTGATGTACTCCATAAATGAAGCCATGCTTGATAGAACAAATAAAATACGGAAATAATGGTTCCTAGTATGAAGAAAACAAATGCTGTTTTGTCAGCTAAAAATAAGAATAGTACATTTACGATTACGTATATTATTGTAAAAATGAGCGCATGCTCATATTTCGTCACATGTACAGTAGTAAAATAAAATACAATTTGTAAAATCCACATAGAGAGGATTTTATAGAACTTATCTTTCACAAAACTTTCCTCCTTAAAGCTATTTCATCCATAGATACTTGTAGTATGCACAATTATTAAGAAATTGACCATGTCGTTACATTCTTTTGAAGGGCAACGACAAGTAGTATCGCTATTTTCATTAGAAAAATAAAAAGACTTGAACATTATTGTATCATAATGTTCTTATATTTGGCATAAATTGATTAATAGATGCACAAAAGACGCTTGGATTGCATGAAAAAAGTCTCCTCTTGTAGAAAGAGAAGACTCTATATAAGTTTATAGGAACATCATACCTGCAACTGCTGCATTTAAGAAGTTCGCTAATGTACCAGCGATAACTGCTTTAATCCCTAATTGTGCAATTTGTTTACGGCGAGTAGGAGCTAACGTTCCTGTTACACCTAATTGAATTGCGATAGAAGAGAAGTTTGCGAATCCACAGATTGCGAATGTTAAAATTAGATTTGTTTTGTCAGAGAACTCTGCCATGTGTGGTCCTAAGTTTGCGTATGCAACGAATTCGTTGATTGCAAGTTTTTGACCGATAAAGCTTGCTGCTTGTACAGCTTCACCAGGAGAAACCCCGATTAAGATTGCAAATGGTGATAATAAGTAACCGAAGATTAAATCAAGGCTAAGTTTAATATCGAACCAAGAACCAATCAATCCTAATAATCCATTTAATAAAGCGATTAATGCGATGAAAGCCATTAACATTGCTGCTACGTTAATAACAAGTTGCATACCTTCAGATGCACCGCGTGCAGCTGCGTCGATAACGTTTGCGTCTTCACGTTCTGTAGAAAGTTCAACGTTATTATCTACTTTTTCTGTCTCAGGCATAATCAGTTTCGCAATTAATAAGCTTGATGGAGCTGCCATTATTGCAGCTGCTAATAAGTGCTCTAACGGAATACCCATTGCTGCATAACCGACGAGAACAGATCCAGCAACAGCTGTCATACCGCTTACCATAATAGCGAAGAATTCACTATTTGTTAAACGTGCTAAGTAAGGTTTAATTAAAATTGGAGCTTCAGTTTGTCCTAAAAATACAGTCGTTACTGAGTTTAAGCTTTCTGCTTTAGAAGTTCCAAGAAGTTTACTTAATGCGCCACCAACGACGCTAACAAATTTTTGCATAATACCAAAATGATATAAGATTGCTACTAATGAACTAATAAATACGATTGGAAGTAGTGCTTGAATAAAGAATACAAATCCCCAAGGTCCTTTTGCGTTGACTAAATCCCCAGCAACGAACTTAATTCCCTCGTAAGAAAAATTAATTAATCCTTGAACACCGTCAGCAGCGTGTTTTAAACCTGCTTTACCAGCATCCCATCGTAATACGATAAATGAAAATGACATTTGTAATGCTAGCGCGATTAAAATTGTGCGCCAATTAATAGCTTTGCGGTTGGAAGATAGTAAGAATGCAATTGCTAATACTCCAATCACGCCGCCAATTCCCCATAAAAGATTCATGCAGTGTATGCTCCTTCCTCATAGTAAAAACAGTGTATAAACCAGTTGTCTATACGTTTACGAATATAACATCTTAAGTAACTTATCATAATGGACATCGGAGGTCAAACGTCTAATGAAAAGTTTAAATAAAAAGAAAATTCTTCAAAAAAACACATATGAAATAAATAGACATGAACTAGGTTATGTTTTTTATGGGAATATATACATTATGATAACGTTATGCATTGTTTTTGCAGAATAAAGTGTATGAAATGGAAGAATGGATACATTATTTTTGTAGAGAGAAGGTAGGAGAAAGGGAGTAATATGTTGAACTCATAGCAAAAAAGCCTTCTAGTAAACTAGAAGGCTTTGAAACTATTAATTAAGGTGCTTTCGTGTATCCTAAGAAGTGGCTCTTCCAATAAGATTTACTTAATGAATCGATTGCTACACCGTTATCTCCAGCTTGGATAAATGATCCGCCCCCAAGGTAGATACCCATGTGAGAAGGACCAGATTTATAAGTGTTTTGGAAATAAATTAAGTCACCAGGTTGTGGACTTGAAGTTTTTGGTAGGCTACTCCAATATCCTGCAACACTTTGGCGGCTAATGTTATGACCAAATTTCTTAAATACGTGGTAGATGTAACCACTGCAGTCAACACCGTTAGCAGAACTTCCGCCCCAAACGTATGGTACACCTTGCATTGATTTTGCATATGCAAGTACGGAAGAACTGTCGCCGCTATTATTACCTGTATTATTATTGTTGTTATTGTTTTGATTGTTATTTTGGTTATTGTTAGGCTTATTATCTACTGCGCCTCCAACTGGTGTTTTAGATAGGTAACGTGTTCCGATATAACCAGTTTGACCGTTGTAGTTAATTTTGCTCCATCCAGAGTTTTCAGAGATTACTTGAACCTTCTGACCTTGTGGAAGTGCGCCTATGATTCTATAATTTGTACCTTCGCCGCTACGTACATTTAGTGCAGAAGCATTAATGTAATAGTCGCCAATTGCACCTTGGTTAGGTTTTTCAGGTTGTTTTGGTTGCTCAGGAGTAGTAGTGCCACCTTTAACGAATTTTACAAATTCGCTACTAACAAAGCCTGTTTTTCCTTGGTAATTTACCTTAAACCAACCGTTTTCAGATCCAACTACGTTTAATGTTGTACCGTTTAAAACGCCACCAATTACACTATGGTAAGCGGCAGGGCCTGTACGAACACGTAAAGATGTAGCGTTAACTACATAAGAACCGCCAGTTTGAATAGTTCCATTATTGTTTTGCTCTTGTTTGTTGCCTTCTGTAACGTTTTCGTTAGAACCGCCTTTTGTTACGTAGTCTTTGCTTATATAAGCAGTTTGTCCTGCGTAATTGATTTTGAACCAATCTTGAACTTCGCCAACAACTTGTACTACTTGTCCTTTTTTGACAGAACCTACAGTTGTGTGAGAAGTGCTAGGACCTGTACGAACACGAAGGGAAGATACATTTACTGTATAGTTTCCGCTTGCTGGTTTTACTTCTTGGTTGTTATTATTCGTATTGTTGTTTGAAGAACCCCCAGTAGAAGAAACGCCAGATACGAATTCGCCACTTACATAACCTACTTGTCCATTATGGTTAATTTTCACCCAACCATTTTCTTGTCCAATTACGTTTAATGTTTGTCCTGCATATACACGTCCAGAAACAGAACTAGAAGTGTTAGGAGCTGTACGTACACGTAATACATCAGCGGTAACTTTATTGTTTCCACCTGTGCTTACATTGTTGTTTGCTGCTCCACTTTTTGATACAAATTCGCCACTAACAAAGCCTGTTTTTCCGTTAATGTTAATTTTGAACCAACCATTTTCTTCGCCAATCACGTTTAGTGATTGACCGTTATAAACGCGTGAGATGATGTCGTGAGAAGTGCTTGATCCCGCACGAACATGTAAGACGCTCGCGTTTACCGTATAAGATGAGTTGTTTGACGCAGAAGCTTGGACAGTTGTAGCAGCTTTTTGTGTATTTTGTTCAGGTGCAGCTTGAACACTATCAAGTGTAGGTGCTGCTCCTCCTGCTACAGACACTGCCGCAAGACCGGCAAGATACTTTTTCATAATTTGTCGATTCCTTTCTGTCTGTAATGTAGTGAAGAAATATTTACCAACTGTTAAAAATTCTAAAGAGCATGTCGATTACTGTCAAGGCTTATGTGGGAATCTGAATATGACAAAAAGATTACAAGAAAAAATCAAGGCATAAATTTACACCTTGATTTCCATTTAAATGCATATATTGAATGTGAAAGGACAGAAATTATTCGGGTTTAAGAAGATGCCATATTGGATTGTAACAAGATTTGATTAAATGATTTTTGCAGTTTTTTGGTGATAGGCCCAACTTGCCCATCTTGAATCGCGGTTCCATCAAGGTGGGTCATTGGTAAAATTTCAATCGTTGTGCCTGTAAAAAAGCATTCATCTGCTTGATAAACGTCACGAACGCTGAAAAGTTCTTCCTGTACAGGTATGTGAAGAGTATTCGCTAAAGAAAGGACATATTGACGAATAATGCCATTTAAAATAAGGTGATTGGCTGGATGTGTGTAAAGAGTTCCGTTTTTAATTAAAAAGAAGTTGGAATGGCTTCCTTCCGTTACAATACCATTCCTTACGAGAAGTGCCTCTTTACAGCCTTTTCGTTCAGCTTTCGTAGCAGCTAGTACGTTTGGTAATAAATTTAATGATTTAATGTCACAGCGTAGCCATCGAGTATCGGGTTCTGATATAGCGCGTATACCATATTCAATCCATAAGGCTGGTCTTTCTTTTTTTGTAATATAGGCATAAATTGTCGGAGGGGTGTCATATGAAAATACATGTGTGCGAGCTTGTACACCACGAGATACTTGCAAATAAATTGTGCCATCTTCGTGGAAATGGTTTCTTTCAATTAATTTGTAAAGTAAAGTGATGAGCTCAGCTTTTGAAAAAGGGAGCGATAATTCTATTTCTTCCATGGATCGATATAATCTCGTTATGTGCGGATCTAATAAGTGAAAGTTCCCTTTATATAGGCGAATAACCTCGTAGACACCATCTCCGAACTGCAAACCTCTTTCTTCAAGTTCTATGTACGTTTGTTGTTTTGTTGTATCAATAACTTCATCATTCCAAAGTACAAATTTTTCGTATGCCAATTTCCGTCCCATCCTTTCGTAAGTACGTAAGTAACGTGAAACTTTCATTCATGCGAGATAAAAATCACTATAGTAATTTTTATGTAAGCAATTCTCTACATATGACCGTATATGTATTTGTAAATCATAGAGAAGTAAGGATGGTTTACCCCGCATTAACGGGCAGTAAAACTCCTACTTAAAAATTCGGGTGGAGCAAAGAAGTGAATTGGGCGAATAACTGCCCGTAGCTGCCCGATTGGTGAGGGCTGATTAAAGTTTCACTTTACAGCATTTTGTATATACAAATTCGAAAATAAGAATGAGAATCCTGCTTTTAAATAAAAAAAAGCAACATTCTTATGGAATGCTGCACAAGGAGGGTAGCTATCTTTCATAGGGACATTGTCTCGTTGAATGTTTTGTGTATGGAAACAAAACATGTTGAAAGACAATTATAAGAAAGTAGAAACAAAAGATTTACACACTTCTTTAAGGGATCTTACGAAAGATGAGAGATAAGAAATATGTAGAACCTCGTTTACATATTTTATTATAGAGATTTTTCATTAACACTATGTGAATATTTGGTAAAGGTTATGTAATTTTAAAGTTAATGAATATAAGTAGTTGTATGGAAGAAAATAAAAAAAGAGGCTGAGATTACTCAGCACTCTTCTTTTCTTCTTTAATAACTGTTTTTACTTCACCAGTTTTGATCTTATTACTTTCAGAGAAGCGAAGTAAGTCACCTTCAATGATTTTATCAGACATGTTCAATTCATTTTGGGCGCGATCAATTAGTGGTTGAGATTCTTCTTTCGGTAATTGTACAACTTCGCCAGTAGCACGGTCATAGAATGTACTGTTTGTGTACATGTATTTATCTGTAACGAAGCTACCGTCACGAAGAACAACGAATCCTTTATTATCAGGTGAGAATACATCATGACCGAATCGAACGTCATTTGTAGAATCTACACCAAGTAAGTTTAGAATAGTTGGTTTAATGTCAATTTCACCAGTTGGTTTCGAAATTGTTTTACCTTCTTTTTGACCTGGAACGTGAATAAACATCGGTGTTTTTTGTAAGTTCATATGGTCAAATGCAGTGATTTCTTCTTTTCCTAAGAACTGTGCCATTGCACGGTTATGGTTTTCAGAAATACCGTAGTGGTCACCGTAGAATACGATTACTGAGTTGTCGTAAATACCTTCTGCTTTTAGACGCTCAATAAAGTGTTTCATTGCTTCGTCTAAGTAACGAGCAGTTACCATGTAACGGTCAAATACTCCATCACCAGAATTGTATTCGTCGATTAATTTTGTACTGTCATCGTAAGTGAATGGGTAGTGATTCGTTAAAGTAAGGAAGCGAGTATAGAATGGTTGCTTCACTTGTTTTAACATATCAATAGATTGATCGAAGTACTCGATATCTTTTAATCCCCAGTTTAATTTTGTTTCTGGCGTAATCTTGTAGTCAAGTTCGTTGTAGTAACGATCATAACCAAGTGCTGGATACATAATGTTACGGTTCCAGAATGTTGCGTTGTTTGCGTGGAATACCGACGTGTGATACCCTTGCTGACGTAAAATTTCTGGAGTTGCTGTATATTCATTGTTACCGTGTGTGAAGAATACAGCACCGCGGTCTAGTGGATATAACGAAGTATCTACTAGGAATTCAGCATCAGATGTTTTACCTTGACCAGTTTGATGGAAGAAGTTATCAAAGTAATAACTTTCTTTCGTAAATTGGTTTAAGAATGGTGTAACTTCTTGTCCGTTAACTGTTGCACCAATTAAGAATGTTTGTAATGACTCAAGAGAGACAACAATTACGTTTTTCCCTTTTGCAGTACCGAACATATTTGGATCTGGTTTACTTTGTGTTGTTTTTACGTAGTTTTCTGTTTCTTGTAATTTACTACCGTCAGCGAACGCTTTTTGTGAACTTGATTTTGCTTGTAAGCCAAGATCGTATACTTGGTGTACATATAATCCTAAGTTTTTAACAAGCATAACGCGGTCGAATGAACGTGTTAATAGTTCTGGGCGTTCAGCTTCTGCAAGTCCTAAGTTTGCGAAGAAAATAGCAACTGTTGATACGAAGTATAGAGAACGCATCGGGCGTGCTACACGCTCTGTAGGTGCAAAGTTCTTCATTTTCTTTAATAGAACGAAGAAAACGATAATGTCTGCAAATGCAAGGATAATTTTGTAGTTAAATAATTCTTTCACACTAGAACCTAAACTTCCGAAGTTAGATGTTTGTCCTAGCACCGGTAATGTAACGAAGTCATTGTAGAATCCGTAGAACATTACGTTACCAACAAGAACGATTGTTAAGACAAAATTAATTCCAAGTGCTATATAGTTACGTTTTTTCCCTTTTGCAAATAATGCAAGACCAACAAGCAGTAATGATGCTGCTAATGGGCTAAGGAATAAAATGAATTCTTGCATGAAAGATTCAAGTTTTAAGTCAAAGCTTGTGCGTGTAATAAGGTAAGTTTTCAGCCATAAGGCTAAAGCTACGAATACAGTGAAACGCACATTTTGAAATTGTGATTTCAAGGTTTCTTTCATTCATTTCCACCCTTTCTCTATCAGGCTTGGTCGATTTTGGAGCGAAAAATGCTAAAATAAAAAATACATAGTTTTCTTGGCCATAATTAAAGGTTCTATATTCACCCATATACGACTATAACTATGCATACCCTTTTGGTTTCTTTTGTTGCTCATAAGCATAACGTCATTTCTGTATTATACAACAAAATTCATTTCTGAGAAACACTATAACATTTTACATTTTTTGTATAAGATTTGTCACTACCAGAGAAAACTTTAACATTCGTTTATATGTCCGTCAACTAGAAAATATAACAAAGGTAGAGCAGAATGTTAAGTAGAAGTGAAAATTTTCTTTGTTGAGAAATAAGAAACGAAGATGGGTAAGGGTTATCTAGAAATCTATTATATGAAGGAAATCGTGTAAAAATTAACGAACACTTGTTCTTTTTTAGTTTGTTTGTTACAATAAAAGTTCATTGATAGGTTTTGTGTAATTTCCATGAACTTTTACTGATAACATATTGTAGCTTATTTCTTTTTAAAAATAGGGAGGCTTTTTACATGAAACAAAAATTTTCAGTTGAAGCGTTTTGGAAGAAAGTAAAACATGTTGCAAAGCAAGCAGGGCAGTCGGTCATTTATGCAAGTTTATTACTGTTTTACGTTTTGCAAAGACCAGATGTTCCAAAACGAGTGAAAATTATTGTAATTGGAGCACTTGCTTATTTTATTGCACCGATTGATGCGATTCCAGATTTCATTGCTGGAATTGGCTATACGGATGATTTAGGGGCGTTAACGGCCGCACTAATACAGGTGTCGTTATACGTCAATGAAGATGTGAAAGATAAGGCACGAGTGAAGTTGGCAGAATGGTTTGGTTCGGATATAGACACAACATTTATCGATCAGAAATTAGGTCAATAGGTGAAACCTGTCATAAGGTGACAGGACGAACGTAAGCGAGGAAGTGCATTATGCCATCAGGAAGAACGCATACGAAAATAAACTTAATATCCCTTCCGGTTGTTTTGTTTTTTCTCTTTTCGTATGGATTAACAAATTTTGATTTTTTATTAACTTTTGCAATTGGTTTTTTAGTAGGTACTTCATTTTTAACACCAGATTTAGATACGTACAGTAATGCTTATAACAAATGGGGTTTCTTACGTATATTTTGGTATCCTTATAAAAAAGTAATGCCGCATCGATCTTTCTTTACGCATACGATTATACTTGGTGATGTGATTCGTATTGCGTACATGTTAATCGTCTTTTCTCCATTTTTATTTCTATTAAATGTAATCGCACTGGATGGTAATTTAATAGAAATTGCGAAGAAACATGAGGTTGAAATTGTAACGTTCTTAATGGGAATTGTTGTGGCAAGTACGCTTCACATTATAGCGGATAAAGTGAATACGCGCCGAAAGAAAATGATGAGAAAAAAGAAGAAACGCAGAAGATAAAGTGAACGAATTAGGAAAAGGACCCTTGCAATTTGCAAGGGTCCTTTTTTAAACAAACGTTTGTTTAAAATTAAGCTTTCAGTACTTTAATTCCTTTTACAATGTTCCAGATGAAGTAGTATAAGCTGATGATTCCGCAAATAGCTAAGACAATCATTGATCCAATTCCAAGTGTTACATCTGCTTGGTCAGATCCCATGCCCATAATTCCTAAAATGGCTACACCGATAAATGTAGCAATACTTGGAATGATGTGTGTCCATAGAGCACGTTTTGCATGTGGCTTTGTTTCAGCGTCCCCCACAATCCAAACGATAATTGGGAATAAGATAGGGGCAAATAGTACACTAAAGTACGATAAAGCAGCTAATATTTTGTTTCCATTCATATATATCACCTCATAAATAATGTCCGTTGTTATACTATTATTATGCAATAAATTTTGCAAGCTTTCTATCGATGAACATTACAGGAACATGACGATTTTGTAAGATTTTTTCGTCAAATGATAAAATTTTCAAAAAAATCTTTTTTAATGGAAATTGTTATGGTACAGTATAAATGAAAGTTGTTGAAAACGTTTTCTTAAACGTTTTTTTATTTTAGACTTAAAGGTATGATGACCTGATAGTCTATTGATGAGGTTATTCTATTTAAAAGGGGATTCTTTAGGGGGAGAGAACAATGAACACATGGACACAAGTTTATGATCCATTCGGAAACATTTGGATTTCGGCAGCGGTAGCACTTATTCCGATTATCTTTTTTTTCTTAGCTTTAGCAGTTTTCCGCATGAAAGGGTATGTGGCAGGATTTATTACAGTTGTACTTACAGTTTTAGTAGCGTTATTCGCTTATAAAATGCCGTTCACGATGGCAATGGCAGCGACCGGATATGGTTTCTTATACGGATTATGGCCAATTGCTTGGATTATCATTATGTCGGTATTTTTATATAAAATTTCTGTGAAAACAGGTCAATTCGATGTGATTCGTGCATCGGTATTATCGATTACGAACGATCATCGTCTACTTGTTATTTTAATTGGATTTTCATTTGGAGCATTTTTAGAAGGAGCGGCAGGATTTGGGGCACCAGTAGCGATTACAGCAGCACTTCTTGCGGGGCTTGGGTTAAATCCTTTATACGCAGCAGGTCTTTGTTTGATTGCAAATACTGCACCAGTGGCGTTCGGAGCGATGGGAATTCCGATTACAGTTGCTGGACAAGTAACAGGTATTGATCCACATAAAATTGGACAAATGGCTGGGCATCAATTACCGTTCCTATCATTATTTGTGCCATTCTTTATCGTATTTTTAATGGATGGATTTAAGGGGATACGACAAACGTGGCCTGCGTTATTTGTAGCGGGTAGTTCATTTGCGATTACGCAGTTCATTACAGCGACATTTTTAGGACCAGAACTTCCGGATATTACATCGGCACTTGTAAGTTTAATTAGTTTAGCGCTGTTCTTAAAAGTTTGGCAGCCGAAAGAAATTTATCAATCCGGGCAAGCAAATAGTGAAGTAGCAGCAACAACGACAGTAGCATCGATGCCGAAATTAACGTTTGGAAAAGTAGTGAAGGCATGGTCTCCATTTATCGTATTAACGGTTATGGTAGTCATTTGGAGCCAAAGTTTCTTTAAGGCATTATTCGCTCCAGGAGGGGCTTTAGCAAGTCTTGTATTTAAGTTTGAAATTCCAGGTCTGCATAATCTAGTAATGAAAGCAGAGCCGATTGTAAATAAATCAACGCCTTACGAGGCAATTTTGAAGTTTGATGTATTATCAGCAACCGGAACGGCGATTTTAATTGCTTGTATCATTTCCATGTTTATTTTGAAAATGAATGTAAAAGATGCAGTAGTGACATTTAAAGAAACGTTAAGCGAATTAAAAATGCCAATTCTATCTATCGGATTCGTACTAGGGTTTGCATTTATCGCAAACTATTCTGGTCTATCTTCTACGTTAGCGTTAGCATTAGCCGGAACTGGCGGACTATTCCCGTTCTTCTCACCATTCTTAGGCTGGATTGGCGTATTCCTAACAGGGTCTGATACGTCTGCAAATGCACTGTTCTCAAATTTACAAGCCATTACAGCGCAGCAAGTCGGCGTATCTGAAGTGCTTCTCGTTGCAGCAAATACAACAGGCGGTGTAACAGGTAAAATGATTTCCCCGCAGTCGATTGCGATCGCTTGTGCAGCGGTTGGTCTTGCTGGAAAAGAATCGGATTTGTTCCGTTTTACAGTGAAGCATAGCTTATTCTTCGTAATTATTGTTGGTATTATGACGTATGTGCAGGCGTATTATTTAACGTGGATGATTCCGTAAAGAGCAAAAGAAATAAGCTTTGAATTTTTCAGATTATGGTGTATGATGGGAAAGTATTGAAAATTAAATCAGTGATAAACTAGGGGTGCCTAACGTATGCGTAGGCTGAGAGAGAAGCGCGTGAACTTCTTAACCCTTTGGACCTGATCTGGCTCGTACCAGCGTAGGGAAGTTAACGGCTTTACATAATGATGTCTTTATGAGCCAGGTCCTTATTTTTTTATGGACCTGGCTCTTTTTATTTTGGCATACGCTGGCCATATCTCGTCCTTGTCACGTACAGGGGGGCAACAAAGGTTATGAAACAGTCTGTTTCAGCTGAGCAAATTGAATTGAAATCGAGTTTACCAGGGAGTAAGAAAGTGTATGTGGATGGACCACGAGAAGGTATGAAAGTACCGATGCGTGAGATTGAACAAAGCGAAACGAATGGCGTTCCAAATCCGCCAATTCGTGTGTATGATACGAGCGGCCCTTATACGGATCCTGAGTATAAAGTGGAGTTAGAAAAGGGGATTCCAACGCCGCGCCATTCTTGGATTCTGGGGCGTGGTGATGTAGAAGCATACGAAGGGCGTGAAGTGAAACCAGAGGATGACGGTGTGAAAGTGGCTTCGAAACATACACCTGTTTTCCCGCAGATGGATCGCAAGCCACTTAGAGCAAAGCAAGGTGCAAACGTTACGCAAATGCACTATGCACGTAATGACATTATTACGTCTGAGATGGAGTATGTTGCGATTCGTGAAGGGGTAGAGCCGGAGTTTGTTCGTAAGGAAATCGCAGAAGGCCGCGCTATTTTACCAGCGAATATTAATCATCCAGAAGCTGAACCGATGATCATCGGGCGTAATTTCCATGTGAAGGTAAACGCGAATATCGGAAACTCAGCTGTATCTTCTTCGATTGCAGAAGAAGTAGAGAAGATGACATGGGCAACGCGCTGGGGTGCAGATACGATTATGGATTTATCTACAGGTAAAAATATTCATACGACGCGTGAGTGGATTATTCGTAACGCGCCTGTACCAGTTGGAACTGTACCGATTTATCAAGCGCTGGAAAAAGTAAACGGAATTGCAGAAGATTTAACGTGGGAAGTATATCGTGATACGTTAATTGAGCAGGCGGAGCAAGGCGTTGATTACTTTACAATTCACGCTGGTGTATTGCTTCGTTACATTCCAATCACGGCAAAGCGTACGACAGGTATCGTTTCGCGCGGTGGTTCGATTATGGCGCAGTGGTGTCTATTCCATCATAAAGAAAACTTCCTATATACTCACTTTGAAGAGATTTGTGAAATTATGAAGCAGTACGATGTTTCGTTCTCTCTTGGAGATGGATTACGTCCAGGGTCTATTGCAGATGCAAATGACGAAGCACAGTTTTCTGAGCTTGAAACACTTGGCGAATTAACCAAAATTGCTTGGAAACATGATGTGCAAGTTATGATTGAAGGACCTGGACACGTACCGATGCACTTAATTAAAGAGAATATGGAGAAAGAGCTTGATATTTGTCAGGGCGCGCCGTTTTACACACTTGGGCCGCTAACGACAGATATTGCACCAGGTTATGACCATATTACATCTGCAATTGGAGCTGCGATGATTGGCTGGTTTGGAACAGCGATGCTTTGTTATGTAACGCCGAAAGAACATTTAGGTTTGCCAAACAAAGATGATGTACGCACGGGTGTTATTACGTATAAAATTGCAGCGCATGCGGCTGATCTTGCGAAAGGACATAAAACGGCTCATCAGCGTGATGATGCACTTTCAAAAGCACGCTTCGAATTCCGTTGGCGCGATCAATTTAATTTATCTTTAGATCCTGAACGTGCGATGGAATATCATGATGAAACGTTGCCTGCAGAAGGGGCAAAGACAGCTCACTTCTGTTCAATGTGTGGACCGAAGTTTTGTAGTATGAGAATTTCGCATGATATTCGTGAGTATGCAAAAGAAAATGATTTAGAAACGACAGAAGCAATTGAAAAAGGAATGAAAGAGAAAGCAGAAGAATTTAAAGAAGCTGGTAGTCATTTATATCAATAATATGTTACACCTCTTTACTTGATTGATCACACTGTAGTACCTAACTTTATTATAGAAGAAGCCCCATTTGCTAAGACGGTAGCAAATGGGGCTTCTGTTGTTTATAAGGCAAAGAAGAGATGTACCCAGTAGAATAAGAGGAATAGTGTGACGACTGTTGTGAGCGGGATAACGATAAGGGATACACTTAAATAGTCTTTCCATTTTACTTTAATTGTAACTACTCAGCTTCTTCAAATAAAAAAACAGGCCAAATACATGTTTCCGATTCGAAAACATGAAAAGAAAATACTCCAATCAGAGAAAGAATCTATGCCAAATAGAGAAATTCTCTTATGAAGTCGTGTTATTCCAAGGAACCGTTCTAGTTTCTATGACTTGGTTTATCGCTTGTAAGACCGATTGTTTTTGTTTTTTCATGGTACTCATAAAGCTTCGTATCTGACAAAAAGATTCTGCGCCTTTCTTACTTCGGAAAGTCCCAGACACTTTCTGTTTTACTTTCGTCATCCGAATATCCCGTTCTGCTTGATTGTTATCAAATGGAATGGCTGGATGTTCTAAAAACGCTAGAATTCTGTCAGAATACTTGACGAAGCGATTCCATAAATTTTGAGAAGGCGTCTGCTTTCCTTTCTTCTTTTGTTTCGTGGAAAGAATCTGTTGTTCTTTCAATATGGATTGATACATAATAAACAGATTCTTTTGCGTCGCTTTTGGCATGGTACCTTCGGATTGCTTTTTCATCGTCAACGCTTGCGTTAGAAATTTCTGCATCTGTTGTGCCCATTGTTCTCCAGTACTATCTATAATTCCTTGTAAATCTCGTAAGAGATGGGCATTACATAAAACGTGACGACAATCTGTATACGCATCATACGATTTCCAACCATCATGCATCGCAATTCCAGAAAAAGATGGCAAGATTTCTCCAGCATCCATTGCTTCTTTTCCACGTTTTTGATGAATATGTTGCAATGTCACCTCCGGTGTACTGGCAGTATGTAACCATTGTGTTTTGTTTTCTACACGCATACCAGTTTCATCAAAATGGACAACAGGAGACTGCAGAATCTTTTCCTTTACTTCTTTTATGAATGGCTGCAATTGAGAAGCGAAAGCCTGTGTATGATTTACCAGGGTTCCTTCGCTTATAGAATGTCCAAAACAATCCTGAAAGAATTCTTTTGTTCGCTTCAAAGAAATGCATTGATAATGCGTTAAATAGGGAATCAGTCTTTTTATATTTGGACCATATTGAACAGGACGAGATACTGTCGAAGGAAATTGGGCTTCTTGGATAGAATGGCAATGTGGGCATTCTTTCTGTTCTACTTTATGTTCTGTCACTTCGATCTGAATAGGTGGTAAGTCATACACTTGGCGAATGCGATACCCTTTTACAGGCTCGTGGTTCAAGGAAGTATGACAACAAGTACAATATGTAGGAGAATGTGTAATCGTATGATCTGGAGTCGCTGTCAAACCAAGAGTATGTCCCTTGTGGCCCAACTGGCCACCCGTTTGACGATGAGACGGTTTGCGCAAACTTTTTGTAACGGGCTTACCCAAACCATCTGTAGAAGGTGGCTTATGACTATTTTTGGAGTTTTTTTTTGAAGCATTTTCTAGTTCTTGTATACGTTTTTCTAACTTAGAAAATGTTTCTTCAAATAAAGAAATAACAGCTTCAGGTCCTTTTTTATATGTATCTAAAATAATTTTTCGATCGACCATAAGATTCACCTCCCCTGTTTGATATACTCAGTATTTACAAATGGGAGGCATATGAAACTAGTAAAATTTAAAAAAGACACCGAAAGGTGGCTGAGTAGTTACCTTTAATTTTGTTTTGTTTCAGAATATACATCCAAATGAGTGAGGCTAGTGTACCAATTGGTAGTAATAGTGAACCGATGTCACTACCAATGATGTTTGCAAGATAGATTGTTTTTAATGTGACTGGATCTAGTCCCATTTCTGTTAATGTAATTGTACCAATCATAAGGGCAGGATGGTTATTGAAGACGTTAGAGAGGATGGATACAAGTCCGCCCATTGCAAAGCTAGCATAGAGTAGATGCTGATTCACAATTGGCTCGAGCCATTGTACAAGTGCAGCTGTTAATCCTGCGTTGTGGAGTCCGTAAATAATGACGTACATAGAGAAGGCGAAAATTAAAATGTGCCACGGTGTCTTTTTCAAAATATCGACAGGATTTGTTCGTAAGTAGTACCATCTCCAAATGAGAAGAACGAGTGAACCAAGTACTGCAACGATTTCAATTGGGATGGATAAGAAGGATGCAACGAATAGAAGACAGCGCATCAGGAAGACGAAACCTAATACTTTTAACATGAATCTTGTCCGTTTTTGTTTCGTATCAACAGAATTATTTCCTTTTAGTGGATGGAAGTTTTTCGTGAAGAAAATTTCTTCAATATCATATGAAGAAACAGGTAATTTTTTCGGAAGTTTTTTCTTCAAAACTGTATACATGAGCCATGACATAAATAATAAGCCTAATGTTGCAGGTACAAACATCATAGCAGTATGCATATAAAGAGTCATATTAACGATATTTAATGCAATTAAGTTTACGATATTACTTACACCAATTGGTGCACTAGATGCGGTAGCGATTAAAGCTCCGCTTAATAAATAAGGAATTTGTTGATGTGGTTTTAATTGAAGATTTTTTAGAAGAAGAATTAAAATGGGAGTTGTAATTAAAATACTACCGTCGTTATTAAATAAAAGAGTCATAAGAAAACATAATAATTGAATATACCAGTATAGACGGCGTCCAGAACCTTTCGCTAGATTTGCCAGTTTCGCTGCGGATCAATGGAAGAAGCCGAAGCTTTCTAATATAACTGCCATAACAATAGTTGCTAATATTGTTATGGAGGCCCCTCCTATTTTACTAACAATATCTATGACGTCTGGTTTTGACACAAGTCCAGTGATTAGGATAATGCCAGCACCAATTGCTGCTGGCCACGCCTCATTTAAACCGCGAGGCCGCCAAAAGATAACAATCATCGTTAAGAAGAATACAATAATAGTAATCCATATTTCAATGCTCATATTTTGCCTACCTTTCTATTTTCCCTTGAACAGATGTAGCTTGTCTCAAGTTTATATTGGTAGTATATTCAGCAAAAAATAAGAAGAACTAGACGTATAACGAGATGAACCGAATATGTGTTTTTCATGCTAAAGGACAAGTGTCACGAATAGTGAAATAACTATTATGAGAGGAGTCTATAAATTATTGGGGCAGTAAAATAGTAAATGAAATTTATATGGGCAATTATGGAGATATATTGGCGCAACTTAAAATATATCAGCGATTATTGAAATATATTGGCGATTTTTAAAATATATCGACTTATCAACAAAACATGACAAAAGGAGTCTATTCCAAAATGCCTTTTGGGACAGACTCCAAGACTATATTATTTTTCCTTCAAAAAAGTACGATCCTTCAAGAATAAATTCCAGAAGAAAATAAATCCTGGTAATAAAATTGCAATCCCAATTGCGTATAGAATGAGCAGTGCATAGAACGTTTCTGTCGTTGTAAAGCTTGTAAATACAGTTACGTCAGGATAAATAATATACGGTAAATGGGCGACGCCGTAAGCGTAGCTTGCAAATGCATATTGAGCGACGACAGCTAAAACGGCAATGCGAGGGTATCCTAGTGTATTGTATTTTTTGTTTGTCCACCAAAGGGACGAGTATCCGATAACGAATAAAACAATAGAAACTGTAAACCACGGGAATTGCTTTATTAATCCTTGCATAAGCCAATGTGTTTCTGGATCCATTACAACGAGAGCGATGATCGCTGTAACGAGTGTTGCAGGACCAAGGATGATGGCATTTCTTCTATAAATTCTATACGTATCTTCTGAACTTTGTTCTCTCGCAAAATCAGCGAGAAAGAGAGAGGAGAGAAACAGTTCAGACGTTAGTCCGAAGAGCATATAACAGTAGATAACCGGGCTAGAAAGAAGTTTTCCATACAGGAGTACTTCTTTTCCTTCAGACATTGTAATATAGGCTCCCTCTGTAACGGGTAAAACGGTAATTAATAGTGCTGGAATTAAGAGACCAGTAATACCTGAAATAACCCGAAGAAGGTACTGATATTTTGGTAAGGAGTAAGCAAATACCATAAACGTACTACGTACTGCAACGAGCACTAAAATTAACATAACTGGTACGAACATTACTGTCGCAAGAGTAAAGGCCGCTTTCGGAAAGAAGCCGAGAAATGCGACAACGACGAAAACAAGAAACGTATTTGTTACTTCCCACGTTGGTGATAAGTACCGATTCGCAAGTTTGGCAGCGAGCGTTGGATGTTTTGCGTATACCATGCCCCAAAAACCAGCTCCAAAATCGATGGACCCTAATATACTGTATACGAAAATAAGGGCCCATAAGATGATGATTGCAATACTTTCCTCATGCACGAGAATCGCCTCCTTGGTGTTGTAAATCATTCTTTAATGGATGTCTTCTAAAGAATGTCCGTAGAACAAAGACTGTTAAAATAGCGAGTCCAATATATAAAATGATGAATAAAACAAATAAAGGACCGACGAAATCAGCGCGAGTAGAAGCATCGACTGTACGTTGCATACCATAAATTGTCCATGGCTGACGACCGCTACAACTGAAAATCCATCCGAATTCAATACCGAGCATCATAATTGGTCCGCATGCGGCAGCCCCCAAAAGTAACCACTTCGGTAGTTCTGTCCCCTTTTTTCGGTAAACGAAGTACCAATATAAGAGCGCAATTGCTGCAACTGCAAAGGTAAACGCAGCGGTGCCGACCATTAAGTTGAACAGTGTATGTGTATAAAATGGTGGCCATGTTTCTTGTGGGAATTCATTTAGACCTTTTACGACAGTGCTAGGGTCTAGTCCCACTAATAAGCTAAGCATGTTTGGGATTTCAAGTGCATAGTTTAGTTCAAGTGTATTAGGATCCACAACCCCGCCAATGGATAGCGGTGCGTGTGATGTCGTTTCAAATAAAGCTTCAGCAGATGCAAGTTTTTCAGGTGAGTGTTTATGTAGGGCGATTGCCGATTCGTGCCCTGAAAGCCACATCGTAGCGCCTGTAATAAATGTCACGACAAGCCCTAATAGTAGCCCCTTTTTATGATAAGCAATTTCACGTGTACTTAAATTTTTCTTCAATAATTTAAATCCAGCGATAGAAGCAATGACAGCCGCACCAGTTGCATAAGCCGTAATAACGACATGGAATGCACTTGTGCCAAAACTTGGATTAAAGAAAGCTTTCCACGGATCAACGTTAAAAACAGATCCATCTGGATTCATTGAAAAGCCTGCTGGTGTATTCATCCATGTATTTGCTGATGTAATGAGCACGGCGGATGCCGTGGCACCAAGCATGACGAAAAATAGCGAGATTAATCTCATAAATGGAGGAAGTTTATCAGCTGCATATACGTAAATCGACATGAATAAAGCCTCCAAAAAGAAGGCGAAAATCTCAATTTGGAAGGGAACAGAAATAACTTGCCCAACAATTTTGGCGAAACCAGGCCAAAGAAGTGAGATTTGCACACCAACGATTGTTCCAGTTGGAATTGCTACACCGAGAAGAATAGCAAACGCCTTTGTCCATCTTTTCGCCATAATGGCATAGTCGGAGTCTTTCTTCCAGTGATAGAGTATTTCGCTTATAAAAATCATCAATGAAAGACCGACACCAAGTGTTGCAAAGATTATGTGGAATGCTAATGAAGAACCAAAAAATGCTCTTGCTAATGTTACCGTATCCATATGTAAACTCCTCTTCTTTTTTGCCATTATTTTCTGATTGAATTGGAAGATTTATTCAAAAAAACTACCAAAAATATATATGTATTTAAAAAGTGAATATGATAATATAATGTTGTAATATTTTGAATAGAAAGAAATAAATAGTTGGTCATGTTTTGTTTGTTTTTTGCTCAGGAATCTTTTATAATCTTTTATGCGAACATAAGTTCTGTTTTTCGGAATCAAGAAGTTTATGTGAAATGGAGAGGGTGTTTTATGTATCCTGAAGTCATTAAAAAGATGGCATTTTCAAAAGAGCATAGAGATTTATTATTGAAGCTATATAATAAAGAAATTACACGTCGTGAATATGATCGACTTGTACAATCGCTATATAAACCTTCTAAAGAGGTTTGCGGGGGATAGAAATGCGGGAGACAATCTAATAGATTGTCTTTTTTAAATTTATGTATGTTCTGATAAAATTAAGGTTAGCCTTACTAGGGAGGTGAAAAGATTGCGGAAACGTTTATATATAGGGATTGGAGTTATCTTCTTAATCGCTTTAGGTGGAATTGTATTTTGGTCAGCTTTACAAGGAAACCGTACAGAAAATTTTATTTTAAGACATATGGTGAATGACAATGGAACACTTGCCACGTATCGTTTAGTAGATACTAAGGCAGGTACGGGTGAAGCTAAGGGACGTGAAGCTTTATCAGAATCGGCGGGATTATGGTTACAGTATACACTTGATAAAGATGATCAGGCGTTATTTGATGAGCAAGTAAAGGTTATTCAAGATAATTTCATATATAAGAATCATATCGTTTTATGGAAACTCTCTGAAAAGGGAGAGAGGCAGTCAGCTACAAATGCACTTATAGATGATCTTCGTATTATAGAACAATTATATCGTGCTTATGAAATGTATAAGGAAGAGCGTTATAAAAACCTTGCCGATCAATTAAGTGATGCTGTACTTCGTTATAATAAAAAAGATAATTATTATGTTGATTATTATGATGCAGATGCAGGAAAACAAAATAATTTTGTAACAACATCATACATAAATCCGCGTGCATTCTCCTATATGAAGAAGTACGGCAAAGTTTCTGCTCAGCAATATCAGGAAGTCGTTCAATTTTTAGCAGATTATCCAAGGCATGGCTGGGCATTCCCAAAAGAGTATAAAGAAGATGGTACATTTACGTACGATAAAGAAGTGAATCTTATTGACCAATCATACGTTGCATATCATCGAAGTTTAGGTGGTCTTTCATCAGCTGCTTATTTGGAATTTATAAAGAAGAAGTTCCAGGAGGATGGAAAGCTATACGGTCGTTACAATTTAGAAACGGGAAAACAAACTGTGAATTATGAATCGCCGGCCGCGTACGGACTAACGATTTTGTACGTACTACAAACAGGTGATACAAAGTTTGCGAAGGAATTGTATGATCATATGGCCACATTCCGAAATGACAACGTATTTAGTAGATATTACGGTGGATATGTAACAGGTGAAAATAATAATACGCATATTTTTGATAACGTATTGCCGCTTTTAGCGGAAATGGAATTGGAGAAGAGTAAGAAATAGAAGGTGCTATCCTCTGGAGATGGCACCTTCTGAAACTGTAAAAGATATACAAGATAAGATGATTGCTACAAAAGATAGCCAAATTTCATTTTTATAAGGACAAATATCTACCATTTCAATATGAGTTACTATAGCAGCTGGCATTATAGCATCTTTAGCATTTGCTTATGTAACATATTTAAATAAAAAAGTTAATAAAACTATTGAAGAAGGAAAAGAACGAAATAGAATCGCAGAAGAAAAAAATTCAGTAAGCTGAAGAATTAATTGGAGAATCCCAGTTGATAGCTACTACAGGGCAGGAGAAATTAGATCTATTAGAAAAAAAACAAAAAGACCTCCCGAAATGGTGGTCTTTTTGTTTATATATAAATATTTTTTTATGTATAAGTAATTGGATGTATTATAAAGAATTTACCTTAAATACAATAGCCCAAGTGATACCAACATAAACACCTTTACCTTTATTATTAGCATCTACTCGAGTGGCTAATAGACCATAATACGCAGCTGTCACCGCTACACCAGCACCAATAATAGGCATTACCGTTGCAGCTAATCCTCCAGCAACAGCTCCAGAATTTGCAACAGTATTTAAGTCAGAAACATATTTCTTTGCTTGAGAATTATTAAACTTTCTCTCATATCCCCACCAATTATAAGTCCATGATCCATAAACAGCAGCATAAGCTACAGGACCTTCAGGAGTTACATTTGTAATTGTTAAATCTGGATTAATAATAATAGTTTTTAATTCAACTTGAGAGTTTAAAAAATCAAAATGCTCTTGTAATTTATCTAGCTCAAACTTTTTGTATACATCTTGAGGAACAGATTGAGTAAAACCAATTTTTCCACCTTCTTTAAGTTCCACATATTGCTCTACAGTTTTTATCATATTTTGTTCCGCAAATGATAATTGTTCAACATTATTAGGTTGAATATTTAATTCTTCTTTCACTGGAGTTACTGTACTAGGTGTATCCGCATGAGCAGCTCCAGCAGCAACAGACGAGAATACAAGTAATGAAGATAAAGTAGAAATAGCTATTTTTTTCATGAATTAAGTCCCCTTTTACATTTATGTATTTTTCTAGTATAATATATTATTAGTTGGTTATTTTGTCAATTATTTTATTTAAAGTATTTTTTTCCCAATTAAAGGAGGTGATAAGTATGTTAAATACGATAAGAATATTGCTTACTATTTTAGTAACTTTACTAGGTTCCTATGCATTAATAACACAGAATTTTAATCTTATGCCCTTAACATTCTCCTTCTTAGGATTATCTATTTTAATTAATGGTGTAATAGGCCTTAAAGAAAATCGCAAATTTATGTCTTATACTAGTTTTTTAGCAGCCGCTTTTCTTATTTTTGTAGCAATTTACACAGCTATAATTAGATAAATAAAAAAGATAGTAGTGCTAGTAAAATTATCTTTACAAAATAAAAACCTCTTTGACTTAAGAGGTTTTTATTTTATTTATATTAAAATATAAAAATGTAATTCAATATTTACATATATAGAAAATTATTACAAGTATAGTTATGTGTGTATTTTTTTTGATATAATTACCTTGTGAATAAGCGGAAAGTTAATTAGGTTTATAATTAGTTATATGTAAATAAATTGAAGGGAAAATATAATTTGTAATTAATCAAATTGTTACCGTTATCCAATACGTATTATTAAAATTAAAGTAGTTCAAGTCGGAAAAAGACTGTATAAAGGACCATAGAGCGTAGCTTTACGGACGAAAAAACTACATGGCTACCGATATGCTTGATTTTGTGGGCTGAAGTATGTCCAAATACAGGAATTTCTCACAGTAGCCTGTAAAATATAGGGAAATAGCTCTTCACCTGATCCTGTTTGGTCAGGTGAAGAGCTATTTCCTAGTTTTTATTGTTTTCATTTAATACAATTTTAAAATATGTTAGAGTGTCGTTATTTATTTGTAAATCAATATAATTTTACGTCCTAATACTAGAGAAGTAATCAATCACAAATTCACGAAATTGCTGAGCAGTTTTCGATAAGTAGCGTTTCTTCGACCAACTTAATCCGATGGTTCGCTGACAAGTGGGTTCAATAATACGCAACTTGCTTGATGCTAAAGTAGAGTTTTTTAATAAAGTTAAACTTGGAACAAAAGCGATGCCGAGACCTTGCTTAATGAGGTCGCTAATTACGGTCGGTTCATCGACTTCAAAAGCAATATGCGGAGTGAAACCAGCTTCTTTACAAAATTCATCTGTTAAGTGTCGAAATCCATAGCCAGTGTTCATACTAATGAACGGTTCGTCCTTTACTTCATGGAGGTGGATATTTTCTCGGCCTGATAAACGATGGCCTGAAGGGACGACTAAGAAAATTTCTTCTGTAATAAGTGGTTCCCAAACAATTTCTTCTCCTTCAATTGGCACAGAGGAGATACAAAAGTCAATTTCTATATTATCTAGTTGTCGTTTCATAGAAGGAGTGGATGCCAGAAATTGTTGGAACCGAACGTTAGGATGTTCTAGTAAAAAAGAGCCAAGTAGTTCTGGTAATATTCTCGGAATAGAAACGGCTAGTGTAATAGAGCTTTGTTGTAATTCGGCTAAATCTTTAATTTCTCGTTCCCCTTCGCTTAATTCATGAAAAATACGCTCTACTCGTTTCAAAAATACTTTTCCGAAAGAATTTAAAGTAATCTGTCGACCTTGGCGATCAAATAAAGGGACGCCTAAATCCTTTTCGAGTCTAGCGATTGTTTTGCTGAGTGAAGGTTGTGCGATATGCAATTCTTCAGCTGCCTTTGTCATATGTTCTAGTCGTGCAACTGTCTGAAAGTATTTTAACTGGAGCAGTTCCATTTCGAATCTCCTTTCTATAGACCAAAAGGAATGAATTGATAATTAAAGATGTATTATACAGTATGGAAAGTGACGTGTATAGTAAATCTGTTAAACCATTCTAATGGTGTTAAATTCGGAGAAGGAGTATGTTTCATGAAGGGAATTCAACTTATATTTAAAGATTGGAAAGCGATGTGGCACCATAAACATGGACGTATCGCTTTAATTTTTTTATTAATCGTTCCGTTAATTTATTCAGGATTCTTTTTAGCTGGATATTGGGATCCGTACGGAAGATTAGATAAATTACCTGTTGCAGTTGTGAACTTAGATAAAGGTGCTATGATGGATGAAAAAACAATTCATGCAGGAGACGATTTTGTTAAAAATTTAAAAGAGAATAAGGAACTAGCTTTTCATTTCGTATCAGAAAAAAATGCAGATGAAGGGTTAAAAGAAGATAAATATTATATGGTTGTTACGATTCCAGAGAATTTCTCTAAAAAGGTAAGTACACTTATGGATGAGAAACCAGAACCAGCACAATTGCAGTACAAAGTAAATCCAGGTAAAAACTTTGTAGCAGCGCAAATTGGAACGACAGCTGTTGAAAATATGAAAACAAAAATTTCAAATAGTATTACGAAATCTTATACAGAAGGTGTGTTTTCAAAGTTTCAAGACTTAGCACAAGGGTTGAGTGATGCAAGTAATGGTGCTGGGAAGTTACATGAAGGAACGACAGATGCAAGAAATGGGGCAAATCAGCTTGCAGATGGTATTCATCGTTTAAGTGACGGGACATCAAAAGTGAAAGAGGGAAGTGAAAAACTTGCTTCTAGCAAATCAGCCTTAACTGACGGAGCGAATGAGCTAAGTCAAGGAGCAACTTCACTTCATAGCGGTATGGAGTTATTAGCACAAGGTGAAAAAACGTTACAATCAGGGGTTAGTGAATTAAGTGCTGGTACAAATGAATGGGTGAGCGGAAGTGAGAAGCTTGCTGAAGCCCAAGTAAAAGCGGATGGTGCAGCTAATAGTATAAAACAACAATTAGAAGAGTACGTGAAAAATCATCCAGAAGTGCAGCAAGATCCCGCTTTTCAAAAAATTGTTGCTACGTCTGATGGACTAGCTAAAGCAACAAATACTGTAAATAATAGCCAACAACAATTGACACAAGGTGCGAAGAAGATTGCTGACGGTCAACATAAGATTGAAGAAGGCATGAATACATTCGGAGTTAAGTTAAATGAAGCTACTGCTGGAACGAAAAAGGTAGCAGATGGTGCATCGAATTTGGCTGATGGATTTACGAAGTGGGGAAATGGGTTTACATCATTGCAAGAAGGTGTAAATCAGCTTGCGAGTGGTGGAACGGAGCTGAATAACGGTGCTGGTAAATTAACAAATGGACTTGTTAAACTTGATGATGGTGCGAAAGAACTTTCTACGAAATTGGGAGAGGGCGCAGAGAAGATAGCGGATGTTCGTAATGATGATGCACGTAATACGATGTTCTCAGAGCCAGTTCAGTTAGTGAAGTCAACAGTTTCTGACGTGCCTAACTACGGTTCAGGCATTGCGCCATATTTCTTATCACTTGCATTTTATGTTGGCGGAATTATGGCATCGAATATTTTACCTCTTGGCCGCAGACGGTTCTGGTGCAAAAAAGCGAAATGATTTGAAAATGCTCTTTCAAACTTGGCAATACTGGTGCTATTACTAAAAAAAGGTGTGTGATCAGTATGGAAAAAGAAAATATATTCAAATGGAAACAGTATCAGCCTGATATCATTGTATTAACCGTACGTTGGTACCTGCGGTACAACTTAAGTCTTCGTGATTTAGTGGAAATGATGGAGGAAAGAGGATTATTCTTAGTACATACAACAATTATGCGATGGGTGCATCAATATGGACCAGAATTAAATGAGCGTATTCGAAAACATTTGAAACCAACCAATGATTCTTGGCGTGTGGATGAAACATACATCAAAATCAAAGGAGAGAAAATGTACTTATATCGCGCGATTGATTCTGAAGGAAACACGATTGATTTTTATTTAAGTCGTAAAAGAGATGCGAAGGCTGCCAAACGTTTTCTAAAGAAAGCCTTGGCTTCTGTTCATGCCACAAAACCTCGTTCGATAACTGCTGATGGCGATAAAGCCTATCCTGTTGCAGTACGTGAACTAAAGGAAGAAAAGTGTATACCACACGGTATACCACTTCGTGTAAAAAAATACTTAAACAATATCATTGAGCAAGATCATCGGTTTATCAAAAAACGGATTCGGAATATGCTAGGATTGAAATCATTCCCTACAGCTATAAAAATGATTACTGGAATAGAAGCTATGCATATGATCAAAAAAGGACAAACTCTCCAAGGGGAGAAGTCTGTCCAAAAGCAGATATATCTTATCAATGAACTCTTTGGTTTAACAGCATAAAGTTCCATTCCGTTAGGAATCTTCTATTCTTTTTTCACATTCCACTATTGTTGCACCAGAACCCCGCAGACAAAATATGAAGGTAAGCGGAACGGTACATTTTATTAATAAACTAGGATTGGTATATTTAATTGGACTTATTCAAGCGCTACTCGTAGATGTAGTTGTGCTAGGTGTTATGAAATTAGAAGTCGCAAGTGTGCCACTCTTTGTTTTATCAAGTATTGTTATTTCCTTTACGTTCATGACATTTATTCTTATGTTAGTAACAGTATTTGGTCTTGTTGGAAAGTTCTTAGCGGTAACCCTTCTTGTCCTGCAATTAGCGACGAGCGGAGGTACTTTCCCAGGAGAATTAAACATAGCTGTTCTTAGCAAAATTGGACAGTTTCTCCCAATGTCTCATTCTCTTAGAGGATTACAAGATGTTATTTCTTTAGGAGATTGGTCGCAATTACAAATGCAAATTTTAATATTGTTATGTTATCTCGTTGTTGCCGGTGGAATTGCTTGGATCACGAGTCATATACAGCATAGAGAAACGAATGTAGAACAAGTTTCTTAAGATGAAATAAGCTATCCGATTTTTTCGGATAGCTTATTTTTTATTTACGTTCCATTACTGCAAAGTAATTATTTTCATTATCAGCAAAGTTGAATGCTCTACCAGTAGGTAAATCTACAACCTGTCCAACTGTGACATTTTTCTCAGAAAGATCTTTATATAGACGGTCTAAGTCATTTGAGAAGAACATAAGTGAAGGTGTATTTAGGTTTAGTTCAGGTTGCATCTTCGCGATTAACGCTTTATCGTGAAGGACGATGCTTGTTCCTGCTTCTTTCGCCGGTGCAATTTCAATCCAGCGGAAGCCATTTCCGTTATTTTCTTCCGCAATGATTTGGAACCCTACTTTTTCTGTCCAAAATTGTACTGTTTCGTCTTGGTTATTTACATATAGCATAATTTGTCCAACTTGATTAATCATAGGTGTCTCTCGCTTTCTTTTTATATGCGTATCATTATATCAAATATATGGCTTGAATAGTTTTTTATGATTTTTTCGGAATACAACCTTCGTCCATTTCATCTTTGTTGTAGGAGAAGGACCTGTAATCCAAGTATGAAATGGTATTGTGCTACAAATGACCATTGTTGAAATAGAGATAATAGCCGTTAACACAAATAGTAATAGGCTATATAATATAGTATTTTCTTGCAGTGTGAATAAAGAAAGAAACTTTGTGCATAGTTGCAAGAAGAATAAGTGAGCTAAATAAGCACCATACGTGTAATTTCCAATGAAACGTAACGTTTTATATAAGAAACCACGACGCTGTACTATCATAATAGATAACACATACAGTATGATAATTTCGCATACGATATATAAAAACATAGATGGTTTTATATAGGTAGAAACAGTTAAATGAATAGAGTTTGCTCCGTAAAAACGGTTCTGGTGCAAAAAAGCGAAATGATTTGAAAATGCTCTTTCAAACTTGGCAATACTGGTGCTATTACTAAAAAAAGGTGTGTGATCAGTATGGAAAAAGAAAATATATTCAAATGGAAACAGTATCAGCCTGATATCATTGTATTAACCGTACGTTGGTACCTGCGGTACAACTTAAGTCTTCGTGATTTAGTGGAAATGATGGAGGAAAGAGGATTATTCTTAGTACATACAACAATTATGCGATGGGTGCATCAATATGGACCAGAATTAAATGAGCGTATTCGAAAACATTTGAAACCAACCAATGATTCTTGGCGTGTGGATGAAACATACATCAAAATCAAAGGAGAGAAAATGTACTTATATCGCGCGATTGATTCTGAAGGAAACACGATTGATTTTTATTTAAGTCGTAAAAGAGATGCGAAGGCTGCCAAACGTTTTCTAAAGAAAGCCTTGGCTTCTGTTCATGCCACAAAACCTCGTTCGATAACTGCTGATGGCGATAAAGCCTATCCTGTTGCAGTACGTGAACTAAAGGAAGAAAAGTGTATACCACACGGTATACCACTTCGTGTAAAAAAATACTTAAACAATATCATTGAGCAAGATCATCGGTTTATCAAAAAACGGATTCGGAATATGCTAGGATTGAAATCATTCCCTACAGCTATAAAAATGATTACTGGAATAGAAGCTATGCATATGATCAAAAAAGGACAAACTCTCCAAGGGGAGAAGTCTGTCCAAAAGCAGATATATCTTATCAATGAACTCTTTGGTTTAACAGCATAAAGTTCCATTCCGTTAGGAATCTTCTATTCTTTTTTCACATTCCACTATTGTTGCACCAGAACCAAATTATGTCTAGTATGGCTGGGACTTTCTTATTTACAAGTATTTTAGCTGCTATTTTTATGATTATTGTTGTGAAAATATTCCCGCCAGCACAAGGTGTTGTACTAGAACTAACACAACCTGACAAAGCCGGCAAAGCTGTTAGTGTTGCAGATCAAATCGTCGGTATTTTAACAGTATCTGACTTCTCGAAGTTACTATCTCGTGAAAATATGTTAGCTCTTATTTTCTTCTCTATCTTAATGGGGATTGCAACTTCAGCAGTTGGCGAAAAAGGAAAGCCATTCGCTACATTCCTACAGGCTGGTGCAGAGATTTCAATGAAGGTTGTATCTTTCATTATGTACTACGCCCCAATCGGACTTGCTGCTTACTTCGCAGCATTAGTTGGTGAATTCGGACCACAACTTCTTGGAACTTACTTCCGAGCGGCAATGGTATACTATCCAGCTTCTTTAATTTATTTCTTTGTATTCTTCACATTCTATGCATACCTTGCAGGTCGCAAGCAAGGTGTACAAGTATTTTGGAAGAACATGGTCTCTCCTACAGTTACATCACTTGCAACTTGTAGTAGTGCCGCAAGTATTCCAGCGAACTTAGAAGCAACGAAGAAAATGGGTATTTCTTCAGACGTTCGTGAAACAGTTGTCCTTCTTGGTTCTACACTTCATAAAGACGGCTCTGTTTTAGGTGGCGTATTAAAAATTGCTTTCTTATTCGGTATTTTCAACATGGAATTCGAAGGGCCGAAAACATTAGCAATCGCACTTGTTGTTTCTTTATTAGTAGGAACAGTAATGGGTGCTATTCCAGGCGGTGGTATGATTGGTGAAATGTTAATCGTATCTCTATACGGTTTCCCGCCAGAAGCACTGCCAATTATCGCAGCAATTAGTACAATCATTGATCCACCTGCAACGATGTTAAACGTAACAGCAGATAACGCTTGTGCGGTAATGACAGCTCGCCTTGTAGAAGGTAAGAATTGGATCAAAAACAAATTTGCTTAATAGAAAGAGGATGCTCGTTTAGAGTATCCTCTTTTTGTCTTTATTTATTGATTAGTCGATACCACTCATTCTCTCTCGCCACAAATTTGTTAAAATCTTCACAAATATTCCACATCCATTATCCATTCTCCGTACTATAATCATGTATGGAAAAGGAGATGGAAACGATGACACAAAGCGCACCTGAATTTAAAGTTTTGCAAAGCATTGCATTTCTCGCTGTCGTTTTGCAAAGTTCCTTATTATATACAATGAATCAAGGAAATGTCTTACTTGAGCAATCCCTCATTATGGGCATGCTATTTAATCTTGCAAAATTCTCAGCACCAGCATTCATATTTATCGTTGGATTTCACTTAATTCGTCACTATACGAAGCAATTAGTATATAAAGAATATATTTCTGAAAAAGCGACACACTTACTCATTCCTTATTTCTTTTGGTCTATTCTTTACTTATTAACAACAAATGATCTTATTACATTACAAGGCGGAATAAAAAGTTTATTACTCGGAACAGCCGCGCCCCATCTTTGGTACGTTATTATGATGTTCCAAATTCACTTATTGTTCCCTTTACTATGCACACTTTTTTATTGGTTTCAAAAACGAACAGAAAATAAAAAAGACATATATAAATATATGACCTTTTTCGCTTGCCTATATTTTCTATTAATGTGGTTCTCTTCTCACTATATTTTTAATGGAGAAAAATTAACAAGCTCAACAATTTTACATTATACAGATCGATCATTTCTATTCTACTCTACTCATTCTATTTCGTTATGGGTGGCATTGCCGCTGTAGCACTAAAAACTTGGCGTCTATTCGTCATGAAACATATCCCGCTTATAACAATATTATTTTTCATCTTATTTTTATTCATCAATTATGAGTTGTTTAAATATATCCTCCTATCAATTAAAAAAAGTCATACTGAATCATTATAGCGAGTTAGAGTTCTCTTTACTAGGAGAATACGGATAGATGGAATAGCGCGAAAACCAAGAAATTTTTGTTTTTAAGCTCGGCATACAGCAGGAAATCTAGACATATATATTTGTAACCTAGTGGTGGCAAGGAGTGCACCATAATTTAGGTAGAGAAAAAAGGGGAGGGAAGCGGGATGAATATTTTACTTTGCTGTGCAGCGGGAATGTCTTCCAGTTTGATTGTTACAAAGATGGAGAAAGCAGCAGAGGCAAGAGGGATAGAAGTGAAAATCTGGGCAGTATCAGGTTCTGAAGTGAATAGTCATATTGATAAAGCTGATGTCCTTTTACTTGGACCGCAAGTACGTTATTTATTACCGAAAATGAAAGAATTATGTAAGGATAAAGGGATACCTGTTGATGTCATTCAATCCGTTCATTACGGACTTTGTAATGGAGAAGCTATCTTGCAAGCAGCGTTGTCAATGAAACCATGAGGAGAGTGGGATAGATGATACGGTTTTTAGAGAAGTATGTGATGCCAGTAGCAGGGAAGGTTGCAGAGCAGAGGCATTTACAAGCAATTCGAGATGGAATTATTTTAACGATGCCTTTCTTAATTATTGGATCGTTTTTCCTCATTATTAGTGCACTGCCAATACCCGGATATAACGAGTTTATGGCAGGTTTGTTTGGTGAGAATTGGCAGAGAGCTTTAGGGTATCCAGTTAGTGCAACTTTTAATATAATGGCTTTAATAGCTGTTTTTGGAATCGCTTACAGGCTTGGAGAGTATTATAAAGTGGATGCTTTAGCATCCGGGGCATTGTCGCTTGTGACGTTTTTACTTGCGACGCCATTTCAAGTTGCATATATTATACCAAGTACAAAAGAAAGTGTACTTGTAGAAGGCGCTATCCCAGCTGCATTAATGGGAAGCCAAGGGTTATTTGTAGCAATGATTATTGCACTTATATCTACTGAACTGTATCGATTTATTGTACAAAAAAAGATAATTATAAAGATGCCAGAGACAGTTCCACCAGCTGTCACGCGTTCATTTGCAGCACTTGTTCCAGGATTTATTGTTGTAACAGTTATTTGGATTTTACGCTTAATTATAGAAAATACTTCTTTTGGCAGTATCCATAATATTGTGGGACAAATTTTACAGGAACCACTTAGTGTACTTGGTGCTAGTCTTTGGGGCGCAATAATAGCAGTTATTCTCGTTCATGTTCTTTGGTCGTGTGGAATTCATGGTGCTACTATTGTTGGTGGTGTAATGAGCCCCGTTTGGTTGTCGTTAATGGATCAAAACCGAGTTGCTTTTCAAGCTGGGCAAGATGTACCAAATACGATTACGGCACAGTTTTTTGACTTATGGATTTATATGGGCGGTTCTGGTGCAACGCTTGCTCTAGTTGTTGGAATGTTACTATTTGCACGAAGTCAACAATTAAAAAGTTTAGGGAGATTGTCAATTGCACCTGGTATATTTAATATTAATGAGATGGTAACTTTTGGTATGCCGATTGTGATGAACCCACTTTTACTAATTCCATTCATATTAGTTCCAGTTGTGTTAATAATTGTTTCGTACTTTGCAATGGAATGGGGATGGGTCGCACGTCCGAGTGGGGCCGCTGTACCTTGGACGACACCTATTCTTTTTAGTGGATATTTAGGATCGGGCGGGAAAATTTCAGGTGTTATTTTACAACTTGTTAACTTTGCGCTAGCATTCTTCATTTATTTACCGTTCTTAAAAATATGGGATAAACAAAAACTGGCGGAAGAAAAGGGGGAGTAAAGAACTAAAATGGATACGATAGAGACGAAAGCTTTTCATTTAATCTTGCATGGGGGAAACGCGAGAAGTTGTTCAATGGAAGCAATTGATTGTGCGAAGCGTGGGGAGTTTACAGAAGCTGAAGCTAAATTACAAGAAGCACTAGAGGAATTAAAAGAGGCGCACCGTGTACAAACGGAGCTTATCCAGAAAGAAGCTGGTGGTGAAAAGACCGAAGTTACTCTTTTAATGGTACACGCACAAGACCATTTAATGAATGCAATTACGGTGAAAGAATTAGCGAGTGAGTTTGTAGAGTTATATAGGAAGATGTCGGTGGATGAATGAACCTTGCTTATGCAAGGTTTTTTTATCTCGAATTAACGGGCAGTAAAACTCCCACTAATTAAAATTTCATTTTATGTATGTGCCTGTACCATCAGTGGAATGTTCATCCCACTGATGGTATTTTACAATCCTCCTTTTTTCGGATGAGTAAGAGTTATAATTAATCGGCAGTAACAATTTCTCCTATACCACGAATTAATCTTTTTATATGCATCCGTTCCGGTTTTAATATATTTACGATATAATCAATCGCTATTTGTGGTTCAACGGTTGTACCGCAAGTATAACAGTCAATAGCCGCAAAATTTTGTTCCGGGTAAGTGTGAATGGAAAGATGGCTTTCTGATAATAACACTAATACAGTAACACCATATGGCTGGAACTCTTTTTTACTTACGTTTAAAACATGGGCACCAGAGCAATCTGCAGCGTTAACTAAATGGTATTCTAAAAAGTGAATATCATCTAATAGGGAAAAATCCACTCCCCATAAATCCACTATTATATGCTTGCCAAAGGTAGAGTATTCCATAGGGCAGCACTCCTTACTATTAATATCGTCAAAACTTCATTTCCTGTTTGTAGCATTGATGTAAGATAAGATTTGATTCTGAATTTAAAAGAGCGAGGTTACGTTGTTCTAGATGTTCTTCTTTAAATTGAAATAAAGGAAAAAGAATAGCAGGCAATGTTCGAGGAGTTGGTACTACATATAATTGTTCAATTTGATCGAGTACATGTGCAGAATTAGTAGCAAGATGAAATCCCCAGTCAGTTCCGAAAGAAGGAACGATTGTATGATAGCTTTTTACAGTTAATCCAGCGTGTTCAATTGTATTACCGATACTCCAATATACTAGAGGTGCATCAGCAGGTGAATTAGATTGACAGACGAAAGCACCATCTTCTGTTAAGAATGTAGCTATACGAGCAAATAGTTCGCTTGTATATAAAGTACTTAACAACTCTGTCGCTGGGTCTGGAAAATCAATAATGATTACATCGTATAAAGATGAAGGTGAATTTAGAAATTCTTTTGCATCGCATACGTGCACGTTCACTCGATTATCAAAAAAAGCATTTTTGTTTAAAGATACTATTTCTGGAACATTACGTGCCATATTAATCATCGCCTCGTCTAAATCAACAAGGTCTACATGTAGCACAGTTTCATATTTCAAAACTTCTCGTAAGGCAAGACCATCGCCACCACCTAATATGAGAACACGTTTTGGATCGATTACTTTTGACATAATTGGATGTACAAGTGCTTCATGATAAATTTGCTCATCGACGGAGCTGAATTGTAGTTGCTTGTCCAAGTATAAGCGAACATCGTTTACTTGGACTAAATTAATATTTTGGTAATTACTTTTTTCTTCAAATAGGTTCGTATGTTCACCAGCTTGTATTTCCTTTAGAGAAATTTCATCCCACACATCTAAGCTGTGTGAATCTGTAGGTACTATAATTACATTTTCCGATTGTACTTGCTTATCTTGCTTATTCTGCTCATCCTGTTTATCTTGTTTTTCTTGTATATCATGCTTGTCCTGCTGTTCTAGTTCAAATTTGTCAGAGTCTAATTCAGAACGCTTGTCTTTTTTATAGCTTGTTATTCTATAAATCTTTATTTTGCTTTGTTTTCTATGTTTTGGCATAGGAATCCCCTTTCGAATTGTGTTATTTTATTCTATTTTATTTTATGTAATCTAGTAGAGTTTGCTTGGACAATAGAATAGATAGAAGACTGAGCTCAAGAAAATGTTGTTTTTTACTAGATTCCTACGATAAAAAAGTTTTTTAGTGTTTTTTCATATTAAACATAACTAGACAACTAAACACTAATCTATTTTCATACAGTTATGTGTTAAAAGCGTGTTGTTTTATAACACACTGTGTGTTTTTTGAACGACACACTAATTGAAAGCGTTAACACACAAAGAAAACAGTCGAAAAAGCACTGATTTTAGTGGTTTTAAAAAGTTGGCACGCTAATTGCACTAATAAATAGCGTAAAGAAAAATAAATAAAACATAAATTTTTGTAACTACTCAGCTTCTTCAAATAAAAAAACAGGCCAAATACATGTTTCCGATTCGAAAACATGAAAAGAAAATACTCCAATCAGAGAAAGAATCTATGCCAAATAGAGAAATTCTCTTATGAAGTCGTGTTATTCCAAGGAACCGTTCTAGTTTCTATGACTTGGTTTATCGCTTGTAAGACCGATTGTTTTTGTTTTTTCATGGTACTCATAAAGCTTCGTATCTGACAAAAAGATTCTGCGCCTTTCTTACTTCGGAAAGTCCCAGACACTTTCTGTTTTACTTTCGTCATCCGAATATCCCGTTCTGCTTGATTGTTATCAAATGGAATGGCTGGATGTTCTAAAAACGCTAGAATTCTGTCAGAATACTTGACGAAGCGATTCCATAAATTTTGAGAAGGCGTCTGCTTTCCTTTCTTCTTTTGTTTCGTGGAAAGAATCTGTTGTTCTTTCAATATGGATTGATACATAATAAACAGATTCTTTTGCGTCGCTTTTGGCATGGTACCTTCGGATTGCTTTTTCATCGTCAACGCTTGCGTTAGAAATTTCTGCATCTGTTGTGCCCATTGTTCTCCAGTACTATCTATAATTCCTTGTAAATCTCGTAAGAGATGGGCATTACATAAAACGTGACGACAATCTGTATACGCATCATACGATTTCCAACCATCATGCATCGCAATTCCAGAAAAAGATGGCAAGATTTCTCCAGCATCCATTGCTTCTTTTCCACGTTTTTGATGAATATGTTGCAATGTCACCTCCGGTGTACTGGCAGTATGTAACCATTGTGTTTTGTTTTCTACACGCATACCAGTTTCATCAAAATGGACAACAGGAGACTGCAGAATCTTTTCCTTTACTTCTTTTATGAATGGCTGCAATTGAGAAGCGAAAGCCTGTGTATGATTTACCAGGGTTCCTTCGCTTATAGAATGTCCAAAACAATCCTGAAAGAATTCTTTTGTTCGCTTCAAAGAAATGCATTGATAATGCGTTAAATAGGGAATCAGTCTTTTTATATTTGGACCATATTGAACAGGACGAGATACTGTCGAAGGAAATTGGGCTTCTTGGATAGAATGGCAATGTGGGCATTCTTTCTGTTCTACTTTATGTTCTGTCACTTCGATCTGAATAGGTGGTAAGTCATACACTTGGCGAATGCGATACCCTTTTACAGGCTCGTGGTTCAAGGAAGTATGACAACAAGTACAATATGTAGGAGAATGTGTAATCGTATGATCTGGAGTCGCTGTCAAACCAAGAGTATGTCCCTTGTGGCCCAACTGGCCACCCGTTTGACGATGAGACGGTTTGCGCAAACTTTTTGTAACGGGCTTACCCAAACCATCTGTAGAAGGTGGCTTATGACTATTTTTGGAGTTTTTTTTTGAAGCATTTTCTAGTTCTTGTATACGTTTTTCTAACTTAGAAAATGTTTCTTCAAATAAAGAAATAACAGCTTCAGGTCCTTTTTTATATGTATCTAAAATAATTTTTCGATCGACCATAAGATTCACCTCCCCTGTTTGATATACTCAGTATTTACAAATGGGAGGCATATGAAACTAGTAAAATTTAAAAAAGACACCGAAAGGTGGCTGAGTAGTTACAAATTTTTTATACTACACAAGGGGGATTTTCAAATGAATATTTTATTATGTTGCTCAGCAGGGATGTCTACAAGTTTACTAGTTACAAAAATGGAAGCGGCTGCAAAAGCTCGCGGTCTAGAAGGAAAAATTTGGGCTGTATCTGGGGATGCAGTAAAAACAAATATCGATCAAGCAGATGTATTATTATTAGGACCACAAGTTCGTTACATGCTTTCTTCAATGAAAACGCTTGCTGATGAGAAAAACGTTGGAATCGACGTTATCAATCCAATGCACTACGGCATGATGAATGGAGAAGCAGTTTTAGATCATGCATTAACACTTAAAAAATAATTAGGGGGGAAGCGAAATGCAAAAATTTATTGCATTTATGGAGAAGTACATGGTTCCGATTGCTGGTAAAATCGGGTCGCAACGTCACTTAGCTGCGATCCGTGACGGATTTATTGCAGTTATGCCACTTATTTTAGTGGGTTCTATGGCAGTACTAGTTAATGGTTTACCAATTCCAGCATTCCAAGATTTTATGAAAGATTTATTCGGTGAAACTTGGACACAAATTGGTGGTGGCATGTGGACAGGATCCTTTGGGGTATTAGCTCTGATGGTTGCGGTTACCACAAGTTATAACTTAGCAAAATCTTACGGTGTTGATGGATTGTCAGCTGGTATTATTTCATTTGGTGCTTTAGTTATTCTTACACCAACAACACCAAAAGAGGGCGGTTTAAACTTAGCTTGGACTGGTGCACAAGGTTTATTCGTATCATTAATTGTTGCAATCTTAGTTACAGAGGTATTTAGATTCTTCGTACAAAGAAACATTACAATTAAAATGCCTGACGGTGTACCACCAGCAGTAATGAAATCTTTCGCTGCGTTAGTTCCAGCATTTGTGATTTTAACAGGTGTTGCAAGTATTCAATTAGCAGTAAAACTAGCAGGTACAAGTGTTCATGAGTATATCTTTAATACGTTACAAGTCCCATTACAAGGTTTAGCGGGTACGTTACCAAGTGCAATTGTTATTGCATTATTAGTACATGTACTTTGGTTCTTTGGTTTACATGGTCCAAATATTGTTGGGGGTATTATTGAGCCACTTTACTTACCGGCATTAGAGAAAAATATTAAGTTATTCCAAGATGGTACATCTGCATTTGATGTTCCAAATATTGTTACAAAACCGTTCTTTGATACTTTCGTATATCTTGGTGGTTCTGGTGCAACATTAGCATTCTTAGTTGTTGTATTAATTGTAGCGAAAAGTGCACAATTACGTGGTGTATCTCGCCTATCGATTGGGCCAGGTGCATTCAACATTAATGAACCAGTAATCTTTGGTACACCAATTGTTTTAAATCCAATTTTATTCATCCCATTCGTATTAACACCTGTTGTGTTAGTTATTACATCTTATACAGCAATTTACTTAGGATGGGTACCAAAAACAGTAGCGATGGTTCCATGGAACGTTCCACCAATTATTAGTGGATATCTTGTAACAGGTTTACATCCTTCTGGTGCGATTTTACAATTATTCAACTTTGTTATTGCAATGGCGATTTACATCCCATTCGTTGTCGCATGCGATCGCTCAGTTATTCGTACTGAAAAAGCAGCACAAGGAAATAACAACTCTGTACCTATGTAACATAATAATTGTTCTCACAGACAACATGATCTGTGAGAACAATTACCTTTATATCATGTTCAAAAAGATGAAACTCATCTACAAGAACACCAAACTATCATTCATAAAATAATAATGTAATAGAAATGTTCAAACTGAAGGGGTATTTAAATCGGTTGAACCTTATAGAGAGGGCGGTAATTATGATGACTACAGCAGAACAAATTCCATTCCAATTGATTTTAAATAGTGGTAACGCACGAAGCTTTGCGATGGAGGCACTTCAATTTGCCAAACAGGGGAAAATGGTAGAAGCAGATGAAGCGATGGTAAAGGCAAAAGAAGCGATTAATGAAGCGCATCATTTCCAAACAGAGCTCATACAATCAGAAGCAAGAGGAGAAAAAACAGAGGTTAGTGTTCTTTTAATTCACGCACAAGATCATTTAATGAATGCGATTACAGTGAAAGAATTAGCAGCAGAGTTTATCGATCTTTATAAAAAGCTTGAAGCGAAAGGGGAATAAAACATGACTGGAATTAAAATTGCTACAATCGGCGGTGGATCTAGTTATACACCAGAGTTAATTGAAGGATTTATTAAGCGTTATGATGAACTGCCTGTTCGTGAAATTTGGTTAGTAGATATTGAGGCAGGAAAAGAAAAGTTAGAAATCGTTGGTAACTTAGCGAAACGTATGGTGAAAAAATCAGGTTTACCAATCGAGGTACATTTAACACTTGATCGTCGCGAGGCATTAAAAGATGCTGACTTCGTAACAACACAACTTCGCGTTGGTTTATTAGAAGCACGTGCAAAAGATGAAGCAATCCCATTAAAATATGATGTAATCGGTCAGGAAACGAATGGTCCTGGTGGTTTATTCAAAGCGTTGAGAACGATTCCTGTTATTTTAGATATTTGTAAAGATATGGAGGAGCTCTGTCCGAATGCATGGTTAATTAACTTTGCAAATCCAGCTGGTATGGTAACAGAAGCTGTTCTTCGTTATACAAATATTCAAAGAGTAGTTGGTCTATGTAACGTTCCAATCGGAATTCGTATGGGTCTTGCAAAATTACTTGAAGTAGATGCGAGTCGTGTTCACGTTGATTTCGCAGGTTTAAATCATATGGTATATGGATTAGACGTATATTTAGATGGCGTGAGTGTAATGGATCGTGTGTTAGAGCTTGTGACAGATCCAGAAAAGCAAATTACGATGGAAAATATCGCAGCGCTTAACTGGGAACCAGACTTTATTCGAGGACTTCGTGCAATTCCATGTCCATACCACCGTTACTACTACAAAACACGTGAAATGTTAGAAGAAGAGAAAGAAGCTTCTGTTGAAAAAGGTACACGTGCAGAAGTAGTAAAACAATTAGAAAATGATTTATTTGAGTTATATAAAGACCCGAACTTAGATATTAAACCACCACAATTAGAAAAACGTGGCGGAGCTTATTATAGTGATGCAGCATGTAGCTTAATTACGTCTATTTACAATAATAAAGGTGATATCCAGCCTGTTAATACACGAAACAACGGAACAATTGCAAGCTTACCACATGATTCAGCTGTTGAAGTGAACTGTATTATTACGAAAGAAGGCCCAAAACCAATTGCAGTTGGAGACCTTCCAGTACCAGTTCGCGGTTTAGTACAACAAATTAAATCATTCGAGCGCACAACAATTGAAGCTGCTGTTACAGGGGATTATCATAAGGCGCTGCTTGCTATGACAATCAATCCACTTGTACCATCAGATAAAGTTGCAAAACAAATTTTAGATGAAATGTTGGAAGCACATAAAGAGTATCTTCCGCAGTTCTTCAAAAAGGTAGAGAAGTAAAAGCGGCGCTATTTAGCCCGCTTTTTTTATTCTATTAGGAGGTATTATGATGATTAAGTTAATTGTAAATGCAGATGATTTCGGTCTTACAGAAGGTACAAATTACGGCATTATTGATGGGCATATAAATGGACTTGTAAATTCAACGACGATGATGATGAATATGCCAGGAACAGAGCATGCGGTACGCTTAGCGAAAGAGTACAACCTACTCGGAGTAGGCGTACATCTCGTATTAACGGCAGGAGAACCACTGTTAAAGGATGTACCGTCACTCGTAGGGGAAAACGGATCGTTTCATAAACAAAGTGTTGTAAGGGAAGGGAATATAAATCCAGAAGAAGTTGAGAGAGAATGGACTGCTCAAATTGAGAAGTTTTTATCTTACGGATTAACACCAACTCATTTAGATAGTCATCATCATGTGCATGGTTTACCGATTTTACATGATGTTCTTGAGAGATTAGCGGCTAAATATAATGTTCCGATTCGTCGTTGTGAGGAAGATAGAGCGGTGCATCCATTTTCTGATGTGTTTTACAGTGACTTTTATGCGGATGGTGTGACGGAAGATTACTTTGTGAAGTTAAAAGAAAGAGTACAAGGTGAACAAACGGTAGAAATTATGGTTCATCCAGCATATATTGATCCAGAGCTTGTGAAGCGTTCTTCTTACGTAATGGATCGTGTGAAGGAATTGCGTATTTTAACAGAGAGTGAGTTGCCAGAAGGCATAGAGCTTGTGAAGTTTTAATAGAAAAAACGACGGCTACATCATGCCGTCGTTTTTTATTTATAAAATGGACAGAATATATCCGCCAAAGGCTCCCAGTATAACGATAACCCAAGGTGGTGTTTTCCAAAAAGCTAGTAAGCAAAAAAGAAGCGAAGCGAAAACGAAATCTGAAGCATTTATAACTGTACTCGTCCAAATAGGATCGTAAAAAGCGGCAATTAAAATACCAACAACTGCGGCGTTAACACCAAGTAGTGCGCCTTGTATGAATGATATTTTTCTCACACTGTTCCAAAATGGTAAAACACCAATAACGAGTAAGAAAGCAGGGAGGAAAATCGCAATTGTTGCGAGTATTGCCCCAAGCGTCCCGTTTAACACTGCTCCTATATACGAGGCGAATGTAAATAGTGGCCCTGGTACTGCTTGTGTTAATCCGTATCCAGCTAGGAACTGTTCTTTCGTCATCATGCCGTTTTGTACGAACTCACCTTCAAGAAGGGGCAGCACGACGTGTCCTCCTCCAAATACAAGTGCGCCAGAGCGATAGAAACTATCAAATAAAGCGATGTAATAAGAGAACGGTCTTAATATTGGTAGCAGTAGTAATAGTCCAAAGAATAAGACGAGACAAGAAACTGCTATTTTTTTTGAAATAGGTACTTTTATATTTTGAGATTGGCTAATTGGTTGGTTGCGATATAAAAACCAGCCGATAAAGCCACATATTATAATAAGGATGACTTGTGTCCAACTGCTTGGCCATAATAAGACGATTGCGGCAGTTACAATCACAATCGTCGCACGGTTGCGATCTGGAGTTAACTTTTGCGCCATTCCCCATATGGCATGAGCGACAATAGCTACTGCTACAAGTTTTAGTCCATGAATCCAGCCAGCACTTCCAAGGTCGAACTGATTAAGGAATGAGGCGAAGAAAACCAAAACAAGTACAGACGGTAAAGTGAATCCAATCCATGAAATAATAGCTCCTAATAGTCCGCCTCTTAATAATCCAACCCCCATACCGACTTGACTGCTGGCAGGACCAGGAAGGAATTGACATAGCGCTACTAAATCTCCATAGCTTCGTTCATCCATCCATTTTCTTTTTTGCACGTATTCGTGGTGAAAATAGCCGAGATGAGCGACAGGACCGCCGAATGAAGTAAGTCCTAATTTAAATGAGACGAGAAAAATCTCTAATAATGTGTGAAAGATGTGTTTGTTTTTTTTCAAAATAACCTCCTATAATGTTTTTCTATGTGCATTATACAAGAGACTTTCAATCTACAGGAACGATTTTAATGTAAAGATTTTGTGAATCTTTTCTTTGTAATTAAAATTGAAAAAGTCATAAATGATTATGTCTAAACCATAAAGTAGTAGAAGTAGTGCTGGGAAATTTATATAAGGAGAATGCCTTATGACAACACATTTCTTTGCCAGGTTAACAGGTAAGAGGGAAGTGCCTCCTGTAAATACAGAAGCTTTTGGGGTAGCAGAGTTTATTTTTAGTGATGATTTAACGAAATTGCATTACAGAGTAATACTAAAAAATATAGAAAAGGTTACATCGTGTCAAATTCATTTAGGGAAGTCTACTCAAATTGGTCCTGTTGTTTTATATTTGTATGGTCCACTGGAGCAAGGGATTAGTTTGAACGAGGGAAGTATTACTGGTGTAGTGAATGTAGAGGATTTTGAGGGACCTTTACAAGGGAAATCATTTGTACATTTACTTCAAGAAATTATTCAAGCAAATGTATATGTTAATGTTCATACGAAATCACAAAAAAGAGGAGAAATAAGAGGGCGAGTTAGAAAAGTAAAGAAGTAGAGGAAAAGGCTGTCCATATGTTGGAACAGCCTTTTCTCATTATATAAGGTGCTAGTTTTAGCGATTATTGTCGGTAAATCGATATGTTTTGAAAATCGCCGATATAACTCACGTTACGGTCGATATTTTTAAAAACGGCCTCAATTAATTTTTAACAGGCTGATTTTTAATAAAGAAGTCCATAACGTAAAATACTTCGTCATCAGGTATTTGTATTTCAAATGTATTTTCAATCGGTTGCAATGCTTTTTTTACTTTCATATACATCCAGTATTCATCTTGTCTTCTTTTCTCTTTATCAGGGTGAGGAAGAAGGCTTTCTCCTTTTTGAAGACGGTCAACCATACAGCTCATATGCAGAATAACCCCCATTAAGCTATCAGGAGTTAGCTGTAAGGAAATTAATTCTTGAATTGTATTTAATGCGTAACGAATTGTTTTAATAAGTAATGCCCCATCGTTACGCTGCATTTGTTGTTCAAGAATATCCGCCATTTTTGCATATGTTTCTTCATACGTAATTAATTCTTGAATGGGCTGAATCGCTGTGTAGTTTACGATGTCTTGGAAATGATATGTTAAGCACGGCACTTGCACATCGAAATTCGTGACGATACAAATGATATTACGCTCTTTTTTTATGTTCTCGATCATTTTCGTTAAATCTTTTTCATGGACGATACTAATCGGAATAATTTCAATTAAGTCTTTATCAAATCGTAAATAGTTCTCTAACATTTTTTGAATAGCTAAAGCACTTCCTTCACCAGTTAAACAAGCTGTTAAAATAACAGATTTCATTGGAGAGAGAGGTTTTTTCTTTTCTTCTTGTACGTTTAAGTAAAACGGTGTTAAATTTTTTACTGTTTCATACAGCGCATCTAATGAATAACCGAGCTGAGCTTTTCGAGCTGCTTCTAGTGCGTGTGGTGTGCTCGTCATCGAGAGAACACGTACAGGGATTTTGAACTCCGTTTCTAATATGTCACCGATATAAGCAAGTGACCCCATATCGACAAGTAAGAGAAGCCCATTTACATTTTGTAGTGTTTTCATATACACTTTCACACGTTCCAAGAAATCTTTCGGTGATTCGTGTAACGGCATATCAATACCGGTTACTTCCTCAATACCGAGAAGTTCGTTTGCAACGTTTGCCATTTCAGTTGCGATGCCATTACCGTGTGCTAATATTAATACTTTTACTTCTGTTTGTGAGGCAGGAATTGGATCAACAACGAAGAACATTGTTAAAAAGCCAGCTTCATCAATAGGCATTGTTATTTGTAATTCTTCCTCCAGTAGTTGAATGCATTGCATAGCTACGGAAAAAGCTTCTTTATATTTCGTACGAATTTGATTTAATTGTGGGTGATGTATTTGTTTTCCGCTTTGTAAACGTTGTAGAGTTGTCTGTACATGTAAACTTAAAGCAAGAAATACTTTTTCATCAAACGTCTTAGATAAATGCTTTTCAGCAAGTTCCGCTATTTTTTCACATACGGAAACAATATTACGATCCACAATTTTAAAAACATTTTCATGGCTTGTTTTTTTGGATATTTGGTTAAAATATTGTACGAAAAAGCTTTGAACATCATTTTCTATTAGTAATTCTAATTCTTCCTCTTCAATACCACGTGCTTGAAGTTCTTCGTATTTATAGTCAATATAATCGTAAATAGAAGAGCGTTTTTCATCTTCTGTTTTATGATTACTCCAACCTTCCTCACCTGTAAATACAAATGTTTCATTTGGTATTTGGTATAAGTGACGGCTCTTCCTTTCAATGAACAACCCTTCTTTCATATATCAAGGTAAATCTGTACTTGAAACATAGACAGAATCACGTTTCTTTGTGACCAAATCAGAATAGGCTTTCGCACAGGCAATTTGAACATCTGTTTTTAATTGACCGATGTTATTGGGACAATTGTAAAAGACGAAAGCACGCATTGCATTTGGGCTAACGTGAATGTCTTTTCGCAGACGAATTGCTTCATTTGTGAAAAATAGCTGTAGTAAAGCAAAGCGCTCTTTATGTGTACGCTCACGAAGTGGTGGCAGCGTAACAGTCATCGGTATACGTCTTGTAAATGTTTTTAATAAAAATGAATTTGGTTCTTCTGTTGTTGCAGTAATGATTAATACTTGTGCTTTACGTTCGTTCTCTGTTTCTCCAAGGCGGCGGTATACTCCGCGGTCAATAAAGGTGAAAAGCATTTCTTGTCCCTCTGGAGGCAGGCGATGTACTTCATCTAAGAAAAGAATTCCTTCATGTGCTTTTTCAATTAACCCTTTTTGATCACTTGCTCCTGTATAAGCTCCTTTTTTAATCCCAAATAATTGCCCGAGTAGTAACTGGGGATTATTTGCATAATCAGCACAGTTAAAGACGATAAATGGTGCATCTTTGGGAAGCTGTTCAACTTCAATTGCATATTCGTGCATTAAAGAAGCAAACATAGACTTTCCGACCCCTGTTTCTCCCAGTAGTAAAGTATGCATACCGTTTGGAGGATAGAGAATAGAAGCTTTCGCTTTTTCAATTGCAATTTTAAGGCTCGTATTTTCAATTGCAAATGTATCTAATGAAGTTATGTCTTTTGAATGCGTTTCCAACGAAGTGTTCGTTTCTATGTAAAAACGAACAGGTCGCGTATTTGTTTTTAATAAACGTTTATCTTTTACAAGTTTGTTTAAATCGCTACTTACATTGGCGCGATCTAGTTGCAGAAATGTAGCGAGTTCTGATGCGGTTACACCTTCTGTATAATTGCCTTTTTGTATTGCGTTAAAAATGAGATCTATTCGTTTCATTTCTATTCACCTCGAAACTTCATCACTATTTAAAATTTTACACAAAAATGGGAAGGGTGGGAAGAGAAAAATAAAACAGCTTTAGCACATAGGCACTAAAGCTGTTACAATCTTGTGTCTTTCCAAAAATTTACCTTGAGATGAGAAGAAGGATTATAGGGAAGAAGTTTGTATCCTTGTGACTGTAAATAATCAATTACTTTTGGCAGTATTTGTACGGTTACACTCGAATCATGCATTAAAATGACTTCGACTTGTTCATCACTTTGATTACGTACTCTTTCGAGTATGGCAGAAGGATTGTCATAGCTTTTCCAGTCGTATGTATCGATCGTCCAATCCCACATTTTATACTGGGCCGATACAAGTGCGTCACGGTAATTCTTCTTTAAATAAGGCATACTACCATATGGAACGCGAACGAGATGTGTATTTAATTTCGTAACTTGCTGGACAATGCTTTGTGTTTGCTCCATTTCTGCAATTAAAGTGGAAGGGTCACCAGTGTAAAGGCGTTTTACATCATGTGACATACTGTGAAGTCCGATATAATGTCCGTCTTTAATTAATCGTTGCATTGTCTTTTTATAATGTGGTACTTTTCCACCAATAACAAAGAAAGTTGCTTTTCCGTTCTTTTCTTTTAAGATGTTTAAAATTTGTGTAGTATATTTGTTTGGTCCGTCATCAAATGTTAAGTACGCAATTTTTTGTGTAGGAGAAGTTGTTTCAGTATTTGGATGATATTCAGCAGGAATAACAGTTGTTGCTTCAGTATTAGATGATACGTACATAGTAATCGTTAAAAATAAAATAATACATTGAAATACTCGCTTGATCATAACATTCACCCTCAGTTTGACAATCAAGATGTAAAAAAGAAAACTTGATACTTTTCTTATTATGTATATCTTTCTCCAATAGAGGAACTCTCAAACAATCTATATTTTGGAAATATAAAATGAGAATAAAAAATAGCATCCTCTTATAAGAAAGAGGATGCTATTTGAATATTTCATAATTGAAAAGGCTATACTACAATTAGTCTTCTCGTTTTTTCACTTTTTTATAAAAGGAAATGATTGGTTTGTAGCGTTCATGTACAAGCCCGATTATTTCAGCGATGATTTCTGTGAAGAAAATCAAAGCGAAAAGAAGAATAATGGATAGCCATAACGTTGCACTAGTGAAAATAATGGCATTTACACTAAAGAAAATACCGAATGCGTATATAATTAGTACCGTTTTGCGATGAGAGAACCCCATTGCAAGTAAGCGGTGATGTAAATGCGATTTATCTGGTGCTGAAATAGGTTTTTTATTTACGATACGACGGATGATTGCAAAGATCGTATCAAATATAGGTACACCTAAAATGATAATTGGAACGATAAAACTGAATAGCGTTACACTTTTGTATAATCCAAGTAACGATATAACAGAAATACAGTATCCTAAAAATAGTGCTCCTGTATCTCCCATGAAAATTTTTGCTGGATGGAAGTTGTAGAATAAAAATCCAATTGTACTTGCTAATATAATTAATGCGAGTGGCAAGATAATAGCTGTTCCAGTACCCCATGGGCTAGTGAAGGCCATATATGCTAGCGTTGCAAGTACGATAGATGAAATCCCAGCAGATAATCCATCTAAGCCGTCAATTAAGTTGATTGCATTTGTAATACCTACAAGCCAAAATACTGTAATTGGATAAGCAAGCCATCCAAGTTCAGTATCCCCAAGGAATGGGATATATAATACTTGCACTAATAATCCACTTTTTACAATCATAATGGCAACTAACAGTTGTCCACCGAATTTTACTCTCGCAGATAACTCGTACATATCATCTAAAATTCCGATGATTACAATGATAATCGCACCTAGCGTTATCGATAACATTCTTTGCTCATATAAGCCGCCGACAACAAATCCTACAGCTACACCAATAAATATCGCTAACCCGCCAAGACGTGGCATAATCTTTTGGTGCACTTTACGTGCGTTTGGCTTATCTGTCGCTCCTATTTTAAAAGCTAATTTAATAACTAAAGGAGTAACGACGAGTACAGTGATGAAAGATGCCAAAATGGCATAAATCACTTGTGAGTCCATTAATACCCCACCCTTTATAGTCTAACGTAATTTTTTTTTGAAAATATATTTATCTGAAAATTATGATGTTTATTTACAGGCTCATAACATATGGTATCACAAAAAGATTAGAATTCAATCTTTTTTTCTTTTTACGGTTAATGGAAGCGAATAGAATATATGACAATTGTATATAGAATGTTGAATCATATGAGAAGGTTAATCGTACTGGACTTCGGAATGTGACATTTCCTCTTTTTCTTCGATAGTGAATACTTTTATTTCAGTATTATAAGTGTTGCACGTAGAAATCAGTAAGTTTCGTGTTAAAATGTGGGAATTTGTTACACGTGACCTGGCAGCCTGATTCTCACTGATTAAGTTTTACTTTATAGTGCATTTAATTTTACAAAAACTTTAAAAAAAGTAAGGGAAGTAATTCATATAATGAAGAAGGAAAAGGGTTTTCTCATTTTTAATATGAGAGGGGGAAGCGCAGGGAGAGTTCTATATTTCATATCTTTTCTATTGTAAATTCCTGTGCGAAAAGGAAATGAAAATTACGATAGTAGGTACTGGATATGTTGGATTGATTACAGGAGTAGGATTGGCAAAATTAGGGCATTCAGTTACATGTTTTGATATAGATGATGAAAAAATTGAACGGATAAAACAAGGGGATTTACCTATTTATGAGGTTAGATTACATGAATTAATAAATTATGCATATGAGAATAATGCTTTAATTTTTACATCAAATAAAGAAGAGGCATTTGATGATGTAGAGTTTATATTTATTGCAGTTGGAACACCACCTTTATTAGATGGGATGGCAGATTTAACGTATATTCAGAGTGCTTGTAACGATATTGGATTATACGCGACGAACGATATTATTGTTGTTACGAAAAGTACAGTTCCAGTAGGTACAAATGATGTAATGAAGGGATGGATTGAGGAGAAGTTAAAAGGGAGGCATACAGTACATATCGTATCGAATCCAGAGTTTTTGCGTGAAGGTTCAGGTATTTATGATTTCTTTCATGGAGATCGTATTGTAATTGGAGCGGATAGCGAGGAAGTAGCAAGAAGAGTAGAGAGTTTGTATAGTGAATTATGTTTAGAAACGTATGTTACAGATATTAAAAGTGCAGAGATGATTAAATACGCGTCGAATGCCTTTTTAGCTACAAAGATTAGTTTCATTAATGAAATTTCAAATATATGTGAGAAGGTAGGCGCGAATGTATTGGATGTTGCCAAAGGGATGGGAATGGATAAGAGAATTGGTGCATCTTTTTTAAATGCGGGCATTGGCTACGGAGGGTCGTGTTTTCCGAAAGATACGAAAGCGCTGGTGCAAATTGCGGGAAATGTTGCTCATGATTTTCGTTTGTTAAAAGCGGTTATTGAAGTAAATAATAAGCAACAGCTGCTATTGATTGAAAAAGCGAAAAAAGTTATGAACATGAGTAAAAAGCGGATTGCAGTTCTTGGCGCATCCTTTAAACCGAATACGGATGATATTAGAGAGGCATCATCTCTTATTATAATAGAAGCATTACTTAATATAGGTGCAGAAATTGTTCTTTACGACCCAAAAGCAATTCAATATGTAAAAAATATATTTGGAGATGCTATACAATATAGTAGATGTATAGATGAATCGATTAGAGATGCGAGTGCGGTTTTTATCGTAACAGAATGGGAAGATATTCAAACTTATCCGTTAGAAAAGTACGTACAACTTATGAGGGAGCCTATTTTATTTGATGGGAGAAATTGTTATACTGATGAAGATGTTAAGAAACAAAAGATAGATTATTACTCGGTGGGAAGAAAAAGTATTTGTAATAGACATGTTTCTATTATGCGTTAAAAAGGGATGTACTCATGCATATTTTTATATGTCATAATAGAAGCTGTAATTAGTGAAAGAAAAGAGGCAATCACATGACTGAACGTTTAAAAGTAATGACAATTTTCGGGACACGTCCAGAAGCAATTAAAATGGCACCTCTTGTATTAGAGTTGCAAAAACACCCAGAAAAAATTGAATCGATTGTGACTGTAACAGCACAGCATCGCCAAATGTTAGATCAAGTATTAAGTATCTTTGGAATTACGCCAGATTTCGATTTAAATATCATGAAAGACCGCCAAACTTTAATTGATGTTACAACGCGTGGTTTAGAAGGTTTGGATAAAGTAATGAAAGAAGCGAAGCCGGATATTGTACTTGTACATGGTGATACAACAACAACATTTATTGCAAGCTTAGCTGCTTTTTATAATCAAATTCCAGTAGGTCATGTTGAGGCGGGCCTTCGTACGTGGGATAAGTATTCTCCATACCCAGAAGAGATGAATCGTCAATTAACAGGTGTAATGGCGGATCTTCATTTCTCACCAACAGCAAAATCAGCAACGAACTTACAGAAGGAAAATAAAGATGAGTCACGTATTTTCATTACAGGAAATACAGCGATTGACGCGCTACAAACGACTGTAAAAGAAACATATAGTCATCCTGTACTAGAGAAACTTGGAAATGATCGTCTTGTACTTATGACAGCTCACCGCCGTGAAAACTTAGGTGAACCGATGCGTAATATGTTCCGTGCAATTAAGCGTCTTGTTGATAAGCATGAAGATGTACAAGTTGTGTACCCTGTTCATATGAACCCTGTTGTTCGTGAAATAGCAAATGAAATTTTAGGTGAACATAACCGTATTCATTTAATTGAGCCGCTAGATGTAATTGATTTCCACAATGTTGCAGCTCGTTCATACTTAATGTTAACGGATTCTGGTGGTGTACAAGAAGAAGCTCCATCACTTGGGGTACCAGTTCTTGTTCTTCGTGATACAACAGAGCGCCCTGAAGGTATTGAAGCAGGTACGCTGAAATTAGCAGGAACAGACGAAGAGACAATCTTTGGTCTTGCTGATGAGTTGTTATCAGATAAAGAAGCTCATGATAAGATGGCGAAAGCATCTAACCCTTACGGTGATGGTCGTGCATCAGAGCGTATTGTAGAAGCGATTTTACAACACTTTAATAAGTAAATAAAAAAAGGCCCAATCGGATAGATTGGGCCTTTTTTTACGGCTGATTGCGCATAATCCACTCTGCATGAGCATTTGTAGAAGGTGGCGGATCAGTTGGTGTGTTATTTTGGTTTGTCTCTTTTTTTGTTTGTTCGTTAGAGGTAGAACTTGAATTTGAATCAGGATTTGAGTTGTTTTTTATATTTGGATTTTTTGCTTTTTCTCCTAATTCTTTTTCAATTTCGTTACGCACCGTTTCTACACTGATTGGATCTGGAAGGAAGTAATAAATACCGCCTATCTTTTTGTCTTCGCCTTCAAGCTTTAACGTTTGCATTGTAGAAGGATCAAATCCAGAAAGTTTATTGTAAAGAGCAAGTCCGTCTGAAATAGGAATGTCGGTTTTTATATATTTTCCAACGACAGCTGTTAAATCTTTAATTTTAAATACAGTAGAGGTGGAGTTTAGTTTATGAGCAACAGCGGCCAGTAATTGTCTTTGTCTAGCAGCTCGACCATAATCGCCATTTGGATCTTGCTTTCGCATACGGACGTAAGCAAGTGCTTCTTCACCGTTTAAATTTTGCTGTCCTTGCTTAAATTGAATTTTTTTGTAGTAATCCACGTCAGAGCGCTCCCAGAAATCGAAGGGTACGTCAACGGTAACGCCGCCAACAGCATCAACGATACCTTTAAAGCCTTGGAAATCAATTTTCAGATAATGGTCTACAGGAACTTTTAGAAAGCCTTCGACAGTTTTGATTGCCATTTCTTCTCCGCCGTAAGCATGGGCAGCGTTAATTTTGTCTTCCTTATTTTTGCCAACAATTTTAACTCGAGAATCACGAGGAATACTCATAAGTGAAATCTTTTGCGTTTTTGGATTGACTGTTGCAAACATTAATGAGTCTGTACGACCATTTTGACCATCTGTCGCATAATCTTCTATACCCATAATGAGAATTGTAAAAGGTTCTTTTGTAATTTCTACATCTTTGTCTCTTAAATCTGATTTTTCACGAGTAAAACCACTATATATCCCCATAAGAGAAGAGTAAGAATTTAACACATAAACTCCTATACTGCCAAATAAAAATGCGAAAATAAGGAAGAAGAAAAGTTTCCTTCTTCGCTTCTTTTTTATTCTGCTATTTTGGAGATGATAATAACGTTCTTCCATATATAATCTCCTTAGTTCGTTAATTCATTTGTAGGGAAGTAATTCACTACATTAATCTTTGAAGGTGATAAATGGGTTATGCTTAGATAACATCTTGTTCTAAGTACAACATATCTCCTTCTGTAATTGTACATTTCCCGTTTGTTAATTCAATCATCCAATCTGTAAATGCTTGTTTGCCGTCTTCTTCTACATACGTATCAAATGTGACATTTTCTAGATAATGAATATCTTTAATGGCATATTTTGAATTGCGTAATTCATTTTCCACTTTGCCAAGTAATGTGTAATCAATCTCGGTTTGCATCACACGCATTAGTTTTCGCTGGACAACACCGACATGATTAATGCCTTCGCTTGTACACTTTCCATATGCACGAATTAATCCACCTGCACCAAGTTTAATGCCACCAAAATAGCGTGTTACGACAACAACGGTATCTTTTAGTCCACGTTTTTTTAGTACTTCCAGCATTGGTACGCCAGCTGTACCGCTAGGCTCGCCGTCATCATTTGCTTTTTGAATATGATCTTGTTCGCCAATTAAATAAGCGGAACAATTATGTGTTGCATTCCAATGTTGTTTTTTTATTTTTTGTATAAATTCTTGAGCCTCTTCCTCAGTCGTTGCTCGGCTAATATAACAAATAAATCTTGATTTTTGAATGACGATTTCGTGTTCGCCGTAGTCTTTGATTGTTAAATATTGTAATAGCACTTGTGTACGCCCCTATCTATCAAAATGACTAGTACTTTCCATTTTAAAAGCGAGCCTTTTTATATTCAAACATTTTTTCTAAATATGCTGAAGTTTTTGGTGAGTATTTTATCTTTTTGTTGTAATTTGTCGAGATGGTAGGTATAATTTCAACCGGCATTTTCATGTATGGATGCACCATTTGTAGTTTTCGTGTAAAATTAGGAAATAAAACTTTTTATAAGGCAGGTACGAAAATGAAAATAGCTATTGTTACTGATAGTACGGCATATATACCGAAGCAAATTCGTGATGAACTCAATATATATATGATTCCATTAAACGTTGTGTTTGGAACAGAATCTTATCAAGAAGAAGCTGAAATTTCAGCAGATGATTTTTATGTGAAAGTACGTGAACAAGAGGAACTTCCAAAAACTTCTCAACCAGCAATCGGAAAGTTTGTTGAGCTATATGAAGAACTAGCTAAAGATTATGATGCAGTTATTAGTATTCACCTATCAAGTGGAATTAGTGGTACATATCAAACATCAACGACAGCTGGACAGATGGTAGAGGGTATTGATGTATACACGTATGACTCTGAAATTAGTTGTGAAGTACAAGGATTTTATGTGCGTGAAGGTGCAAAGTTAGCAAGTGAAGGAAAGAACCCAAAAGAGATTATCGCTCGTTTTGATGAAATGAAGAAAACGATGGACGCCTATTTTGTAGTTGATGATTTACATCATTTACAACGTGGTGGTCGATTGAATAGCGCGCAAGCTTTCATCGGCAGTCTGTTACAAGTGAAGCCAGTTTTATATTTTAGAGATAAAATCATTATTCCGTTTGAAAAGATTCGTACACGTAAAAAAGCATTAAAACGTATCATTGAAATTTTTGATGAGCAAGCAAGTAAAGGTGTACCTATGGAAGCAGTTATCATTCATGCACAACGTGAAGAAGAAGCGAATGAATGGAAGAAAGAATTAGAAGCAAAATATCCTCACGTCACAATTCGTACAGGTTATTTTGGAGCTGTAATTGGTACGCACTTAGGTGAAGGTGCATTAGGTCTTGGATGGTATACGAAGTAATAAAGATATAAAAAGCTCTCTTTTTAAGAGGTTTTTTTTACGGGTATGTTACGTTTAGTTGACAAGTTAATATTTGGAAATGGTAAAATAAAATAATGAGGAAAGTTTTATAACTTACTTTTTACAAGAAACTATATTATAATAGAAGAGAGGTGAAACATATGGAGCATAATTCTTGTTTATGTCCAAAGTTTGAGTCAGCTTTTACTCTGCTTAGTAAGAAGTGGACTGGCTTAATTATTAAATCTTTGCTTGAAGAGTCGAAACGTTTTAGAGAAATCGCAGATATTATCCCAAATATGAGCGATCGTATGTTGTCAGAGCGTTTGAAGGAATTGGAAAGCGAGGGCATTGTAGTTCGTAATGTCTATCCAGAAGTACCAGTTCGAATCGAGTATGGCTTAACTGACAAGGGGAAAGCGTTAGAAAGTGTTATGGATGAGGTCCAAAATTGGGCTGAGAAATGGATGAAGTAGCATTTCATTTGTATTCGTATATTTAATAAAACGTAAGGGATTCCTTACGTTTTTTCTTTGTTTATAGAAGTAAGAAAAGTATGTAAATTTCTACACATACATACAAAAATATACGCATTTTGCGCTAGAGCTACATATAATATTACATTTGTTTTACAAAAACGTAACATTAGCAAAAAAAATCCCGAATTATGGTATAAATTTTATAGGTTATATACGGAAAAAGAAAAAAGAAAGCGGTGTAAAAAATAAAATGAAAAAGCTAAAAATGGCATCTTGCGCATTAGTTGCAGGGTTAATGTTTTCTGGGCTAACACCAAATGTATTTGCAGAAGATAAAATTTCTGACGTGAAATCACAAATTAATACACAAAATGACACTTTACATAAACAACAACAAGAACGTGATGAATTACAAAAGCAAATGAATGACTTAAACAAAACAATTCAAGGTTTAGATAAATCTGTTCAAGAGAATGCTGCAAAGCTTGATGAAACAACGAAAAAAGTTGCTGATACTGAGCAATTAATTGAAAAGAAAAATAAAGATATTGCAGAATTACAAACAAAGATTGCAAAACGTGAAGAACTATTAAGAAAGCGTTTAGTTGCACTTCAAGAACAACCAAATACGAACGTTGTAACAGAAGTTCTTGTAAACTCTAAAAACATTGCAGATTTAGTTGATCGTTTAACTTCTGTTTCTAAAATTCTTGAGTCTGATGAAGATATCATGAAAACACAACAAGAAGATCAAGCTAGTGTGAAAAAAGATGTTGCAACGGTAAAAGAGAAACAAAAAGAATTAAAAGAAGCACAAGCTCAAATTGAAACTGCTAAGAAAGATCTTGACGCTGAAAAAGCGAAAAAAGAAACTGCAGTAAATGATTTAAGCGGTAAAATGGAAACAGTTGTAACTACAATGACAAGTACGGAAAGCCAATTAAAAGAGCTTGAGCAACAGGCATTAAAATTACAACAAATTGCTGAAAAAGAAGCGCAAGAAAAAGCTGCACAAGAAGCTGCTGCTCAAAAGCAAGCAGAGCAAGCTGCTAAAGACGCGCAAGCTCAGCCAGCACAGCAACCAGCGGCGGCTCAACCAGCACAAACGCAAGCTCAACCAGTAGCTCCAGCAAATAATGCTGTACAAGCTCCAAAAGAAGAGTCTAAAAAAGAAGAACCTAAAAAAGAAGAAGCGAAAAAACCAGCACCAGTAGTAACAAATGATGGTGGCGGAAGACAAGATGTTGTTGAAAAAGCTAAAGGCTTAGTAGGTCTAAAATACGTATGGGGTAGTGCGTCAATTTCAAACGGTGGTTTTGACTGCAGTGGTTTAATCTCTTACGTTTACGGTTTAGGTCGTCAAGATACTAGAAGTCTATGGAGTTCTGTACAAAAAATCAGCCCATCTGAAGCAAAACCAGGAGACCTTATCTTCTTACAAGGCACATATAGAGCGGGCGTATCTCACGTTGGAATTTACATTGGTGGCGGTCAAATGATTCATGCTGCTGATGAGTCAACAGGCGTTGCTTATGGTAGCGTAAATAGCTCTTACAACCAAAAACATTTCTTAGGTTACGGAAGATTATAGAATTATAATTCAATAAAAAAAGTGTATAAAGTCGATAGCTTACTATTTTATAAGTAGGTTATCGGCTTTTTTGAGTTTTTACGAGATGATGAGAAAGGTTTATAGTAGTGCTGGAGGTGATTGTTGATGGTAGCGGGGAAACAGTTGCTATTAGAAGAACTTTCTTCAGATTTACAGAGGAAATTAAACGATTTGAAAAAGAAGGGAGAGATCGTATGTGTACAAGGTGTAAAAAAGAAGAATTCTAAATATATGTGCCAACGCTGTGGAAATGTAGATCGGCGGCTATTTGCGTCGTTTTTATGTAAAAGGTGCAGTAAAGTGTGCACATATTGCCGGAAGTGTATAACGATGGGGAGAGTAAGTGAATGTGCTGTACTTGTTCGCGGGATTGCTGAAAGAAAGAGAGAAAAGAATTCAAATTTGTTACAGTGGAACGGGACGTTGTCTACTGGCCAGAATTTGGCGGCGCAAGGAGTTATAGAGGCTATTAAGCAAAAAGAATCATTTTTTATTTGGGCTGTATGCGGGGCTGGGAAAACAGAGATGTTGTTTTACGGTATTAACGAAGCGCTTCAAAAAGGAGAAAGAGTTTGTATCGCAACGCCAAGAACGGATGTTGTTTTGGAATTAGCACCGAGATTACAAGAAGTATTTCCATATATAAAGGTAGCGGCTTTATATGGAGGGAGTGTAGATAAAGAAAAAGATGCAGTACTAGTCGTTGCGACCACGCATCAATTATTACGTTATTATAGGGCGTTTCATGTCATAGTTGTAGATGAGATAGATGCTTTTCCATATTGTGCAGATCAAATGTTACAGTACGCGGTAAAACAAGCGATGAAAGAAAAAGCGGCGCGTATTTATTTAACTGCGACTCCAGATGAAACGTGGAAGCGAAAATTTAGAAAAGGTGAACAAAAAGGTGTTATTGTTTCTGGACGATATCACCGTCATCCGTTGCCAGTTCCTCTATTTTGCTGGTGCGGAAATTGGAAGAAAAGCCTCAACCGTGAAAGAATTCCTCGAGTTTTACTACAATGGTTAAAGATGTACTTAAACAAAAAGTATCCTGTTTTTTTATTCGTTCCCCATGTACGATATATAGAAGAAATAAGCTCGTTATTGAAATCATTGCATAATAAAGTTGAAGGGGTACATGCAGAAGATCCGATGAGAAAAGAGAAAGTCGCAGCGTTCAGAAAGGGAGAAATCCCATTATTAGTTACAACGACAATTTTAGAGCGAGGCGTAACGGTGAAAAATTTGCAAGTTGCAGTTTTAGGGGCGGAAGAAGAAATATTTTCAGAAAGTGCGCTCGTACAAATTGCGGGCCGAGCAGGGCGGAGCTTTGAAGCACCATATGGAGAGGTCATTTATTTTCACTATGGCAAGACAGAGGCGATGGTGCGCGCGAAAAAACATATTCAAGGTATGAATAAAAATGCGAAAGAACAAGGATTGATCGATTAATGCATTGTTTACTTTGTGATGAGTGTTTTGTAGAAAAGGTTAGTTGGTACACTTTTTTTGTAAAGTGTCATAGAAAATATATATGTGATAGATGTGAGCAGAAACTTTCCTATATTATAGGAGAAATTTGCATGGAGTGCGGGCGACCTTTAGAATTTGTTCCTGTCTCATTTCAAGAAGACGGTATTTGTATAGATTGTATAAGGTGGATGAAAGAGGAGAAGTATCGTTCTTTTAAAAACCGTTCGTTATATATGTATGATGATGAGATGAAAGAAATAGTAGCGCAGTTTAAGTTTCGGGGGGATGCAGAGTTAGTGCACATTTTTTATCGTCCTTTTCGAAGTTTATTTCAAAAGTGTTTTGCCAATGTTTCAACTGTTATCGCTGTTCCGCTTAGTAAGGAAAGGGAAATTGAACGTGGTTTTAATCAAGCTGAGTTATTAGCAACTTGTTTGCCTGTCAAAATTTCTTATCCATCATTAAGAAGAAGGGAAACAGAAAAGCAAAGTAAGAAGACACGTAAAGAAAGGGTGTCAGGAAGCAATCCTTTTTATTTTCAGGGAGAGGAGATGTTTTCTGGGCAACATATTTTACTCGTTGATGACGTGTATACGACAGGGATTACAGTTAGGCAAATCGGAAGTTTGTTATATGAAAGAGGGGCAAGGGAAGTATCTAGTTTGACACTTTGTAGAAGTTAATATGACAGTGTCGAAAGCGATAATAAAAAGGCGATAAGTCTTCTTTGACTTCATATGTTGTCATTCGTTATAGTCAAAATATGGGGCGAATGCCCTGATTTTTAGAGTGAAGGGAATGGAATGAACATGCAAGGAAGAGTGAAATGGTTCAATGCAGAAAAGGGATTTGGGTTTATTGAGCGTGAAGATGGTGACGATGTATTTGTCCATTTTTCTGCTATTCAACAAGATGGGTATAAGTCATTGGAAGAAGGGCAACAAGTAGAGTTTGACATTGTAGATGGAGCACGTGGACCACAAGCAGCTAATGTTGTGAAACTGTAGGGTATATTGTTTTGGGAAGAGAAAGCTGCGTTTGTGGCAACGTTATATATATGTAGTAGAACCTCTTGTTTTTCGCAAGGGGTTTTTGTTATAGGGTAAGTTGTCAAAAAGTTGTTTCTTTTCTGTAACGAATTGTCCACAGAAATATTCGTTATTCACGATGTTAATAGGATAAAATAAAGATAGAAACGATGCATCTTTTCATTTCAACAAAAAACGATAAAAAAATCGCAATTCCACTAATTTTTTTAAAAAAGTTAGAAGGAGTTTTTAAGCCAATGTCGAAATTATAGTACATAGGCTTGAAAGGAGGAATTCATCTATGAAATTCAACATTCGTGGTGAAAATATTGAAGTAACTCCAGCATTAAAGGAATATGTAGAGAAAAAACTAAGTAAGTTAGAGCGTTATTTTGATACATTCCCAGAGATTAAAGTTAATTTAAAAGTATACTCTGACAAGCAACGTGTCGAGGTAACAATTCCATTTACTGATTTATTACTTCGTGCAGAAGAAACTAATAGCGATATGTACGCTGCTATCGATTTAGTAGTTGATAAAATTGAGCGACAAATTCGTAAACATAAAACAAAAGTAAATCGTAAGTTACGTGAGAAAGGTTCTATAAAAACGAACTTTATCCTTCCGGAAGCAGTAGCTGTTTTGGATGAGGTAGAAGAAGATGAATTAGAACTTGTACGTACAAAACGATTCGATTTAAAACCGATGGACGTTGAAGAGGCAATCCTACAAATGGATATGCTAGGACATAATTTCTTCGTCTTCACAAATGCTGATACAAACGAAACTAATGTTGTATATGGCCGTAAAGATGGGAAATACGGTTTAATCGAAACTAAATAATAATTCGAAAGCGTAGCCGAAATGGCTGCGCTTTTTTGTATTGAGATTTTGAATGTGATTATCTCCATAAGTATGAACTTGTTAGGAGTATACTAATTTTGTTTAATTTAGCAATATTTTATAATTGTAAATAAAATATTAAGTTTTCTGGAATCAATTGATAGTGTATTTTGCTTTTGTTATCTTAAAATTGCATTATATAGATTTAATTTGTTTCTTTAGTAAAAAAATAAAATCAATATAATGCTACAAATTATCGGAGGTGCTTTTAGTGAGCATTAAGAAAAAAAGTCGTTTTATGTTTGGATCTGTTTTATCGTTAGGTATTTTAGCTAGTACTTTTGCTTTAACCGAACCTGCTAAGGCTGATACAAAGGATGATCATGTAGAATTTACCTTTAGACTTTGGAATGCATATGATTTTACTAATGCACGTCCTAAAGAGACACCTACTTCTATGTATATGCGTGTAAAGAGTAGTGAGAAGGGCGGTGGTTCTTTTAACGTTTGGACAGAAGCTGATAAAAATAAAGGTAAAGGTAATAGAGATTGGGTAAATGTTTCAGGTGAGTCGGGTAAGCATGAAGGAACGGTGAAACCAGGTAAAACGTATCTTTTCCAAAATTACGCATATGAAAACTATGGAAAAAATGTACCTGTGAGATTTGGTGGTTATTCTAGAGAAAATAATGCTTATCCTACTGCTTGGAGTCCTGATAGTGTAAGACCAAGTGGACCTTACACTGAATATTGATTTAGAAATTATAAATTGAAATTATTTATTGTGTAGTACTAGAAAAAGTCGTATAGTTCAGAGTCTTGATTATACGGCTTTTCCTGCTATTTCATTTTTAAAATAGGAGGAGTTGTAATGAGGTTTATCTCAAGATATATTTTAGTTTGTTTTTTTATATTGAGTATTAGTTTCTTAGTTTCTTGTCAAAAGAAAGTAGATGAACCGATTGTAAATATTGAAGATACTTTAACGGAAAAAGATAATTTGAAAAGTATTCAGTTACAAGAAATTAAGAAAAATACTATTGTTGAACAAGTGTTTTTAAAAAGTGAAAATGGTCATGATTTCTTTCAAGGTCAAATAGAAAGAAATGATAGCTTAATAGAGGATAAGCTTTCAAATAAAAAATTAAAGTCAGGAGTGATACCAGAAAATTATTATGTTTTTTTAACGGGTGTGACGAATAAGAAAAAACCAACGTATCTTTTGGGACGGATTGAACAAATTGATGGAAAAATAATTCAGTGGAAACAAGAAGTTAAGGGTGTAAAAAGAAAAGGTACAAATGATGTTTATCAGTATGAAGTTGAGTTTCCTAAATTTGAAGGAGAGAGAGCAAATGTTTCTTTTCGTTACATTTGGTTAAATAAAGAAAATAAATGTTATGGTGTTGCGGATCAATTGTTCATATTAAAAAAGATTTAAATTTAATGGTTTATGGAGGAGCTATAGATGAGTTACTTTTTAGGAAGGATTTTAAAAGGTAGGATGTTTTGGTTGTCTGTATTTATTATGTTAGTAATTGTTATTGCTCAATATATTGCTATGTTTGTGACAACTAAAGGATTTAATGATGCTGGGATTATAAAGGTATCTCCATATTTATCTAACATTTTACATTTTAATAGATTACCATTTTATAGTGAATTTTATCTACTTATATTTCCTATGATTTCTGCAATGGCTGTAGCTGGGATTTATAGAATTGATAAAAATTATGGATTTATTTATCCTGTCATTTCTAAGATGGGAACGCGTCATTATTTTAGATTACTTTATTGTATTAATTTTATAGTATCTTTTTTTATTATAAGTGTCCCTTTACTATTTCATTTTTATTTATATGCGATGACTTATCCGACAGTTGCTCCGCATCCGATATTAAATTATATGGCGGCTACTGTTTCACCAACAGCTCAATTTAATACGGTTTATTATGAGTATCCTACTTTATATTTTCTAATGTATGTATTTTTAAATAGTTTATACGGTGCAGTTTTTTCGAGTTTAGCTTTATCAGTTTCGTTTTTTATAAAACGAGTTTATTTTGTTTATTTAGTTCCATTTATTTTACATATTTTTTGGCTTGGTATTGGAAAAGGGATTCTCAATCCTAAAGATTATTTAATTAAAGATTTTGGCTTTTTTGAATTACAAATTTTTCTTAGTGTACTGTTATGTATTTGGTTTTGTTCTGTAGTTCTTTATTTACGGGGGAGTAGGAAGCATGTTCTTTTATAATGTTATGAAAGAAACTATAAGGATGAAATATGTTTGGTTAAGTATTCTCTTTTTACTTAATGTCAGTATCATTGGTTGTTTGTTCAATTATTTTGAAACCGGAATTATAAAAGAGAAAATGAACGAATTGGAAGTTTTGTATAAGGTTATGTCGTTTTATAATTTATCGACTATATTTATTCCTTTAACTATCGTTTTTTCTGTATATTCTATGTCGAATTTTTTTAGTATTTATGTTGTTTACAGAGTGAATAATGCATTGAAATTAGTTTCCATATATTATTTGAAGCTATTTGTTTTTGTTTACTTTTTTGCTGGGAGTATGATTTTACAGTTGTTTTTGATGTCAAATATGATGGCTGTAACTAGTGTTGATGTAAATTATCCATTATTATTTTGCATTCAATTATTTGCGAGTGTTTTTATATGTATGATAAGTGCTTTATTGCAATTATTTTTACCTAGTTTACTTGTAATAATATGTATGATTACTGCTGTTTTATTAGATAGATTTATATTACATGGATTTTTATTTACAAATGCTTTTTATATAAATGTCTTTGAAGATGCTACTGGTATATGTATACGCTTATTTGTCTGTCTTTTTATCTTTTTTATAAGTGTATGGATTTTATCTAAAAAAAGTTATATTTCTATGAATGATGAGACAGAGGTGATCTAGTTTACATTATGATCTTATATTATTTGTTAAAAAGAGATTTACATGTAAGGTTTCGAGATTCCATCAAGATAATGGCTTTTTTATTCTTAATTTATGCTATTATTGCAATTGCTTTTTTATACAATCAGCCTCTTAGTAATGGTAAAGAATCTGTATTAGTAGATGTTACCTTTTATCGATTTTTTCATGGAGTAGACTTTGTGGATTTATCTTATTTTTATAAGGAGGGGCGATTTTCTATCCCTTTTTATTGGATATTCTTTCAAATCACTCCTTTGTTGCTTGTAGGCAATTTTGCTTTTTCAGATATTCAACAGAATGGTGTTTATTTATTTCCTCGTGTTAAGAAGAAGCATTTTCTGTGGTTAACGAAAATGCTATCTTTGTTTTTTTACATAGTTTGTATTTGGGTTGTTATGTATTTTATTTGGTTTACGGTGTACTATTTGCTTACTTTTGGCGAGAGTTCTTTATATAGTCAATTTTCTTATAAAATATTAGGTACTATGCTAATTCAAATAATTATAAGTTTTTTATTAGCTTTGATTTTTGAGTTTTTAACTTTTTATATACTGATAACTATTGTTTTTGTACTAATGTTGTTGTACCTATTTTTGTCTATTTTCTTTCATAGTATTTATTTTTTAGGCTCTTTTGTTATGCCAAATCGTTGGTATTTTGTTGATCACAGTTCAATTCAATTGACTTTAGGTAATAATCAATCTATTCAATGGAATGATTTACTCCTAATAGGGGTAGTAATTGTTGTTGTAATGATTTTATTAGGTAGTTTTTGTTTTAAAAAACTAGATGTGATAGGTGAATAATTTATGGACAATTATATTAAATGTGAATGTATGACGAAAAGATTAAAAGGAAATGTTGTGTTAGATAATATTAATTTGTCAGTAAAAAAAGGCGAATTTTTAGTTTTGAAGGGGCATAATGGCTCTGGTAAAACGATGATTTTACGCGCTATCTCAGGGTTAATGCGTTTGAATTCTGGAGTTGTTTATATAGATAATGAAATAATTGGAAAACAAAAGCAATTTCCTGATTCTATGGGAATATTGATTGAATATCCAAGTTTTATTCCAGGGTATACTGGTTTTCAGAACTTGAAATTTTTATCATCGATTAACAATAAAATCTCCGATGAGGAGATTTATAATATTATTCAAAGGGTTGGGCTTGATAAAACAGATAAGAGAAAGTATAAAAGATACTCTTTAGGTATGAAACAACGTTTAGGGATAGCGCAAGCTTTAATGGAACAACCAAAATTACTGTTATTAGACGAGCCAACTAATGCTTTAGATAGTGATGGGATAAAAGATGTTTTAGATATTTTGAAAGTAGAAAAAGCCAAGGGAACGACTATTGTTGTAGCCAGTCATGATTTGCATGTTCTAGATAATGAAATGGTAGATCGTATTGTACATGTTAATAATGGAAAGTTGGTAGATTAAGAGTGACGAGAAAACATATCTTAATAAGTATTGGATTGTGTCTGTTGCTATGTATATTTGCTAGTTTATTAAGATTTAAAACATTAAATCTTAATAATGAATCTTATAAAGTGGTAAAAGATGAGTTTTTATCTAATAGAACTTTTGAAGATGGGCAAGGAGTTACGTTTCATGCACTTAATCCTCTTGATCCTACAAAAGTTTATGACCCCTATGAAGACCGTGAAGTAGTGACGTATGTTTTACCTTTAGATATTACAAATACAACAAATCGAGATATTAACTTGCTTAGTAATAAGTCTATTTCCGATACAATGTTTTATTCTAAAATAGGTGAGTTTTATAATTTAATCCCTTATTCAATGGAATTACCTAAAAAATATCAGTTTGATCCTGTAATACCTGCTGGTAAAACAGTACGAGGGTATATAGGGACAAATTATTTTATAGGAGATGACCCTTATAAAAATTATAAAAACTTTTCAAATGAATCAACTAAAGTGAAATTCATTTCGTGTATAAAAGATAAGGAAGGGAAATATCATGAATTAGAAATACCGATAAATTAATAAAATTTATGATTGATACAGCTATATTTTAATGTTGTTTGTAGATCTTGCAACATAACAATATCTTTTAAAGTCGGGGTTTTTTTGTAGGTGTAAGTATCTATGGATGCTACACCTGCGAAGTTTCCGGCTTTTTGTAATTGTTGATTTAGATTTTATGTAACTACTCAGCTACCTTTTGGTGTTTTTTTAAATTTTACTAGTTTCATATGCCTCCTATTTGTAAATACTGAGTATATCAAACAGGGAGGTGAATAGGATGGTCGATCGAAAAATCATTTTAGATGCATATAAAAAGGGACCTGAAGCTGTTATTTCTTTATTTGAAGAAACATTTTCTAAGTTAGAAAAACGGATACTCGAACTAGAAAATGCTTCAAAAAAAAACTCTACAAATAGTCATAAACCACCTTCTACAGATGGTTTGCGTAAGCCTGTTACAAAAAGTTTACGCAAATCGTCTCATCGTCAAACTGGTGGCCAGTTGGGCCACAAAGGACATACTCTTGGTTTGACAGCGACTCCAGACCATACAATTACGTATTCTCCTACATATTGTACTTGTTGTAACACGTCCTTACACCAAGAACCTGTAAAAGGATACCGCATTCGCCAAGTGTATGATTTACCACCTATCCAGATAGAAGTGACGGAACATAAAGTGTCACAAAAAGAATGCCCACATTGCCATGCCATCCAAGGAGCCCTGTTTCCTTCTACCGTCTCTCGTCCTGTCCAATATGGTCCAAATATAAAAAGACTGGTTCCTTATTTAACACATTATCAGTGTCTTTCTTTGAAACGCACAAAAGAATTCTTTCAAGATTGTTTTGGACATTCGATTAGTGAAGGAACTTTGATAAATCATACAAACAGTTTTTCGGCTCAATTACAGCCCTTTCTCCAAGAAGTAAAAGACAAGATTCTTCAGTCTCCTGTTGTCCATTTTGATGAAACCGGTATGCGAGTAGAAAATAAAACACAATGGTTACATACTGCTAGTACACCGGAGGTGACATTGCAACATATTCATCAAAAACGCGGAAAGGAAGCAATGAATGCGGGAGAAATTTTACCGTCTTTTTCTGGAATTGCAATGCATGATGGTTGGAAATCGTATGATGCGTATACAGATTGTCGTCATGTATTATGTAATGCCCATCTCTTGCGAGATTTGCAAGGAATTATAGATAGTACCGGACAAAAATGGGCACAACAGATGCAGAAATTTCTAACGCAGGCTTTCACGCTGAAAAAGCAATACAAAGGAAGTCTGCCAAAATCGGAGCAACAGAATCTATTTATCGTTTATCAATCCATATTGAAAGAACAACCAGTCTTTTCTGCAGAATTAAAAAAGAAAAGAAAGCAGACGCCTGCTCAAAATTTATGGAATCGCTTCGTCAAATATGCTGACAGAATTTTAGCATTCTTAGAACATCCAGACATTCCATTTGATAACAATCAAGCGGAACGGGATATCCGAATGACGAAAGTAAAACAGAAAGTGTCTGGAACTTTCCGAAGTAAAAAAGGCGCAGAATCTTTTTGTCAGATACGAAGCTTTATGAGTACCATGAAAAAACAAAAACAATCTGTCTTACAAGCGATAGGCCAGGTTATAGAAACCGGAACGATTCCTTGGAATCGCATGACTTTATAAGAGAATTTCTCTATTTGATCTAGATTCTTTTTCTTATTGAAGTATTTTCTTTTTCATGTTTTCGAATGGAAAACATGTATTTGGTATGCCCTTTTTCCTAACTAAGCTGAGTAGTTACGATTTTATTAAGGAATTTTTGGTAGTCATATTCTTTAAAAGGAAACTTGAAAGAATATGACTTAGATTTAATACGAAATTTGTAACGTGAAATTGAAATAGCGAGACAGAGAAAAGGAACGTAACAAATGAAATAAAAACTTTTTCTGAATATGAGGCCCGACATCTTGCCGATTGTTGTCATAGTTATAAGACAAGTGTTACAATTATCATTAGGTATATACATTTTAGTTTTTTTAATTAGGAGAAAAATTGGCATAACATACATTTGATTTTTATAACGACTGATTGTAATAGAGAAAAAGAAAAACAATCGGAAGTTTTATTTTAATAAAAAGAGGAGCGTATTTCCTATGATCGGTATTTTAAAAAAGGTGTTTGATGTAAATCAACGCCAAATTAAACGTATGCAAAAGACAGTTGAGCAAATTGATGCATTAGAGTCATCTATTAAGCCACTAACTGATGAACAATTAAAAGGAAAGACGCTTGAATTTAAAGAACGTCTAACAAAAGGTGAAACAGTAGATGATTTACTACCTGAAGCTTTTGCAGTTGTTCGCGAAGCGGCAACTCGTGTTCTTGGAATGCGTCCATATGGCGTACAGTTAATGGGTGGTATTGCCTTACATGAAGGGAATATTTCTGAGATGAAAACGGGTGAAGGTAAAACGTTAACATCTACATTACCTGTATATTTAAATGCTTTAACAGGAAAAGGTGTTCACGTTGTTACAGTCAATGAATATTTAGCACAACGTGATGCGAGCGAAATGGGACAACTTCATGAGTTCCTTGGCTTAACGGTAGGAATTAACTTAAATAGTATGTCACGCGAAGAGAAACAAGAGGCTTATGCTGCTGATATTACGTATAGCACAAATAATGAGCTTGGATTCGATTACTTACGTGATAACATGGTTTTATATAAAGAGCAATGCGTTCAACGTCCACTTCACTTTGCTATTATCGATGAAGTCGATTCTATTTTAGTCGATGAAGCACGTACGCCGCTTATTATTTCAGGACAAGCTCAAAAATCAACAGAGCTATACATGTTTGCAAATGCATTTGTTCGTACGTTAGAAAATGAAAAAGATTATTCATTTGATGTGAAAACGAAAAATGTAATGCTAACAGAAGATGGTATTACGAAAGCAGAGAAAGCTTTCCATATTGAAAACTTATTCGATTTAAAACATGTAGCACTTCTTCACCATATTAATCAGGGGCTTCGTGCACACGTTGTTATGCATCGTGATACAGATTATGTTGTACAAGAAGGCGAAATCGTAATTGTAGACCAATTCACTGGTCGTCTTATGAAAGGTCGTCGTTATAGCGAAGGATTACACCAAGCGATTGAAGCAAAAGAAGGTGTAGAAATTCAAAATGAAAGCATGACGCTTGCAACAATTACATTCCAGAACTACTTCCGTATGTATGAAAAATTATCTGGTATGACTGGTACAGCGAAAACAGAGGAAGAGGAATTCCGTAACATTTACAATATGAACGTTATTGTAATTCCGACAAACAAACCGATTATTCGTGATGATCGTGCCGATTTAATCTTTAAATCAATGGAAGGTAAGTTCAATGCTGTTGTTGAGGATATTGTAAATCGTCATAAAAAAGGACAACCTGTTCTTGTAGGTACAGTTGCAATTGAAACTTCAGAGCTTATTTCAAAAATGTTAACGCGTAAAGGTGTACGTCATAACATCTTAAATGCGAAAAACCATGCTCGTGAAGCAGATATCATTGCAGAGGCTGGTATTAAAGGTGCTGTAACAATCGCGACGAACATGGCAGGTCGTGGTACAGATATTAAGCTTGGAGACGATGTGAAAAACGTTGGTTTAGCAGTTATCGGTACAGAGCGTCACGAAAGTCGTCGTATTGATAATCAGTTACGTGGTCGTGCTGGTCGTCAAGGGGACCCTGGTGTTACGCAGTTCTACTTATCGATGGAAGATGAATTAATGCGCCGATTTGGTTCAGATAATATGAAAGCAATGATGGACCGCCTTGGTATGGATGATTCTCAGCCGATTGAAAGTAAAATGGTTTCTCGTGCGGTAGAATCTGCACAAAAACGTGTTGAAGGAAATAACTATGATGCACGTAAGCAGTTACTGCAATATGATGATGTACTTCGTCAGCAACGTGAAGTTATTTACAAACAGCGTCAAGAGGTAATGGAGTCTGACAACTTACGCGGCATCATTGAAGGTATGATGAAATCTACAGTAGAACGTGCTGTTGCTCTTCATACACAAGAGGAAATTGAAGAAGATTGGAACATTAAAGGTCTTGTTGACTACTTAAATACAAACCTTCTTCAAGACGGAGATGTAAAAGAAGAAGAATTACGTCGCCTTGCTCCTGAGGAAATGAGCGAGCCAATTATTGCGAAATTAATTGAGCGATACAATGAAAAAGAAAAGCTTATGCCAGAAGAGCAAATGCGTGAGTTTGAGAAGGTTGTTGTATTCCGCGTTGTAGATACAAAATGGACAGAGCATATTGATGCGATGGATCACCTTCGTGAAGGTATTCATTTACGTGCTTACGGTCAAATTGATCCACTTCGTGAGTACCAAATGGAAGGGTTCGCGATGTTCGAGTCAATGGTTGCTTCTATTGAAGAGGAAATTTCTCGTTACATTATGAAAGCTGAAATTGAACAAAACTTAGAACGTCAAGAAGTTGTTCAAGGTGAAGCTGTTCATCCTTCTAGCGATGGCGAAGAAGCAAAGAAAAAGCCAGTTGTAAAAGGTGACCAAGTGGGCCGCAACGATTTATGTAAATGTGGTAGTGGTAAAAAATATAAAAACTGCTGTGGTATCGTTCAGTAATATAGGACGGTAGCTTTGGCTGTTTTGCAAACTTTTATATCAAAAATGTATAATTAAGAAGGATTAAACTCTCTCCGTAATAAGTGGAGAGAGTTTCCCTTGTTTTCATACGAAAGTAACAGCAATTACATAGAGGTGAAGGAAATGGAATTAGTAGAAATTAGACAGGAATTAGAGAAAATGGCTAAGCGATTAGCGGCTTTTAGGGGGTCTCTTTGACCTCCCTACTAAGGAGAAACAAATTGCAGAATTAGAAGAGAAAATGATGGGCGCAGGATTTTGGGATGACCAACAAGGAGCACAAGCTGTAATTAATGAAGCGAATGCGTTAAAAGATATGGTTGGAAAGTTCCGTCAGTTAGATGAGACGTTCGAAAATTTAGAAATCACGCATGAGCTTTTAAAAGAAGAGTATGATGAAGATTTACATGAGGAATTAGAATCAGAAGTAAAAGGCTTAATTCAAGAAATGAATGAGTATGAGCTTCAGTTACTATTAAGTGATCCTTATGATAAAAATAATGCGATTTTAGAATTACATCCAGGTGCAGGTGGAACTGAGTCGCAAGACTGGGGTTCTATGCTATTACGTATGTACACACGCTGGGCTGAAAAACGCGGATTCAAAGTAGAAACGGTTGACTATTTACCAGGTGATGAAGCTGGTATTAAGAGTGTAACTTTATTAATTAAAGGTCATAACGCTTACGGTTACTTAAAAGCAGAGAAAGGTGTACATCGTCTTGTACGTATTTCACCATTCGATTCTTCAGGGCGTCGTCATACATCATTCGTATCTTGTGAAGTTGTACCAGAGTTCAATGATGAAGTTGAAATCGAAGTACGTACAGAAGATTTAAAAATTGATACGTACCGAGCAAGTGGAGCTGGTGGACAGCACGTAAATACGACAGATTCAGCAGTTCGTATTACACATACACCGACAAATACGGTTGTAACATGTCAGTCGGAGCGTTCTCAAATTAAAAACCGTGAGCATGCGATGAAAATGTTAAAAGCGAAATTATATCAAAAGAAACTAGAAGAGCAACAAGCAGAATTAGATGAAATTCGCGGAGAGCAAAAAGAAATCGGATGGGGTAGCCAAATCCGTTCTTACGTATTCCACCCGTATTCTCTTGTAAAAGACCATCGTACAAATACGGAGGTTGGTAACGTACAAGCTGTTATGGATGGAGAGATTGATCCATTTATTGATGCTTACTTACGTTCTCGCATCTAATAAGCGAAAAAAAGCCAACGAAATTGTTGGCGCATGCTGAGGACAATAGAGGATATAAAGAATTTGATTTTATTTTTATAGATGAAGTAAAGAGGAAGAGAAGTTGGGAACGACAACTTCTCTTTTTGATGGGATTATATGTAGATTACAATGCTGTATATTGTTTTGTAAAAAGTAGAGAATAGTAAAATAGAGCGGTAATATGATAAAGATTTATATAGAACTTTCTAATTTTCCTTTTAAAAAGGATGCTTTATAGGAGTTTTTTAAGTTGTTCACAGAATTGAAACAACTTATGAAAGCATTATTTTATCAAGGTTCTCACTGTATTTTTGAGGAATATGAAATACACCTTAGTTTTTCTATATAAAGATAATGCTTATAATGAAAATGAGTGTGTTATGAATAAAAAGAATATCAACAATGGGGAGCGATAGAAGTGAAAAAGAAATTGTTGGCTATTGCGCTAGGGACATCGGTTGTTTTTGCTTTAGGAGCATGCGGAAATAAAGAAGAGAGTAAGTCTTCGAAACAGTCTGCAAGCACAGACAGCGCAGAACAAATTTTCCAAAGAAGTTGTGCGGGATGTCACGCAACAGATTTATCAGGGGCAACTGGACCTGATTTAAGAAAAGTAGGCGGTAAGTACGACGCTGCAGATATCGAAGAGATTATTAAAAAAGGCCGCGGTTCAATGTCACCAGGACTTATTCAAGGTGAAGATGCGAAAAAAGTGTCTGAATGGTTAGCTGAACATAAATAAAAAAGGTGAAATGGACGAGTTGATAATATAGTCAACTCGTTTTCCTTTTTTCTGGTATGTAACATAACTGTAACAAAAATGTATCCAAATTGGAAACCGTTTGATGTTACAATGGGGTTTGTAGAATTTTGCTGAAATATATTACATAGAGTGGTATTGCTTATGAGAAAGCATAAGTAAACTATCTTCAACAAGGATGACTAAATGAAAATGAAGGATGTCTTTTGTTTTCAGATGTACAGAAAAGTATTTCGAAAAAAATCATTAAGTATTGGGTGATAAATAATGATAAAAATGACGAATGTTTATAAGGAGTACCCGAATGGTATGAAAGCCATTGCTGGTCTTACAGTTAACATTAAACAAGGTGAATTCGTATACGTAGTTGGACCGAGTGGAGCCGGAAAATCTACATTTATTAAAATGATGTATCGTGAAGAGAAACCATCTACAGGATCTATTAATGTAAATGGACTTACTATCGAAACATTGGCAGAAAGAGATGTTCCGTATTTCCGTCGTCAATTAGGCGTGATTTTCCAAGATTTCAAATTGCTACCTAAATTAACGGTATATGAGAATGTTTCGTTTGCTTTAGAAGTAATTGAAGAAGAACCGGATGCAATTCGTGAGCGTGTAACAGAAGTTCTAGGTCTTGTAGGCCTTGAAGATCGTGCAGATGCACTTCCAAGTGAGCTTTCGGGCGGGGAGCAACAACGTGTGGCTATTGCAAGAGCAATTGTAAATAGACCAAAGGTTGTAATTGCCGATGAGCCAACAGGTAACTTAGATATTGAAACAGCTCTTGATATTATGAATATTTTTACTCGCATTAATGAGCGCGGCACAACGATTGTTATGGCGACGCATAATGCAGATATCGTAAATACAATCCGTCATCGTGTAATCGCGATTGAAGGCGGAAAAATTGTTCGAGATGAGATTGAGGGAGGATACGGATATGAAGGCTAAGACCCTTAGTCGACATTTGCGAGAAGGTGTAAAGAATCTATCACGTAACGGATGGATGACATTTGCTTCTGTTAGTGCAGTAACAGTTACATTATTACTTGTAGGTGTCTTTTTAACAGCGATTATGAATATGAACCATTTTGCGACGAAAGTAGAGCAAGATGTAGAGATTCGTGTACACATTGATCCAGCTGCAAAAGAAGCGGATCAAAAGAAATTAGAAGAAGATATGAGTAAGATTGCAAAAGTAGATTCTATTAAATATTCTTCTAAAGAAGAAGAGTTAAAACGTTTAATTAAAAGCTTAGGTGATAGTGGAAAAACGTTTGAGTTATTTGAACAAGATAACCCACTTAAAAACGTATTCGTTGTAAAAGCGAAAGAACCAACCGATACAGCGACAATCGCGAAGAAGGTTGAAAAAATGCAGTTTGTTAGTAATGTTCAGTACGGAAAAGGGCAAGTTGAACGATTATTTGATACTGTAAAAACTGGTCGTAACATTGGGATTGCGTTAATTGCTGGTCTTTTATTCACAGCGATGTTCTTAATCTCTAATACAATTAAAATTACAATTTATGCTCGTAGTACAGAAATTGAAATTATGAAACTTGTTGGTGCAACAAACTGGTTTATTCGTTGGCCATTCTTGCTAGAGGGATTATTCTTAGGAGTATTAGGATCAATTATTCCAATTGGCCTAATTCTAATTACGTATAATTCGTTGCAAGGTGTGTTTAATGAAAAACTTGGCGGAACAATTTTCGAGCTTCTACCATACAGTCCATTCGTATTCCAATTAGCTGGTTTACTAGTGTTAATCGGTGCTTTAATCGGTATGTGGGGAAGTGTAATGTCAATTCGTCGCTTCTTAAAAGTATAAAAAGTTGCAAACATAATTCGTACAAGCTTATCATATAGTAGAAATAGGTAAAGGCATCACACACTGTGTGATGCCTTTTGCTACACCACCTGTGTGTTTTGGAAAGGGGAATTCCGCATTGAAACGTAGAGTTGCAATTATTGGAATGGTTGTTGCATTTTTAATTGGTGCTGGCGGAATGTTTGCAGGCATGTCTGTATTTGGGGTTAACCCATCAGAAGTAACGCAAACAATTTCGAGTGGGAATGCTAGCACTGCGCAAGGGAATTTGGCAAAAATTAATGAGGCGTATGCACTAATTGATTCACGTTATGTGGAAGACGTGAAAGATGAAAAGTTAGTTGAAGGTGCAATACAAGGTATGTTGTCTACGCTGAAGGACCCTTATTCCACGTATATGGATAAAGAAACAGCCAAGCAGTTTAGTGAATCGCTTGATCCCGAATTAGAGGGGATTGGGGCTGAGGTGAACAAGACGGACGGTAAGCTTATTATCGTATCGCCAATTAAAGGTTCACCAGCAGAAAAGATAGGAATTAAACCGAATGACCAAATTTTATCTGTAGATGGAAACAGTGTGAAAGACTTATCACGTGAAGAAGCAGTATTAAAAATTCGTGGTAAAAAGGGAACGACTGTCGCAATTGAAATTAAACGTGCGGGAGTAACTGATCCGATTGTATTTAAAATTAAGCGTGAAAAGATTCCGATCTTTACAGTGTTTAGTTCTGTGAAGCAAGAGAGCGGAAAAGATATCGGTTATATGCAAATCACTTCTTTTGCTGAAAATACAGCGAAAGAATTTAAGGATCAGTTAAAAGAGTTAGAGAAGAAAAATATAAAAGGCTTAGTTATTGACGTGCGTGGTAATCCTGGTGGCTACTTAAATAGTGTAGAAGATATACTAGGGGAAATTATGACGAATAAAAAGCCGATGCTACAAGTAGAGCAGCGAAATGGTGAGAAGAAGAAATTCTCTACGGAACTGAAAGAGAGAAAACCATATCCAATTTCAGTATTAATTGATAATGGAAGTGCTTCTGCTTCAGAGATTTTAGCGGGTGCGTTAAAAGAAGGAGAAGGATACGATTTAATTGGTGAAAAGACATTTGGTAAAGGTACTGTCCAGCAAGCTGTTCCATTTAAAGACGGCAGCAACATTAAATTAACGATGTTTAAATGGTTAACGCCGGATGGGAACTGGATTCATAAAAAAGGAATCGCGCCAACAGTAGAAGTGAAGCAACCAAATTATTATCATGCGACACCAATTCAAATTGAAAAAACACTTTCATACAATTCAAATGATGTACAAGTAAAACATGCTCAGGAAATGCTTAAGAGCTTAGGTTATGTACCAGGTCGTGAAGATGGATACTTTAGTAAAGAGACAGAATCGGCTCTGAAAGCATTCCAAAATGCAAATGAAATGGAAGCGACGGGACAGCTTGATAAAAAGACAGCTGAAGCGATTCAAACTAAAATTATCGAAAAAATCCGTTCTGGAGAAAATGATCTACAATTACAGTCAGCATTAAAATTAATGGCAAAATAAGAAGAAATACAGGCAGTTTGCTGCCTGTATTTTTTTGTGTTAAACAAACGTTTGTTTAGTTATGATAATATAAAAAGAAAGAATGATATAAATGGTGGTGAATGAGTTCATGGAGGCATGGATTTTTGAAATAATGCGGGCAGTTGGACGTTTTTTCTTACACCCTGCTGTCTATATATTTGTAATAAGTAGTATCTTCGTTGGATACTTACGTATGTTAAGAGAACGAAAAGATTTTTCTTTTAAAGTTTATGATATTTGGTTTGAACTGCGAACCTCTCTATTTGCAGGGATTGGATACGGATTAGTAGTATCTATTATTACGATTGGGCTTGGACTTGTTGTTTCTAAAGCAAGCTTATGGGCCATTTTAATTTGGACGTTACTATTTGGATTAACGGCTATGTATCGATATTTATCGGCGGCTTATACATTTAGCATTGCGATTGTATGTGTTCTATTATCTTCTAAGCTACCAGTTTCCTTTTTACAGCTTCGAGAAGGTGAAGAGAGTACCGTTGTATCCCTTGTTATTTTACTAGGCGTTATGCTTATTGTAGAAGGCTTATTGATTTCTAAAAACGCAGTAGGATATTCGACGCCGAGGATTAGGCAGGGGAAGCGTGGATTAAAGATTGGTTTACACGAATCAAAGCGTTTATGGATCGTTCCTATTTTTATTCTTGTACCGGGTGATGCGGTAACGCAGTTTATTTCATGGTGGCCTGTCGTTTCAATAGGTTCAAATACATATTCTCTATTCCTCGTTCCATTTTTAATTGGATTTATGAGAAATATTAAAAGTTATGAGCCGACGGAAGCTTTATTATTTACAGGAAGACGTGTTTATGGGTTAGCAGGACTTGTGCTCGTTTTAGGAATCGCAAGTTACTGGTGGCACGTACTTGCAATTATCGCGATGGGAGTCGCTATGCTTGGGCGTTTCACAATTTCGATGCAAGAAAAAATTGCCGATGAAACAAGACCAGCGTATTTTGCTGCACGCAATGATGGGCTCGTTGTACTAGATACAATTCCAAATACAATTGGAGCAGAGCTGAAATTACTGCCTGGAGAAATTATTACGAAAGTAAATGGAGTCATTCCAAAAAGCGCCGAGGAATTTTATGATGCGCTTCAAACGAAGACGACAGGAGCATTTTGTAAATTAGAAGTATTAGATACAAATGGTGAGCTTCGTCTTGCACAAACTGCATTATATGCTGGTGGACATCACGAATTAGGTATTGTATTCGTTGAACAGGAGCATGAGTGGGATTCGGAAGCGATGTAATAGAAGGAATGGTATCACCTTGTGGTGGTACCTTTTTTGTTTTTGGGGATGGGAGAGTAGTTAGTAAATGAAGTTTATATCAGCGCAACTCGAAATATATCGGCGATTATTCGAATATATCGACTTTCCAGCAAAAAACGACAACTATCGCAAAGCTTATTTTCAGTTTCATAGACGGATAACTTGAATAATTATTTGATAATGGTTATCATTTAGGGAGTCTTTTTAATTTTGGAAAATGGAGGTAAGATATGCTGCGTAAATTTTTCTCGTACTATAAACCGTATAAAGGTTTATTTATACTCGACTTTTCTTGTGCGGTTGTCGCAGGATTATTAGAACTCGGCTTCCCGCTTATCGTAAATCAATTTATTGATAAGTTATTGCCAGGGCAAAACTGGACGCTTATTTTATGGGCTTGTTTCGGTTTACTCGCAGTTTATATGTTAAATGCAGGCTTACAATATGTCGTTACATATTGGGGACATATGCTTGGTGTTAACATTGAAACAGATATGAGGCAGAAATTATTTGATCATATTCAAAAGCTATCATTCAGATTTTTTGATAATAATAAAACAGGTCATTTAATTTCACGCCTTACAAACGATTTAATGGAAATTGGGGAAATTGCTCACCATGGACCAGAAGATTTATTTATCGCCGTAATGACTTTAGTTGGGGCATTCTCATTTATGATGATGATCAACTGGAAGTTAGCGTTATTAACGTTCTTCGTCATTCCATTCCTATTATGGTTAGCGCTGTACTTCAATAAAAAAATGACAGGTACATTTAGACGTTTATTCTCAGATGTTGCTGATTTCAATGCATGTATTGAGAACAACGTTGGTGGTATTCGCGTTGTACAAGCATTCGGAAATGAAAAGTTTGAGAAAGAGCAATTTGCTGTGAACAACGCTCGTTTCCGTACAACGAAATTAATGGCGTATAAAATTATGGCGTTAAATTCGTCGATTAGTTATATGCTCATGCGTCTCGTAACGCTCTTCGTCTTAATATGCGGTACATGGTTTGTTCTGCAAGGAGAATTAACGTACGGTGGATTTATCGGATTCGTTCTATTAACGAATATTTTCTTCCGCCCAATTGAAAAAATTAACGCGGTAATCGAAAGCTATCCGAAAGGAATCGCTGGTTTTAAAAGGTATGTAGAGCTTCTTGAAACAGAGCCTGACATTGTAGACTCTAAAGATGCAATGGAAGTGAACCATGTACACGGTGATATTCAATATAACAACATTACGTTTGGATATGAAAACAAAGAACCGATTTTAAATGACATTAGTTTGAAAATACATGCAGGTGAAACAGTTGCGTTCGTTGGACCATCAGGAGCTGGGAAAACGACGTTATGTAGCCTATTACCACGTTTTTATGAGCAATCATCTGGATCAATTCAAATTGATGGAATTGATACGAAAGATATGACATTATCTTCACTTCGTAAGCAAATTGGAATTGTGCAGCAAGATGTGTTCTTATTCTCAGGAACAATTCGTGAAAATATCGCTTACGGAAATTTAAAAGCATCAGAAGCTGAAATTTGGCAGGCAGTAAAACGTGCGCAATTAGAAGATTTAATTTACTCACAGCCGGACGGTTTAGATACTGTTATCGGTGAGCGCGGCGTGAAACTTTCAGGTGGACAAAAGCAGCGTCTAGCTATTGCTCGTATGTTCTTGAAAAACCCTCCAATTTTAATATTGGATGAAGCAACTTCTGCATTAGATACAGAGACAGAACTTGCGATTCAAAAATCGCTTGCGGAGCTATCTGTTGGCCGTACAACATTAGTTATCGCTCACAGACTTGCAACGATTAAAAATGCAGATCGCATCGTCGTTGTAAATAAAGATGGTATTGCAGAACAAGGTTCACATAATGAATTAATTGAGCAAGGCGGAGGATACAGTAGGTTATACGAAGCTCAGTTTAGTTCGTAAATATAATTTGTACTGAATTAGTGCACCATAAGTAGGTAAAAATCTCATATGGGAGGCTATAAAGTATGATTGTAACAACAACTTCTACAATTCAAGGGAAAGAGATTATTGATTATGTCGATATCGTGAATGGAGAAGCGATTATGGGTGCAAATATCGTTCGTGATCTTTTCGCTTCTGTCCGTGATGTTGTCGGTGGTCGCTCAGGCGCTTACGAAAGCAAATTGAAAGAAGCACGTGACATCGCAATGGAAGAGATGAAAACTCTTGCAAGACAAAAAAATGCGAATGCCATCGTTGGTATCGACGTGGATTACGAAGTAGTTCGCGAAGGGATGCTAATGGTTGCTGTGAGCGGGACTGCTGTCCGTATCTAAAGTGAGAAGCCGTGCTGATGCACGGCTTTTTGTATGCTATGTCGAAGATTCAATATTTCTTGGGAAATGCGGAAGGTCCCGTCGATATATAGGGAAGACATTAGAGTGCTTCTTTACATTTCCGGATTTTAACTAATAATGTTTCGTATTCTTGTTCGAGAGATGAGATATCATTGTGATGATTTGGTATGGAAATTCGGCCGATGACTTCTGTTAATTTTGTTTGTAATCGTAACAACTCTTGCTCAGTAACGTTTACAGAATCTCCGGTGGTTCTTTTTGTGTATTGCTCGTAATTACCGTGGAATACTCTAGGTTCACTCTCATCTACTTGTAGAATATGGTCTGCAACAGAGCGAATAAAGGCACGGTCATGGCTAATGAAAAGTATTGTGCCAGGATATTCTTGTAACATGGTTTCTAATTCTTCTTGCGTTGCTAAGTCTAAATAGTTTGTCGGTTCATCTAGCAGAAGCATATTATAGTTTCCTAAAAATACTTTTGCGAGTGCAACCTTCATTCGTTCACCCCCGCTTAGAATGTGCACGGGTTTATGAACATCCTCACGGCGGAATAGAAGTCGTGCAAGTATTGTGCGAACGAATGCTTCTGTATAGTTTGTTTCTTCTAGAACATTTTCTAAAATGGTTTTATCTGTTTTTAAAATAGATAATGTTTGTTCGAAGTATCCAATTTTACAACTTTTCGATAGCTGCATGCCACGCTCGTTTGTGAGAAGCATGTTGAACAAAGTGGTTTTGCCGCTTCCATTTGCCCCTAAAACGGCAAGCTTTGCACCAGGGGCAATAGTTCCATTCATATTTTTAAATAGTATACAGTCGCCTATTTTCTTTGTTGCTTTATTGAATTGTACTGCCACCTTACTATGAATGGGTGTATGGTATTGCACGTCAAATTGAGCTTGAGAAAGATCCTTTGGCTTTTCCTTCTTTTCTAGTTTTTCGAGACGTGTCTCTAATGCTTTCGCTGCTTTACTAACCTGTTCTTGGCCATGAGCCCCACTTAACCTATAAAGTCTAGATTCAGATGAACTGAACCGTGTTGGGATTTTTTTCATGTTAGAAGCACGTTGCTTTCTTTGTAGAATGGACTGTTCTAAACGATTTTTTTCTTGTATATATTGCTCATATTCTGCTTGTTTTTGTATTCGTTCACGTTCTTTTTGTTTTCGATAGTTTGAATAATTACCTTTGTACTCTTGAATAATACCGTCTTCAATTTCAATAATTTTGGTACATATATTATCTAGAAATTCACGGTCATGCGATATTAAAACAAGTGCCCATTTATAAGATGAAAGTGCCTTTTCTAATTGCTCTGTACCGACCATATCTAAGTGGCTTGTTGGTTCATCAGCGAATAAAATGCCTGCATTTTGTTCGAGAGCATGCGCAATCTTTAGTCGCATTCGTTCACCGCCGCTCATTGCGTCGGTAACGTTTGAAATACTCCATTTTCCTTTTGCGAGAGAAGAAGCGGTTTCCGGTAGTTCTTCACTGAGCTGAGGAATGATGGCGATAGAACTATGATGAGTTACTATGCCTCTGTCAGCTTCTATTTCTTTACTTAATATTTGTAATAACGTAGATTTACCAGCTCCGTTGACTCCGACAATTCCTATGCGATCCTGTGCTTGAATTTCCAGTGATGGTAATGTAAATAGTGTGCGATCACCAAAGCTCTTTTCAATATTACGTGCGAATAAAATAGTCATAAAAAAACCTCCCTAGTTTCACTAGAGAGGATAAACGTCGCCCTTGTATGTAAAAAATCGTACATAAATAAACGATTTTTTACATGATCGTTTCGAAAGAAAGTATCGACAAATGGACAGACTAATCCCCTGCTAGTTTTCATCATTTTTGTTCACTATTTGTGATGGATGAAATAAATAAGAGAATTAGAACTTCATTGGTCAAAGTACCTTCCTTTCATAATATTACTTTTATTGTATGCGTATACAAAAGGGTTTGTCAAACTTATTTCTGTTCGCTATTTTTGAATTTATTATTATACAATTGTGCTTTTGCCAGCGCCTCAGCATCGTTTTTAATTTCATCCAGTCCATTCGCATCTCCAATAACATAACCTTCAAATGAAGAACCAACAAAATCAAAGATATATTGGAATTGAGCAATAAGCGGTAATGCTTTTAGCTTTGGATTATCCCCGCCAACGATGACAACATACATTTTTTTGCCTTTCATTTTTTCTTTGAAATGAAGAGATGTATCGCGCAAGCTTTGTGACCAGCGATCAACAAAGTTTTTCATATGTCCACTCATTCCGTACCAATATAATGGTGTAGCAAAGATAATCGTGTCGTGCTCTAGCATGCGTTTGGTTAACTGCTCATAGTCATCATTTACGGATTGGAATCCTTCTGCATCATGACGTTGGTCTGTAATAGGATAGACGGTATGATCACGCAAATAAATTTGTTCTGTTTCAATGTCCTCTATCATCATATGTGTTAAAGCTTCTGTATTTCCGTTTTGTCTTGAACTGCCATGTATAACAAACATGTAATCATTCCTTTTCTTTTGCTTGTTTTAGGAGTGAAACGTGTTTTTGCAAATTCGCTTGGATGTTGGAAAGTAATGTGATTTGCTTTGTTACTTCATTGAGTTTATCTTCGTAAAGCGTAAGGATACTGCTACACGGATTATCGTACAGGTGCGGTTCAATTTCAAGGCAGCGCAGCATCCTTGCCGTCTCTTCTAAATTTAAGCCAATTTGTAAGTACATTTGAATAAGCTCCACTTTTTCGATGGCACTTTCATCAAAATCACGGTAACCATTTGCAAGGCGCTTAGTAGGGAGTAAGCCCTTTTCTTCGTAATGTCTTAGTGATCTTTCACTAACGCCAGTTTCTTTTGATAATTCTCCAATTCGCAATGCGTTTCACTCCTTCTACATGTATTGTAAACCTTCACACTAATGTGAGGGTCAACTCTGTTTTTTCGCAAAAGAATCTACATGATTTAAGAACACTTGAATGGCTTTAGATAGAATGAAATATTTACCGCGTACGATGGAAAACGGACGGATTAGTTGTTCATTTGGAACTTCGACGTGGAATAGTTCTTTTGCTAATAGCTCTTTCCGTACAGTCCAATCAGAAAGGATAGCGATGCCAAGCCCGGCACTAACAGCTTCCTTTACGCTTTGGATACTACTGAATGTAAAGAATCGTTTCATTTTTAAATGGTGTTGATGAATAAAGCGGTCACTATAAGCGCGTGTACCAGAACCACTTTCTCTTAGTACCCATACTTGATCTTGGAGTGTGCTTTCATTTATTTCCTTTGTGCGGAGTAGTGGATGATTTGGCGGAACGACGAGCTTCATTTCATCTTGCATAAATGTTTCAACGTTAACATCAGCGTATACGACTTGCCCTTCCACTAAGCCGATATCAATTTGATTAGAGCGAAGACTTTGCAAAACTTCTTCTGTATTTGAGATAAAGGTATGCACTTCGACGCGTGGATTTTCATTCGCATAGTTAGCGAGTATTTTTGGAAGTAAGTATTCACCAATTGTAAAACTAGCACCGATGCGAAGTGTTCCTGTTACAACGTTATGTAGTTCATTAATTTCTTGCTTAGCATCTTCGTAAAGAGAGAGCATTTGCTTTGCATGTATATATAATATGTTTCCAGCTTCCGTAACTTGGACATGCTTCGGGGAGCGTTGAATAAGTGTAGTGCCAAATTCGTTTTCTAAGTTGCGTATATGCATACTTACTCCGGGCTGTGAAAGGTTTAATAATTCTGCTGCACGGGAGAAGTGTTTCTGTTCAACGACAGTAACAAAAATTTTTAAAATGTCTACGTTCATATAATGGGCTCCTTTCTTTTCTATCATCTTATCATAAGTATTTCTGATGATAGAGATTCGGTATTGGTATTAAACTTATTATAGAAACTCTCTTATAATGTAAGTAGAAAGAACATGCATGTTCCAATACGATTATTGGGGTGGTACAAGGTGGAACAAACACTTGTTATACAAAAGAAGAAGGGCTTTGGATTTTCGCAAGGAATTGGGATTACATTATTAATCGCAATTGCCGCGAAATATTTAGCGGAGCTTCCATTTTTAAATATTATGGGACAATTAGTAATTGCTATTCTAATTGGGATGGTTTGGCGCGCTGCAATTGGAGTTCCTCATGATGCGATTGCAGGAACGAACTTTGCGAGTAAGAAGTTACTGCGCTTTGGGATCATCTTACTTGGAATGCGATTAAATCTTGTTGATATTGCGAAGGCGGGGCCGAAAGTATTGGTCATCGCGGCGGTTGTTATTACATTTACTATTTTTGTTGTATACGGACTAACGAAAGTATTTAAAGTAGAAAAGAAACTTGGGATTTTAACAGCATGCGGTACGGCAATTTGCGGCGCGGCCGCGGTCGTGGCAATTGCACCGCAAGTGAAAGCAAAAGATGACGAAACAGCAGTTGGAGCAGCGATCATCGCGATTTTAGGTACAATATTTACGCTTATTTATACGTTATTATATCCAGTGCTTGGTTTATCTCCATACGGATATGGAGTGTTCTCAGGGGCGACACTGCATGAAATTGCTCACGTAATTGCGGCTGCGGCGCCAGGAGGAAGCACGGCTGTAGATATCGCAGTTATCGTGAAACTAACGCGCGTTGCAATGCTTGTACCAGTAGCGATTTTAATCGGATTATGGTTTGGTAAGAGTGAAGGTAGCGAGGAAAAAAGATCATGGCGCGACCTTCCAATTCCATGGTTCATCTTCGGGTTCTTAGCGATGAGTGCAGTGCATTCGCTCGGGATTATTCCAGAAGTTGTTGCGGGATACATTGTTGTTCTTGCTTACATGCTTATCGCAATGGCGATGGCAGGGCTCGGTTTAAATGTAGAGTTTAAAACGTTCCGTAAATTAGGAAGTAAAGCATTTGTGGCGGGGCTGATTGGCTCGGTTTGCTTATCGGTTCTTGGATACGTTCTTGTATATGCGTTAGGATTTATGTAGTAGAGGAGAAAGCTGTTCCCGAAGGTGCTTGGGGACAGCTTTTTCTTATGTTTATAGTAGCGCTACGGATGTCGATATATTTGGAAAATCGCCGATATAAATGGAGTTGCGCTGATATATTTGGGAAATCGCCGATATATTTCAAGTTGCGCTGATATATTTAGAAAGTCGCTGATATAAATTGAATTACTCTTGTACTTTGTTAGAGTAGATGTTCAATGAAACATTTTTCTAAAATTTGTAAAGATATCTTTACTTATAACTGGAAAATATTTATAATTTAAGTAAAGATATCTTTACTTTTGAAGGTGGATCCTATGGGTGTGAAAAATAAAATAAAAGAGTTAAGAAAGCAAAATCATATAACACAAGTTGAAATGGCAAAGGCGATGCAGGTGACGCGGCAGACGATAGTGGCGATTGAAAATCATCATTACAATCCGAGTCTAGAGTTATCTTTAAAAATTGCCAAATATTTTGGGGTGAAGGTGGAGGAAATCTTTACGCTGGAGTAAGGAGAAAGAAAATAAATGATAAGCTTGAGAGATTTCAATTAGAGTAAACGTTTAAATATATAAGGATTGGTTTTGATTTATTAATTAGTATCGCATCAACGAGTGTGTTAGCAACAAGGAATAATAGATAGAAAAAGGGGAACTGGGATGGGATTACCGGTGTTATGTGTCGCTACAGCTATATTTTCGCTTCTTTGGGGAATGCAAAACTTTTCTCGTAATCCAGTGCCGAGTATTTGTATTATGATTGGTACTGTAGGTTTATCGTATTATTTATTATTATTAGCCCATTATCATAAAACGGCAACGAGTGTTGTTGTTGGAGCACTTATTTTATTTTGTGGGCGCGCCATACAAAAGGGGTTATTTCCATAAAAGCTGTTTATACATTTTGTATAAACAGCTTTTTGTATTTTTTTTACAAAAAGCTTGAAAGTTACGTAACGTCATCTTTTATAATGAAAGGGAAGAGGTGATGGTAGTGATTTCAATACAAGAATTGACGAGAGAAACAGGGGTTACAGTACGTACACTACGTTATTATGATCAAATAGATTTATTAAAGCCGAGCGGAAAAACAGAGGGTGGACATCGGTTATATAGTGAAAGTGACGTTATTCGTTTGCAACAAATTTTATTTTTAAAAGAAATGGGATTTTCATTAAAAGAAACTGCGAATATGTTAGTAAAAGGTGAGCTGGATTTAAAAAATTCGCTTGAAAAACAACTTCGGTTTGTACAGGAAGAACAAAAGAAATTTAATCGAATGGAGAGTGTTTTACAAGCAGTTGTTTATTCGGTAGATGTGGAGGGAGAACTCGATTGGAAAGTTATGTTTGAACTGATTCAGCTTTCGAAGCAGTCTCCTCGTATACGTGAAATATTTCAAAATGAAGTATTTTCAAAGGAAGAACAAAAATTGCTTCATAATTTACCAAACATGAGTAAGGAAGATCCGAATGTTTTAGAATGGGTAGATTTATTAAAGCAATTACGCACTTTTATGAAAGACGGTAAAGAAGCTGCTAGTGATGAGGTACAAGGGGCAATGAAGAGATTAATGCAGAAGTGTTTAGAAATGGCCAATGGTGATGAAGCGTTTTTAGATAAGTTATGGGAAGTTAGAAAATCGAAGGAAGATTCACAGAAAATGAGCATGTATCCAATTGAAGAAGAACTTTTAGTGTATATGGATGAGGCTTTTCGTATTTATGATGAAAGGGAGAAGGATAAATGAGCATACTCGCAGAATATCGTTGGTATTTTTTAATTGGGGCAGAAATTGTATTTTGGTTATCAGCTATCGGTTTCTTTTTACTTCGCTACGGATTCCGTTTGAAAAAGGCGAGTTTTATTATGGGAATTGTACTCCTCGTAAATGAAGTGTTTATTTTAACTTTAGGAGTAGTGGACTATTATCAAACAGGAAAGTTCTCTAACTTTCAAATTATTACTGTAATTATTTTATTGTATGCAGTTTTCTACGGGAAAAAGGATTTGAAGAAGCTTGATATATTTGCACAAAAATCAGTTGCGAAATGGCGTAATGAACCGGCGCCTATTATTGAAGAACAGGTAGAATTAACAGGCATGGCCTATGCAAAGCAGGAAATAAAAAATTGGGTATTACATCTTGTTTTATTCGTTGGTGTGCACATATTCTTTTTCTTCGCGTATGGATTTATTCCATTTGAACAATGGGGTAATTGGTTAGAATCGGGAATCGTTTTAAATAAAGCTGCAAGTCGCGTGAGCCAAGTGTGGGCGATTGTATTTTTAGTTGATACAGCAATTTCATTTTCATATGTGATTTTTCCGAAGAAGGAGAAAGGAAAAGAAAAGCTACTTTCATAGTTGAAAGTAGCTTTTCTGGTATACAAATAATTTTTATAGGAGAGGATGACAATAGAAAAAAGAATCAGCTGTATATGTCTATTTCTCTTTAGTTTAGTAGCATGTTCACCATCTAGCACTACAATTGATAAGAAGAATGATGTCATTGTAAAGGGAGTAGGAACTTCCAATCTAGATAAATTCGAACAGTTCGTTATGAACGTTGATCAAGGGGAAGTTGATAAAATAAGAATTGTACAGTATACCGATGAAGGTGACCCGGTTTTTCAAACGTTAGAGCATAGTGGGAAAGATATCCTTTATGTGTTAGATAGTAGACAAGACAAGTTTGCTGGTGACCATAAAGGATTACATAAAGATAGTTGTAAAAGTATTGTTAAAGAGCAGCGCGAATCAGAAAGTACTTATCGGTTAACAGATTGTACGAATGAAGATGGACGCAATGGATATGACTTATTATATGTATCAAAAAAATAGAGTTAGTAGAGGAAGGAAGTATTTACTCCTTCCTTTTTCTATGTGTATATTGTCGAAAACTTTACCGAATATCTGTTCGTTTTTTTAGGTTTTTTATAGGTATTCGTGGTAAAATAATAATACAGATTTTTATGAGGAGGTCGGATTTTCTTGGAACGTCAATTTGAAATTGTCTCAGCGTATTCCCCGCAAGGTGATCAGCCGGTAGCTATAGAGAAGCTTGTAGAGGGAATTAATAGTGGAAAGAAAAAGCAAGTGTTGCTTGGAGCAACAGGAACGGGTAAGACATTTACGATTTCAAATGTCATTAAAGAAGTGCAAAAGCCAACACTTGTTATGGCTCATAATAAAACGTTAGCAGGGCAGTTATATAGTGAGTTGAAAGACTTTTTCCCGAATAATGCAGTTGAATATTTTGTTAGTTACTACGATTATTATCAGCCAGAAGCGTATGTACCACAAACAGATACGTTTATTGAAAAAGATGCGCAAATTAATGATGAAATTGATAAATTGCGTCACTCGGCAACGTCTGCATTATTTGAACGGGACGATGTAATTATTGTTGCGAGTGTTTCGTGTATATATGGCTTAGGTTCTCCAGAAGAATACCGCGAGCTAGTTGTTTCGCTTCGAGTTGGTATGGAAAAAGACCGTAATCAATTGCTTCGTGAACTTGTTGATGTACAGTATGGACGTAATGATATTGATTTCAAGCGTGGTACATTCCGTGTGCGAGGAGATGTAGTTGAAATCTTCCCGGCATCACTTGATGAGCATTGTATTCGAATCGAATTTTTCGGTGATGAAATCGATCGTATTCGTGAAGTAAATGCGTTAACAGGTGAAGTATTAGCAGAACGTGATCATGTAGCAATCTTCCCAGCATCTCACTTCGTTACACGTGAAGAAAAGATGAAGGTCGCTATTGAAAATATCGAAAAAGAATTAGAAGAGCGTTTAAAGGAATTAAATGATAACGGCAAGTTGTTAGAAGCGCAGCGTATAGAACAGCGTACACGTTATGATTTAGAAATGATGCGCGAGATGGGATTTTGTTCAGGTATTGAAAACTACTCCCGTCATTTAACACTTCGTCCAGCGGGGGCAACGCCGTATACGCTATTAGACTATTTCCCGAAAGATTTCTTAATCGTTATGGATGAATCGCACGTATCAGTACCGCAAGTAAGAGCGATGTATAACGGGGATCAAGCGCGTAAGCAAGTGCTTGTGGATCATGGATTCCGTCTGCCGTCAGCTTTAGATAATAGACCGCTCACATTCGATGAGTTTGAAGAGAAAACGAATCAAGTTATTTATGTTTCAGCAACGCCAGGACCGTATGAGTTAGAGCAGTCGCCAGAAGTAATAGAACAAATTATTCGTCCAACAGGGCTTTTAGATCCACCAATTGATATACGACCAATTGAAGGGCAAATTGACGATTTATTAGGAGAGATTCAAGATCGTATTGCAAAAAATGAACGTGTATTAATTACGACTTTAACGAAGAAAATGTCAGAGGATTTAACGGATTACTTAAAAGATGTAGGAATTAAAGTTAACTATCTTCACTCTGAAATTAAAACGCTAGAACGTATTGAAATTATCCGTGATCTTCGCCTCGGTAAATTTGATGTACTTGTCGGCATTAACTTATTGCGAGAAGGATTAGATATTCCGGAAGTATCACTTGTAGCTATTTTAGATGCTGATAAGGAAGGGTTCTTGCGTTCAGAACGTTCATTAATTCAAACAATCGGTCGTGCCGCGCGTAATGAAAACGGCCGCGTTATTATGTATGCAGATCGTATAACGAAATCTATGGGAATTGCGATTGAAGAAACGAAGCGTCGTCGTAGTATACAAGAAGCTTACAATGAAGAGCATGGTATTACGCCGAAAACGATTCAAAAAGGCGTTCGTGATGTTATCCGTGCAACGACAGCTGCTGAAGAGACAGAAACATACGAAGCAACTCCTGCTAAGAAAATGACGAAAAAAGAGCGCGAAAAGACAATTGCGAAGATGGAAGCAGAGATGAAAGAAGCAGCAAAAGCGTTAGACTTCGAGCGTGCAGCTGAACTAAGAGATTTACTATTAGAATTAAAAGCGGAAGGGTGAAAAAAGTGAGTAAGAGCAAGGATTTTATCGTTGTAAAAGGTGCTAGAGCACATAACTTAAAAAATATTGATGTAACCATTCCGAGAAATCAGCTTGTCGTTGTAACGGGATTGTCTGGTTCGGGGAAATCATCATTAGCATTTGATACGATTTATGCAGAAGGGCAGCGCAGATACGTAGAATCGTTATCTGCGTATGCGCGCCAGTTTTTAGGACAAATGGATAAGCCGGATGTGGACACGATTGAAGGATTGTCACCAGCAATTTCAATCGATCAAAAAACGACGAGTCGTAACCCACGTTCAACTGTCGGAACGGTAACGGAGATTTATGATTACTTACGTTTATTATTTGCACGAATTGGTACGCCAATTTGTCCGAATCATGGCATTGAAATTACGTCACAAACAGTAGAGCAGATGGTAGACCGCGTTCTTGAATATCCTGAACGTACGAAATTACAAGTGTTAGCGCCTATCGTTTCTGGGCGTAAAGGTGCGCATGTAAAAGTACTTGAAGATATTAAGAAGCAAGGATATGTTCGTGTTCGCGTTGACGGTGAAATGCTTGATGTATCTGAAGATATTGCGTTAGATAAAAACAAGAAGCATTCCATTGAAGTTGTAATTGACCGTATTGTTGTAAAAGAAGGAATCGCAAGCCGTCTTGCTGATTCACTTGAAAGTGCATTAAAGCTTGGCGGGGGACGAGTGTTAATCGATGTTATGGGAGAAGAGGAACTTCTGTTTAGCGAACATCACGCTTGTCCGCATTGTGGTTTTTCAATTGGAGAATTAGAGCCGCGTATGTTCTCATTCAATAGTCCGTTCGGAGCATGTCCTTCTTGTGATGGACTTGGTTCAAAGCTAGAGGTAGATTTAGAGCTTGTTATTCCTAACTGGGATTTATCATTAAATGAACATGCGATTGCGCCTTGGGAACCAACAAGTTCACAATATTACCCACAACTTTTACAATCTGCATGTAATCATTACGGCGTTGATATGGATGTGCCTGTAAAAAATATACCGAAAGATTTATTTGATAAAGTGTTGTACGGAAGCGGGGAAGAGAAAGTTTATTTCCGCTATGTAAATGAATTTGGTCAAGTAAAGGAAAATGAGATTTTATTTGAAGGTGTTATTCCAAACATTGAACGTCGTTATCGTGAAACGAGTTCCGATTACATTCGTGAGCAAATGGAAAAGTATATGGCAGAACAAGCTTGTCCAAAGTGTAAAGGTGGACGCTTAAAGCCTGAGAGTTTAGCTGTATTTGTTGGCAATAAAACGATTGCTGACGTAACGAAGTATTCAGTTCAAGAAGTACAAGAATTCTTCTCGAATGTAGAGCTAACGGAGAAGCAACAAAAAATAGCTCATTTAATTTTAAGAGAAATTCAGGAGCGCGTTGGGTTCTTAGTGAACGTTGGTTTAGATTATTTAACGTTAAGTCGTGCCGCAGGAACTTTATCAGGTGGTGAGGCGCAGCGTATTCGTTTAGCGACGCAAATTGGTTCTCGTCTAACTGGCGTACTTTATATTCTTGATGAGCCTTCAATTGGTTTACACCAGCGCGATAACGATCGTCTTATTCGTACATTGCAAGAAATGCGCGATTTAGGTAATACATTAATCGTTGTTGAGCATGATGAAGATACGATGATGGCTGCTGACTATTTACTTGATATAGGGCCTGGTGCAGGTATTCACGGTGGACAGGTCGTTTCAGCGGGGACACCGGCTGAAGTTATGCAAGATGAGAATTCATTAACAGGGAAGTATTTAAGTGGTAAAGAGTTTATTCCAGTTCCACTTGAAAGACGTAAAGGTGATGGACGTAAAGTAGAGATTGTCGGTGCAAAAGAGAATAATTTAAAGAACGCGAAAATGTCATTCCCGCTTGGTACGTTTGTAGCGGTAACGGGTGTATCTGGTTCTGGTAAAAGTACGATGATTAATGAAGTATTATATAAATCGTTAGCACAAAAGTTATATAAAGCGAAAGCAAAGCCAGGTACTCATAAAGAGATTAAAGGTCTTGAGCATTTAGATAAAGTAATCGATATTGATCAATCGCCAATCGGACGTACACCACGTTCAAATCCAGCAACGTATACAGGTGTATTCGATGATATTCGTGATGTGTTTGCCCAAACGAATGAAGCGAAAGTGCGCGGATATCAAAAAGGACGTTTCAGCTTTAACGTAAAAGGTGGCCGTTGTGAAGCGTGCCGTGGTGATGGAATTATTAAAATTGAAATGCATTTCCTACCAGATGTGTATGTTCCGTGTGAAGTTTGTCACGGTAAACGATATAATCGTGAAACGTTAGAAGTGAAATATAAAGATAAGAATATTTCTGAAGTGTTAGGGATGACAATTGAAGATGGAGTAGAATTCTTCGCCAATATTCCTAAAATTAAGCGTAAACTTCAAACGCTTGTAGATGTTGGGCTTGGTTATATGAAATTAGGTCAACCAGCAACAACGTTATCTGGTGGGGAAGCACAGCGTGTGAAATTAGCTTCTGAATTACACCGTCGTTCTACAGGTCGTACGTTATACATTTTAGATGAGCCAACGACTGGTTTGCATGCGCATGATATTGCACGTCTTCTAGAAGTGCTGCAACGTCTGGTTGAGAGCGGTGAGACGGTACTTGTAATTGAACATAATTTAGATGTAATTAAAACAGCTGATTATATCGTTGACCTTGGACCAGAGGGCGGAGATAAAGGTGGACAAATCGTTGCTTCCGGAACGCCAGAGCAAGTAGTGAAAGAAGAACGCTCATACACAGGTAAGTATTTAAAAGAGATTTTAAATCGTGATAAAGCAAGAATGAAAGAGAAAATAAAAGAAGTAGAGTTATCGCAATAAGTTTATTGATGAAAACCGAGTGGAAATGACGCTCGGTTTTTATTTTACGAGGAAAAACTGGTAAGCATGTTAGTAGGTATACAAGCATGAAAGATAGAATAAGTTGATATAAGTGTTTGTATCATACTTGCGTTTATTATCTATTAGCGTATGATGAAATATATATGTTTAAAAGGATGTGTAACGAAATGAGATGGATTGTATCACTTCTTGTAAATAGCGTTGTGTTAATCGCTGTATCGGGACTTTTAAAAGGGATTGCACCAGATGCATTTTACGTAGCAAATATACAAACTGCAATTATTGCGAGTATTATATTGGCGGTTTTAAATGTGTTCGTAAAGCCATTTTTAATTTTAATTACGCTACCAATTACTGTTGTAACTTTCGGCTTCTTCTTAATTGTTATTAATGCGATTACGTTAAAAATAGCAGATTCATTATTAGGAGATGCTTTTAATATATCAGGATTTGGTGTAGCGATTGTTGCGGCAATTTGTATTTCAATTTTTAATATGATAATTGAAAAGGCAATTGTTGAACCTCTATATGAAAAAAAGAGAAAGTGACAAAAAGAAAAACATTTCATTATTCGTATGAAATGTTTTTTTCTATTTATTAGAAACCGTATTTCTTGTTTCCAGAAAAAAATGGTACAATATCCGATAGAATGGAATTTTACATCAAACGAGACTGAACCCGCAGCGGAGTGGAGGTTTATACATATGCCGAAAGTAAGGACAAAAGATTTAATTGAACAATTTCAATTGGAGTTAATCAGTGGTGAAGAAGGCATTCATCGTCCGATTGATACAAGTGATTTATCACGACCTGGAATTGAAATGGCAGGATTTTTTACATATTATCCAGCAGATCGTGTGCAGCTTCTTGGAAAGACGGAGCTTACGTTCTTTGACACGTTAACGTCAGAGCAAAAACAAGAGAGAATGAAAGCGCTTTGTACTGAGGAGACGCCATGTATTATTGTAACTCGTAATCAAGATGTACCAGATGAGTTATTACAAGCATCACGTGAATCAGGTATGCCTTTATTACGTTCTTCTCAAACGACAACTAGATTATCAAGTCGTTTAACAAACTATTTAGAAGGTAAGTTAGCACCAACAACTGCTGTTCATGGTGTGTTAGTAGATATTTACGGTGTTGGTGTTTTAATTACAGGTCAAAGTGGTGTTGGTAAAAGTGAGACAGCTCTTGAGCTTGTAAAGCGTGGTCACCGTCTTGTTGCGGATGATAGTGTAGAAATTCGTCAAGAAGATGAAGACATGTTAGTCGGAAGCTCACCAGATTTAATCGAGCATTTATTAGAAATTCGTGGTCTAGGTATTATTAACGTTATGACGTTATTCGGTGCAGGGGCAGTACGAAATTATAAGCGTATTACACTTGTTATTAATCTTGAAATTTGGGATCAAAAGAAAAATTACGATCGCTTAGGTCTTGATGAAGAGAAGATGAAAATTATTGATACAGAGCTTACGAAGATTACACTTCCAGTTCGTCCTGGTCGAAACTTGGCTGTTATTATTGAAGTAGCAGCGATGAACTTCCGTTTAAAACGTATGGGAGTCAATGCAGCACAGCAGTTCTCTGAACGATTAATGAGTGCAATTGAGTTAGGAAATCAGGAGTAAACTTTGGAGAGGGAGGTCATATACATATGCTGTTAGCTTCTGTACCACAGCTTGACCGTGTAGCTATCCAACTTGGGCCGTTTCCTGTGTATTGGTACGGGATTATTATCGGTACAGGTGTGCTATTAGGTCTTTGGCTGGCAACTCGCGAGGGAGAAAGGCTAGGTATTCCAAAAGATACATTTGTTGACCTTGTATTAATTGCAGTACCGATCGCTATTCTTTTTGCGAGAATGTACTATGTTATTTTTGAATGGGAATATTACGCACAAAATCCGAGTCAAATTATTAATATTCGTCAAGGTGGTTTGGCGATTCATGGTGGTTTAATCGGGGCTGTTATTACAGGTGTTCTTTTTGCGAAACGACGCGGACTTTCTTTCTGGAAGTTGGCTGATATTGCTGCACCAAGTATTTTACTAGGACAAGCAATTGGCCGATGGGGAAACTTTATGAACCAAGAGGCGCATGGTGATGAAGTAACGAGACAGTTTTTAGAAGGTCTTCATTTACCGGATTTTATTATTAATCAAATGTATATTGAGGGTGTGTACTATCATCCGACGTTTTTATATGAATCATTATGGAATTTTGCAGGCGTAATTTTACTACTTGCATTAAGAAAAGTGAATTTACGTCGCGGGGAATTATTCTTCACATATTTAATTTGGTATTCAGTAGGACGCTTCTTCGTAGAAGGCTTACGTACAGATAGTTTAATGCTAGGACCACTTCGTATCGCACAAGTAATGTCAATTGGACTTGTTGTTATTTCTATTATTTTCATTATTGTGAGACGAAAAATGGGGCAAGCTGATAAAAGATATTTAGAAAATTAGAGACAAGTAGCATCTTATTATAAGATGCTGCTTCTTTCATATTCAGGAAGGCGAAAGGACTAAGGCGATGAGAATAAATACAGTTTTATTTGATTTAGATGGAACTTTAATTAATACAAACGAACTTATTATTTCTTCTTTTTTACATACTTTAAATACATATTATCCAAATCAATATAAGCGTGAAGATGTATTGCCATTTATCGGTCCATCTTTGCATGATACTTTCAGTAAGATTGATGAAAGTAAGGTTGAAGAGATGATTACAAGTTATCGCGAATTTAACCATGATCATCATGATGAATTAGTAGAAGAATATGAAACTGTATATGAAACAGTTCGAGAGTTGAAGAAGCAAGGTTATAAAGTTGGTATTGTTACAACGAAAGCGAGACAAACCGTTGAGATGGGATTACAGTTGTCAAAGCTTGATGAATTTTTTGATGTTGTCGTGACAATTGATGATGTAGAGCATGTGAAACCACATCCAGAGCCACTTCAAAAAGCGCTTGAATTATTAGATGCAAAACCAGAAGAAGCATTGATGGTTGGGGATAATCATCATGATATTGTCGGTGGTCAAAATGCGGGGACGAAAACAGCTGCGGTTTCATGGACGTTGAAAGGTAGAGCGTATTTAGAGGCTTACAAGCCGGACTTTATGCTAGATAAAATGAGTGATTTGCTACCGATTTTGTCTAATATGAACCGTTCATAAAGGTCCAAGTAAGTTAGTAGAGGAGCGAGCTAAGTGCGACGGACAACGCGCTATCCTGTTTCAGGAGAAAATTCATTATGGAATGTGTATAAAACAGTGTCTTTTTGGAAGGTAATGAAAAACTTTATTATTATCCAAATTGCACGTTACACGCCATTTTTATCTGTGAAGAATTGGTTGTACCGCACTTTTTTACGGATGAAAGTAGGAAAGAAAACATCATTTGCGCTTATGGTAATGCCGGATATTATGTTCCCAGAAAAGATAACTGTGGGAGAGAATTCGATTATTGGCTATAACACAACGCTTTTAGCACATGAATATTTAATTCGTGAATATCGACTTGGGGAAATCGTCATTGGAAATGAAGTGATGATTGGAGCGAATGTAACAATATTACCAGGTGTGAAAATTGGAGACGGTGCGACTGTCTCAGCTGGCACACTTGTTCATAGAGATGTACCGAGCGGTGCTTTCGTAGGTGGAAATCCAATGCGTATTATTTATACGAAAGAGCAAATGACCGCCAGAGAAGGTTCATGGTGAAAATGTAACATTTCTCCTCTTTTTTTATGAATAAAAAGGAAATAATTGAGTATAATATACTGTTTTGTTTTTTACGGAATCGTTTATACTTATAGATAGAAGAATGTGTGAACGAAGAAAACAAAAAACTGGAGGATATATGGGGAAAAATCAAAGGATATATAAGGAGAACGGACAAGTTATCTCTTTTAATCAATTAGCGGACTTCTTTTATAAAAAAGGGATGAGAGCTTACAAAGGACAAAAATTGCAAGATGCAATTAAATATTTTCGAAGAGCGGCACAAAGTGAGAAGGAGCCGTTTATTTTATGTCAATTAGCAACAGTATTATCTGAGGCTGGTGAATATCAAGAGTCGAATCAAACCTTCTTAAAGTTAGTTAGATCTAATCCTGAACTTGAACAGTGCTATTATTTTATTGCAAATAATTATGCATATATGGGGTTATTTCAACAGGCGAAGAAATATGCGGATCGCTATTTAGAAGTTGCAAAAGAGAAGGAATTCGTAGAAGATACATTAGAACTTCTAGAGATTATGGAAGAAGAAGCAATGGGTGCGGAAGAGATTGAAGATGAAGATGATTTAATTGTTATGCAGGAAGAAGCGAATCGTTATATTCGTAATGGACAATTAGAAGAAGCAATTGCTACATTAGAAATTGTTACGAAAGATTATCCGGAATTTTGGTCAGGTTATAATAATTTAGCCATTGCACATTTTCAATCGGGTAATGTAGACAAAGCGCTGAAGTTAACAGAAATGATTTTAGAGAAAAATCCTGGTAATATACATGCGCTTTGTAATACACTTATTTTTCTATATTCAATTGGAGAGCATAAACAAGTAGAAGCATTAGCGGGACAGCTAGTTTCAGTATATCCAATTTCATTTGAACATCGTTTGAAACTGGGAACTACACTTGCAACAATTGGTTATTTCGAGCATGCATATAAATGGTTCAAACTATTAAAGCGTCAAGGATATGAGGGAGACGTTAGTTTTTATTATTGGTTTGCATATTCTGCTTATATGGTGAAAGATCAGCAACTAGCTGAAAAAATGTGGCAATATGTCGTGGAATTGCATCCTGATAAAAAGGGAAAAGAACCGTGGAATGCGCTGAATTTAGCAGATGAAGGACAAAACGTGTTATTTGAAGAATTACGAAAATCATTTCAGCAAAGTGCGACGCTAGAAGAACAAATGCTAGCTTTATATTTAATGAATGAATTGTCAACGCCGGAGAAGGTGGGATTCTTCTTTGATATAACGCAAGCGAAGAACGGTGTTCCCATCGTATCACAACTTGCAAAGTACTTCTTTTTACTTAATAGTCATAAGAGTATTCCAGCTGATTTACAGCAATTTGAGCAGTGCGCGAGAATCGCGGATGCATTATACAATTATACGAAAAAAGATGATGAATTAATTGAAGAGTGTTTACACTTTTGGTTTTGTACGTTCATACGTTTATATACATCTGGAGACATATTTACAAATGTGTACGGCTGGTCAGCTGCGATTGAATACATTGTACGCGGCGAACAAGGAAATAAAATGACACAGTCGGAGCTTGGAGATGTATATAATGTATCTGTAGCGACTGTCCGAAAGTATGTGCAAGCTGTTAAGCGTACGCACACATAAGATAAGCAAATCATTGGGAAAAAAATGATGCTAACAGTATAATGAGGGTAACTTAATTGTGTAGGAATGGATAGGAGTGAATAGTGTGTCAGAAGAAAAAATTTATGATGTCGTTATTATTGGTGCAGGACCAGCTGGTATGACAGCTGCAGTATATACATCTCGTGCAAATTTAAGCACATTAATGCTTGAGCGTGGTATTCCAGGTGGCCAAATGGCAAACACGGAAGATGTAGAAAACTACCCAGGTTATGAGTCTATTTTAGGACCAGATTTATCAAATAAAATGTTCGAGCATGCGAAGAAATTTGGTGCTGAATATGCATACGGTGATGTGAAAGAAGTCATCGATGGTAAGGAATACAAAACAATTATTGCTGGTAAAAAAGAATATAAAGCACGTGCAATTATCGTTGCAAGCGGTGCAGAGTATAAAAAAATTGGTGTACCGGGTGAAACAGAACTTGGCGGCCGCGGTGTATCATATTGTGCAGTATGTGACGGGGCATTCTTTAAAGGAAAAGAACTTATCGTAATTGGCGGCGGAGATTCTGCTGTTGAAGAGGGTGTGTTCTTAACGCGCTTCGCATCAAAAGTAACGATCGTTCACCGTCGTGACACGCTTCGTGCACAGAAAATTTTACAAGACCGTGCTTTCCAAAACGAAAAAGTAGATTTCATTTGGAACCACACGATAAAAGAAATCAACGAAGCAAGTGGTAAAGTAGGAAGTGTAACACTTGTGGACGTAAATAGTGGAGAAGAAAAAGAAGTCAAAACTGACGGCGTATTCGTATACATCGGTATGTTACCTTTATCAAAACCATTTGTTGAACTAGGTATTACAAATGAAAATGGTTACCTTGAAACGAACGAGCGTATGGAAACGAAAATTCCTGGTATTTTCGCAGCTGGTGATGTTCGTGAAAAAATGCTTCGTCAAATTGTAACTGCAACAGGTGACGGTAGTATTGCAGCGCAAAGTGCACAACATTACGTAGAAGAATTATTAGAGGAATTAAAAACTGTATCAGAAAAATAAGGGATAATATACCTTGTGAGAAGAAAGCTACCGACAGGAGCTTTCTTCTTTTTTTGTGTGAAAATGTCAAAGTTTTGTCAAAAAATATAAGGATTATAAGCTTTCTTATTGATATACTGGACTTTACGGAAAAAATCACTATAAGAAATGAGGAATTTATTCAGTATGGAATGGCGTAATATATATCGTGGATTTTGTATGGGCGTTAGTGATTTAATTCCTGGTGTGAGCGGCGGTACAATCGCTGTTGTGTTAGGGATTTATGAACAATTGCTTGCGGCAATTAGTGGATTCTTTAGTCGTGAATGGAAAAAACATTTAGGATTTTTAATTCCACTTGCAGCTGGTGTGGCAGCGGCATTTTTAACGTTAAGTCACGTTATTAAATATTTACTTGCAAATCATTATGAACCGACTCAATTTTTCTTCCTCGGTTTAATTATTAGTATATTACCGATGTTAATGAGGGAAGCTGATGCAAAGTCGTCGTTTAAAGGTAAGCACATCGTTTTATTAATAGTTGCAGCAATTCTTGTTGCGATTACAGCTTTCTTTAAACCAGATAAGGCAGCAGATCCAATTACGACGTTAACAATTTTAAATGCAATTGGTTTATTTTTCGCAGGATGGATGGCTAGTATGGCCATGCTGCTTCCTGGAATTAGTGGATCTTTTATTGTAACTACTCAGCTTCTTCAAATAAAAAAACAGGCCAAATACATGTTTCCGATTCGAAAACATGAAAAGAAAATACTCCAATCAGAGAAAGAATCTATGCCAAATAGAGAAATTCTCTTATGAAGTCGTGTTATTCCAAGGAACCGTTCTAGTTTCTATGACTTGGTTTATCGCTTGTAAGACCGATTGTTTTTGTTTTTTCATGGTACTCATAAAGCTTCGTATCTGACAAAAAGATTCTGCGCCTTTCTTACTTCGGAAAGTCCCAGACACTTTCTGTTTTACTTTCGTCATCCGAATATCCCGTTCTGCTTGATTGTTATCAAATGGAATGGCTGGATGTTCTAAAAACGCTAGAATTCTGTCAGAATACTTGACGAAGCGATTCCATAAATTTTGAGAAGGCGTCTGCTTTCCTTTCTTCTTTTGTTTCGTGGAAAGAATCTGTTGTTCTTTCAATATGGATTGATACATAATAAACAGATTCTTTTGCGTCGCTTTTGGCATGGTACCTTCGGATTGCTTTTTCATCGTCAACGCTTGCGTTAGAAATTTCTGCATCTGTTGTGCCCATTGTTCTCCAGTACTATCTATAATTCCTTGTAAATCTCGTAAGAGATGGGCATTACATAAAACGTGACGACAATCTGTATACGCATCATACGATTTCCAACCATCATGCATCGCAATTCCAGAAAAAGATGGCAAGATTTCTCCAGCATCCATTGCTTCTTTTCCACGTTTTTGATGAATATGTTGCAATGTCACCTCCGGTGTACTGGCAGTATGTAACCATTGTGTTTTGTTTTCTACACGCATACCAGTTTCATCAAAATGGACAACAGGAGACTGCAGAATCTTTTCCTTTACTTCTTTTATGAATGGCTGCAATTGAGAAGCGAAAGCCTGTGTATGATTTACCAGGGTTCCTTCGCTTATAGAATGTCCAAAACAATCCTGAAAGAATTCTTTTGTTCGCTTCAAAGAAATGCATTGATAATGCGTTAAATAGGGAATCAGTCTTTTTATATTTGGACCATATTGAACAGGACGAGATACTGTCGAAGGAAATTGGGCTTCTTGGATAGAATGGCAATGTGGGCATTCTTTCTGTTCTACTTTATGTTCTGTCACTTCGATCTGAATAGGTGGTAAGTCATACACTTGGCGAATGCGATACCCTTTTACAGGCTCGTGGTTCAAGGAAGTATGACAACAAGTACAATATGTAGGAGAATGTGTAATCGTATGATCTGGAGTCGCTGTCAAACCAAGAGTATGTCCCTTGTGGCCCAACTGGCCACCCGTTTGACGATGAGACGGTTTGCGCAAACTTTTTGTAACGGGCTTACCCAAACCATCTGTAGAAGGTGGCTTATGACTATTTTTGGAGTTTTTTTTTGAAGCATTTTCTAGTTCTTGTATACGTTTTTCTAACTTAGAAAATGTTTCTTCAAATAAAGAAATAACAGCTTCAGGTCCTTTTTTATATGTATCTAAAATAATTTTTCGATCGACCATAAGATTCACCTCCCCTGTTTGATATACTCAGTATTTACAAATGGGAGGCATATGAAACTAGTAAAATTTAAAAAAGACACCGAAAGGTGGCTGAGTAGTTACCTTTTATTTTATTAATTATTGGTGTGTATCCAACAGCAATTAACGCTTTAACTACACTTAACTTACCTTTAATCGTGGTTATCGGTGCTGGTGTTATGGTTGGATTTGTTGTAAGTAGTAAAGGCATTAGTTTTTTATTAGATCGTTATAAAAGTATGACATTTGCGGCAATTATTGGACTTGTAATCGGTTCGATTGTAATTGTATTCCCTGGGATTCCGACTGGTGGATTTTCAATTATAAGTTCAATCATTACCTTTATTTTAGGATTTGCGATTGTTACTTATTTCGGTAAGAAATAAGGGCTTTAATCCCCTTGGCGATAAAAATCGTTAAGGGGATTTTTCATGCTATTCATTCAAAGTATAAGCATTTACATTGCTTGTTATAGAAAGCTTTTTTAAAATTGCTGAGTAGCATATGCTTAGCGAAAGAGGACTGGCTCCTTCGTTGTAGCAAACTGTTTTTGATAGTATAATGAAAGAAGTATGCAGTAAGAAATTTTACTGCAAGTAGCTGAGGTGAAGAAACATGCAAAGAGTGACAAACTGTGTGTTAATTAGAGATAATGAAGTACTCTTACTCCAAAAACCTCGCCGAAATTGGTGGGTTGCACCAGGCGGGAAAATGGAGCGTGGTGAGACTGTAAGAGATTCCGTTGTTCGCGAGTATCGTGAAGAAACAGGTATTTATTTGAAAAACCCAGCGTTAAAGGGGGTCTTCACCTTTGTCATCCAAGAAGGTGATAAAGTTGTTTCTGAATGGATGATGTTCTCCTTTTTAGCGACAGATTTTGCAGGAGAAAACAAACTAGAGAGCGAAGAAGGCATCATTGGTTGGCATACATTTGATAAAATTGATGATTTAGCAATGGCGCCAGGAGATTATCACATTATTGATTATTTAATTAAAGGAAATGGCATAATCTACGGTACATTTGTATATACCCCAGATTTTGAGTTGCTTTCATATCGATTAGATCCGAGTTAAACCGTCAAGGAGAGGATACAATGACAGAGAATAATGATATAAAAATGGTAATTATTACAGGGATGTCTGGAGCCGGAAAAACAGTAGCTTTACAAAGTTTTGAAGATTTAGGATATTTTTGTGTGGATAATTTACCACCGATGTTATTGCCAAAGTTTATTGAGCTTATGGCGGATTCAAAAGGGAAAATGAATAAAGTGGCACTTGGTATTGATTTACGTGGCCGCGAGTTTTTCGAACATTTATGGGGAGCACTTGATGATTTATCAGAACGTACATGGATTATTCCTCATATTTTATTTTTAGATGCGAAAGATAGTACGCTTGTAACTCGTTATAAAGAAACGAGACGTTCGCATCCACTTGCACCAACTGGTTTGCCGTTAAAGGGAATCGAAGCAGAGCGTAATTTATTAACAGATATGAAGGCACGAGCGAATATTGTGCTTGATACATCGGATTTAAAACCGAAAGAATTACGTGAAAAAATTGTTCACTTGTTCTCAACAGAAACTGAGCAAGCATTTCGTGTAAATGTTATGTCATTTGGATTTAAGTACGGTATTCCAATTGATGCAGATTTAGTATTTGATGTTCGTTTTTTACCAAATCCATACTACATTCCACATATGAAGCCATTAACAGGACTAGATGAAGAAGTTTCTTCGTATGTACTGAAATTTAATGAGACACATAAGTTTTTAGAGAAGTTGACGGATCTGATTACTTTCATGCTGCCTCATTATAAAAGAGAAGGCAAAAGTCAACTTGTAATTGCAATTGGATGTACAGGTGGACAGCATCGTTCTGTTACGCTTACAGAATACCTTGGGAAACATTTGAAACCAGAGTATAGTGTTCATGTATCTCATCGTGATGTGGAGAAGAGAAAGGGCCATTAAGGGATGAAAAAAGAGAGAAAGCCTAAAATTGTCATCATGGGAGGCGGAACTGGACTCTCTGTTTTATTAAGGGGATTAAAGCAATATCCTGTTGATATTACAGCAGTTGTTACAATTGCTGATGATGGTGGCAGTTCGGGTAGATTACGTGATGAGCTAGAAATTCCACCTCCAGGTGACATCCGTAACGTACTTGTTGCGTTATCGGATGTAGAGCCACTGGTGGAAGCTTTATTTCAGCACCGTTTCACAACAGGAGACGGACTGAAAGGTCATGCGTTAGGAAATCTATTGTTGGCAGGTATGACCTCGATTACAGGAGACTTTTTCCATGCAATTACAGAAACAAGTAAAGTATTAAATGTCAGAGGACGTGTATTACCAGCAGCGAATCAAAGTGCGGTACTTCATGCGGAACTTGAAGATGGGGAAATTGTAACAGGTGAATCAAAGATTCCTTATTACGGAAAGAAGATTAATCGTGTCTTTTTAACTCCAGAAGATGTAGAGCCATTGCATGAAACGTTGGCTGAGATTAAACGAGCTGATTTACTTGTTTTCGGTCCTGGAAGTTTGTATACGAGTATATTGCCCAATTTAGTTGTTAACAAAATTGGAGACGCTGTTCTTGCTGCAAAGGCGAAGAAGGTATATGTATGTAACGTTATGACACAAGCGGGTGAAACGATGGGATATACTGCTTTTGATCATGTGCAGGCGTTACACGATCATTTAGGGCAACCATTTATCAATACTGCAATTGTAAATAACCGTGAGATTCCTTGTGAATTACGCAAGTCATATGAGGAAGAAATGTCTACACCAGTTGTAGTGGATGAAGAACGTTTTGTTGAAAATAATATTGATGTTATTCAAGAGGGATTAGCGAAGTATGATGATCATGTTGTAAGGCATGATACGTTAAAGTTAGCGTCCATTTTATATTCATTGTTATAAATATGCGTTGCCTCGTTTGAGGTAGCGCTCCTCATTCATATAGGACAAGAATTTTGTTCCATAATAATCGTATAAGGAGGTGTTGACTGTGTCATTTGCATCAGAAACAAAGAAAGAGTTGACGAATCTTGAGATGAAGGAATGCTGTGAGAAAGCAGAATTATCAGCGTTACTTCGAATGAACGGGTCGCTTTCTTTTTCAAACCGTCGTCTATCTATCGATATTCAAACGGAAAATGCGGCAATTGCAAGAAGGATTTATACGCTTTTGAAAAAAGGATATGACGTGACGGTAGAATTGCTTGTCCGTAAAAAAATGCGCTTGAAGAAAAATAATGTATATATTGTGCGGCTTGTTGAGAAGTCTCGCGAAATATTAGCTGATCTTCATATCGTTCGAGATGACTTTTCATTTATTCGAAATATATCAGAAGAATTGATTGAGAAGAAATGTTGTAAACGATCGTACTTACGTGGCGCATTTTTAGCAGGTGGTTCAGTAAATAACCCAGAAACATCATCTTATCATTTAGAAATCTTTTCGTTATATAAGGAACATAATGATGCTATATGTGAACTGATGAACGGATTTGATTTAAATAGTAAGACGTTGGAAAGAAGAAAAGGGTACATTACGTATTTGAAAGAAGCAGAAAAAATTACAGAGTTTTTAAATATTATAGGTGCTCATAATGCACTTTTAAGATTTGAAGATATTCGAATCGTACGTGATATGCGTAATTCTGTAAATCGTTTAGTGAACTGCGAAACAGCTAATTTAAATAAAACAATTGGTGCAGCACTAAGACAGATTGAAAATATTCGTTATATTGATGAGACAGTTGGTCTTGATATTTTGCCGGATAAATTACAGGAGATTGCACAATTACGAAGAGATTATCAAGATGTAACATTGAAAGAGTTAGGTGAGATGGTATCCGGGGGGAAGATTAGTAAGTCGGGTATTAATCATCGTTTGCGTAAAATCGATGAAATCGCAGAGAAATTACGCGCGGGGGAAACGTTAGTAAAAAAATAAGAGGTTAAAGGGGAAATGGAGCTGTGGTTCAAAAACGAGTTCAGGTTTCATTAAAAAACGGTTTACAAGCACGTCCGGCTGCGTTGTTTGTACAAGAGGCAAATCGCTTTCATGCAGATATCTTCATCGAGAAAGATGGAAAGACAGTAAATGCAAAGAGCATAATGGGGATTATGAGCTTAGCAATTGGAACTGGAAGCATGATAACAATTACAACAGAAGGTTCAGATGCAGAAGAGGCTTTAGAAGCATTAGCTGTATATGTACAATAAGAAGCTATCGCGTATATGCGATAGCTTTTTTGTTTTGTTGTTTGTGCGGATTAGCGGGGAGGGGTATTTAGCTGGTTTGTCCTTGTCGGAGATTGTCGGTAAATCGATATGTTGTGTCGAACCGTTGATATATTAAAAAAATCGTTGATATAATTTAAATTTTGTTCGATATAATTGAAAAATCGTTGATATATTTAGGTGAATACCAGAGTGGGTATCCAGAAGGAGGTGCATGATAATAAAAAAGCACCCTGTAATAGGGCGCTTTTTTATGTATCCAGCTCCAGCGGCTAGAATCTCCGGTCGCTTCGCCCCTTCATTCGAGGCAAAAAGCGCCTCGGAATCAGGTGCTCCATCGCCCTGTGATTCTGAACGAGCCGCTTCCGCTTTTAAGTATTAACGATTTGTAAAGATCTTATCGATTAAACCGTATTCTAAAGCTTTTTCTGCTGTCATGAAGTTGTCGCGGTCTGTGTCGCGTTGTAGTACTTCAAGTGGTTGACCAGTGCGGTCAGCAAGAATTTGGTTTAGTTTTTCACGTAAGAATAGGATACGTTTTGCAGCGATTTCGATTTCAGTCGCTTGACCTTGTGCTCCACCAAGTGGTTGGTGAATCATTACTTCACTGTTTGGAAGTGCGTAACGTTTTCCTTTTTCACCTGCTGCAAGTAAGAATGCACCCATAGATGCAGCCATACCGATACAGATTGTTGATACTTGTGGTTTAATAAACTGCATTGTATCATAGATTGCCATACCCGCTGTGATAGAACCACCAGGGCTGTTGATGTAGATGTGAATATCTTTTTCTGGATCTTGAGATTCCAAGAATAAAAGCTGGGAAACGATTGAGTTAGCTACGTTGTCATCAATTGCACTACCAAGCATAATGATGCGGTCTTTTAATAGTCGAGAGTAAATATCGTAAGCTCGTTCTCCACGATTTGTTTGTTCAATTACTGTAGGAATTAAATTCATCTGTTATTTCCTCCTTATAAAGCTTTCTTAGTCTTATAATACAATTATGGTCAATAAAGGTCAAACGAAACCACTTTAAATCAAAAAAATATGTAGTTGTACCATGAAATATTCGCTATGTTTTCGAAATTCCCTGCTTATGTATCTTCAACATCATAACCGAATTACATAAATTTAAACGTTACGAAAACTGGAGAAAAAAGAAAAGAACGCCTTTTAACTGAAGCGTTCTTTCGATAATTAGTTCTTTAAAAGATAGGTTACTTTATTTAAAATCTTTTCGATTTGTTTCGCGTTTTTACTATACATTTCGCTTGCTGACTTCGACTTTGTTTCTAGGGAAAATAGTTCAAGATCAGCATGACATTTTTTTAAAGATGCTAATAATAAAGGTTTGTTTTGAGGAGAAGGCATTTGGAGTTTGTCATTGTAAATGTCGATAGTAAGTTGTCCGTATGAATCCACTTGACCAAGGAAGACATTTTCAATAACAACACCGATTTTTTCTAATTCTGAATGTAGCCAAGCGCGGTTATGTCCGCTTGCTGAAAGAGGTTCATCTAGTACATTTCCATCCATAATAACAGTTTGTGGTTCTTTTTCATTTGGCACTTTTAAACCGAGATCTTTTGCTGTAAGTGGCTGAGAATCTTTCTTTAATAGTACATTTAATTCTCCACTCGGTTCTAAGACCGCAAATTCGACTTCCGCTATACTGAATGCACCATTTCCTCTAAGAAGTTCAAGTAACTCATCACTTGTATATTTCTCTTTCTTTAAGTTATCCTCAAGTACTTTTCCGTCTTTTATTAGCACTGTCGATTTTCCTTCAAAGAAATCTCTAGCGGCTTTGTTTTTTAAGGAAAGAATGCCAACAAAAAAAGGTACCGAGGCGAAAATAAGTATTGCAAAGACGCCGTGGAAAAATTTTGAATCAAGCCCTGTAGATACTTGGGCAGCGATGACACCGATTGTCATTCCCGCTATGTATTCAAAAAAGGAAAGTTGAGAGATTTGCCTTTTTCCTAAGCACTTTGTAATAGTGAATAAAATAATTAATATGAATACAGAGCGAAGGATGACAAGTGTCCATTCCGGTAGGTGAGACATAGTCATTTCCTCCAGTCTACTTAAAACCCTTTATATTGAGGTTCTTCACGTTCTAATACTGAAACTCTATCCTGTAAATCAGCGATGACACTGTCCATTTCTAACATACATTCATGAAATACGCGTTTTGCTTCATCGTCTGTAGAGTTTAGCGAAAGGGAACTTAAGCTTGCTTGAGCTCCCCTTACACTAGCAAGGCAAGTTTTTACGCTAGCGATAACAGTCATATAAACACCTCTTATCCTTTCGGTTTGAATAACAACGCTCCAATGAAGCCGAAAATAATAGCTGCTGATACACCGGCGCTCGTTACTTTAAACATGCCGGTAATAACGCCAACGATGCCATGTTTTGCAGCTTCTTCCATTGCGCCATGAACGAGGGCATTACCAAAGCTTGTAATAGGTACAGTTGCCCCGGCTCCAGCGAAATCAATTAATGGCTCATACAAATTAAATCCATCTAATATAGCTCCAGCAACAACGAGTGTTGCCATTGTATGAGCGGGTGTTAGTTTGCCGACATCAAACATAAGTTGGCCGATTACACATATGAGTCCGCCAATGACGAAAGCCCAGAAAAAAATCATTGCGTTGCACCTCCAAATTCAATCGAAACGGCATGAGCGATACACGGAATCGTTTCTTCTTGTTGGAATGTAAGTGGAGATAGTAAAGCGCCTGTCGCAACGACAAGTATTTTTTTGAACTCTCCTCTTTTCATTCGGTTTAATAAATGACCGTAAACGACTGTTGCGGAACATCCAGGCCCGCTAGCACCAGCTATGACAGGTTGTCCTTCTCTATAAATGATAATTCCGCAATCTTGAAATTGTTTGCTCGTTACTTTCGTTCCGTGTTTATGTAGTAAGTCATAAGCAATTTCGCGTCCTACATGTCCGAGATCGCCTGTTACGATTAAATCGTAGTAAGAGGCATCAATTTGGCGTTCACGTAAATGGGCTTCAATTGTGTCAACTGCAGCTGGAGCCATTGCGCCTCCCATATTAAACGGATCCGTTAATCCCATATCAACCACTCGTCCGATTGTTGCAGAGGTTACTCTTGGACCGTGTCCAGTATCGCTTAAAATAGCTGCGCCGGCGCCAGTTACTGTCCATTGTGCAGTAGGTGGCTTTTGTCCGCCGTATTCGGTAGGATAGCGGAATTGTTTTTCTACAGCTGCATTATGACTGGATGCACCAGTTAATAAATATTTTGCGCCTTTTGCATTTACGATACTTGCCCCAAGTGCTAAACCTTCCATGGAAGTAGAACAAGCTCCGAATAATCCGAGATACGGAGTGCCGAGTGTGCGGCAAGCAAAGCTTGTAGGAGTAATTTGATTAATTAAATCCCCTGCGAGTACGAATTGAATATCATCTTTACGAAGTTCTGCTTTTTCAGTAGCGCGACTACAAGCTTCTTCGAATAAAATTTTATGTGCTTTTTCATAGGAATCTTGTCCAAGCCATAAATCTTCATGAAGGATATCGAAGTCTTCTGGGATGTTCCCCTTTGCTTCAAATGGTCCACCGACAACCCCTGTTGAGATAATGACTGGTTTGTTTTCAAATACCCACGTTCGGTGTCCTTGTAACATTTATAGCCCTCCCCATTGAACGAGAATCGTTTTAATAAGTGCGATGACGAAAGCGGAAAATACACCAAATAAAATAACAGAACCCGCTAGTTTAAACATATTGCCGCCAACGCCAAGGACAAATCCTTCCGTTCGATGCTCAATACATGCTGCAATAACAGAGTTACCAAATCCAGTAACAGGTACAGCTGTGCCAGCACCAGCAAACTGCCCAAAACGATCGTATATACCAAATCCAGTTAGTAACATAGAAATGAAAATAAGAGTTGCGACTGTCGGATTTCCTGCTGAGCGTTCAGTGAAATCAAAATATGTGATATAAAAAGTAGAAATGAGTTGTCCGATGAAGCAAATAAAACCACCGACGAAAAAGGCTTTTATACAATTTTTTAAGACAGGTCTTTTCGGTTCGCGTTCTTGTTCGAATTTTTTATACTCCTGTTGTACAGGAGTTAAGTTTTTATCTTTACTAGACATTGCAATCCTTCCTTTTCTTTTAAAAAGCGTTAAGTGTTAGACTCCATTTTTTTACCAATGAATTTTAATTGTTTATTAATTTCATCTTTAGATACTTCTTTTTCCTTAATTTTTCTTTCGAGTTTTTCGAGTAACATAAAGATTTTTTTATCTGTACTGACACGAACATCGAAAGTAGGATGCTCATCACTTAGCTGCTTTTGAAGCTTCTTACGAAGAGGTTTTAATCCAAACCTTTCGTGATGCTCAGGTGTAACTGCTATGTAGAGATCTAAATTTGAATTCACTGCTGTGCTTTTTATAATTTCATCCATAGCGAGAGCTCTTTTCTTCGCTCCTTGTGATATAGATTGATTAAAGGATTCCGTACTCGTCTTTGTTAACTTTGGACCTTTTTCTTTCTCCGTTCGTTTTGCTTCTTCTTTCACTTTTTTATCTAAAGGACTATTATCACATCCGGTAAAAGAGCTAAATAGAAGTGCAAATAATGCGGTTATGAGGCCGAGTTTTCGCATAATTATCATTCCATTTCTATTGCAATATGTAATGTGATAGAAAAAGGATGACTGCATATCATCCTTTTTCTATTTCACAGCAAGACTGATTCGTTATTGCTGTGAGTATTGTGGTTCTTCTTGTTGGACTTCTTCAACGCGTGGGTTTAAAGAATCGATAATCGTTTGTGTTTGCTGCGCAGCTGTTTGGAAAAGTTGCTTCGCTTGTTGGTTATCCGTATCAAGAGCGAATCCCTCTAAGCTAGCTTGTGCACTTTTTAATCCAGAAACAGTTTGCTTTAGTTTCGTAATTACAGTCATTGAATGAAGCCCCCTTTGGAATATCAATTCAAAGATTATAATTTGTGAGTTGGGGTGAATTTATGATTGGAAAATTTAGGGGTGAAATAGATTTTATATGCCTTTAGCTAAGATGCATAAGGTATTACGGGGATATTTTTATTGATTTAGATGGATTTTATTGCTATTATTATGAGAAGAAAATGAAGTGTTTTCTATAATCATGCGCCCATAGCTCAGTCGGATAGAGCGGTGGTTTCCGGTACCACGTCTGCCGGGGGTTCGAATCCCTCTGGGCGCGTCAAAAAGTCCTAACTTACGTTTTGTAGGTTAGGACTTTTTTGTTTATCTCATTATTTGAGGGTTAAACAAAACAAACTGATGGAAGTCTCATTTTATATGTGTACTTTCAAAATGCCTTGTCTCATTGCTTCTGTTAAAGCTTCGGAGCGTGATCCTACTTTTAATTTTTTGAAGATTTTTGTTAGGTTGTATTCTACAGCTCTTGAACTCATGTACAGTTCATCAGCAATTTGTTTATTGCTACTTCCTTTAGAGACGGATTCTAAGATTTCTAATTCTTTTTGTGTAAGAAGAGCGGTTTTATTTTCAAGTTGTTGAGTCGTTATATCGTCTGTACGTAGTTGACGTAATAACGAAATAGGAAGTAAAGTATATCCGTTTACAGCTGCACGAATTGCCATTAATAGCTCTTGCTGAGAAGCTGATTTACTAATAATGCCGCTGATACCAGAGTTTATTAATAAATTGAATTGGGATACGTATTCAAAACCTGTATATAAAATGATTTTTGCATCTGTTTGAATATGTAATATTTTCTGGGCGAGTTCAATACCACTGCAATTGGGCATATTCATATCCAAGAGGTATACGTCAAAAGGTATAGCATCACTTTTTATAAGTGCTTCCTGTTCATTTAAAATATATTCTGCTTGCATATCTTCTTCTAATTCAATCATGCTCTTTGTTCCTTCGCCTACAATTTGATGATCATCTACAATTAATACTCGAATCATTATTTACCACCTCGGAATTGTAATGTTTATTTGAAGTCCTTTTTTTGCTTCGGATACTATATGTATTTCTCCACCAATTGATTGAAGCCTTCCTTTTATACCGGAAAGCCCCATATGCTGCTTAGGAGAGTGGGGAGTGTCTATATTAAAACCTTTGCCGTTGTCTCGGTAGTCTAGGAAAATACAGTTATTCTCTTCCCATAAAAAAATCGATACGATGGTTGCCTCGGAATGTTTATCTGCGTTTGTTAGTAGTTCTTGAATGATGCGATATAAAGATAAAATTTTGTCAAAATCGTAATGATGTTCTTGAATTGATTCATGATCAAATTGAATTTGAAACTGCACTCGTAATTGTGTTTGGGCTAGCAATTCTCTTAATGCACCAATTAAACCAGCATCTGATAAAAGTGATGGACGCAATTCATTACATGTGTCGCGAATTTGTTGTATTACATCGTGCATACCGAAGTGGATTTTTTTCAGTTCATTTTTTAATTCTAGTGGAACGGATTTGTTTTTTAGTAAAGAGTCTAGTTTGCGGTACCATACAATTTGATCTTGTAATGCAGAGTCGTGTAAATCTGAAGCAAGTCGGCGCCTTTCTTGTTCAGAAATTTGAAAGAGTAGGCGTGATAAGCTTGCAGAATTTGTTTTGGATTCTAAACTCTCCTGCTCTAGAGAATGAATAATTTCATTAATGGTATACAAGTTTTCGTAAATAAGACGGACGTATGTCGTGACAGTGATGAACCATGATTTTTCATGCGTATTATATTTAATATTATTCACTTTTGTTCCAATCCAGATGTAGTGTTTTATATGTTTAGTAGAGTATAAGTAAATACCGATGCATCCATCATCCTCTAATAAATCATTAATTAGTAATGCTGCCATACTCCATTTTTTCTTTTTAGAAAGTGTGAAATCTTTCGTTTGTCCATATCCGTTGCATCGTGTATATGTGTTTTCTTTCATATCATATTGAACAAATTGAATAAAAGAAGGTTTCAACATCGAAACGATTTCATTAGTGAATTTTTTCTCTAACTCTTCTGTTTTCATAATAGATGATAGCTGTGCGGTAAACTGTTCAATATTTACGTATAAGTTTGTTTTAGTCCGAAAGAGGTGATTACGAAATGTAAAATCTAATCTTTCTTTTAATATGAGAAATAGAATATTTAACGGAAAAATAATAATAAAACTTTGCAGCAGTCGAGAGAGAAAATTGTCTTTGTAATAAATGCTCCAGCTCGTAATGATTGCAATTAATAGAGTTGGGATTAATGACAGAAATGCGTAATACCGTAAACAATCAAATACAAAATCTACATCAAAAATCTGCTTCGTCGCTACTAAATAAAAATAACCGATTGGAAGAGCGATTAGGAACATAGCTCCAATATCTGCTGAGAGAATCGGTGTACTGAATATTGCATCTGGAAGGGCATAGAGTGTAACGAACGGAAAGAAGGCAATGGAATGAATCGTGAGCATTAATTTTAAAAATGGTTTATGTACTGTATTGTGATATTTGATATAGGCACGGATTAAAAAATATATGCAAAAGATAATATTTATTGAAAGGTAAATTAGTTCTAATCCATCGGTATTAACTACGGGAAACGGAATGAACATCGTTAAAATAGAGAGTGATAGTAAAATAATGCCAATTGCAATATCGATTCTTAGAAATCTCATAGAAATGACGTATAGTTGCTTTTTCTTGAATAACTCATTCAATAATAAAATGAGAGACATAGGTGTACCTTGAAATACAATACTTAAAATAATGAGGGCGATAAAATCACCTTTACCAGATTCAACTGCGATTAGAAGACTTGAGGAAGTCATGAATAGAAACGTAATCAGAAAGAATGTTTCCCGGCTCAAAGGCTTCTTTGTATAAAGAAAAATAGATAACCCTAAACAAATAAAAGCGAGTAGGAAGGGAAAGTATATAGAAATAATTTTGTCACGAGAATCAATAAAATGTTGTGTTCCTTTATAAGTTTGGATGATATCGCCTTTTTTAACTTGTATTTCAGATGCATTTAGTGATTGGTTTTGATATCCAGGAAGTATTCCTAAATGAGGCTTTTCTTTATTTATCGAATAGATTATATCTCCTTCTTTTAAGTCCGTATGAAAAGCCCAACCGGAGGATTTAATTTTTGCTATTGTGTATGTAGCTGAGTCTGTTTTAGAAATAAGAACGCCACTATATGGTTGGTTTATTTTATATAAGATATAGCCTTGTAAACAAAAATACAGGATAGTTACACATAAAATGAAAACGAAGTTACGTTGTATCTGCAACGGTTTGGACACCTCTCTTTGTAGGTATATCGTTTAATTTCTGAATATTTTTATAATAACATTTAAGAAGTTTTCATACAATCAACTTCATCTGTTGAAATTGCGGTGAACCACATAAGAGTGGTTCGCTTTTTTTACGGTAAATACAGTACGGATTGCGGACAATAGCATCAGAAAGAAGTCTATGATAAAGATACAACTTAACAAGTCAATGAAGGAGGAAATAGTTATGAAAAAGTTTTTGTTGATGGTAGGCGGGATGGTATTAGGAATGGCGGTTATTTATTTCGTAAAAAGCTAAAAGGAGCTGTTATGGATGGCATTTGAAATTCAAGGTTTAAATAAAACATTTGGTGAATATAAAGCCGTTAATGATTTAAATATACGTGTAGAAGAAGGTGGAATTTTAGGGATGCTGGGCCGAAATGGTGCTGGTAAGACGACAACGATTCGTATGATCTTAGATTTAATCAAACCGGATAGCGGCCAAATTCTATGGAATAATCGCCCTTTTTCAAAGAAAGACCTATCTATTGGCTATTTACCAGAAGAGCGTGGATTATACCCGAAAATGAATGTAGTGGAGCAATTGGTGTATTTCGGCAAGTTAGAAGGAATGCCAGCTAATCTTGCAAAAAGGCATGCGTTACAGTGGCTAGAAAAATTAGAAATGACACCACATTTAAAGAAGAAAACAGAGGAATTGTCAAAGGGAAATCAACAAAAAATTCAATTGATTTCAGCGATATTGCATAATCCGGAATTCATCATACTAGATGAGCCATTTAGTGGATTGGATCCTGTAAATGCAGAGATGTTAAAAAATGTTGTACTTGAGTTAATCGCGCAAAGAAAAACGATTATCTTTTGTAGTCATCAAATGGACAGTGTAGAAACGTTCTGTGAGGAAATTTGTATTATGAAAAACGGTCAAATTGTATTATCGGGTGCCTTGTCAGATATTAAGAAAAGTTATCAATACAAATATATGACGTTACAAACGGAAGGGGATATTGAACCGATTCTTAAGAAGAAAAATTTCAATTTTGAAAAAGTTAATCGTACGTTCATGATTAAAGTTAATGATGGAGAGGATGCATTTTCGCTGCTTGAAGACATTAAAACTAAACAATATATCCGAGATGTTTCTATTAAAGAACCTTCTTTACATCAAATCTTTGTTGAAAAGGCGGGTGCATAAGTAATGAGGAATTTCTGGATTGTTTTAGGGCAAACGTATTGGGATCGTGTGAGGGCGAAAATATTTATTGGGATGACATTGTTATTAATAGGGGGAGGGATATTCTTATTCTCCTTTCCAACTTTAGTACAAAAGTTTTCTGGAGAGAAAGAAAAAGCAAAAGTTGTATTTATTTCCGAAGCACCTAATGTTACTTTGGATCAATCTAATCTTAGTAAAGCTCTTCCAGAATGGGATTGGTCTTTAGGTGATAAAACAAAATTAAATCAATATAAGCAAGATTTGTTAGATAAGAAAGTCGAAGCGCTCTTTATATTAAAAGAGGGTGCGGGTGCTGAACCAGTATTAGATTACTTTATGAAGGTGGATAATCCTAAGTTGATTCAAAGTGCGCAGGTATTTGTACAAAATCAGTATTTTCAAAGTGCGGTAGTTAAACAACAGTTATCAGAAGAGGCTGTGAAATCACTGACGATGAACGTGCAAGCGAAAAAGCAAAACTTAAATAACGAAGAAACAAGCTCATTCTTACTGGTGTATTTATTAGTGGCGATTATGTACTTAGCAATTACTTCGTATGGAAATGCGATTGCTACAGCGGTAGCGTCAGAGAAGGCGTCGCGTGTTATGGAAGTGATGGTAACGAAGGTGTCGCCTGTTCACATGGTCTTTGGGAAGATATTAGGAGTCGGTCTTGCTAGTTTGACACAGTTATTTATTTTCTTCCTTAGTATGGCGCTATATATTAAATCTGGAATTTTTAAGGTATCGGATTCGTTTTTTGGAGTGAATATTGATGTAAATATGATTACAGGTGAGCATGCTGCATATTTCTTGTTATATTTTGTTCTCGGTTACTTCGTTTATGCGGCACTTTTCGCAGTGTTTGGTTCTATGGTAAGCAGGCCAGAAGAATTATCCGGAACAACGATGCCGATTACTCTTATATTGATGGGAAGCTTAGTGGTGGAGTTATTAGTAGTACTTGATAACCCTGAAGGGCTAGTATCAAGGGTGACATCATATGTTCCGTTTACAGCCCCAATTAGTATGGTAGTTAGGATTATTAATGGATCCGTTGGGAGTTTAGAAATTATTACATCTATGGTTGTATTACTGGCTAGCATTAGCTTAATTGCTATGTTTGCAGCGAAGGTCTATCCGAAAGGTGTATTAAGAAGTGGTAAGAGCCTTAAATTCATTCAATTGTTAAAAAATAATTAATTGCAGGGGGGAATAAATTATGGGATTTTTTTCGAAAAGAAAACAAAAAATGATGGATAGTAATAACGAGAGAAGCGTGAAAAAAATAGTTGAGTTGTCTGTGGAAGAGATGAGAGGAATTCAAGGAGCGTCTAGTGAATCGAACGATTATCTCTATGATTCCTATGTAATTAGGAATCAAAGTTCCTTAGCTTTAAATAAGAGGTTTCTTTCTTAATTAAGTATCGTAAAAGAGTAGTTAGGCATAGTGAAGTGTCACTATACCTAAACTGCTCTTTTTATTTTGGAATTGAACAGAGATAAATTTAATGTTGTTATATATAAAATTAAGGGTTACTATTAGTATGTGGTAACAAATAATTGAGTTTATTATTTTCTTTCAATATTATTCAAATTTAGGTTGTAAGTTGTAAATCTCATTAATACATATAAATTAATAATATTTTGGAATGGGTGTCTGCGTGAGGATTCTCCTTTTACCAAACTTATTGTACAATAGAAACAAGGGGGAGATTAGTTTGAAGGCAAGTCTTTTACAAGAACAAAGCTTACGTTTGGCAATGACACAAGAGTTAAGGCAAGCGATTACAATGCTCCAGTATAATGTACAAGAATTATCGGAGTTTTTGTATGAGCAATCGTTAGAGAATCCCCTTATTGAGTTAGGTGGTTTTGAGAGGGAGAAGAAAAAGAGCTCTAACAACAGTAAAAGTACCAGCAAACAAGTCGAGAATCAGATGGAGATCTACAGTGTGGATTCTACAACGATTCAGCAACATTTATTAAATCAAATACAGTATTATAAAATAGATGAAGAAGAGCGAAAAGTAGCTTCTTTCATTATTATGAACATGGATGGAAATGGATATTTACAAGAAACGAATGAAGAGTTAGCAGAGCTCCTTTCTGCGCCCATTCATGTAGTCGACCGCTCTGTAGAGCTTGTCCAATCACTGGAACCAGCAGGGGTAGGGGCGCGTAATATTCAGGAATGTTTAACTTTGCAATTGAAGCGCTTACAAAGGCGGAATGGATTAGCAGAAGAGGTTGTAGAAGATCATTTCGCTTATTTTGTGAAGAAAGATTGGCGAAAGCTCGTTCAAGTGTTGAAATGTAGTAATGAGGAATTACAGAGTGCGGTAAATTGTATAACGTCATTACAACCAAAACCAGGTCTTGCGTTTTCTTCAGATAAACCACTTTATATTGTGCCTGATATGGCGGTGAAAAAAGATGGCGATCGCCTCGTTTTACAAATGAATGAGAGAAATATGCCGAGAATTGAAATTCATTCTGAATATAGTGCGCTTCTTAATAATAGTGAAAGTGAAGTAGCATCTTACGTATCAGAAAAGTATCAGCATGTGCAGTGGATTATGCGCAGTTTGAAGCAGAGAAAACAGACGCTGCTGCAAGTAATGACTATTATTATGGAAAAACAACGTGATTTCTTCTGGAAAGGTCCAGAGTATTTAAGACCTCTCGCTTTAAAAGAGGTAGCGGAAGAGTTAAGTGTGCATGAATCGACAATTAGTCGTGCGACGCGAAATAAATATGTGCAAACACCACACGGTTTATTTGAGATGAAATCGTTCTTTAGCAATGCCGTTTCGACGACTGAAGATGAAGCAGTTTCTACAAAACGTGTAAAACAATTTATTCAAACGCTAATTGGGGCAGAGGATAAGAAAAAGCCACTTTCAGATCAAAAGATTTCAAAATTATTAGAAGAAGAGCATGAAATTGTTATTTCTCGAAGAACAGTGGCGAAGTATAGAGAACAAATGCATATCCCAGCTTCGTCATTACGAAAAACGATCGGATAGGTGAAGAAGATGAAAGTTGTACTGTATACTAAAAAAGATTGTGGCCTTTGCGTGAAGGCGAAACAAGTTTTACAGGAAGTACAATGTGAATATTCTTTTCAAATCGAGGAAATAGATATATATGAAGATAATGACCTTTTAGAAAAATATCACTTAATGATTCCGGTTGTAGAAATGGACGGAAAACAAGTAGAATATGGTAACATTCACAAAGGTGTCATAATAAACTATATAAAGAATGCAGTTAAGAGTTGAATAAGTTTCTATCTCCTGTTACAATAATACACGTAGCAGGGATTATTTTTTTAACCTATGTGGGACACAAAATGTCACTACGGGACGTAAAGTGACCACGAAGGAAAAATGAACCGATGTAGTGAGGAGAAAAGATATGCGCTCATGGATTCAGAACACAAAAAAATTATTACCTGATCTGCTACCTGTTATGCAAACGAGAATGCAAATTCTTCAATACATTAGGCTCATGCAGCCGATTGGAAGAAGAAACTTATCAGCAAGTCTCGGTATGACAGAACGAGTATTGCGAAGTGAAGTTCAAGTTTTGAAAGAACAAAACTTAGTTCACGTCGCTTCTTCTGGAATGACTTTGACAGAAGAAGGAACAGCTTTAGTTCTTGCTTTGGAAGACTTTATGAAAGAAATTTCCGGGTTAAAGGTTTTAGAAAAGCAACTTAAGGAAACATTAGACTTGGATGAAGTTTTCGTTGTCCCTGGTGATAGTGATGAATCACCTTGGGTCAAACTGGAGATGGGCCGTGCTTGTGTGACTTGTATAAAAGACCGTCTGACAGCGAATAATATCGTTGCTGTGGCTGGAGGAACTACGCTAGCTGCTGCTGCGGACATGATGCAACTTGATTGCAAAGATTTACATATGCTATTTGTCCCAGCACGTGGTGGAATTGGAGAAGGCGTCGAATTAGAAGCCAATACCATTTGTGCCAAGATGGCGCAAAATACGATGAGTAATTATCGCTTATTGTATGTTCCAGACCATGTTAGTAGCGAAGCATATGCGTCTATTGTGACAGAGCCTTCCGTGAAAGAAGTTCTTGAGTTGATTCGATCTTCCAATATCGTCATTCATGGAATAGGTGATGCGTTAACAATGGCACGTCGCAGAAGTACTTCAGAAGCAGATTGGTTAAAGATTCAGGCAAGCGAAGCAGTTGGCGAAGCTTTCGGTTACTACTTTAATGAAGAAGGAAATGTTGTTCATAAAGTAAGAACAGTTGGTATGCAACTAGAGGATTTACAAAATGTATCTCACGTTGTTGCAGTCGCTGGAGGTTCTTCAAAGGCAAAAGCAATACAGGCTGTAATTAAACAAGGGCACACTTCAATTCTAATTACAGATGAAGGTGCAGCAAAACATTTAACAAAGGGTTTTACCCTTTAATATAATCCCCCAAGGAGGAAATTCAAATGACTAAAATTGGTATTAATGGATTTGGACGTATCGGACGTAACGTATTCCGCGCAGCTCTTAACAACTCTGAGGTAGAAGTAGTAGCAATCAACGACTTAACAGATGCTAAAACATTAGCTCACCTTTTAAAATATGACACAGTTCACGGAACTTTAAATGCAGAAGTATCTGCTAACGAAAACAGCATCGTTGTTAACGGTAAAGAAATTAAAGTTATCGCTGAGCGTGACCCAGCTCAATTACCATGGAGCGACTACGGAGTAGAAGTAGTAGTAGAATCTACTGGCCGTTTCACTAAAAAATCAGACGCTGAGAAACACTTAGGTGGATCAGTTAAGAAAGTTATCATCTCAGCTCCAGCTTCTGACGAAGATATCACTGTAGTTATGGGTGTTAACCACGAACAATACGATGCAGCTAACCACAACGTAGTATCTAACGCTTCTTGTACTACAAACTGTCTAGCTCCATTCGCTAAAGTATTAAACGAAAAATTCGGCGTAAAACGCGGAATGATGACAACAATTCACTCTTACACTAACGACCAACAAATCTTAGACTTACCACACAAAGATTTACGTCGTGCTCGTGCAGCAGCTGAAAACATGATCCCAACATCTACTGGTGCAGCTAAAGCTGTAGCATTAGTATTACCAGAACTTAAAGGTAAATTAAACGGTGGCGCTGTACGTGTTCCAACTGCTAACGTTTCTCTAGTTGACCTAGTTGTTGAACTTGACAAAGAAGTAACAGTTGAAGAAGTAAATGCAGCATTCAAAGCAGCAGCTGAAGGCGAATTAAAAGGTATCCTTGGATACAGCGAAGAGCCATTAGTATCTATCGACTATAACGGATGTACAGCTTCTTCTACAATCGATGCATTATCTACAATGGTAATGGAAGGTAACATGGTTAAAGTACTTTCTTGGTACGATAACGAAACTGGTTACTCTAACCGCGTAGTAGACCTAGCAGCTTACATGACTTCAAAAGGTCTTTAATTCTTAATTATATAAGTTATCAATGACAAAACGAGGGAGAGGGTTTGTTCCCTCTCTCTCTTCTTTCGTTTTAAAAGCAAATGTGTTAAGCTTTTGAGTGGGTTTTGTCAATCCTAACTAGTAGTCGGAGGGAAATCCAATGAACAAAAAATCAATTCGTGACGTAGATTTAAAAGGTAAGCGTGTATTTTGCCGCGTTGATTTCAACGTACCTATGAAAGAAGGCAAAATTACAGATGAAACTCGTATCCGTGCAGCTCTTCCTACAATTCAATATTTAGTAGAGCAAGGTGCGAAAGTTATTTTAGCAAGTCACTTAGGCCGTCCAAAAGGTCAAGTAGTAGAAGAAATGCGTTTAACTCCAGTAGCAGCACGTTTAGGTGAGCTTCTTGGTAAAGACGTTAAAAAAGCGGACGAAGCATTCGGACCAGTTGCACAAGAAATGGTTGCAGCAATGAACGAAGGCGACGTATTAGTTCTTGAAAACGTACGTTTCTATGCGGGCGAAGAAAAGAACGATGCAGAACTTGCGAAAGAATTTGCAGCACTTGCTGACATCTTCGTAAACGATGCATTCGGTGCAGCTCACCGTGCTCACGCTTCTACAGCAGGTATCGCAGACTACCTACCAGCAGTATCTGGTCTATTAATGGAAAAAGAGTTAGATGTACTTGGTAAAGCACTTTCTAACCCAGAACGTCCATTTACAGCTATTATCGGTGGTGCGAAAGTAAAAGATAAAATCGGTGTAATTCGTCATCTATTAGACAAAGTAGATAACTTAATCATCGGTGGTGGACTTGCTTACACATTCGTTAAAGCTTTAGGTCATGAAATTGGTCTATCTCTATGTGAAGACGACAAGATCGAACTAGCTAAAGAATTTATGCAACTTGCAAAAGAAAAAGGCGTAAACTTCTACATGCCAGTTGATGTTGTAATCACTGAGGAATTCTCTGAAACTGCAACAACTAAAATCGTTGGTATCGACTCTATCCCTTCTAACTGGGAAGGCGTGGACATCGGTCCTAAAACACGTGAAATTTATGCAGATGTAATTAAAAATTCTAAGCTTGTTGTATGGAATGGACCAATGGGTGTATTCGAAATGACTCCATTCGCAGAAGGTACAAAAGCAGTAGGACAAGCATTAGCAGATGCAGAAGATACATACTCTGTTATCGGCGGTGGTGACTCTGCAGCAGCTGTTGAAAAATTCGGTATGGCTGATAAAATGAGCCACATTTCTACTGGCGGCGGTGCGTCATTAGAATTCATGGAAGGTAAAGAGCTTCCAGGTGTAGTTTGTCTTAACGACAAATAAGTAGCAGCCAAAGAAAAAGGACGGTGCAAAGCATGCGTAAACCAATTATCGCAGGTAACTGGAAAATGAATAAAACTCTATCAGAAGCAGTTAGTTTCGTAGAGGAAGTTAAAGGTCAAATCCCAGCAGCTTCAGCTGTTGATGCAGTAGTTTGCTCTCCAGCTCTATTCTTAGAGCGCCTTGTAGCAGCAACTGAAGGAACTGACTTACAAGTAGGTGCACAAAACATGCACTTCGAAAAAAATGGTGCATTCACTGGCGAAATTAGCCCAGTAGCACTTAGCGACTTAAAAGTTGGCTATGTAGTACTTGGCCACTCTGAGCGTCGTGAAATGTTTGCTGAAACAGATGAGTCAGTAAACAAAAAGACTATCGCAGCATTTGAACATGGTTTAACACCAATCGTATGTTGTGGTGAGACTTTAGAAGAGCGCGAAAGCGGAAAAACATTTGATCTAGTAGCAGGTCAAGTGACAAAAGCACTTGCAGGTTTAACAGAAGAGCAAGTTAAAGCAACTGTTATCGCTTATGAGCCAATCTGGGCTATCGGTACAGGTAAATCTTCTTCTTCTGCAGATGCAAACGAAGTATGTGCGCACATCCGTAAAGTTGTTGCAGAAGCTGTTTCTCCAGAAGCTGCAGAAGCTGTTCGTATCCAATACGGCGGTAGCGTAAAACCAGAAAACATTAAAGAGTATATGGCACAATCTGACATCGACGGCGCTTTAGTTGGCGGTGCTAGCTTAGAGCCAGCTTCGTTCTTAGGTCTTCTGGGGGCGGTAAAATGAGAAAGCCAACAGCTTTAATCATTCTTGACGGTTTCGGACTTCGTGAAGAAACTTACGGGAATGCTGTAGCACAAGCTAAGAAACCTAATTTTGATGGTTACTGGAATAAATTCCCTCACACAACGCTTACAGCTTGTGGCGAGGCAGTAGGTCTTCCAGAAGGTCAAATGGGTAACTCTGAGGTTGGTCACTTAAATATCGGTGCTGGCCGCATTGTATATCAAAGCTTAACACGCGTTAACGTTGCAATTCGTGAAGGTGAGTTCGATAAGAACGAAACGTTCCAAAGTGCAATTAAAAGCGTAAAAGAAAAAGGTACTGCACTTCATTTATTCGGTTTACTTTCTGACGGTGGTGTGCACAGTCACATGAATCACATGTTTGCTCTTCTTCGCTTAGCAGCTAAAGAAGGCGTTGAGAAAGTATACATTCATGCATTCTTAGATGGCCGCGATGTTGGACCAAAAACAGCACAAAGCTATATCGATGCAACAAATGAAGTAATTAAAGAAACAGGAGTAGGACAATTCGCGACTATCTCTGGTCGTTATTACTCCATGGACCGTGACAAGCGTTGGGATCGCGTAGAAAAATGTTACCGTGCTATGGTAAATGGTGAAGGCCCTACTTATAAATCAGCAGAAGAGTGTGTAGAAGACTCTTATGCGAACGGTATCTATGATGAATTCGTATTGCCGTCTGTAATTGTTAACGAAGATAACACGCCAGTTGCAACAATCAATGATGATGATGCAGTTATCTTCTATAACTTCCGTCCAGACCGTGCAATTCAAATTGCTCGTGTATTTACAAACGAAGACTTCCGTGAGTTCGATCGTGGTGAAAAAGTAACTCACATTCCAGAATTCGTATGTATGACACACTTTAGTGAAACTGTAGATGGTTACGTGGCATTCAAGCCAATGAACCTTGATAACACTTTAGGTGAAGTTGTTGCGCAAGCGGGATTAAAGCAACTTCGCATCGCGGAAACTGAAAAGTATCCGCACGTTACATTCTTCTTTAGCGGTGGTCGTGAGGCTGAATTCCCAGGAGAAGAGCGTATCTTAATTAACTCACCAAAGGTTGCAACGTATGACTTGAAACCTGAAATGAGCATTTACGAAGTAACGGACGCTTTAGTAAATGAAATCGAAAATGATAAACATGATGTTATCATTCTTAACTTTGCGAACTGTGATATGGTTGGCCATTCTGGGATGATGGAACCAACAATTAAAGCAGTAGAAGCAACTGACGAATGTTTAGGAAAAGTTGTAGAAGCGATTCTTGCAAAAGATGGTGTAGCACTTATTACTGCTGACCATGGTAATGCGGATGAAGAATTAACTTCTGAAGGAGAGCCAATGACAGCTCATACAACTAACCCGGTTCCTTTCATCGTTACTAAGAACGACGTAGAATTACGTGAAGATGGTATCTTAGGTGATATCGCTCCAACAATGCTTACACTTTTAAATGTGGAACAACCGAAAGAAATGACAGGTAAAACAATTATTAAATAATTTGCTTATATAAAAAGGAGAGAATTTATTATGCCAACAATTATTGATGTTTATGCTCGCGAAGTCCTTGACTCTCGTGGTAACCCAACTGTAGAAGTAGAAGTTTATACAGAAAGCGGCGCTTTCGGACGCGCTATCGTACCAAGTGGTGCATCTACTGGTGAACACGAAGCAGTAGAATTACGTGACGGTGACAAATCTCGTTACCTTGGTAAAGGTGTTATTAACGCAGTAAACAACGTTAACGAAATTATCGCTCCAGAAATCGAAGGTTTCGATGTAACTGACCAAGCTGGTATCGACCGTGCTATGATCGAATTAGATGGCACTCCAAACAAAGGTAAACTAGGCGCTAACGCTATCCTTGGTGTATCTATGGCAGTAGCTCACGCAGCAGCTGACTTCGTAGGTCTTCCATTATACCGTTACCTTGGTGGATTCAATGCAAAACAATTACCAACTCCAATGATGAACATCATCAACGGTGGTTCTCACGCTGATAACAACGTTGACTTCCAAGAGTTCATGATCTTACCAGTTGGTGCTCCAACATTCAAAGAATCAATCCGTATGGGTGCTGAAGTATTCCATGCACTTAAAGCTGTATTACATGACAAAGGTCTTAACACTGCAGTAGGTGACGAAGGTGGATTCGCTCCAAACCTTGGTTCTAACCGTGAAGCTCTAGAAGTAATCATCGAAGCTATCGAAAAAGCTGGTTACAAAGCTGGCGAGAACGTATTCTTAGGAATGGACGTTGCTTCTTCTGAGTTCTACAACAAAGAAACTGGTAAATATGACCTTGCAGGCGAAGGCCGTACTGGCTTAACTTCTGCAGAAATGGTTGATTTCTATGAAGAGCTTTGCAAAGACTTCCCAATCATCTCTATCGAAGATGGTTTAGACGAAAACGACTGGGATGGTCACAAATTATTAACTGAGCGTATCGGTGATAAAGTACAATTAGTTGGTGACGATTTATTCGTAACTAACACTCAAAAACTTGCTGAAGGTATCGAAAAAGGTATCTCTAACTCAATCTTAATTAAAGTTAACCAAATCGGTACTTTAACTGAGACTTTCGAAGCTATCGAAATGGCTAAACGTGCTGGTTACACAGCAGTTGTATCTCACCGTTCTGGTGAAACTGAAGATGCTACAATCGCTGACATCGCAGTTGCAACTAACGCTGGCCAAATCAAAACTGGTTCTATGAGCCGTACTGACCGTATTGCTAAGTACAACCAATTATTACGCATCGAAGACGAGCTAGGCGAAGTAGCTGTTTACGATGGTATCAAATCTTTCTATAACATCAAACGATAATTGTAGAAAATAAACGACAGACCGTGAGAAATCACGGTCTGTTCAGAGTGTTGGGAAACCCTTTAGGGTTCCCAACACTCTGGAATCTTTTTTGATTTTAGCGAATAAAAACAACATAAAATAATAGAATTTTAAAAAATAGCCCTCCACCTGACCCTTTTTGGTCAGGTGGAGGGCTATTTTTTTCATGTTTTGACAAGCTGCGGTGAGATAAGCTTGCATTTGGACAGACTTCAGCCCTCGAAACCGGGCATAGCGGTAGCCATGTAGTTCTTTGGCGTCTGCAAAGCTTCGCTCTATAGTGGAACAGCGTACTTTATACAACCTTTTCCCTGTAGCTGTTAGCTTGTTTTTTCTAGCAATATCCTTATATTTCTCCCACACATGATGAGTGATAACTTTTTGTTTTTGTTTCTTTGAAAAGCACACCTCACGTAACGGACAAACAGCGCAGTCTTCTGGATTCGATTTGTATTGACGGTATCCTTCACGATCAGTTGTTACATATTCTAGAATACATCCCATCGGACAAGCGAAAACATTCATTTCTTCTACATATTTAAATTGGCTTTTCGGTACTTCTTTATTCCGTTTTCCAAATCGGCGATACCCCATCACCATAAATATATTCCGTTCTGATAGTTTCTTACAGATATATCCTGTAAAATAGCCAGCATCAAGGGCAACAGCTTCTACTTTGAAGTCGAATTTATCAATCTGAGCTTGGAGGCGTGCTAAATACGGCTCGGAATCTGCCATATTTCCAGCCGTTACATAGGTATCTGTAATAATATTGTACTTCGCATCAGTCGTACGATGATCCAAGAAATGAAAACCATTTGGTTTTCCATCTCTCATTAAAAATCCACTATCTGGATCCGTTGTACTTATACGAGTTTTTTTGGTAGGGGTATCACTTTCCTTTCTAGGTTTTAATTCTTTTTTCCATGTACCTCACGATCTTCGATTACCGCAGCTTCTAGCTCGTCTATATAAAACTTTGCTTTTTCTTTTTTATATTTATGTACAAATTTATTTTTATTGGCATTGGCCTTAATATGTGTAGAATCTGTCATCAGTGCACGTCCTCCTACCATCCGGTGCTCCGTCGCTTGTCTCACAATCTCATCAAAAATTTCTTCGAAAATATTTGTATGAATAAAACGAGTACGACGATTCCAACTGATTGTAGAGTGATCCGGAATAGTATCCGATAGAGAAAACCCTAAAAACCAACGGTAGGCAATATTCGTTTTAATTTCCTTTTCCAATTGACGCTCAGAACGAATACCGTAAAAATATCCAATAAACATCATCTTAAATAAAACAATAGGATGAATGGACGGGCGTCCATTGTTTTCACAGTAATAAGGGCGTAACTTCTCTTCAATAAAATCAAAACTAATTGTCGCTTCAATTGCACGAAGGAAATGATCTTGTGGAACCAACTCTTCTACAGAAACAGATACACGCTCATCACGATGATTTTTTAAAGCACCCATCATAAAAAATCTCTCCTTTTCCTCTTTTTTATCAGTGTTGACACATAAAAAGAGGTTCAGACACAAAAACAGGCTGTGGAGAAGACTTTCTCCACAGCCTGGACAGACCGTGAGAAATCACGGTCTGTTTTTTTATGCTAAAATTGTTCACCCGTCATAAGTGACATGAAATGTTTGAAGAAGCGGTTATAATCAAAATCAATTGCTATTTGATGACTCGGCCAATCAATAAATGGTTTAGATTCTCCTAAAGAGCGAAATTCTCCAATGCTTGCCCCCTGTGCATAAGATTCTGTCATGACAACGATAGGTGATTTGTGATAGGTAAACATAGAGTTATCAAGTAAAGCGAGTATTGGTATTGTGTCATGGAAGGGGCTCCCCTTTAAATGTGGTAGGGTGTCTTTATAATATCCGTAGTAATAATGATCAAATAACGGTTTGACAAGTGGAGCTTTTCCTTTTGCCTCAATGTATTCTGCCATTTCTGGTGTAATGATGGAGTATTGAGTGACGTTTAATGGGTATATGTACATGTTAACTGCGGATTGAAGGACTATATTAGCGGCAGTAGGATCGCCATAAAAGTTTGCTTCGGAAATAGGGGTAACATTACCAGGATGTAAAAAGGCACCGCCCATTACGTAGTAAGATTTAATTTGTTTCATCAACTGTTTGCACATGATAAACAAAATTGCTAGGGAGGTAAGTCTTCCTAAACTCACAATAATTAATTCATCCTTATACTGTTCAATAAGAGGAATAACTTCAAAAAAATTCTCCATTTCTCCGTTAGTCACATTCACCTTTGGAATAATTGGACCGAGCCCCTGTTTTCCATGTACATCCGTAAAAAACGCAGGTGGGGCACCAGTAAGGGGACGTTCTGAACCACCGAATATCTTGATATTTCTATTCTTTGTTTCGTTATTAAAAAAATGAGCATTTTCTACGGCCATTTTTTTTGGAACATTGCCGTAATCAGCAACGATACCGACGATTTCTATTTCATCGATAAAGAATGCTAAGAGGAGAGCCATCGTATCATCAATCCCAGGATCACAAAAAATGAGAACTTTTTTGGGCATATGTTCACCACCTATCTTGTTTATCCCGTACAAACCAGCTTGGTGAGGGCTAATAATCAATAAGGATGAGGGGAATCTCATTGATTAAAGTTTCACTTTATATATATGTAAGTTTAAGAATAAAAAGATTATTTTATTGAAATAATAGTCTTCTAAATTCAGAAAATAAAAACTTTTTATATTAGGTCAAGGTTTTTGACGTAATTTTCGTTTAGAAATGCAGTCGTATCAAGGTTGTAAGCGTATAACATAGGCTGTTTTTGCTGTCAAGTTGATAAATTGCAGCTTTTTACAATTTATACTATGATAAAGATATTAACAGAAGATCGTATAAACATGAGGGATGATGAACATGAAATTTACAAAGATTCTTGTCCAAATTGCTGCTCTTTACGTGTTTTATATGGTTGGAACTTGGGTGCAAGAAATGTTAAATATTCCGATTCCAGGAAGTTTGATTGGAATGTTCCTCTTACTTGTTTTACTTAGCCTAAAAGTTCTTCCAGTGAAATGGTTCGATTTAGGAGCAGAAACACTCGTTGCTATTATGCCGTTTTTATTAATTCCGCCAACGCTTGGCCTAATGAATTACGGTGCTTTTTTTATGAGTAAAGGAATTTCTCTTTTCATTACAGTTGTAGCGAGTACATTTTTAATTATTATTGTCGCAGGACATACAGGACAATATCTTGCGAATAGGAAGGAAAGAGAGTCGCGATGAGCCAAATATTAATCGGAGTCGGTTGGGTTCTTTTTACGGTGCTATTATATCAATTATCTAAAAAAATCTATAAATTATTTCCAACACCATTCACCATTCCAATGCTTGTAGCAACTGGATTAATGGCTTTCCTATTTATCGTGCTTGATATACCATATCAACATTATATGGAAAGTGGTGGTGGCTGGATTGCAAAGCTACTTGGACCCGGTGTTGTAGCATTTGCAATTCCTCTTTATAAACAACGTCATGTTCTGCAAAAATATGTTGTACCGATTGCTGGTGGCGTATTGGTAGGTACAACAGTTGCAATCGCTAGTGATTTTGCGATTGCTTCACTTATGGGAACGGATAAAAGCTTAATCTTATCGTCTTTACCAAAATCGGTGACAATGCCAGTTGCGATGAGTGTTTCAGAGCAAGTCGGTGGTGTACCTTCCTTAACAGCAGCTTTCGTTGTTATTGCAGGTATTACTGGAACGATTACAGGACCCCTTTTATTAAAATGGAGTCGTGTTACAAACTCAGTTGGTAAAGGTATCGGATTTGGATGTGCTTCTCATATTATGGGTGTTATGAGAGCGATGAAAAATAACGAACATGAAGGTGTTATTGGATCGGTAACAATGACATTAACAGCAATTTTGACATGTTTACTTGGACCGTTATTTGCGATGATGTTTATGTAATAGAAGAAAAGCGAGAGCGCCTCTATAGCTCTCGCTTTTCTATAGAATTTATGCTACAGTTACAATAACTGAATCTTTGTAGGAGGTACGCCAAGTGCATACGTTATTATCAGTTTTACTTATTATTGTATCGATTTTAATGATTGTTATGGTACTTATGCAGTCTAGTAATAGCTCAGGCCTTTCAGGTGCAATTTCAGGCGGTGCAGAGCAATTATTTGGTAAGCAAAAAGCACGTGGGATTGAAGCGGTATTAAACCGCATTACAATTGTTTTAGCTGTATTGTTCTTCGCATTAACAATTGGTGTTACGTACTTGAACTTATAGAATTGAAAGAAGAAGCGTTAGTAAAATGTACTAATGGTTCTTCTTTTTTTGTTTTGCCATTTGAAAGATGTTTCTAATTAGATTATAGAAATATAAATATGGTACACTAAGATATAGAAAGAATACGACTAGATTACAGAAGAGAAAGAGGAGAAGTACATGATGAAATTAGCATCTCCGAAACCATTTACATTTGAGGGTGGAGACCGCGCTGTTTTATTACTACATGGATTCACAGGGAACTCAGCTGATGTACGTATGTTAGGGCGTTTCTTAGAAAAGAAAGGCTACACTTGTCATGCGCCAATTTATAAAGGGCACGGTGTACCACCAGAAGAGCTTGTTCATACAGGTCCTACAGATTGGTGGCAAGATGTAACGGAGGCATATCAGCTTTTAAAAGATAAAGGTTTTGAGAAAATTGCTGTTGTTGGATTGTCACTTGGCGGCGTATTTTCTTTAAAATTGGGTTATACAGTACCGGTTTTAGGTGTAGTACCAATGTGTGCACCGATGTATATTAAGAGCGAAGAAACGATGTACCAAGGTATATTGGCATATGCCCGCGAATATAAAAAACGTGAGCAAAAATCACCAGAACAAATTGAACAAGAAATGTTGGAATTCCAAAAGACACCGATGAATACATTAAAAGCATTACAACAATTAATTGCTGACGTACGTAACAATGTGGATATGATTTATGCGCCAACATTTGTTGTACAAGCACGTCATGACGAAATGATTAATACAGATAGTGCTAACATTATTTATAACGGTGTAGAATCTACGTTAAAAGACATTAAATGGTACGAAGACTCTACGCATGTCATTACACTTGATAAACAACGTGACGAGCTACATGAGGATGTATATAACTTCTTGGAGCAACTAGATTGGTAAGATCTAGTTGCCTCTTTTTTTCATAAGGAATTTTTTGTGAAAACTGTAAAAATCATAAGGGGAGTATTGAAGTTTCACTTTATACATCCCCTATCTTTCGGATACACTAAATAATATAAGGTTTTAAAGGAGGTATTTTTGCTTGGAAGAAATCATACAAGAACATATTGATAAGTTGTTATTATTTATGAGAGAAGAAGCGTATAAACCGCTAACGATACAAGAGTTAGAAGAGGCATTTGGAATTGAAGGTTCTGAGGGCTTTAAAGATTTCGTAAAGGCACTTGTAACGATGGAAGAGAAGGGACTTGTTATTCGTACTCGTAGCAACCGTTACGGTCTTCCTGAAAAGATGAATTTAATACGCGGTAAGTTAATTGGACATGCACGTGGTTTTGCATTCGTTGTACCAGATGAGAAGAAAACGGGAGACGATGACCTTTTCATACCGCCTACAGAATTAAACGGTGCGCTTCATGGCGATACAGTATTAGCACGCCTTAGTTCCCAATCGAGTGGTTCGCGTCAAGAAGGTTCAATTGTACGCATTTTAGAACGCGGAACGAAAGAGTTAGTTGGTACATATACAGAATCGAAAAACTTTGGGTTCGTTATACCTGACAATAAGCGCTGGACAAGTGACATTTTCGTATTGAAAAGTGCATCTATGGGCGCTGTAGAAGGTCATAAAGTAGTTGTGAAAATTACGAGCTATCCAGAGAATCGTTTAAGTGCAGAAGGTGAAGTTATTCAAATTCTAGGTCATAAAAATGATCCAGGAGTAGATATTTTATCTGTCATTCATAAACATCACTTGCCTTTAGCGTTCCCTGAAGAAGTGATGGAACATGCAAACAGTGTACCAGAAACGATTTCAGAAGAAGATTTAAAAGATCGCCGTGATCTACGTGACCAAATGATCGTAACGATTGACGGTGCAGACGCAAAAGATTTAGATGATGCTGTTACAGTAACGAAGCTTGAGAACGGTAACTACAAGCTAGGCGTTCACATTGCGGATGTAAGTCATTACGTTCAAGAAGGTTCTCCGATTGATGTAGAAGCAGCGGAAAGAGCGACGAGTGTGTATCTTGTTGACCGTGTAATTCCGATGATTCCACACCGTCTATCTAACGGTATTTGTTCATTAAATCCGAAAGTAGACCGTCTGACATTATCTTGTGAAATGGAAATCAACAACTTAGGTGATGTTGTTAAACACGAGATTTTCCAAAGTGTGATTAAAACAACAGAGCGTATGACTTATGCTGACGTAAGAAGCATTTTAGAAGATGAGGACGAAGAGTTAATTAAGCGTTATGAGCCGCTCGTACCGATGTTTAAAGAGATGGGTCAATTGGCACAAATTTTACGTGAAAAACGTATGCGCCGTGGTGCAATTGACTTTGACTTTAAAGAAGCGAAAGTATTAGTGGATGAAGAAGGAAAACCGACAGACGTTGTCATGCGCGATCGTTCTGTATCAGAGAAGTTAATTGAAGAATTTATGCTTGTTGCGAATGAAACAGTAGCAGAGCACTTCCACTGGATGAACGTACCATTCATGTACCGTGTCCATGAAGATCCGAAAGAAGATAAGCTTGAGCGTTTCTTCGAGTTTGTAACGAACTTCGGATATGCAGTAAAAGGACGTGCGAATGAAGTGCATCCTCGCGCGCTACAACAAATTCTTGAAATGGTTCAAGGACAGCCAGAAGAAGTAGTTATTTCAACAGTTATGCTTCGTTCTATGAAGCAAGCTCGTTACGATGCGGATAGTTTAGGACATTTCGGTTTATCAACTGAGTTCTACACACACTTCACATCACCAATTCGTCGTTACCCAGATACAATCGTTCATAGATTAATTCGTGAATACATTATTAACGGTAAAGTCGACAACGAAACGCAAGCAAAATGGCGTGAAAAATTACCTGAGATTGCAGAGCATTCTTCTAATATGGAACGTCGTGCTGTTGAAGCAGAGCGTGAAACAGATGAGATGAAAAAAGCAGAGTATATGGTTGATAAGATCGGTGAAGAGTATGACGGTATGATTAGCTCTGTAACAAACTTCGGTTTATTCGTAGAGCTTCCAAATACAATTGAAGGTCTTGTACACGTTAGTTATTTAACGGATGATTACTACCGTTATGACGAGCAACATTTCGCTATGATCGGAGAACGTACAGGAAACGTATTCCGCATCGGTGACGAAATTACAATTCGCGTTATTAACGTAAACAAAGACGAGCGTGCAATCGACTTTGAAATCGTTGGCATGAAAGGCACACCTCGCCGTAAGTTTAAAGATCGTCCAGTCGTTATCGAGCAGCCAAGAACAGGCAGAAAGAAACGCGGTGGACGTAGCGAGCGCAGTAATGAGCGCGGCGGTGAACGTGGCACAGGTAGAAAATTTGACCGTGGTGGTAAAGGAAAAGGAAGAGGAAGAGGATCTGCATCTGCATCCGCTTCTGCTAGCCAGCCGGGAAAAAAAGATGGTAACGGTAAGAAGAAAAAAGCATTCTTCGAAAACGTACCAGGATTCAAGAAGAAAAAGAAAAAGCGTAAGTAAGAAAAGAGTGGCTTCGCTTTGATGAAAAGCGGGGCCGTTTTCTTTTTTCTTCGTGGCTTGAGAGCGAGCCACTTTCGCTTTTAATGGAATCCAGCTACAGTGGCTAGAATGTTCGGCGGCTTCGCTTCTTCCCGAGAGGCAAAGAGCGCCTCAAGGTCAGAAGCTCCATCCATCTCACATTCTGAGCGAGCCACTTTCGCTTTTTGATGGAATCCAGCTACAGTGGCTAGAATGTTCGGCGGCTTCACTTCTTCCCGAGAGGCAAAGAGCGCCTCAAGGTCAGAAGCTCCATCCATCTCACATTCTGAGCGAGCCACTTTCGCTTTTTGATGGAATCCAGCTACAGTGGCTAGAATGTTCGGCGGCTTCACTTCTTCCCGAGAGGCAAAGAGCGCCTCAAGGTCAGAAGCTCCATCCATCTCACATTCTGAGCGAGCCACTTTCGCTTTTTATTAACATTTGTTACAATAGTAAAAATAGAGGAGGGACGTTATATGCCAAAGGGTACAGGTAAGGTTATTGCACAGAACAAAAAAGCATTTCATGATTATTTCATCGAAGAAACATACGAAGCAGGGCTTGTCCTTCAAGGAACGGAAATTAAGTCGATTCGCGCTGGACGCGTAAACTTGAAAGATGCGTTTGCACGTGTACATAATGGTGAAGTATGGGTTCATAATATGCACATTAATACGTACGAACAAGGGAATCGTTTCAACCATGATCCACTTCGTACGAGAAAATTACTTCTGCATAAAAAAGAAATTGATAAACTAGCGGGCGCTGCGAAAGAAACAGGTTACGCATTAGTTCCACTTAGAATTTATTTGAAAAATGGATTTGCAAAGATGGCACTTGGTTTAGCAAAAGGTAAGAAGCAATACGATAAACGTCACGATTTAAAAGAGAAAGAAGCTAAACGTGAAATTGCACGCGCGTTCCGTGATCGCCAAAAGATGTAATACAGATATTTACATTTGTAAAATGGAGCGCGTATGTTATAATAACTTATGTAAGGTTGTTGCACATTGAAAAACAGCTCTTAGTAGCTATCACGATATTTTCTTCGTATGCTCCATTTTTATCATGGGGACGTTACGGATTCGACAGGGGTAGTTCGAGCTTAGGTTGCGAGTCGAGGGGATCGGCCTCGTTAAAACGTCAAAGCCTATAATTGGCAAACAAAACAATCTTTCTTTAGCTGCTTAATTGCACTAAAGGTTCCTCCCTCCATCGTCCATGTGGTAGGGTAAGGGACTCAAACTAAGTGGACTACGCCGGAGTTCGCCGTCTGAGGACAAAGGAAGAGAACAACCAGACTAGCAACTTGGAAGCCTGTCGATAGGCCGAAGAGTTCGCGAAATGCTAATATATCGACTACACTCGTAGAAGCTTAAGTGCCGATATTTTTGGACGTGGGTTCGACTCCCACCGTCTCCACCAATACATATTTGGTGGTTTTTTTATTTTGTATGATATGAACCATAACTTTGCCAGGTTGGCAAGGTTATGGTTCTTTTTGTTTGTGGTTTTATAGAATGCTGAAGTTGATGGGACGATATCCCGGTTCTGGTGCAACAATAGTGGAATGTGAAAAAAGAATAGAAGATTCCTAACGGAATGGAACTTTATGCTGTTAAACCAAAGAGTTCATTGATAAGATATATCTGCTTTTGGACAGACTTCTCCCCTTGGAGAGTTTGTCCTTTTTTGATCATATGCATAGCTTCTATTCCAGTAATCATTTTTATAGCTGTAGGGAATGATTTCAATCCTAGCATATTCCGAATCCGTTTTTTGATAAACCGATGATCTTGCTCAATGATATTGTTTAAGTATTTTTTTACACGAAGTGGTATACCGTGTGGTATACACTTTTCTTCCTTTAGTTCACGTACTGCAACAGGATAGGCTTTATCGCCATCAGCAGTTATCGAACGAGGTTTTGTGGCATGAACAGAAGCCAAGGCTTTCTTTAGAAAACGTTTGGCAGCCTTCGCATCTCTTTTACGACTTAAATAAAAATCAATCGTGTTTCCTTCAGAATCAATCGCGCGATATAAGTACATTTTCTCTCCTTTGATTTTGATGTATGTTTCATCCACACGCCAAGAATCATTGGTTGGTTTCAAATGTTTTCGAATACGCTCATTTAATTCTGGTCCATATTGATGCACCCATCGCATAATTGTTGTATGTACTAAGAATAATCCTCTTTCCTCCATCATTTCCACTAAATCACGAAGACTTAAGTTGTACCGCAGGTACCAACGTACGGTTAATACAATGATATCAGGCTGATACTGTTTCCATTTGAATATATTTTCTTTTTCCATACTGATCACACACCTTTTTTTAGTAATAGCACCAGTATTGCCAAGTTTGAAAGAGCATTTTCAAATCATTTCGCTTTTTTTGCACCAGAACCTTCATGTTCAACGAATATAGTTATATCCTTACCAGCTTGGTCTTTACCAGTTCTTTTATACGTAAATTTATTCTTATTTAGTTCAGTAAGTTCAAGAGCTGCACCGTATTTGTTATTTCCAATTGAAACATGGGCTCTTATTTTATTTTCGTGTACAACATCGAAGTAGCCATAGTCACCACGGCTTTGACCTGTTTCGCTATTGAAGAACTCATATTTATTAGACTTGTCATCGAATTTTGCTAGACTTATAAAATTCGAATTAAACTGTGTTACATCATTACCAGCTTCATCTACTACTTTTGTTCCGTGCCAAAGGGTACCGCCTAAAATTTTATCTCCATCAACGTTTTTAACAATATCTCCTGTAGTCGTGTTCAGCTGCTTGTCCGGATCAGTGAAAGAAAGTTCTTTTTCTTTATATGGGACATGTTCAACGAAAACTTCTACATCTTTACCGTTAGCGTCTTTACCCATTCGTTTATAAGTAAATACATTTTTATTTAGTTTTGTCATGTCAACGACAGCTTGATACTTCATTGATTCTGAAATTAATATTCTCTTCTTCCCATCATTTGTGACAAAGAAAGTGCCTTTATCGCCACGACTTGCACCTGTTTTAGCATCAAAAAATTCATATCTGCCTGACTTCGCATCATATTTTGCAAGACCAATGAAGTTTGCATTCTCTTTTGTTAAGTCATTCTTATCTTTGTCATACACTCGTGTACCTTGCCAATTTGTCTCGCTAAGAATATTAGCCATTTTTTGCCCTTTAGTTAATTTATTTTCCTTTTTTGTTTCTTTAGCAACTTGTTCTTGTTTTTGTTTCCCATGATTTTCTTCAGCTTTAGTACCAGCACACCCTGTTAATGCTAATGTGAATCCGAGCAGTACGGATGATAGTGCTTTTGCTTTTTTGTTCATGTTTTATCGTCTCCTTATTTTATGATTTCAAGTAGTACGGTTAGCGATTATAGTAGCAGTGCGTCATATATGAACTTAGTTGCTACGTTTCTTATGTTAATACCCGACTATAAACTGCCTCTAAATAAAACATTAAAAAAAGATAAACTAATTCCTAAAATTTGTTCATATTTATAAAAGGTCTTTTACATGGGGTGAATGTAAATTTCTCATTTTGAAAACGACGTAATTAAATGGGCGGATTCATATTATGCTTACAGTGCGATTTTAGATGTGATGCTATACTGTGTATAGGATTTTATGGGTGTATGTTGTGTCGGTTTTTGTCGGTAAGTCGATATTCTATGTCGAATCGTTGATATATTGAAAAAATCGTTGATATATTGTGAGTTATGATAGATATATTTGAAAAATCGTTGATATATTTTGAGGAGGGCTAAAAATGATTGTGAAAGAACGACAAATGCCGATGTATTTACGACAATTAGAAGCGTTATCTAGAAGATTACCTGCTCACCATCCGAAACGGGATATGGTTGCAGAAAGTTTAGCGAAGCATAAAGCGGGTTACAAAGGTGAACAAGCTATCAATTATCCATTAAGTTTTTTGCCAGAAGAAACATATAGTATTTTGCACGATATAAGGTTGTCTGATCAAAATCACCATTTTCAAATTGATACGATTATCATTTCAGCATATTTTCTTCTTTTCCTCGAAATAAAAAATATAGCAGGTACGTTACTATTTGATTCAAAGTTTAACCAGCTTATTAGAATATCAGAGGGGAATCCAGAAGGGTTTCCAAATCCAATTTTACAAGTGAAAAGACAAGAGGAACAGTTTAGAAAATGGTTAAGGTTAAATGGGTTTTCTCGTTTTCCGATTGAATCACTCGTTGTTATTAGTAATCCACGAACTATTATTAAATCTTCAGACGATAATCTCCCCAATAAAATTATACACAGTGCAAATTTACCTCATAAAATAAAATGGTTTGAGAGCAAATATAAGAAAAAAACTATAAAAAATGTAGACGATCTTATTTGTCAAATAGTAAGGAATCATACTCCATTACAGCAAAATATCCTCGAACAATTTAAAATCAAAAAAGGGGAATTGTTAAACGGCGTACGATGTGAGGTCTGTTCTATAATGCCGATGTTGAAAATCAAAAAAGGGTGGTATTGTTCAAATTGTAAAGCTATCTCTAAGGTAGCACATGAGGATGCGATACATGATTATGTACTTCTTATTAGTAGGACTTGTACAAATATGCAGTTAAAGGAATTTCTCCACGTTCAATCGAGTGCAACAGTTCATAGACTCCTCAAAACAATGAACATCCCACACACCGGCACTAATAAAGGACGAAAATATGATTTAACTCACCTTCAATTATAATTTTGCTATAATAAATATGTACTTATACGAAGGGGAGTTTAATGAGAAAATGAAATCATTCAATATTGATCATTTTATCGCGAGTGTTTTACAGTGGATATTAAATATAGCGCTAATTATATTATCCATTGTCTTATCTATCTTTTTAATTAATGAGACGATTACTTTTATTCAATACATATTTTCAGCGAAGAAGTATACGTCATATAAATTGGTTGAAAGTATCATCGTCTATTTCTTATACTTCGAGTTCATTGCATTAATTATTAAGTATTTTAAATCGAACTATCATTTCCCGTTACGTTATTTTATTTATATCGGAATTACGGCCTTAATTCGATTAATTATTGTGTCTCATGAGGAACCGATGGAGACGTTATTATACGCAGGAGCAATTCTTGTTTTAGTTATTGCTTTATACATATCGAATATGAGAGATTTGAGAAAAGAGTAGTAGTGCAGACATAAGTTTGCACTACTTTTTTATTTGCAATTATCCATCCTATAATTGGGGGGCTGTAATCAAATGAATAGTGTCAGGACATTCTAATTTATAAGTTACTTTGTTGTCTTCAATATCTTTTGTGATTTTTTGGCATGTATTGTTCGAATATTGAATCTCTTGATTTTCACTATGTTTCTCATTTGTTTTTGTATAGTCAACATCATAATAGACGGAGGTAGACTCCTTTTCTTTTTTTACAGTTAAATCAATAATAACTGGCTCGTCCTTGGTATTAAATTTAGTAATTCTAACGGAATCGTCTTTATTTGAATTATAGTTTTTTACGAAAGTATCTAATTTTTCTATGTTATAAACTTCATTGTTTTTCTCAATAATATCACCACGTTTTTTGGAAACCTCAAAAGCATATGTCTCGTTTTTATCGTTTTTTTGCTCATTATTAGTACAACCAATAAGAGTAAATAAGACTAACGAGATTAAAGGTAATGCATACTTTCTATATTGTATTCTCATAGGTTCATCTCCCTTTCTTAATTTTTAACGATGATATATTTATAATTTTATCTTACTGAGATTTTTGGAAAGCCAAAAGACTGTTCTTTTTTCGTTAAGTTATTGTAAATGTCTACATTCTTTATTAATTGGTTATAAATTTCGGCATAATATTGTTACATCTTGACCTTCAAGTTGCTTGAAAGTTTACAATGAAATTAGGGCGTTTGAAATCGAAAAAAATTGAGAAATTAAGTGAAGAGGTTTCTTTTACTTGGAGGTTATAGAAATGAATCAGGAATTGAAGTTACGTCCATTAGAACGAGAAGATTTAAAGTTTGTACACGAACTGAATAATAATGCGCATATTATGTCGTATTGGTTTGAAGAGCCGTATGAGGCATTTGTGGAGCTGCAAGACTTATATGATAAACATATACATGATCAAAGCGAACGCCGATTTATCGTTGAGAAAGACAATGAAATGGTTGGATTAGTTGAGTTAGTAGAAATCGATTATATTCACCGTAGAACAGAATTCCAAATTATTATTGATCCGAATTATCAAGGATATGGTTATGCAGTGGATGCGACGCGTTTAGCGATGGATTACGCTTTTTCCGTACTAAATATGCATAAGATTTATTTAGTTGTGGATAAGGAAAATGAAAAGGCAGTACATGTTTATAAAAAAGTTGGGTTTATGGTAGAAGGTGAGCTTATCGATGAGTTTTTCGTTGATGGTAACTATCATAATGCGATAAGAATGTGTATGTTTCAGAAGCAATATTTTGAAAACAAGTAGTTGAAAGATTCGGAAGTAATGTTGACGCTTCGTAAAACCGTATGCTAAAATCCTTTTTAAGTATTAAGGAAGGTGCATAATATGCTTTATATAAAATTTGTAAAACTCATTAGAAAACTTTGCTCCGCACAAATGTATACGGTGAAGCGTTGTACGGAGCTTAATCAAGGGGCATAAATCCCCTATATTCATCGGCTGAATAACTTTTCTAAAAAAGTATAGTTTATCTATGCTTATTTCGTTATGGTTTTTCAGCTGGTGTATAAAATAGATTAAGGGGCCATAGACAATGCTTTGTCTATGGCCCTTTGTGTATATTATTCCGATGAGTCTTTACTATAAATTGGAGTAGTATAGGAAAAACCACGAAGCAGAGGGCTAGTGTCGAATGACGCTATCTCTCTGCTTTTTTTAATTTCAGGAAAAGAGGAATAAAAATGAGTTTACTTAAAGTGGAAAGTTTATCACATAGTTTTATAGATAAAGTATTATACGAAAATGCTTCTTTTGATTTGCATAAAGGGGAGCATATGGGAATTGTTGGACAGAATGGTGCAGGAAAAAGCACATTAATGAAAATATTGGTGGGGGAAATTATTCCTGATAAGGGAGACATAAAGTGGCAACCTAATATTCAAATTGGACATCTTGATCAATACGCAGAAATTGATGAGGGTTACACCATTTCACAATATTTAAAGAGAGCCTTTTATGATTTGTATGAAATGGAAAAGAGAATGAACAAGTTATATGAAGAAAGTGCGATGACTGGAGATGAAAATCAACTATTGAAAGCGGCAGAAATTCAAGGACTGCTCGAGGCTCATGATTTTTATTCAGTAGATAGTATTACGAATAAGGTGGCAGCCGGTTTAGGTATTGATGTGATTGGGATGAATCGTGTGATTGGTGAATTAAGCGGAGGGCAGCGTGCAAAGGTAATTTTAGCGAAGCTCTTATTAGAAGAGCCTAATATTTTATTGCTAGATGAACCGACGAATTTTCTCGATAAGGAGCATGTGGAGTGGCTTGCTAATTATTTAATGAATTTTGAAGGAGCGTTTATTGTCGTATCACATGATTTTGATTTTCTGGAAAAGGTAACTTCTTGCATATGTGATGTAGAGTTCGGAACAGTTAAGAAGTATTACGGCAAATACTCAGATTTTGTAAGACAAAAGGAGCATTTGCGAAAAGATTATATTCGCCAATATTATGCACAGCAAAAGAAAATTGAAAAAACGGAAGAGTATATTCGTAGAAATATTGCTGGGGTGAATTCAAAAATAGCGCAAGGTCGTAGAAAACAATTACAGCGTATGGAAAGAATTGCACCACCAAGTTTTACTCATAAACCGTCTATTCATTTTCAGGAACTTCCCATTTCAGTTCAGACAGTTCTTGAAGTAAATAACCTTGAAGTTGGTTACGACTTCGCTCTCTTACCAAAGTTGAATTTTTCAGTAATGGGTAGGCAAAAACTTGTTATTACAGGTTTCAATGGAGTAGGAAAATCTACTTTATTAAAAACAATCGTTGGAAATATTGATAGTATTTCTGGAGAGTTTCACTTTTCAGAGCAAATAAAGATTGGATATTATGAGCAAGATTTAAATTGGAGCAATGATTCTTTAACGCCGCTTCAAATTATTTCAGAACAGTTTCCTAAACTGAATATGAAGGAAATACGCCATCATTTAGCTGCGTGTGGAGTGAAGGATACGCACGTTTCGCAAGAAATTCGTACGTTAAGTGGTGGTGAACAATCGAAGGTGAAACTGTGCGGATTATTATTATCACCTTGTAACTTATTAATTTTAGATGAGCCGACAAATCATTTAGATGCAGAAGCGAAGGAAGCTTTGCAAAAGGCGCTAATTAAGTTTAAGGGCAGCATTATACTCGTATCTCACGAAGCGAGTTTTTATCTTGATTGGGCAGATAGCATCTTTCATATAGAGACAGGAATAGTTAAGGGGGTGTGAAACATATGAGTGAAAACAATTGGAAAACGAAAATTATATTATTTTTGACCGCTCAAACTATTTCGTTGTTCGGTTCCTCTCTCGTACAATACGCGATTATATGGTATATCACCCTTACAACATCATCAGGAGTGATGTTGACTATTTCAACTGTTTGCGGTTTTCTACCACAAATTGCGATATCTTTGTTTGCAGGTGTTTGGATTGATCGTTATGACCGTAAAAAGATGATTATGTTATCGGATGGAATTATAGCGATTGCGACGTTAGTTTTAGCAATTTTATTTTTAACAGGATATAAAAGTATTTGGTTACTTTTTATTGTGTTACTCATTCGTTCAGCTGGAACAGGAGTACAAACGCCAGCTGTGAATGCATTAATTCCGCAAATCGTTCCGAAAGAGTATCTTATGAAAGTAAATGGAATAAATAGCAGTATTACATCTTTAATTATGTTTCTTTCTCCAGCAGCAAGTGCGGCGATTCTTTCTATTGCCAGCATTGAAACAACATTTTTTATTGATGTTATTACGGCTATGATTGGAATTAGTATTATGCTTATCATTCAAGTAGAGGGACATGTGAATGCAGAGAATAAGCAAAAATCTAATCTACAAGGAATTAAAGAAGGATTCTCTTATTTAAAAGAAAATGTATTTATTAAAAGGCTAATCGTTTTATTAATTATCGTCATGATTTTAATAAGTCCAGCTGCTTTTTTAACACCTTTAATGGTAACTCGTTCTTTCGGGGCCGAAATGTGGAGACTTACTGCTAGTGAGATGACCTTTAGTGCTGGTGCGGCAGCTGGTGGCGTATTGATTGCCGCGTGGGGTGGTTTTCGTAATCGTATGCATACAACAGCGCTAGCTTGTGCATTATATGGACTGCTTATGATTGGACTCGGAATAGCACCGATATTTATTATGTATTTAGTATTTAATTTTTTAATTGGTATAACGATGCCGTGCTTCAATACACCAGTTACTGTGTTATTGCAGGAAAAAGTAGAACCATCAATGCACGGACGGATGTTCAGTCTTGTACAAATTGCGAATTCATGCGCGCTTCCTCTAGGAATGATAATATTTGGGCCATTGTCGGATATGTTTAGTGTAGAGATTTTGTTAATTTATGCTGGGATATTCGTGCTATTTTGCGCAATGTATATTGTATTAAGCAAGAGGTTTGAAGTGTAAATATTTATAATACAGAGGGTTTGCGAAGTGATTTAATATGCTTCGTAAACCTTTTTGTTATTATTCTAGTCAATAGTTATTTATTGTTAAACGATAAATAATTATTGACTGTTAATGGTTTTTTGGATAATATGATGTTAAGAATCTAAGGAGAATTACATGAGTAGAGGAGAATGTGAAATGAAAAATAAATACGTAGTAGCTATTTCTTTCATGATTTTAGCGATTATTTCTTTAACTATACATGCTTCAAACAGTAAAGTAGGAGCGGATGGATTCCTTGAAGAACCTTTCTTTTTCCTAGTACCGATAAGTTATGTATTGTTCCTTAGTGGTATTGGCGTATTATTATTTGGATTTATTACTTCAAAGCTGAAAAAGGGCAATAAATAGGGGTTACCAATAGGGACAAAATACTCACTATGAAATAGAAACATACCATATGGAAGAAAAAGAATAAGTGAGATGAATCATGATGAACCATCATTTTTATAATGGAAGACAAGTAGGAGCAGCTATTACGCTGGCTGGGGCACAGGGAACAATTCATGCTATGAATCAAGCTATTCAAATGCAACAACAAGCATATTTTGCACAAATGATGCAAAGTCAGTATATGCCGTATTCACAGCTTCCGATGCAAATTGTACATTACGATGTACATCCAGCTGGTTTATTTTCTATTCCATATGGCGGGACATATTTCTTATGAAAGAAAGCGACTCAATAGAGTCGCTTTTTTTCATATTCCGCCTAGCTTCATTCCAAGGAATGCGAAGAGGATACCAATTATGTACGTAGCGCTTAAGTATAAAAGGAAAGTGCTAATATTTTTTCGATTGAGAAGTTGAACGGCTTCTAGTTTAAACGTAGAAAATGTAGTGAATGCACCCATAAATCCAGTACCTAATAATAGTTGCCAGCCTGTAGTAACTCCGTTGCCGATTATATATCCAAGTAAAAACGCCCCTGTTATATTAATAAGGAATGTAGCAAGTGGAAATTGTGTTTTATTTCTTTTCTTAAACCAATTGCTAATTGCAAATCGTGTAATCGCACCGAAAAATCCTCCTGTTGCGACTAATAAGGCTTCTATCATGAGTAATCACCTTCCGTAAGAGATTTCTTAATTAAGAAATCTCCAAGTGTATAGCCAAGGCCAGACATAATGAGGCCACCAAGTATGCTACATGATACATATAAGAAGGCTATGCTCCACTCAGAATGATTGATCAATTGCACAGTTTCTACACTAAATGTTGAAAAAGTCGTAAAGGAACCGATGAATCCAGTTCCGATGCCTGTGATGACCTCTGAAGGTAAGATGTTTAGCCGGGCGATATAAGTAGTTAGCCACGCTAAGAAGAAGCAACCGATTAAGTTAATGAGTAATGTTGCTAATGGAAATGAATGATGCCAAAATGTGGTGATATTAAGACCTAAATAATAACGAGAAAGAGCTCCTAATATACCGGCAATGCCGACGATAATATAAATCAATTTTCTCACCTCTTTAAATAGATTGCTCAAAAAAATAGACTCCTACCAGTATGTATACTGGTAGGAGTCATTAGCTAAGCAGCGTTTATGGCGAACTCCATCGCCTAGGATTATTACATATAGTGTACTAAATATACCGTTTAAATTCCAGTGAGGAGGTGGGTGTAACGTTTCTTTTTTTGATGTCTGAAGGTTTTTCAAGTAATTAAAATGGGATCGATTACTTATCAACTAAATATAGTGATATACGGTTTTAATTATGATAAAATGTTTCTTATGTGTGTCGTTTTGTTTTATTTGACTGAAAATAAAGAAAAATAAATTCGCGTGAAAAGGAGTCATTTATTTGAAGAAATTTTTAAAAATCGTATTTACATGTGTTTTAGTAGTAGCGGGCATTGTAGGAGGATTTCTAGCGTATATGACACTTACTAAAGAACAGCCTGCTGATGTTATAAGCTTGAAGGTGGAGAATAATAAGGAGCGCGTATTAGCGACTGGAAATGAGTTTAAAGTTACAACATTTAATATTGGATATGCTGGGTTAGATAAGGATCAAGATTTCTTTATGGATGGTGGAAAGGGATCTGGTTCAAGTAGTAAAGAGCAAACGGAAACTAATTTAAAGAATATGCTTTCGTTTTTACAAAATGAGAATAGTGATTTTGCACTATTACAAGAAGTTGATATAAAGTCACTTCGTTCATTTGATGTAAATGAACATGAATTTTTGAAAAAAGGATTACCTGATTATGTTTCATCATTTGGCAAGAACTACGATACGAAATGGGTTCCAGTGCCAATAACAAATCCAATGGGATATGCGGAGGCTGGATTAAGTACGTTTTCTAAATACACTGTTCAAGAAGCGAAGAGGTTCCAGCTTCCTGGAATGGAGCCTTGGCCAAAGCGTTTGTTTGATTTAGATCGAGCAATTGTGGAATATAAAATTCCTGTTAATAATGGGAAACATGTTAGACTCGTAAATTTACATTTGTCTGCTTATGATGAAGGCGGGAAAATTAGAAAACAGCAAGTAGAGTACTTAAAAGAATATATGAACAAGCATTATGAAAATGGTGATTACGTAATAATGGGCGGAGATTGGAATCAATTAGTTTCAAACGCTCAATTAAGTGATCCGAAGTTCGTGAAAGAGCGCCCTGAGTGGTTAGTAGAGTTACCGAAGGACTTTACAGACGGTGGCTTTAAGTGGGCTGTAGATCCGTCTGTTATGACTGTGAGAGATGATGTAAAGAAATATGTAGAAGGTGAAAATTTCGTCACTATTATTGATGGCTTTATCGTTTCACCGAATGTAGAGATTGTAAATGTACAAGGGAAAGATTTAAAGTTTGAAAATAGCGATCATAACCCAGTAAGTGCGGTATTTAAACTGAAGTAATTGATATGTATAAGTAGAAGGTGGGGCTTCATATGGAGTGGTTAAAGAGGACTTGTTTTTCTAACCTTGAGAAAGAATCACAGAAAAATCATTTATTACTGTTTATAACGATTTGTAGTTTCTTTCTTGGGATAATCGCAATTGGGTATTATGGATATATTTTTACAGAGAGAGCAATAGCGTTTTGGATTTGTGGTATTTCTGTCGTTGCATTTGGAACGCTTTTTACTTTTATAAAAAGTATGGAATCAGCGTATAAATATATCATGACATTTATGTTGCTTACAATGTCTTACATTATGGTACAAGCCTTTAATGAAAGCCCGGCTGTATTTCAAATGGTCTATTTTACATTAGCTGTTTCACTTATTTACTTAAGTGAGCGCCTCATTTTAATTCTTGGCGGGGTAGCTGTTGTGATCACATTTATCCTTTGTAGCTATTGGCCGGAGCAATTTTTTGCTTATACAGCCTCGTCTGAAGCTGCTAATTTCGCAAGTTTGTTAGCGATTGTAACAATCGCTATGTGGGGCGTCACGAAAATCGGTTCTAATCTGCTCCTTCGTTTAAGTGATGAGAAGCAAGAAGTAATGAGAAAAGCTCAGGAGTTAGAAGAGACGCAAAGACTTATTGAAGAAACAGTTGTGAAACTAGATAGTAATTTCAATCATTTAAGACAAAATATGAACACGTCGATGGAATCGATGAGTGAAATTAATTTTGCCTTTGAAGAGGTGGCAGTTGGTACGCAATCACAATCAGAGATGATGTATCGTTCGGTAGAAGTATTGAATGATATGGAGGGAAATATTGAACAAATCATCTCTCAAGTAAGAACTGCATCGGCTCGTGTGGATGAAAGCTTAGAAATTTCAAAAGGTAGTGTACATACTCTAAGAAATTTTGAAACTAACATGAGAAGTTTAAATGATGTTGTTTCACAGTCTGGAATTATATTTAGAGATTTAATGATGCAATCGAAACAAATTAATGAAATTGTAGATGTAATAACGAATATTTCAAGTCAGACGAGTTTGCTAGCTTTAAATGCAAATATTGAAGCTGCGAGGGCAGGCGAGCATGGAAAAGGTTTTGCTATTGTAGCGAGTGAAGTGTTAAAGCTTGCTGAAGAATCAAATCGTTCTGCGGGAAGAATTCAAGGGATTTTGAAGGAGTTTAGTAATCAAGCAAGTAAGGTAGAAGTGCAAGTAGAAAAGTCAGAAAGAGTACAAGAAGAATGTAACGAGATGTTAGCAAGCGTTTTAACAAATGTAACTGATTTAGGGAAGTTTATTGATGCGATTAATGAAGTAATGCGAGAGGTTGTTGTTCATCAAGAAAGTTTCCAAGTTAAAACGACGAATATCGTAAAGGATGTTACGCATGCTTCTAACGTAATTCAGCAAACTTCTACAGCTACAGAAGAAGTGCTAGCGAGTGTGGAAGAAGAAAAACATCGAAATGATACGTCAATGAAGACGTTACAAACTGTTAGCGAGCAAGTGAAGTTGTTAGAAGATATTTTAGAAAAGTAATATTGCTTGGAAAGAGCACGAATGATGTGCTCTTTTTTCATTGAAACGAATACTTGATAGGAATTTAATTGCTTTTCTGCGCGTTTTCTGCCAAGCTTAAGGAGATAAAATTCAGCTAATAGCGGAATTAAAATACTTCAAAGAAAGAATTAAATAGGTGACGCATATGATCGAAGTTAAGACTTCTGAACTTAGTGATGGAGAATTTAATAGAGGTGTATTTGCAACTCGTGATATTAAAAAAGGTGAGTTGATACACGCAGCACCAGTTATCTCTTATCCGAATGAACAGCATGAACATATTGAGAAAACATTACTTGCTGACTACGCATTTGAGTATGGAATCAATCATACGGCAATCCTTTTAGGATACGGTATGTTATTTAATCATTCATATACACCGAATGCAACGTATGATATTGTCTTCGAGAACCATACGTTTAACTTCTATGCTTATAAGGATATAAAAGCAGGAGAAGAAATTTTAATCAATTATAATGGTGAAGTTGATAACGATGAGCTGTTATGGTTTGATAAAGAAAAAGAAGAGAACGAAAAGTAATATAAAGAGTATAGAAAGAGCACATTCTGTCGGATGTGCTCTTTTTTTATTGATGTAAATAAAGTAAAAAGTACAAAAAAATACCACTTTCTTTTTGTGTGGTATAGTAAGATACTGAGGGATAGTGTTTTGAAAAAGTCACATATTTTACAAATTGTTGTCTTTCTGATGACATGTCAAGTTTAGTAGTCCATTTGGGTTGCTTTATTATGCAATATATATTTTAATATGAGTGGCACCTCTTATAAATTAAGAGGTTTATAGGTGTCTCGAATTGATTTTGGGTACACTGTATCCACCACTTTAGGTTCTTTCATGTACGTGGGGATATTATGGGCCCGTATAACGGGATAAAATGAATATAGAAATAGAGGAATCGTAAAATGAATATGCAAGAGGTTTATAAATATTTAAGTACGGTATTGCCTGAAGGACATGTTAAACAAGATGAAATGTTAAAGAATCATACGCATATTAAAGTTGGCGGAAAAGCAGATGTTTTTGTTGCGCCTACAAATTATGATGAAATTCAAGAAGTTATTAAATATGCGAACGAATATAATATTCCAGTTACGTTTTTAGGAAATGGATCGAATGTCATTATTAAAGATGGTGGAATTCGCGGGATTACAGTAAGTTTAATTCATATTACAGGTGTTACTGTAACAGGAACGACGATTGTAGCACAGTGTGGTGCAGCAATTATTGACGTATCACGTATTGCCTTAGACCATAACTTAACGGGTCTTGAGTTTGCTTGTGGTATTCCAGGTTCAGTTGGCGGAGCATTATATATGAATGCTGGTGCATACGGCGGTGAAATTTCGTTTGTATTAACAGAAGCTGTCGTAATGACAGGTGATGGAGAGCTACGTACTTTGACGAAAGAAGCATTTGAATTTGGATATCGTAAGAGTGTATTTGCGAACAACCATTACATTATTCTTGAAGCGAGATTTGAACTTGAAGAAGGTGTACATGAAGAAATTAAAGCAAAAATGGATGATTTAACGTTTAAACGTGAGTCAAAACAGCCTCTAGAATATCCTTCATGTGGTAGCGTATTTAAGCGCCCACCAAATAACTTTGCTGGTAAGTTAATTCAAGACTCAGGACTACAAGGTAAGCGAATTGGTGGAGTAGAAGTTTCTTTAAAACACGCTGGGTTTATGGTGAATGTTGATAACGGAACAGCACAAGATTACATCGATTTAATTCACTTCGTACAAAAGACAGTTGAAGAGAAATTTGGCGTGAAGTTGGAGCGAGAAGTAAGGATTATTGGAGAAGATAAGGAATAAAGAAATACGTATGAAGATATGAATTATTTTAAAATAATATTTGGGTATTGTTGACAATTTGTTTTCAATTCAATATAATGGCTAATAATTTAACAAATAACATACGTTGAAAGAGCCCAGTAGCAGTTTGTCACTGTTAACGAGAGAGCTAGGGGTTGCTGGAACCTAGCACAAACAAACTTGTGAATTACACTCTGGAGTATCTTAGGTAATGCTAAGCGGACTGGCAATCGATATTATTGCTAAGAGTGGTATGAGTAGCTATGCTATTTATACAAACTGGGTGGTAACACGGTGAATAATCGTCCCTATGTCATAGACATAGGGATTTTTTGTTTTAAAAAAATAAAGGGGATGACAAAAGATGAATATCATTGATGAGTTAGAATGGCGCGGCGCCGTTAATCAACAGACTGACGAAGAAGGCTTACGTAAGCTAGTAGAAGAGAAAAAGATTTCACTATACTGCGGAGTTGATCCAACCGGTGATAGTATGCATATCGGACATTTGATTCCGTTTATGATGATGAAGAGATTCCAATTAGCCGGCCATCATCCTGTTATTTTAATTGGCGGGGCAACAGGAACAATTGGTAATCCGAGTGGACGACAATCAGAGCGTCAACTTCAAACGTTAGAAGTGGTTCAGCATAATGTAGATGCGTTAACAGCACAAATGAAAAAGCTATTTGATTTTGGTGGAAATAGCGAAGTGAAGATGGTAAATAACTATGATTGGACACATGAAATAAATATTATTGAGTTTTTACGTGATTACGGGAAAAACTTTAGCATCAATAGCATGTTAGCGAAGGATATTGTAGCAAGCCGTTTGGATACAGGTATTTCTTTCACGGAATTCACGTACCAAATTTTGCAAGCGATGGACTTCCATCATTTATACACGAAAGAGGATGTTCAACTGCAAATTGGTGGTAGTGACCAATGGGGAAATATTACGAGTGGTTTAGATTTAATTCGTAAGTTAGAAGGTCATGAGGCGAAAGTATTCGGATTAACGATTCCGTTATTATTAAAATCGGACGGTACGAAGTTTGGTAAATCAGCGGGTGGTGCGGTTTGGCTTGATCCTGAAAAAACGACACCGTTTGAATTTTACCAGTTCTGGGTAAATACAGATGACCGTGACGTCGTTAAATACTTGAAATACTTTACGTTCTTAACGAAAGAGCGTATTGATGAATTAGCGGTTAAGGTGGAAACAGAGCCTCATAAACGTGAAGCACAAAAAGTACTAGCAGAAGAAATGACGAAATTCGTTCATGGAGAAGAAGCATTCCTGCAAGCTGTGAAAATTACAGCAGCGTTATTTAGCGGAGATATTAAATCGTTAACAGCTGATGAAATTGAACAAGGTTTTAAAGAGATGCCAACATTCCAGTCTTCAAAAGAGACGAAAAACATCGTAGAGTGGCTAGTTGATTTAGGAATTGAACCATCTAGACGACAAGCGCGTGAAGATATTAATAACGGAGCGATTTCTATGAATGGTGAGAAAGTAACAGATGTGGGTACGGATGTTACTGTAGAAAATTCATTTGATGGACGATTTATTATTATCCGTAAAGGGAAGAAGAATTACAGCCTTGTGAAGTTAGGCGAATAGTTTGTGTGAAAGGATGGGAGTAGGAAGAATACTTCCATCTTTTCGTATACACAATTTGGACATAAAATAATCAGTAAATTTAGATAATTAAAAGGGTTATACGATTCTTCTGCCGAATAAATAAGTTAGAGAAAATTACGGATAAAAATAGCCCGAACCATGCAGGGCATGATTCGGGCTTATATTCAGATTAGTAAGCTAAGCTGAATAGACCTTTAATGTGTGATAAGTAACGAACGTTACTTGCTTCTTTCATTAATGATGCTGGTAAGCCTTTAAGTGGAGTATTGCTTGCTCCAATTGTAGCAACCGCATCTTTACGTCCTAGACTAGCAAGTGTTCCAGAGTTTACAGGTGCGAACTCTTCGAATGCTTTGCCTTCTAGTGCTGCGTATAAGTTGTATCCAATTAACTCACCCATTTGCCAAGCGATTTGTGCAGTTGGTGGGTATGGACGTCCGTCTGGAGCGAAGACAACAGCGCTGTCTCCAGCAACGAATACGTCTTTGTGAGAAGTAGATTGTAGGTATGCATCAACTGTTGCACGTCCACGGTTAACTTCAAGACCTGATTCACCGATTAATGGGTTACCTTGTACGCCGCCCGTCCAAACGAATGTGTTAGCAACAAGTTTTTGACCGTCTTTTAAGTCGATTTCGTTGCCAGCAACGTTTGTTACAGGAAGACCAGTTAAGAATGTAACGCCGCGCGCTTCTAGGCTAGTAGTTGCACGTTCGATTAAGTGGTCTGGTAATACTGGAAGGATTTTTGGACCTGCTTCAACAAGAAGAAGTTTCACTTCTTTTGGATTTACGCCGTGGCTTTTTGCAAGTTTAGGCATAATGTCAGCAAGCTCACCAACTAGCTCAACGCCAGTTAATCCGCCACCACCTATTACGATTGTAGCATCAGCTTCGTTTTTCGTTTTCGCGTATTCACGAATACGGTCTTCAACGTGTTTGTAGATTTTATTCGCATCAGCAGCAGATTTTAATACCATGCTGTTTTCTTCTAGTCCTGGAATACCGAAGTAAGCAGTTTTACTTCCTAAAGCAACTACAAGTGCATCGTAAGATAAAGTAGTGCCGCCAGCTAGTTTGATTTCTTTGCTATCAACTGAGAATGACTCAACTGTTGCGATTTTAAGATCGATATCTTTACCTTTGAAAAGCTTTGTAAGTGGCATTGCAACTGCTTGCTCAGACACGTTACCAGCTGCAAGGCGGTGTAGTTCAGTGATGATTTGGTGCGTTGGGTATTGGTTAATCACTGTAACTTGTGCTTCTGATTTACTGTAATATTTACGTACGTTTAAAGCGGCAAGAAGACCGCCATAACCAGCGCCTAAGATGACAATTTGTTTTGACATAGTATGATATCCCCCGTCTTTACTAATTGTTGTTATAAGTTAACTTATTTATTGTTACGTTCTGCACTAATTTGAAGATATGCGTTCACAAGGCGGAACATTTTTTGTGCTTGTGGATCTTTTAATAATTTTAATAGACCGAACAGGCCGATAACTTCGTTGCTTTCGTCAGCACGATTTTTCGCTTCGATTGCAGTAGCAGCCATGCTTTTCACTGTATCTTTTACAGGTTCTACAAGCTCTGTGATTGCACCAACAGTGTCGCTTTTTAATACTTCATCAGTAGCAACAGTTTGAGCGAAGTCATAAGACTTAGTTAAAATGTTAACAAGCTCAGTTAATTTTGGAAGCTGTTCTACTAGTGTTGTTAATGATTCTTGTACCTCAGGTTTTAACAACTGATCAAGTACATCAAGTTGTCCTTGGCTAGCAGAAATTTGTACAGTTTCTTGTTCTGGCTTTGTTTGAGTCATAGTTTCTGGCATCTCCAATTCTCCTTTACGATAGCAATACTCTTATTTTTTATAAGTAAGATAGTAAACGGTTACGAAACTTTATACAAAGTTTCACAAAACACAATAAAATGCCTTTAAATTTATGACAGCAAGTAAGCTGACATAAATCTAAAACCATAACGTCTTACTTATTATTTATGAACTGTCCGATACATGGCTTGTCCGCATAATGGAAAAGCTCCGTTACCGGAAAGTGTATATAATATATATCCTATATTATATACTATATACACCTATGTTAACATAAAAATGATTCCTAATTATTTGATATTGAGTGTATAACGTAGTGCTGACAAGGTATGAAAGCGTATAAAATATTTTGTTTCAGTTAGAAATGTACATATATATATAGAAAAAAAGGAAAAAACGAACAAATTCATGTTCGTTTTTTCCTATTATTCACCTTCTGCAATTAGCATCGATGTGTTACCTTCTTTTTCAAGATGGCATTCGCCCCAAGAACAAAGAGAGTCAAGAATGGATTCTAAAGACCAACCGTAGTCGGTAAGAGAATATTCTACTTTCGGTGGGACTTGGTTGTATACTTTTCTTTGAATGACCCCGTCGTCTTCTAATTCACGTAATTGCTGTGTTAACATTTTTTGTGTAATACCAGGCATGGAACGTTTTAGTTCACTCGTTCTCTTTGTACCTTTCGTTAAGTGACAAAGGATAACAACTTTCCATTTGCCGCCGATAACTTCTAAAGTCGCCTCTACAGGAATATTGTATTTCTTCATATGAAACCCTCCCTTTTTGAGTAAAGTAAGTTTAATAATACAAATGTTACTTTTTAGTACCTATAGCACTTTAAAGTACGTACTTTTTATTATGTTAAATATGTTTCATAATAGCACATGTAAGAGGCAAATGAGTAGTACGGTACCAAAAAGTGACTATGTTACTTTTTAGTGCCTATCGTACTTTAAAGTGCGTTCTTCAAAAAAGGAATGAAACCATTCATAATAGCATTTGTAAGTATGAAATATATTTTTTAGAAGATAAAAGGGCCTTTTTATCATACTATTATGATTGGATTTCTTGTAATAAGGAGGAATTCAATTGAGTTCATATACAGTACCATCTTCGGAAGCTCAGACGAGCCGAAGAAGTATGTTTGCTTTATTAGCGCTAGCAATTAGTGCGTTTGGGATTGGTACGACCGAGTTTATTAGTGTCGGTTTACTACCATCTATTTCAAAAGATTTAAATGTTTCGGTTACAACAGCCGGTTTAACGGTTTCCTTATATGCGTTAGGAGCGGCAGTAGGAGCTCCTGTTTTAACAGCGTTAACGGCTAGTATGTCGCGAAAGACATTATTAATGTGGATTATGGTTATTTTCATTATTGGTAATGGCATTGCGGCGGTAGCAACAAGCTTCACTGTATTAATTATCGCAAGAATTGTATCTGCGTTTGCACATGGTGTGTTTATGTCAATTGGATCTACAATTGCAGCTGCAATCGTACCAGAGAATAAACGTGCTAGCGCAATTGCGATTATGTTTACTGGATTAACAGTTGCGACTATTACTGGTGTGCCAATTGGAACATTTATCGGTCAACAATTTGGCTGGAGAGCGTCATTTATGGCGATTGTTGTAATTGGAATTATTGCTTTCATCGCAAACAGTATACTCGTCCCATCTAATTTAAAAAATGGTGTACCTGTATCGTTTCGTGATCAATTTAAATTAATTAAAAATGGAAGACTATTACTTGTTTTCATTATTACTGCACTTGGATACGGCGGTACATTCGTAACATTTACGTATTTATCTCCGTTATTACAAGAAGTAACAGGATTTGAAGCAAGTACTGTTACTATCATTTTATTAGTGTATGGAATCGCAATTGCGATAGGGAATATGGTCGGCGGAAAATTATCGAATCATAATCCGATTCGAGCGCTATTTTACATGTTCTTGATTCAAGCGATTATATTATTTGTTTTAACATTTACAGCGCCATTTAAAGTAGCTGGATTAATCACAATTATTTTCATGGGACTATTCGCATTTATGAATGTTCCGGGGCTACAAGTATATGTAGTTATATTGGCAGAGCGCTTTGTTCCGAGTGCGGTTGATGTTGCTTCAGCAATTAATATTGCCGCATTTAACGGAGGGATTGCTTTAGGTTCTTATATAGGTGGCCTTGTAACGAATTCATTAGGATTAATCCATACTGCTTGGGTAGGTGGCCTTATGGTAGTAGCCGCTGTTATTTTAACAGCGTGGAGCATGACATTAGAAAAAAGAGATCAAGTAAAATAAAAGGAGAGAAAATAAAATGAAAAACTTACAAAGTAAAACAGTATTAAGTAATGGTGTAGAAATGCCTTGGTTCGGTTTAGGTGTATTTAAAGTAGAAGAAGGACCAGAACTTGTAGAAGCAATTAAATCAGCAATTAAAGCAGGATACCGCAGCATCGATACAGCTGCAATTTACGGAAATGAAAAAGCTGTAGGTGAAGGAATTCGTGCAGGTATTGAAGCGACTGGTATTGCAAGAGAAGAATTATTTATTACTTCAAAAGTATGGAACGCAGATCAAGGGTATGAAACAACAATCGCTGCATACGAAGAGAGTCTAAAAAAATTAGGACTAGATTATTTAGATTTATATCTTGTTCACTGGCCTTCAGAAGGAAAATATAAAGATACATGGAGAGCGCTAGAAACACTTTATAAAGAAAAGCGCGTACGTGCAATTGGTGTAAGTAACTTCCAAATCCATCACTTACAAGATGTAATGAAAGATGCAGAAATTAAACCAATGATTAACCAAGTAGAATACCACCCTCGTTTAACACAAAAAGAACTACAAGCTTTCTGTAAAGAACAAGGTATTCAAATGGAAGCATGGTCACCACTAATGCAAGGTCAATTATTAGATAACGAAACATTACAAGAGATTGCTGAGAAACACGGTAAAACAACAGCTCAAGTTATTTTACGTTGGGATCTTCAAAATGGAGTAATCACAATTCCAAAATCAACGAAAGAACACCGTATTATTGCAAACGCTGATGTATTTAACTTTGAATTAACGAAAGAAGATATGGAAAAAATCGATGCGTTAAATCAAAATCATCGCGTTGGTCCAGATCCTGATAACTTCGATTTCTAAGATTAAGGTAAGAAAAAAGAGTGTTGGGAAACCCTTTAGGGTTCCCAACACTCTGGAATCTTTTTTGATTTTAGCGAATAAAAACAACATAAAATAATAGAATTTTAAAAAATAGCCCTCCACCTGACCCTTTTTGGTCAGGTGGAGGGCTATTTTTTTCATGTTTTGACAAGCTGCGGTGAGATAAGCTTGCATTTGGACAGACTTCAGCCCTCGAAACCGGGCATAGCGGTAGCCATGTAGTTCTTTGGCGTCTGCAAAGCTTCGCTCTATAGTGGAACAGCGTACTTTATACAACCTTTTCCCTGTAGCTGTTAGCTTGTTTTTTCTAGCAATATCCTTATATTTCTCCCACACATGATGAGTGATAACTTTTTGTTTTTGTTTCTTTGAAAAGCACACCTCACGTAACGGACAAACAGCGCAGTCTTCTGGATTCGATTTGTATTGACGGTATCCTTCACGATCAGTTGTTACATATTCTAGAATACATCCCATCGGACAAGCGAAAACATTCATTTCTTCTACATATTTAAATTGGCTTTTCGGTACTTCTTTATTCCGTTTTCCAAATCGGCGATACCCCATCACCATAAATATATTCCGTTCTGATAGTTTCTTACAGATATATCCTGTAAAATAGCCAGCATCAAGGGCAACAGCTTCTACTTTGAAGTCGAATTTATCAATCTGAGCTTGGAGGCGTGCTAAATACGGCTCGGAATCTGCCATATTTCCAGCCGTTACATAGGTATCTGTAATAATATTGTACTTCGCATCAGTCGTACGATGATCCAAGAAATGAAAACCATTTGGTTTTCCATCTCTCATTAAAAATCCACTATCTGGATCCGTTGTACTTATACGAGTTTTTTTGGTAGGGGTATCACTTTCCTTTCTAGGTTTTAATTCTTTTTTCCATGTACCTCACGATCTTCGATTACCGCAGCTTCTAGCTCGTCTATATAAAACTTTGCTTTTTCTTTTTTATATTTATGTACAAATTTATTTTTATTGGCATTGGCCTTAATATGTGTAGAATCTGTCATCAGTGCACGTCCTCCTACCATCCGGTGCTCCGTCGCTTGTCTCACAATCTCATCAAAAATTTCTTCGAAAATATTTGTATGAATAAAACGAGTACGACGATTCCAACTGATTGTAGAGTGATCCGGAATAGTATCCGATAGAGAAAACCCTAAAAACCAACGGTAGGCAATATTCGTTTTAATTTCCTTTTCCAATTGACGCTCAGAACGAATACCGTAAAAATATCCAATAAACATCATCTTAAATAAAACAATAGGATGAATGGACGGGCGTCCATTGTTTTCACAGTAATAAGGGCGTAACTTCTCTTCAATAAAATCAAAACTAATTGTCGCTTCAATTGCACGAAGGAAATGATCTTGTGGAACCAACTCTTCTACAGAAACAGATACACGCTCATCACGATGATTTTTTAAAGCACCCATCATAAAAAATCTCTCCTTTTCCTCTTTTTTATCAGTGTTGACACATAAAAAGAGGTTCAGACACAAAAACAGGCTGTGGAGAAGACTTTCTCCACAGCCTGGAAAAAAGAGTGCTTAAAAGCACTCTTTTTTTGTGCATAAAAATAGTTTCTAAATAAATACTACTTAGTATTAAGTTTGTTATTAAGGGGCTGTAAACATGAATATAAAGCAATCGTTCAAACTTTTAGCTATGTTTTTAAGTGTTTTATTTGTGTTATTCCCACTTCAAAAAGCATTCGCAGAAGTGATGGACCATACAAAGTATCAAATGGATTGAAGTTATAGTAAGTCCAAGAAGAAGCCAATTCGAACAGAGCTTATTAAAACGGCAGATGGTAAAATTGCTTTTTGCTTAAATGTAGATTTGAAATCTCCAAGCGGTCAAGATTTACCGGAAATGGGGAAAGTGGATATTAATGTGTACCGTGTACTATTGAATGGATATCCACAAAAGAGTCCACAAGAATTAGGGGTATCTGATTGGAGAGAGGCGCATTACGCAACGCAGCTTGCAGTATGGAATGCGTTAAAACAAATTGATGTTAATGATTTAGATTTCCGAAATAAAAATGTAGAAAAGGTAACGAAAGATATCGTTGCAAAAGCAAGTGCTAGTGAAGAACTACAAGAAATTACGATGAGTGTAACTCCTACAGAAGAACAAGAAGCAGTCTTAAAAAATGATTTCTTTGAAACAGGCTTATATACAGTAGAAACAAATGCAAAAAGCGGAACGTATAAAGTGCAAGCAACAGGTGCACCAGCGGGCGTGAAATTTGCAAATGAAAAAGGCGAAACAAAAACAGAATTTAATGTAGGAGAAAAGTTCCGCATTTTAATTCCGAAACAAACACCAGCTGGTGGATTTAGCTTTAAAGTATCAGGAAATTTAACGAAATTACAAGGGATTGCGCATAAAGGTACACCGACTATTCAAAATGCAGTAGTATTACTTGAGCGTAGTGAAGAAAAAACAAGTCCAGAGTTAGCGGTAAGTTGGAAAAAGGCTGAGGCTCCAAATAAACCAAATAAGCCATATACTCCAAATGAACCGCATAAACCGAATCAAAAGAGATAATGAAAAAGCATTGGTATATGCCAATGCTTTTTCATATGAATTCTTTAAAAGTATATTAAGATAATAATTAATCGAGTGAAACACTATTTTAACGTTTGAAGAAGTATTTAAAAATAATAAAATATGGAGAAATCTAAACGTTACAATAAATGGATTTTATTCACGAAATTGTAACATTATTCTAATTAGAGAGGCTATCAAACAAAGTGTAAAGCGTGTACAATTCAGTTGGAAAAACTACCTATAGATGGTCATATATGAAGAAAATGTAAAACTCTATTGTTGTTCATATTTTTAGATGTATAGATGACAATACTGAAAAATATCTTTTACTATTCTCTTTTTTATGTAGCAAGAGAACTCATCACAAATAGAGAGAAGTGAGGAGGGGATATTACATAAAAATTGTACAATGTAAGAAAGCGAATACATGGAGGGAAATGCGGTAGTAATAGATACAGGTGCGCGAGGTGTTAGTCTATTCGTTAAATGTTTTTATAAAGATAATAGGATTTTTCATTAAACGAATATATAGGATGGTTTGTCTAAAAAAAGGACAGGGGACACAGATTATGTCAAAGAAGAAAAAGAGTAGGGTATTAGTAGCAGGTATATGTATATCTACATTATTATCACCAGTAGCTTTCGAAGCATCAAAAGGATATGCGGCGCCTTTGGAAGAGAATAAGGGCGGGCAGTTGGAAGAGAATAAATTTGAGCAGAGAGTATTTCAGTTGCCTGGGAAAGGTAGCGTAGAAGAAGAAAATAATCGTTTAAGAGTTACTTGGAAACTTTCCGCTAATGAATCGACTGGAATTTATGCAGAGCCAAATGAAGAGATTACAATTGACATAAAAGGAACGCAGTCTATCCAAGCTTTTATTGGAACGAGATCTTATGATGAAAAGGACCCAGAGGAGTTTGATTTAAAACCAGGAAAAAATGTTATTTCATCTTCAAGAGGCGGTATTTTATATTTTTATAATATGAATAACGAAGGAGAAGTAACAGCTTCCGTTACAAATGGTGGTAGTCACTTTCCTTTATTTATTTTAGGTAAGCATACGAAAAAAGATTGGGATGAAATGTTAAAAAAATATAAGGATCCTTATGCAGTTGAATTAAAAGGTGAGAGAAGCTTAATTACTACTACTTACGATTCTGTGCAGAAATATATGAAGAATACGGATCCAACAGATTTAATGAAATTGCATGATAAGATTATCCGTTTAGAAAACGCAGTGGCAGGATTATCTGAGGACAGTGTTGGGGTTGCAAAATCTCCAACTCATTATGTTCAGTTTGTTGAAAAACGGAAGCCTGCTAAAGGGGACTTTATGTTTGCGAAACATTATCATACAGGATATATTCCAACTGCAATGAATAGAGTTTTAGATATAGAGGTACTTGAGAAGGATGGATGGGGACCGTGGCATGAAGTTGGTCATTTACATCAGCAAGAACCGTGGAAGTGGTCTAAAGTAAGGGAAGTAACAGTAAATATTTACTCATTAGCTGTTCAAAAGGCGTTAGGGAATCAATTAGAAATGGATGAGCACTATAAAAACTCATTTGAGTATTTAGAGAAGCCTAAAGCAGAAAGATTCATTGATGACATTAATCCTCTTACAATGTTTTGGCAATTAAATGTAGTGTATGGAGAACATTTTTATCCTAGGTTACATCAAGCTTATCGTTTGTTACCTCAGAGTGAAATGCCTCATTCTGATGAAGAGAAAAAGCAGCTATTTATTTATATGACATCAAAAGTGGCAGGGCAAAATTTAATTCCTTTCTTTGAGGAGTGGGGATTAACACCAAATGATGATATTAGAGAGAAAATAGAAAAATCAAAGTTACCTAAATTAGAAAAGGAAATCTGGAAAGCTACAGATAGTAATGATATTCGTGAGAAGCAAGTTGAACTGTATAAGGTTCCGTATGGTGAACCTGCTAATGAAGTACAAAATCTTTTAGTTGGTACAGATTCTGACGAGAATGAAGCAAGTAAGCTTGTTCGAAATTTAGGTGAGAATGTAAAAGTAACAGGAAAGATTGTATGGCCTAAATTAGAGAATGGGAAACAGGAAGTGTTAGTAGAAATTGGGGATGAGAAAGGAAATAAAAATTCAATTCCTGTCCAAGTTAACGGATTTTATGATGACAGTATAGTTTTTCAAGGACTTTCAGATGATGTAATGTCGACAGTGACACTTCACCGCAATAAGAAGAAATTAAATGTAAACTTTACTAATAATGAAATACATTACCGTTTTGAAAAAGAAGAATATATGGGCTTAACGCTATATGATCGAAATGGGATTGAAAAGAAACGTGTATCAGCAGAAGGACAAGAAACGGGAAAAAGATTTGCGATGGAACTAAATGAATTGGATTTTGAATATGGTGATGTAATAAAAGTATTCCACGCAGAACCAAGCCGTTTGAAGTGGTTTAAAAATAACGAACTTGTAGATCAAGGAAAAGTTAAAAATAAAAAAGAGAAATTATTCCAAATAACTGAGCAAGGGTTCGAATTAAAAGATAGTTTACAAGAAGTGACGGCGAAACTGCAAAAAGTAGTAGTCGGAATGGATGTAGACAAACTAGATCCGAAAGAATTCGTACAAGTAAAAGATGGAGAAGTGGTTGGTTTTGTAGAAAAACCAAATACATCAAAAATTGGAGAACAAAAAGTAAAAATAGAGACGAAGGATGCTTTTGGAAATAAGAAGATAACAGAAGTGCCGCTTGAAGTAATTTATGGAGATAGTTTAGTATTTCATGCTAATGATAATGCAATACGTTCGGTTGTAACATTGCAACATGATAAAAAGGAACTGCACGCAACGTTTACAGGTAATCCTGTTCATTATCGTTATGTAAATGAAGAGTATATGGGGATTACGCTATATGATCAAAATGGGAACACAAAAAAGCGTGTAACAGCGGAAGGACAAGAAACTTCAAAGAAATTTGCGGAGCAAGTGAGTGGAATGCAGTTTGAATATGGTGATGTAGTAAAAGTATTCCATGCAGAACCGGACCGCTTGAAATGGTATCAAAATAATAGCCTTGCTGGCCAAGGTAAGGCGAAAGTAGAAAAAGAATTATTCTTCAAGGTAACTGAAAAAGGCTTTGAAAGAATGGAAACTTTACAAGAGGTAAAGGCAGTACCACAGAAGGTAGTAATCGGAACAGATGTAGAGAAAATAAATGCAAAAAACTTTGTTGAAGTAAAAGATGGAGAAGTAGTTGGATTTGTAGAAAAACCAAATACAACAAAAATCGGTGAACAAAAAGTAAAAGTAGAAACGAAAGATCGATTTGGAAATAAGAAAGTGACAGAAGTTCCTCTAACAGTAACATATGGAGATAGCCTACTTGTATATGGGCTGAGCTATAGAGATGGTGACTTGAAATCAATTGTAACTTTGCATCATGATACGAAAAAACTGAGTGCGACAGATACAAAGAACCTAATTCATGATTACTTTAAAGATGAAAAGTATTTTGAATTCACATTGTACGATAAAGAAGGAAGAGTGAAGAAAAATATAGCAGTAAAAGGTTTAGAGAATACGCAAGAATTTGCTAAGGAAGTAAATGGAATTGCATTTGAGTATGGAGATGTAGTGAAAGTATATCATGCGGAATCTTCTCGTTTACATTGGTATCAAAAAGATGTATATGTGGGCGAAGGAAAAAGTAAAGAGATAAAGGAATTAGTCTTCAAAATAACTGAAAATGGATTTGAAAGATTAGACGGTGAGCAAACAGTAAAAGCAAATCCGCAGCAAGTAGTAATCGGAACAAATAGCGAAACGCTAGACGCGAAGAACTTTGTTGAAGTACAGGGTGGAGAAGTAGTAGGTTTTGTAGGGGAAATAGATACGACAAAAATTGGTCAGCAAAAAGTGAAAGTAGAAACGAAAGATCGATTTGGAAATAAGAAGGTGACGGAAGTTCCTGTAGAAGTGACACACCTTGATAGTCTAGTCTATCAAGGTGTGTCCGATGTTACACGTTCAATTGTTACGTTAAACCATGCTGAAAAGAAATTACATGCAACATTTACAAATGAGGAGATTCATTATCGCTTTGTAAATGAGCAGTATATAGGCCTTACGATTTATGATCAAAATGGAAATAAGAAAAAGCATGTAACGGCAGAAGGACAAGAGACTTCAAAGAATTTTGCTGGGCAAGTAAATGGAACGGCATTTGAGTATGGAGATGTGCTGAAAGTATACCATGCGGAACCGAGTCGTTTGAATTGGTATAAAAAGAATGAGTTAGTTAAAAAAGAGGATGCGATGAAGGGGCAAGAAATATCCTTTAAGATTACTCAAAATGGATTAGAGCAAGTGCAATAATAAGAAAAATCTCGTAAAACATAATGTTTTACGAGATTTTTTTATTATTCAGCTTCAGATACTACTGTGAAGCGTTCGTTTACGTGTTTTGGATTTTCAATTTCATCAAGTGCTGCAACTGCGAAGTCTTCATAACTTACGTAGCTATCACCTTTTGAGTTTACAAGCAGGTTGTCTTTACCAGCTGTATAAGAACCAGTGCGTTTTCCTAATGCGAATAGTGCAGAAGGGCTGATGAATGTCCAAGTGATATCATTTGTTTGTTGTAAGATCTCTAAGTTTTTACCTTGGTTTTGAGCTGTTGCAAGGTATTCGCCTGGGAAACCTGGTGTCTCAAATACACGTGTTGTTTTCTCTTCGTCTACAAATAAGCTTCCAGCGCCACCAACTACAAGTAATTTTGTGTTAGGTGCACCTTTCATCGCTTCAATTAGTACGTTTCCTGCATCTACGTGAAGGTGTTCTTGTCCTGCTGGAGCACCGAATGCATTTACAACTACATCGAATGCTTGCAAGTCGTTAGATGTAAGAGAAAATACGTCTTTTTCTAAAACTTTTACGTTTTCTTCTGTAATTTTTGCAGCGTTTCTTACGATTGCAGTTACTTCATGTCCGCGATCTAATGCTTCTTTTAAAATACGACTTCCTGCTTTACCAGTTGCTCCGATAATTCCGATTTTCATAATAAATCCCTCCAAAGTGTTTTGTTAAAGTGTATATCTGAAAGTAAATGAATTTGTTGTAATTAGGTTTGTTACAACCTGTTGTAATCATTATAGTTACAGGTTGGTATTTTTGTCAATAGGGTTGTTTGTGAATTTATTTTTTGTTTTAGTATGCACAGTTAGAGGGAGGGTAGTCAGTCATAAAGATATTGTTACTGTGAACCTGGCTAATATTTGGAAATTGCAAATTGTCGAAAAATGTTGATTTTTGAATGTTTTTTAAATATAATTCGTTTTATGGAGAAAAGGAGGGGTTAATTGTATGAATATTTTAGAGCAATTTATTTCATCAACAAATACAATTCTTTGGTCATATATTCTTATTGCGATGTTAATTGGTTTAGGTCTTTATTTTTCTATTAAATTGAAATTCGTACAAATTACTCATTTAGGGGAAATGGTTCGACTAATGAGTGATGGATTAACTGGAAAGACGCGTAAAAAAGGTAGTGTATCTTCTTTCCAAGCGTTTTGTATGAGTTCAGCAGCTCGTATTGGTATCGGTAACTTAGCTGGTGTAGCATTAGCTATATCTATGGGAGGACCTGGAGCTGTATTTTGGATGTGGGTTATTGCGATTATCGGGGCTTCTTCAAGTTTCGTAGAAAGTACGCTTGCGCAAATTTATAAAGTAAAAGATGGCAGTGGCTTCCGTGGTGGTCCTGCTTATTATATGGAAAAAGGTTTAAATAAACGTTGGATGGGAATTTGGTTTTCTATCCTTATTACAGTTAGTTACGGTTTAATTTTTAACTCAGTACAAGCGAATACAGTAACATTAGCGTTTGAAAATGCATTTGGTTTAGAGCGTTATATTGTTGGTATTGTATTAGCTGTATTAGTTGCGGTTATTATTTTTGGTGGTGTAAAAAGTATTGCACGTATGTCGGAAATGATTGTTCCGCCAATGGCGCTTGTTTATATTGCGGTAGCTATTTTTGTTGTCATTAAAAACTTCTATTTAATACCAGATGTGTTTACGGAAATCTTTAAAGGTGCATTCGGTTTAGATTCAGCTGTAGGTGGCGGTATCGGCGCTGCGATGAAATATGGTATTCAGCGCGGATTATTTGCGAACGAAGCAGGTATGGGTAGTGCGCCGAACGCGGCAGCAACAGCTGATGTAACGCATCCAGCAAAACAAGGTTTTATTCAAACGATCGGCGTTTTAGTAGATACATTCTTAGTATGTACATCAACAGCATTTATCGTACTATGTTCTGGTGCATATAAAGCAACAAATTTAGAAGGTATTGAATTAACGCAAAATGCATTAAGCTCACAAATCGGCCCATGGGCAAGTAGCTTCTTAGCGATTATTATTTTCTTATTTGCATTTAGTTCTCTTTTAGGAAACTACTATTATGGTGAAACAAATATTGAATTTATTAAGCAAAGCAAAACGTGGTTAACAATTTACCGTATTGCGGTAGTTGGAATGGTATTATTCGGTTCTGTTGCGACGCTTCAAGTTGTATGGAATATGGCAGACTTATTTATGGGTCTAATGGTAATCACGAACTTAATTGCGATTACACTTCTTGGCCGATTTGCGTACGCGGCATTAACAGACTATGTAAGACAAAAGAAACAAGGGAAAGATCCAGTCTTCAGTGCAGATTCTATTCCTGGTTTAACGAATACAGAGTGCTGGGATAAGCCAGTGGTAACAGATAAAGAAAAAGCAGTGTAATTGAAAAGGCGAGCATCGAGGTAAATTCGATGCTCGCCTTTTTTGTTGTAGTAAATGATGAAAAGGGTGAGAGGTAATTATTAATATAACTTTTTTGTTTGTTTCTCTCTCTCTCGTTATTTGTGGGGAACGTACTGTTTTAAAAGTATGGCTGGTCGAATAGGATAAGTTATTAAGTATTGGATAAATGCATGTAATGGCTATATTTTCATGTGAAAAAACACGTATGTTAAAATAATTAACGTACTCATGTTATAAAACCTAACATAAAGTTCTTGATTACTAAAAGTTTTTAGAATATAATTTTCTTATTGTTAGGAAGAGGGGGCAATGCAATTATGGATTTTTTAGCTAAGGTAATTGGGGATATAAATAATATCCTTTGGTCATATATCATTATTGCGATGTTAATTGGGTTAGGACTCTATTTTTCATTTCGTGTGAAATTTGTCCAAGTTCGTTACTTCGGTGAAATGATTCGTTTGCTTGGGGACGGGGCAAGCTCGAAAACGAGGAAAGCGCAAAAAGAGAAGAGCGGCGTATCATCATTCCAAGCGTTTTGTATGAGTACAGCTTCTCGTGTAGGTACTGGTAACTTAGCTGGTGTAGCTATTGCGATCTCAGCAGGTGGTCCAGGAGCAGTATTTTGGATGTGGTTAATCGCGGTAATTGGGGGTGCTTCTGCATTTGTAGAGAGCACATTAGCGCAAATTTATAAAGTAAAAGATGGGAATGCATTCCGTGGGGGCCCAGCGTATTATATGGAAAAGGGTTTAAAGAAACGCTGGTTAGGTGTTGTGTTCTCTGTTCTAATAACAGTAAGTTTCGGATTGATTTTTAACGCTGTACAGTCTAATACTGTAGCGGCTGCCTTTGATGGGGCGTTCAAAACAGATAGTAGATTAGTAGGTCTTGTTATGGCTGGTTTACTTGCAGTTATTATTTTCGGCGGAGTAAAACGAATTGCTCGCGCGGTTGAAATGATTGTTCCAGTAATGGCAATTATTTATGTAGCAGTGGCATTATTCGTTGTTGTAACAAACATTACGGCAATTCCATATGTATTTAAAGAAATTTTCTTACATGCTTTCGGAATTAAAGAAGTAGTAGGCGGAGGATTAGGAGCTGCGATTTTATTAGGGGTAAAACGTGGGTTATTCTCAAATGAAGCAGGTATGGGTAGTGCGCCGAACGCAGCAGCGACTGCAAACGTAACGCACCCAGTTAAACAAGGTTTCATTCAAACTTTAGGGGTATTTACTGATACATTATTAATTTGTAGTTGTACAGCATTTATTATTCTTTTATCAGATGTGCATAATGCAGCTGATTTAAATGGAATTCAATTAACGCAGCAGGCGTTAAGTCAACATATCGGTCCATGGGCTTCTATATTTGTAGCAGTGGCAATCTTCTTGTTTGCGTTCAGTTCATTAGTAGGTAACTACTACTATGGTGAAACAAATATTGAATTCTTAAATGGAAGTAAAGTGCTATTAAATGCATACCGCATTGCTGTACTTGGTATGGTTATGCTAGGATCTGTAGCGACAATTCAAATCGTTTGGGATTTAGCAGATTTATTTATGGGAATTATGGCTGTTATTAACTTAGTAGCAATTGTATTCCTTTCTAAGTATGCTTTCGCAGCGTTATCAGATTATATTAAGCAAAAGAAACAAGGGAAAGATCCAGTCTTTTATGCGGAGTCTATTCCAGGTTTGAACAATACAGAGTGTTGGGGTGAGTCAGCGGTAGCTGATAAAGAAAAAGCGGTATAATGAAAAGGGCATCAAGTGAAACTTGATGCTCTTTTTTGTTTTATTCAACTATTTGCAAATAGTAAAAGACGAACATTCATAGACGTTTTATAATAAAATGTAATTTTTTAAAGAAAAGTGCGGATATGATTTGTGATTTGTGTTAGAATGGAAAATGCCTTTGAAATAAGAGGTTTTATGATCTTTCCTATCCGATTGAAGATTTTGGAGGAGAAATGGAAAGTTCGGATTATTTCTTGTTTTGAATGGTCAGACGTTCAACGTTAATGAAGAGTTAAATGGAGGATTTTATTAATGAAGTTTGTTATGTTCCTTGTAGGATTACTCGTTGTATTTGTACTCGGTTTTCTTATAAGTGCCGATCGAAAGAAGATTAAGTATAAACCAATCGCAATTATGCTTATTATTCAGCTAGCATTATCTTATTTCTTATTAAATACGCAAGTTGGTTATATTTTAGTAAAAGGAATTTCAGATGGATTTGGCGCACTTCTTGGATATGCGGAAGCTGGAATCGTTTTCGTATTTGGTGGTCTTGTTAATAAAGGAGAGGTTTCATTCTTCTTAACAGCGTTATTACCAATCGTATTCTTTGCGGTTTTAATCGGAATTCTGCAACACTTTAAAATTTTACCGATATTTATTCGTGCTATTGGTACGTTGTTAAGTAAAGTAAATGGTCTAGGAAAACTAGAATCATATAACGCAGTAGCAGCTGCCATTGTTGGACAAGCAGAAGTATTTATTACAGTAAAAGATCAATTAAGTAAAATCCCAAAACATCGTTTATATACATTATGTGCATCTTCTATGTCGACAGTGTCGATGTCAATCGTTGGTTCTTATATGAAAATGATCGAACCGAAATATGTAGTAACAGCACTTGTATTAAATTTATTTAGTGGTTTCATTATCATTCATATTATTAACCCGTACGATATTACAGAAGAAGAAGATACACTGAAATTAGAAAATAAGAAAAAACAATCATTCTTTGAAATGCTGAGCGAGTACATTATGCTTGGTTTCACGATTGCGATTACAGTAGCAGCTATGTTACTCGGTTTCGTAGCATTAATTACAGCAATCAATAGCTTGTTTGATACAATGTTCGGTATTACATTCCAAGCTATTTTAGGATATATTTTCTCACCATTAGCATTCGTAATGGGTATCCCGCAAGCAGAAATGGTAACAGCGGGACAAATTATGGCAACAAAATTAGTATCAAACGAGTTTGTTGCGATGCTTGATCTTGGAAAAGTAGCTGGTGATTTATCGGCTCGTACAGTTGGTATTCTTTCTGTATTCCTTGTATCATTTGCGAACTTCTCATCTATCGGAATTATTGCAGGTGCAACGAAAGGTATCGATGAAAATCAATCAAATGTTGTATCATCATTCGGTCTACGCCTTGTGTACGGTGCGACATTAGTAAGTATTCTATCAGCGATTATCGTTGGTGTTATGTTATAAAAAAAGGATGGCTCTAGCTCATAGCTAGGGCTATTTTTTTATGGTAAATTTACATGAAAAAACCAATTAATTAGGAATATATTAACATATAAAAATCTTTTAAAATTTATATTGCATTTCGTCTAGATAACGCTTACAATTTGATTTGTAGGTGGTATCAATTTCAGACTTTCAAGTATGGTAGGAGAGAAGAAGCTACCTTTTATCAATTGCAATTTATGTAAACGCTTACTGATTTTAGATGACAGTTGAATAGTTTTAGGGGTTTTAAATTTTTTTAACAATAATGGTCAGACGTCATTCGTTATACGTTATACGACCAATAACTTGTGGGAGAAGTGGAGGATTCACATATGAAGTTCGTAATGTTTCTAGTCGGTTTACTTGTAGTGTTTGTACTAGGTTTCCTTATTAGTTCAGATCGTAAGAAAATTAAATATAAACCAATTGCACTTATGCTTGTCATTCAATTGGTACTTGCGTATTTCTTACTAAATACAAAGGTCGGATTTATATTAGTAAAAGGGATCGCAGATGGATTTGGCGCTATTTTAAAATTTGCGGAAGCTGGGGTTAATTTCGTATTTGGTGGTCTAGCAAACGATGGACAAGCACCATTCTTCTTAACAGTATTATTACCGATTATTTTCTTAGCAGTATTAATCGGGATTCTGCAACATATTAAAGTTTTACCGATTATCATTCGTGCAGTCGGTTTCCTATTAAGTAAAGTTAACGGTTTAGGAAAACTAGAATCATATAATGCGGTAGCAGCTGCAATCGTTGGTCAAGGGGAAGTATTCATTACAGTAAAAGATCAACTAAGCAAATTACCGAAAAATCGTTTATACACACTTTGTGCATCTTCAATGTCTACAGTATCGATGTCAATTGTCGGTTCTTATATGAAAATGATTGATCCAAAATATGTAGTAACAGCACTTGTATTAAACTTATTCAGTGGATTCATTATCGTTCATATCATTAATCCATATGAAGTAAAAGAAGAAGACGATATTTTAGAATTACAAGAAGACAAGAAACAAACATTCTTTGAAATGTTAGGCGAATATATTATGCTTGGTTTCTCAATCGCTGTAACAGTAGCGGCGATGTTAATCGGTTTCGTGGCATTAATTACAGCAATTAATGGTGTATTCGATTCAATTTTCGGAATCACATTCCAAAGCATTTTAGGATATATCTTCTCACCATTAGCATTCGTAATGGGTATTCCAACATCAGAGATGTTACAAGCAGGACAAATTATGGCAACAAAATTAGTAACGAACGAATTCGTTGCAATGCTTGATCTTGGTAAAGTAGCTGGTGATTTATCAGCTCGTACAGTAGGTATTTTATCTATCTTCCTTGTATCATTTGCGAACTTCTCATCTATCGGAATTATCGCAGGTGCAACGAAGAGTATCGATGGCAAACAAGCAAACGTTGTATCATCATTCGGTTTAAAACTTGTATACGGTGCAACATTAGTAAGTATATTATCAGCGATTATCGTTGGGGTTATGCTTTAATAAATTAAGAAAAGCAATGAGCGTAGGCTCATTGCTTTTTTTGTTTAACTTGCTTTATCCAAGTCTCTTTTAAAACGTGGTTTCTCTAAATAAGTTCCCAGTCTCCACACATATTCCACTGGCCCCATTCGGTATTTCTGGAGCCAATAGGTGCTAACGAATAATTGAATCGTATAAATTCCGATGGTTAAAAGAATACCGAAGAAATAGCCGATTTTCCCGTATAAGCCAAATCCATATGCGTAAAAAATGGTTGTTGCGATAATAGATTGCGCTAAGTAATTACTAACGGACATTTTCCCCATGTTCGCCATGTATGTTAGTAGACGGGTTGCTTTTTTGTAATGGAATAATAAAATGATTGTGCTTCCGTAAAAGAAGGTCATAGTTACTGGTGTAAGGCCATCTTGTAACATAATTAAAACCGGGTGTTTTATGAACATAGCTAAGATTTTAATTGTAAAAGAGAAGAGACCGGTGGCAAACCATATTTTTTTGACAGCAGGTATATGTTTACTGACCTCAAATAGCCAGCCTTTTTTCCCTACATACATTCCGAGTAGGAACAGTGGAGACATAAAAATTATTGCGAAAACTGATATGAAAAATAATCCGAATGCACCGTCAATTCCCATGTAATCAAAAGGATTTTCAGTCAATCTAAAGTTGACGTGATCCATATAGCTTCCAGTTTGATGGACTTTATGTTCTTTTTCAGTATAAGGTGCGAAATCATTTATATTTGTAGATGGATCAGTTTGATAAGACATAAGTGTAATAAGTGCGAGTAGAATAATCGCCCAAATAAGCAAAGTTTTCGGTTTTCGATTGATGAATATCATTAAAAAAATCCCGATTATTCCGTATGCAAATAAAATATCTCCCTCCCAAACAAAAGTGCCGTGAATGTAGCCGAGTAGTAAAAGAATGATAATACGTCTTATGTATGTGGGGAAGAATTTTTTTCCTTTTGTGATAATACTTTTTTGTAACAAAATAATGCTAAGCCCAAATAGAAAAGAAAATAGGGATATAAAGTTATGTGTGCCGAAAAATTGAATAAACCAATTAGCACCTTTATCAAGATCGCCAAATAGATAAGTTGGTTTTTCACTGGTGAAGAACCCAAATTGAATTAATGTCATATTGACTAGTAAAATGCCAAACAAAGCAAAACCACGAATTGCATCAACAGCTTCTACACGTTGATTCATTTTTCCTCTCCTCGTATATTCGTTTTTATATTGAAAATAATACCATTTTATATCTGGCACTATGTCAAATATGAGGAAATTTAAGGTGATTTTAAGATAGAGAGCAAACAAAAAAATCACCTTAATACATGTATTAAGGTGATTGAAATATTACTCAGCTGGAGGCGTAAATGTACGTTTCTCTAATTCAGCATCTAGCATAAACAGTGCGTTTGAATCGCTTGTAATACGTTTTAGTTTTTGGATGATGCTATCGAATGAAGCTTCTTCTTCAACTTGTTCGTCAACGAACCATTTTAAGAATGTAATTGTTGCATGTTCACGCTCGTCCCAAGCGATATCAGATAAGTTGTAAATACGTTTCGTTACTTCACGCTCGTGCTCAAGTGCGACTTCAAAAGCGTTTAATACAGATTCGTATTCGTTATTCGGATTATCAAATCCAGTAATAATAGCGCGCTCTCCGCGGTCATTAATATAGTTATAAAGCTTCATTGCGTGGAAACGTTCTTCTTCAGCTTGTACAAGGAAAAAGTTAGCGAATCCATCATAGCTCTCAGCTGTACAGTAAGCAGCCATTGCCATATAAGCATGGGCAGAGTAAAATTCAAAGTTCATTTGTTCATTTAATGCGTCGTGCAATTTTTTTGATAACATAAAATCCCCCTTAGTATTGTGACAAGAATATTATACCATAATTGATAATATTCTCATTTAGATACTTCGAACCTTTTTGAAAGCTTTGCGACGTGTGCGTCCATAATGTCTTGTAAGTCTAAATCATATTTTTGCGAAAGAATAATAAGGTTAGATAGTACATCGCCAAGTTCTTCTTTTAGTTCTTGTTTTAGCTCTTCTTCTGTTTTCGCATCTTCATCAGGGCGATCGCGGCCAATTTCAATAGCACGAACGACTCGTGAAACTTCCCCAACTTCCTCGGTTAAGAAATTTAAGCGAATAAAGGCATTATACTGTGACCAGCTTCGTTTTTCGTAAAATTCCTCAACCCATCTTTGAAATGCAACGATATCCATTTCTTCCTCATCTCCTCAATATGTTGTACAATGTCAATTGTATCATAACAATATATAGTTTCGGGGTGTAGGAATGAGAAAGATTTGTGTGTTTGCAGGTTCTAATTTAGGGGAGAGACCAGAATTCAAAGAGCAGGCAATGCAGTTAGGTAAAATGTTTGTTGAGAACGAGTATGAGCTTGTATACGGTGGTTCATGCGTTGGATTAATGGGAGAAGTAGCAAACGAAGTTCTTCGTTTAGGTGGACGTGTAACAGGTGTTATGCCGCGCGGTCTATTTCGAGGAGAAATTGTGCATACAGGATTAACAGAATTAATTGAAGTAGAGACGATGCATGAACGTAAAGCGAAAATGGCAGAGCTTGCAGATGCTTTTATTGCGCTTCCAGGCGGATACGGAACGTTTGAAGAACTATTTGAAGTTGTATGTTGGTCACAAATTGGTATACATAATAAGCCGGTTGGTTTATTAAACATAAAAGGTTTTTACGGACCAATTTTGCAAATGGTTGAACGTGCAGCAGAAGAAGGATTTATGAATTCATCAAATAAAGAATTGATCGTTTCAGCTGAGACAGCAGATAAACTAATTCATGCAATCCAAAATTATGAGCGTCCTGTTTTGGGAACGAAGTGGAAGCAACTATCATAGCAAATACGGAAACACATGTCGTTTTAATTTAAGATGGCATGTGTTTTTAATTTGGTTAAATATGTTAATGTTTAGATGTAATGTTTTGGGGAAAGGAGAAATAGATGGAGGAGTTCGTATATTTACGTCCGGTTTTTAAAAGTATTTTAGCAGCGTCTATTCTTGTTATGCTAATTGTTTTGAGACAGAAGAAAGAGTTGATTAATGAATTTTCGCTTTGGTTTATCTCGGTATTGTGTATCGGTGTTTCAGCGATAACGTTGTTTATGTCCGGATTTATCGTTGATGAGTATAATCTAGGTGGAGATCCACAATCGTTTTGTATGTTTATTGCGATTGGTTGTATTAGTGGTCTGAATTTCATTATTTATTACAGAAGGCAATAAAAGAGGCATTCCATATTACTTTGGAATGCCTTTATCATTTTGATTGCTTTGTTTTTTATACAGGTACCAGCCACCCCAGCCGCCACCAATTGCTACGACAACGAGGAAAGCATAGTCCTTAACCTCGACACGTATATTGAAAATATTAGCTATAAGTAAGAGAATCCCAACTGTTATTAACGCAAAAAATGCTCTAATTAAGTAGTCTTTCAACTGAACCACTCCCGTCATTTAAGTAGTAAATGATGAATTTGGAAAAGCTAAAGGGTGTTTCCTATATTTTAACATAGATGAGATTGTAATATATTGATAAAAGTAGGGGAGAGGGGCGCTGATATTGTCGTGATTTGTCGGCAAATTGATATCCTTTGTCAAATCGTTGATATATTGCGGGTAATGATTGATATAATGAAAAAATCGTTGATATATTGCGAGTTATGATCGATATATTTGAAAAATCGTTGATATAATTTCGTATACCGTTAAGTGCGACCATTACATAAAAAAGCGACTCTAAACGAGCCGCTTCCGCTTTAAATGATATCCAGCTCCAGCGGCTAGAACAGTCGGTTGTTTCACTCCTTCATTCGAGGCAAAAAGCGCCTCGTAATCAGGAGTTCCAACACCCTCCTGTTCTGAGCGAGCCGCTTCCGCTTTTAATTATTATTGATTCAAGAACGCACGTAGCATCCAAGCGTGTTTTTCTAGTTCTGTGTAGATGCCTAGTAGTAGGTCAGATGTCATTTCATCGTCAGAGTCTTGAGCGATTTCCATGCCTTTTTTCAGTTCGACTAGCATCATTTCGTAGTCTTTCATGATTGCTTCGACCATCCCTTCTGCAGTTTCTCCGTATGCTGCTTCTTGAATAGAAGATAGTTCTAAGTATTCTTTCATTGTTGCTACTGGTTTGCCACCAATTGCTAAAATACGTTCTGCAATTTCATCGATGTGAGTAGCTGATTCTGTGTAAAGTTCTTCGAATTTCTCGTGTAATGTGAAGAATTGAGGTCCTTTTACGTACCAATGGAAGTTGTGAAGTTTTGTGAATAAAACGCTCCAGTCTGCTACTTGTTTGTTTAATACTTCGATTACTTGTTTGTTCATTATGATCAATCTCCTTTTGAGTTGTTATGTGATATCAATTACTAATTTATAATCATTATAATCTAGTAATCTCTATAAATCAACCCTTTTGCTGGAATTAATTTGAACAAATTATGAACTGTTGTAAATAAAAGGCCCTATTACGGTGAAGTAATAGGGCCTTTGTTTGAGATATGGCTCTTGTTCTAAACGAGCCGCTTGTGCTTTTAGTGATATCCAGCTCCGGTGACTAGACCAGTCGGTCATTTCGCTCTCTCGCTCGAAGCAAAAAGCGCTTCAAGGTCGAGAGCTTGAAGTGTCCTGCGATTCTGAACGAGCCGCTTCCGCTTTAAATGATATCCAGCTCCAGCGGCTAGAACAGTCGGTTGTTTCACTCCTTCATTCGAGGCAAAAAGCGCCTCGTAATCAGGAGTTCCAACACCCTCCTGTTCTGAACGAGCCACTTCGCTTTTATTTGTTAAACGGCCTTTTGTTTTTCTTCTACATCCTGCCCATCCCAGCACTCTGTATTCTTTAAGCCAGGGATAGAGTTTGCGACGAAGACAGGATCTTTTCCTTGTTTCTTTTGCTTCAAATAGTCTACTAATGCAGCGTAAGCAAATTTGCTAAGGAATGAGATGGCAATTAAGTTTGTGAATACCATTAGTCCCATGAATAAATCAGCTAAACTCCAAACTGTTTTAAGAGCAGCGATTGATCCGAAGAATACCATTCCGACAACTGCAACACGATAAATCATTAACCATGTTTTACTTTCTTTAATGAATGCGATATTTGTTTCACCATAATAGTAGTTTCCTAGAAGTGAACTGAAAGCGAATAGGAAAATAATAATCGCTAAGAAAGTGCTTGCCCACGGTCCAATTTGTGAACTTAATGCGTTTTGTGTTAATTCGATACCTTCTAAATTTGATCCTTTGTAAAGTCCAGAACATAATACGATAAATGCTGTTGATGTACATACTAAGAATGTATCTACGAAAACGCCTAACGCTTGAACAAGCCCTTGTTTTACAGGGTGAGATACATCAGATGTTGCTGCTGCATTAGGAGAGCTACCCATTCCCGCTTCTGTAGCGAATAAACCGCGCTGAATTCCGAACTTGATTGCTGCTCCAATACCACCAGCGATGGCTTGGTCTAAACCGAATGCACCGTTAAAGATTTCCATGAAAATGCTTGGTAACATACTGAAGTTGTTAATAACGACAAAAATAGCCACGCCGATATAAACGATTGCCATTGGCGGAACAATCATTTCTGTAATACGTGAAATGCTCTTAATACCACCAAAAATAATAACTGCAACTAATAAGGCTAATAGAGCTCCTACGATTGTTCGCTCTAGTCCAAAAGCATTTTCAAACGCTATTGTTACTGTATTTGCTTGCACTGAATTGAAAATTAATCCGTACGCAACTGTAATAAGAAGTGAAAACCAGACGCCCATCCAGCGTTTGTTTAACCCTTTTTCCATGTAATATGCTGGTCCACCACGGAACCTACTTCCATCTTTTACTTTATAAATTTGCGCAAGTGTACATTCTACAAAACTAGTAGCTGCTCCGATAATTGCGATAAACCACATCCAAAATATTGCGCCAGGTCCACCCATTGAAATTGCTAATGCTACACCAGCTAAGTTTCCGATACCGATACGTGCTGCTGCACTTAAGCAAAATGCTTGGAATGGTGAGATGCTATCTTTCTTTTTTTCTTTTCGATTAAACCCTTTACTAATTAAGCTGACCATCTCACTGAAATGAGTAATTTGGACAAATTTTAATTTAAAAGAGAAGTAAAGACCGAAGACGATTAGCATTGCAATAAGAATATATGACCATAAAATATTATTCGTTACCTCAAGGAATCTGCTAAAGATATCAACCATATAATACACTTCCTTTTTTTCGTAATAAGAAAATTATATGCAAAAAATATACGAGAATCAATTTTTCTAAAAAATTATGTTACTTAAATCATTTTTGTGTTATGATTATGTTACATCGTAATATTTTTAGAATTATTTACATTTTAAAAAACTAAATTTAAAGCGAGAAGGTGGGGATAATTTGAAAGAAAATTCTTTATGGAAAGTAAGCCTTGAGAGTTTGAAAATGAGAAGTAATATATTTTTTATCATTACATCTTTAAGTATCTTTTTAGGGTCCACTTATTATTACAATAAAAGATTTCCAAATCACAAATATCCTGAGTGGTTAGAATTTCTAAAGTTGATTGGATGAATAAAAGACAGAAAAACAGAAAATTAAAATAAATAAGTTATGGAGGAGCTAAAAATGAATATTAGAGAAAGTGAACTTCCAGGTATTGGTTATAAGTTTCAAATCGTTACGAAAGGTAACGAAAAGATGGTAATTGTCATTCATGATGATGGTCGTAGAGAAATGTATCATTTTGATTCAGATCATGAAGAAAGCATCTCAAGTATTTCGCTACGTGACTCAGAGGCGAGACAAATCGCTGCAATATTAGGTGGAATGGTATATAAGCCTAGGGCGTTAGAAAATGTTGAGATGGTTTTTGAAGGTTTAGCGATTGAGTGGTTCAAAGTGGAGAATACAGCTCCAGCAATCGGAAAAACAATTGGCGATCTTGAAATAAGAAAAACATATAGCGTAACAATAATCGCGGTTATGAAGAAGAACATGAAGAAGTTATTTAATCCAGGACCAGAAACAGTAATTGAAGAAGGAGATATGCTTGTAGTTTCAGGTGAGAGAGAAGAAATTAAAAAAATCATTAATGAATTACTTTCAAATAGGGGGGACTGATTAGATGGATACGTTAATTTTTGAAGTTGGTACAGCTTTAGTTTTAGTGGCAATTGCAGCAGTAATTGCTGGAAAATTTAAATTCTCAGTAATTCCTTTTCTAATCGTTCTTGGAATGTTAGTAGGACCGCATGCACCGACAATAGGTGTTATCGATCTCAAATTTATTGAAAGTGCAAGTGTAATTTCCTTCCTTGGACGGATTGGGGTTCTATTCCTTCTATTCTACCTAGGATTAGAATTTTCAATGAAAAAACTAATTAAATCTGGACGCTCTATTGCGATTGGCGGAACGATTTATATTTTAATTAACTTTTCACTTGGTTTGTTATACGGATTTATAATGGGATTCCCATTACTAGAAATCTTAATTATTGCGGGTATTATTACGATTTCTTCTAGCGCTATCGTTGCTAAAGTGTTAGTAGACTTAAGAAGAACTGGTAATAATGAAACCGAATTAATTTTAGGAATTATTATGTTTGAAGATATATTCCTTGCTGTATATTTATCAGTTGTTTCTGGTTTAGTACTTGGAGATCACGCTTCCTTCTTAGGTGCCCTTACTTCAATTGGAATTGCTTTAGGATATATGCTTCTATTCTTTATAGTAGCTAGAAAGGCTACGCCGTTATTAAATAAATTGCTCAATATTAGCTCAGATGAAATCTTTATTATTGTAGTATTTGCTTCATTATTCTTCATTGCTGGTTTTTCAGAAACAATTCACGTTGCAGAAGCAATTGGAGCACTTCTTCTAGGATTAGTTTTCTCTGAGACAGAGCATAGTGACCGAATTGAACATCTTGTTGTTCCATTTAGAGACTTTTTCGGAGCTATTTTCTTCTTCAGCTTCGGGTTAAGTATTGATCCGTTCTCATTAGGCGGAGCGATATGGTTAACGTTAGGTGCTGTCCTTCTTACGATAATCGGTAACTTTGTAGCAGGAATGATTGCAGGAAGACAAGCTGGATTATCTCATAAAGCATCAACAAATATCGGATTAACAATCGTTTCAAGAGGAGAGTTCTCCATCATTATGGCTAATATCGGTATCGCCGGTGGTTTAATGTCAGTACTGAAACCATTCTCAGCACTATACGTGCTTATACTATCCATTTTAGGCCCACTTTTGACAAAAGAGTCGAAGAATGTATATAAATTCTTAAATAAAATCTTTAAGTGGGATACGAAGACTAACTAAACTAAATTTTAAAAAATAAAAGTACAAGATATTTCCTGCTTGTACTTTCATTTTTGTAATGAAAACAGTAAAGAGAGGTACATGATGTTAGGAGAGTTGATCCATTCGGTTTTAGTTTTTTTAGAAGGACTTGGTTATTGGGGAATTATGCTTGGATTAATGCTAGAGGTTATTCCAAGTGAAATCGTATTGTCTTATGCAGGTTATTTAGTATCAACAGGAAGCATTACATTTTGGGGCGCTGTCGCGTTCGGTACAATTGGTGGTGTAATTGCACAACTATTCATTTATTGGATTGGTCGATATGGAGGAAGACCTGTTCTTGAGCGATATGGAAAATATATTTTAATTCAGAAGAAACATATTGATTATGCTGAAGATTGGTTTAATCGTTATGGAACTGGCGTTATCTTTACCGCACGTTTTATTCCGGTTGTGCGTCATGCTATTTCGATACCAGCGGGTATTGCGAAAATGTCACATGCTAAGTTTATTACGCTAACTACATTAGCTGTTATTCCCTGGTCAATTGTGTTTGTATATTTAGGTTTTAAATTAGGAACAGAGTGGGAAAGTATTAATAAAGTTGCGGGGCCATATGTGAAATACTTTGCACTTGCTGCTATTGTTTGTGCAATTGGTTATTTTGTATTAAAAAAAATGATGAAAAAAAAGTGATTACAGAAAAGGAATCTATGTCGACGTAGATTCCTTTTTTATTGGCATTTTTTCAAGGATGAAAGAATACGTTTAATATTTACCATATTGTGGCATACATATAGAAAAAGGGTGCTTGGAAAGGGGAATAAAGAGAAATGGAACTCCAGTTTCAAAATGTATATCAACAGGTAGAGAATTGGTATGTGTTGGATTCGGAGCTTCCTTGGGATATCAAAAAGTTGAGAGAGGATTTGTTTTCTCTTATTGAAGTATGTAAAACGCCCGTTATTTTTTGTGATACGTGTGATGCAAACGATGTGCTTCTATCATTAGGAGAAGAGGAAGAAGAGTTCCTATTCCCAGTAGGTGGTTTTTATCATAAAGAAAAGCAATTAATTTTCGTTTGTATATGGGAAGAGTATGAGCAAGTTCTCAAAACGCTACTGCATGAATTCCGCCATGCGATGCAGCATAAGAGAGATATATTGTATGTGGGAAGTGAACGGTACGAAGAGCGGTGGATTGAAAAAGATGCGAGGAAGTTCGCGGAGAGGAAATTGGATGAATATAAGAGTAGAAAGTTAATGTAAAGCATAGTGGAGAAATAGCGCTGTGCTTTCTTTGCGCTTATTAAAAATAAGTATTTGACTTTTATAAAGTTTAGTTCTAAACTAATGGTATGAAACGAGCGAGGTGATGAAATGAAAACAGAAGATAGACTAGGGCTACTATTATGGTTTCGTTTATCACGTTTTTATAATAAGAGTATTCGTGAGACGAATCAGCATTTGAAGAAATGGAATGTATCTGCCGCCCAATTTGATGTGTTAGCTCAAGTTGGAGGACATGATCGTTTAACGCAGCAAGAACTTGGAAATAAGCTATTTGTTACGAAAGGAAATGTAACGCAGCTTTTAAATAAAATGGAGCAGCTTGAGTGGATTTTGCGTGAACAAGAGGGTACTACGAAATATATTTCTTTAACAGAAAAGGGAAGAGCTTTATATGAGGAAATCGTCCCACCTCAAGAAACGTTCCAAGCAGAGAAGTTTCATAATTTAAATATAGAGGAACAAAAGCAGTTATTAACACTATTAAAAAAGTTACAGTAAGAAAAAATTTTAAAATAAATCTCGAATTCGAGATAGTATGAGGTGAAGGATATGTTTAGAAAAGTTGATCATAAAAATATGGGCAGAGCAAATCATGGTTGGTTAAATACACATTTTCATTTTTCTTTTGCCAATTACTACAATCCAAATAACATGAACTTCGGAGCGTTACGTGTTATTAATGATGATCTAGTAGCGGCGCAAACTGGTTTTGATATGCATCCGCACCGTGATATGGAGATTATTTCTTACGTTGTAGATGGTGCTTTAACACATGAAGACAGCATGGGAAATCGCGGAACAATTGAGCGTGGACATGTTCAATATATGAGTGCTGGCACGGGTGTATTTCATAGCGAGCATAATTTAGGCGATGAAACGCTGCGTTTATTACAAATTTGGATTTTACCAGACCGCGCAGATCATAAACCAAACTATGGTGAGTTTAAATTTGATTGGAGCAAGCGTGAAGATGAATGGTTCCATATGGTATCTTCAGTAGAAGGAAATGCACCAATTCAAATTCACCAAGATGCGAATTTATATTCTTTATCATTAGAGGCTGGAAAAGAAATTCATTTTCCAGTGAAAGAAGGCCGTCAATTGTACCTTGTACAAATTGAAGGAAGCAGTGTAATAAATGGTGAAACGTTTGTTATGCGGGATGCAGCAGAATCTGTAGAAGAAGATATTCACATTCAAGCGAAAGAGCAATCACACTATTTAGCAATTGAATTGAAAAAACAATAAAAGGTTTATAGAAAAGAGGACATCCGATAGATGTCCTCTTTTTTTGATTGGAATTGTCTGAAAAATGTTTCTCAAATTTTTGGTAGAGGTATCGGCTGGGAAAATAAGAATTGTATAAAAGTGTCAAAAATCTTTATGGGAATGGGGAATGTTATAGTGAAAAAGCAAGTCATTTCATCAGCATTAGCGTTAACTGTTATCGCCGGGGGATTTGGAGCGTTTGGGGCAACGACAACGAAAGCGGAAGAACAAAAAATTCAATATCATCAAGAATTTAAAACACCTGCATACATAGGTGAAGAATGGAAAGCACCGGAAGGACTAGATAAAAAAGAGACAGTCTTTCAATACTTAGAGAGTAAGAAAGATATGTTTAAATTAGCAGGAAATATTGAAAAGCATTTTAATATCGTTGGGGAAGAAAAAGACGCTGAATCTGATACGACACATGTGAAGCTAGTTGAGAAACATAATAACATTCCTGTATACGGTTCTGATCAAACTGTTACACTTGATAAAGAGAATAATGTAAAAGCATTCTTCGGACAAGTTATTCCGAATTTAGATGATAAAAATATTCCTGCAGCTGCAAGCATTACTGCGGAACAAGCAGAAACAATTGCAAAGGCAGATATTGAGAAAGAAATTGGTAAAGTAAAGAGTTATGATGGTGTGAAAAAAGATTTATTTGTATATGAAAAAGACGGTAATTACTACCTTGCATACTTAGTTAAGGCATCGATTTCAAAACCAGCTCCAGGGTATTGGCATTATTTTGTTGATGCAACGAATGGAAATGTTATTGAGAAATATAACGCTGTAGATAACATTACTGGATTTGGTTACGGAGTATTAGGTGCTAGACAATCATTTGAAATTGCTCAAGATACGAAAACAGGACAATTCAACTTGTTTGATGGTAAACGAGGACAAGGTGTTCATACATTTGATGCAGAAAATATGGACGAGAACTGGTTTAATTTATTCTCACAATGGCTTGGATATACAGGAGAAGAAGTTGAAAGTAAATCTAAGTTCTTCGAAGATAAAGCTGCAGTTGATGCGCATGTAAATGCAGGAAAAGTATATGATTACTACAAAAAGACATTTAATCGTAACTCTTTCGATGATAAAGGTGCGAAGCTTATTTCAACTGTTCACGTAGGGGAGAGCTGGAATAACGCAGCTTGGAATGGTGTGCAAATGATGTACGGTGATGGCGATGGAAAAACGTTCATTCCATTATCTGCTGGACTTGATGTTATCGGTCACGAATTAACGCATGCTGTAACTGAACATACAGCAAACCTTGTTTACAAAAATGAGTCAGGGGCGTTAAATGAATCGTTATCTGATATTATGGGTGTTATGGTTGAGAAGAAGAGCTGGGATTTAGGTGCTGATATTTATACACCTGATAAACCTGGTGATGCACTTCGCTCTCTTAAAGACCCAGCGTCTATTCCAAATCCATTAAAACCAAGTGAGGGTTACCCAGATCACTATAGTAAACGTTATACTGGAACAGCTGATAATGGCGGTGTTCATATTAACAGCAGTATTAACAATAAAGCTGCATATTTAGTATCTGAAGGCGGAGATCATTACGGCGTGAAAGTAACTGGTGTGGGCCGTGAAGCGACAGAAAAAATTTACTACCGTGCTCTTACGAAATATTTAACTGCAAACTCTGACTTCAAAATGATGCGTCAAGCTGCTCTTCAGTCAGCTGAAGATTTATATGGTAAAAACTCTAAAGCTGTACAAGCTGTAACGAAAGCTTATGATGCAGTAGGTGTAAAATAATAAGAGAAAAGACCTGACATCCTAGTCAGGTCTTTTCTTTATCCCGCTATCCGCAAATGATGAAATTTCCACTTTATTTAGTCGCGAATACCTAATGCGATTTTCGCTATACGTGACATACGTTCTTTCGACCACGGTGGATTCCAAACGACATTTACTTCTATTTCATTAACTTCAGGTACGTTTGTTGATAATACTTTTTTAACGTCTGATACGATTTGCCCAGCCATTGGACAACCGATAGAAGTCATAGTCATCGTAATGACAGCATTATTATTTTCATCTGCTGTAACATCATAAACTAATCCAAGATTAACGATATCAACACCTAGTTCAGGGTCAATAACAGCCTCTAAATTGGCAAGTAATTTATTTTCAAATGCTTCTTGTGACATAAGCAGCCCCTCCTACACTTTAATGATATCGATTCTCATTATAACGGAAATGAGCATAATGTGCAGGAAATGAGCTCAAAAAAATATCCCTCTTTCAAAGAAGGGATATTTTTTGAACATCTATTCTGTTTTAAAATGAGATACGAGTTGATCTAACTCTTCAACTGTTTGTTTCATTTTTCCAGCAGTTACTGCCATTTCATTCATAACGATAACTTTTTTTTCAGCAGATTGTGCCGTTGCGGCAGTTTCGCTCGATACTTCAGTAGAGATAGAAGCGATGTTATTAAGTGAAGCGTTCATTTCTTCAGCACTTGCAGCCATTTCTTCAGCAGTTGCTGATATATCTTGCATTTGAGTAGATACTTTATTTACTTGTTCTACAATTGTTGAGAAAGAAGTACCAGCTTCAAGAATAACATTAATGCCTTCAAATGCTTCAGAACGGCCTTGAGACATCATAGAGCTAGCAGTTTCTGTATCATTTTGAATTTGATGTAGTAATTGATTAATGTCTGTTGCAGCTGTTTTAGATTGTTCAGCAAGTTTTCGAACTTCGTCAGCTACGACAGCAAATCCTTTTCCTTGCTCACCAGCACGAGCTGCCTCAATAGAAGCATTTAAAGCAAGTAAGTTTGTTTGCTCAGCAATATTAGAAATAGATTGTACAGCAGTATCAATATATTTCGTATGAGTGATTAGACGTTCAACCACTTCTGACGTAGCATTTACAGCTTCGTGTATTGTTGTCATTTGTGAAACAGATTTTTGGATAACGGTACTGCCATCGCTAGCATGTTCAGATGTGGCAACAGCAAGTTCCGCTACAGATGAAGCAGATTCAGCAATACGCTGAACACTTACTGCCATATCGTCCATTGCAGTTGAACTTTCTTCCATACTAGAAGTTTGTGATTGAATACTTGCATTTAAGTTGGACATCGAGCTTTGGACTCTTACTGTCGCCTCACGTGATGTATTCGTTTTTTCTAGCATATTTTCAGAAGCAGTTTGTACTTCCACTGATGTTTTTTGAACACGATTAATGATATGTTGTAGGTTTTCTAACATTTTATTAAATGATGTTGCGATAGCACCGATTTCATCGTTGCTATTTACTTGTAGACGTGCCGTTAAGTCACCTTCTTGAGAGGCTAATTCTTTTAGTTTTGTGTCAATTTGTTGAATTGGTTTCACAAGTTTACCAGAGAACCACCATGCAAGAATAATTGCAGCGACAATACAAATAACAAGTGATAAGAAAATAACATATTCGATTAAGAGTGCAGATTGGTCAATTTTTTCAATAGATTGTTCACGTAATTTAGCTTGTTCATTACTGTAATTTGTGAAGTCACCAATTACTTTATAGACAGTTCCGTTCTCTGAAGAAGCTACTTGTAAAGCTTCTTCCCATTTTTGTTCTTTTGCAAGAGTGAATACTTTTTCTTCAACGAACTTTCTCCAAGTAGACCCTAATTCCATTGTACTTTTTACGGACGAAGAAAGATTTGGATTAGAAAGAAGTTTATCTTTTGAATCCTCAAGACGTTTACTCATCTCATTAAACTTGTCTAATTCGACTTGATCATGTTGTAGTAAATAACCTCTTAAAGCAGAGAGCTGTACTTGATAAGCGTCTCCACGCTCTTTTAATTCTGTTGCCAGTGGAGAAATTTCTTTTTGTAATGTTTCAGCTTTACGAGATTGGTCAATAGCAAAAAATAAAATAAATGCTAAGGCGATACCGAATAAAGCGCAAATCGTTCCCATCATGAACATAAGTTTTTTTCTGATACTTACAAAATTCATATGATAAAAAGCCTCCTTTGTGAAATCTTAGTATTAGAATTAATAAATGTAAAAAATTGAAAGAAAGCTTTACTCCAGTTGGAATAAAGCTTTCTTATTTCCTTTAGGAATTATAGCAGACGGAATGAGAGATAGAAAGAGATATTTTAAGGTAAAAAAAGTCCGCGACTCAATATACAATACATTTATGGACATGTCTTGCATCATTTCGTCACAATAGATGGTGGAGGTTCTGGTGAGGGAAAGTAGAGGAACTATTGACCGATGATAGGAACATATAAAAATAGCGTCGTAGAAAAAGAAAGAGTGGATTCCTTATGAGAGCTGGGATTCGCTTTTTGATTGCTATCGATAGTGAGACGTTAAGTAAACCAGATAGGAATGTTTATACAACATAAAAAGACGAGAATTCTCTCGTCTTTTTACACGGTTGAGCACGGATTAAGTGCAACAAAGTGTAGCTTTATTAATATCTTTTTCACGAATTTCTAAATTGCCTTTTTTATCAATTTTGTAAGGGATATCATTATTTTGTAGCTTTTTTAGTAAACTATTATTTTCTTGTACATTTTTCTCCCAAATAATATATCTTTCATTTTTGGTAGTATCATTAAAAAATATAAATCCGACTAAACATAAAAATAAAATTATTAATATTGAAATTAAAATATTAATTTTTTTCATGATGTACCTATTCCTAATCTGTTATTTATTGGTTAGTCCATAATAACCAGCCTTCGGGTTGTCTTATATATTTTAGTAAACCATTTCTTATATCCTGATTAAGATTATCTGCCAAACCTTGCGGCGTTAAAGCGTAACCATTAGCTGCCCGCCAATTATACATAATTCGGCCTCGTTCATTATTATAATAATCCATATCATGTAATTTCTTTTCTGTCATATTATATCTTTCATGATTATCTGCTACAATTTTAGCATTCGAACATCCTATACTTTTACACATAAGTGCATTCCAATATCCATGTCTAAATGCATCACCTTTTCCGTTATTTAGACTAGCTTTTGGATAATATGCTGTAGCCATATTAATTGCTGCGTTAGCATTTAGTCTAGCTTGACCACATTTATATGCACCTATTGATCTCAGACACGCTTGCATTTCTTCACTTTTTCCTAAAGCATTTGCAATGCTAGCACTACGTTGTACTCTTGTTTTAGGATTGTTTTCCTTTTCATTTACTAAATCATCAAATCTTTCATTACCTTCTTCTTCATTTTGAATCTGACCGTTCTCCATTTCTACAACCAACTGTTCAAAAGCAGCCATATACGCTTGTTCATTAACTGGAGCAGTTTCTGCTGCTGCGTTATTACCTACTGTCATCGTTAATAAGATACCAGATAGGATTCCGAATACTGTTTTCTTAAGCTTCAAATTCATTTACCCCCACGCTATTGTGTTTTTTATATATTTTGATATCACCCTACTTAGAAAATTTTAAATATTATTAATAGAAAATAAAAGACTGTTTACTAATGAATTTTTATGTTAAAATATGTAATTAAAGGTAATATAATTACATATTGTTAAATATTTACGTGATAAAGTGAATGGTTATTTTAGAACCTGTCTAAAATCTTTTTAGTACAATCGTTACACCTGCCAATATAGTCAGCTTATTATATATTTTGCTTAGCGTGGTTTTCTCGAATGCTGGCGGTATCTCTGGTAAAGGGTTTTGAATAAACTAAGAAAGAGTAGAAAAGTATACATTTCTACTTTTCCATTGGATGTTGAGGTTCGTATTCCTGAACATTATCTTTCAAGGGTGGTTCATGCAGCTGTAGAAACTATGGATCTCTCTCCTCTTATCTCGTTATCCAGGTGGTGGTAGACCACCTTACCATCCAAAAATAGATTGAAATGTGGTCTTATTTGTGTTGCTCATAATTTACGGAAGTAGGCAATAACGGCTCAACTAAAAGGAGAAAATTCGAAATTTTAGGAGGGAATCAACAGTGTTCCTTTCCCTTAAAGTATTTTTTACCCATATAAAGGAAAAACAAAGAGGTTGTCTACAAAAGGTAGTTTTTAGTGACCTTTTGAGACAGCCTCTTTCTAACAATTTGGAGCTCATAGAAGTATAAATGAAAGTTTCGCGTTAAATGTTTGTTTTGAAATGAGAGACGAGAACTTCAAGTTCTTGTACGATTGTTTTCATTTCAGATGATTTGTTAGCCACGATACTCATTTTGTTTACTTGATCACCAGCCGAATGCGCTGTTTGTGATGTTTCTGCAGCAACTTCGTTTGAAATAGAAGCGATATTATTTAAAGCTGCGTTCATTTCTTCAGAGCTTGCAGCCATCTCTTCAGCAGTTGCAGACATTTCTTGCATTTGTGTAGAGACTTTGTTAATGTGGTTAACAATTTCTGAGAATGAAGATCCGGCGGTACGAATAACCGTAATTCCTTCAGAAGCTTCTGCTTGACCTTGTGTCATCATATCATTTGCTATTTTTGTATCAGCTTGAATTTGATGAAGTAAATGGTTAATGTCAGTTGCGGCTAGTTGAGATTGTTCAGCAAGTTTTCGAACTTCATCGGCAACAACAGCGAATCCTTTGCCGTGTTCACCAGCACGAGCTGCTTCAATAGAAGCATTTAAAGCGAGCAAATTTGTTTGCTCAGCGATATTCGAAATAGATTGAAGTGCAGTATCAATATGGTTTGTATGTGTAATGAGTCGCTCAACTACTTGTGATGTAGCGTTAACAGCTTCGTTAATTGTATGCATTTGGGTAATAGATTTCTCAATGACTTTATTCCCATCATCTGCTTTTTCTGAAGTTGTGACAGCTAAACTAGTAACAGAAGAGGCGGACTCAGCGATACGCTGAACACTCGTTGCCATGTCATCCATTGCGGCTGAACTTTCTTCAATGCTAGAAACTTGTGAACGAATATTGTGTTCAAGAGCATTCATAGTTTCTTGGGTTCTTGCGGTATTTTCCATAGAAGCGGTTGTTTCGATAAATACATTTTCGGAAGCTTCTTTTACACTTGTTGATGTTTGTTGAACTTGTTTTATTATATGCTGTAAGTTAGTGAGCATTTGATTAAAGGAATTTGCAATGTCACCAATTTCATCTTTACTTGTTACGTGTAATCTAGCCGTTAAATCTCCGTCTTGAGAAGCTAATTCTTTTAACTTCTCATCAATTTGTCGAATTGGTTTAACGAGTTTACCAGAGAACCACCATGCTAATAAGATAGACGTTAATGTACATGTAATAAGTGAGAAGAAAATAATATATTGAATAAGTGATGAAGAAGACTCGACATCAGCAATTAATGCGTCACGTTTCTCATTCTCTTCATTTGTATATTTATTAAAACGACCTAAAAGATCATTTACATAATCTGTTTGTGATAAAGCAATTTTGGATGCTTCGTCCCATTTTCCTTCAAGCGCAAGAGGTAGTACCTCATTATCTATGACGCTACGCCATTTTCCACCCATTAAAATAGCTTCTTTCATTCCTTCTGGGAGCTTCTTGTCACTTGTTACTTTCTCTCTAGTATCAGCTAATTTTTTCCCTTCTCGATTGAACTTATCTAATCCTTTTTGATCATGTGATAGCAAATATTCTTGTAAACCAGCAACTTGTGCTTGGAACCAATCGCCACGTTCTTTTAAAATCGTCGCTCTTTTTGATACATCATTTTTTAACGTTTCGATTTCACTTGCTTGATTCATGGCGAATGAAAGAATAACAATAAGAGCAATACTAAATAAAGAAGAAATGCTTAAGAGTGTGAACAGTAGTTTTTTTCGAATACTAACATATTTCATCGTTACCCCTACCCTCATTTAAACTGTTTATTATGATTTATAGATATTTAAAACAAAATTAATAAAAACATTATTATGAAGTTATTAATCTGTTCAATGAAAATTATAGCAGATAATGGAAGGAGTCAGATTAGTATTAGAAAAAGTTCTTAAAATGTATACATTTGCATATCATAAAATTCATAAATAAATATTAGAAATGCTATTGAAATTTGAAATGACATCATGTATACTTCTAATTAGTTGATAACGATTATCAGTATCAACTAAAAACATTACTCTTCGTTATGTTGGTCATACCCCTTTTTGACGACGTAAGTCAGAGACGAAATGTTGAAATATCTTGTGTCCTATTCTACAGAATTATGGTAATCTCCAACCTCAACTTATATGCGTGAGCATGCAAAAAGGATCCTATCCGTGAAGGGATCCTTTTTTGCATGTTGTCGCAATTATTGTATATAGACCAGGGATACGTTCTTCGATTCCTTCCGGTGCAGTAGAAGGAAAGACCCATCTTTGATGAGATCCATGTTCTTCAACTAGTTTTTCGATTTTAAAACGTTCTTCCGCAAGTGTTGTAATGATTTCTCCTAGCGTCCAGCGACGGATGGTTGTTTTAGGTAGCGATTCTTTCTGTGCTTCTGTAAGAAGGATGCTATAAGCAACATCATCTTCAATTAATTCTTCATCGAAATAATTTCCATTGGCCTGAAATGATGGGTGGTCGACTCCTAATAATTTTGTGTAAACAGGATGATAGTCACGAAGTATAAGCATTCCATCTCGCTTAAGTAAAGTAGCAATTTTTTGAAAGAGTGGTTTTAAATCTAGAAAGTAATGGAGTACACCAAGTTCCAGCAATACGATATCAAATGATTCGGAGAGCTGCACATTTAATACATCAGAAACGACATACTGGATAGAGACACCTGCTGCGTCCGCAAGTTCATTTGCATATTTTGCATTACTTGCTGAAATATCAACAACTGTTACGTCAGAGCCTAAAAGGGCAAGTGCGACAGCTTTATTTCCTTTTGAGCCGAGTAAGTTAATAATACGTTTTCCTTTTGGAGATTGTATGTAAGGTAAATAATGTGCTACTTCGCGTGTGGGATCTTCCATAATTTTTTTTGCATAATCCTCTGGCGCCCCATGGCGATTCGTCCAAGCTTCATAAGCAGCTGTATTCCAGCTTTTTTCATTTATAGTGCTTAGTTGTTTTTGGTTCAATGTTATCACTCTTTTTGTGAACGTATAGGTATTCGGCGGGAGGATGGGATTTCCTTTTCGTTCTGGATAAAAGTTTGATTTTTCTGTGATTAAGTCGTACAATACTTGTTATACGTAAAAGCGTTGAAAAGGAAAAGTAGGATGAACACATTCTTTCCAGAGAGCTTCGGTAGCTGAGAAGAAGCAAGAATATTCATTTGAACAATGGCCTTTGAGCTTCGTCCTGAACTTATTAAATGATAATAGTAGGCGGCGACGAGAGTTGGTACTCGTTATCAAAACCACAGTATAAGAGCATATAGCTCCGTACTTGTTAAGGCTAATTATGTGAGTAATTGGCGAAATAAGGTGGTACCGCGACTGTTTATACAGCCCCGCCCTTATCTTTTTTAAGATAGGGGTGGGGCTTTTTATATTTTAAAGGAGGAATGTAAGATGAGTATTTTTATTGGGGGCGCTTGGCCGTATGCGAATGGTTCATTACATCTTGGCCATATTGCGAGTTTATTACCTGGAGATATTTTAGCACGTTATTACCGGTCAAAAGGTGAGAATGTGTTGTATGTTTCGGGAAGTGATTGTAATGGAACACCGATTGCAATTAGAGCAAAACAAGAAGGTGTGACAGCGAAGGAAATTGCTGATCAGTATCATGAAGAGTTCCAGCGATGTTTTCGTAGCCTTGGTTTTACTTATGATTGCTATACACGTACAGATAGTGAGCACCATCATGAAACGGTTCAAAATGTTTTTTTACGTTTATTAGAAGAAGGACATATTTATAAAAAAATAGTGGAACAAGCATATTGTGAAACGTGTACGCAGTTTTTACCGGATCGTTATGTAGAAGGAATATGTCCACATTGCCATGAAGCAGCAAGAGGAGATCAATGCGATGCGTGTTCTGCTATTTTAGATCCTCTTGATTTGTTAGAAAAGAAATGTAAGTTATGTGGTAGTACACCATCCGTACAGGAAACAGAGCATTTCTATTTCGCATTGCATACATTTCAGGAGCAAATTAAAAGGGCTGTAGAAATTGCCAAGCAAACAGGGACATGGCGCGACAATGCGATTCAACTAACAGAGAGATATGTAAAGGAAGGATTACTAGATAGGGCCGTATCACGTGATTTACCAATTGGGGTACCAATTCCAGTAGAAGGGTATGAAGATAAGAAAATTTACGTATGGATTGAAGCAGTGACAGGCTATTATTCAGCGAGTAAACATTGGGCTGAAGAAACAGGGAAAGATGATCAAGAGTTTTGGGATAGCGAAGCGAAAACATATTATGTGCACGGAAAGGATAATATTCCGTTTCATTCCGTCATTTGGCCAGCGGTATTACTTGGAATAGGGGAGGAAGCAATCCCGCGTCATATCGTTTCGAATGAATATTTAACAGTTGAAAAAAGAAAATTATCTACAAGTAAAAATTGGGCAGTATGGGTGCCTGACATATTAGAAAGCTATGATCCAGATTCTATTCGTTACTTTTTAACCGTCAACGCACCAGAAAATCGCGATACTGATTTTTCATGGCGGGAATTTATTTACAGTCATAATAGTGAATTATTAGGTGCATACGGGAACTTTGTGAACCGGACATTAAAGTTTATCGAAAAATATTATGGTGGTATCGTGCCGAAGCGAAGTATTGAGGTAGAGCTGAAAGATAAAGTAGAAGGATTATATAAGCGTGTAGGAGAGGCGATTGAGCAAACTAAATTCAAGGTGGCGCTAGAAACAATATTTGATGCAGTACGTTTTGCAAATAAATACTTTGATGAAAAGCAGCCTTGGAAACAAAGAGAAGATGATCCAGTTTCATGTGAAGAAACGATTTATAACTGTGTGTATCTTATCGCTAATTTTGCAAATCTCCTTGAACCGTTTTTACCATTTTCAAGTGAAAGAGTTCGAAACACATTGTCGATTGTGAAACGAAATTGGGAACCGCAAAATACGTTGCCAAGTAGAATTGATAGCGTACAGCCATTATTTGAGCGAATCGATGTAAAACAAATTGAGCATGAGATAGAGAAGCTGTATGGAGCGGTAAAATGAGATAGAGAAAAAGACCTTTCAAGTAAATGAAAGGTCTTTTGTTATGCAGTATGATTCTCTTTCTTATCTTTCAAAAAGAAAAGTACAGCAAGGATTACAAGAATAATAGCTGCAATATCATACGTTATTTTAAATGTAGTATTAAAGTTTAAGTACTCTACGAAAGGAGTTTTCACTGCTCCTGCATATATACAAACGGGAATGAGAAGTAAATCGTAAAATTTCTTTTCTTTACATATATCTTATTAGGAAGAAGATACACATAATAGCAAAAAATACGATGCTTAAAATAGTCATTTATACCTCCAGATAAATTTACTTATTTTAATTGCAGTTATATCTTTTATATAAATTCTGTATTTTTTCAAGCGCTATGCACGCGATTTTGTTTCCTTTCTTTCCTAGCCGTAAGCAGCTGAGGAGTGAAGATCCCAACTAATATGAAAATAATTCCAATCCACTGCATGAACGTTACGACTTCATGTACAAGTGTAATAGAAGCAATAATAGCAGTTGGTAATTCAGCTGCACCTAATATTGTACCAAGCCCTGTTCCAACCTTTGGTACACCGATTGAAAAACAAATGACAGGTACAACAACGCCGAATAATCCGAGGAAGAAAGCATATTTCCATAGACCGGCTTGCAAAGCACCGTCTGTTAAAAAGGTTGGCGGAAAGAATAGGCATACGATAAGAGTAGCGCTTGTTGTCATAAGGAAGCTTTTCGTATAAGGCGGAACATCCGTAGCGACGCGCCCGCTTGCAAAAACATAGAATGAAAAAGAGACAGCAGCTAATAGCCCAAAGATAATCCCTTTCGTAGAAAAACTTTGTCCGAGGCCTTCAAATACACCACCTGCAAACAATGTACCAGCAAATAAAATAAGGATAGATATAATCTTATCGCGGCTTGGAAATGTTCGATTTGCAATTGCTTCGATAATGACACCAATCCAAGTGAACTGAAAGAGTAGGACGACAGCGATAGATGCGGGTAGTTCTTCTACAGAAATAGCGTAGAAAATCCCAGTCATACTCATTGTTGTTCCGACGGTTAGTAAGGAAAAGAATTGTTTTTTTGTTACTTTATGACGTGAAAAGAAAAGAACGAGTAGAAATAGTCCAATCCATCCGAAGACATATTGTCCCCCTAATAGTTGATGTGCTGAAAATCCATTTATGAATCCGAGTTTGAAAATAGTTGAAAGTATGCCATAGCTGCAAGCACCGAATAAAACGAGCAATGAATATTTAAACTTTTCCATAAAAAATCCTCCTTTTAAGTAATAAAAAACGCCCGCTATCCAAATAAGGATAACGGGCGAACGAAACAGAGTCATATACTCTACAAAATTCCGCCACTCATACGAAGTATGAATTTGGGGTATGAAATTGTAGTAGGTTTTTACATTGCTTTTGGGAATACAATAGAACATTTTACACCTTGAGGCGTGTTTTGTATCCCGTAAGGAAACTGATGTTTATCTAATATTTGTTTCACGATATATAATCCAAGACCACTACCTTGTACTAAACCGTGTTTATCAGGGTTTGCGCGATAGAAAGGCTCAAATAAATGAGCAAGTTTATCTTCATCAATTTGTGAACCTGTATTTAATACTTCTAATGCGTAACCATTTGGTTTTTCATAAAGCTTTATATATACGTGCTGATGGTCAATTGTATAATGAATTGCATTTGAAATAATGTTAAAAATAGCAGTTTGAATAAATTTAGGATCAGCTAAAATTTGTACGTCGTGTTTAATATTAGATTGTACATTTAATTGTTTTACAGATACAAAGTAATCTACTTTCTTCATAACATCCTCAATAATATTAGATAAAGAAATGACTTCTAAATTCGGTTTAAATTGAGGGTTTTGTATTTTGGATAATTCCGACATTTTTTCCGTTAATATGTTAATGTCTTGCATCATCTCGTAGGAACGTTTCAAATACTTATCTCTATCTTTATAAGCTCCAATTCCGTGAATCATGCCATCTAGTTGTCCCATAACGGCTGCGATTGGTGTTTTTAATTCATGGGATACCATAGACATAAATTCTTTACGAGATTGTTCTAATTGTTGTTCCTTCTTGAGCTCGTTTCTTAAATCTTGATTGCTTGCATGTAAATTCTTCACAATATTTGGTACTTGTGAAGCAGCTACTTGCAAATTAAAATCTGTTTGATCTGTATTTTTGTTAAGTAGCTTTTTATCTGAGAAATCAAGATTCATAATATCTTTTAAAGCATCGCTCATATATTGAAAAGGTTTGGCAATTAGTTTTGTATAAATTAATGATCCGAGTAGTGATAATGCAAGCATTGTCGCGCCAATATGTGGAGCTAATTGCTGCAACGCATCTGCTAACTTTGGATTATCATTTGTATCATTTGTTTTACTTGCTGCATTTTGTGTATGTAAGGCATCATTATTAGCGGCTTTCTTTTCTGCTTCTGTAGGCGGATTAGAAGTGCTATTTTTCCCCGAAAGATTTTGTGTATGTTCTTTTGCCTTTACAGTTTGGCTAGGCTGCAAAAGGTGATTGATAGCTGTAGAAAGAGATTTATAATCTATAATAGAAGATTGGAAATTAGAAATGCTCCCCTCTGACACAGCTTTATTTTGCTTCGTTTTACTTTCGTCGTTTTGCTTATCTGAATTCGCCTGTTCTGTAGTCGGCGTTCCATTTTCTTTCGCAAAACGTTCTTTATCGTAGTTTGAAGCTAGAAAGTAAATAATTTGATAAAGACAAAGTGATAAAAGAATACAAAATAATAAGGTTTTGATGAAAATATTTTTGGTGATGTTGTCTTTGCTACGATTCGATTTTGTAGCCAATGCCTTTCACCGTTTTAATATAAGGAATTCCTAATTTTTTTCTTAAGTTTTTAATATGTGTATCTATAACTCTTACATCACCATAATGTTCATAGCCCCATACCTTATTCAACAAATCACTTCTTGATAATACTTTTCCTCGATTTTGCAGTAAAGTATAAATAATTTCAAATTCTTTTGTTGTCAATTCAATTTGATTACCATGAACATAAGCTGCATATGCTGTAGAGTTTAACATCAATTCATGGAATTGTAGTATAGTTGCAGCTTCTGCTTCCTTCGTTGCTGCCCTTCTTAATACAGCCTCTACACGCTTAATAAATACAGTATAATGGAACGGTTTCGTAATATAGTCATCAATACCTAACTCAAATCCTTTAATTTCACTTTCTTCATTATGTAAGCCTGTTAACATAATGATTGGTACATCAGATTGTCCTCGCATAATTTTACAAATACTATAGCCATCTATATCTGGTAACATTACATCGAGGAGGACAAGATCGTATGAATTTTTTTGGAAAAGAAGAATACCTTCTGTTCCAGCACCAACTACATCAACTGTAAAGTTTTGTGCCATTAGAAATTCACGAATAAGTTCTTGTATATCTGGGTTGTCTTCAATCACCAGTATATGCGTCATAGTAACACCTCCTAAATAACGCTTTTTACTGCAATATTCGAATTCATCATTTTTCGAGTGACTCAGATTGTTTATACATATAATAAGCCCCCGCTATAAAATAATCATGAAGGTAGCAAGGGGAATAGTTTAGTGTTACTGAATAGTTCAGAATTACAGTAGTTCTATTATAGTATGTATTATAAAATGTATAAAACATTATAACTGTATAATTTTAATATCTACGTTTATCAATGTTTAAATATTAGCTAATCAAATCTATTCCTATTATATATGTAAATACAGTTGTTTTGCTACTGTAAATGAATAAATAAAATAAGCCAAGACATAAAATTCTTGGCTACACATAAATCTTGTTTTTAGGCTATTTTACAGTGACAGTAGCTTGCTGCTGAACGCGCTCAAATAACCAGTGTATATCATTGTTATACATACGAATACAACCAAGTGTTGTCCATTTGCCGATTGCTTGATTATTGTTAGTTCCGTGAATCGCATAAGTTGTTCCGTAAGTTCCTGCCATATTTAATCCGAGCCAACGGTCACCAAGTGGATTACGTGGATCGCCGCCTTTAATTTTGCCTGTATAATAAGGGCGATTTTTAATTTTATTTACGATTTGAAAAGTGCCTTTAGGTGTAGGTGTTGCAGCTTTTCCAGTAGCGACAGTAAAACTTTTTATAAATTTTCCATCCTGATAATAATCCATTTTATTTAACTGAGTGTCTACGATTAATTGATCTTTCGTTGTAGCTGCCTCTGCGCTAGAGAATGGAAGAGTTAAAAATCCTAATGATAATAGTGCGCTTAATAATAATTTTTTCATTGTTATTCTCCTTTTACTATCGTAAGAGTCTTACATACAATGAAGTTGTAATCCTCGTAATGCTTTATTTACATTTTCATCTAATGTTTCAAAGAATGTAGTAATTTTGCTGTTGTGTTTGTTGTTGTTATCAATAAGTAATCTTTCATTTAATAAAAGCTCACCACGTAGTCCAAAACTTTGAACTTGAATATTTAGCTCATCTTCATTTTCAGAGATGATTGGTAAGAAATAATGAAAAGCTTTTGTTGGAATGATGTAGCTTTTGCCAATCATGCTTTCTTGATTTGAATTAATCCATTTTTTCGTGACAATTTTAATATTCTTTTTTGAAACGATAAAAGATAGTGTTGTAGATTTTGTTAAACTTACGTCAAATTCACTTGTTTCACAGATTTGTAAATTAAAAACGGTTTCATTTTGATGAGATTCAACATTTGTATTAATAAAATCGTGCATTTTATATGCTTCCATTTCGTATTCACCCTTTTTTCAATTTCGAAAAACGACTTATATTTATTCAAATTAATGCTTAGTCATATATTGGTTAAATTTTTCAACAAATTCCGATATAATCTTACAATACGTATATGAAGCTAATATGAAGTTAGCATGAGTTTGTGATGGTTTTTTATTGAGAACAAAATAAGAGAGGTTTTTTAGTGCTAAAAAATGGATAAAATTTGCATGTTATTAATGCGCCTTTTCGCTATTTCGACTTGAAAAATGATTTTTACTATTTAATAAAGAACGAAAATCACTAGTGTGACCCTTACAAAAATGTAATAAAAATGTAAGCTATTGTGATAGTTATTTCGACAATTTTTTTATACAATAATAGTAAGAAGTTGTACGTGATTGAAAGGAGAGATGACATGGAATGGATTCATGAATTATTTCAGCAATACGGGTACTATGTTGTACTTGTCGGCTTGCTGTTAGAATATATTGCACTTCCGTTTCCGGGAGAGCCAACGTTAGCATATGCGGGATTTTTAGCACATAAGGGTGATTTAAGTTTACCGATTTTAATTATTCTATCCTTTATTGGGACAAGTGTAGGAATGACGATTCAATACTTTTTAGGAAATAAATTAGGTATGCCTTTCATTCAAAAGTATGGGAAATACGTATTTTTAACGCAAAGAAAAATTGACTTAACGAGAATGTGGTTTGATAAGTATGGGTACTTCTTAATTTTTATTGGTTTCTTTATTCCTGGTGTACGTCATTTCACAGGATACTTTGCAGGAATTATTAATTTACCATTCCGTCGTTTTGCCATTACAATTTATTCAGGTGCTCTATTTTGGGTATCATTCTTCTTAATCGGTGGTTACTGGTTAGGTGGAAACTTACATGATATCTTTGGAGTGCTAGAAGGTCATATCGGTAAAATCATTTTTGGAGTTATTGTGATTGTAGCGGTTACGTTAGGTATTCGTTTCCGTAAGCAGTTAAAACGAGTATTACTACAAAACGCAAGTTAATATGAAATCCATTCTATGTCAGAATTTAGGAAGTCAGTGCAAAAGCACTGACTTTTTTATTTTTAAGACTATGTTTAATGCACATTTTACATTCTTTATAGGAATTTGATACAGGATAAGAAATAAGTATCTTGTCAATTATTATAGTCGTAATGACAATTATAATTGACAAAAATAAGGATATTATTTACAATTTTAATTAAATAAATGAAAAAGAGGGAAGACATGAAGCTTCAAAATCGAGTGAGGGAATTGCGAGCAAAGCATCGTTTATCACAAGGGGATTTAGGGAAAGCGATTGGATCATCACGGCAAACGATTAGTTTAATTGAGCGCGGGGATTATGCACCATCTATCGTATTGTCGTTAAAAATCGCACAAATTTTCAATGTACCGGTGGAGGAAATATTTACGTTAGTAGAGGGGGAAGAGGACGATGAAGAGTAAACGAAAAAAACAATTTGATTCTGTGGGGAAAATAGCATTAAGTATGATGGGCGGCTTTTTAACGTCTTATATAGCTTTAAATTTACTCTCGGATGAACCGAGAAAATTATCATCCAATACATTTATAGGTATATGTACTATTTTTGGAATCTTAATGATGTACTATACTTGGAAGAATACACGTATGTTAGCAGAGGCACGCGATGAAGAAGAGAGCGTACAAGGCAGAAAATTAGGCATTATAAGTATATATTTACGTGTAGGCGATATAGTTACGCAGGCATGGTTTGTATATGCAGTTATTACATGTAGACGTGCACTGTTGCAGGATACAAATGTTTCATTTGCGGTGTGGAATTTAGTGGCTTCTATTGTTTGTTTAACTACTGTAGTAATTATCGGACTTATAACAAAAAATCGTTATAATAAGCTATATCCTGAACAAGGTGTAACGTATATGGAATCTATGAAAATGTGGACGAAAAACGCAGATGAAGGATTAAAGCACATTGTGCATGAGGCTGGATATAAAGCGTATGAATTTACGAATACAATATTGGCATATGTATGGTGGGCTGCCGTTATATATACAGCTGCTAGTGATATCGATTTTGTATTAATTGGCTTAATCTCATTTATTTGGATATTGCATCTCGGGAAGTTCATGTACGAAATGCAAAGAAAAATGATTTATTAAGGGGAGAAAAAGGTGGATATTTTAAGAAGGCCAGCTGGCTCAATGACAGTGGCGCTAATTCTGTCCATTTTATACGGAGTAATCCGAACTGGGAAATTAGAAGTAATTTTGAACTTATGGGCAATAGTTGGAATTTCATTGTTAGTGTTAGCCATTCATGAGCTAGGACATGTAGTATTTGGTGTAATAGGTGGTTTGACATTTAAATTTATGACAGTAGGACCCATTACTATTCAAAAAGAAAAAGGAAAATTACGCATTCGAGAAAATAAATTGTGGGCGTACTTTGGAGGCGTTGCAACACTAGTACCACCTTCTATAGAGACACCGAATCTTTCGAAAAAGTGGGCGTGGCTCACTTTAGGTGGACCGATTACGAGTTTACTATTTGGTATTACTTCCGGTTACATATATATGGTGAGTTATTATCAATATCTTTTATATTTTTCCTTTTTCCATTTTGCAATCTTTGCGGTTACAATTGTGCCGATAAAAGGAATGCTTATGAGTGATGGGATGCAATTTCTTATTTTAATTAAAGATGATGAAAGAGCTAGAAATCACTTATATGAGATTCAAATATCGAGTGAGTTATTTAGTTATAAAAGACCGAAAGATTGGGATGAAAGGTTAGTAGAATTGAGTGAGGAGAAAATAAAAGAGAATAAAGGGATAAGAGAGATAATGAGTAGACTTATGCTCGTCTTTTTTGCTCGTGCAGATCAAGAGGGAATGGAAAGAGCGATACCGTATATAGAACGAATTGTTCAACTACCTGTAACGAAAGAAAATAAGTTTTTCGTTAGTAGTTTTCATAGTTGGTACCTTTTATATAAAGCCCTTTATCAGATGGATAGTCTTTCTTTGCAAGAAGCAAAGGAACATGCAAAGGCTATTACAAAAATGGACCTAAGTGGATATTACCGTACACAAGGAATTATTAGATATGTAGAGGGTAATATGGAAGCGTCCCGTACTTATATGAAGAAAGCCGATCAAGAATTAAAGAGCGCCGAGAAGAGTGAGATGGGATATTTACAATTAGAAAGAGAATGGTTTGAGCAGCTGAAAGAGAGGGTATCTTACGATGGGTGAGGTATCCTCTTTTTTATATGTCATCTTATGCCGTTCCATAAACAGCCTAGGGCGAGTAAAATGAGATAAGAAGAGCAAAGCTTGGAGGAAGTAAATATGGAAATCTTATCAATTATTTTGATAGTCTTGCTCATTTATGTTGTTTTTAAAGTGGCATATGTAGCATTAAAGATACTCGCGATCCTATTAATTATCTTTTTAATCGTAGAGTTCGGCAGTAAGTTGCTTGGGGGATAGGGTATGTTGTGCGTTTTGAGTGTCGAAGGATGTCGGTAAATCGATATCCTACGTCGAATCGTTGATATAATGAAAAAATCGTTGATATAAGTGGAGAAACAATCGATATATTTGAAAAATCGTTGATATATTTTAGTGAATACGAAGTGGGGTATGTGGAAAAGAAGTTGCCGTGAGGGTAACTTCTTTTTATCGTGATGCGGGGATATGCAAACCAACATGAAAAAGCTGGAAGAGTATCTTCCAGCTTAAGAGTTACTTTCAATTTGGCGACCGCTATCTTCTTCATTGTCTTGTAAAAGGTTGAATACGTCTGCTAGGCAGAATGCAATGAACCAAGTCCATAGACCGTGGAAGAAAGCTGAGCTTAATTGAAGTGGTAATGTATAGTTTGTCATTGAGTAGGAAATACATCCACCAACGATTCCGATCATTGTTAATAACATTGTTTTTTGAGCGTTTTCTTCTGGATTGAAGAGGAAGTAAATGTATCCGCCTAAAATTGAAGCGCTTACAAGTGTTTCGATTCCATTAAAGATGATATTCTCTCCAAGCTGAGTGTTTGTCCAGAAGCATATTGTTCCGCCGATAATAGCAAACAGGACAGCTATTGTATATCGTATATATTGATTCATATGTTCATCTCCCTATGTAATAAGATGATTTGGAAGTCAAAAAGGTAGGTATAGTATATTGAAGTGAGTTTTAATTGTACGTATCTTTTTATAAAAAGATCATTGAAGAGTAACTAAGATAATCGGTTGTTTAAACCGTTACGTGTATGGTGTCTGAAATATACCCGACTGCTCGTTTCTTTTTGCTTGTAAAATAAGAGAAACTTCCAAGTCTATATACTCTTTTTTTGTGAGTCTGCTTTCATTATAACACATTTAGGGACATAATAATAGAATTATCTGATTTTGTAATAAGTGTAAAAAATAAAAAGCGTAAGGAAATACCATTAACGGTGCAGTTTAGTGGAAGAAGGATTTTAATTTATTATGATGAAATATGTAATCAAGGTGAGATCTAAGAATGAGGCTTAAATACTATAAAAAATGTTTTATAGCATGAATGTAAGGGAGGAGAGCTAACTTGGAGTTCACAACAGAAAGATTAATAATTAGACCTTTTAAGAGTACTGATTTACAGGATGTATTTGCTATTTATAATAGTGATGATACATGTAAGTTCCTATTACATAATAAGTGGACTCATGAAGACATGCAGAAAAGATTTAATAAGAAGATAGCAAATAATGTACTTACTAAAGAAACAATATTAAGTTTGGCAGTTATATACAAAACTAAAGTAGTTGGTGATTTATCCGTATGGTACACAAATATGAAAGACACTGTTGAGATTGGTTATAGTTTTTCAAATGAAGTAGCTGGGAGAGGTTTGGCGACAGAAGCAGTAAGTAGTTTGGTATTGAAATTATTTAATGAATGTAATGTACATCGTATACAGGCTAATCTTGATGCACGTAATACAGCTTCACAAAAATTGTGTGAACGAATAGGTATGAGAAAGGAAGCCCATTTCATACAAGATTTTTGGAATAAAGATGAATGGACAGATAGTATTGTATATGGAATGCTATCCTCCGATTTGTAGTAATAAACTTAGTGATTTTATTATGCTAAAAGGTACGTTAGTTGAATAACAAAGGGCATAACATATTATATATGACTAATATGTTATGCCCTTTAATTTATTAACCTTTTTATATGCGTTTGAAACGGCCGACAATTTCAACTGTTTCAGTAATGTTCATAAATGCTTTGTTATCCACTTGACGGATAATACGTTTCATTTCGCCTAACTCATAGCGAGTCACGACAGTGTAAATCATTTTTTTCTTATGGTTTGTATAGCCGCCGACAGCGTCTACCATTGTCACCCCGCGTATGCCGTGATGTAGTAGTGCGCTTTTTATTTCCTCGCCTTTTTCTGTAATAGTCATTATCGTTAATTTAATATGTTTCGTATGCACAGCGTCGATAACTTTGCTGACTACAAATCGACTAATTAACGTATAAAGTGTAATATCCCATCCGAAAATAAAACCTGCTGCTACAAGTAAGATTAAGTTGAATACAAATATGATTGCTCCAATTGAAACATCTCGATATTTCGCTACAATCAATCCAACAACATCAAAACCACCTGTTGAAGAAGCAAATCGGAATATAATTCCTGAAGCTGCTCCGCAGATAACACCACCGAATACAGAAGAAAGTAAAATATCGTCTGAAACTTGGTGTACCGGGATAATGTTCATCGCTAACGATGACACAGCTACAAAGTAAGCTGTTAAAAAGGTTGTCTTCTTGCCTAAGTAAAAGTGACTTAAAATAAGAAGAGGAATGTTTAGTAAAAAGATAAGTGCACCGATATTGTAGTGCATTAAATAACCGATAATCATCCCTACACCAGCGAATCCACCGCTAATCATATTATGCGGGATAAAAAACATATTCATAGAAATTGCATACAAAATAGAAGCTATAAAAATAACAACCAACTGTATCATAAATTCTAAGTGAAATGTTTTAGCTGCTGGGAAGGATAAAAAGGCGGTGTCGGGAACGTAATCGGCGTCTCCTAGTTGACCCATAGTATGTTTCATCTCCATATTCATTTTTGATTACAAGAAGAGAATAAAGGTTTTTTCAAAAACTGGCAATAGTTTTATTATAATGCAAAAATTTTATAAATTTCTAATAAATCAAGCCTATTCATTGATGTGTGTGAATATGCTAAAGAAAGCGAATACAACGTTTCTTAATTATTGTTTTCTTGAGAAAATATGCAAAATACTTTTTTTGAAAATAAAAGGAAATAGAGAATATTTGCCCGATGTGCTAAAATGACCTTATTAAGGATGTGAAGCGATGGAATTTTTATTGCAGGATGCAATTCTATATATATCGTTTGTAACGACGGCACTTTGTTTATTAGAAGTTTTCTTCCTTGCTAATGTTTCTCGCTTTGTGCGTCAACAAGCATCAAGCGGTAGACAAAGAGCTTTTGCGTTAGTTGATACATGTGAAGATAGTGCGGGAAATGTACCGCTATTTTCTATTTTTTATAAATATGGAATGATTCGTTCTGTACGTAGACAAGAATCAAGTGAAGAGAATGACGAGGTCGGTCCGTATACGCCAATGTTTCGCTAAATAATTACGAAACATTGGAGGAATGAACATGTTAAAATCATACCGAGCTGTGCTCGTTAGTTTATCATTATTATTTGTTTTTGTTTTATCTGGTTGCAGTAATGCAGCCCCAATTGATGCACATAGTACGGGAATTTGGGATCATTATTTTGTATATCCAATCTCGTTTATGATTCAATTTGTTGCTCATCATATACCTGGAGCTAGCTTTGGGATTGCTATCATTATTATGACGCTCGTTATTCGTTCAGCAATGATTCCATTAGCTGTTTCGCAATATCGCAGCCAAGCGAAAATGAAGAAAATGCAACCTGAATTGCAGAAGCTAAAGAAAAAGTACGGTGATGTAAGCAAAGACCTTGAAAAACAAAAGCAGTATCAAAAAGAAATGTCAGAACTAATGAAATCAGGCGGTTGGAATCCACTTGCTGGTTGCTGGCCATTATTAATACAAATGCCGATTTTCTCTGCTTTGTATTATGCGATTAGCAGAACTGAAGAGATTGGCACATCTTCGTTTTTATGGGTGAACCTAGGACATGCAGATCCATATCATATATTACCGATTATTGCAGCGTTAACGACATTTATTCAGATGAAAGTTTTCCAATCGAATATTACACCTGGAGAACAAGTACAGATGCTAAAGATGCAGCAAATTATGATGCCGGCAATGATTCTATTTATGGGGTTTGCGGCGCCATCAGGACTTGTGTTGTACTGGATAACAGGTAACTTATTTACAATGACACAAACAATTGTATTAAGAAAAATAATGGAACGTGAAGAGTTACAATTACAAAAAGCATAGAGAAACACCGCTCATTACGAGCGGTGTTTTTTGTTAAATCGTTAAGGAAATGTTAAGAAACCGACATTACTATAGGCATTGTATACGAAAGTGTACATGCATTAGAAATATGAAGGAGGAAATTTCCTATGAAGAAGAAAACAGTTGGTTATTTAGCGATTGCAGGTGCTTTATCATTCGGAATCATTGGAGGAGTCGGCATTCCGGCATTCGCGGCAACGAATACTCCAGCAGTGGATCAGCCTGCAAAAACGGCGAAAAAGGATTTGGATGACGCTACAAAACAAAAAGTAAAAACAATTATGGACGATACAAAGAAACAGTTAGAGGAACTAGGTGTAAAGCTTCCAGAGAAAGAGAAGCGTAAAGACATGTTTGCAGGATTAGATGAACAGGCGAAAGAAAAAGCGAAGTCCATTTTAGAGCAAGAGAAGTCTGGTAAATTAACACGAGAACAGGCAAAAGAAGAATTAACAAAATTAGGCGTGAAGTTCCCAGAAAAGGGTAAGCACAAAGAAATGTTTGCGGGATTAGATGAACAGGCGAAAGAAAAAGCGAAGTCCATTTTAGAGCAAGAGAAATCTGGAAAATTAACGCATGAGCAAGCAAAAGAGGAATTAACAAAGCTAGGCGTGAAAATGCCGGAGAAAGGTAAACATGGAGACATGTTTGCTAACTTAGATGAACAGACAAAAGAGAAAGCGAAGTCCATTTTAGAGCAAAAGAAATCCGGAAAATTAACGCATGAGCAAGCAAAAGAAGAATTAACGAAGTTAGGCGTGAAACTCCCAGAGAAAGAGAAGCATGAAGACATCTTTGCTGGATTAGATGAAGCAACAAAAACAAAAGCAAAAGCGATTTTAGAGAATGAAAAGAAACAATTAGACGCATTGAATGTTGATTTACCGCACCATAAGTTTTTTATGAAAAAAGAAGATAAATAATTGATTTATGTATCTTTCGTGTGGGCAACCGGAAGGTACGTGCGAGGACCGATTTCTGTCAGCAGAAATCGGTCCCTTTTAATGATTCAATAAAATTCTTTTCATTGTTAGTATGTATCCGAAGATGCAGTAGAAGATTGCAAAACCGATAAACACTTCCGTATATTGATATTTACCCAATACGTAGAAGGAAACAGCTGGTATAATAGCTACCGCTAAAATGCTATAACCAGGATACTTGTTTCGATACATGATAGCGAATAGAACAGAGAGAAACGTAGCGATAATACAAAAGACAGCAATCATTATTGGTGCACCTCCTAAACGGATTATACCATTTTTAGGGAAATAGGGAAGTTTTGTATCTTCTGTTATAATATAAGAAGAGAAATATTTCCTATGTTATATAAAAAATATATTGATTTTTTCTAACAATTCAATATAATGAACAATAACTACAAAATTCGACATCAAGAAGTGATGATGAGGACACGATCAATTTTTTACGATTTTCAGAGAGGGAAGCCTTTGGCTGTGAGCTTCCTAATACGGAAAAATGGATTACCACCTCTGAACTGCAGCAGTGAACGAGCATCTAGTAATTGCTTGCCGGCAAAAACCGTTATTTAGACTTGAGAAATTGGTGAAGTGTGTTACTTTGCGAATTGAAACAAGGGTGGAACCACGAATACAACACTCGTCCCTTTTTTAGGGAGGAGTGTTTTTTTATTTCATTTTTGCATCACACTAGGATTGGAAGGAGGTAATAACAGTAAATAAGAATCTATAAAAAACTATAAAAATTTACAATTACAGGTTTTATATTTTACAGAATTCAACCTATAATATTTTCAGGTGATGAAAAGGGGGAAAAGGATGAAAACAACACGTACTTGTAAAATCAATTCTATTACAAAAGAACAAACGGAAGATTTAATTACTTTGATCCGTACGTTCGAAAGTGCAAAACGATATAGTTTTAATCGTTTGATTGAGGGCGAAAACGAGAAAGAATTGATAAAAAAACTACAACCTAAATATTTGTTAAATAAACGTTTTTGTGAAGATGCAATTTTACAAGCGCAAACGATCCTTTTCTCTCAAAAAGAACTTCTTCCTGTTTACCTAGAAAACAATCAAAAAAAGTTAGAAAAGACGTTACAAAAAATAGATGATTATGAACGCGGCAAAAAAAGACCTAAACAAGTTGCATTAGAAACTTGTCTAATTGGATTAAGAAAACGAAAACAAAAATTAGAACAAAAAATTGAAACGTATGCAAAACATATTAAAAATAAAACATTACCTCCTATTATTTTTGGTGGGCGGAAAAATTTCTATGAAAGAATGAAAGATAAGATATCCAATCAAGAATGGAAAGATTTGCGGACACGACAATTATATTCTCGCGGAGATAAAAGCAAAAAAGGGAATTTGAACATGCGCATTACAGTTGATGATTGTGGGCAAGGATGGTTAGAAATTGCAAATCCATTAGGACGAACAAATGGAAAAACAAAAAGCCCACGAATCAAAGTTCCGATTATCATTCCATATCATTTTTATCATCAAATCACAAATGTCGTTATGGGAAAGCAAATCGGTGTAAATCCAAAAGGAAAACCGATTATAGAGCATCAAAAATATAGTGTAGAAATCATTCGTAAACAAAATGAATTTTATGTGAATATTACGTTTGATGAAACAGAAATAGGTCGTGTACTAGATTTCAAGGAAACACCACAATCAGATGTAATTGCAGGAATTGATGTAAATCCGGACCGTATTGCAGTTAGTTTATGTACAAAACAAGGTAATTTTAAAGGTTCAAAAATTTTTTATCTACACAATCTGAATGCGTTTTCAACAAACAAACGCGCAACGATAATTGGACAAATCGTACAACAAATTAAAACATGGTTATTGGAAAACAATGTAGGTGGAATTGTTTTAGAAGATTTAAAGTTTCAACAATCTCATGATACTGATAAATACAGTAATCGTAATTTCCATCAATTTACGTATAAAAAGATGTTGAACAGTTTAATTCGTATGTCTCTTCGTAACGGATTTTCTGTTAAAACAGTAAACCCCGCTTATACAAGTGTGATTGGAAAATTAAAATACAGTAAAAATTTCGGTATTAGCTTTCATGAAGCAGCCGCATTCGCGATCGCAAGACGTGGATTAGAATTGCAAGAACAAGTACCACAAGAGATTATATTATTATTAAAAAACCAAATTACAACAAAACTGCGTATTCTTGTTGCTTCCATGGAAGAAAGTAAAAAGAATACGCAAAAAGTATATAAAAAATGGTTACAAACAATTCAAACGTGGAAAGAATATCACAATTGGAAATTGTGGAGCATTCTTCATAAAACTGTTTATATGAGCAATCAACAATTCGTATTTAAAATTTAAATGAGAAGGGGGGTACTGGTTTATTTCTTATAACCTCTTGCATACTACTGACTTGGATGAATGGTAGTATGCAAGGACAGATCGTTCCTAACAGGAACCTGCCGTCATTCTTTCACAATAGGTGGATGAAAAGGTCACAACCCTTACGGACAGGAAAAAGGTGAGATTCCTTTTCGGTAGTTGGCATTTGACTTGGTTCGCCAACAATTTATAGATTTTTATAAGAATTTTAAACCAGGATACGCAGCATGCATCATGATGAGAAGAACAAAATTGGTTTAACGGTAGCACTTTCTATCGTAGTAGGAACGATTATTGGGTCTGGTGTGTTTATGAAACCAGGCAGCGTATTAGATTACTCGGGGAGTTCTAATATGGCGATTCTTGCTTGGATAATTGGTGGTCTGTTAACGTTAGCAAGTGGTTTAACAGTAGCTGAAATTGGAGCGCAAATCCCGAAAAATGGTGGGTTGTATACGTATTTAGAGGAGATTTATGGAAGTTTTTGGGGGTATTTATCAGGCTGGATGCAAACAATTGTGTATGGGCCAGCTATTATTGGAACGTTAGGGTTATACTTTAGTTCTTTAATGATTAATTTTTTCTATTTAGATAAAGTATGGAATTTACCAATCGCAATTGGAACAGTTGTGTTCCTTGGCGTTGTAAATAGTATGGGAACAAAATACGGAGGTATCGTCCAAACGATCACGACAATCGGGAAGATGATTCCAATCGTATTAATTGTTGTGTTAGGTTTTTGGAAAGGGAATAGCGATATCTTTAACGTAGTTGTGCCGATATCAGAAAATCAAAGTATCGGGATGGCGATCTTAGCAACATTATTTGCTTATGACGGCTGGATTCTACTTGCGTCAATTGGTGGAGAAATGAAGAATCCAACAAAGCTATTACCGAAAGCAATGACAGTTGGGATTTTAATTGTAACAGCTGCTTACGTATTAATTAATTTGGCGTTATTGAATGTATTACCAGCAACGCAAATTGTAGAACTTGGAGAAAATGCAACAGCGACAGCTGCAGGAATGCTACTTGGAGAATATGGCGGGAAAATTATTAGTATCGGTATTATCGTTTCTATTTTCGGTTGTTTAAATGGAAAGATTTTAACATTCCCACGTATCCCGATGTCGATGGCAGAACGTGGACAACTTCCATTTGCTAAGTTTATTGCAAAGGAAAGTCCAAGATTTAAAACACCAGCAAATGCGATTACTGTTGAAATCATTTTAGGAATTATTTTAATGATTATTAGTGATCCAAATAAGCTATCTGAGATTTCCGTATTCATTATTTATATTTTCTACGTAATGACGTTTATCGGTGTCTTCATTTTAAGAAAACGTAATAAAAATAAAGAGCGTGCATACAGTGTACCGTTATTCCCAATCGTCCCAATCGTTGCGATTTTGGGCTCACTCTTTGTAATCGGTAGTGCGATTATTAACGATCCACTAAGTTGTTTCTTATCAATTGGAATTGTCTTTACGGGACTGCCGGTATATTGGTATTTAAATAAGAAGAATAAAACTGCTGTTTAATAATTAGAAAACAGGCGTATCATACGCCTGTTTTTTATATGAAAAAATTTGAAAGTATAAAATTAGAATTATGGGGAATTACATTACCCTATTCTATAACCTAGAAACAGGTAATTAAGTATAGTTAATTATCTGTTTTGGGTAGTAACATTTTAAAGTCATAAGCATAAACTTTCTTTCCGCCTTTCACAGTGGCGAGTATAGATTCTATACCTTGTATTTCTTGTTCGGATACTTTTCTTCCGTTTGTTAAGTTGTATCTTTCTATATAGTATTTATTATTGCGCTTTGCATCATAACGTAGAACATATAATGAGTCGTTTTCGAAATAAGTTTGTTCATTATATCTAACACCATCTTTAACATGGTAATCTATGGTGAATTTATGGCTCATCGTATTATTTTTAGGGTTATATGTATATATATCACCAAGACCGTTTAAAAAATATAATTCGTTGTTATATATATATGCGGAATTATCTAATGAAAATGGGCTGGTTGCAGTTGAGTTTTCTTCTTTATACATAAATATTGTATTTTGTTCTAAAGTGGCTTTATTAGTACGTAACAAGAATGTTTCCCCTTTTAGCGGATCATCCTTATCAATTGTACTCATAACCATGTAGTAATTCTCTGAATCTACTAAAATAGGTGAAAGATTAGCATGGTCCTCTTTTCCATTTATATTAAGCGCTGTAATATTCTCTATATTCATTGTTGCATCATTAAACGTTAATTTTTTCAATTCGTATTTATTAGTAACTAATTCTTGAGTGGCTACTAAAATATTTTCCCCATCTAATCCAGAGCTAATAATGAAATGAGGGATATTACTTTTATGAATAACTTTTTCATTTCCGAATAAAACATTTGAATTATAGTTCCCGTTCTCTTTGTCCATTCCTGAATTGTAAATAGTAACAAATATCTTTTGGTTTGCTAAATATCCATTAAAATCACCGGTATGTTGGTATTTTATTTGTAACTACTCAGCTTCTTCAAATAAAAAAACAGGCCAAATACATGTTTCCGATTCGAAAACATGAAAAGAAAATACTCCAATCAGAGAAAGAATCTATGCCAAATAGAGAAATTCTCTTATGAAGTCGTGTTATTCCAAGGAACCGTTCTAGTTTCTATGACTTGGTTTATCGCTTGTAAGACCGATTGTTTTTGTTTTTTCATGGTACTCATAAAGCTTCGTATCTGACAAAAAGATTCTGCGCCTTTCTTACTTCGGAAAGTCCCAGACACTTTCTGTTTTACTTTCGTCATCCGAATATCCCGTTCTGCTTGATTGTTATCAAATGGAATGGCTGGATGTTCTAAAAACGCTAGAATTCTGTCAGAATACTTGACGAAGCGATTCCATAAATTTTGAGAAGGCGTCTGCTTTCCTTTCTTCTTTTGTTTCGTGGAAAGAATCTGTTGTTCTTTCAATATGGATTGATACATAATAAACAGATTCTTTTGCGTCGCTTTTGGCATGGTACCTTCGGATTGCTTTTTCATCGTCAACGCTTGCGTTAGAAATTTCTGCATCTGTTGTGCCCATTGTTCTCCAGTACTATCTATAATTCCTTGTAAATCTCGTAAGAGATGGGCATTACATAAAACGTGACGACAATCTGTATACGCATCATACGATTTCCAACCATCATGCATCGCAATTCCAGAAAAAGATGGCAAGATTTCTCCAGCATCCATTGCTTCTTTTCCACGTTTTTGATGAATATGTTGCAATGTCACCTCCGGTGTACTGGCAGTATGTAACCATTGTGTTTTGTTTTCTACACGCATACCAGTTTCATCAAAATGGACAACAGGAGACTGCAGAATCTTTTCCTTTACTTCTTTTATGAATGGCTGCAATTGAGAAGCGAAAGCCTGTGTATGATTTACCAGGGTTCCTTCGCTTATAGAATGTCCAAAACAATCCTGAAAGAATTCTTTTGTTCGCTTCAAAGAAATGCATTGATAATGCGTTAAATAGGGAATCAGTCTTTTTATATTTGGACCATATTGAACAGGACGAGATACTGTCGAAGGAAATTGGGCTTCTTGGATAGAATGGCAATGTGGGCATTCTTTCTGTTCTACTTTATGTTCTGTCACTTCGATCTGAATAGGTGGTAAGTCATACACTTGGCGAATGCGATACCCTTTTACAGGCTCGTGGTTCAAGGAAGTATGACAACAAGTACAATATGTAGGAGAATGTGTAATCGTATGATCTGGAGTCGCTGTCAAACCAAGAGTATGTCCCTTGTGGCCCAACTGGCCACCCGTTTGACGATGAGACGGTTTGCGCAAACTTTTTGTAACGGGCTTACCCAAACCATCTGTAGAAGGTGGCTTATGACTATTTTTGGAGTTTTTTTTTGAAGCATTTTCTAGTTCTTGTATACGTTTTTCTAACTTAGAAAATGTTTCTTCGAATAAAGAAATAACAGCTTCAGGTCCTTTTTTATATGTATCTAAAATAATTTTTCGATCGACCATAAGATTCACCTCCCCTGTTTGATATACTCAGTATTTACAAATGGGAGGCATATGAAACTAGTAAAATTTAAAAAAGACACCGAAAGGTGGCTGAGTAGTTACTTTTATTTTATGAGTAGTAGGATTTTCTCCTAGAAATGTTATAGTATTTTTACTCTCTAATAGAACTTGTTTTTTATCGTCAGATACACCAATACCGCCGAGCTCTAGACCACCCATTTTATATCCGCTAGCAACGCCTTGTTTATTTATAAATATGGCATAACTAATGCCTTTACCATCTAAATCTTGATCGGCAGTGGATGAGAAGTAAAGCACAGCCTTTTTATCATCTAAAAAATTTTTATTTTGTATTTCTTTATCTGATATTAAGTTTGCATTCTTATCTTTTATACATAAATAGTAAGCTAATACTGCAATCGTTATAATAATCGTAAAAAATAGAATTATTTTCCGGTGATTTTTCATTTTCACTTCTGCTCCTCAAATAACCAAAAAGTGAAACAAATAAATTGTTTCACTTTCAGTTTTAAAATTATATATTACGAATTAACGATGTTTTTTGCGCATCTCTAACATCTCGAGGATATACACCTGCTCCACCATCTTTATCTAAATCTAAACCACCATGTAATTTATAAGCAGACCATATCAATTTAGAACAATTCTTCGCGCCATAATGGCTAGTATTTCTATTGTTTGCGAAATTATAAGAATAGTCATCCTTTCCTACACGATCTTTCGCCCACCAAGCTGCGTCATTTTTATTTTGCCAAGAAGTATTTACAGATTTGACAACTGCATCACCTTTATCAACTAAGCGTTTATTAGTAGCAATTGTGTGCGCACCTTTGTCTGGTACAGATTCAACAATCAAGTCTTTACTATAGTACATACCGACATGTCCGTGATTCATATAAGCAGTTGTAGATCCAGTATAATAAAAGTCGCCCATATTAGAATTTCCTACTTTTACATTTCCGCCGCTAGCACCATATTGAACATTAGTAGTATCTTTATTATTTCGTTGAGTAGCTTCTCGTTCTCCTTGTTCATGATTTGCTTTTAATTCTTTATAAATTTGTTCTGCTAAAGCTTCTTTTGTATTGCCCGTATTTTTTGCAACTTCAATAATATCTGAAATTAACTCTTCTGTACTTACGTCTGGCTGCAATTTCTTAATCTCATTTAAATACGGAAGTTCGTTACTTGCTGCGAAAGATGATGTAGGCACAAGCCCAGCTGAAGCTAAAATACTTGCTGTCAAAGTTAGTGCAGTTAATTTTTTCATTTCTTTTCCCCCTAAGTTTTTTGATATTCCAAACTATTGTGTGTTTGTAAAGTATAGTATTTACTCTACAAGAAAATAATAATTTTTCTGTAATTTTAATACAAGTCTAGTAAAGAAAAATCTTATTTGGTACAATTTGTTTGTAAATAATAGGAAATTTAATCAAGTTTATTATAAATTAAATATATATATATAAATTTAATAATAAATGTTGTTTTTTATTAATATTTCTTAGTTTGATTACAAATTGGATAGAAGTAGTGATAATTTTTCAGATAAGGATCTTTATTTAAATGTTGGAGATATATCATAAGAGGGAAGTTTTTTATTATAAAAAATTATACTTGCGTCCACTTTCTATTTTGGTTACTATAATCGTAGTAACCAAAATAGAAAGCGTGGGGAAAGACTTGAATTTTCGTGTTTATATTTTAGCTATCGCGGCTTTCGTAGTCGGAACGGTTGAGTTAATTATAGGAGGAACGCTCGATTTAGTTGCCAATGATTTAGGAGTATCTATTAGCGCAGCTGGTCAGCTTATAACAATATTTTCGGTAGTATTTGCTTTGTCAGGTCCAGTTTTATTAGCTGTGACAGGGAAGTTTGAAAGAAAAACATTGTATGTTGGAGCATTATCGATTTTCTTAATCGGAAATATTATTTCCGCGTTTAGTGTGAATTACGGAATGCTAATGTTCTCAAGGGTTATTTGTGCGGCGAGTGGTTCATTAATTATTGCACTATCTGTAACACTTGCGTCTAGTGTAGTAGAACCGCATTTTCGTGCGCGTGCAATTGGAATCATTTTTATGGGAATTAGTGGATCACTTGTACTTGGAGTACCGCTCGGTCTTGTACTCGGAAATGCATACGGATGGCGTGCACCATTTGTATTAATTTCTGTGTTAACAGTTATGGCAATAGCTTGTATTTCATTGTTCTTAACGAAGGTACCACCGACATCGGTATTATCAATAAAAGAACAACTTGCTACTTTAAAAGATAAAAAAATTGTAAGTGCACAGTTAACATCATTTTTGTTTTTAACGGGGCATTTAACATTGTATGCATATTTAACACCATTTTTAAAAGATGTTATGAATGTTGAAGCAAACTGGATAAGTGTGTTTTACTTTATTTTCGGAATCGCAGCAGTAATCGGCGGCGGATTCGGTGGCTGGCTTGCTGATAAATGGGGATCGAAGAAAAGTATTATTTCTATCATTATCGTATTTGCGTGTGCAATCTTCATACTGCCATTAATGACATTCTCATTCCCGCTCTTCATCATTATGATGGGACTTTGGAGTATGCTGAGCTGGGCGATTTCACCAGCACAGCAAAATTATTTAATTGAAATTGCACCGGAATCAGCTGGTATTCAGCAAGGTTTAAATAACTCTGCGCTTCATTTAGGAATTGCACTTGGTTCAACAGTAGGCGGAGTTGTTATTGAAAAATCATCTGTTATATATAATGCTTGGGTAGGCGGTGGCTTTATTATATTAGCACTGCTTTGCGCGATTTTCTCGATTACGAGAGGACGCTCTACTCAGTTCGTAAAAGAAGAATCTATCGTTTGATAGGTTCTTTTTTTATTTGTAAAAAATTGCAGGTTTTAGTAAGAATATGGAGAATTGGTATATAGCGAGGTGATGGGAAAATGGTGTTTAATTTCTCGATATTCGGTATAATACTTACACTATTACCGATAGTTGTAGCTGTTTTTGTATTAGGCTGGATTCGTTGCCTCTATCAAAATTCAGAGAAACAAGTGGAGCAAAATGAGAAAATCATTGAGCTGTTGATGGAGATAAAGGAACAAAATAAAAAGGAGTCTAAGTGAAAAATTAGACTCCTTTTTATTATTTAATTAGTATCTCAACTTCATCAACAAACTCTTAATTTCATCATCTTCCATAAAGAGATCGTGGTGCTTCTGGGTGATCTTTGCAAGTGCAACGTCGTGATAGAAAAATTCTGTAAAGAACTTTACGAAAGGTTGTGACATTGTTTTCATCGCTTGCCATGACTCTTGTTCTACGCCAGCAAATAAAATTTCACGATCGTCAACGATAAGTAGCAAGTAGCGCTCTAATGCATTAGGTTCTTCAGCTGGGATTAGAAAATGCATGTTTTCTAAGTCTGTTTCTACTTCTCCAACAATAAGGGATTCAATTTGAACACCTTGTTTTGCTTTTTGTTCTAGTAAAGGGAGATATTCTAAAAGAGTATCATTCCAAGCTGAAATACGGATTGATTCTTGTGCACTTTCAATGAGTTCTTTACTTTGAACTCGAATAGAAGATTGCATTTTTAAGCTCCACACACGGTCATCTGTAAATGATTTTTTTGATATATTTGTTTCCAGTTCTTTAATATTTGATTGGAATTCTGTCGTTAATTTTTCAATTGCTAGTTTTAGTGGTAATGCTGTATACAATTTTTTCTTTTCTGAAACAGAATCCATTACCATTCCTTTATCGATTAGGCGTGCTAGTACTTCATATATTTTTGCTTTTGGAACACCTGAATGCTTCACAATTGTTGTAGCATCTAATGGTTCATTGCTTGATACGACAACTTCATAAGCTTGGCTTTCATATTGTGAGAAACCGAATTTTTGTAACATAGTTCCCTCCGAACGAATGAGATTATATTTTAAGGATAATGAACTATTTGTTTTTGCACAAGTGGTAGTCCGTTTTCTAATTGTATTAAGGTGAGAATTAATTTCAATTTTTTAATTTTATCTACTATACTTAATATAATGATTAATAAGATTTTAATTTAATACGAAGGGGATGCTTTGGGGAAAATGTTAAGAAGTTTACGTTTAAAAATTGCGGTAGTGTTTTCAGTACTTATTTCTATGATGTTCGTAATATTGGGTACAGCTGTGTATCAATTACAGAAAGAAAAGGAAGTGCGCTCCTTAGACGAGTATTCTCAAAATGCGATGGATCTTGTGACAGAGCAACTTACGACATTTGTTCAAAGAACGGATGAAGATATGGGGTATTACGCGAACAGTGAGATGATTCGTAATATACTTCAAGGTGGGGTTACTCCAGAAGAGGAAGCGTTTTTAACGAAAGAGTTTGCGGAGTATAAAAAGAATCATCCTGGTATTTTAGATTTATATATTGGTACGAAAGATAAAAAAACATTAAGTGCCAATCTTGCTGAAGGTGGGCAAGTGCCAGAAGGATATGATCCAACGACAAGACCATGGTATAAAGATTCAGAGGCTGATGTAAAAAAGGTCCATTGGGGACAACCTTCTTATGAAATTGCAACAGGAAAGTTAAGTGTAGGTGTTTCTAAAGCAATTACAGCTCAAGATGGGTCTGTATTAGGCGTTGTTGCGATGGATGTATCGCTTGGGACGATTCAGAAGTTGCTTCACAATATTCAATACAATAATGACGGAGAAATGTTTATTATAAATGATAAAAATATGGCTCTTGTTTATCCAGAAAAGATAGGAAAAGATGTTTCTAAAGAACCACTTATAAAGAGCTTAAATAAAGAGGGAACAAAATATGCGGTCACTACAATAAAAGGTGAAGATGTAGTTGTTTACAGTCAATCATTTGATACGATGAAATGGACGATAGGAATCTTTTATCCGAAAGAAACGATCGATGGGCTATTAAATAGTACGAGAAATACAGTTATTATAATGGCATGTATTAGTTTATTAGTTGGAATCGTAGCTTCCTACTTGTTCTCAAGAAGATTAGCAAGACCACTGCAACTATTAAAGAATCACGTGCAAAAAGTAGCAGAAGGCGATTTAACGCTGCGAATGAAAGTGACAAGTAAAGATGAAGTTGGAGAGTTGACTAAGCACTTTAATGATATGGTTGAACAAATGAATGAAATGGTAAGTAAAATTAAAAACAGCGTATCAACGGTGCAACAATCAACGAATAGTTTACATTATTTAACGAACGAAACAGTAGCGGCTAGTAGAGAAGTTTCAGGAGCGATGGATGATGTGAGCGGAGGAGCTTCTACTCTTGCGAATAGTGTGGATGAAGTTTCAGCTCAGCTCGAGAATATGGCGGAGTCAGTAGAACAAATGAATAGCTCCGTTGGTGAAATAAAAGGAGTGGCTGGCAAAGCGGAAGAGGCATCTAAGCAAGGATTAAATACAATGAGGAATTTAATCCGTACGAGGGGACAATCATCTTCGATTGTTGTTCATACAGAAGAAGCATCGGATAAGTTAGAACAAAGAGTTGGATCGATTCAAAATGTTGTTGAGCTTATAAAAGGCATTTCGGATCAAACAAATTTACTTGCTTTAAATGCATCGATTGAAGCTGCCCGTGCAGGTGAGCAAGGTAAGGGATTTGCGGTTGTTGCTGAAGAGGTTCGGAAATTAGCGGAACAATCAAAAGAGGCAACCGGAGAAATCACAATGATGATTGGTGATGTACAATTAGAAGTAAAAAGGGTTGTAGAAGTTGTAAGTAAATTGAAAGACATTGCAGATGTGCAAAATAAAGTGACGTCAGAGGCGGAAATGGAGTTCCGTACAATTATGTCAGTTGTAAATACGATTAGTACTTCAGTTGAAAAAATTGTAGAAGAGGTACATAACATAGGTTATGAGCAAGGGGAAATTACAGCGGTAATGCATACAATTGCTGGTACGAGTCAAGAAAGTGCAGCTGTTTCTGAAGAGGTACATGCTGCAACGGAATCACAGGTGAATCATTTAGAAAAGGTAGCTCACACGATGGAAAGTTTGACAGAACATATGAGAGATTTAGAAAGATTAGTCGAGCAGTTTAAAGTGGAAGAGTAACATATTAGTAAAATGATGAGGATTTCGGTAAAATAGACAATGGATATATAAGAAACGATTATAGGAGGAAGACTACTATGGCAATTGTTGATGTATCGATTATTCCAGTAGGAACAGGTAATCCAAGTGTTAGTGAATATGTAGCAGAAGTACAAAAGGTGCTAGAGAAAAATGCGGATCGCGTGAAGTATCAATTAACACCGATGAATACAATTATTGAAGGAGATCTTCCTGTCATTCTAGAAGTAATACAACAAATGCATGAAGTTCCATATACGAAAGGTGCACAGCGTGTTGCAACAACTATTCGTATTGATGATCGTCGTGATAAAGTAAGCACAATGGAGAAAAAATTAAACTCTGTTCGATCAAAATTATAAGAAAAAGCAGCGATCTTCGCTGCTTTTTTCATATAGGAGGTAAATAAAATGAGTGAAAAGTTTAACGAGCAGTTTGATGGTTTACTGGAGAAATATACTGAGCTGTTACTTGGAGAGAGCAATGAAGAGAGAAAAGAACAGGTACAGAAGTGGGCACTGTATTCTTACATAGCTAAGACGATGCCAGCTTTAGTAAAGCATTGGAATGAAACTTATCCAGATGCGAAAGAAGAGATGGTACAGTTAATTACAGATATTAAAAGGCTGAATGAAGAGAAGCGAAATGAGCAATAAAAAAACTTGAGGTAAATATAATCGCAAGTTTTCTGTATTAATATCCTTATATAATTTACATGGAATATAAAGGATTTTATAGGCATGTCGAATATTTTCGACATGCCTATTTTATGCCTATTAAACTCCATTTTTCTAAATGTCGAAAAATATTTCGGGTATATTTATAAGCAGAAATATAGGTTTTTAAATGTTTTTATAGTATTTTATAAATTATCTAAATAATTATTTGTATCCAATAATTTTAAACAATGATATAATTTTGAAGAGGGGTAAAAAACAGATAAATTACAGTCATAGGGGTGAATTACATGGAACAATTAATGCGAAATTCGTTTCTTTTCTTATCTAAAAATAAAGCGCTAACAAAACTGGCTAAAAAGTACGGTTTACGCTTTGGTGCAGGTCGCTTCGTCGCAGGGGAGACGATTGAATTAGCGACAGCTGCCATTCAACAATTAAATAAGCAAGGTCTTTGTGTAACAATCGATTATTTAGGTGAATTCGTTGATAATGAAGCGGAAGCAAATGAAATGGCTAACCAATCGATTGAAGCGATCCGTGCAATTGGAAGAGAAGGTCTTGATTCGCAGCTTTCTTTAAAGATGACTTCTATGGGATTAGATATCTCTGATGAAATCGTAATGAACAATATGCGCCGTATTTTAGAAGCTGCAAAAGAAAATGGTGTGTTCGTTACAATTGATATGGAAGATTATACACGCTGCGGTAAAACAATTGATATCTTTAAACAATTAAAATCTGAGTACGATAATATTGGTACTGTTATTCAAGCTTACCTATATCGTACAGAAAAAGATATTGAGGATTTAAATGCTTATAAACCTAATTTACGTCTTGTAAAAGGAGCTTATAAAGAACCTGAAGAAGTGGCGTTCCCGGACAAGAAAGATGTAGATGACAATTATAAAAAGATTATTAAAATGCACTTATTAAATGGAAATTATACTGCAATTGCTTCACATGACGAAGCAATTATTGAATATACAAAAAAACTTGCTGAAGAACATAATATTCCAAGGGATCAATTTGAATTCCAAATGTTATATGGTATTCGTAATGAGCGTCAACTTGAGCTAGTAAAAGAAGGTTACAAAATGCGTGTTTACGTACCTTATGGAAACGATTGGTATGGATATTTCATGCGCCGTCTAGCAGAGCGTCCAGCAAACGTTGCGTTCGTATTAAAAGGTATGGTTAAAAAATAACCAAGGAGAAAATACTCCTTGGTTATTTGAATTGCTGAAATGCATAATGTGCCATTTTCTTCGTATCAGGATATAGTTGCGCGCGAGTAGAAGATAATACGACGTTAATGACGCGTTTACCGTCTTTTTCATCCACTGTTACGACTGTATATTTGCCAAGTGCTGATAGACCGCTTTTACTTCCAATCGCATATGGATCGTCATATAGTTCTTCTCGTCCGTAGTTTGCGATGTTTGGAGAGCGTTCTGAAGTATGTAGAGTTGTACGTGTTGAATTCATATATTCTAAAACAACTGGATACTTTAATGCTTCTTTCGTAATAATAGCAATGTCATATGGCGATACTTTATTTCCAAGTGCATCAGCACCACTTGCGTTCTTGAAAGTCGCATGCTTTGTACCGAGTTCCTTCGCTCTAGCATTCATCATTTTCACAAATTCATTTTTTGATCCTGCAATATGTTCTGCGATGGATTCAGCTATTGGATCTGCACTAATGATAAGCATCAGTTTTAATGCTTCATCACGTTTTAACTTTTCCCCAGCACGAAGTTTAATTTTCTTACTTTGACTTTCTGTTTTAATTGCGTTTTCTGTAACTGTAATTTCTTCATCTTCTTTTACATTCTCTAGTAAAAGAAGGGTTGTCATCATTTTGGCTATACTAGCCGGATAAGAGCGTTCGTCTTCGCGTTTTCCATACAAAACTTCACCTGTGTCTGCATCGATTGTAACTCCATATTGCCCAGTAATATTAGGTTGATCAGCTCTTACAGCTTGTTGCCTTTGTGCATAAGAGAAGAAAATCATCCCTGTAAATAGTGTGGCAATCATTACAATCATAACTATTGTTCGTTTCATTATAATTCCCTCATTTGTTACAAATAAATTGGGCAGAAAAAGCAGCCATTAATCATTATGCCACGTTCTCTGCCCAAAAATATAGCGTTATTTTTCGCCCATATTATGCTTTTTATATTGTTGGTTATTACCTTGGCGTCCTTTTTCAACACCGTGATTATGTGGACCTGCGTTTCCAGTTACACTAGCTGCACTAATTCCAGCCTTTGAAGGGTTCTTCTTAAGTTTTGCCATATATATTCCTCCAGTTTCGTCAGATTATAAAAAGGAAAAGTGCATTTAAACAAAGAAAATACACATGTATAGCATAGCCAAATGAAAGAAAAATATTTATTTCAGAAAATTTTATCAATAAATATATTGCGAAAATTTAAACAGTATCATATATTTATTAGTAGAGGCTCACTCATTGATTGCGACTTATGTCGAAAAATTGAATGAGCATTCATTCAAGAATAGGGGGAGAATTGGATGTTCCAAATTAAAAAGGCTGCTGTTCTAGGTTCAGGCGTAATGGGTTCGGGAATTGCGGCACACTTAGCTAATATTGGTATTCCGACATTATTACTTGATATTGTACCACCTGCGCTTACGAAAGAAGAAGAAGCGAAGGGACTTACATTAGAACATAAAAGTGTGAGAAATCGTTTTAGTAATACGGCTGTGCAAAAACTATTAAAGCAAAAACCAGCTCCTCTGACAGTGAAAGGAAATTTAGCACTGATTGAAGCAGGTAATTTAGAAGATGACCTTGAGCGTCTAGCTGATGTAGATTGGATTATTGAAGTAGTAGTTGAAAACTTAGATATTAAAAAGAAACTATTTGAAAAAGTAGATGCGGTTCGTAAACCGGGTTCTATCGTAAGCTCGAATACGTCAGGTATTTCAGTTGAAAAAATGGCAGAAGGTCGTTCAGACGACTTCCAGAAACACTTCTTAGGCACACACTTTTTTAACCCACCACGATATTTAAAACTTCTAGAGGTAATACCGACGAAAGAAACAGATCCACAAGTATTAAGCTTCATGAAACTATTTGGCGAAGACGTTCTTGGAAAAGGCGTTGTTATCGCAAAAGATACACCAAACTTTATTGGAAACCGCATCGGTACGTACGGTTTACTTGTTACTCTTCAAGAGATGGTAAAACGCGGCTATAGCATTGGGGAAGTTGATTCTGTAACAGGCCCACTTATTGGTCGTCCGAAGAGCGCAACGTTCCGCACATTAGATGTTGTCGGTTTAGATACATTCGTACACGTTGCAAATAACGTATATGAAAATGTGCAAGAAGAAGAGCGTGATGTATTTAAAGTACCAGCTTTCATGCATGACATGCTGGAGAAAAAATGGCTTGGAAGTAAAACGGGTCAAGGCTTCTTCTTAAAACAAGGAAAAGAAATTTTAGAATTAAATCCTGAAACGATGGAATACGAAGCGCGTAAAAAATTAAAAGCTGCATCCGTAGAGTTAAGTAAACAAGAAAAAGGATTAGCGAATAAATTGAAAGCGCTTGTATACGCAAAAGACCGTGCAGGAGAGTTATTATGGAACATCATTACACCAACTCTTTTATACTCTGCAAAACTTCATAAAGAAATTGCTGACGATATCGTTGCAATTGACCAAGCGATGAAGTGGGGCTTTGGATGGGAGCAAGGGCCATTTGAAGTGTGGGATGCAATCGGCGTTGAAAAATCTGTTCAAAAGATGGAAGAAAACGGCGTAGTTGTTCCTACTTGGGTGAAAGAAATGTTAGAGAAAGGTTTCACTACTTTCTATAAACATGATAACGGCGATAGCTACTATTACGATAATGGCGAATATAAGCTAATCGAGCGTAATAAAAAAGCAATTTCTCTTAAGCAATTAAAAGCGAAAAATGGTGTATTAAAGAAAAATAGCGGAGCGAGCTTAATTGATTTAGGCGACGGCATCCTTTGCTTAGAGTTCCATTCGAAGAGCAATGCAATCGGTATGGATATTACGCAAATGATTAACTACGCTGTTGATGAAGTAGAAAAGAATTATAAAGGTCTTGTTATCGGTAACCAATCGAAGAACTTCTGCGTTGGTGCGAACCTAGCAATGATCTTAATGGAAGCACAAGACGACAACTACTTTGAAATTGAGTTAGTTGTGAAAAACTTCCAAGATGCAATGACGAAAATTAAGTACTCTTCTAAGCCAGTTGTAGCAGCACCATATGGTATGACGCTTGGCGGAGGTACAGAAGTTTGCTTACCAGCAGCGAGCATTCAAGCTTCTAGTGAAACGTATATGGGCTTAGTAGAAGTTGGTGTTGGCTTAATCCCTGGCGGAGGCGGTAATAAAGAGCTATACATTAAACACTTAAACAAAATGGCAAACGGTGTAGAGTTTGATCTGCAAAAAGTTGCAAATAAAGTGTTCGAAACAGTCGCAATGGCGAAAGTTTCAACTTCAGGACAAGAAGCAGTTTCTCATAACTTCTTAGGTGATAAAGATGGTATTAGTGTGAATGGTGATCACTTACTATACGATGCGAAACAGAAAGCACTTGCTTTATATGAAGCTGGTTACAAAGCGCCAATCCGCAAAAAGATACCAGTTGTTGGGGAAACAGGATATGCAACTCTTGCACTTGGTGCAGAAGCAATGCATTTATCTGGTTACATTTCAGAGTATGACCTTCACATTGCGAAGAAACTTGCATATGTCATTGCGGGCGGAAAAGTACCGTACGGAACAGAAGTTGATGAGCAATATTTATTAGATGTAGAACGTGAAGCATTTATTAGCTTAGTAAGTGAGATGAAATCACAAGCAAGAATGCAGCACATGCTTGTAAAAGGAAAGCCATTACGTAACTAATAACGAGGGGAGATATCGTTCATGAGAGAAGCTGTCATTGTTGCGGGAGCAAGAACACCAATTGGAAAGGCAAAGAGGGGTTCATTAAAAACAGTTCGTCCTGACGATCTAGGGGCGTTAGTAGTAAAGGAAACGTTAAAGCGTGCGAATTATGAAGGACCAATCGATGATTTAATTTTCGGTTGTGCGATGCCAGAAGCAGAGCAAGGTTTAAATATGGCTCGTAATATCGGCGGATTAGCAGGACTTTCTTACGATGTTCCAGCTATTACGATTAACCGTTACTGTTCTTCAGGTTTACAAAGTATCGCTTACGGAGCAGAGCGTATTATGCTTGGTCACTCTGAAGCTGTATTATCAGGCGGAGCAGAATCAATGAGTTTAGTTCCAATGATGGGACACGTTGTTCGTCCGAATAGTCGCCTTGTAGAAGCCGCTCCAGAATATTATATGGGTATGGGACATACAGCAGAGCAAGTTGCTGTGAAATATGGAATTTCTCGTGAAGAGCAAGATGCATTTGCAGTAAGAAGTCATCAACGTGCTGCAAAAGCATTAGCTGCAGGAAACTTTGCTGATGAAACAGTACCTGTAGATGTGACGTTACGCTCGGTTGGATCAAACAATAAACTGCAAGAAGAAACAATCACTTTCGCACAAGACGAAGGTGTAAGAGCAGAGACGACGCTAGACATTTTAGGGAAATTACGTCCAGCATTTAACGTTCGCGGTTCTGTAACAGCTGGTAACTCTTCACAAATGAGTGACGGTGCAGCATCTGTACTATTAATGGATCGCGAAAAAGCAGTGAGCGATGGCATGAAGCCACTTGCGAAATTCCGTTCATTTGCAGTAGCTGGCGTACCACCAGAAGTAATGGGAATCGGCCCAATCGCTGCAATTCCAAAAGCGCTAAAACTAGCTGGCTTAGAGCTATCTGATATTGGCTTATTTGAACTAAATGAAGCATTCGCTTCTCAATCAATTCAAGTTATTCGTGAACTTGGTTTAGATGAAGAAAAAGTAAACGTAAACGGTGGTGCAATCGCACTTGGACATCCACTTGGCTGTACAGGAGCAAAACTAACACTATCTCTTATTCACGAAATGAAACGCCGCAACGAACAATTCGGTATCGTAACAATGTGTATCGGCGGCGGAATGGGAGCAGCGGGAGTATTTGAATTACTATAAAAAGTGGAAGCGGCTCGCTCAGAACGAGACGACGCTAAAGCAAAGAATGGAAGCAACAAAGGTTTATAAAAAAAGGGAGAGCCAGCTTCTTTCAAAAAGAGAGAGGCGGCTCATGAAAATATGAAGGAGGAAATTTTCATGGAAAAAACAGTAGGAAATGCGGTTAAAGGCGGTAGCTTTTTAGTAGATGAGATTACGATTGATCAAGTGTTTACGCCAGAAGATTTTTCATCTGAGCATAAAATGATTGCAAAAACGACAGAGGACTTTATTGTAAATGAAGTTCTTCCAGAGCTTGAATATTTAGAGCAACATGAGTTTGATCGTTCAGTTCGTCTTTTAAAAGAAGCTGGGGAACTTGGTTTATTAGGCGCTGACGTACCAGAAGAGTACGGCGGAATTGGTCTTGATAAAGTAAGCTCAGCGTTAATCGCAGAGAAATTCTCTCGCGCTGGTGGCTTTGCAATTACTCACGGTGCTCACGTAGGTATCGGATCTTTACCAATCGTATTATTCGGTAACGAAGAGCAAAAGAAAAAGTATTTACCATTACTTGCAACTGGTGAAAAATTAGCTGCATACGCATTAACAGAGCCAGGTTCAGGATCTGACGCATTAGGTGCAAAAACAACTGCACGTTTAAATGCAGAAGGTACACATTACGTATTAAACGGTGAAAAACAGTGGATTACAAACTCTGCATTCGCTGACGTATTTATTGTATATGCAAAAATCGATGGAGAGCACTTCTCAGCATTTATCGTAGAGAAAGACTACGCTGGCGTATCTACAAGCCCAGAAGAAAAGAAAATGGGTATTAAATGTTCTTCAACTCGTACGTTAATTTTAGAAGATGCGTTAGTACCGAAAGAAAACTTACTTGGTGAAATCGGTAAAGGTCATATTATCGCATTCAACATTTTAAATATCGGTCGTTATAAATTAGGTGTTGGTACAGTTGGATCTGCGAAACGTGCAGTAGAAATTTCAGCACAATATGCAAACCAACGTCAACAGTTCAAACAACCAATCGCTCGCTTCCCATTAATTCAAGAGAAACTTGCGAATATGGCAGCAAAAACATATGCAGCTGAAAGCTCTGTATATCGTACAGTAGGTTTATTCGAAAGCCGCATGAGCACATTATCTGAAGAAGAAGTAAAAGATGGTAAAGCAGTAGCAGCTTCTATCGCTGAATATGCAATCGAGTGCTCTTTAAACAAAGTATTCGGTTCTGAAGTATTAGACTATACAGTAGATGAAGGTGTTCAAATTCACGGTGGTTACGGATTTATGGCAGAGTACGAGATTGAAAGAATGTACCGTGATTCTCGTATTAACCGTATTTTCGAAGGAACGAACGAAATTAACCGCCTAATCGTACCAGGTACGTTCTTACGTAAAGCGATGAAAGGTGAATTACCACTTCTTCAAAAAGCACAAAAATTACAAGAAGAGTTAATGATGATGATGCCAGAAGAAGTAGGCGATGAGCCATTAGCACTTCAAAAGTATTTAGTAACTAATGCGAAGAAAATCGGCTTAATGGTAGCTGGATTAGCGGCTCAAAAATACGGTAAAGCATTAGATAAAGAGCAAGAAATTCTTGTAAATATCGCTGACATCGTAAGCAATCTATACGCAATGGAATCAGCTGTTCTTCGTACAGAAAAAGCAATCAAAACAACTGGTCTTGAAAAGAATAAACAAAAAGTGTTATACACTGAAGTATTCTGCCAAGAAGCATTTAACGAAATCGAAGCAGATGCGAAAGAAACACTTATCGCAGTTGAAAACGGCGACATGCTGCGCATGATGTTATCATCATTACGTAAATTAACTCGCCACACACCACTTAACGTAATTCCGAAGAAACGTGAAATCGCTGCGAAAATTTTAGAAGATGAGCGTTACACAGTTTAATATCTTTAAAGAACAGTAGTCGTTTATACGGCTACTGTTCTTTTTTTTGAAAAAAAGAAATTTTTAGTGACATAAAACTAATGGTATTAGTTTTCGTGAAAAGGGAGATGGGACTATGAGGATGATACATGAAAAAACGTTATATCAATTGTCATTTTTGCCAAGAGCGTTTCCTGTAAATTGTTACTTTGTAGAGGAAGAAGATGGTTTAACTTTAATTGATGCGGCTTTGCCATATAGCGCAAAAGGTATTTTACAGGCGGCTGAGAAAATAGGAAAACCAATTACTAAAATTGTATTAACACATGCGCATGATGATCACATTGGTGCATTAGACGCATTAAAGGAAGTACTTCCTCATGTTCCAGTCTATATTTCTAAGCGGGACGGAAAGCTGTTAGAAGGAGATACGACGTTACAAAAGGATGAACCGAATATACCGATAAAAGGCGGTGTACCTAAAAAATTAAAAACGGTACCTGATGTTTTATTGGGAGATGGAGACCGAGTTGGATCGCTTCTTGCGATTATGACACCGGGACATACGCCGGGCTCCATGTCGTTTCTTGATGTAAGAAATAAAGCTCTTATTGTTGGGGATGCATTTCAAACAAGAGGAGGTATGGCCGTTTCGGGACAAATAAAATTTTGGTTTCCGTTTCCGGCGATGGCAACGTGGAGCAAAGAAATATCATTACAAAGTGCACAGAAGCTAAGCGAATATGAGCCTTCCTTGCTTGCAGCAGGGCACGGAAAAATGATAAAGGATCCAGGGGCTGTCATAGAGCTTGCTATTAAGGAAGCGAAGCGGAATATAGAAAGTAAGAAAGAGGGTTAATTTATGTCACCGAGAATCGGACTTACATTACAGAAAATTGTAGAAACAGCTGCAGAAATTGCAGATACAAATGGAATACAAGAAGTAACGTTAGCTTCATTAGCGCAAAGATTAGGGATACGTTCGCCCTCACTATATAATCATGTAAAAGGGTTACAAGATGTACGGAAACATCTTGGTATTTACGGAATAAAACATCTGCATAACAAACTGGAAGAAGCAGCCGAGGATAAACGTATGGATGAAGCAATTCATGCATTAGGAGAAGCATATGTAGCATTTGTCCGAAAACATCCTGGACTATATGAAGCAACTTTTTTACGAGATGAAGAAGTAAGAAAAGCAGGTGACGGAATTGTAAAGCTTTGTCTTCAGGTTTTACAACAGTACGGCTTAGAAGGAGAGAATGCACTTCATGCGACACGCGGATTCAGAAGTATTTGTCATGGATTTGCTTCGATTGAACAACAGGGCGGATTTGGTTTGCCGTTAGATTTAGATATAAGTTTACATGTATTGTTGGAAACGTTTATTAAAGGGTTACGTGAATAAGAAGCGAGGCAAACAAAAACCTTAGAAGTGATTCTAAGGTTTTTTAGTGCATATAATTCGAAAAGAGCGGTAGGCTTTTTCTCATTACATGATATTATTTAGCAGGTTTGCAAAATGTGTATATGGCTACGGAAAGGCAAACGAAACTGAATACGGTAGGATCTTGATATGGACTAGGCTCAGAGCCCTTCTGGATTTCTGTAAGGAAGTCATGTGTTTTCATGTTCATTGCTCCTTTAACTAATAAAATTTATATGATGCGAGGGTTATGGTGGATAGATAAGAAATTTTTGGAATTTCATCTAATAATTATTATATAGTAATCTAATTCCAAAAACTATATAATACAAAGCTTTCATGATATGTAAAATTGCATATTATTCTTTTTGAAAAATTTGTTATATTATCTATATATTTGTATTAAAGGTTTTTTGTTAAGGTAATGAAAACAAATGGAGGAATAGTATGAGAAAAACAGTATTAGACGCGTATAATGCAGAAAGAGAAGTAGATAACATAACATATAAAAATCTAGTTGTAACGATTGCAAGCATTCTAGGGTTCTCACTCTTAGGGGGATTATTCCTTGCTTTAGCCCTTGGAATTTTTGGAGAAGAGGTATTACGTGCTAATTTAGAGGGATATTATTTACTTCTATTTGATGCAGCTGTTGTTACTATTGTTTTATTTGCGTATAAACCAGTGCTTCATTTTATTAAGAACATATGGGATGTATCTATTTTAAAAAATGGGAAAACCTACTTGTATTTATTAATAGGTTTTATCATCATTGCATTAACTCAGTATGTAATGTTAGAGTTGTTTAGCTTTGAAAGTGCAGAGCAGCAACGAGATCAATTAGGGAGCTTAGGACTTCAAAATAGTCTACAAAGTATTATATATGTGTTAAGTGTTGCTATAATTACACCAATTAAAGAAGAAATTTTATATAGAGGTATTTTGTATCGATTTTTTGAAAAGAAATATAGTTTTCTAGTTGGTATCATTATTTCTTCCTTTATCTTTGGGATTCTTCATGGTGGTTTTCCAGTTACGGCAATGATTATGGGGATTGTATTTGCTATGTTATATAAGAAAACACAATCTATTTTACCTAGCATCATTTTACATATTGTATGGAACCTACTTGTGAGTATAAGTATGATTGTTTCTTTATAAAATTGAATGAATATTTAGCATAAAAGATGAATGGCCTAGCTATTCATCTTTTATTTTGTTTATATGTAGGAAAAGTTGATGAATACAATCCAAAAAGAACCAAATACTAATGATGAATGAACAAAGAAAGGCGGGTATGTTATATGCAAAACTTAACAGAGCTTGAAGTAGAAAATTTACGTCATTTAATTGGTGGACACGCAACAATTATTAACAAGTTGGAGCAGTATGCACAGACGTGTACAGATCCACAACTGAAACAAATGCTACAAAAAGATGCGCAAGATGCACGAAATACGAAACAGCAATTAATGACTTTCCTAGGATAGGAGGAAGCGGAAAATGAATGAAAAAGATATGGTAAATGATTATTTAGCAGGATTAAATGCAAGTTTAACAAGCTATGCAAATTATATTGCTCAGTCTGATAATGAACAGTTACATCAAACGTTAATTCAAATTCGTAATCAAGACGAGGCGCGCCAACGTAATATGTATGAGTACGCAAAGCAAAAGAGTTATTACAAACCGGCAGCACCTGCTAATCCGATGATTGTACAGCAATTAAAAAGCCAATTAAGTGCGGAATAACAGGAAAAAGAAAACGAGCGAATTTATTCGCTCGTTTTCTCAGAGTGTTGGGAAACCCTTTAGGGTTCCCAACACTCTGGAATCTTTTTTGATTTTAGCGAATAAAAACAACATAAAATAATAGAATTTTAAAAAATAGCCCTCCACCTGACCCTTTTTGGTCAGGTGGAGGGCTATTTTTTTCATGTTTTGACAAGCTGCGGTGAGATAAGCTTGCATTTGGACAGACTTCAGCCCTCGAAACCGGGCATAGCGGTAGCCATGTAGTTCTTTGGCGTCTGCAAAGCTTCGCTCTATAGTGGAACAGCGTACTTTATACAACCTTTTCCCTGTAGCTGTTAGCTTGTTTTTTCTAGCAATATCCTTATATTTCTCCCACACATGATGAGTGATAACTTTTTGTTTTTGTTTCTTTGAAAAGCACACCTCACGTAACGGACAAACAGCGCAGTCTTCTGGATTCGATTTGTATTGACGGTATCCTTCACGATCAGTTGTTACATATTCTAGAATACATCCCATCGGACAAGCGAAAACATTCATTTCTTCTACATATTTAAATTGGCTTTTCGGTACTTCTTTATTCCGTTTTCCAAATCGGCGATACCCCATCACCATAAATATATTCCGTTCTGATAGTTTCTTACAGATATATCCTGTAAAATAGCCAGCATCAAGGGCAACAGCTTCTACTTTGAAGTCGAATTTATCAATCTGAGCTTGGAGGCGTGCTAAATACGGCTCGGAATCTGCCATATTTCCAGCCGTTACATAGGTATCTGTAATAATATTGTACTTCGCATCAGTCGTACGATGATCCAAGAAATGAAAACCATTTGGTTTTCCATCTCTCATTAAAAATCCACTATCTGGATCCGTTGTACTTATACGAGTTTTTTTGGTAGGGGTATCACTTTCCTTTCTAGGTTTTAATTCTTTTTTCCATGTACCTCACGATCTTCGATTACCGCAGCTTCTAGCTCGTCTATATAAAACTTTGCTTTTTCTTTTTTATATTTATGTACAAATTTATTTTTATTGGCATTGGCCTTAATATGTGTAGAATCTGTCATCAGTGCACGTCCTCCTACCATCCGGTGCTCCGTCGCTTGTCTCACAATCTCATCAAAAATTTCTTCGAAAATATTTGTATGAATAAAACGAGTACGACGATTCCAACTGATTGTAGAGTGATCCGGAATAGTATCCGATAGAGAAAACCCTAAAAACCAACGGTAGGCAATATTCGTTTTAATTTCCTTTTCCAATTGACGCTCAGAACGAATACCGTAAAAATATCCAATAAACATCATCTTAAATAAAACAATAGGATGAATGGACGGGCGTCCATTGTTTTCACAGTAATAAGGGCGTAACTTCTCTTCAATAAAATCAAAACTAATTGTCGCTTCAATTGCACGAAGGAAATGATCTTGTGGAACCAACTCTTCTACAGAAACAGATACACGCTCATCACGATGATTTTTTAAAGCACCCATCATAAAAAATCTCTCCTTTTCCTCTTTTTTATCAGTGTTGACACATAAAAAGAGGTTCAGACACAAAAACAGGCTGTGGAGAAGACTTTCTCCACAGCCTGAGAAAACGAGCGAATTTATTCGCTCGTTTTCTTTTTGTATATGTCAATAAATACATAATAAATATTTTTCCAGTTGTAACAAATATGACGAAAATGGAATATGACAATTCACAAAAAGGACAAAAACTTTGTTCAAAATTTCACAAAGTATCCATGGTTTCTATCGTGGGAACCTCTATAATTAAGAATGTAAAGAACAAAAGAAATAGATTATATGATCAATTAGGAGAGATTGCTATGAAAAGACATACAAGAAAAATTGCAATTATCGGTACTGGATTAGTTGGATCAAGTTGTGCGTATTCCATTGTAAATCAAGGGATTTGCGAAGAGCTATTATTAATTGATATAAATCATGAACGTGCAGTTGGGGAAGCAATGGATTTATCACATTGCATTAACTTTACAAATACAAGAACAAAAGTATATGCAGGAAGCTATGAAGACTGCAAAGATATGGACATTGTCATTATTACAGCAGGGCCAGCACCAAAACCAGGGCAAAGTCGCTTAGATACTTTAGGAGCGAGTGCGAAGATTATGGAAAGTGTTGTTGGTGGTGTAATGGCAAGTGGATTTGATGGTATTTTCTTACTTGCATCGAACCCAGTTGATATTATTACATATCAAGTGTGGAAATTATCTGGATTACCTAGAAATCGCGTAATCGGTACTGGTACATCACTAGATTCTTCTCGCTTAAGAACAATTTTATCTGAAATGCTACATGTAGATCCTCGTAGTATTCATGGGTATTCATTAGGAGAACATGGTGATTCTCAAATGGTTGCTTGGTCTCATGTAACTGTTGGTGGAAAGCCAATTCTGCAAATTTTAGAAGAACAAAAAGAGCGATTTGGTGAAATAGATTTAGATGAAATTGTTGAGAAGACTGCAAAAGCTGGCTGGGAAATTTATAAACGTAAAGGAACTACTTATTACGGGATTGGAAATTCTCTAGCATATATTGCGAGTTCAATCTTTAATGATGATCACCGTGTCATTGCTGTATCAGCCATTTTAGATGGTGAGTACGGTGAATATGATATTTGTACAGGAGTACCAGCTATTATTACTAGAGACGGTATAAGAGAAGTTGTAGAACTCAATTTAACAGAGGATGAAGAATCTCGATTCGCAAAATCAAACGATATTTTACGTGATTATATGAAAACAATTGGTTACTAACTTATAGAAGGTGAAACAAATGAAGGAATATATAATGTCTCGTGTATTTAAAGCATCTGCTGGAATCGCACAAGGTATTTTCGTATCCCTCGGAATTGGTTTACTGATCGAAAATATAGGAAGAATTGTTGATATACCATTACTTATTACAATCGGAGTTGTTGCAAAATCACTAATGGCACCGGCAATTGGTGCTGGAATTGCTTTTATGCTCGGTGCAAACGGTCTTGTAATCTTCTCGGCGATGGTAGCCGGAGCGATTGGTGCCGGATCCATTTCGATTACTGAAGCTGGTCTAATTATTAAAACAGGTGAGCCAATCGGTGCATTATTAACAGCAACTTTAGCTGTATATATTGGTAAACGTTTAAGCGGAAAAACTGCGTTAGATATGATGCTCGTTCCATTTGCGGCCATATTAGGTTCTGGTTTAGTAGGCATTTGGTTATCTCATAATATTACTCCTGTTTTAAATGCAGTTGGAGCGTTTATTAAAGATAGCTCAGCTGGTAGCCCATTCATCGCTTCTATCGTCATTGCAGTAGTTTGGGGACTATTACTTATCTCTCCAGCTTCATCAGCTGCGTTAGCAATTGCACTTAGCTTAGACGGTGTTGCAGGTGGTGCAGCTCTTGCTGGATGCGTTGCTCAGTTTATCGGATTCTCTGTCATCTCAGCAAAAGAAAACAATTTAGGTGGCATATTAGCTCAAGCACTTTGTACTCCGAAAGTACAGTTACCAAATATCACTAAAAATCCAATGATTCTCGTCCCAACTGTCGTCGCCAGTGCTATAGTCGGTCCAGTATCAGCATTAATTTTCCAACTGGAAGCAGGAAAGGAAATTGCAGGTCTTGGATTAAGTTCTCTTATAGCACCAATTAATTTAATTTCCAGCCAAGGATGGGAAGTTCTCCCGGCGATGGTAATTACTTATATCGTCATTCCAGTAGCTGTTTCTTATATACTTTACATTGCTCTTAAAAAAGCAGGTCGTATTCATTCTGGTGATATGACTGTACCGCAATCTTAAATTGAAAATCTCCTTAATAATAGATAAAAGCAGACTGAAGCCACAGTCTGCTTTTTTGTCATGCTACATTCTATGATTTTGTTTTACTGGAACTCTTATTGGTTCTTTGGCCAATAAGAGCTGAACGCCGAAGTAAAGTATGCTTGCAAGCGTCATTCCAGAAACGGCATCTACAAAGGCATGCTGCTTCGTAAATAGCGTTGATAAAATAATAAGTGTACCGAAGAAAGTAAGGATGTAATATTCAAAAACATGCTGTTCTCTACGCTTAAAGGCAGCTAACATAATTACAAATGTAGTAAGAACGTGAATGCTAGGGAAACAGTTTACTGGCTGGTCGATACTATAAATATAGCGAACTAGTTCAGAAAATACATCTGTTCCAACGACAGTCGGACGTGGTACAGTTGTTTGCCAAAAATAATAAATAGAAAAACAAGCAAGCTTTCCAAAAATAACACTACTTAAAGTAACATAATATTGCTTTCGGTCAGCAAAGCAGTAATAAATAAGTGCGCCGTATAAGTATGGAAACCAAAGTAAATAAGGAATAATAAATGCTTTTACAAATGGAATCCAATCATCCACTACAGTTGTAACGTCTACTGCGTGAACAGTCGATTTATTTAATACGTCGTAAAGGGGACTTACGAGCACGAGTAGAAGTATATAACTTAACGGAAGAAAAGATGAAAGTTTAAATTTCTTCATGTTGATCTCCTATGTTTAGTAATGTAAGTAAATTCAATTGATTATAATATAGAAACGTGAATTGGGCTATCGATTTTACTTACATTTTCTTGAATTAACCTTACGTTTTTGTCACTTGACTAAAAAGAAGGGGAGGGTGCTAAATGAAGCGTTTATCGTATTTCTTATTTGTAACTACTCAGCTTCTTCAAATAAAAAAACAGGCCAAATACATGTTTCCGATTCGAAAACATGAAAAGAAAATACTCCAATCAGAGAAAGAATCTATGCCAAATAGAGAAATTCTCTTATGAAGTCGTGTTATTCCAAGGAACCGTTCTAGTTTCTATGACTTGGTTTATCGCTTGTAAGACCGATTGTTTTTGTTTTTTCATGGTACTCATAAAGCTTCGTATCTGACAAAAAGATTCTGCGCCTTTCTTACTTCGGAAAGTCCCAGACACTTTCTGTTTTACTTTCGTCATCCGAATATCCCGTTCTGCTTGATTGTTATCAAATGGAATGGCTGGATGTTCTAAAAACGCTAGAATTCTGTCAGAATACTTGACGAAGCGATTCCATAAATTTTGAGAAGGCGTCTGCTTTCCTTTCTTCTTTTGTTTCGTGGAAAGAATCTGTTGTTCTTTCAATATGGATTGATACATAATAAACAGATTCTTTTGCGTCGCTTTTGGCATGGTACCTTCGGATTGCTTTTTCATCGTCAACGCTTGCGTTAGAAATTTCTGCATCTGTTGTGCCCATTGTTCTCCAGTACTATCTATAATTCCTTGTAAATCTCGTAAGAGATGGGCATTACATAAAACGTGACGACAATCTGTATACGCATCATACGATTTCCAACCATCATGCATCGCAATTCCAGAAAAAGATGGCAAGATTTCTCCAGCATCCATTGCTTCTTTTCCACGTTTTTGATGAATATGTTGCAATGTCACCTCCGGTGTACTGGCAGTATGTAACCATTGTGTTTTGTTTTCTACACGCATACCAGTTTCATCAAAATGGACAACAGGAGACTGCAGAATCTTTTCCTTTACTTCTTTTATGAATGGCTGCAATTGAGAAGCGAAAGCCTGTGTATGATTTACCAGGGTTCCTTCGCTTATAGAATGTCCAAAACAATCCTGAAAGAATTCTTTTGTTCGCTTCAAAGAAATGCATTGATAATGCGTTAAATAGGGAATCAGTCTTTTTATATTTGGACCATATTGAACAGGACGAGATACTGTCGAAGGAAATTGGGCTTCTTGGATAGAATGGCAATGTGGGCATTCTTTCTGTTCTACTTTATGTTCTGTCACTTCGATCTGAATAGGTGGTAAGTCATACACTTGGCGAATGCGATACCCTTTTACAGGCTCGTGGTTCAAGGAAGTATGACAACAAGTACAATATGTAGGAGAATGTGTAATCGTATGATCTGGAGTCGCTGTCAAACCAAGAGTATGTCCCTTGTGGCCCAACTGGCCACCCGTTTGACGATGAGACGGTTTGCGCAAACTTTTTGTAACGGGCTTACCCAAACCATCTGTAGAAGGTGGCTTATGACTATTTTTGGAGTTTTTTTTTGAAGCATTTTCTAGTTCTTGTATACGTTTTTCTAACTTAGAAAATGTTTCTTCAAATAAAGAAATAACAGCTTCAGGTCCTTTTTTATATGTATCTAAAATAATTTTTCGATCGACCATAAGATTCACCTCCCCTGTTTGATATACTCAGTATTTACAAATGGGAGGCATATGAAACTAGTAAAATTTAAAAAAGACACCGAAAGGTGGCTGAGTAGTTACTCTTATTTTTTATATTGATATGCCTAGTCGGTGCTGGGTGTGCAAAGGATAAAGAAGGAGAGAAATTAGAATATAACGGAAGAGCACTCGTAATTGGAGTTGTTGGAGAAAAACCGAAAGATACGTTTAGGAATATAAAGTTTGAGGAAATGAAGTTAGAGGAACTGGAAAAGAAATCTAAGGAAGTAGATGGTTTTCTAATAATGAAAGATCACTTTCAAGAAGCCTCAACAGAGCAATATAAAAATGTATTTTCATCACTAAAGAAACCAGTGTTTTTTATCGGTTTACAAGATAAATCATATTCGATTTTTATTACAAAAGGGATAGAGTATAACAGTGCCCGAAAAGATGTAAATGCTATGTATACGCAAGGGTTTGCGAATATCGGAAGTGGTGAAGGACAACAATGGGCAGTTGGTTTATCGAATGGTGGAAATACAGAAGAAAGTATTCATAATATGTATATCGTCGTATTTCAAACAATTGCAGATTATTTAAATAGATAATGAAGGAGCCTGCAAAAGAGGCTTCTTATTTTTTTAATCAAACGTTTGTTTAAGCTGTATGTTCGGTAGGAAGAAACCGATGTAACTCAAGGGTTAACAAAGAAAAATAGAGAATTAATCAAACGTTTGTTTAAGCTGTATGTTCGGTAGAAAGAAACTCCTGTAGTTCAAAGGTTAAGAAAGAAAATGGAGAATTAATCAAACGCTTGTTTAAGATATATGTTTGGTGCAGAATCTGAAAAATTTATATATTTATTTTTTTCTTAACAAATGGCGGAAAAATAAGAAAAATTCGCAGGATTATTAAAAATTATCACGAAATAAGTAAAAGTTTAGCGAATAATGGTTTGAAATAATAAAACGTTTTCTATATGATAAAGGTAAAGGTTAGTAAAAAAGTAGGTGAATTTATGACAGTAACATTTTATTCATATCCAAAGTGTGGCACATGTCAAAAGGCAAAGAAATGGTTTGAGGCAAACGATGTAGCATATGAGATGATTCATATTGTTGAAAATCCACCATCAAAAGAAGATTTACGTAATTTACATGAAAAAAGTGAATTACCATTAAAAAAATTCTTTAATACAAGTGGAATGCGTTACCGTGAACTTGGTCTAAAAGATAAGTTGAAAGATGCAAGCGAAGACGAAATGTATGAGCTTTTAGCATCTGATGGCATGTTGATTAAACGTCCAATTGTAACAGATGGAACGAATGTAACACTTGGTTTTAATGAAGAGCAGTTTGAAAGTGTGTGGAAAAAGTACCAATAAGGTATTTTTACATAATTAATACATTCACTGGAGGTACAGTCATGAGCATTCCAAATAATTTACGTTACTCTGAAGAACACGAATGGGTAAAAACTGAAGGTAATGAAGTTGTTATCGGTATCACTCACTTTGCACAAGGTGAGCTAGGCGATATCGTATTCGTTGAACTTCCTGAAGTAGGTGCAACAATCGAAGCTAACGAGCCATTCGGAAGCGTAGAATCTGTTAAAACAGTTTCTGAGTTATACGCACCTGTAAGCGGTAAAGTTGTAGCAGTAAACGAAGAATTAAGTGACCAACCAGAACTTGTTAACGAATCTCCATACGAGGGTGCATGGATGGTTAAAGTTGAACTTTCTGATGCAAGCCAAGTTGAGAAGTTATTAACTGCAGAAAAATATGCAGAAATGACAAACCAAGACTAATTATAGTCGACTAAAGGACAGCCTTTGTGCTGTCCTTTTTTATTTTTTGTGAAATAATGAAATTCAAGTTATATGTAAATAAATAAGCTATTATGAGAAAAACTGTTTTTTGGTAAGGTTTCATAAGTCTTCACAATCTAAACGAGCCGCTTGCGCTTTTCTTTTGCAAAAATAAACAGGAAACAACATGAAAATAACGAATATACTATATACTAAGTTCAAGGTTGTATAGTATATGGTGATCGGGTGATGACATATGATTTATGTAGAAAAAGTCATTATTGTAGAAGGTACATCAGATAGAAGAAAGATTGAATCTATTATTCGTGAACCGGTGGAAATTGTTTGTACAAATGGTACAATTGGTTTGTCGAAAATGGATGAGCTCGTTGATCAGTTTTTTGATAAGGAAGTGTATGTGCTAGTGGATGCTGATGATGCTGGAGAAAAGTTAAGGAAACAATTTCGAAAAGAATTCCCGCAAGCCGAGCATATCTATATTGATCGCTCGTACCGAGAAGTGGCAACTGCGCCATCTACACACTTAGCAAATGTATTATGGGGAGCCGACATTGACGTTTATACAGAATATTTACGGTAAGGAATGATAGAAGTGATTGATTGGACAGGAGCCGAAGCTACAGCCCTAATAGAGAACGAAGAAAAAACAGTATTATATGTATATACTCCAATGTGTGGAACATGCCAATTAGCAAAAAAGATGTTAACAGTGGTTGAGATGACAATTGAAGATTTGAAAATTGGGATGTTAGATTTAAATTATGCTCCGCATTTAGCAAAAGAGTATGGGATTGAAAGTGTACCTTGTTTACTTGTTTTTGAAAATGGGACACTGATGAAGAAGATATACGCATTTCATTCGGTTGAATATTTATATACGGAATTAAAGTAGGCGGCAAAAATTTTGCCGCCTCGACATATTTCTTGGGAAATATGTCGAGATGCAGGATGGATACAGTATTTGTCGAGCGAAAATAACAGGATTGCTCTTTAGTGAGAGGGAATGGTATGTAATAGAAAGTGATATGAAGGATGTGATTTAGGGTGAGATTATATTCTTTGCTTCAATCATTTGTAAATTACGCTAATGGTCAATATCATTTAGAACCGCTTTTAAGACAAGAAGAAAAAACTGTTAATTTTCGCTTTGGAGATGAAAGTTGTTCGTTACAAATTTCAAGAGATTATATAGAGTTGGTACATGAGGAAAGAGGAACGGAACAAATCATTTGCTTAGATGAAAAGGATATAGAACAATTGGTGAATGGAAATGTACGATTGCAAATGCTAATGAATGATGGACGTGTACAATATTCGGGAACGTACCGAACGATGTTATTAGTGGAATCGATGTTTCATATATGTAAACCGATGTCAGTAGGTGCTTAAAATTCTGAAGTTTCATTTTTTGCGAAAATTTCTGTTGACATGGTGAGTGTATATTGATACAATTCAAGTCATAAAATATAGACAATTTCATAAATTTCAAATCAGACGAAAATTGAATCTGATTTCTCTTATCAAGAGAGGTGGAGGGACTGTGCCCTGTGAAGCCCGGCAACCGTCAACTTATGTTGAAATGGTGCCAATTCCTGCAAAGCAAATGCTTTGAGAGATGAGAGAGAGGGATAATGTTGTTATATACGCATAAAAACCTTTCTGCTTCTCTAAAGCAGAAAGGTTTTTTTATTGTTTGAATGTGGAGGACATTCAAATAATAAAAGTAATGATAATAGTGGACTACACGCATTAAAAATAAAAAATTGCGGAGTCGACCTAAACAAAAAAGGGGTGAACATCATGATTCTATTAGAGAATGTAAGGAAAATATATAAGGCGAAAAGCGGTGATGTCACTGCTGTAGATAACGCCAATTTAAAAATAGATAAAGGTGAAATATTTGGTGTTATCGGATATAGTGGCGCTGGAAAAAGTTCTTTAATTAGATTGTTCAATCAGTTGGAGAAACCAACTTCTGGCCAAATTACAATTGCAAATCGTGTCATTTCAGCAATTACAGGAAGCGAACTTCGTAAGGCAAGGCAAGAAATTGGAATGATTTTTCAGCACTTCAACTTACTTTGGTCACGAACAGTACGTGAAAATATAGAGTTTCCACTTGAAATTGCAGGTGTTGATAAAGCGAAGAGAAGAAAACGTGTTGATGAATTAATTCATCTTGTTGGATTAGAAGGAAGAGGAGACGCGTACCCATCTCAGCTGAGCGGGGGACAAAAGCAACGCGTCGGGATTGCAAGAGCATTAGCTAATAATCCACAAGTGCTTTTATGTGACGAAGCAACGTCAGCTCTTGATCCGGAAACGACAGATCAAATTTTGGATTTACTATTAGACATTAATAAGCGCCTTGGTTTAACAATTGTACTCATTACACATGAGATGCACGTAATTCGAAAGATTTGTAATCGTGTTGCGGTAATGGAGAAAGGAAAGATTGTAGAAACAGGTCCAGTACTTGATGTATTCCGTAATCCGAAGCAAGATATTACGAAACGATTTGTACAGCAGTTAACGGATTCTGAAGATACAAATGAAACGATTGAAAGTTTAATTGAAAAATATCCAGATGGAAAAGTAATTCGTTTGCAGTTTATCGGTGAGGCTGTAGAAAGACCAGTGCTTCAACGATTGATGCAACGCAGTGACATAGAAGTTAGCATTTTGCAAGGAAATATCGCACAAACGAATAACGGTTCTTACGGTAGTTTAGTTGTTCATTTAAATGGTGAGGAAACAGCGATCCAGCAAGCAATAGAAGGAATTCATCAAGATCAAGTAGAGCTGGAGGTGATTGCACATGGATAAGTTACTTGCAAATGTTGATTGGAATCAAATGTTAGAAGCAACTGGTGAAACGTTATATATGACGGCAATCGCAGCTCTTGCGACATTTGTTTTAGGCCTCATTTTAGGATTGTTACTCTTCATGACAGCAAAAGATAATTTATGGGAAAACAAATCAATTAATACGGTGATTGGAGCATTCGTAAATATATTCCGTTCTATACCATTCATCATTTTAATTATTTTATTAATTCCATTCACAAAGATTCTTCTTGGAACAATTCTTGGAGCAAGTGCAGCTTTGCCGGCTTTAATTATTGGAGCAGCACCATTCTACGCGAGAATGGTTGAAATCGCACTTCGCGAAATTGATAAAGGTGTAATTGAAGCTTCAAAAGCAATGGGAGCAAAAACAAGCACAATTATTTTGAAAGTGTTAATTCCAGAATCGTTACCAGCATTAGTATCTGGTATTACGGTTACGACAATTGCTTTAGTAGGCTATACAGCAATGGCAGGAGTTGTTGGTGCTGGTGGCCTTGGAACACTTGCTTACTTAGAAGGATTCCAAAGAGGGAATAACGATGTAACAATCGTTGCGACAATTTGTGTATTACTAGTTGTATTTTTAATTCAGTGGATTGGTGATAGTTTAACGACTCGAATAGATAAACGATAATAAAAAACGGGAGGATGCTTCAAATGAAAAAATTGTTACTTACGGCACTTATTTCAACTTCAATTTTTGGGTTAGCTGCTTGTGGCGGGAAAGATAAAGATGAAAAGAAACTTGTTGTGGGTGCTTCTAACGTACCGCACGCTGTTATTTTAGAAAAGGCAAAACCGTTACTTGAGAAAAAAGGAATTGAGTTAGAAATTAAAAAATTCCAAGACTACGTATTACCAAATAAATCGTTAGCGGATAAGGATTTAGATGCAAACTACTTCCAGCACATTCCGTATTTAGAAAAAGAAATTAAAGATAAAAAATATGACTTTGAAGTAGCAGGAAAAATTCATTTAGAACCAATTGGTGTGTACTCTCAAAAGTATAAGAGCTTAAAAGAGCTTCCGGACGGAGCGACAATTATTATGAGTAATTCAGTTGCTGACCATGGACGTGGTTTAGCAATTTTACAAAAAGAAGGTATTTTAAAAATTAAAGACGGAATAGATCCAGTTAAAGCAACTCCAAAAGATATTGCAGATAATCCGAAAAATCTAAAATTCAAAACGGATATCGAGCCTGGTTTATTGCCACAAGTGTATAACAATAAAGAAGGCGACGCTGTTTTAATTAACTCTAACTATGCAATTGATGCAAAGTTAAATCCGGAAAAAGATGCAATTGCAATTGAAGGAAATGATTCACCATACGCAAACATAGTAGCTGTTCGTAAAGGCGATAAAGATAAGAAAGAGATTAAAGCTCTTGTAGAAGTATTGCATTCTAAAGAAATTGAAGACTTCATTAATAAAGAATATAAAGGGGCAGTTGTTCCTGTAAAAGAATAATTGCTGAAAAGGGCTGGTGTATGCCGGCTCTTTTTATAACTACATAACCATTGGGGAGAAGGGGAAATCATATGAAAAAGGTTCTACTGTCAGTTGTTACAGCGTTGTCTGTATTTACATTAGCTGCTTGCGGAGGAAAAGAGGAGAATAAGCTTGTTGTGGGAGCTTCTAACGTGCCACACGCTGTTATTTTAGAAAAGGCACAGCCGATTTTAGAGAAAAAGGGTATTAAATTAGAAATTAAAAAATTCCAAGATTATGTGTTGCCGAATAAGGCTTTAGCGGATAAAGAAATTGATGCGAACTACTTCCAGCACATTCCTTACTTAGATAAAGAAATTCAAGAAAAGGGATATAAAATTGTAAACGCAGGAAAAATCCATTTAGAACCTATGGGCATTTATTCTAAGAAATATAAAAGCTTAAAAGACTTACCAGATGGCGGAACAGTGATTATGAGTAATAACGTAGCGGAGCGAGGCCGTATGTTAGCATTGTTACAAAAAGGTGGCGTTATTAAATTAAAAGACGGAGTAGATGTTGTTAAAGCAACAGTAAAAGATGTTGTAGAAAACCCGAAAAACTTAAAATTTAAAATAGATGTTGAACCTGGACTTTCACCGAAATTGTATGAAAATAATGAGGGAGATGCTTTATTTATTAATTCAAACTATGCAATTGATGCAAAATTAAATCCAACAAAGGATGCAATTGCGATTGAAGGATCAGACTCTCCGTATGCAAACATCATTGCAGTTCGTAAAGGTGATGAGAAGAAAAAAGAAATTAAAGAGCTAGTAGAAGTGCTACATTCAAAAGAAATTCAAGATTTTATTAATAAAGAATATAAAGGTGCTGTACTTCCGGTAAGTGAATAAATATAAGGAAAGGGCTGGAAAATTACCAGTCCTTTTTTCTTTATATAAATAAGAAGAAAGGTGTATCATAGAAAGATGTGAAGGAAATACTTATATACATTTGTGAAAAAACGGTTACTTTTTTTCGTCGTTTGCGATATCATTTTATTTGATATAAAATTAGAATGAGAATAAAATGAGAATATGAACGTTTTAGGAATTTTTAAAATGTATATATAGGATTAATGGAGGTATTGAGATGGCTGGTTCTACATTAACGGTTAAAGACTTACACGTATCAATTGATGGCAAAGAAATTTTAAAGGGTGTAAACCTTGAAGTAAAAGGTGGAGAAATCCACGCAATTATGGGACCTAACGGAACAGGTAAATCAACTTTATCTTCTGCAATTATGGGTCACCCAAAGTATGAAGTAACAGAAGGTAGCATCATCATCGACGGTGAAGATGTATTAGAAATGGAAGTAGACGAGCGCGCACAAGCGGGTCTATTCCTAGCAATGCAATATCCAAGTGAAATTAGCGGAGTAACAAACGCTGACTTCTTACGTTCTGCAATTAACGCACGTCGTGAAGAAGGCGATGAAATTTCTCTTATGAAATTTATCCGTACATTAGATAAAAACATGGAATTCCTAGAAATGGATCCAGAAATGGCACAACGTTACTTAAACGAAGGTTTCTCTGGTGGAGAGAAAAAACGTAACGAAATTCTTCAATTAATGATGATTGAGCCAAAAATCGCAATCTTAGATGAAATCGACTCAGGTCTTGATATCGATGCATTAAAAGTTGTATCTAAAGGTATTAACGAAATGCGCGGCGAAGAGTTCGGTTGCCTAATGATTACGCATTACCAACGTTTATTAAACTACATCACTCCAGACTTCGTTCACGTTATGATGAACGGTCGTATCGTTAAATCTGGTGGCCCTGAGCTTGCACAACGTCTAGAAGCTGAAGGTTACGACTGGATTAAAAAAGAATTAGGTATTGAAGACGAAACAACAGAGCAAGAAGCGTAAGAGAGGAGCATAAACATGACAATCGGTACATTACCTTTCGATCAAGAAACAATCCGTCAACGCGCAAGCGAAGTAAACGAAGCAGCTTGGTTGACTGAGTTCCGCTTACAAGCTCTTGCACAAGCAACTGAACTTCCAATGCCAACGCCTGATAAAACGAAAATTGACAAATGGGACTTTATCGGAAAAGGCGACGCTGCTAAGCAAGAGCCTGTAAGTTCTTTAACTGAACTTCCAGAGGCAGTGAAAAACTTAATCGATGAAAATAACAGCGTATTAGTGCAACGTACTGGTACAACTGCATTCGTTTCTTTAGCAGACGAAGCAAAAGAAAAAGGTGTTATTTTTACAGACATCGTAACAGCAGCAACTGAGCACGCTGAACTAGTACAAAAGTACTTAATGAAAGACGGCGTGAAAGTAGACGAGCATCGTCTAACTGCACTTCATGCTGCATTAATCAACGGCGGTGCATTCGTATATGTTCCGAAAAACGTTGTTCTTGAAACTCCACTTCAAGCTGTATTCTTAGTAGACGGCGAAGAAGCTAACGTATATAACCACGTATTATTCGTAGCTGATGCGAACAGTACTGCAACTTATGTAGAAAACTACGTTGCAAATGAAAATGCTAAAGGTATTGCAAATATCGTAGCAGAAGTAATCGTGGAACAAGGCGCACAAGTGAAATTCGGTGCGGTTGATCTATTAGCAAAAGACGTAACAACTTACGTTAACCGCCGCGGCGTTGTAGGACGCGACGGCCGTATTGATTGGGCTCTAGGCCTTATGAATGACGGAAACACAATTTCAGAGAATGTTACCAACTTAATGGGCGACGGTTCATATGCTGATACGAAAACAGTAACAATTGGCCGTGGTAACCAAACACAAAACTTTACAACTAAAGTTGTTCACTTCGGTAAACACTCTGAAGGTTGGATTTTAAAACACGGTGTACAAAAAGATAGTGCAACATCTATCTTTAACGGAATTGGTAAGATTGAACACGGTGCATCTAAATCAAATGCACAACAATCTTCTCGCGTTCTTATGTTAGATGAAAAAGCACGCGGTGATGCAAACCCAATTCTTTTAATCGACGAAGATGATGTAATGGCAGGTCACGCAGCTTCAGTAGGTCGCGTAGATCCAGTCCAACTATACTACTTGATGAGCCGTGGTATTCCAAAACGCGAAGCAGAACGTTTAGTCATCCATGGATTCTTAGCACCTGTAGTTAATGAGCTTCCAATTGAAGGAGTAAAGGCACAGCTTGTTGAGGTAATTGAAAGGAAAGTTCGCTAATGAATATTCATGAAATACGCAAACAGTTTCCAATTCTTGATCAAAAAGTGAACGGCAAACAACTTGTTTATTTCGATAGTGCAGCAACTTCTCAAAAACCAATTCAAGTCATTGAAACGTTAGAACGTTACTATAAAGAATATAATTCTAACGTGCATCGCGGTGTTCATACGCTCGGTACGAAAGCTACCGACGCGTATGAAGGTGCACGTGAGAAAGTTCGCAAGTTTATTAACGCGAAATCAATGGAAGAGATTATTTTCACACGCGGAACGACAACTGCATTAAATACAGTAGCAGCTAGCTATGGTCTTGAAAATGTAAAAGAGGGCGATGAAATCGTTATTTCTTACATGGAGCACCATAGTAATATCATTCCGTGGCAACAAGTTGCGAAGAAAACTGGTGCAACTTTAAAATATCTTCCGCTTCAACCAGACGGTACAATTTCTTTAGAAGATGTTCGTCAAACAGTTACACCGAATACAAAAATCGTTTCTATTATGCAAGTATCAAACGTACTTGGAACGATTAACCCTGTAAAAGAAATCGGAGCAATCGCACACGAAAATGGCGCAATTATGGTCGTTGATGGTGCACAAAGTACACCTCACATGAAAGTGGATGTACAAGATTTAAACTGTGATTTCTACGCATTATCTGCTCATAAGATGTGCGGACCTACAGGTATCGGCGTATTATATGGTAAAAAAGAATTGCTGAACAATATGGAGCCAATTGAATTTGGCGGTGAAATGATTGATTTCGTAGATTTACAAGAATCTACGTGGAAAGAGCTTCCGTGGAAGTTTGAAGCAGGTACACCGATTATCGGTAATGCAATCGGACTTGGTGCAGCAATTGATTTCCTAGAAGAAATCGGTCTTGATAATATTGAAAAGCATGAGCATGAATTAGCGCAATACGCTTTAGAAAGACTATCAGAAGTAGATGGCGTTACAATTTATGGTCCAAAGCATCGCGCTGGTCTTGTTACATTTAATATTGAAGACGTACATCCTCACGATGTAGCGACTGTATTAGATGTAGAAGGCATTGCAGTTCGCGCAGGACATCACTGTGCACAACCGCTTATGAAGTGGCTAAAAGCTTCTTCAACAGCACGTGCGAGCTTCTATTTATATAATACAAAAGAAGAAATTGATACATTTGTTGAATCGCTAATCAAGACAAAGGAGTATTTCACAAATGTCATTTAATAATTTAGATACGTTATATCGTCAAGTTATTATGGATCATTACAAAAATCCTCGTAACCATGGCGTGTTAGAAGATAGTGTTACCGTTAACTTGAACAATCCAACTTGCGGCGATCGTATTCAACTTACGATGAAAGTAGAAGAAGGTATTGTGCAAGAGGCGAAGTTTGAAGGTGAAGGATGTTCAATCTCAATGTCTTCAGCTTCAATGATGACACAAGCAGTAAAAGGTAAGAAAATTGAAGAAGCACTTCAGCTTTCGAAAATTTTCTCTGACATGATGCTAGGAAAAGAGTACGATGACAGCATCGATTTAGGAGATATTGAAGCATTACAAGGCGTATGCAAGTTCCCTGCACGTATTAAATGTGCAACATTAGCGTGGAAAGCGTTAGAAAAGGGCTTAAACGAAGATAAGTAATCTAAGGAGGGACACACCAACATGGCGAAGCAACTGCCAGATATCGGCGATTATAAATATGGTTTCAAAGACAAAGACGTTTCGATTTTCCGTGCTGGACGCGGTTTAACAAAAGAGATCGTTGAAGAAATTTCACGTATGAAAGAAGAACCACAGTGGATGTTAGACTTCCGTTTAAAATCACTGGATAAGTTCTACGAAATGCCAATGCCACAATGGGGCGGCGACTTAAACGACTTAGATTTCGATGAAATTACGTACTACGTAAAACCATCTGAGAAATCTGAGAAGTCTTGGGATGAAGTACCTGATGAAATTAAAGCAACATTTGATAAATTAGGTATTCCAGAAGCTGAGCAAAAATATTTAGCTGGTGTATCTGCACAGTACGAATCTGAAGTTGTATACCACAACATGAAAGAAGACCTAGAAGCTCTAGGAATCGTCTTCAAAGATACAGATAGCGCATTAAAAGAGAACGAAGATATTTTCCGTGAGCATTTCGGAAAAGTAATCCCACCAACAGACAACAAATTCTCTGCATTAAACTCTGCAGTTTGGTCTGGTGGATCATTCATCTACGTTCCAAAAGGTGTTAAAGTTGATACACCACTTCAAGCGTATTTCCGTATTAACTCTGAAAATATGGGACAATTCGAGCGTACGCTTATCATCGTAGACGAAGGCGCACACGTACACTACGTAGAAGGTTGTACAGCACCTGTTTACACGACTAACTCACTTCACAGTGCGGTAGTAGAAATCATCATTAAGAAAGATGCATATTGCCGTTATACAACAATCCAAAACTGGGCGAACAACGTATACAACCTAGTTACAAAACGTGCGGTTTGTGAAGAAAACGCAACGATGGAATGGATTGACGGTAACATCGGATCTAAATTAACGATGAAATACCCAGCAGTTATCTTAAAAGGCGAAGGCGCTCGTGGTTTAACATTATCTATCGCGATTGCTGGTAAAGGCCAACACCAAGATGCTGGTGCGAAAATGATTCACTTAGCACCAAACACGTCTTCAACAATCGTTTCTAAATCGATTGCGAAGCATGGTGGTAAAGTAACTTACCGTGGTATCGTACACTTCGGACCAAAAGCGAAAAACTCTCGCTCTAACATCGAGTGTGACACGTTAATCATGGATAACCAATCTACATCTGATACAATTCCTTACAACGAAATCAAAAACGATTACGTTTCACTTGAGCACGAAGCGAAAGTATCGAAAGTATCAGAAGAACAATTATTCTACCTAATGAGCCGCGGTATTTCTGAGCAAGAAGCTACAGAAATGATCGTAATGGGCTTCATCGAGCCATTCACTCGCGAACTTCCAATGGAATACGCAGTTGAAATGAACCGCCTAATCAAGTTTGAGATGGAAGGTTCTATCGGTTAAATAGAAATGCGGAGCCGACTGTTCAGACCCGTTGGCTAAAGTTCTTTCGCACAGAAGATGCTTTTTATCTTCTCGTGCGGAAGGTTCTTAGACATGAGGGTCTAGGAGGCGAAGCTGGACATATTTAAAGTGGAAGCGGCTCGTTCAGAATGTGAGGGGGATGGAGCTTCTGACGTAGAGGCGCTTTTTGCCTCATAGGAAGAAGTGAAGTCACCGAACATTCTAGTCGCTGGAACTGGATAATATATGTATGAAGAAAGCGTCCTGCTGTGCAGGGCGCTTTTTTGTTTTGCGGATTTGTCTTGGCCGTGGGAGAGGATACCCGGGTGGGTGTTCAGCTAAATATATCAACGATTTTTCAAATATATCGATCATAAACGGGAATATATCAACGATTATTTCAATATATCAACGTTTCGACAAGGAATATCGATTTGTCGACAAGATAAGACAAAAGAAAATCCTCACATACCCCAAATATTTTATAAGAACAGAGAACGACTAGGTTTAAGACAAAGATACTGACAAATCCACTTGAACAACCACCCACTGAATTCTCTATTAAACTTTTTGACAAATCCACCCCTCCCTCCACTATCTGGAATTATTTCCTGCATTAGCAAAAGTTTCTCATATAAAAAGGACAATCTTTTGCTTTTTCTCACAATGCGAGTACAATGTAAAATAGCAAGAAAAGACGAAAAGTATTTACAGGATTATTGTGTGCGCATAGCGTAAATGGCAGTAAGGAACTGAGAGGAGGTTTTTTCTCTGAATACAAATAAAGAAACAATCATCCACCTTTATCATACAAACGATATACATAGTCATTTTGAAAATTGGCCGCAAATTTCTCGGTTTGTTCTAGGGGAGAAAAAGCGAAGACAGGAAGCGGGAGAGACGGTTTTGACGATTGATATCGGCGATCATGTGGATCGTTTTCATAGTATTTCGGAAGCGACAAATGGGATTGGGAATACGAAGCTTTTAAATGAGGCGTTATATGATTATATAACGATCGGAAATAATGAAGGCATTACGTTAGCGAAAGAGCATTTAAATCGGCTCTATGATGATGCTGGATTTGAAGTACTTGTCGCAAATTTATTTGAAAAAGAAGGTGTACGTCCATCATGGGCAAAGCCTTATAAATTACATACAACGACAGATGGGATTACGATTGCTTTTATCGGGTTAACTGTTGCGTATCCAGAGTTTTATCAAATGCTCGATTGGCATATTGAAGATCCGCTTATCCATTTAGAGTCTATTTTAGAAGAAGTGAGAGATGAAGCTCATATAACAGTTGTCCTTTCTCACCTTGGAAAAAGTATGGATGAGTATATGGCAGAGCATTATGATATAGATGTTATTTTAGGGGCACATACGCATCATTTATTTGAGCGTGGTGTTCTAATGAATAATACTTTACTTTGTTGCTGTGAAAAGTGGGGACGTTACGTTGGGCACGTGCAGCTTACTGTGGATAAAGAGACGAAGAAGCTGTTGAAAAAGGACGGTAGAGCGATTAAGACGGAACGGTTAGGTGCTTATAGCGAGCCGTTATCCACAATTGAAATACTGCAGGAAGAAAGTAAGCATATAATGGCAGAGCCTGTCGTTCATTTAAAAGAGTCATTACAGGTTGATTGGTTTCATGAGACGCCGTTTTCTCATATGTTAGCAAGTGCGCTGAAAACATGGTGCGGTGCAGAAATTGGCATGGTGAATGCTGGTGTACTTCTTGAAGGGTTAGAAGAGGGTGTCGTAACGCGCGGAGATATTCACAGAATTTGTCCACATCCAATTAATCCGTGTGCTTTGAAAGTTCCAGGAAAGATATTAAGAGAAGTTATTTTGAAAGCACGTAAACCGAACATGGAGAATCTTGAGGTGAAAGGATTCGGATTTCGGGGGAAAGTGATGGGGAAAATGATTTATGCTGGTGTAGAAGTCATTCCAGATACGATTCCTGGCAATAAAATTTTATTAGAAGATGTATTGATTAACGGCGAATCGCTGGAGTTAGACCGTATATATACGGTAGGAACAATCGATATGTTTACGTTTGGATACTTATACCCAGAGCTATCCACACTTTCTGGCAAACAATATTATATGCCAGAACTACTTAGAGATGTGTTAACGGATATGTTAATAACTCATACAACTTCCGTTAAACTATAGGCTAGTTAACTTGTAACACTCATTTTTCTCTTGTCATACAGATAAGAAAGAGAGGAGTGTGAACTATGGTTAATGTGGAGCCAATTATAATTGATAATTATACGTTTATTGCGGTTAGCGTGAAACTTCCAAAGACGAATTTGCTAGCTGTAATGAGCGATAAAGGATATATTATGTGTGGTGCATTAGATGTAGGTCTTTTAAATGAGAAATTAGGTGATCGAGGAATTATTGCTGGCCGTGCGGTTGGTGTAAGAACGATTGAACAACTTCTTGAAGCGCCACTAGAATCGGTAACGACTGGAGCTGAAGCGTTAGGCATTCCAGTAGGAACGATTGGAAAAGAAGCATTATTAAAAATGAGATAAGCATATATCGTCCCTCCTTCTTGCATAGAAATGATATAAGAAGGAGGTTTTTTTATGAGTATATTTCGCTCGAAAAACTCGCGGTTTCGAAGGGGACCTATTGCCTTTCGGTATATACTGCTTATGTCGTTTATTCTTTTTATTATATTACTTACGCAAGGGTTGTGGATTGTGAATAATAATATTCAGCCGACCTTAATTAAATATGGGGAAGTAGAGACGCATAAAATGGCGACGGCAATTATGACGAAGGCAGTAAAGGATCGAATTAATGAAGGATTCGATGTAGATTCATTAATGAAAGTACAGAATGATAAAAACGGAAAAGTATCTACAATTAATTTAAATACAAAGCAAGTAAATGAAATCGTAACGTCAACGACCACGTACATAGAAAAATATTTGCAGCAAGTAGAACAAGGGAAGTTGAAGGAGCTAGGTATTTCTGAAAAAAACGGGGCGACTATGGCAGTTCCTTTTGGGCGTGTAACTGATAATGCGCTTCTTGGTAATATAGGACCAGATATTCCGATTCATTTCACGCCAATTGGGCATGTGAATACAGATATTAAACAAAAAATTGAGCCGCATGGGATTAATACTACAGCGATTCAAATTGTTATGGAAATGGAAGTAACATTGCAAGTAATTATTCCATTTCATACGAAAGAGATAACGGTGAAACAAAATGTTCCGATTGCGACGCGTATCGTTCAAGGGGAAGTGCCTACGTATTATGGAAGTGGAAGTGTTGCTGTACCTGATAAAAAGAAAACAGATAGTTAGTTGTAAATAAAGTGAAATCCGGCTCAGCCAGGCTTTTAATGGATAAAAAATAACCGTAGCAATGCAGCTACGGTTATCGTTTTGTATTTGCTCGTTCTTTGCGTTCCCAAAGGCTTAAATGCATGTATGGATCGAAGGCCCATTCTGTATAGCCATTGTCTTTATATATGCCAAAATGTAAGTGGGGCGGAAATTTTCCGGCTGTACCAGGAGGTCCATAACCAGTGCTACCAACAAATCCGATTACTTTCCCTGGCTCAACAATTTGTCCAAGCTGTATTTCTTTTGAGAACCCGCCTAAATGAGCGTAATAATGGTAATTGTTATGAAGGTCGCGAATACCAATGCGCCATCCACCAAGGCGGTTCCAACCTTTCGTTTCAATAATGCCATAGCAAGTCGATCTTACTGGCACGCCATATCCGGCGAAAATATCTGTTCCTTCATGAATCCTTCTGCCGCCAAAACTTCTTCCAGCGCCGAAAGTACTACGGTAGCTATGGTCACTACGGATCGGAAGAGGAAAAGCATTTCCCTCTAAATTAATACGGCCATAATGTTTATAAATTTGGGCATATTCGCTAATTAAATCAACTGTTTTTGCACGTCTATAATATTCCCAGAGCATAATTTTAATACGGTCTTCTGACGTTCCTTGTTTCCTTAAAATAGTCGCTGCGGTATGCAGAAGATCACGGTCGCTATTTGCATTTGCAAATCCATCTTTGTCACCATCTAAACCTATTCCGCCAAATAGAGAAATTGTATGGGGGAGAGTATCGTTACTATTAATAGGTCCAGCCCATATTTCTGGTTTGAAATAAAGGGAAATGATGGCATCTGGTTTTTTCGGAATATCTTTTCTTACGCTCCGTATATTTCTTTCATATTGATCCATTGCAGCTAAGTAATACCATGGAATGCCTGAAGACTGCTCGGTTTCTTTATATAGTGCCATGCGCTTTTCGTATATGCTTTGCTGATTATCTTCACCGTAAGCGATGTTTTGGTGGAGAAGAAAACAAATAGAAAGCAAAAGAGAAATTTTTCGAAGCATGAAATAGACTCCTTTCACAACATCACTCTTTTTAGTGTGGGATATACGGAGTATTTCATTATAGGGAACGATTGGAAAAAATCTTAGAATCTTCATTTGAGCAAATCGCTTTCATACGTTAGAATAGATATGTTACATTGAAAGAAGCGAACACGGTAAACTATTTCATATTGTGCGGAGTTGATAACCATGACAAAACAAACAGAATATAAGCGCAAGCCCGAATGGTTGAAAATTAAGTTAAACACGAATGAAAACTATACAGGCTTAAAGAAAATGATGCGTTCTAAGAATCTTCATACCGTTTGTGAAGAGGCAAAATGTCCGAATATTCATGAATGCTGGGCTGTAAGAAAAACAGCAACATTTATGATTTTAGGTGCGGTTTGTACACGTGCTTGTCGTTTTTGTGCGGTTAAAACAGGCTTACCAACTGAGCTTGATTTACAAGAACCAGAACGCGTAGCAGATTCAGTAGTACAAATGGGCTTAAAGCACGTTGTTATAACAGCGGTTGCACGTGATGATTTAAAGGACGGGGGAGCAGCTGTTTTTGCTGAAACAGTACGCGCAGTACGTCGTAAAAACCCATTCACGTCTATCGAAGTATTACCATCTGATATGGGTGGAGTAGAAGAAAACTTAAAAATGTTAATGGATGCAAAACCAGATATTTTAAACCATAACATTGAAACAGTACGTCGATTATCTGACCGAGTTCGCGCTAGAGCAAAATATGAACGTTCATTAGAGTTTTTACGTCGAGCGAAAGAAATGCAGCCTGATATTCCAACTAAATCGAGCATTATGGTGGGCTTAGGTGAAACGAGAGAAGATTTAATTGAAGCAATGGATGACTTACGTGCAAACAATGTGGATATTTTAACTCTTGGGCAATACCTACAACCATCTAAGAAGCATTTACCAGTTCTTAAATATTACCCACCAGCAGAATTTGCAGAGCTTAAAGAAATTGCACTTAGCAAAGGATTTAGCCACTGTGAAGCTGGCCCACTTGTGCGTTCTTCTTACCATGCGGACGAGCAAGTACGTTCTGCAAAAGAAAAAACAGCAGAAGCTAAATAATGAAAAAAAGAGAGCTAATGATTAGCTCTCTTTTTGTTTGTACTCTAAAACGGTCTTTGGACATGTTAATAAAATCTTTTTTAATTCTTCTGTGGATAATTCAATTGTAAATTCAGGAACACCAGGTGTAATTAAAATTTTATCGTACGTATAAATAGCGTTATCCACAATAATTGTTACATCGTGTGAATATCCGAAAGGAGCCACACATCCCGGCGTACAACCAGTTTTGTCTCGCAGTTCATCAGGAGAACAGAGAGATAAGCGTTCTCCTGATAGTTCTTTCATCTCTCCCCGGTTGAGCCTTGTGCCCTCTAACGTAAAAAATACGTAATAATCTCCAGACTTTGATTTTAAAAATAAGCTTTTACTTGGAGTGCCTTGTAAGCCAAGTCTCTCGCGTACGATCCGATCGGTCTCATAATCGAGTACTGGTTCGTGTTCGAATTTTTCATAAGAAACATTTGTTTTATGTAGTAAAGCAAGTACGTCTTCGTACATATGAAATGATACCCCTTTCTATTGTTAGAACAGTCTCTTCTCGTGGCGTCAACTGAATGTTTTGGAAAGGGATATTACTTGGACGATGCTTCCCATAAGCGTTTTATGATACATTGTTCGTCGATTGTAATTTCGTAAATATCAGGATTCGTTAGAGTTCTCCATTCATTAAAGCCAATCGTATGATCAAAATGCTTTAAAATGAGCGTAAGTAAATTGCCATGTGTAACAAGTAGTGTTGTCGTATGGTTTAATTGTAAAACGTCTTGAATAAGCGATAGGGCCCGGTCTGTTGCTTGTTTTGTTGACTCTCCGCCTGAAAAGGCAATATCTATATTTGTAAAAGTAGATTCTAGTTTTTGCATCCAATCATCCATTGGAATGTTGCTCAATATGCGTTCAGTTAATCGTTCATCTTCTTGGATAGATAAGTTAGCTTGGAGCGCATAGGGCCGAATGGAATCGATAGCTCGGACAAATGGGCTTGAAATAATATGATCGATTTGTAGATGATTTTCTAAGAGGAATGTAGCAAGGGTGTTTGCTTGGTCTTTTCCATCGGTCGTTAATTCATCATCACGTTTTTGCCCAATTGCTGAACAATGTCGTATTACAATAATTTTCTTCATAATTCATCCCCATCTTTCAAGTTGACGCTATATACTTCGACAAATGTAGAAATAATTCCTTTTTATTGGAAACAGCATATTGATTTAAATATGTGGAAAAGTAATGTGGATAATGAACATTTGAGGTGCAATCATGAATAAAATGATATGTATTGTATTTAGTCTTTGTTTTTTTATACACTTGTCCACAACTTATGCAGAGTCGAATCAAAAACTAAATTATCCAAGCAATCGAAATAAGTCATTTGTGAGTGAGGATGTTTTTTATAAACAGTTAGATAAGAAAATCTATAAAGAATACAATAATGCAGCATATAGTGTTCGGAAAAAAATCTTATTTAAAGAAGTGGCTGATGAGGAATTTTCTTTCCTACAAAAAACAACCATGGGTTGTCGGAGTAGTGTGATGCTTCAAGATTTTTTTGTTCATCCTGATCGCCAAGTTTATTTTTTCGCTTCCTTTTCTCAAAATGAAGTAGAAGAGTTTCATAAGTACATCGTTATAGATGCAGAAACAAAGAGGGAGCTGCAAGAAGGAAAAAGCTATCACCATTGCGACAATCCATAAAAAATAACCCACCAATCGGTGGGTTATTTTTTACTCCGGCACACTCATTAATTTCGCTTTCATCTTGCGAATAAGAACGACAGCCCCAATTGTGAAGAGAAGGGTAATTCCTTCGGCAACAAAGATATTGATTGTTTTTGTTTGGTAAAGTGCCGCGAAAAAGTCTACAAATGCGTGGAATAGTATAGCGTATACTAGGAAGATATATTTCTTCTGTTTGACTGCGTATAAAACAAGCATTGTAAAGGCGATTTGAAGCACGAGTGCCATAATTCTTTCTAAGCTACCAAGGAAGTATAAGTAGGCAGGTTGCTGAATTAACATGTCCTGTAAAATGCTAAGCTCGGGTTTTTGTTCAATCAGTCGAGCGAAGCTACCATCGTTAATAGAATTAGCAAAGATTAATGCTTGTAATGCAGAAAAACCGCCAATTAAAATAGATTCAATTCCGCCGTGACCAATTCCATAAGCGAAGCCATCTTTATATTCTAGATATTTTTTTAGTAAGAAGAAGAAGGCAACGAAGCGTCCTAATTCTTCAAAAATACCAGCAGTCAATCCGCCATAAATTGCGAAGACAAACGGATTTTCTAAAAATGGAGCGATTGTTGGATTACCGCGCATAAATAGGTGGAATGGTGTTTCAAGAATTTGGGTGAATCCGATAAAGATAAGAACACCAACGCCGACCACTTTCCAATTCATATTATATTTTTTACGGAAATAAACGAGTACGATAATTGGGACCAGAATCGAGACAATGAGTTGAAAAATGATGCTGGCAATTACAGTATTTGAAACCATACTTTCACCGCTTTCTAATATATGTACATATCTATTATGCATGAAATAGGGGAGAGATGAAACTTTTAGAAAGAAAATGAATTTACTTATTGACTCTAACGTTGCGTCATACTTTATCGTATGTACTAAGGGGGAGATACAAATGACAATGAGAGTAAAAGAAGTAGCTGATTTAGTTGGAATTAGTGTGCGCACACTGCATCATTACGATGAAATTGGGTTGTTAACCCCAGATGAGACGACAGAGTCTGGATATCGTCTGTATTCCAATGAAAATTTAGAGACATTGCAGCAAATTTTGTTTTTTAAAGAGCTTGGCTTCCCTTTGAAGAAAATTAAAGAGATTATCATGAGTCCATCATTTGATCGCGAAGAGGCACTACAGCTCCATAAGAAGATGCTTCTTGAAAAGCGTGCCAGATTAGATAAGGTGATTGCGACGATTGATAAAACAATTCAGCATACAAAAGGAGAGATTGAAATGACGAATAAAGAGAAATTTGAAGGATTCGATTTCAGCCATAACCTATATGAAGAAGAAGCACGTGAAAAATGGGGAGACGCAGCTGTAGATAAAGCGAACGAATATGCAAAAGGTATGTCAAAAGAGAACCAAGAGGAGTTTAATGCTATTTATAGAAATTTAGCAACGCTTAGACACGATGCACCAGATTCTAAAGAGGCGCAGGCAGCTATTAAAGTATGGTACGATTACTTGCAAAACTTCGGTGAATATTCGTTAGATGCTTTTAAAGGACTCGGTCAAATGTACGTCGCTGATGAGCGTTTTACGAAAAATATCGATAAGTTTGGTGAGGGATTAGCGCAGTTTATGTGTGATGCGATGGAGGTTTATGCGGATCGTAATAAAAAATAAAAAGTAAAACAGGTGGAGATTTTCTCCACCTGTTTTACTTTTTAATCATATCATTCAAAGTCTGATCTCCCGTATTGTTCAAATGAGGATTTTTACTCATTTCTCGTTTTAACATATCGAGGCTTTGTGTATATTCTGTATCATTTAATGCGCCAGATTGAAGCCCTTGAATTTGAGAAATCAACTTTTGGTCTGTTGATACATATGCTTTATAATAGCGAGGAACGATGGACAAAGCAGCTCTATATACTTGATCCGCTACGAGTTTTGGATCCGTTGTGTTTGCACGGTATACAACGAACACTTCATCATCAGTAACGAGTGTAGCAGCGTTTGTAACGTCAGGAAGTTTGACTGTCATGCTTGTAATCATTTCAGCGACCTTCTCGCGATTAATGGCCCCTACTTGTTTGTTAGATACTTCATGCTTTTGTTTAGAAGAATAACCGACTTTTGTGAGTCTTGTATTTGTATTTTCCGTATGATACATGTCGTTTTTATTGGAAACAAGAACACGGCTTCCTTCTTCACGTTCCATTTCAGCTTTGTTCGCTGATTGGCAGCCTGCAAATAAGGAAAGAGTGAGAAGGGAAAGTAAAATTTGTTTTTTCACGATGTATCACCTCCTTCTCCATAGCATGTACTAATTTGCAATTTTTTGTATTTGAAATTGTTGGTTGTTATGCTTTGTGATACGATAAAAAGAAGAATGCTTAGAGAGGAAGTTAATGATGGAGCAAAAGCAAGAGATTCATGCTACGGTGAGCATTAATAATGTTCAGTACGAAGTAATTAAAAACTTTCGTGACGGTTTTAGTGAAGAAGCATTTAAAGAGCGCTATGCAGAAATTTTAAATAAATATGATTACATCGTTGGGGACTGGGGATATGAGCAACTTAGATTGCGCGGATTCTTTGATGATAGTAACCAACGTGCGACATATGATACGAAAATTAGTACGTTAACGGAGTATTTATACGAGTACTGTAACTTCGGTTGCGCACATTTTGTATTACGAAAAGTGAAGAAATAAAAAAATCCTCTTACAATTGTAAGAGGATTTTTTGCAGGCTGTGGAGAAAGTCTTCTCCACAGCCTGTTTTTGTGTCTGAACCTCTTTTTATGTGTCAACACTGATAAAAAAGAGGAAAAGGAGAGATTTTTTATGATGGGTGCTTTAAAAAATCATCGTGATGAGCGTGTATCTGTTTCTGTAGAAGAGTTGGTTCCACAAGATCATTTCCTTCGTGCAATTGAAGCGACAATTAGTTTTGATTTTATTGAAGAGAAGTTACGCCCTTATTACTGTGAAAACAATGGACGCCCGTCCATTCATCCTATTGTTTTATTTAAGATGATGTTTATTGGATATTTTTACGGTATTCGTTCTGAGCGTCAATTGGAAAAGGAAATTAAAACGAATATTGCCTACCGTTGGTTTTTAGGGTTTTCTCTATCGGATACTATTCCGGATCACTCTACAATCAGTTGGAATCGTCGTACTCGTTTTATTCATACAAATATTTTCGAAGAAATTTTTGATGAGATTGTGAGACAAGCGACGGAGCACCGGATGGTAGGAGGACGTGCACTGATGACAGATTCTACACATATTAAGGCCAATGCCAATAAAAATAAATTTGTACATAAATATAAAAAAGAAAAAGCAAAGTTTTATATAGACGAGCTAGAAGCTGCGGTAATCGAAGATCGTGAGGTACATGGAAAAAAGAATTAAAACCTAGAAAGGAAAGTGATACCCCTACCAAAAAAACTCGTATAAGTACAACGGATCCAGATAGTGGATTTTTAATGAGAGATGGAAAACCAAATGGTTTTCATTTCTTGGATCATCGTACGACTGATGCGAAGTACAATATTATTACAGATACCTATGTAACGGCTGGAAATATGGCAGATTCCGAGCCGTATTTAGCACGCCTCCAAGCTCAGATTGATAAATTCGACTTCAAAGTAGAAGCTGTTGCCCTTGATGCTGGCTATTTTACAGGATATATCTGTAAGAAACTATCAGAACGGAATATATTTATGGTGATGGGGTATCGCCGATTTGGAAAACGGAATAAAGAAGTACCGAAAAGCCAATTTAAATATGTAGAAGAAATGAATGTTTTCGCTTGTCCGATGGGATGTATTCTAGAATATGTAACAACTGATCGTGAAGGATACCGTCAATACAAATCGAATCCAGAAGACTGCGCTGTTTGTCCGTTACGTGAGGTGTGCTTTTCAAAGAAACAAAAACAAAAAGTTATCACTCATCATGTGTGGGAGAAATATAAGGATATTGCTAGAAAAAACAAGCTAACAGCTACAGGGAAAAGGTTGTATAAAGTACGCTGTTCCACTATAGAGCGAAGCTTTGCAGACGCCAAAGAACTACATGGCTACCGCTATGCCCGGTTTCGAGGGCTGAAGTCTGTCCAAATGCAAGCTTATCTCACCGCAGCTTGTCAAAACATGAAAAAAATAGCCCTCCACCTGACCAAAAAGGGTCAGGTGGAGGGCTATTTTTTAAAATTCTATTATTTTATGTTGTTTTTATTCGCTAAAATCAAAAAAGATTCCAGAGTGTTGGGAACCCTAAAGGGTTTCCCAACACTCTGAAAAAAATCCTCTTACAATTGTAAGAGGATTTTTTGCATATTTTTGCTTACAAACAAATCGAGATATGATCGCCTTCAGAAAGTATTGTATTTGGCTTCATTTGTTGTCCGTTTAATTGAATATCCCCATTTTTAATTTTATCCACAATGCGTGTACGGCTCCAGTCGGAAATATATGTGGATAAGGCTTTATCGATGCGGTGGGAACCGAAAACAATATCTAATACGATCGTGATTTCGGTTATGCCGCTTTCTTGATGTTGCGTAATGGAAATGGTAGTAGTTGTTTCTGGCTGATCCTGCTGCGTCATATCGACTGTTTCAACGTGATCAGTAAATGCTTTATAAATACGAAGTTTTTGATTCCACGTATGGTCTTTCGGACATTTATAAATGGCAAAGCGGTATATGTTTTTTCCGTTGGCGTTATGCCTACGAATATTTGTGTCGGTAAATAGGGTAGTACGTCTGCAATTTTTACAATATTTTTCGATTGTGTTTTGCTCGTTTTCATATAAACTCCAAGAAAGTTGTACTTTCTGCATTTTCCTTCACCTCTTATAGTAGTGGTAAAGGAACGTAATACAGCTATTTGGATGTCTTGTAGTATGAAGGCATGAGAAAAAGACAAGAATAAAAGGAGGTCCCCAAAGAGGAACCTCCGTAAACATCATACTACAGATGCAATACGCTCCTTTGTAATGGGAATGGGCAGACTACTCCCTTGAAAAAGCACGGTGCTTTTTTGAGAGTAATGCTATCCAATTGCTGGTCCATTACAAATTAGTTGTTGGCATACGTCGTAAATGTCCTTTCTATCATGCCTTTCGAGAGGACCCCCACCTCTAAACGTAAGTGAAGGTGGTGAGGTGAATCGAAAGAAATATTTTATTTTTGAGAAAAACAGAAACGTATGTTCTTTTTTGCTATAATATCCTTAACAAGGAGGTGAATAAAATGGCAAAAGAAAATCCATCAAACTATAAAACCCTTCAAATTTGGATTAAAAAAGGGCATCGTATGTATTCTTATTTTCAAGAATGTTGTCATAACGCTAAGAATATGTACAACACTACAAACTTTTATATACGCCAGGTGTACACTGGATTAACACAAGAAAAAGAGTTACAGCCATTGCAAAAAGAAGTTCTGGATCATATTCATAAAAATATTGGTAAGATGAATGACACACAACTTCTTGCCTATCAGAAGAAATTGGAAAAAGAGAAATTAAAGCCTAAAGAAGAACAGAAAGAGATTACATGTAATTTGTTTTCAGAACCTAATTTTGAAAAACCTTATGTAGATTACAACTTTCTAGATGCACTATTTAAGGCTATGATTCAAAATGATTATCGAGCTTTGCCTACGCAATGTAGCCAGTCAATCATGAAAGGTGTGTTCCAAAATTGGAAATCTTTTCTTGCTAGTTTAAAAGACTATAAAAAGAATCCAAACAAATATGCTGGAATGCCTAGGATTCCAAAGTATATTCGTTCTTCTGAAAAAGAGATTCTGTATACAAACCAAGATTGCATCATTAAAAACAGTAGATTTTTAAAGTTTCCAAAGACGAAATTGCAATTAAATATTGGGAAACTAGGTTTCACTGAAGGTAAACTGAAACAAGTTCGTGTGATTCCAAAATACAATGAATATGTAGTGGAATTGGTAATTGATGTTCCTTCTGAACAACAAATTATTGAAGAGAATGCTCGTTATATGAGTATTGATTTAGGTATTGATAACCTTGCAACCATCGTAACAAACACAGGTATGAAACCTGTCCTTGTTAAGGGCAAACATGTCAAAAGCATAAATCAATATTACAACAAAATGAAGAGTCATTTTACAAGCATTCTTAGAAATGGAAAACAAACGAATGAAGGACCTTTTACTTCTAAAAGGATAGAAAAACTTCATCAAAAACGTTACTTGAAAATAAAAGACGTCTTCCATAAAGTTAGTCACCATATCGTAAAACTAGCACAAGAAGAAGATGTTTGTAAAATCGTTATTGGTCAAAACAAAAGTTGGAAACAAGAAACAAATATGGGAAAAAGAAATAACCAATCGTTTTGTCATATCCCACATAGTTTATTGATTCAAATGATTACATACAAAGCAAATGCTGTAGGCATTCAAGTTATTGTAACTGAAGAATCATATACATCGAAAGCAAGTTTTCTGGATAACGACTTCATTCCAACGTATGGAGAAAATGACCAAAATACAACTTTTTCAGGAAAACGAATAAAGCGCGGCATATATTGTTCAGCAAATAAAACTTTGTAACTACTCAGCTTCTTCAAATAAAAAAACAGGCCAAATACATGTTTCCGATTCGAAAACATGAAAAGAAAATACTCCAATCAGAGAAAGAATCTATGCCAAATAGAGAAATTCTCTTATGAAGTCGTGTTATTCCAAGGAACCGTTCTAGTTTCTATGACTTGGTTTATCGCTTGTAAGACCGATTGTTTTTGTTTTTTCATGGTACTCATAAAGCTTCGTATCTGACAAAAAGATTCTGCGCCTTTCTTACTTCGGAAAGTCCCAGACACTTTCTGTTTTACTTTCGTCATCCGAATATCCCGTTCTGCTTGATTGTTATCAAATGGAATGGCTGGATGTTCTAAAAACGCTAGAATTCTGTCAGAATACTTGACGAAGCGATTCCATAAATTTTGAGAAGGCGTCTGCTTTCCTTTCTTCTTTTGTTTCGTGGAAAGAATCTGTTGTTCTTTCAATATGGATTGATACATAATAAACAGATTCTTTTGCGTCGCTTTTGGCATGGTACCTTCGGATTGCTTTTTCATCGTCAACGCTTGCGTTAGAAATTTCTGCATCTGTTGTGCCCATTGTTCTCCAGTACTATCTATAATTCCTTGTAAATCTCGTAAGAGATGGGCATTACATAAAACGTGACGACAATCTGTATACGCATCATACGATTTCCAACCATCATGCATCGCAATTCCAGAAAAAGATGGCAAGATTTCTCCAGCATCCATTGCTTCTTTTCCACGTTTTTGATGAATATGTTGCAATGTCACCTCCGGTGTACTGGCAGTATGTAACCATTGTGTTTTGTTTTCTACACGCATACCAGTTTCATCAAAATGGACAACAGGAGACTGCAGAATCTTTTCCTTTACTTCTTTTATGAATGGCTGCAATTGAGAAGCGAAAGCCTGTGTATGATTTACCAGGGTTCCTTCGCTTATAGAATGTCCAAAACAATCCTGAAAGAATTCTTTTGTTCGCTTCAAAGAAATGCATTGATAATGCGTTAAATAGGGAATCAGTCTTTTTATATTTGGACCATATTGAACAGGACGAGATACTGTCGAAGGAAATTGGGCTTCTTGGATAGAATGGCAATGTGGGCATTCTTTCTGTTCTACTTTATGTTCTGTCACTTCGATCTGAATAGGTGGTAAGTCATACACTTGGCGAATGCGATACCCTTTTACAGGCTCGTGGTTCAAGGAAGTATGACAACAAGTACAATATGTAGGAGAATGTGTAATCGTATGATCTGGAGTCGCTGTCAAACCAAGAGTATGTCCCTTGTGGCCCAACTGGCCACCCGTTTGACGATGAGACGGTTTGCGCAAACTTTTTGTAACGGGCTTACCCAAACCATCTGTAGAAGGTGGCTTATGACTATTTTTGGAGTTTTTTTTGAAGCATTTTCTAGTTCTTGTATACGTTTTTCTAACTTAGAAAATGTTTCTTCAAATAAAGAAATAACAGCTTCAGGTCCTTTTTTATATGTATCTAAAATAATTTTTCGATCGACCATAAGATTCACCTCCCCTGTTTGATATACTCAGTATTTACAAATGGGAGGCATATGAAACTAGTAAAATTTAAAAAAGACACCGAAAGGTGGCTGAGTAGTTACAAAACTTTAATTCATGCAGATGTAAATGCTGCGGCTAACATTTTACGAAAAGTAATCCCAAATGCATGGACAAATGGGATAGAGGGGTTAGGTGTGAAACAGCTCGCTAATGTGTTAACTCCCCTGACGTTAATCGTCCGTTAGGTCGAAACGTTAGAAACCCCCACTTCAAGCTTTGCTAAGTGGGGGAGTGTTCATCCAAATAGATTTATTCTTAATTATAATTAAAAGATTGAAAATTTAAAATAATTATAATGAAAAACACCAGCTAAAAAGCTGGTGCCTAAGATAAATTATATAAGTTCAAATAAAAATGAGCGTAATTCTTCTGCAATTTCTTCAGTCATAGAAAATGCGTGCTCTAAGTAGCCTGGTTCGTTTAAATCGTCAGCGCCGATGATTGCGAATTTATTACGCTGCATATCAAGGACAATTGTTTTACCGTAATGACGATCGGAGTATAATAGCGCTAAATCATGACGCTCATTTTCTCCCATAAAGCTAACGAAACGAGTTTTTGTAGCGACAGTGTCGTCGTACAGAAAGAAACGTTCTTCCATACACATGGCTCCTTTTATTAAATATCTAAGTTTAAGTGTGGCTTATGATCTAAATGGTGATGCGTTTTAATGAATCGTACTGTTCTTGTTTTGTAACGCATTACGATAGAGTATGTTTCAGCTAAGTCTCCGCCAAGGAATTTAACACCGTCTAATAACTCACCAGCAGATACACCAGTTGCTGAGAAGATTGCATCATCCCCAGATACTAAGTCATCTAACATAAGAAGTTGACGAGGATCTTCTAATCCCATTTCACGACAACGAGCTTCTTCTTCTTCGTTCATTGGAACTAAGCGAGCTTGCATTTCACCTTCAAGGCACTTTAATGCTGCTGCAGAAATAACACCTTCTGGAGCTCCGCCAATACCTACGAATAAGTCGATACCCGTTCCAGGTAGTGCTGTTGCGATTGACGCACCAACATCACCGTCACCAAATAATTTTACGCGTGCACCTTTTGCACGAACACGGTCAATAATATCTTGATGACGTTCACGTTCTTGAACGATAACTGTTAGATCGCGAATCTTTTTATTGTTAGCTTCTGCTACAATTTCAATTGTTTTTTCAATTGGATCATCTAAGCTAATTTTACCAGCTGCTTTTGGACCAACCGCGATTTTTTCCATGTACATATCAGGAGCATGAAGAAGGTTCCCTTTGTCTGCGATTGCAATAACTGCCATTGCATTTGCAAGACCTTTTGCAACGATGTTTGTACCTTCTAATGGATCAACGGCGATGTCTACTTCTGGACCATTACCTGTTCCTAGTTCTTCACCAATATACAACATCGGTGCTTCATCAAGTTCTCCTTCACCAATTACAACTGTACCTGCCATGTTTACTGAATCGAACATATCACGCATTGCTGTAGTTGCTGCATCATCTGCTTCATTTTTCTTTCCGCGGCCCATCCACTGTGCGGATGCTAAGGCTGCTGCTTCTGTTACACGGACAATTTCTAGTGCGAGTTCACGTTCCAAGATTCCATTCCTCCAATTTCAAAAATCATACAAATATAACTATAACAAATAACGGAGAAAAGGTGAATTCGAAAAATTGTCGATTTTTTCAGAAGAAAGCGTTACAATTAAAATGTAAATGCTTTAATTTCCAGGTAGGTGACATTCATGTATTTTGTAGACAGAAAGAAAATAGAACAAATGCTAGTATGTTTAGAACGAGCAACAAGTACATTTCAAGAGAAAAAGATATATGAAACCGAGTTTGAATTTTACGCATTAGAGCGCATAGCCCATCTTATTATTGATTGTGTATTAGATGTAGGAAATGCGATGATTGATGGATTTATTATGCGCGATCCAGGAAGCTATGAAGATATTATTGATATTTTAATGGACGAGCGAGTGATAAGTGAAGAAGATGGACAAGGGATGAAAGAAATTATCCTTCTTCGAAAAATGCTTACGCAAGATTATATTCAAATGAATCATGATGAATTATATAAGACGATTCAAAAACATATTGCAGTGGTAGAGAAATACCCAGCAAATATTCGCAGTTATTTAGAAAAGGAATTAGGACCTGTATCTGCATTTGTACCAGAATAATTATGCTTATAAGATCCCCAGAGAATGCCTTTTGGGGATCTTATATTGTATGTGAGAAAGAAAAGGGAGAAGGGTGAAGTATGGGGGAAGCACGTACTACGAAAGACGAGATTGTACAATTGTTGAAAGTAAAGGGAGAGCACACGGTAGCGGAACTAGCTGACGTTTTAGAGATTACAGAAATGGCGATTCGAAGACATTTAAGTAATCTTGAGAAAGACGGACTCATTTATTCTAAGATGGTAAGGCAACATGTCGGAAGACCAACTTATTTGTATGGATTAAGCGAAAAGGGAGAAGATACATTCCCGAAAGAGTATAAGCAATTTGCGATTGATATGCTAGAAGATTTAGCTCGAATGGGCGATGAAAAAATACTTCGTTACGTTTTAAAAGAGAGAACGAAGCGAATGGAAGAACAGTTACAAAAGAGAGTGAGTAATCAAAAGAATTTAGCATATAAAGTGCAAGAGATAGCAGCTATGCAAGAGAAAAATGGTTATATGGTTCAAATAAAGAGAGATGGAGAGAAATCTTTCGTAATTGAAAAACAAAACTGTCCGTTAAAGGAAATTGCCGAGAGATTCCCGCAAGTGTGTGAAGATGAAAAAGAAATGTATAAGCGTTTATTTACGAACGCAGAAGTGAAAACGCTAGCAAATATGTGCGAGGGCGATTGTAGTTGTTCTTACCAAATAAAAGAGAAAAAATGAACGTTATGGGGCGCTTTAAGGTAAAGCGTTTTTTTCTTTTGGAAAAGCGGGTAATATAAGAGTGGTATGATAAGGTGAGAACGTTAGCATAGAAGGAGAGACATAATCGATGTATAAAGGTTACTTAATTGACTTAGACGGTACGATGTATCGCGGAGAAGAACAAATTGAAGAAGCAAGCGACTTCGTAAAAGCATTAGGAGAGCGCGGCATTCCATATTTATTCGTTACGAATAACTCAACTCGCAAACCGGAACAGGTAGCAGAAAAGCTTGTTCGTTTCGATATTCCAGCGAAAGCAGAGCAAGTATTCACAACGAGTATGGCGACTGCGAACTTCATTTATGAACGTAAACAAGACGCAACTGTATATATGATTGGTGAAGAAGGCTTACACGATGCACTTGTGGAAAAAGGATTTGAACTTGTGGATGAAAATCCTGATTTCGTTGTTGTGGGTTTAGATCGTGACATCACATATGAAAAATTAGCAAAAGCGTGTCTTGCTGTGCGTAATGGCGCAACGTTTATTTCTACAAATGGGGATATTGCCATCCCAACTGAGCGAGGATTATTACCAGGTAATGGTTCATTAACATCAGTTGTAGCAGTATCAACAGGTGTGGATCCAATCTTTATCGGAAAACCAGAATCAATCATTATGGAACAAGCTTTGAAAGTGCTTGGCATAGAAAAGAATGAAGCATTAATGGTTGGGGATAACTACGATACAGACATTTTAGCAGGAATAAATGCTGGTATGCATACGCTTCTTGTCCACACTGGAGTCACAACTGTGGAGAAGTTAACAGAATACGAAGTTCAACCGACGCAAGTTGTGCATAACTTGACGGAGTGGATTGAGAAGATGTAATGAAATGCAGGTAGCCGGAAGAGGTTACCTGCATTTTTTATGCATAATTGCATATGTACTATAGGTATGCGGAATGTAAAATTTAAATGTATTGATATAAGGGAGGAATAAGAATGTACTGGATGTCATGTATTATGCTTGTTTTTACATTATGCGTTTTGTTCTTTGTTCTATGGAAAATATATATAATAAATGAAATGAAAAAAAGCGCAGGAAAACTTATTGCAATGTATCCTCGGGTGAAAAGACGTTGGATTGCATTACTTGGACCAGCATATTTCATTGGACAATGTATGTATATATATGCTCAGTACGTAAGTGGCGATATTGATACAGTTGAACAGTTTTTTATTCAGCTAGGTATTCATGCTGTAGCAAGTTGTTTTATGACTTTAATAGCTATACATCTTATTAAAAGTGTACAAATATATGAAAAAGGTGTAATAGATGGATTAAACTTTTATTCATATGAAGAATTGAAAGGCTATAAAACATCAACATGGGAAAATCCAAAAGAAAATATATTTTTATATCGCGGGCGAGAAAAAATGAATGACAATGTGAATTTACTTATTAGACAGGAAGATATGAATGAATTAGAAAGCATTCTTCAAAGATATATTCCGAAATTAATGATGAAATAAAAAAACTCCGGTTGTTAAAGCCGGAGTTTTTTTATTAGAATGCACGATTCACAACGTCTTTTACTTCTTCAAGATATTGTTTACGCACATCATTATCCACAGAAGGGACACTTGTATAGAATGTATGCTCAATTGTTTCAATGCCTGTAAATTCAAAAATACCAACATCCGCTGTTTTCTTCATTGCATCAAACATGCCGCCTGCTGTGTATGCCTCTTTCGTATTGCCCATTGTAGATAATAACAATCCTTTTTTACCGCTTAATAACTTTTCAATGCCGTTTTCACCGTAAGCATAAGCAAATCCATGGCTAAATACACGGTCAACGTATCCTTTTAAAATAGCAGGAAGTCCCGCCCACCACACTGGATAAATGAATGTAATGCTGTCAGCCCAAGAGATATATTCTTGTTCTTCTTTAATATCTTCTGGTGTATTTCCTTGAGAAAATGAGATGAAATCGGAAGCGCCTAATACTGGATTAAAGTTTAATTCGTATAGATCGCGAACGCGTACTTCGTGACCTTTTCCTTCTAATTCACTTTTTACCGTTTCTAAAATCGCATGGTTGAAGCTTTCTGTATTCGGGTGTGCATAAACGATTACATGTTTCATTTTTCTTCCTCCTATTTGTGGATATGTGAATAGTTATTTGTATTTCTGTAACTATTATGGTTACTACTTTTATAGAAGTCAAGTAATACATATGTATGTATAAAAAGACGCTCGAAAATCGCCTTTTTATACCCCGCTCATACAAAGTACAAAGAAGACGAATAAAATGATAACAATACCAATGCCAAAGTTAAATACGAGAGTACTATCCATATATGTAGCCTCCTTGTTTGAAAGTAAAAAGCACTCTAGTTAAGAGTGCTTTTTTATTTTGAATCTACTTTATAACTTTTAGAAAGTGATTCATGCGTGTCATGATTTACATTATTTTATGTATTTATACTTTGAAATGAGTAAGTCCTTGTTGGATATAGAAAAAAAGACACTCGTTCGAGTGTCTTTTAAGATGACAAAATGTGCCAATTGCTTGAGGTTGATAAGACGCTAATTTCCGTTTTAACGCCTTTTCTCTAATCAAGAAGTGTAGCAACAGCGATTCAAATAAATTGTACCATCTGTTTAATAGCTGTGCGTATGTAATTCTGCATATTGCAATTAGAGGGAAATTTAATGTGAAAAATGAATGAGTAAATATATAGAAATTTGATAAGGAGTGAGAAGGTTGGATATACATGTGTTAACAAAAGAAGAAGCGATGGAGATAAATACGTGGACGTACGAGGAACCTTATAGTTTATATAGTTTTTCAGGCGAGAAAGAAGTAATAGAAGAGCTATTAGATGGAACGTATTATGGCTGTTGTGACGATCAAGGAGAGTTCATCGGCTATTTTTGTTTTGGAGAAAATGCACAAGTACCAGGTGGAAGAGATGCTAATTTATATGATGGAGAAGATTTGATTGATATCGGACTTGGTATGAAACCGGCGTTAACTGGGAAAGGAATGGGGAAAGAATTTTTCCAAGCTGGAATAGCGTTTGCCACGAAAGAGTTTAATGCAAAAATGTTTCGATTAAGCGTAGCGACATTTAATACAAGAGCGATTACGTTATATAAAAATATCGGATTTAAACAAGGGACTATTTTTTTGAGTCGCGGAAGAGAATTTATGCTTATGGAATACGAAAGGCCGTCAGAATGAAACTGACGGCCTAGAAAACATTATTATTCTGAGTGCTCAGCTCGGTGCGCTAAACGGCTTGAAGCAGCGGCAGCGATTCCGCCAACGATATCATCAAGGAACGTGTGCACCTTTCCAGTTGATTTATCATTTAAGTATTCTAAAATACCAGGTTTTAATTTATCAATATATCCAAAGTTCGTGAAACCGATAGAGCCGTACACGTTCACGATAGAAAGTGCGATAACTTCATCAATTCCGTATAAGCCTTCATCACGTTTTACAATATCTTGTAACGGTTCACTTAGCATTCCCTTTTCAGCAAGGACATCAAGCTCGATACCAGTAATCAGTGCGTTTTGTACTTCACGTTTTGATAGTACACGTTCTACATTGTAACGGCATTCTGACATCTCTAAATTTGGATGATATTTTTTTTGAAGAAAATGAACAAGTTCAGCAATATCGTCAATTGTTACACCACGTTCTTGTAATAGTTGTAATGCTCTTTCTTGTAGTTGATTTGATTCTTTCATGTTTATCACCTTTTTTTCTTTTTAGTATTTGTATACGTTTCGTTGCTTTATCATGTGCATAGGAATGAAAGGCGAGCACAAGCTCATATATATAAAGAAAAACCATAGGTGGCGACTGCGATGATTCAGCATATTTATGAGCATTATCACATGCATGTTAAAGAATTAATCCCCCTTGGCCCCTATAAAAGCTTTTGGATTCGCAACAAAATTTATGTACTTGTTCCAATTGGAGAAATGGAGGAAGAAGTACTTGTAGAGATGAAAAAGCTCAGTGACTATATGAACCAGCAAGGGGATATAACTGTAGCGACTTTCGTTCCAACTATACACGGCTACTATGTAAGTGAGATAGAAGAACAAAATTACTGCTTATTAAAAGGTATGCGAGCGTTAGAACGACATGCTACGTCATTAGGGAGTGAACTTTCTATATTCCATAAACGAGGTGCATTCTTTCCAGAAGAAATCGAGCAATTAAGCCGCATTGGTGAATGGAAAGCGTTATGGGAAAAGAGACTCGATCAGTTAGAAAAGTTTTGGCAATCACAAGTGATGAACCACCCTACAGACGTATTCGATCAATTGTTTATTGAATCCTTCCCATATTACTTAGGAGTTGCAGAAAATGCCATTCAATATGTTGTTGATACAGAAATGGATGATACGCCGCAACTAACGGATGCAGCGACAATTTGCCAAGAACGATTCACACCTTTATTATGGCATCAAACGAAGCGTCTCAAACTTCCTTTTGATTGGGTGTATGATCACCCAACTCGAGATATAGCAGAATGGATTCGCTATATGATGATTGAAAAAAAGAAAGACTGGGATCAAACAATCGTTCAATTTGTTACAGATTATGAACGGAATTACTCGCTGTCCTCATTTGGTTGGCGTTTATTATTTGCAAGGCTCCTGTTCCCGCTTCACTATTTTGAAACGGTCGAACGATATTATCAAACTGGAAACGGAGAACAAAAAAGCATATATAGAGATCGCTTAGAAGCCATTTTACACGATGTGAACCGCTCAGAGCAATTTATGAAGCACTTTTATGGCTCACTTCGTTTACCAGTAGATAAGCTTGGGATTAGAAAATTAGATTGGTTATCTTAAAAATATAAAAAAGAGACCGAGTGAGGTCTCTTTTTTATATACCACAATTTTATGTAATATATTATGCCCCTACCTGCTGATCTGTACATATATTTAAAACGAATTGATGCCTTTCGAGCTTTTCATTTACTTTACCCAATAATTCTTGCTGGATTTCTTTAAATAAAAATTGATAGCTTGTATTCCATGTTGGTATAACGGATGAAAGGCCTAATAAATACTCTTTTTTCTTTTCTAGTTCTTGGATTGTTACAAAAGTGTTCCCCATTTTTGGCATCTGTCGTCCCCCTATGTTTTTTTACTGTATATGTGTGAACGATTCACTATATAGTATTAATTATCGCATTTTTTGAGAAGGATTTCCAATTTTGTTTTATGATGTTAACGGATAAATGTGATTTGAATAAAAAAAGGAGACCAAATTTGGTCTCCTTTTAGAAGGCGATTCTGAACGAGCCGCTTCCGCTTTTAGATTAATATCTAGCTCCAGCGGCTAGAACAGTCGGCCATTTCGCGCCTTCCTGTGAGGCAAAAAGCGCCTCTTCGTCAGGAGCTCCAATGACCTCCTGTTCTGAACGAGCCGCTTCCGCTTTTAATTAAAATACTTGTTCTACTTCGATAACTCCTGGTACTTCTTCAAGTAACGCGCGCTCGATACCAGCTTTTAGTGTGATTGTAGAACTTGGGCAGCTTCCGCATGCACCCATAAGGCGTAGTTTTACGATACCTTCTTCAATGTCTACTAATTCAACGTCTCCGCCATCGCGAAGTAAGAATGGACGTAATTTATCTAATACTTCTAATACTTGTTCTTGCATATGTGGGTTTTCCATTTTTATCGACTCCTTTCATCAGTTTTATTATAATCAAGATAGAGGGGAAAATCTATTTTTTCTCTTCTTGTTTTATTGTCGAAATATTGTATCGTGTTTTTTCAGTATAGGGGTATGGAATAAGTTTGTAAAATGATGTGCTTATGTAATAAGACATCTGAATATACTGTTGGGACAAGAAGTGGGGGAGAAGAAATGGTTAATGTTCAAGTGTATGGGACGAAAGTAATTTGTGCGAGCTGCGTCGGAATGCCGTCTTCAACAGAAACGTTTGAATGGTTACAAGCGGCAATTGGTCGTAAATATGAAGGACAAGAAAATAAATTTAATTTCGAGTATATTGATTTCCAAGAAGAACAAGAAGATGCGGATAAAAAAGCATTCGCTGAGCGCGTAGTGGAAGAAGATTTATTTTATCCGGTCGTTCTTGTAAATGGAGAAATTGTTGGAGAAGGAAATCCTCGTTTGAAGGATGTTTATGAAGAAATCGAGAAATATTTATAAAACAAGAAGTCTTTGCGAATTTGCAAAGGCTTTTTTATTGGAGGGATAGATATGAAAAATGGAGTGAAGCATGCGTTACCAACGGAAGTACAACAGTTAATGGAGCGGTACACAGTAGAATTAAAAGAAATTTTTTTGGATGAAAAAATAGTCGGGGTATATATTTACGGATCCATCGCACTAGGTGCATTTCATAAGGAAACGAGCGATGTTGATTTTGTTACAGTGATAAATGATTCCGTGAATGAAGCTGAAAAACAGCAGCTTGTGGAACTACATAAGAAACTTAGTGACAATACGCTAGGTAAAAGAATGGACGGTATGTATATTCCGCTTGCTGACTTAGGGAAATACAATGATGAAATGAACGAGTACGTGTATTGTGCAGATGGTAAAGCTAATGTTGGTCATTGGGACATTAATGCGGTCACATGGTGGACGTTGAAAAATCAAGGCATTACAGTTACAGGAAAAGAAGCAGAAGATCTTCCGCTGCAAATACAATGGAATGATGTAGTAAATACGATGAAATACAACGTAGAACAGTACTGGAGTGAAAAGGCGAAGAAGCCATATTTATTTTTTATAGAAGAGTGGGTAGAATCAGCTGTCGTTACGATGGGACGCATTTTATATACACTAGATTATAAAACAATCGTTTCAAAAGATAGAGGATTGCAATACTTGTCAGAACGTTCAGCGGAAGAATGGGAGCTCTTATTAAAAGAAGTAGCGAGAATACGGCACAATCCAAAAGAAAAGAGAATGCTCTCAAGGTGGAGAAGAGCAGATATGACGAAGAGGTATTTACTGCATTTAATTGAGACGTGTAGAGAGAAATGGTAGGGAAGAAAATGGACAATACAGTGGGGGGTATTGTCTTTTTTATTTTGTAGTAGATAGAAAAGTATTTACAAGTATTGTGTAGAGGAAAGATAATAGAAAAAAATATGCGCATGGGGGAAGATGATGAGTAAATATAAATTACATATAGATAGAGAACAATTATGGAAAGGATGCGTTTTAAATTCGATTGCCCATGCAATTAATGTAGCGCATTGTCCAGATTTCTCACATGAAAGTTCATGGGATGGATTTAACTATAGTATGCAAGATAGCCAAGGTGGACAAGGGACAATTACGTTTCATCCGAATTACACGATTGTATGTCTTCAAGATGTGAATAGCGAGAGAATTGATGAGTGGATTGATGCGAAAAATTATTTTGAAGGGGCACCTTCGGAAGTAATAGATATTGCGAAAGAAGAAGCACTTCAATACGTATTAGAAGAAGTAGAAGGCGAAACAGTTCCTTTTATTACAACTGCATTTTGGATTGAGGATAGCGGTGCGTATTCAATTGATTCATTTGAAGAGATGGAAGAGCACGGCGGATTCTTATTAGAAATTCCATTACTTGATACAGAATCAGCAATAGAAAGACTAGAAGAAGAGTATGAACTGACAGAGGAACAAATAGAGCTTTTACAACTCGTGTATAAGAAAAAAATCCAAAGTCCAAATGAGGAAATTAAGTTGTCTAAAGAAGAAGTAGCAATGATTGGAACGGAAGATAGCGAAGGATTGGAAGTTAGTAAGGACTCATTTGAAGAAATGAATATTACTTGGGAGTTGTAGGGGGGATAACATGTTTCCGATTGGTGATCAGCCAAAGATTATGAAAGACTTAGCAAGTATAGCTGGTGATTTAGAAGAAGTAGCGATTGAGGGGAAAACAAAAAATATAGAACGACTAGCATCTTTTAAAGTTAAAAAATTATGGATGTTCACAGTAAATCAAAAGCAGTTTGATCATATTCTTACGTATGTTTGTCCCGATATATTATACGTTTACAAAATGAGGGTTGAGGATTTAAGTAGCCTTCAGAAATTGTCCAATTTACAACAGTTGTATATGTGCTGGAATACAAAAGCGAAGACGTTATGGGATATTGATTATAATAAAAAACTCAAATCCTTACTAATTGATGATTTTTCTAAGTTAGAAGATTTAAGTGCTTTAAGTAAGTGCACACAACTCAATACCTTCTATATGGGTGGTGGAATAAATACAGCGATGAAAGTACAAACTTTAAAACCGCTCGCTGAATTACAGCAGTTGCAAAAGCTTACTTTGATGAATTTAAAGGTTAAAGATGATTCATTAGAACCGTTAATGCAATTGAAAAATTTAAAGGAGTTAAGCTTATCTAATCAATTTAAAGTGGAAGAGTATGCAAAACTCTCTGTAGCATTGCCATATACGGTATGCGAGTCTTTTAAACCTTACGTATATATGAACGATGCAATAGATGGGAAAAATATAATGGTGACTGGGAGAAGAAGGCCAGTCCTTAATTCAAAAACGGATACTGTGAAGATGCAAAAGTATGAAGAACGATTTAAAAAGTTACAAGAGGAATATAAAGCACTAGTAGAAAGTACAATGTGAAATTACATTGTACTTTCTACTAGTTTTTTCATATACATATCAACTTCGTGAAAGAATATGGGCTCTTTTTCCTCGGTATTCAGATGCACGGTGCAATGTAAATATTGCTGTAAGTAGCGATTAGCTTGTTCGTACTGTTTTAATTTGTAGAAAGAAAAACAGGTAAGAAGTAGAAACGCTTTTTCTTCTAATATTGGAACGACAGCTAGTATCGGAGTAATGGAATGTATATTTATTTCCACTAAATTTTCATAAGATGCCCACGTTTGAAACCAGTCGAAAATAGTAGAAAGGTAATTCGGAATGTTGATAGTTTCATGTGAAACATTGTGCAATAGCTGGTTCTGTTTGATATGTATAGGCTCTATTCTTGTTTGTAGAATGCAAGCGAATATTGAAATGTTTTCTTTTATTTGTAATTGGTTCGTAATAAGCTGCGGGAGACCGATAGGGTGAACTCCTATATTTATATAAAAATCATCTCCAAACTGGCTTTTTTGTATGTTAATGAGCTTATAAAATCCGTTTTCAGCTTTGAAAAATGTATGTCTTTTTTTCTTAAAGCCGAGTGGTTTTAAAGTGGCGTGTAAATTTGTAATAAAATCTTGCTCCTTTTTAGAGCCAGGCTTATTCTTCGTCATATTCATAAGTAGTTAAGTTTTGTAAGAACCTTTCAAAGTTAGGTGCTAATTCAATAATTTCCTCAAATTCATTATCGATAAATATAACTGGAGGATTTTCAGCTACATTTCGATAGTCTAATGCAATCCATGTATGTCCATCACCAGATAAAAGTACGATATTCTCAGGCATTTCCCATTCTCGAATTAAATAGCGGCTCTCTAAAATACTAGATTCATTTTCATTAAAAGAAATACCATATAAACCAGATACATTAACGTGATCGTCTGCCCAAGAATTTGGCTTTGAAGTAGGGTGAACATCGAGACGAAGAGTTCCCCCATTTTGTTCTTTTAGAAGGTTTATATATGATTCTGGAAGTTTTACGTTCAGTACTTCTTCTGCTTTTTTGATTAGTTCATCGTTAATGGGTGCTAGTTTTAAATAGTCATCGTCTGCCCAAATTGTACTCTTCATATTCGGTCACCTCAAATAATAGTTTTAAGAATCTTATGTCATATATTATAGTTAGTTTAGATAACACGCAATAGAGGGAGGAAATAATGAAAAAGTTTCAAATCGAACTAAATAAACTGTCGACAGAAAATGCCGGAGAAATAGTACTTAGTATAGATGAGAGTATTGTGTTTCAAGAAAAAACAGACATAATAGACCCGATTTGTCAGTTGTTTGACGCTTGTATCGAGGTCTTTAGATATGATGACGCTACAATTTTCTTAAATGAATATGAAAAAAAGATGGAATTTAAGAAGAAAGATGGGGAGTTTCTCATTATTAATCAGAGAGGCAAGAAGTTAGCTAGTGTTGATAGCGAGCAATTTTTACGAGTACTCTTTTCGTTTCTTAAAAAGGAGATAGGGCAGATTTACATGAGTGGAGTTGATTCTTTTCGAATCAAAGATGCTTACCATAGAATGTTAGAAATTGATCCATTTGTTCCTAAACTTGTAAATGGAAATGACGAAATTATGTATCGAACTTATCATTCTACAAGTGACAAGTATGAATTAAAATGGAAGTATTTAAAAGGGAGAGAGGTTGAACCGATATTTACTCCGGTACTATCTCATGATAAGAAGAGTATCTTTTATGTAGAGGAAAATAACCACAGAATTCGTAAACTCGATAGTGAAACGAAAGAAGAGATTTGGCAGTGCCGTATTCCAATAGTAGAAGATTGTAATTGCATTACTGTGAATGGTGTCGTAATTATTTGGCATGCAAATAGATTTGGAGAAAGTATTGCGAAATTGTATGCTATTTCATCAAGTTGTGGAGAGCTTCTATGGGATTTAGAAATAGAAGGGCATATTATACAAGATGTAAAAACTACGGGAGAAGAGTTACCACGTTTACTAGTTATTACACAAGAAGGCTACAATGTTTTATTAGAGCTTGAAAGTGGAGTAAAAGTATGGGAAAAGAATGTTCGAGTCGGAGGAGAAAAATTGCAGTGCCATCTTGGCCCAGATTACTATGTATTAGCAGGGAATCCTTTTGATGAAGATGGGGAAGTTGATGCATATAGTAATGTTGCAATTGCCATTCAATTATTAGATGCTTCTACACGATGGAAACAAATGATGGAAGATTGTAATCCAAATGAACCAGTTACTTTAACTAATGAACATTTTATATGTGTAGCAATGGAGGTATTACAAAAGTGGGAATATGGAAAAGAAGGCTGTAACTTAATTTTTGAAAAAGCTTTTGATGAGGTATGGTACTCTTGCATTGAATCAAAGGAAGCAAAAATACTATTAACAAGAACTGAGTATGGATATGAAGGGGTAAGTAGACAAATACAATGTTATGATCATAAGAGCGGTCAAAAGTTATATGAAGTAAATATGTCTTTTGAAATTGAATTGCCTCCATTTCTTATCGGAGAGATGATGGTATTGTCCTTAGGAGAAGGCAGAATTTGTGGTATTAATATTCAAACAGGTAAAGTGCTTTGGAACAATACTACTCTACATGATATTACAGAGGTTCTGTTATATAAAGATGGAGAAATTTACATTGCAACTTCAAATTTAGAATTGATAATACTTGATGCTGAATGTGGTGAAGTAAAAGATATAATTAAACTCCCTAAAAATGTTGTTGTAATAGATTTTATTGTATCAATTGAGGCAGGTAATAATGGACTATTCATTAGTTGTGTAAGTGGAAATATGTTTGAAATAGTAGAAGGCTAATTTGTGAGCGCTCTTAAGTCGAGATGTTTGTTTTAAAATAGTAGTATATATTCACTAAAAAGGATGTATAAAAATGATTTTGATGCATCCTTTTTAGTGAATATATAAAATAATTAACTTAGTGTATTAAAGGTATGATACACGATTATTTTAATATATTTAAAAGTAAAATGAAATAAGAAACGGATAATTGTCGGAATATATTCGATTTCCGTTCACTTTTATGAAATATGTGTACTTTTTGTTAGATTCCTTCATTTTGTCCATATACAATAAATGTATATAGAAATAAGAAAAGGATGATGTACGTGAAGGACACGGTTTTACAAGAAACGATTTCTCCACAAGAATTACATAAAGTTGTTCAAAAGAATACAGCTTATTATGACTTTAAGTGGGGTAAAGTAGAAAATCCAGCGCAAGGGAATACATGGAATTGGGTAGCCTTTTTCTTCCCAACTTTTTGGTTAGCTTATCGTAAAATGTATAAGTTATTTATTATATTTGCGTTATTGGCTATACCTAGTATAGTTATACCCCCTTTTATAGATATTCCAGATGGGATTTATGTAACATTTAGTTTAGCTCTTCAATTAGGAATGATGATATTTACTGGATGGCAAGGAAACCGTTTATATTATAAGCAGGCTGTTCGTGTTTTTCGTAAGGGAGAAGATGCGTCTGATCATGAGAAGGCGTATTTCTTACAATCAAAGGGCGGCGTGAGTATTGCTGGTATGATTGGTTTACAGATTATAGTCGGGATTGTGTATGGATTAGCTGCGTTCGGGCTGTCCTTTTTACCAACTGAGCCGAATATTAAAAACGTTGTTCGTTCAAGTGGCGAAGGGGTTACTTTAGAGATTATGACTGATAATCCAACTTGGAAGTTTGTGAAGAAAGAAAAAGATTATGACGTAGTAGAGTTTACTGGTTATGATTATACAGAGAAGAAAAACGTGAAAATTAAATTTGCTGTTTATTTCGATGAAGATTATTTCGAGTGGCAAGAGGTATATGAAAATAATAAGAAGTTAAGTGAAGAAGAAGTAGAAGAATATCAAATTTACATTGAAGAAAATAATTGGGGTTTCTAGAGGGAACTCGTTCATTTTGAAAAGAAGAATCTTGTGAAGGTTCTTCTTTTGTTTATTAGGGGGAGAGAAATGATTTCAGCAGTAATAGAAGCTCTAATAGGATCGATTAGTTTAAGTACGGGTTTACACACGAAAAAGATTGATGCTAACATACTTTACTTGCAGCAGTATGAATGGTTTCGAATCATATATGAAGACGAAAAGTATCGAAAGTTATTTATTACGAACTACAAAGTTCGCTCATATTTACAAAGTAAGCTAAGAGTTCGATTGCTTGTAAAAAATAAAAATGCACAACGAAGATTTTTAAAATTAGTAGAAGAGCAAATAGAAAAACGGCATACAAATTGAAATTTTGTAAAATACAATAAAAAATGAGAATTTGAGGTAGGCTTGTCAATAACGTGAGACTATGGCACTATAAAGAAATGCTATACAAATTTTATTTATCGAGATGTAAACATCAATTTTGATTTTTACGTATAAATAATGAACGGAGGAAATGAATTTATGGCTACTTTACCAAATTGTCCAAAATGTAATTCAGAATATACGTATGAGGATGGAGTTCTTTTCGTATGTCCAGAATGTGCTCATGAGTGGGGCCAAGAAGCAGAAGCTGAAAATAATGATGGTGCAAAAGTTGTAAAAGATGCGAACGGAAACGTTCTTCAAGACGGCGATGCAGTTACTGTTATTAAAGATTTAAAAGTAAAAGGAACTTCTTCAGTTGTGAAGATCGGTACGAAAGTAAAGAGTATCCGTCTAGTTGATGGCGATCACGATATCGATTGCAAAATTGACGGCTTCGGAGCTATGAAGTTAAAATCACAGTTCGTTAAGAAGGCGTAAGTAAATAGAAGAGGAGGCGAATAGCCTCCTCTTTTTATTATGTCACTTTTTGTCGGTAAATCGATATTTCGTACAAAATCGTTGATATATTCTGAGTTATGATAGATATATTTGAAAAATCGTTGATATATTGCAAGTTATGATAGATATATTGAAAAAATCGTTAATATAATTTCATTCATCGTGAACTACGCACGATTCACCGTGCACCATAGTCAATTTCTTTCAATTGACATCGCTTATTAAAGAACGTTTTATATCCAAGCTGTAAAAAGATAATGACAGCAAAGGCAGTACTTCCAGAAATACCGAGTATGATGGCGATTTGATATTGAATGGCTGTGAATGGTGATACACCGGATAATATTTGACCAGTCATCATGCCTGGTAAGCTTATAATTCCCATTCCGACCATAGAATTAATTGTTGGTAAAATAGCAGAGTCAAAAGCGTCTCGAATGAGCGGAGCAGCTGCTTCTTTCGGTGTTGCGCCGAGCATAAGTGCACCTTCAATTTGACCTCTTTGCGATTTCATATTGTTTAAGAACGTATTTGCGCCGAGAGAAACACCAGTCATGGCATTCCCAACTAACATTCCTGTAATAGGGACGATATATTGCGGAGCATACCACGGATCATGTCCGATAATAACAAAGATAAATAGTAGAAGTGGCCCAATTGATCCGGCGACCATGGAAAGGGCGGCTACTCGTTTTAATTCTTTAGACATTGGGATGTTAACTCGTTTATAAATATTAAAAATTGCAAAGGTAGTAATAGAAGTAATGAGAGCAATTGTATAAAATGGATTACTGTTTTCAAATACGTATGTAAGGACATATGCAACAAGTACGAGCTGAATCGTCATACGGAATGTTGCGAGCGCGATTTGTTTTTCGCGAGGTATTCCTTTTAATTTTACAAGTCCAATTAAAATAAGAATAAAAATATAGGCAGCTGCAAGTTGCCAAATTTGGAGTTCAATAACGCCCTTCAACAGAGAGCACTTCCTTTCTAGTCGCACCGTTTGCTTTACTAATCTCAATAATGTCGTCTGCAACTTCTTTTGGAAGTTGTTGTGAGTGTGTGATGAAGATAATTGTTTTTTTCTTTTTTCGTGCTAGTTCAGTAAATTGTTTCATAACGTGGCGTTCTGTATCACTGTCTAATGCTGAAGTAGGTTCATCTAATAAATAGACAGGCGGATCCATAAGTACGATACGTGCAAAGGCAAGTCTTTGTTTTTCACCGCCAGATAGTGAGGAGGCGCTATCTTCTAATTGCTTGTCTAAGCTAACGGTTTGTAATGCACTCCGCAGGGCATCATCATTTGGAAATGGTTTTTCAGAAAGACGAAGTCCCATTAATAGGTTGTCTTTAACGGTTCCATCAAAAATAGGTGGAGTTTGCCCAAGCATAACTACGTCACGACGTAATTGAATAGGATGATAATCAGAAATTAATTTTCCGTTATATTCAATTGTGCCGGATGTTGGAGATTGTAAATCGTTTAACATGCGAAGCAACGTGCTTTTTCCGCTTCCGCTTTCACCGATAATGCAAGTAATCTTTTCTTTTTGAATCTGTAAATAAGGAATGTGTAGTATATCTTTATATATAACGTTTTTTAATATAAACATAAATCGCTCCTTTCTGATTCTAGTTATATCGTATCAAAAAAGAGAAGATAACGGTTATAAAGAGCAACGTTTTTTCTTCGTCTTGAGTTTTATTAATAAGTTAAGTAAACGATCTAATTCTTGGTTGAAAGAAATCACTTTATCATGAGTCAATCCGTATCGTTCAACGAGATAGATTAACTCTTTCTTTTTCGCTTCTATTCGATTGTTTAGTTTCGATAAGTTCATAAGTGGAATGTAATGCCTCCTACAAAAGTATTTATCACATAAAAAATAAGACCGAATGAATTCGGTCTTCAAGGAAATAATAAAACAACTTACAAATAGCATACACTGTTTATCCGTAGTTTTTAATATAAAAATGAAAAATAAATCATTATAAATATTGAGAAAGATGTGTCTGATAATTTTTAAAAACTGATGCAAAGAGGCTGCCTACATAGTAGACAGCCTGTAAAGTATTAACCCTTATGATATTTGTACATCCAAAGAAGACCAGATTTTAATAATCTCGGTACACGTCCCATTAACGGTTGGTTTGCGAGTAAACCAAATCCGTGTTTTTTACCAAGAGATCCTAGAACACCTTTTAATTTAATAACAGGTAGTTCATCAGGGAGTGGTTCATTATTCCAACGTTTTAATAATATTTGGACAATTTGTTCTCCTTGACCTTCAGCAAGTTGGGCAGATGGTGCATGTGGAAGTGCTGCGCAATCTCCTACAACGTAAACATGCTCGTTGTTTGGAATATTGTGATATTTCGTTAAGACAACCCGTCCGCTACCATCTTGTTCAACTGGAAGGTTTCGAACAACTTCATTTGCTTGAATACCAGCTGTCCAGACAATTGCATCACATTCAAGTGGTTCATCGTGATTATACACAATATTTGGTTCCACTTTTGTAATGTTAGAGTTTCTTATAATATTAACTTTATGTTTTACGAACCATTCTTCTACGTATCTACTTAATTTCTCTGGATACGGGAATAAAATTCTATCTTTTCGATCAAATAAATAGATTTTTAAATCAGAACGGCTTTCACGAAGTTCACTTGCTACTTCAACGCCACTTAAGCCAGCACCAACAACAGCTACTGTTGCATTTGGTTCTAGACTATTTAATTGTTCATATGTTTTACGTGTTTGTTCAATTGATTGTAGACTATGTGTATATTCCCTAGCCCCAGGAACGTTATGATATTTATCTTCACAGCCAAGTCCGATAATTAAGTCATCATATTGGATTGCTTCGCCGCCATCGAGATGAACAGCTTTTTCTTCGAGGTCAATATTTGTTATTGTGCCGTATTGAATATTGAGGCGTGGGTGTTCAGGAAACGGTATACGAATATGCGTTTCTGAAATAGTACCCGCAACTAATGCATAATATTCAGTTTTGAAGCAATGATATGGTACTTTGTCGATTAATGTCACTTGTACATCATCTGGAAGTTGGTTGCTTGGAAGTAGCCTTTGCAGAATTCTCATTCCACCGTAGCCGCCACCTAGTATTACGAGGTGTTTCATGATGGATTACCCCTTTTCTGTTGAAATATCCCCTAATCATAAAATTTTATATTAATAAAATATTTTGACTTTGCTCAATCAAATTATATCGAATTTGTGAACAAATAACAATGCATGAATGAATACTCTGTTGTACAATAAGAAGAAAAGTAAAATAAACTGTTTTTCCTTTGTAGTTACTATTTCATTGGAAGTAGCATGTTATATAGAAGAAGTCATCTACTTTGAAGTGAAGTAATGAAGTAACTAAATAGTTTAGACTGTGTAACGAAAACAACAAGAAACAGCTTAGTTTTCTTCTTATAGATAAAGTGAAAAGGTAATTTGTTTTGTAGTACAGGGGGGAGAATTTTGATTAAACCATTAATTGAATTTTGTGTAGGTAACCTTGCAAGTGGTTCACAAGCAGCTCTAGAAAAATTAGAAAAAGATCCGAATTTAGATGTAATGGAGTACGGTTGTCTAGGGTATTGTGGTATTTGTTTTGAAGGACCGTTTGCACTTGTAAATGGTGAAGTTGTACAAGGTGCAACAGTAGAAGAGCTTGTTAATAATGTATATGAGTATTTGGATGAAAATCCAATGTTTTAAGGTGTTGCGAATTAGCAGCACCTTTTCCATTAGATAAAACTTTATTTTGTGGGGAAGACTAATGCTGATTATTAGCCTTCCCCAATTGAAAATAGTGGGATAAATAAAAAAAGGCCCTTTTTAGAAGGGCTTTTTTCTTACACAAATTTTGTAAGAGTGGCTCATCGCCAAACGTTGTCAAATATGAGAAACGGGGGACATTCATATTGTGTTCTAAAAGCATGCATTTTATACTTAACATAACAAATTATTTTTGGAGTGAATATAAATGAGCCAATTTTCTTTTACAAAAATGCATGGTCTTGGCAATAGTTATATATATGTAAATATGTTTGAAGAACAAATTCCTGAAGAAGATTTAGCTCTTGTGGCGGAAAAGGTTTCAAATATTAATACTGGTATTGGAGCAGACGGGATGATTTTAATTTGCCCTTCAGACGTAGCTCCGGTGAAAATGCGCATGTTTAATAATGATGGTTCTGAAGGAAAGAGCTGTGGTAATGGTTTGCGCTGCGTAGCGAAATATGCGTATGAGCATAAACTAGTAGAAGAAACAGTTTTCGCAATTGAAACGTTAGCTGGTATTGTAACGGCTGAAGTAACAGTAGAAGATGGTGTCGTGACATTAGCGAAAATCGATATGGGGGCACCGCGTCTAACACGTGCAGAAATACCGATGCTTGGTGAAGGTGAAACGCCATTTATTCGTGAAAACTTCTTATATAATAATCATCGTTATGCATTTACAGCTGTTTCAATGGGAAATCCGCATGCGGTTATTTTGGTTGATGATGTAGAAAAAGCACCTCTTACAACACTTGGACCAGTCCTCGAGACACATGAAATGTTTCCAGAGCGAGTAAATGTTGAGTTTATCGAAATTTTGAATGATGACGAGATGAACTTCCGCGTTTGGGAACGTGGATCTGGTGTAACGCAAGCTTGCGGAACAGGAGCGTGCGCTGCAGTTGTAGCTGCTATTTTAAATGGAAAGATGGAACGCGGTAAGGAAATTACTGTTCATTTAGCTGGTGGCGATTTAATGATTGCGTGGACTGAAGAAGGAAACGTGTTGATGAAAGGACCTGCGGAAGTAATTTGCCGCGGAGTGTATGAGTACAAGATAGAAGCGTAAAGATGTATAATGGACTAAGAACAGAAAGGAAGGTGTATTTCATGATTGAAGTAACAGAACAAGCAGCTTTTCAAATTAAAGATATGTTAAAAGATGCTGAAGATGGAGAGAAGTATGTGCGCCTTGCTGTACACGGCGGCGGATGTAGCGGTCTTTCTTACGGCTTAGGATTTGAAGTAGAACCAAAAGAAGACGACACAGTTCTTGAGTTTTTCGGTGTTGAATTTGTTATCGATACAGAAAGTGCTCCAATTGTTAAAGGAGTAAAAATTGACTATAAACAATCTATGCTTGGCGGTGGATTCACAATTGATAATCCAAACGCAATCGCATCATGCGGATGTGGATCATCTTTCCGTACAGCGACGAATGCTGGTAAACCAGAAGAATGCTAAGTTTTTAGACGAAATAGAAAAGGCCTTTTTAGCGATGGAATAAAATCGTTAAGGAGGTCTTTTCTTTTGTCGTGAAGAAAAAAACGTATTACAAAGATGGCGAATGCTAGTGGAAAATATATGTAATTAACTTTGGGACAAGCGTTAGATATTGTTATTTCGGGAAAACGTGCGGAAGGTTGTCGAGATAGAACATTAAGAGATTATACGAAGATGTGGGGATACTTTACCGATTGGTTGCATGATAATTGCGTGGTTAAATATATTGACGAACTAACAGCAAAAACGTTTCATAACTATATCAACTACATGAAATACGATAAGAAGCCTTATGAAGGGCATAAATTTATTGACGCTGACCAGCAAGGGGGTAGTTTATACGATACGACGATAAACATTAATATTCGTGCATTACGAGCATTACTTAAATATCTATATAGAGATGGTGATAAAAAATGTATCATCTGAATTAAAGTTAAAAGTTAACCCTAGGTTAACCTTAATTTAGTCAGGAAATAGTCAGAAACTAATCGGAAGATAGTCAGAGAAAGAGGTTTGGTAAAAGTAAACTTTCCTTGTAACTGGGCTCCTGGTTAAGTTATAATGTTGCTATAAGCATACTATAAGCATACTATAAGCATACTTTTGATAAAAAATTATTGCATGTAACCTTTATAATACATGATTTAATGCTTTGTTTTTAGGCTATAAAAGTTAACCTGGGGTTAACCTATCAGCTTAATTTTTTTAGGGTATGGGTTTCATAGTGAGAAACTTTTGATGGTAGATTATTTTTTACCTTCTGTGTTGCCTTAGAGGAAACTTTGAGCCAAATGTTCTCAAAATGAGGGCTTTGTAGACCAAATTAGTAAACTACAGGTTTATAAGTAATATTCTGCATTAAATGTGGAATACTATATAAAGAAAAAAGCCTCTCAGTGCTACCAACACTGAAGGCTTTAGATAAAATATTACTTCTTTTCTTTGCTCATGTTAATCATTCCCATAACAACCATGAGTAAAGAGCAAACTGCAGTAACGGTGATTGCATCCATTATGTATTCACCACCTTGCTAAGCCTATCGTACTACCAATACGGTGGGCTTTCTTCGTATACTCGTATTATAACCTATCTTGGTTATGGATTCCAAAAGTTATTTTCTATACAAAAAGATATACCTTGTGTCCCATTTTGAAACTATGGCTTACTATACTTCACATTAGGTGTAATGGGCAGCTATATAGGTTGCGCAAGGCTTGCAGCATACTTCAATATGTAAACGTAAAACGGGCGTATAAGGTGCAACAGGCACATAGCGAAGAGTAAAACTAAGGGTGTAGCGTAATTGCTACACTTTTTTTATTCAAAAGTGTATAGGAGAATTTTACATATAAATGTAAAATGAGAATTGGAGGGGAGATTGTTTATAAAGGGGACATGTAAATGAGAAACAGTTCAGAACCAAGGGTAATACGAGAGTATAAGAAAGGCGATAAAGTCATGCGTGTGATAAGAGCTACGGCCTATCGAGATGGGGGAGAAATATCATTTACTTGTGGTTTTAGGGACATGGAGCTCATCGCAACTTCCTCCACAGTAGCTCTAACAAAAGATGAACAAAAGCGAATAGTGATTACTGCGCGAATGAGTAAGTTGCTTAATTAATAAGAAGAAGTGAGAGCATATTAATGAGATATTGTTATGCTTATCAATGTTATAGAGTTTGGGTAGAATATAGATAATGAAGTACATCGTTAAGACTGTGTGATGTACACAACCTTATTGAACAGAAATGATCGTATTAAAGCATCTTAAATGCTTACTGCGTTTTGCTCTAACGCAAACTGACCGTATAATTCACAATCGATAATCCAAACGCAATCGCATCATGCGGATGTGGATCATCTTTCCGTACAGCGAGGAATGCTGGTAAGCCGGAAGAGTGCTAAGTTTTTTCATGCCGTTAGTTTAAGCGAAAATCGATTTGTGGCCTTGGCGGTTTATAAAATGCATTTGTAGGGATAACTGCATAACATCAATGAACAGACTTCTTAAATTCGGAGAGTCTGTTTTGGGTATAAAAAAGAGTCCCCTGTTAGCAGACTCTTTTTGTTATCATTGCCCATATAAGAAATTATAAAATATATTTCTTATGGATTTTTAAGGAGGTTAGAAATAGTTGTCTTACTAATCACCTTTGACCATGCCGAAGAGATTATGTATTACTTCTAAAAAAGCAACTGTAATACCAAAAGTTAGTAAAGGAATACCGATAAATTCATTGTAAATTATTTCAGATAAAGAATCTTTTGCTTCGAGTCCGGCCCAAGTTAGGGCTCCTATGATAGCATAACAAATAGCTTTAACGGCATACAATAAACGGTTTAATATATCAAATACAAGCAGCATGAAAACTCCCTCCTTCCATTATTAATACTAATAGATTGTGAAAGAAATTTCATTTTCCTTGTACGAAACTTTGGCTTTTTTGAAATTTTTACTGATAAAGTTCTTTATACACATCTTTAATGTATTAAAAATTGTAACAGTGTCACAGTTTGGGTATGATTAAATTAACGACATACATCATTAAGAATTTAAGCGATACTTAATTATATACATGAAAAACACTCCTTCTAAACTACTATACATATTGATGTAAAGGAGTTTTAGTTAGTTATAGCAGGAATGAAAAATTCACAATCGACAATCCAAACGCAATCGCATCATGCGGATGTGGATCATCTTTCCGTACAGCGACGAATGCTGGTAAGCCAGAAGAGTGCTAAGTTTTTAGCAGAAATAGAGAAAGACCTTTTTAGCGATGAAATAAAATCGTTAAGGAGGTCTTTTCTTTTGGCGTAAAAGTCCAATTGATAAGGGAATGACAGTCTCCAAAGTAAAGAAATAATTATTATCTTACAAAAGTGTAATGTTCATGTCATGTTTTTGAATTTCTTCTTTAAGCGCTGGGCTTTAAGATAAGAATATAAGAAAAAACATATGAGGTGAAGGAAATGAAAAGATACATTGCACTATTTAGTATTTTAGTTGTATTTGCAAGTTTGTTAGTTGGTTGTGATTTAAACCGTATGGGTAAAGATGAGTACTACGTTCAAATTACAGTAGATGGAAAAGAAGTTCATAGTAAAGCTGATAATGGTCAAAAATATAAAGATTATGAGTATAAGCTAACTGGCTTTGATAAAGACGGTAAAGAGAAAGAATTAGAATTCACAGCTCAAAAAAACTTACGTAAAGATGCATTCCTACGCGTATACCACTCAGATAAAAAAGGTGTTTCGGCTTGGGAAGAAGTAAAGAAAGATGAGCTTCCAGCGAAAGTAAAAGAAAAATTAAATGTGAAATAAGACAGATGAAAAGGAATTGACGAACAGGGTCAATTCCTTTTTATATTTTCAAAATCCTCTTCTGAAATGACTGTAAGTCCGTGTCTTTTGAATAAAGCAGTTGTTACCCCGTAACCAGTTTGTTTATTCCCGTTAAATTCTCCGGTGTAAATTGTAGAACTACCACAAGATGGACTACGCTCTTTCAAAATAATATATTCTGGGTGGAAATCTTTGATTTGTTCTAGCGCTTTATAAGCACCACTCACGAAAGACTCCGTGACATCTTCACCGTCTTTTGTCATCACTTTCGCTTTTCCGTCTAAAACGTCATCGCCATTCCCGCCAATAATTTCAGCTGAGGGGCGAGGGGTTGGCAATCCTCCTAATACTTCAGGACAAATGAGGACTGTATCTTCTTTTTGCAAAAGCTCCTCTATTTTTGAAACGAGATTGTCATTTCCATCATACCGACAAGCAATACCACCTAAACAAGCGCTAATTACAATCATATTTTCATCTCCATTAAAAAAATATTAAATAGCACGCCAAATTCCCTTCCTGCCTCTTACTTATAAATGAGGTGATAAAAATGGGAAGCTTATATAATTTAATGAAACCATATAGTGAATTTCAAAGTAAAGAAGAGTTTAATACATATCAAAAACAAGTTTTGAAATATTATCGATTTCAATTAAATAAAACGGATGCTACCATTATTCATTTTTTAGGAAAGTATGCGGTGAATGAGAAACAAAAAACAGTAGGGGTCGCTTGTCCGTTAATGGAGACGATTGCGACGAATGTTGGAAAGAGTATTCGTACAGTACGCCGCTCCATTGCAAAGTTAGAGGAACTAGGAATTATAAAGCGTGTTGCAACAAAAGAGAGACATAAGCGCGGCGGGTATAGTGCGAACTTATATGTATTTCTTACATCTGCGATTGACCGCATGGATGACCGTATGCAAATGTCCGCTTGTAAAAGTGAGGATAATGCAACTGGCTGTAGTAAAAATGAGCAAAAAAGCGCTGGGGAAACAATTCTTTCTAAAAACATTCCACAAATAAAAGAGAAAAGAAAAGGAACGTACGAGCTTGATGAGACGTATTGCCGTCATGATATACCGAAGCCTTTTATATATGCACTTCTGCCGATGACGAGTAATCCGAAGAAGATTAATATATTTTGGAGTAAGGTGGAACTTGCATATAAAAAGAGTGGATTACTAGAGCAAGGTGTTTTACTGGAGCAAATATTAGCTGATGAAGAAGTGTATGGGAATTTCATTTGGCGCGTGAAAAGTGTTGTGAGGGCGTATAAATACGGGGAAATCCGTAAAAATGTGAAGGCACTTTTATATAGTACAGTGCGGGATTTATTTTTAGAGATTGGATTAGAATGGGGAGCAGCTGTGAGAAGAAGTAAGGGGATACCGTTATTTGATCCTTTTAAAAAGGAGCCATGCGTAAATGCATGACTCCAAGTAGTTAATCAAACTTTCTTACAACTGGAACACGAATCGCTACAAAGAGTACGAAGACAATAACGGCGATTGCACCGCTTTTCATAACGGTTACGATTGGAATTCCTATTGCAAGCGCGATGGATGTGAATGCATAAGAAAGCGGGATAAAGCCCATTGATGATAGCATAAGCAAACTCATTACGCGCCCCATCATTTCTTCTTTTACTGTCGATTGAATCATCGCCATCAGTGGAACGATAGCCATTGCGATTGTAATACCGTAAAACATGCCAGCTAATAATGCTTGCCATAGTACGGTACTAAAGTTGATGGATAAGAAGAAGACACCAGACAGTAGCATCATGATAATGCAAAATAGACCGCGTCTACGATTAATATTTTTTAAACCGACAATGACCGCACCGATTGCCATTCCGCCGCCGACAGACGCTTCTAAGTAACTAAACTGGAGCGAATCACCATGCAGCACGTTTTTAACAAAAAGCGGGAAACCAACTTGCATCGGGCCGATTAAAAATAGATTTAAAAAAGCGCTACAAATAAGGAAAGTTGAAAGGAATGGCGATTCCTTTACATATAAGATTCCTTCTTTAATGGAAGTGAACATACCTTTATCTGTATCTTTTAGTTCTGGCATCGTAAATTGTATTTTTTGAACGAGTATGGCTGCGACAATCAGTAATAAAATTGTAATAGAAAATATTGTCTCGTAGTTTGTAAATTTGATCAGAATTCCGCCAAGTACAGGGCCTAAGATGACCGATGCTTGGTTCGTCATTTGTGTAAGTGAATTCGCTTGTGTTAACCGGCTTTTTTCTACCAATTCAGGTAAGATAGATCCATCTGCTGACCAGAAAAAAGCATCAGCAAGTCCAAAGAATAAAGCGAATAAAGCAAATGTATATAGTGTTACATCACCAACGATAAACCATGTGAGAATGGTTGCGACAAGAATCGCTCGAATAATATTGGAGTAAAACATAATATTTTTTTTCGGGAATTTATCAGCTACAGCGCCGCCGATAATCATAAAAATAAGCCTTGGAACACTAAGAGCTACGAAAACAACACCGAGTGAAGCTTCAAGGTTTAATGTTTTTGCTATGTACCACGTTTGTGAAAAAGTAAAAAAGGCTAAAGCAAAGCTTGAAAAAAGAGTAGCTGCCCAAAGAAAAAGGAAATTCGTATTTTTTAATAACGGTTTTCCGCTTCCTTCTAAAGCAGTTTTATTTTGTTGTAGTTCCTCCATATTGCTTCCTTTCTATGTGACAAATTTAAACTAAAAAACCAGTAAACGCCCGATTGGTGAGGGCTAATACTTAATGGGAGATGCCCCCACTGATTATAGTTTCACCTTATACAGTTTCTAATATTTCTATACTGCACTTTCTCATTGTAGACAATAATAATGAATTTGCCCAGTAGCTATTTAACGACAAAAAAAGATGCCGAATGGGCATCTTTTTTTAGGCTAACGCAATATAAATATCCAATTGTGCATGATTTGGGTCTAATGCTCTTTCGTCGTAAAGCTCGAAGTCTGTTGTGAAGGCACGTTTATTTTCTTTCGACCATTGCCAAATATATTCCCAAGCTTCGCAAACGACTTCAGCAACTGGTCCCTTTCTCGTTGTAAATACCGCATATGTAGCAGCAGGTATTGTTAAAGTTGTCATATTTTCAGGAACGTCTTCTAATGAAGAAACGGGCGTACCGATTGTGAATGTATATGTACCAGTTTCATCTGATTCGTAGTTTGAGTAGAAAGCAAATGTTGCTTTCGTTTTTTTGTTTGGGATGTGATGCATCATTTGTTCTTGGAAGTAGCGGTTCCAAAGCTCGGGGATTTTTCCTTTAGTAGATGCCTCTCTTCCGTTAGTCGTCGTAACTGAAACGCCGATTGCTTGGAAAGCTTCTTTTTTCATTATAATGGGCTCGTTAATCATGAAAATTCCTCCTTTAAAATAAGAACATTCGTTCCTGATTTTAATATAACATATTTTTATATGTGGAGTTTTTTTGAAAATTTTAATTATAAATAAAAATAAGTAAAAAATGGTAAAATTTCTATTTCGTGTACAAATAGATTTGGGAGTATGTTAAGATTTTTATGTATCCTTTAACTGTTATATAAACCTATACAATAGGGCATTTTTTACTATGTTAAAAAATGGTGAAGGTTTGTATAAGTGTCCGATATATATATGCTATTTTTGATAAATTAAAATAGTAATATTCTATGAGATTTATATTGTTGACATTGGGATTCAACAATACATTTTCGTAGGTCGGATTGTTGCGAGTGGATATATATTGCTATGTATACGGCTACGAAATTAAGTAGACGGATAGCAAGCATATAGAAAGGAGAAAGGTAAAAAATATGAAACAAGTATTGAAGTGTTTTAATGTCGTAACGATGATCACACTTCTCCTATCCATCATATTGCCTTCACCCAGTGCTTTTGCAGAGATAAATAAAAAAAGCTGGGATGAGTTACAAGGAAATGATGTGAAAATTAAGGCAGAGCAAGTAAATGCCGAAATATATAAGGGGGAAGTAGCTAAGAGGGAGCACGTATTTCAATATACGATTGAAAATACGGGAGATACACCAATTCAAGAATTGGTGCTTAAACAAAGTAATGAAAATCAAATTACGTTCCTCTCGCAATCTGTGAAAGTAAACGGAGAGAAGTTACCTGAAAATAAAGTAGCGGATTTCTATGTAGAAGAAAAAGATAAGGGAGGAAAACTTCTTTCTTCTAATCTTAAAATTCGAGATTTAAAATCACACGAAAAAATGACGGTGCTAATAAAGGCTAGCCGCACGCAGCATTTTAATAAAGAATACAAACAAAAGATTAGTGTGCAAAAAGGTCAAGTACAAATAGGAAACATGTCTGTAGATGTTGAGGGAATCCCTTCTGAAGAAAAGGTAGCAGCTAATGCCGATGAGGAGGCTGACAGTAGTAAGAAAGAAGTTGGCCCATCAGCTAATAATACAATTAAAAAAGTTGATGAAAAGCTAAAAGTATCTGTAGAAGATAAAAATAACCCTACATCAAAAACAGAACTACCAGAACAACCAGTAACCGAAGCTGAGAAACAGCCAGAAAAAGAGGCAGTAAAGCAGAGTGTTGCAGAAGTACAAGCTGCGTCAGAAAATGCTTCGAAGGTTCAAATCCAAACAGGAGATAAACAAGGATTTGGAGACCCGTTGTATTCTATAATTGCTCCTGGTAATTTAGTACAGACTGGTAATGTGACGCTTGGTTTGACAGATAATCATTATACTAGGCAAAGTGTTGGTGGCAAAACCAATAAAAAAGCTGTAGATGTTGATAATGATGATACTACATTTAATTCATCAACAGGTGCATTTCCTAACATTCCTGCTGGAAGTAAAGTGAAAAAGGCATATTTATTTTGGACAGCAGCTATGGGGACTCCAAGTGATGCAAGGACAGATTATAGAGTTAGCGATGAAGATGTAAGAGAACCCGTTAAAATGAAGATGGGAAATAAGCAATATGCTGAAATAAGTGCTGATAGTATACGAAAAGCGGATTATTTACCGTATATTGCAAATCACTATAGCAGTGGCGCAGGATATGTTGCATATGCTGACGTAACAAATGTGATTGCAAAACAAGGTATTTCTCAAACGGTGACAGTTGCGAATGTGCCACAAATTAAATTTGAAAAAGGCAGTGGTTACTACTGGGGCAACTGGAATCTTATATTAGTGTATGAAAACTATAAAGAAACAGTAAAAGATATGAAGATTTGGGAAGGTTTAGTTGCTCAAAAAAGTACAGCTTGGACAGACATTAGTGTTAATAAAATAAACACACCAAAAGAAGGCGCTTTTAAGGCGAAATTTAGTTATTTTTCATCGCAAGGTGATCCAGCTGATAACGATGGGTATGCCTATGATTATGGAGAGTATGATTTTGGATTAGGATATCAAAAGTTTAAAAATATTAAAGGTAAAGATAATGATGTTAATGACTCATCTATGACAGAAGTACAAGTAGACGGTACTAACGAGTTTGTTACAAAAAAATATCCAGGATATAACCCGGATTGGACAAATTCATTCAGTACTGACATTCATACGTATCATCTTGAAGGACCGACTCAAGTAAAGAATGATTTGAAAGAAGGAAAAATGCGTTTTAGAGCATATGCTGGTACTGGTGATATTTACGTATTAAACAACGCCACATTTGTTACAGAACATAATGCTCCAAACTTACAAGTTGATAAAAAGGCATTAGATAGTACCGGTAAAGAAATTAAGGAAATTAAAGCTGGGGAAGAGTTTACGTATCAAATTGAAGTGAAAAATGATACGAAAAATAATCAAGCGCCGGTATCGAATGTAAAAGGTTTTGATAAATTAGATGATCGTTTAGAGTATGTTCCGGGATCTATACAATATATTTCTGGAAGTAATAAAGGAAATAAAACAGATGATGCAAGCGATGATGAAGCAGAGTTTGTAAATAATCAAATTGATTTCCGTGTTGGTGAAGGTGCTAATGCTAAAGACGGCGGTGTTTTAAAGCCTGGTGAAAGTGCCATTATTACATTCAAAGTAAAAGTGAAAGCTTCTGTACAATCAGATACAACAGTAAAAAATATCGTTGTTGTAAAGGGACAAGATAGTACCGAGGTAAATTATGAAACTGCAGATGATGCAAATATTACGGTTACGACTCCAAAAGAGATCCCTGGAGAAATAGAAGCTAAAAAAATAGCATCTAATAAAACACCGAAATTAGGTGAAGAAGTAGAGTATCGTATTACATTTAAAAATAAGACAAAAGATGGACGTCTAGATGTATTGACGATTGAAGATGAATTACCAAGCAATCTTGAATACGTGAAAGATAGTTTGAAAGCAGAAGGTGCAAAACCAGAGCCAGTAGAGCTGAAGTTTGAAAATGGAAAAGTAATTGCAAAGTATCCAGAAATTATGGATATGGAAGAAAGAAGTATCGTTTTTAAAACAAAAGTAAAAGAAACTGCAAAAATTGGTGAAGAAATTGTTAATAAAGCAACCGTTAGTGATAAAACAAATCCACCAAAGAATCTAGAAGAGAAGATTACACCACAGCATAAGGCCGGTAAAATTGCTGCAAAGAAAAAAGCAACAAATAAGAAGCCAAAGCTAGGAGAAGAATTTGAATATCAAATTAGCTTCCAAAATACGGTGGAAAACGGAAAACTAGATGCAGTTACAATAGAAGATGAAATTCCAGCTAACTTAGAATTTGTTCAAGGCAGTGAGAGAGCTGAAGGTGCTGAACCAAATCCAGTAGAGTTAAAAGTAGAAAATGGTAAGGTAATCGCAAAATATCCAGAGATTACGGATACAAAAGAGCGAAGCATTGCCTTTAAAGTGAAAGTAAAAGAAGAGGCAAAAGCCGGAGAAACGATTGTTAATAAAGCGGTTGTGAGTGAGCCGAATGGACAAACTGAGCATCCAGAAGAAAAGATTACGCCGGATTATAAATACGGTAAAGTGGATGTTGAAAAAAGCGTAACGAATCAAACACCAAAACTAGGAGAAGAAGTAGAATACCGAATTAGCTTTAAGAACACGGTAGAAAACGGAAAACTAGAAAAGGTGCTAGTAGAAGATACACTACCTAAAGGTGTTGAATACGTGAAAGATAGTTTGAAAGCTGAAGGTATAAAACCAGAGCCAGTAGAACTAAAAGTGGAAGACGGCAAAGTAATGGCAAAGTATCCAGAAATTACGGATACAGAAAAAAGAAGTATTGTTTTTAAAGTGAAAGTAAAAGATTCGGCAAAAGTAGGGGAGGCAATCGTAAATAAAGCAATTGCAAAAGATCCGAAAAATGAGCCTGTTGAATCAAAGGTTGTTATTACACCGCAAAGTAAAAAAGGTGAAATTGCTGCTACAAAGGTAGTTAATAATAAGAAGCCAAAGTTAGGCGAAGAAATCGAGTACCGCATTAGTTTTCATAATACGGTTGAGAACGGAAAACTTGAAGAGGTGCGAGTGGAAGATACAATTCCAAAAGGTCTTGAATATGTAGAAAATAGCATCAAGGCCGAAGGAGAAGCACCTGGACCAGTAGAATTAGCTGTTGAAAATGGGATAGTCAAAGCTAAGTATATCGATATTATGGATATGAAAGAAAGAAGTATCGTCTTTAAAGTAAAGGTGAAGGAAGAAGCAAAAGTAGATAAAGAGATTGTCAATAAAGCAATTGTTGATGATACGAAAAATCCACCGATTGAGCCGGAGGAAAGAATTACTCCGCAACATAAGGATGGAATAATTGATTCGAAGAAGACAGTAGATAATCCATCACCAAAACTAGGAGAAGAAGTAGAATACCGAATTAGCTTTAAGAACACGGTAGAAAACGGAAAACTAGAAAAGGTAATAATAGAGGATACAATTCCTAACGGTTTAGAGTATGTAAAAGGCAGTGAAAAGGCTGAAGGTGATAAACCAGCTCCATTAAAGTTAAGTGTGAAAGATGGAAAAGTCATTGCTGAATACGAAAATATTACGGATATGAAAGAAAGAAGTATTGTCTTTAAGGTAAAGGTGAAGGAAGAAGCGGAAGTAGGTAAGGAAATCATCAATAAGGCAATTGTGGATGATATGAAACATCCGAAAGAACCAGAAGCAAAAATCACACCATTACACAAAGATGGAAAAATTAAAGCGAAGAAAAGCGTAAATAATGAAACACCGAAGTTAGGAGAAGAAGTAGAATACCGAATTAGTATGAAAAACACGGTTAAGTACGGAAAGCTAACAGACGTGATAATAGAGGATACTTTACCAGAAGGTTTAGAGTATGTAGAAAATAGTTTGAAAGCAGAAGGTGTCGGAACAGATTCAGTAGAGCTGAAATTTGAAAACGGTAAGGTAATGGCAAAATATCCAGAAATTATGGATACAGAAGAAAGAAGTATCGTTTTTAAAGTGAAAGTAAAAGAAGGAGTAACAGTCGGTAAAAAAATCATTAATAAAGCAACTATTGATGATTCGCAAAATAAGCCAGTTAATCCGACTGCGGAAATTATTCCTCAGTATAAAGATGGAAAACTTGAAGCGAAAAAGATGGTAAATAATGAAACGCCGAAGTTAGGAGAAGAAGTGGAATACCGAATCAGCTTTAAAAATACGGTAGAACATGGAAAGCTAACAGAGGTAAAGATAGAAGATGATTTACCAAATGGATTAGAGTATGTGCAAGATAGTGTAAAAGTAGAAGGTTCTAAGCCAGATCCAGTGGAATTGAAATTTGAAAACGGTAAGGTAATGGCAAAGTATCCTGAGATTACAGATACAAAAGAGAGAAGTATTACCTTTAAAGTGAAAGTAAAAGGTAAAGTGAGCGATTCAATTGTTAATGAAGCGATTGTGAGCGATACGAAACATCCGCCAGAAACACCGACAGCAGAAATTATTCCGCAACATAAAGACGGAAAAGTGAAAGCGAAGAAGACGGTAAATAATGAAACGCCGAAGTTAGGAGAAGAAGTAGAATACCGAATTAGTTTTAAAAACACGGTAGAAGACGGAAAACTAGCAGAGGTGAAAATAGAAGATACTTTACCAGAAGGTTTAGAGTACGTAGAAAACAGTGTGAAAGCAGAAGGTTCTAAGCCGGATCCAGTAGAATTGAAATTTGAAAATGGTAAGGTAATGGCGAAGTATCCAGAGATTACGGATACAGAAGAAAGAAGTATCACTTTTAAAGTGAAAGTAAAAGATGAAGTGAAAGTCGGTAAAAAAATCGTCAATAAAGCAATTATTGATGATACGAAAAATGAGCCAGAAACACCGACGGCAGAAATTACTCCACAGCATAAAGACGGAAAAGTGGAAGCGAAGAAAACGGTAAATAATGAAACACCGAAGTTAGGAGAAGAAGTGGAATACCGAATTAGCTTTAAAAATACGGTAGAAAACGGAAAGCTAGCAGAGGTGACAATAAAAGATGATTTACCAAATGGATTAGAGTATGTGAAAGATAGTTTACGAGCAGAAGGTTCTAAGCCAGATCCGGTAGAACTGAAAGTGAAAGATGGAAAAGTAATCGCAAAATATCCAGAAATTATGGATACAGAAGAAAGAAGTATCGTCTTTAAAGCGAAAGTAAAAGAAGAATTTAAGGTTGGTGAAGGCATTGTCAATAAAGTAGTTGTTGATGATACAAAAGATCCAACAACTTCAGAAGTAACAATTACGCCAGAATATAAAGACGGTAAGCTTAAAGCAGAGAAATTTGTAAACAATAAAAAACCGAAATTAGGAGAAGAAGTAGAATACCGAATTAGTTTTAAAAACACGGTAGAAAACGGAAAACTAGTAGAGGTTACAGTAGAAGATGAAATTCCAGCTGGATTAGAGTACGTGGAGAACAGTTTACAAGCAGAAGGTTCTAAACCAAGTCCGGTAGAATTGAAATTTGAAAACGGCAAGGTAATGGCAAAGTATTTAGAAATTGCGGATACAAAAGAAAGAAGTATTATTTTTAAAGTGAAAGTAAAAGAAGAGGCAGAAATAGGCAAGGAGATTGTTAATAAAGCAATCGTAGTAGATACAAAAAATGAGCCAGAAGAGCCTCGTGTGGAAATTACTCCGCAATATAAAGATGGTAAAATTGCTGCGCAGAAAGTAGCAAATAATCATAAACCGAAACTAGGAGAAGAAGTAGAATACCGAATTAGTTTTAAAAACACGGTAGAAAACGGAAAACTAGTAGAGGTAAATATAAAGGATACATTACCAAATGGTTTAGAGTATGTAGAAGGCAGCATCACAGCAGAAGGTTCTAAACCGAAACCAGTAGAGCTACAGGTGAAAAATAATAAGGTAATGGCAAAGTATCCAGAAATTACAGATACAGAGGAAAGAAGTATTGTCTTTAAAGCGAAGGTAAAAGAAAGCGTAAAAGTGGGAGAAGAAATCGTAAATGAGGCAATTATAGATGATACAAAGAATCTGCCAGAAGAGCCTTATGTACCGATTACACCACAATATAAAGATGGGAAAATTGAGGCAAGAAAAGAAGTAAGTAATCATGAACCGAAGTTAGGTGAGGAAATCGAATATCGAATTATTTTTAATAATACGGTGAAAGATGGAAAACTAGCAGAGGTAAAAATAGAAGATGAAATTCCAGCTGGATTAGAGTTTGTAGAAGGAAGCGAAAAGGCTGAAGGTGAAGAGCCAAAACCAGTGGAGCTGAAAGTAGAAAATGGTAAGGTAATGGCAAAGTATTCAGAGATTATGGATACGAAAGAAAGAAGTATCGTCTTTAAAGTGAAGGTGAAAGATTCAGTTGCAATAGGTAAAGACATCACAAATAAAGCGATTATCCATGTTGATGATCCGAACCATCCAGTAATTGATCCGACAGCAAAAATTACACCGCAATATAAAGACGGTAAAATTGCTACTCATAAAAAGGTGAATAATCATAAACCGAAGCTAGGGGAAGAAATCGAATACCGAATTTCATTTAATAATACGGTGAAAGATGGAAAACTGGCAGAGGTGAAAATTGAGGATGAAATTCCGTCTGGTTTAGAGTATGTGAAAGATAGTCTAAAAGCAGAAGGTGATAAGCCAGTACCAGTAGAGTTGAAAGAAGAAGCTGGTAAGGTTAGTGCGAAGTATGAAAATATCACTGACATGAAAGAAAGAAGCATTATCTTTAAAGTGAAGGTGAAAGATTCTGTTGAAGTGGACAAAGCAATTGTAAATAAAGCAATTGTTGATGATACAAAAAATCCACCAGAGCGACCAGAAGTAGAAATTACCCCGCAGCATAAAGACGGTAAAGTTAAAGCTGATAAAAAGGTAAATAAAAAAGATCCAAAGCTAGGAGAAGAAGTAGAGTACCGAATTAGTTTTAAAAATACGGTAGAAAATGGAAAACTAGCAGAAGTGAAAATTGAGGATCAATTACCAACTGGTTTAGAGTATGTGAAGGATAGTTTAAAATCAGAAGGTAATGAGCCAGCGCCAGTAGAGTTAAAAGAAGAAGCTGGGAAAATTACAGCGAAGTATGAAAATATTACTGATACAGCTGAGCGTAGTATTATCTTTAAAGTGAAAGTAACGGAAGTAGCAAAAGTCGGTAAGAAAATCGTGAATACGGCAATTGTGGATGATGACAATCCGAAGAATCCGCCGCAAAAACCAGAAGCGATTATTACGCCGGAGTATAAGGACGGAAAACTAAAAGCTGAGAAAACAGTAAATAATCCAGCTCCAAAATTAGGAGAAGAAGTAGAGTATCGAATTACTTTCCGTAACGTAGTAGAGCATGGAAAAGTAGCGAAGGTGAAGATTAAGGATGAATTACCAACTGGCTTAGAGTTTGTAGAAGGTAGTGAAAGAGCCGAGGGAGAGAATCCGAAACCGTTGTATGTGAAAGTGAAAAACGGAATCGTTCTTGCGGAATATCCAGAAATTACGGATATGAAAGAAAGAAGTATCGTCTTTAAAGTGAAAGTGAAAGAAAAAGCTAAAGTAGGCGAAGAGATTGTGAACAAGGCGATTGTGGAAGATACAATAAATCCACCAGAGCAACCGAATATCTCTATTCAGCCTCAATATAAAGATGGTGCATTACAAGCAGAAAAAACAGTAAGTAATCATGAACCAAAGTTAGGAGAAGAAGTAGAATATCGAATTAGCTTTGAAAATACGGTAGAGAACGGAAAACTAACTGAGGTAAAGGTAGAAGATGAAATTCCAGCCGGTTTAGAATATGTACAAGATAGTATAAAGTCTGATGGGCCGGAACCATATCCGGTGGAACTGAAAGTAGAGAATGGAAAAGTAACAGCAAAGTATCCAGAAATTACGGATACGAAAAAAAGAAGTATCATCTTTAAAGTGAGAGTACAAGAGACGGTACAAGTAGGAAAAGAGATTGTAAACAAGGCGATTGTTGATGATAATAATCCGACGACTCCGCCAGTTGAGTCACTTATACCAATCACACCGCAATATAAAGATGGGAAACTAGAGGCAAGGAAAGAAGTAAGTAATCATGGACCAAAGCTAGGGGAAGAAATTGAATATCGAATTACTTTTAACGGCACAGTAGATGGCGGGAAGTTAGTTGATGTAAAGATTGAAGATGAAATTCCGTCTGGTTTAGAGTATGTGAAAGATAGTCTGGAGGCCGTAGGTGATAAGCCTGTGCCTACAGAACTTAAAGTAGAGAATGGAAAAGTAACAGTGAAGTATCCAGAAATTACGGATACGAAAGAAAGAAGTGTCATCTTTAAAGTAAAGGTAAAAGAAACAGCAAAAGTTGGAGGAGAAATAACAAATAAAGCGATTATTGAAGTGGATGATCCGAAACATCCAGTTATAGAACCGACAGCGAAAATAAAGCCAGAATATAAAGATGGTAAGTTAACAGCAGCGAAGACAGTAAGTAATAAAGAGCCAAAGCTAGGAGAAGAAGTAGAATACCGAATTAGCTTCAAAAATACGGTGGAAAACGGAAAACTAGATGTAGTTACAATAGAAGATGAAATTCCAGCCGGTTTAGAATACGTGCAAGGTAGTATTAGATTTGAAGGGGCTGAGCCAAATCCAATAGAGTTAAAAATGGAGTTTGGAAAAGTAATCGCCAAGTATCTAGAAATTACAGATACGAAAGAACGTAGTATTATTTTTAACGCGAAGGTAAAAGAAGCGCCGAGTAAAGGGATAACAAATAAAGCAGTAGTGGACGATAAAATAAATCCGCCACTTGAGCCTACAGTTACAATTTTACCGAAAACAAAAGAAGATTTTAAGATACCAGAAGATCCGAAAGAACCGAAGGAGCCAGAAGTGAAACCAGAAGATCCGAAAGAGCCGAAGGAGCCAGAAGTGAAACCGGAGGATCCGAAAGAGCCGAAGGAGCCAGAAGTGAAACCGGAGGATCCGAAAGAACCGAAGGAACCAGAAGTGAAACCGGAAGATCCGAAAGAACCGAAGGAACCAGAAGTGAAACCGGAAGATCCGAAAGAACCGAAGGAGCCAGAAGTGAAACCGGAAGATCCGAAAGAACCGAAGGAGCCAGAAGTGAAACCGGAGGATCCGAAAGAACCGAAGGAGCCAGAAGTGAAACCAGAAGATCCGAAAGAACCGAAGGAGCCAGAAGTGAAACCAGAAGATCCGAAAGAGCCGAAGGAGCCAGAAGTGAAACCGGAGGATCCGAAAGAACCGAAGGAGCCAGAAGTGAAACCAGAAGATCCGAAAGAGCCGAAGGAGCCAGAAGTGAAACCAGAAGATCCGAAAGAACCGAAGGAGCCAGAAGTGAAACCGGAAGATCCGGAAGAACCGAAGGAGCCAGAAGTGAAACCGGAAGTAAGATTGGAAAAATTAATTAAAGAGCCGCAAGTAAAAACAGAAAGAGAATTACCGAAAACAGGGGCAGCGTCTCCATGGATGATGTCAGTTGGTGCTGGAATTTCATTCTTAGTTGGCGGAGTATTATTCGTATTAGGTAGAAGAAGAAAACAATAATTTTTTTAGACGAAAAGCACACTGAATTCGATAGTTTATCGAATTCAGTGTGCTTTCGTGGTATATAAAATAAAAGCTCCTTCCACGTATGGAAGGAGCTTTTATTTTTACATATTAAAACATGCTTGAGCTATGCATTGGTTGAAGTTTTGCATTTGGATCGAAGTAAGCTTTTGCATTGTTTACTGCTGTTGGTGCTTCACCGAAGCCGCAAGCAATGAGTTTTACTTTTCCTTCATATGTACAAATGTCACCAGCAGCGTAAATGCCAGGAATATTTGTTTCCATTTTTGAATTTACAAGGATGCTGTTTTTTTGTATATCTAAGCCCCAGTTTTTAATTGGGCCAAGAGAAGAAACGAAGCCATAGTTTACAATTACGTCATCAACATCGATGATAACTTTTTCTTCCGTTTTTACGTGCTGAAGAACGACTTGTTCAATTTTGTCATCACCAATGAGTTCAACTGGAACATACGGTGTACTTACTTCTGCACGAGAATTCATTAAGTTTTCGACGCTATGTTCATGCGCACGGAATTTATCGCGGCGATGAACGATTGTAACTTTTTCAGCGATCGGTTCTAACATCATTGTCCAATCAACAGCTGAATCGCCGCCGCCAAATACTACGACGCGCTTACCGGCAAATTTATTCATATCATCAACGAAATAATGTAAGTTTTTCTTTTCATACTTTGCTGTACCTTCTAATTCTAAGCGGCGTGGTTGGAAAGCACCATTGCCAGCAGTAATAATAACTGATTTAGAATAGTGAGTTTGCTTATTCGTAACAAGTTTAAATATACCGTCAGCTTGTTTCTCAAGCGTATCGACAGCTTCTTCTAAACAAACGGTTGGGTCAAATTTCTTCATTTGCTCTTTTAAGTTATCAACTAATTCTTGTGCGCGCACTTTTGGGAATCCAGCTACATCATAAATGTATTTTTCAGGGTAGAGTGCGGATAATTGTCCTCCAAGTTGAGGTAAGCTTTCAATGATTTTTACACTTGCTTGTCTCATACCGCCATAAAATGCTGTGAACAGCCCTGTTGGACCACCACCAATAATTGTTATGTCGTAAACTTTTTGATTTTCTGCCACTTTCATTCCCCCTATAGATGGAATTTTGATATTGATTTCATATATTGTTCATATGTACACGAAAATCCTGCAAATGATGACACTTTCAAATAAATGATAGCATATTTGAGTTCATAATACTTCTGAAAACGACTGAATTGTGTGTAAGTTTTCGCATAGGTTCTTTTTTATTGTATAAAATATACAGAAAGGAAAATACATGAAAAAAAGTCTAAAAAACCCTTGAAAACGCTATGTTATTTTAAAATATTGATAATTCTCCAGACGCTTGAATTCTGGAATAAAACCGACTAATATAGGGAAGTATTATGTTAAATTTCTATGACAAAATTCGTACGATTTTTTGACTGCGTTTTGTTATGATATAGAATGTGATAAATTCCACATTCTTGACAAATAGAGTTTTTAGTACTTGGTATTATTTCTCATTACTATTATATAAAGAAAAGGGTTGTGATTTGGTGAAGACTCCAAAAATCGTAGTTTTAGGTGCAGGTTATGGCGGGATGATTACGACTGTTCGTCTGCAAAAAGCATTATCTGTAAATGAAGCTGAAATTACGCTAGTAAACAACAACAGCTATCACTACCAAGCGACTTGGTTACACGAGAGCGCAGCTGGTACATTACAAGATGAAAAAATCTGTCTAGATATTCAAGACGTTATTGATACAAATAAAGTGAACTTTGTACAAGACACAGTAGTAGAAATTAAAGCTGCTGAAAAACGCATTATCTTAAAAGACGGCGAGTTAGAGTATGACTACTTAGTAATTGGTCTTGGTTTCGAATCAGAAACATTCGGAATTACAGGATTAAAAGAGCATGCATTCTCAATCGCTAACATTAATGCAACTCGTGAAATTCGTGAGCATATGGAAGCTAGTTTCTCTAAATATGCAACTGAACAACGCGATGAGTTAGTAACAATCGTTGTTGGTGGTGCTGGATTTACTGGTATCGAGTACGTAGGTGAGCTTGCAAACCGTGTTCCTGAACTTTGCAAAGAGTACAATGTACCACGTGAAAAAGCACGTATCATCTGTGTAGAAGCTGCTCCAACAGCACTTCCAGGTTTCGATCCAGCGTTAGTAGAATACGCTGTAAAACAACTTGAGAAAAAAGGTGTAGAATTCCGCATCGGTACAGCAATTAAAGAAGCAACTGAAGAAGGTATTATCGTTGCGAATGGCGATGACACTGAATTAATTAAGTCTGAAACAGTAGTTTGGGCTGCAGGTGTTCGTGGTAACGGTATTGTGGAAGAGTCTGGATTTGAAGCAATGCGCGGACGTGTAAAAGTTGATGAATACATGCATGCTCCAGGATACGAAGATGTATTTATGGTTGGTGACGCAGCGTTAATCATTAATGAAGAAATTAACCGTCCATACCCACCAACAGCACAAATTGCAATTCAACAAGGTTACAATATTGCACACAACTTAACTGTATTAGTTCGTGGTAAAGGTGAAATGAAAAAATTCGCATTTGATAATAAAGGATCTGTATGTTCTTTAGGTCATGACGATGCAATGGGCGTTGTTATGGGTAAAAAGTTAACAGGTTGGAAAGCTTCCTTCATGAAGAAAGTAATCGATAACCGTTACCTATTCTTATTAGGTGGACCTTTATTAGTTCTTAAAAAAGGTAAATTAAAGTTCTTTTAATATATAGTAGAAAAAGCAGAAACGGCTAAGAGCTGTTTCTGCTTTTTTCATATTAAAAATATAGTATAATATAAAAAGAAAGAATATTCTGTCCGTTCTGAAAGAGGAGGTTATTACATCATGGAGAAACGAGGGAAGGTATGGCTAGCTGTTAGTGGTTTAGTAGCTACAAAAGATGGTAGGTGGCTATTTGTTAAGAAGAAATACAGTGGATTAAAAGGGAAATGGTCTTTACCGGCTGGTTTTGTAAATGAAGGTGAGACGGTTGATGAAGCTGTGAAACGCGAAGTGTTAGAAGAGACAGGCATTGTCGCTCATGTGAAGGGGATCATTGGTGTTCGATCGGGTGTTATTCGTAATGAGATTAGTGATAATATGATTATTTTTCTTTTGGAGCCTGAAGGAGAAAATATTATTATACAGGAGAAAGAATTGTCTGAAGTGGCGTTCTTACATCCGGATAAGATTGTAGACGATCCGAATACGTCTGTGCTTATTAAATATTTGTTAGAAGGAAGATCAGAACTACATCTTGAAGTGGACAAAACATTAAATCCAGGCGAACCATTTGGTTATACAGCTTATCACGTATTTACGGCACGTGCGAAGGAGAGGGGAAAAGAGTGAGTATACCGGTACTACTTATTTCAATGATGTTATTCTTTATTTTGTTCTTTGGAATTGGATTTTTACTCAACATGATTTTGCGAGCTACTTGGGTAATGGTTATTGTGTATCCGATTGTTTGTATGCTTATTATTAATAAAGCGAGTATGTGGGATTATTTTTCAAAACCGAAAGAAACATTTTCTTCATTTGGGACAAGTGTATCGCACTTAGGACAAGCAGACGTATTTATTCTATCTACTGGATTAGTAGGGGCTGCTTTAGCAGGAGTCGTAATCAAGAAACTTCGGAAAAGCGGATATCAAATGTTTTAATCTCCAATTAAGTTGGAGATTATTTTTTTGCATATTCCTTCATGGTATAGGGAATGATTAACGATGAAGGAGTGTGGAATATAAAAATGTTAAAACGATATTGTATTCGCATTATGATGACTTGTTTACTTGCAATTGCATTATGCGTAACATGGAATGCTTTCACAGGAGTTTCTTTATTAGAGATTGTAAAGAAGTATGAGGGAACGAGTGCAAAAGAAGTACATGCAGCAGAAGTTAAGAGAAATGTTGCTCCGAGTAAAGAAGTGATAAATGCTTTAGAGCAGGCAAACGACTGGTCTAAATATCGTTCAATTGAAATGACTGCAACAGGTTATACATCGGGGATTGAGTCAACTGGTAAGAGGCCAGGGCATCCAGAGTATGGTATTACATATTCAGGTGTTAAAGTGAAAAGGGATTTATATTCCACAATCGCTGCGGACTTACGCGTATTTCCGATTGGAACGATTCTATTCGTACCAGGTTATGGATATGGTGTAGTAGCTGATAAGGGCGGTGCAATAAAAGGAAACCGTCTTGATCTATATTATGATACGGTGAAAGATGTTTATAGCCAATGGGGTAAGAAAAAAGTAAATGTGTACGTAGTAAAAGTAGGAAATGGTAAGTTTACAGAAGAAGAGTTAACGATGTTAAATCAAGACGAAACGATGCAAGTGTTTCGTGGTCAATATTTAAAACAAAGATAGTCTAGTCGTAATTACGCTAGAATTTTTTTCTTGGCTTATTTCATAATAGAGGGGATTTTACACGTCATATAACTGTAGTTAGAATTGTCGCATTTTATCGAAAATAAAGTTATAATGGTGGTAGAGAAATTTAGGGGGTCTGAACATGTTTCAAGTACAAAAAGAATTAGCAGGTCATGAAGCAGTAATTGTTGCTTTATTTGAAGAAGAGAAAATGAGTAGTTTTGTACAAGAACTGGACAAAGCGTTTGAAGGACAATTACAAGTTTTACTAGAAGAGAAAGAATTATCTACGAAGAAAAAGGCCATTTCGAAAGTGCATAGCTTAGGAAAAACAAATGTGAAACGTTATTACTTTGTTGGTTTAGGCAAGAAAGAGTCTTACACGACAGAAACGTTACGTGCGGCTCTTGGTAAGGCATTTAAAACACTGCAAGCAGCAAAAGTACAAGATGCAGCAATCTTACTTGATTCTTTCGTAACAGAGAAATTAGACGCGATTGATGTCGCTCATATTGCAGCAGAGGTACAAGGCCTTGGTACATATGAATTACAAACGTATAAATCAGATAAAAAGGATCGTGTAGAGTTAGAGAAGTTCACGGCTATTACATCGGAAGATGCACAAGAAATTGAAGCCGCATTAACAGTTGGCTACGTACATGGACGTGCAACAAATTCAGCTCGTACACTTGTAAATATGCCGCCAAACGTATTAACAGCGACAAAGCTTGCTGAGTATGCTGTTGAATTAGCGGAGAAGTATGATATGGACTATAAAGTTCTTGAGAAAGAAGAGATGGAAGATCTTGGTATGGGTGCGTTACTTGCAGTAAACCAAGGTAGTGTAGAGCCACCAAAAATGATCGCTCTTATTTATAAGGGAAAAGAAGAGTGGAAAGATGTCATTGGGTTCGTTGGAAAAGGTATTACATACGATACAGGTGGTTATTCTTTAAAACCACGTGAAGGCATGGTCGGTATGAAAGGTGATATGGGCGGTGCAGCTGCTGTATTAGGTGCGATGGAAATTATCGGTGAACTTCGCCCAGAACAAAATGTGATCGCTGTTATTCCTTCAACTGATAACGTTGTAAGTGGTACGGCATTTAAGCCAGACGATGTAATCACATCTATGAGCGGAAAAACAATTGAAGTATTAAATACGGATGCAGAAGGTCGTCTAGCTTTAGCTGACGGTATTACGTATGCGAAAAAACTTGGTGCAAACTACCTTGTTGATGTTGCAACATTAACAGGCGGTGTAATTGTTGCACTTGGAAACTATACGACAGGCGCAATGACAAATAATGAAGAGTTATTTGAGCAAGTGCTAGAGGCTTCTATGGAAACAGATGAGCCAATTTGGCAACTACCGATTTTTGATCGTGATAAAGAACGCGTTCGAAACAGTAAGTTTGCTGATTTAAATAACTCACCAGGCCGTGAAGGACATGCGGTTATGGCAGGTACATTCTTAGGCGAATTCGCTGAAGATACACCGTGGGTACACTTAGATATCGCTGGAACATCAGAAACAAAAGGCGCGCACGACTTAGGTCCAGCTGGAGCAACTGGTGCAATGGTACGTACACTTGCAACACTTGTGGAGCGTTTTGGAGAAGAATAATTCTTTGAAGAAAAGGCTGTCTCAAATTTTTGAGGCAGCCTTTTTTATTGGTATTTAATAGTTGATTTTCAATGCTATACTTATGTGATATAATCTTTCCTGTATTAGAAGTAAATAACAATTGAATAGGGAGGGAAAGAAGAGAGTGATAAAAATAGAAGCACTCTTATTATTATGAGGGAAGGAACTTTATCTCAACAAAATATAGTTGTATTGTTTTTTAAACAGTTACGCCCGAAACAGTGGACTAAAAACTTGCTTGTATTTGCAGCGTTAGTCTTTTCAATAAAACAAGTATCGTAACTACTCAGCCACCTTTCGGTGTCTTTTTTAAATTTTACTAGTTTCATATGCCTCCCATTTGTAAATACTGAGTATATCAAACAGGGGAGGTGAATCTTATGGTCGATCGAAAAATTATTTTAGATACATATAAAAAAGGACCTGAAGCTGTTATTTCTTTATTTGAAGAAACATTTTCTAAGTTAGAAAAACGTATACAAGAACTAGAAAATGCTTCAAAAAAAAACTCCAAAAATAGTCATAAGCCACCTTCTACAGATGGTTTGGGTAAGCCCGTTACAAAAAGTTTGCGCAAACCGTCTCATCGTCAAACGGGTGGCCAGTTGGGCCACAAGGGACATACTCTTGGTTTGACAGCGACTCCAGATCATACGATTACACATTCTCCTACATATTGTACTTGTTGTCATACTTCCTTGAACCACGAGCCTGTAAAAGGGTATCGCATTCGCCAAGTGTATGACTTACCACCTATTCAGATCGAAGTGACAGAACATAAAGTAGAACAGAAAGAATGCCCACATTGCCATTCTATCCAAGAAGCCCAATTTCCTTCGACAGTATCTCGTCCTGTTCAATATGGTCCAAATATAAAAAGACTGATTCCCTATTTAACGCATTATCAATGCATTTCTTTGAAGCGAACAAAAGAATTCTTTCAGGATTGTTTTGGACATTCTATAAGCGAAGGAACCCTGGTAAATCATACACAGGCTTTCGCTTCTCAATTGCAGCCATTCATAAAAGAAGTAAAGGAAAAGATTCTGCAGTCTCCTGTTGTCCATTTTGATGAAACTGGTATGCGTGTAGAAAACAAAACACAATGGTTACATACTGCCAGTACACCGGAGGTGACATTGCAACATATTCATCAAAAACGTGGAAAAGAAGCAATGGATGCTGGAGAAATCTTGCCATCTTTTTCTGGAATTGCGATGCATGATGGTTGGAAATCGTATGATGCGTATACAGATTGTCGTCACGTTTTATGTAATGCCCATCTCTTACGAGATTTACAAGGAATTATAGATAGTACTGGAGAACAATGGGCACAACAGATGCAGAAATTTCTAACGCAAGCGTTGACGATGAAAAAGCAATCCGAAGGTACCATGCCAAAAGCGACGCAAAAGAATCTGTTTATTATGTATCAATCCATATTGAAAGAACAACAGATTCTTTCCACGAAACAAAAGAAGAAAGGAAAGCAGACGCCTTCTCAAAATTTATGGAATCGCTTCGTCAAGTATTCTGACAGAATTCTAGCGTTTTTAGAACATCCAGCCATTCCATTTGATAACAATCAAGCAGAACGGGATATTCGGATGACGAAAGTAAAACAGAAAGTGTCTGGGACTTTCCGAAGTAAGAAAGGCGCAGAATCTTTTTGTCAGATACGAAGCTTTATGAGTACCATGAAAAAACAAAAACAATCGGTCTTACAAGCGATAAACCAAGTCATAGAAACTAGAACGGTTCCTTGGAATAACACGACTTCATAAGAGAATTTCTCTATTTGGCATAGATTCTTTCTCTGATTGGAGTATTTTCTTTTCATGTTTTCGAATCGGAAACATGTATTTGGCCTGTTTTTTTATTTGAAGAAGCTGAGTAGTTACCAAGTATCTTTAACTATGGTGGCACAAGCTGCAATTTGTTTTGCGCTATTTTGTGCAATATCTGGCTGTGTCTATATTTTAAATGATTTTATGGATATTGAGGCAGATCGACAACACCCTGTTAAGCGATATCGACCGATGGCATCAGGGGCATTAAATCCGTACTTTGCTATTACGGCAGGTTGTGTTATTTTAGTAGCGTCTTTAGTAGTTTCATATATATTAAATCCGTTATTGTGCTTAGTATTAGCAGTCTATTTTATTTTAAATGTAGCGTATTCAATTCGTTTGAAACACGTTGTAATCATTGATATTTTAATTATTGCAGCTGGATTTGTTTTACGAGCATTGGCCGGTGGATTAGTTATTCAAGTGCCATTTACACCGTGGTTTTTATTATGTACATTATTACTGTCACTATTCTTGGCTATTAATAAAAGAAGACATGAATTAGTATTGTTACAGAATAATAAAGGTTCTCATAGAAAAGTATTAGAAAGTTATTCTCCTGCTTTGTTAGACCAATTAAGTACAATTGTTACATCGGCAACTATTGTAACTTATGCTATCTTTACTTTTAATGCAGGGAAAAGTATCTATTTAATGTGGACAATCCCATTTGTAATTTACGGGATTTTTCGTTATTTATATTTAGTTCACATGGAAGATAAAGGTGGAGAACCAGATAAAGTTTTATTAGAGGATCAGCATATTTTAATAACAGTGTTGTTATATGCGATAACAGTTATTATTATACTATTGAACTTTTAATTACTCTATTCGGGTTTGTTAAAACGTTTAAGAGGAGTGTCTTAAACGTTTTTTATTTGGAATAAAACATTTTTTGAATATAAACAGTTAAGGAGTATAGAGATGCAACAATTTTTAATGATTATTTTATCAGTTGGTATGGGAGTTGTAGGGCAAATTTTATTAAAATTTGGTGCAATGAAATCACAAAGTTCAGCGGCTGTAGGTATTATGAATTTCATTAACGTACCGAACTTTTTCGGACTAGCTTTTTACGGTTTAAGTGCATTATTATGGATGATTGTGCTGAGAAAGGTTGATTTAAGTTATGCATACCCAATGGTGAGTTTCGGATATGTATTTGTTATTATTGCGTCAGCATTATTATTTGGTGAAACAATCAATTTCATGAAAATTGCTGGAATGGTATGTATAGTAGCTGGCATTTTATTTATTGCAAAATCATAGGAGGTAAAGCAATGGGAACATATTTATATTGTATACTTCCATTTATAGCTTGGGTAGCTTCGGGAGTATTGAAATTTTTAGTGAATTATCTTCGTTCTGGAAAAGATGCTTTTCGTTTAGTTGGAAATGGTGGATTTCCTAGTACGCATACAACGATTTTATCAAGTATGGTCATGACAATAGGGTTTCATGAAGGGTTTAATACACCGATGTTTGGAATCGGGATGGCAATTTTAACAATTGTTATCATTGATGCCACAGGACTTCGCCGTACAGTTGGTAAACATGCAAGAATGTTGAATAAACATATAAGTTCGGAAGAAGAAAAATTAAGAGAGCGTCAAGGACATCATTGGCATGAGATTTTTGGTGGGCTTGTGTTAGGAACAGTTATTGGGTACGTGGCACATCTAATTATGTTATTTCTACCGTAGAGAGGAGAAGAAGTATTGAATATTTGGAATGATTATAAAGGAAAGGGGATATTAGCCCTTGTCCTTTTCATTTTTTATTGGTCATTTTATTTTTTTATCGGTTGGAAAATGGATACTCACTCTAAGCTTTTTATTGAAGCGTGGGTGGTTGATACCTATTTTTCTTTTGATCAAGGATATTATATCATCTCCTTTTTCCTTGAAAAAGTAGATGTAGCAGCGGCGACCTGGTTCCGACATCCATTCCTTTATTATTTTATTCAACAATTCATGTGGATGCTGGAGACAGTAAAAGTAGGGAATATTGTACATGGTATTATATTTATTCAAACGTTTTTAAGCGCGTTCAGTGTAGTGATGATTTATACATTATGCTGTAAAATTTGTAAGAATACGATTGTTTCTTTTTTGCTAGCGGTCATGTATGGATTTTCAGCTACAATGTTAGTTATTACGTGGACACCAGAATCTTTTAGCTATGCAAATTTCACATTGGTACTTATGTGCTTTGTATGCTATCCATTTATTACAGGGGAAAAAGAAGCGAAAATAGGATTTAGTATTGCGAATGTATTGTTGGCAATAGTAATAACAGGGGTTACATTAACCAATTCGTTTATGTGGTTTTTAGGTAGTCTGATGAGTTATAAGAAACTACGGAAAAAAATTATTTGGACTGGTATTTCGATTGTTATTGTCGTGGTCCTGTTTGTATTAGCAATGAACGCAAATAATGTCGTTCTTATCGAAGGATTAAAGGGTAGTATGGACTTTGCTGCGCAAGGACAGAGTTTTTCACCAGAATACGTTAAGCCATCAGGTATATTAGTATTTCATCTATTATTAGGATCTTCATTCATCTTTGGACCATTCTCGGAAGTTACTTTAAGACAAGGTGAGCAATTCGCACAATTAAATATACTTCCATCGCATACTATGATCGGGTGGATTGTGATTGTATCTGTGTATGCTTTTATAATAGTAGCTGTATGGAAAAACTTTAGAAAAGAGCCTTTCGTAAGGTTTTTAAGTTTCTGTTTACTATTTAATATTGTTTTACATGGAATTATTGGTTTTGGGGCATCTGAAGCATTTATTTATGGCGCACATATGCTGTTTACAATACCGTTATTATTAGCATATGGTTTTAAAGTGATGAGACGTGTAAAAGTAGTTGCTTTATGTTTAATATTAATATTAATAATTATAAATAATTTTGAAAGTATGCTATATTTTTATCATTTTGCAGTCTCCAATTATTCTTTATAATAAAATAGATTTTTAATAAAAGGGTACTTTAGATAGGATTTCTAAAGTACCCTTTTTTACTATTTATTAAAAATAGATAAAAAATAATAGCTAGAAGTGAAGCATTTTAGAAAACATACAGTTGTTATGAAAGAGGTCTAAACATGTTTTGAGTACAAAAAGAGTAGTAAGTGTACTTAGACATCCCTTTGAGCAAATAATTTATGGTCAGCTCGAGCAATGGTATAGGTAATTCGTATACTTTTCGAGCATTTTGTAGAAGAATAATTTTTTTGAAGAAAAAGCTGTCTCAAATTTTGGAGACAGCTTTTTCTATTGATATGGTAGGTGTATTTGGTGGTAATTCGATATAACTTCATTTACTACCGTGCTGTTCAAAAAAGTGATAAAAAGTGTTTATAAAGAAATCGTATACAAAATCCCGTTTAAAGCAAAAGAAGTACGGCCCGTTTCTTCAGAGACAACTAATATAAGTGCATCACTCTTTTCTGATAAGCCAATTGCAGCTCTGTGACGTGTTCCTAGCTCAGGATCAACTTCTGTACTTTTCGTTAAAGGAAGAATATTAGCAGCTGAGACAATATGATTATTTTTTACGAGAACGGCACCGTCATGAAGAGGGTTACCTGGATAAAATATTGATTCGAGTAATGGTGCAGTTAAATGAGCGTTTAATGTCGTTCCAGTTTGAATGAGAGCTTCAAGCGTCTCGTTTCTTTCCATAACGATAAGAGCACCATGTTTTCTGGCGCTTAAGTGTTGGATAGCTGTCGTAATAAAAGATGAACTTTCCGTATAAGGTGATAAATATGCCTGAATATAGTATGTAGCTGCCAATGTTTGTACATTTGCTAACATATGATGAATATCTTCCATTTTGCATAAAATACATTCGTCTTCTTTATCGATTGCGTTCCTCATAATCGATAGTTCTTTTTCAGCAATTTCAATCATTTGCTTTGTTTGTATTTTGAGCTCTTCTGACAAGCCCCATTCGTGCATAATCCTCATTCCCTTTAGTGGAGTATTTAACAATAGTGTATACAAATATTCCTAGTAAAATCCTGCTAGATTTTATAAAATATTGAGATACAGCATGTTTTTTTCATATAATAAAGGTATGACGAGCGAGAGGAGAGAGAAGAATGAATTGGAAACAAGAATTTAGTCGCTGGCTTTCTTACGCACAATTAGATGCAGAATTAAAAGAACAGCTAGAAAATATGAAGCAAGATGAGAAGAAAATCGAGGATAGCTTTTATAAAAATCTAGAGTTTGGCACAGGTGGTATGCGTGGTGAACTTGGTGCTGGTACGAACCGTTTAAACGTATATACAGTTCGTAAAGCAACAAAAGGATTAGCAAGCTTTATTGAAAAATTAGGTGAGGAAGCGAAAAAACGCGGTGTTGTTGTAGCCTATGATTCTCGTCATAAATCACCTGAGTTCGCAATGGAAGTTGCTGCTACACTTGGGGCACGCGGTATCACAACATATGTGTTTGAAAGCTTACGTCCAACGCCAGTACTTTCTTTCGCAGTTCGTCATTTACATACAGTAAGTGGAATCGTTCTTACGGCAAGCCATAATCCACCTGAATATAACGGATACAAAGTATACGGTGAAGATGGTGGACAGTTACCTCCAAAAGAAGCAGATGAGTTAATTAGCTACGTAAATGCAGTAGAAGATGAATTAACAGTTGAAGTCGCTGATGTAGAGCAATTAAAAGCTGACGGTTTATTACATATTATTGGACAAGAAGTAGATGATGCATATGCTGCAGAATTGAACAATGTCATCATTAATAAAGAAATGGTGCAAAAGGTCGGCAAAGACTTAAAAATCGTCTTTACACCATTGCACGGAACATCAAATATTTCTGTACGCCGTGGTTTAAAAGAAGTTGGATTTACAGATGTAACAGTTGTAAAAGAGCAAGAGTTACCAGATCCAAACTTCTCTACAGTAAAATCACCGAACCCAGAAGAGCACGCAGCGTTTGAGTATGCCATTCGTGACGGTGAAAAGGTAGGCGCAGATGTATTAATCGCAACTGATCCTGACGCAGATCGTCTAGGTGTAGCAGTGCGTAATCATAATGGTGAGTTCCAAGTATTAACAGGAAACCAAACAGGTGCATTAATGCTTGATTACTTACTATCTCAAAAGAAAGAAAACGGAACGCTTCCGGAGAACGGTGTCGTATTAAAAACAATCGTAACGTCTGAGATTGGCCGTACAATTGCGAAAGCATACGGTTTAGATACAGTTGATACGTTAACTGGATTTAAATTTATAGGTGAGAAAATTAGGCAGTATGAAGAAAGCGGACAATATGAATTCCAATTCGGTTATGAGGAAAGCTATGGTTATTTAATCCGCCCATTCTGCCGTGATAAAGATGCAGTACAATCTGTCCTATTTGCATGTGAAGTAGCTGCATACTACAAATCACAAGGGAAAACGTTATATGACGGTCTATTAGAAGTATTTGAGAAGTACGGTTTCTTCCGTGAAGACCTTGTATCGTTAACGTTAAAAGGAAAAGATGGAGCTGAAAAAATCCAAGAGATGATGGCAACGTTCCGTGAGAATCCGCCGAAAGAAGTAGCTGGCTTAACAGTCGTAGCAGTGGAAGACTATAAAGCAAGCATCGTTACATCTTTACAAGATGGACATAAAGAAGAGATTCACTTACCGAAATCAAATGTGTTAAAATATCAATTAGAGGATGGTTCATGGTTCTGCCTACGTCCATCTGGAACTGAGCCGAAGATTAAGTTTTACTTTGGTGTAAAAGATAGTTCTTTACAAAATAGTGAACAAAAGTTACTTACTATTAAAGAAGACATTATGAATCGTTTATAATACAAAGTAATTTTAAGTAGTAAGGAACAAAAGGGAGCGAAATCTCCCTTTTGTTTTATGTAGGAAATGCTTGCTATTGATTCCGACAGGAGAGAGGGTATTTTGTGATGAAAAAAGTAAGAAAAGCGATAATCCCAGCAGCTGGATTAGGAACACGTTTTTTACCAGCAACGAAAGCAATGCCGAAAGAAATGTTACCGATAGTAGATAAACCAACGATTCAATACATTGTAGAAGAAGCAGTGAAATCGGGTATCGAAGATATTATTATCGTTACTGGTAAAACAAAGCGTTCTATTGAAGATCATTTTGATAATGCATTTGAACTAGAACAAAACTTATTAGAGAAGAAAAAATATGAGTTGCTTGAAAAAGTACAAGCTTCTTCAAAAATGGTAGATATTCATTACATCCGTCAAAAAGAGCCGAAGGGACTAGGACATGCTGTTTGGTGTGCGCGTAAATTCATTGGTGATGAGCCGTTTGCAGTGTTACTAGGTGATGATATTGTCCAAGCTGAGAAACCGTGTTTACGTCAATTAATGGATGAGTATGAAAAAACACTTTCTTCTGTTATTGGTGTACAAACTGTTCCAGAGTCGGAAACACATCGCTATGGAATTATCGATCCATTAGAACAAGAAGGTCGTCGTTACCAAGTTCGCAATTTCGTTGAGAAACCAGCACAAGGTACAGCTCCTTCAAACTTAGCAATTATGGGCCGTTACATTTTAACGCCCGAAATCTTTATGTTCTTAGAACAGCAACATGTCGGTGCTGGTGGTGAAATTCAATTAACAGATGCAATCCAAAGCTTAAATGAAATCCAACGTGTATTTGCTTACGATTTCGAAGGAAAGCGCTACGACGTAGGTGAAAAGCTAGGATTCGTTCAAACGACAATTGAAATGGCCCTGCAACACCCAGAATTACGTGATGACATGGTTGCAATGATGAAGAAAATTTTAGAAGAACAAGCGAATCAAGAGTCTTAATATAAAAAAAGAGTTATTGCAGCAAGCTGCAATAACTCTTTTTTATTATGAAATCGTCGAATGAGAATGCTGATAAGCAGAGCGACGCACAGCATAGTATATGCGAGGTGCGATAATAGCACCGATAATTGTAAATGCAATATCTTTTACTGCAAACCACATCATAATCATCCAAGCAGCTTTATAGCTCATATTACCGCCCATAAAGAGATTGACTGCTCCGTACATGTAAGTAGTACCGATTATATAAGTTAAAATAATTCCAGTGAAAGAGGCAATTGCAAATGTAATGAAAGTGGGTCTTTCTTTTTGTTCTACTAGTTTTCCTGATACGTAAGCAACGGTAATAAATGCGATAATAAAACCACCAGTAGGATCTAAAAGTGCTCCAAATCCAGCTTTGAAGTTAGCGAAGATTGGTGCGCCGGCTAAGCCAACGAGCATATATACAGTCATGGATAAGGCACCAAGTCTACTTCCAAGAAGAAGACCTGCTAAAATTGCGAAAAATGGTTGCATAGATAATGGGATGCCTGCTACTTGTAAGAAAGGTGCCCAAGATACAATATTTGCACCGATGGCCATAAGAGCAACGAACATGGCAGCTAATGCTAAATCTAAAACATGAAATCTTCTCATAATGTTAACCTCCTGTTGTTTTTAGGTTAACATTATCGTAGCGAAAATATTTACTTGTTGTCAATCAAAATATTTTGATAAGAAGGCTTTAAATAGTCTCTTAGCAACGTATATGGAATACGAAATTGCGGAATTCCACTTGAATAGGGAGCAATCTCATATAAAGGGAAATAAATGACGAGATTGTCTGGCTCTAAAAAGAAGTGAAATTTTTTCATACTCATTACTTTTTCAGTTGCATCAGGAAAATAAATGCTTTCATTTTGTTTAATTTGTCGTACAATCTCTGCACGGATTACATCTTTATATTTATCCTTTTGTTGAAATAAATCGTCTAAGTGCAGCACCTTTTTTTCGTTTAAATCAAATGTATTTGCCTTCCACGTATAAAGACCGTGTGCTCCGCCAGTATATTGATAGTAATTCACATATAGGCTAAGAAAAGGTGGTTTGTTTAAAGAGACTTTATAATCAACATTTGCTACGTACGGATGAAAGGGTGTACTAGATCCTACTGTCTCTTTATAATATTTTTTTGCTTCTTTTTCTAATTTGTTTTTAAATTTGTCAGTGGATTTTTTGTAGTATAAATTGAGTTTATTTTGAAATTTAGAATCAGAAAAGTTGTGAAAAGAAGGCCTATTTATTTGATATTCTATATAAGGTTTCTTACCTTTTTGCGTTACAGTCTTAACATCGATTGTCAGGTTAGATGCTTTGGCTGTTATTGCACAATTTGGTACAATAGTCAGCAAGGAGAACATAAGCAGTAATATACAAAATTTCTGTTTCATTTAGGTGAAGCCTCCTTATATAAGTGTTATAAGTAGTTTGAAAATAAATAGGTAAAATTATACATTTAATTAAAGTAAGAGAAGGGGGAAGCGATATGGCAAAAACTTTAATGGATTCACTTGGAATTGAGTTGTTAGAGATGACAGAAGATAAGGTAGTTGCTACGATGCCTGTTGATGAGCGTACGCATCAACCGTTTGGATTTTTACATGGAGGTGCATCGGTTGCATTAGCGGAAACAGTGGCAAGTGTTGGTTCATATAATTTAATTGATCAAGAAAAATGTATTTGTTTCGGATTAGAAATTAATGCAAACCACATTCGCTCAAAGAAAGATGGAATTGTAACGGCGATCGGAACACCGATACATAGAGGACAATCGACAATGGTTTGGGATGTTCGTATTATTGATGAAAATGATGATTTACTATGTATATCAAGATGTACAGTAGCAATTAAAGAAAAACGTGAAAAGTAAAAAAGAGGCGCTCTTACGAGCAGCCTCTTTTTCTTATAATTAGAACTGGATTTTCTTCTCTAAGAAACCTTTTAGTTCGCTAATTGGCATACGAACTTGTTCCATTGTGTCACGGTCACGTACTGTAACAGCTTTGTCTTCAACTGAGTCGAAGTCGTATGTGATACAGAATGGTGTACCGATTTCGTCTTGACGACGGTAACGTTTACCGATAGAACCAGTTTCATCAAAGTCTACCATGAAGTCTTTAGCTAATTCTGCGAATACTTCAGTAGCACCTTCAGATAGCTTCTTAGATAATGGTAAGATAGCTGCTTTGTATGGTGCTAAAGCAGGGTGGAAACGAAGAACTGTACGAGAATCGTTTTCTAATTGCTCTTCTTCATATGCATCACATAAGAATGCTAATGTTACGCGGTCTGCGCCTAAAGATGGCTCGATGCAGTATGGCACGTAACGCTCATTCGTTTGTGGATCAATATAGTTAAAGTCTTCGTTTGAATGTTCCATGTGACGTTTTAAGTCGAAGTCTGTACGAGATGCAACGCCCCAAAGTTCGCCCCAACCGAATGGGAATTTGAATTCAATGTCAGTTGTTGCATTACTGTAGTGAGATAACTCTTCTTCACCGTGGTCACGAAGACGCATGCTCTCTTCAGACATACCAAGTGAAAGTAACCAGTTTTTACAAGTTTCACGCCAGAATGCAAACCACTCTAAATCTTCACCAGGCTTACAGAAGAATTCAAGTTCCATTTGTTCGAATTCACGTGTACGGAATGTGAAGTTACCAGGCGTGATTTCGTTACGGAAACTCTTACCGATTTGGCCGATACCAAATGGAAGCTTTTTACGCATAGAGCGTTGAACGTTTTTGAAGTTTACGAAAATACCTTGTGCTGTTTCAGGACGAAGGAAGATTTCGTTTGTGCTAGACTCTGTAACACCTTGGAATGTTTTGAACATTAAGTTGAACTGACGGATTTCAGTGAATTCTTCACTACCGCAATCAGGACATTTTACTTCATGTTCTTTCATTAAGTCAGCCATTTGGTCGAAAGTAAGACCGTCAACAACCATTTCGATGCCTTTTGCATCTAAAGCATCCTCAATTAATTTGTCAGCACGGTGACGAGCTTTACATTTTTTACAGTCAATCATTGGATCGTTGAAGTTACCAACGTGACCAGAAGCGATCCAAGTTTTAGGGTTCATTAAAATAGCTGCGTCTAAACCAACGTTGTGTGGAGATTCTTGAATGAATTTTTTCCACCAAGCTTTTTTAACGTTATTTTTTAATTCGATTCCAAGTGGACCGTAATCCCAAGTGTTTGCAAGACCACCGTAAATTTCAGAACCAGGGAAAACAAAACCGCGATGTTTCGCTAAGTTTACAACTTGTTCCATTGAATACATAAGAAAATCCTCCTTTTGAAAGTTAACGTATTGGCGATGACATACTCTGATACTTTGGAAACGAGCAGTATATGCTAAAAAGAACATAAAAAAACGCTCATCCCAAGGCTTATTTGCCTAGGGACGAGCGTTTGCCCGCGGTTCCACCCTAGTTGATACACAAAAGGTGCATCCACTTTATCATGTATTGCTCGGGACTGCCGTTTCCTTGCGGCTTCAGGCTTTCACTATCCCTGAATCGCTTTTTATGCAAGTACTTATAAGTCCGTCATCGCTACTTATATTAATAATAATGAACATATTCTAACACGTTCTTTTTTAAATCTCAATAGAGGAACGCGTCTATCTATGATAGAGTCTCGCCTATTTTTTCATTATTTATTCCGTAATTTTGCTTAATATGCTTAATTGCTTCACGCTTACTTAATGGAGCGAGCTCATTGTTTTGAACGTATTCCCAAACTACATCCGGATTTGTTTTTGCATATTCACGAAGGACCCAGCCAATCGCTTTTTGAATGAAAAATTCTTTTGAAGAATGTAGTTGTCCAATAATCCAGAAAAGAAGTTCTTCATCCATCTTTTGTTTATATTTTAGTTGGAATAAAATAGCGGCACGTTGTAACCATATGTTATCTGATGCAATCCATTTTGGAATATAGGCAGAAATTAATTCTGGATGTTTTAAAAAGATATCGCCTAAAAATGTAGGGACGATGCTATCGACAGAGTCCCACCAAGATTTTGTGACAATCAGTTCTTCTAAGAAGGGGATATGAGTTTCGTTTATATGCTTTTTATATTTTTGCATAATATCAAGTGCGGCCGCTTGGAATTCACGTTCTGGTAAGTCCCAAAGCTCACGTATGATAATTTGGAAGTCTTTTTGATCTGGGAGAGTATGTATTTGAATGATGTCTTTTAATAATTGGCGTCTTTCCGGTGTTTGAATACCTAGAAATAGGAAGTGATTTTTCATATAACGAGCCATAGGTTCTGCTTTTTCAGGATTTTGATGAGCTGTGAAATGCTCTTGTAATGCTTTTACAAATGGATGCATAAGTGTTGCTCCTCTCTTATTCTCTTTCTTCTCTTATTATACAAAGAGTTTGGATAAATTTTAAAACATAACTTGCAATGTAATGAAATATGTTGAAAGTAGAGAGGAGAGGATAAGATGGAGGATCAAGGCGTATTAGCAGGTTTCTTTGCTCTTAGTTTTGCGTTTATTCTTGTTATATTGATTTGGGCAATTATTTCATATTTGTTAACGGCTTTTGCACTTTATTCGATGGCGAAAAATGATGGTGCAACGGACGGGGTGCTTGCGTTTATTCCGTTTTTGAATAGTAAGACATGGGGTGACTTAGCGAAAGATAAATTACCAGATTTTTTGAAAGAAGAAGCAGGGTGGAAAGTATTCGGTATATACGTTGCATGTTTTATTTTTAATTTCGTACCAATTATAAGTTTACTAGCAACAGCTGTATCGATTGTATTGTCCATTTATCTTATCTACGCTATTTTAGACAGATACGGAACGAACTCTATATTATTTACGATTATTCATGTAATCACATTTTCAGTGTTCTTACCGATTCATTTATTTATCATTCGAAATGAACCGGTGAGATATAAAGAGTAGATTTTTCTTTTTTGTTGATAAGTCGATATATTTTAGATATAAGTAAAAAAGCGCCCTGATTATCAGAGCGCTTTTTTTACTACATAAGATAGCGTAAATAAATATAAATGTGAGAAATGATTAATGAAACGATCATAATTGGGAAACCGACTTTTAGGAAGTCCATGTAACTAAATTTATGTCCTTCGCGGCTCGCGATACCTGCAACGATTACGTTAGCAGAAGCTCCGATTAATGTTCCGTTTCCGCCCAGACAAGCACCTAGTGCTAATGCCCACCATAATACATCGATTTGTGCGTCAGATGGTGATAAGCCTAGCCCAACTGCCATATCGTTAATAAGTGGAATCATTGTTGCAACGAATGGGATGTTATCAATTGTTGCAGAGGCGATACCAGATACCCATAAGATAAGGATGGATGCGTAAGAAATATCTCCGCCTGTTATACCAATTACTTTTTGAGCTAACATTTTGATAAGACCGATATCGATAAGTCCTCCAACAAGTACGAATAGCCCTGCGAAGAAGAAGATTGTTACCCACTCTACACTTGCGAATACCTCTTCAATTTCATGTTCTTTCACACCAATTAACATAAGTACAGTAGCACCAGTTAAGGCGATAATAGCGGCATCAATATGGAAAATAGAATGAGTCATGAAACCTACAATTGTAAGTCCAAGTACCGTTAAAGATTTTTTCATTAATACTGGATCTTTAATGTATTGTTTTTCATCTAAGCTCATTAATTTTTTAACTTGTACAGGATCGGCAATTAATTGTTTACGGTACATGAAGTAAAGTATTGTTGCTGTAACTGCAATAATAATAATTACGATTGGTGCTAGATTTAATAGGAAAGCATTGAAGTCTAAATGCTTATTTGCAGAACCAATCATAATGTTAGGTGGATCACCAATTAATGTTGCTGTTCCTCCAATATTTGAAAAAATAATTTCAGAAAGTAAATAAGGAACAGGATTTACTTGCAGTATGCGCGTAATAGATAAAGTAACTGGAACAACAAGAAGTACAGTTGTAACGTTATCTAAAAATGCGGAGCCAAGCGCGGTAAGTAGGGAAAGGGAAATTAAAATTTTAATTGGATTTCCTTGTGCCCCTTTTGCTGCTTTAATGGCAACGTATTGGAAAACACCTGATTTACTCGTAATGTTCACCAAAATCATCATACCGATGAGTAGCGTAATCGTTCCCCATTCAATATGTTTCGTAAAGGCGTTATGTAAATCGACGACCCCCACAATTACCATGAATGCTGCACCGAGAAGTGCGATGACAGCGCGATTAATTTTTTCAGAAATAATAATGGCATATGTAATTAAAAAGACTGCGATAGCAAAATAATACTGCCAGTTAGCGAGTTCTTGCGTTGTTTCGTGCAAAAATCTCATCTCCTTTCATTCATTTTTCTTAGTGTGTCAAATATTAACTAGATGAAACACACATAACGTCATTATAAAGTAGAAAAACTGCGGATGTAAATGAAAGGAGAGATTTTGTCATATTTTCTGCATAGGTCATTTTTTCTTATTTTTTAAAATATTTGTGGGCATTTGACATATATATAAGATACATCCAATCTGAATATTTAAAATGGAATTAGCATTCGAGCTTGTTCGTGTAGGAGTTTCAAATAGAAAGGAATGACAAAAATGATAAGGAAGGGATCGTATGGATGAACAACGATTTTTATTTTTAGACTTTGAGTTTACGATGCCCCAGCATAGAAAGAAACCGAAAGGATTTTTTCCAGAGATTATTGAGGTAGGACTCGTTTCAGTTGCTGGCTGTAAGGTAGAAGATACGTATTCATCACATGTCAGGCCGAAAACATTTCCTTCTTTAACGGATCGATGTAAGAAGTTTTTAGGAATAAAACAAGAAGTCGTGGATAAAGGGATTTCATTTCCTGAACTCGTTAAGAAGCTTGCAGAATACGAAACGAAATGTAAACCGACAATTGTAACGTGGGGAAATATGGATATGAAAGTGCTGAAACATAATTGTGAAATGGCAGGGATAGCTTTTCCATTCTTCGGACAGTGTCGTGATTTATCGCTTGAGTATAAGAAGTTTTTTGGAGAAAGAAATCAAACAGGATTATGGAAAGCAATTGAGGCGTATGGAAAAGTAGGGACAGGGAAGCATCATTGTGCGCTTGATGATGCGATGACGACGTACAATATTTTTAAACTAGTAGAAAAAGATAAAGAGTATTTAGTAAAGCCAGCACCTCCAACATTAGGAGAACTTGTTGATTTTTCAAAAGTGTTAAAGAAAGTGAGCACACAGTAACGACCAAATTGCACATTATGTAATTTGGTCGTTTTGTTTTTTAGAGTTTGTAGTCTTTCTTTAACTGTTGTAATGTTTCTAGACTACGCTCTGCAAAAGGTGAATCATCTTCAGAAAATGAATTCATTTGAGTTTCTAATGCTAATTTTAGTGACTCGGTATAATCCGGAATTTCTCCTTCATATTTTTTCACCATTTGCTCTGGAATGTTCGTCTGTTCACGGAAAGCTAAAGCGCGTCTTTCATGGAAAAATGGTACGTTAGCTTGTTTTACGTTATGTAAGTCACCTTGCACCGGATGTTTTAAAACAGCTAATACTTTTACGACGTAACTGCCAGGGCGGCTATTTGTAACTTCGCCGATGTATTTTCCTGTTTTATAAATACCAGTAACGATTTCGCCAATTTCAAATGTTTCTCTCATATTTTTCACCTCAAGTTTATAGTAAGGAAAGTAGGAGAAGGAGTCAAAGAAATCATTTGCTTTCAGAACGCCCCTTGAGAATATGGATAGGTTCCACTATAATTTAAAATGATATAACAGAAAATTCTGATGTTTTATAAATCCTATAATAAGGAGTGTTCTATATGATGCCTTTATATTTTCCGGAAGATAAAACAGAATATATTATTCCAGGGATTGTTTGCGTTCTATTTATTATCGGTGCTATTGCCACGTGGCGTATGTTTATTCGTGTATCAAAAAGAGAAGCAGAGCGATTGCAGAAAGTTGAAGAAAAACTATTAGCTGAAAAGAAACAGTAATGCATTTTTGTATGTTTCCCTCTATGCTCGGACAATCTAAGGGCAGAATATATTTTGGAGGGAATAAAATGAAGAAACGGCTTTTTTTCAGTTGTTGTTTATTATTTCTGATGGCAGGTTGTGACCAAGGAAAGCCGAAAGAAATTGAAGTGAAATTACATAATGCTTCAGGAGATGAAGTAGGGACTGCGAAAGTAGTGCAGCAAACAAGTGGCGTGAAAATTACGATTAAAGGAGAAGGTTTCACGCCAGGACCACACGGACTACATGTACATGAAATTGGAGAGTGTAAGGCACCTCGTTTTGAATCATCCGGGAATCATTTTAATCCTGATGATAAAAAACATGGTCTTCTTAATCCGAAGGGTGCAGAAAACGGTGATTTACCGAACGTAGTTGCAGATGGTTCTGGAAAGATTAAAGCGGAAATCGGTGCACCTCACATCACACTTGAAGAAGGAAAAACGACGATTCATAGAAAAGATGGAGCGTCTATTATTATTACAGAAAACCCTGATGATGGTATGACTCAACCGACAGGTAAATCAGGGGATCGAATTGCTTGTGGCGTAATTGTAAAAAAAGCATCGGATATGAAGAAAAAGTAAAAGCTACCGTGAATGGTAGCTTTCTTTGTGAAATGTAATTGAAAATATATCAGCGATTATTGGAATATATCGACTGTAACTCAAATTATATCGGCGATTATTGGAATATATCGACCGTAACTTGAAATATATCGACTTACCGACAAAATATTACAAAGGAGTCTGTCCAAGAATGATTAGGGGGACAGACTCCTTTCTTATTATGAAAACGTATGACGCAGTCTGTTTAAAATTTCTTCTAAAACAGATCGTGGACAGCCGATATTAATTCGAATATGTTCTTCGCCACCTAACCCATATTTCTCACCAGGTTCAACAATGATTTTTCCTTTTTCCTCAAGTAATGCAGTACGCTCGTTTTGAGAAAGCTTTAGACGAGAACAATCAATCCATAATAAAAAGCTACCTTCTGGCTTCGTTACGGAAAGAGCAGGTATGTGAGTTTTAATATATTCACAAGCAAATTGAGCATTATCTTCTATATATAATCGAATTTCGTTTAGCCAATCATTACATTCTGTATAGGCACTTTGCATCGCTGTATAAGCGAAGATATTTAATCCGTGGAAGCCTTGTCTATATTGGATAGATGTAAAGGCTTGACGGAGTTTTTCATTTGGAATGATAATAATCGATGCTTGTAATCCAGCGATATTAAATGTTTTACTTGGAGCCATACAAGTAATCGTGCGAGCTGCTAATTCTTCAGATAAAGAAGCGAACGGTGTATGTCTATGATCTGCGTAAATAATATCGGAATGAATTTCATCCGCCACAACGATTACGTTATATTTAGTACATAACGATCCGAGCTGCACAAGTTCCTCTTTCGTCCAAACGCGCCCGATTGGGTTATGAGGGCTACAAAGAAGCATGAGTTTGATGCCTTGCTGAAACTGCTTTTCTAAATGCTTGAAGTCTATCACATATGTATCATTTTGTTTCTGTAATGGACTCACGTATAACTGTCTGTTGTTTGTTGTGACCATTTCGAAAAATGGAGGATAAATAGGTGGTTGTACGAGAACGGATTCGTTTTCTTTTGTGAAAGCCTGTATGCTCGTACTAAGAGCTGGAACGATTCCGGCGCTAAAGACAATCCATTCTTTTTGAATATCCCAATCGTATTGTTGTTTTGTCCAGTTACAAATAATATTCCCAATATTTTCGGGAGGAAGTGTATAGCCAAAAATCGGATGTTCGATTCGTTGTTTTAAGGCAGTTTGAATTGGTTTTGGTACTTCAAAATCCATATCAGCAATCCAAGCATGGATAAGTTCTTCGTTTTTATATGTATCCCATTTTATACTATGCGTTCCACGTCGATTGATTGCTTTATGAAATAGTTGCATAAGTTTGCTCCCTTCTTCTGTAAAACCAATAAGTTATGAAAGTTCTCTCTCTTCTTATAGAATAGCTGATGTGATAGGATAAAGAAAAGTATTAAAAAGTGAAAAGGCGGGAAGCGAATGGGTACATATGAAAAGATGATAGAGGTTGTGAAGAATTGGGATCCGTTTCAAATGGGACCGGAGTTTTATGAAACAGAAGCGAGCGATGTTGTGAACGTCATAAGTGTGTTTGACGATCCAAAATACATCGCAAAGAAGATTCAACATATATACTTTATGTCTTTTGAGGAAGTACCTGCGCTTGAAAAATGTGAGAAGTTAGCTGTGGAATTACTTGTAATAAAAGAAGGCGGAAGTTGTTCATTGTAGGCTGTCGGAATTTCCGACAGCCTTTTTATATTACTGCGCAGAAAAAGCCATAATTTCTTCATAAACATGTTCCGGTTTTTCTTCAGGTAGTAAATGTCCTGTGTTTTCGTAAGAAATAAATTTCGAATTCGGTAAATCTTTGTGTAGACGATGACCTACATGTACAGGGACGACGCGGTCTTTTTCACCCCAAATGAGTAGGATAGGTGTTTCGATTTTTTGTAATTCAGTTGAAGATAAGTCACCTTCACGGTCTCGTATCATGCGAGTTAAAGCGGGAAATATACGGTTGTCATAAAAAGGAGCGGAGTAACCTTTTTTCATTTCATCGTCAATTAATGAGTGATCATGAACGACATTCATTAAGTTATGAACAATGCCGCGCCGTATAATCCAGTTCTTTACGTATAAATGAAAGAACGGTAAATAAGAAGAGTATAGTAAAGGTAAGGTTGCGCGCGCTAAATAGCTCGAGCTACATAGTAAAATCGTCTTTGAAATGAGTTCAGGACGTATACGGTTTACATAGAGAGAAATTTGCCCACCCATAGAATGCCCAACTAATACAATGTTTGAGAGAGATAAATGTTCAATTAAATCAATAATAATCGTTGCTAAATTGTGATAAGAATACTTAAACAGATGAGACTTATCACTTTTTCCGAACGGTGGTAAATCAAGAGCAATGACTGTTCCTTCCTTCGCTAGTAAAGGAATGAGACGGCGGTAACTGAATGAGGAAGATAAAAAGCCGTGAACGAGTACGAAAGTAGGGCGTTCTGTTTTATTATCATGTTCATACAATTCGTAATGAACAGTAGTGCCGCGAGTGGAAAAAGTGAAATAAGGACAAGTATATTTATGATTCATTTTTTGTCACTCCATTGATTTTTGTTCATATCATCTCCAAGGAAGAAGAAAATATGTTAACAAAAAAAGGCAAGATGACGATGTCATCTTGCCTTTCGTTTATTCAGTATTACCCGCGCACAATATTAGGCGGTGTTTTTCCTTGTAATCCTGCAACTAAATTTTCAGCGGCGGTCATGGCCATTTGCTGACGAGTTTTTAATGTTGCAGATCCGATGTGCGGTAAAGTCACAACATTTTGTAATGATAAGAGTGGATTATCTTTTTGAATTGGCTCTTGTGTAAAAGTATCGATGCCTGCTGCAAAGATTTTCTTTTCTGTTAGAGCATGGATTAACGCTTCTTCATCTACTGTTTTCCCCCGAGAAGCATTAATGAAGATTGCTGTTTCTTTCATTAATGAAAATTCCTTTTCTCCGATAAGGTGATATGTTTCATCTGTTAATGGAGTAAGAAGAACAATAAAGTCAGACTGCTTCAGTAGCGTCTGTAAATCACAATATGTAGCATCGAATTTTTGTTCAGCTTCTTCTTTACGACGGCGGTTATAGTAAAGAACATTCATATCAAATCCGAATTTTGCTCGTTTTGCAACGGCTTCTCCAATTCGGCCCATACCGATAATACCAATTGTGCTATGGTGTACATCTAGTCCGAAGTGTTCTTTTCCGATTTCAGCGTTCCATTCACCATTTTTTACGTAAGAATCGAGTTCGCAAACGCGGCGCCCAGCTGATAGCATAAGGGCGAAAACGAGATCAGCTACTGTATCATCTAATACGTATGGTGTATTCGTTCCGATAACCTTTCGATTTTTCATCGCTTGTAAATCAAAATTATCGTAACCAACAGAAATGTTGCTCACTACTTTTAAGTTAGGAGCCACTGTCAGTAATTCTTCATTAATAGCAGATCCGAAATTTAATAACCCATCTTTATCTTGTATTTTCTCTAATAGAACATCACGAGGTACTTTCTCATTTTGCTCCCATTTTTCATAATCACAGTGTTCTGATAAATAGTTTTCTACAAATGTTGGAACTGGTTCAGCAATATAAATTTTTGGTTTCACGGTTCCATCCCCTTTCGCTTTATCACGCATTTTTCCGCTGATTAAAGTTTCACTTTATTTTGACATAATTCAATAGAAAAATCTTCTTTTCAAACTGGAAAGGGTATTTGTATAATTTAGACACAAACGAAAAGGAAGGATGATTTATATGGTGACAGAAAAAGAATTAGAATTATTAGCTTGTCTTGAAAAGAGTAGTCGATTATCTGTAGATACATTAGCGAAGCTGTTAAATATAGAAGTAGAAGAAGTAAAGAAGATGGTTGCGAGATTAGAAAATGAAAAGATTATTGTGGATTATGTAACACATATCGATTGGACGAAAGTGAAAGAACATACAGGTTTAACGGCAATGATCGATGTGAAAGTCACGCCAAAGCACGGCGTTGGGTTTGATGCGGTTGCTGAGCAAATTTATCGTTATTCAGAAGTGAAATCCGTTTATTTAATGTCAGGGACATATGATCTTTCTATTACATTAGAAGGTAAAACGATGGGGGAAGTAGCGATGTTTGTTTCTGAGAAATTAGCAACAATTGAATCTGTCGTTTCTACAACTACTCATTTCATTTTGAAGAAGTATAAACATGAGGGCGTTATTTATGAAAAAGACGATGATGATAAGCGAATTGTGGTGACACCATGAAGCAATTTGAACTATCTAGATCAGCAGAATCTTTAAAACCATCTGGTATTCGAAAATTTTTTGATTTAGCAGCAAATATGAAAGGTGTTATTTCCCTCGGGGTAGGAGAGCCGGATTTTGTTACCCCTTGGAATGTAAGGCAAGCATGTATTCGTTCTTTGGAACAAGGGTATACGTCATATACAGCAAATGCAGGATTATTGGAGCTCCGTCAAGAAATAGCAAAGTATCTAAAAAAACAATTTGCAGTATCTTATGATCCAAGTGATGAAATCATTGTCACAGTTGGAGCGAGCCAGGCGTTAGATGTAGCGATGCGTGCCATTATAAATCCTGATGATGAAGTGCTCATTGTTGAACCAAGCTTCGTTTCTTATGCACCACTTGTGACATTAGCTGGAGGAGTTCCGGTTCCTGTGGAGACTAAGCTAGAAAACGAGTTTAAAGTACAACCAGAACAAATTGAAGCAGCTATTACAGCGAAAACAAAGGCGATTTTGCTTTGTTCACCAAATAACCCGACAGGTGCAATGCTAAATAAATCCGAGCTTGAAGAAATAGCAGTGATTGTTGAGAAGTACAATCTAATTGTATTATCTGATGAAATTTATGCAGAGCTTGTATATGACGAAGCATATACAAGTTTCGCGAGTATTAAAAATATGCGCGAGCATACGATTTTAATTTCAGGATTTTCAAAAGGATTTGCGATGACAGGATGGCGTCTCGGTATGATTGCAGCTCCTGTTCAGTTTTCAGAATTGATGCTCAAAATTCACCAATATTCCATGATGTGTGCACCGACGATGTCTCAGTTCGCAGCACTTGAAGCGTTGCGTGCGGGGAATGATCAAGTAATTCGGATGAGAGATAGTTATAAGAAGCGTCGTAATTTTATGACGACATCTTTCAATGAAATGGGCTTAACGTGTCATGTGCCGGGCGGAGCATTTTATGTTTTCCCTTCTATATCTTCAACAGGATTATCTTCAGCGGAATTTGCAGAACAGTTATTGCTGGAAGAAAAAGTAGCTGTTGTCCCTGGTAGCGTATTTGGCGAAAGTGGTGAAGGGTTTATTCGTTGTTCTTATGCGACGTCGCTTGAACAACTTATGGAAGCAATGAAGAGAATGGAACGGTTTGTTGAAAATAAAAAAAGGACAAAACGTAATACGTTTTGTCCATAAAAGGGGGGGAATACTAGAAAGCCATGTGTTAGTAGTCTATCCCAATATTGGAGAATTATACTTCTTTAAGGGAAATTTTTCATGAATTTTGAATGAGTTCTGTCATAGTGGTATAATTTACTAATATAAGGTATGCGCATTCTAGATATTGTTATCTAGAATGCGTACTAACCAATCGGATATTTAAAATAAATATATCTGCTTTGCTCTCTATAATTGTAGAGAGAATGGTAAACGTATGGGAGTGTTTCATATGTCAGAACAATATACAACAGGAGTGGTTGTAACAGGGAAAGTGACTGGAATTCAAGATTACGGTGCGTTTGTAGCGTTAGATGCAGAAACACAAGGACTTGTGCATATATCTGAAATTACAAATGGATATGTAAAGGATATTCATGACTTTTTAAAGGTCGGCGATACAGTAGAAGTAAAGGTACTTTCAATTGATGAAGAGCACAGAAAAATGAGTTTATCGTTAAAAGCGGCGAAAAGAAAACAAGGAAGGATTCTTATACCGAACCCATCTGAAAACGGATTTAATACGCTGCGAGAAAAGTTGGCAGAATGGATTGAAGAGTCCGAGTTAACAAAGTAAAAGAGGAACGCATATGAGCGTTCCTCTTTTACTTTATCTTATGATATATATTTGCAAATATGATTGCATGCAATCATATTCGTATGTCGGAGGTGAAAGGACATACTGATTATCGAATTTCGTTTGTTTCTGGGTGCGTACCAAGATTTTCAGATGGTTTAAACAGTAAACCAAGGTTGATAAGCCCAGATATACCAACGATGCCGTAAATAATACGTGCAAGAGCTGAATTTTGTCCACCGAAAATGGCTGCTACTAAGTCAAACTGGAAAAACCCGATTAGTCCCCAGTTCACAGCGCCAATTACAGTAAAGACTAATGCGATACGTTGCAAAGTACTCATGAAAAAGCCCCCCTTAATTGTGAAGCATGAGCAAGCGATGAGTTAATTAACTCTTTTATAGAATGGGGTAGTTATGTTGTTTTTATACATAAAAAATGTTTAGAAAAGGATGTATATACATCTATACCGAAAAATACGAATTTTTATGCAAAAAATGAACTTTTTCTAAAAAATATATATTGGTTACGTTTACAATTGCCTAATCGCTTGATTTACAACTTCAGTTTCGCTAAAGTGAATACAGAAATACATATCCATAATTGGAGGGAAAAAGATGAGTACACATGTAACGTTCGACTATTCTAAAGCGTTATCCTTCATCGGTGAACATGAAATCACTTATTTACGTGATGCAGTGAAAGTAACACATCACGCAATCCACGAAAAAACTGGAGCTGGGAACGATTTCCTTGGGTGGGTAGACCTTCCGCTTCAATATGACAAAGAAGAATTCGCTCGCATTCAAAAATGCGCAGAAAAAATTAAAAATGACTCTGACATTTTACTTGTTGTAGGTATTGGTGGTTCTTACCTAGGAGCACGCGCAGCAATCGAAATGTTAAACCATTCTTTCTACAACACGCTTTCTAAAGAACAACGTAAAACTCCACAAGTGCTATTTGTTGGACAAAACATTAGCTCCACTTATATGAAAGATTTAATGGACGTATTAGAAGGTAAAGACTTCTCTATTAACGTTATTTCCAAATCAGGTACAACAACAGAGCCAGCGCTAGCATTCCGTATCTTCCGTAAGTTATTAGAAGAAAAGTATGGAAAAGAAGAAGCTCGCAAACGTATTTATGCAACTACAGATAAAGCGCGTGGTGCATTAAAAACATTAGCTGATAACGAAGGTTACGAAACATTTGTTATTCCAGATGATGTTGGAGGTCGTTTCTCTGTATTAACGCCAGTTGGTTTATTACCAATCGCAGTAAGTGGCTTAAATATTGAAGAGATGATGAAAGGTGCAGCTGCTGGTCATGATGACTTCGGAACATCAGAACTAGAAGAAAATCCAGCTTACCAATACGCAGTAGTTCGTAACGCTTTATACAATAAAGGAAAAACAATTGAAATGCTTGTTAACTATGAGCCAGCACTTCAATACTTCGCTGAGTGGTGGAAACAGTTATTTGGTGAAAGTGAAGGAAAAGATCAAAAAGGTATTTTCCCATCTTCAGCAAACTTCTCAACTGATTTACACTCATTAGGTCAATACGTTCAAGAAGGGCGTCGTGACTTATTTGAAACAGTTCTTAAAGTAGGTAAATCTACACATGAACTAACAATCGAATCAGAAGAAAACGATTTAGACGGATTAAACTACCTTGCTGGTGAAACTGTAGACTTCGTAAACACAAAAGCATACGAAGGTACATTACTTGCACATAGCGACGGGGGAGTACCAAACTTAATCGTAAATATTCCTGAATTAAATGAGTACACATTCGGTTACCTTGTATACTTCTTCGAAAAAGCATGTGCGATGAGCGGCTACTTATTAGGCGTGAATCCATTTGACCAACCTGGAGTAGAAGCATACAAGAAAAACATGTTTGCTTTACTTGGTAAACCAGGATTTGAAGAATTAAAAGCAGAATTAGAAGAGCGTTTAAAATAATAAAAAGCGACCGGATTCCGGTCGCTTTTTATTATTTTATCGAAAAGTCCATCAGTATATTCAAACTAAAGTGGGTATGCTAAAGGAAAAGTCTAGGAGGGATGGGCTTGATTCCGATTCAATCAAATTTAGAAGGACGTACATATGCGTTATATAAGTTAGAAGAGATTATGAAACCACTTGGATATAGCATTGGTGGTAATTGGGATTATGATAAAGGATGCTTCGATTACAAAATTGATGAAGAAGATGGGTATCAATTTTTACGAGTTCCATTTACAGCCATTGATGGAGAACTAGATGTACCAGGCGTAATAGTTCGTCTTGGAACGCCGTATATTCTTTCGCACGTATATCAAGACGAACTAGATGATAATGTGAATACTTTAACAGCTGGAACGAGTGGAATGGATCAATTTGCTGAGCCGAAAGATCCAGATGGAGATGTGAAAAGAAAATATATCAATATTGGGAAAGTGCTCATGCAAGAACTAGAAAAACATTTTACTAATGGTGAATAACAATGAGTATGTCGCTTTCAATGAGAACAAAGGAATGAACTGGATTAATCATATATTGTTCGTCGCGCTTTATACCTAGTAAGAGAATGTTTTGCTTTAAAAGAGTATAGCTACAATTGGCAAAAGTTTGTCCGGTGCAGGACGATGGAAGCTCCATCAGTTGTAATTTATTATCAGAGATTTCGTCGTAAAGTGAAAATAGTACACCTGAAATGGAAGGGAATAAAAGAGAAGCGGTAAATACATAGCTCGTTAATTTATTTCCTTCTATAATTTCTGACACGCCAGCTCTCGTTGCATTTTGTATTTGTTCAGAAGTAAGAAGTTCAGCGATGCAGTGAATGTTTGGGTTGAGCCCTTTTGCAGTTAAAATATTTAAAATGGACTGTGTATCCGCTAAGCTTTCGTTTTTTTCTTTATCAGCTGTTATTAATATGGTGTGTGCCGTTGCAATATTGGCCTTTAATAAAGTTTGATCGTGATGCGGACAACCTTTTATAAATTCTAAATGATGAAATGGTTTTGGGAGTAAAGAAAGTGTTTCATCAATTAAAACGATATCAAGGTTTGGTTGTAATACGTGCATTTGCTTTACAACATGTTTTGCGCGCTCATTCCAGCCAACGATAATCATATGACCGTTAGAAGTAGCGGCTTCTTCACCTTTAATTTTCATATATTGTTTATTAATCATTTCAGTAGCAAACAGCACCATATAATAAGAACAAAAGCCAGTTCCTAATAAAATAATACTTATACCTATTAGTTTTCCTATCGTCGTATGGGGAGCAAAGTCTCCATATCCAACTGTAAAAATGGTAACGATTGACCACCAAATTCCGTCAAACCATGTAGTGAAATGAAAAGGTTCTAATCTATGTATAAGAAAACCGGAAAAAGCAGTCAGTACAATAATAAAACAAATTAAACGAAAAATAATGGAATCACGAAATGTATCTACTAAATTCGGACGGGATTTCAATTGCCTATTCCTCCTTACTTTGTAGGACTACATTCATTGTTGCCATTATAGAAAAAAGAAAAACTCTCTAATTAAAGAGAGTTTGTTTTACGTTACATACTTTCCACTTCAGTTTGTTGGACACTTTCAAGATGCTGGAGAGCATAGTAAACATCAGCAGTATGTCTTTTTTGATCAATGGATAGTTTAAGATGTAAATAGTGAGAACCGTTTTCTAATGTTTTAAGCTTCATATTCTTAACTTTTATATCCATTTCTTTTATTTCTTCAATTACGATTGGGATATTGTCCATATTTCGTACAACAAGTTTCACAGCGATATCACGTTGACGAAATGATCTAGGGCCTACATATTTCATCGCGAGTGGTATAAGTTCGACACCAATCATAAGGAAACACATTCCGAATATCGCTTCAATATAGAATCCGGCCCCAACAGCAATACCAATACCAGAAGCACCCCAGATCATAGCGGCAGTCGTGAGCCCTGCAATGCTATCGTTACCTCTTCTTAAAATTACGCCAGCACCTAAAAAACCAATTCCTGATACAATTTGAGCGGCAAGTCGAAGTGGATCCATATTCATATGATCGGTATGTGGTAAGTTATAAGCTGCTTTAATAGAAACAATCGTTAGGAGGCAACTAATAATAGAAATAACTAAACACGTTTTTAAACCAAGTGGTTTCCGTTTTAATTCACGTTCTAAACCAATGGCAAATCCTAAAATAGCCGAGAGACCTAGTTTGATTAATAAATCGGTATAGTCCATATATATTCCTCCCTGTATGATATGCTATATGAATAAAACGCTTATTATAGAAAGAAACGTCTTTTGATAGAGTAACTTTATATAAAATATATGTAGGAATTGCTCATACATGAAAGAGATATTTCGTTTAAGTATATGATATAAAAAAAGAAA